>CAVTZT010000007.1:0-524754 GCA_963739255.1 uncultured Chloroflexia bacterium
CGCCAGTTCGATGATCTTCTTTTCGGTGGTTTTCTCGGCTGCCTTTTCAGTCGTCTTTTCGGCGGTCTTTTCGGCGGTCTTTTCGGCGTCTTTTCGACCGACTTTTCGGCCGTCTTCCCATTGACCGGCACGGCGCGCTTCCTCTGCATCAGGTGGACATCGTGCGGCTCGACCATGCCCCAGCGGGAAGCGCCCAGGTAGAGGATCTCCAGGATCAGGTCCTTGTAGGAAATCCCATCGGCCTTGGCGATCAGGCACAGGTCGCTGTAATCCGGGGTCAGGCCGGGCAGGGGATTGATCTCCAGCAGGCTCGGCTGGCCTTCCCCGTCGAGACGGATGTCGACGCGCGAGACGTCCAGCGCGCCCAGGATGTTGTGCGCCCTCCAGGCATAGTGCTGCAGTTTCTTGGCCAGCTCCGGCTCGATCTCGGCCGGGCAGAGGTAGCCGGGCGCGCCTTCCGAGCCGACCGACTGGGCCTTGGCCTCGATCCCGTAAACGCCGGGTGTGATCGAGCGGCTGCTGTCCAGCTCCAGGATGGGGAAGCGGTGGAACCCGTCCAGGTCGTACCATTCCGGATGAGGCGAGAAGAGCGCCGCGTCCGGGCGGCCCATGTTGGCCACGGTGAACTCGCGGCCGCTGAGATAGGTTTCCACCAGGGCGGGCTGCTTGTACATGCAGATGACGTACTTGATCCGCTCGCGCAGCTCCTGCTCGTTGTTGACGATTGCCTTGGCGTCCACGCCCATGCCGGTACCTTCCCGCGCCGGCTTGACGAACAGCGGGAAGCGCAGGTCGGGGCGCAGCGGTTCGTCCCCGGTGTAGAATTCCTGGAAGGGGGCGACGGGCAGCCGCCGGTCACGCCAGATGCGCTTGGTCAACGTCTTGTCCAGGGCGATGGCATTGGCCAGGATGCGCGAGCCGGTGTAGGGAATCTTGAGCATTTCCAGCAGGGCTGGCGTCTGGGCTTCACGCGCATCACCCCCAAGGCCTTCGGCGACGTTGAAACAGATATCCGGTTTGGCTGCTTTAAGGGCGTACGGAAGGTTCGTGTCGGCCGGGATGAACATCGTCCAGTGGCCGTCGCTCTCAATTGCCGCCCTGATATGGATGATGGTCTCGATATAATCGTAGTCCGCGCCGGCGTCTGGAGGAACGTCTGGCGGGAGGGGTTTGTCATGCTCTTTGATGTTGGCGAGCACAGCCACCCGCCACGGACGTGCCGGGCGCGGGAGCGAACTGGGAGGTTTTTCGTTATCCTTCTCTTGTAAAGGGGCAATCATTTTTTCACCTCAAGGTATAAAATTTTTTCGGACGAAGTATATATCATTATACGTAAAATGCAAGAGGTTGGTTTGGGCAATTTTGTAAGGAGGATGCTGGCGGCAGCCGCGGGGATGAGACGCGACAAATCCCGGATGAATTGAACTGGACAAGACAAATTCTTTCAGGTATGATTACGGCGCCATTTGGCAGCCCAGACGAGAGAATGGGTAGAAAAACAAAGAGGCACATCTCTTTAAAGATGGATTCAATCGAATTATTGTCGAGAGATTTGACCGAAGCCCACGGCGTGCCCGGATACGAAACCCCGATCCGGGCAGTCGTGCGTAAATGCCTTGAGTGGAACTAGCGGCGTAAGCTCGTGCCGGCCTTCCCCTGGCCGGGATTGCGACCCCCATCAAGCGGAGACGGAATGGCGGACCTCGTCAAGCAAATAACGGACGACCTTCAAAAACAAATCGAAACCTATCAGCCGACGGTCGGGATCAGCGATGTCGGCACCGTGGTGGAATCCGGCGACGGCATTGCGCGTGTCAGCGGCCTGGCGGACGTTCGGGCCCAGGAGTTGGTCCAGTTCCAGAGCGGTGTCATCGGCATCGCCTTCAACCTCGAAAAAGAGAGCGTGGGGGTCATCATCATGGGCGATTACTCGCAGGTCATCGAGGGCATGACGGTGCGCGCCACCGGGCGCATCGCCTCGGTCCCGGTCGGGCAGGCGCTGATCGGGCGGGTGGTCAACGCCCTGGGTGAGCCGGTCGACGGGCAAGCGGCGCCGATCGCCGCCTCCGGCTACCGGCCGATCGAGCGCATCGCCCCCGGCGTGGTCGAGCGCCAGGACGTGGATACGCCCGTCCAGACCGGCATCAAGCCGATCGACGCCATGATCCCCATCGGCCGCGGCCAGCGCGAGCTGATCATCGGCGACCGCCAGACCGGCAAGACGGCCATCGCCATCGATACGATCATCAACCAGAAGGGCAAGGACCTGGTCTGCATCTACGTCGCCATCGGGCAGAAGAAGGCCGCCGTCGCCCGCACCGTGGCCACTGCTGGAGCGCTACGGCGCGATGGAGCACACCATCGTGGTGATGGCTGCCGCCGACGATGCCGCCGCGCTTGCAATACATCGCCCCGTACGCCGGCTGCGCCATCGGCGAGGAATTCATGGAGAGCGGCCGCGATGCCCTGGTCATCTACGACGACCTTTCCAAGCACGCCTGGGCCTACCGCCAGGTCTCCCTGCTCCTGCGCCGCCCGCCGGGCCGGGAAGCCTATCCCGGCGACATCTTCTACCTGCACTCCCGCCTGCTCGAACGGGCTGCGCGCCTGGCCAACAAGTATGTGATCGTCCAGGAAGGACTTCAAAGGCGAACCTGGCCACCGAGAAGGACTGCCATCGACGGCAAGGTCTACGGCGGGCCGCGCTGCCGCGCACGAAGCCGAGCAGGCCCGCCTGGCCTTGAAGAACCCTGACGACGCCAAGGTCGTCAAGGTCGCAGGCTCGGGCGGCTCGCTGACCGCCCTGCCGATCATCGAGACGCTGCTGGGCGACGTCTCCGCCTACATCCCCACCAACGTCATCTCCATCACCGACGGCCAGATCTACCTGGTCAACAACCTGTTCAACGCCGGCATCCGCCCGGCGGTGAACGTGGGCATCTCGGTCTCGCGCGTGGGCGGCTCGCCCAGACCAAGCGCCATGAAGCCAGGTGGCCGGCAAGCTGCGCCTGGACATGGCCGCTTACCGTGAGCTGGCGGCCTTCGCCCTGTTCGGCTCCGACCTGGACAAGTCCACCCAGGCGCAATTGACCCGCGGCCAGCGCATGCAGGAAATCCTCAAGCAGCCGCAGTACGAGCCGATGTCGCTGGAAAACATGGTCATGCTGATCTTCGCCGGCACCAACGGTTACGCCGACAAGGTGCCGGTTGAGCAGATGAAGCGCTGGGAAGCGGACCTGCTGCGCAGCCTGTCCGCTTCCTACGCCGAGATCGGCACGGACATTGCCGCCCAAAAGCGCATCACCGAAGAGACCGAGAAGAAGCTGCGCGAGGCGCTTTCGGTTTTCCAGACCACCTGGCAGTAAGGTTATTGGATTAGCACATGGCTTCCGCACGCGAAATGCGGCTCCGCATCCGGAGCGTACGCAACATCTCCCAGGTCACCCGCGCCCTGGAGGCGGTCAGCGCCAGCAAGGTGCGCAAAGCGCATCGCGGCCGTGCTCGGCGACGCGCGCCTATGCCACCAAGGCCTGGCAGGTGCTGACGCACATTGCCGACCAGCCGGGCGCGGCAGATCCTGCACCCGCTGCTCGACCCGCCGGCCCGAGGTCCGCAACGTGCTGGTGGTGGTCGTCAGCGGCGACCGCGGCCTGGCGGGTGCCGTACAACACCAACGTCGTCCGTTTCACGGCTCAGCGCTTCGATCGATTCCCAGGTGCCGGTGCGCTACATCGCCGTCGGCCGCAAGGGACGCGACATGCTCCTGCGCCGCCGCAAGCAGGTCATCGCCGAGTTCAGCGGCCTGCCGGCCGCGCCCTCCTTCGCCGACGTATCGGCCATCGGGCGGCTGGCGGTGGACGAGTTCCTGAAGGGCGAGGCGGACGAAGTCCACCTGGTCTACACCGATTTCGTCAACATGGTGCGCCAGGAGACCGTGGTCAAGCAGCTGCTCCCGCTCGAGGTGGGCGAGGCAAGCGGGCGGGTGCAGGACTATGCCCACCAGCGCCTGACTGCGGCCTACATCTACGAACCGGCCGAGCGCGAGATCCTGGACGAGATCATCCCGCGCTTTACCGCCCTGCAGGTCTACCAGGCGATCCTCGAAGTCGCTGGCCAGCGAGCATGCCGCCCGCATGGTGGCGATGCGCAACGCCACCGACAACGCCAACGAGCTGGTCGGGCACTGCAGCTGGAGTACAACAAGGCCCGCCAGCAGACGATCACCAGCGACCTGCTCGACATCGCCGGCGGCGCGGAGGCGCTCGCCACAGGCGAGAGTGCAAATTTCTCCGAGCAGGAGGCGAGAATGGCGAAGGCAACCGGCCGTGTGGTTCAAATTCTGGGCGGCGTGGTGGATGTCGAGTTCCCCGCTGGCCGAGCTTCCCGAGATCTGTACGAGGCGATCGAAGTGCCGCGCGAGGACGCGGCCGGCGCTGATCCTGGAAGTCCAAAAACACCTGGGCGACAACTTGGTGCGCTGCGTGGCGATGGACACCACCGACGGCCTGCAGCGCGGCGCTGCCGGCCGCGGCCACCGGGCGCGCCGATCCGGTGCCGGTGGGGCCGGCGACGCTGGGCCGCATCTTCAACGTCCTCGGGCGACCCGGTGGACGGCAAGGGCCCGGTCGATGCCGCAGAGCACTACCCCATCCACCGCCCCGCGCCGCCGTTCGCCGAGCAGTCCACGCGGCGTCGAGGTCTTCGAGACCGGGCTGAAGGTGATCGACCTGATCGCGCCCTTCACCAAGGGCGGCAAGACCGGCATCTTCGGCGGCGCGGGCGTGGGCAAGACGGTCATCATCCAGGAGCTGATCCGCTCGATCGCCACCGTGCACAAGGGCAACTCGGTCTTCGCCGGCGTGGGCGAGCGCACCCGCGAGGGCACGCAGCTGTACCGCGAGATGCTCGAATCGGGCGTGATGAAGGACACCGTCATGGTCTTCGGCCAGATGAACGAGCCGCCCGGCGTGCGCCTGCGCGTGGCGCTGACCGGCCTGACGATGGCCGAGTACTTCCGCGACCAGGGCCGCGACGTGCTGCTGTTCATCGACAACATCTTCCGCTTCACCATGTCCGGCTCGGAAGTCTCGGCGCTGCTCGGGCGCATGCCCTCGGCGGTGGGCTACCAGCCGACCCTGGCGACCGAGATGGGCGAGCTGCAGGAGCGCATCACCTCCACCCGCAACGGCTCGATCACCTCGATGCAGGCGGTCTACGTGCCGGCCGACGACTACTCCGACCCGGCGCCGGTGGCCACCTTCACCCACCTGGACGCCACCATCGCCCTGGAGCGCTCCATCGTCGAGAAGGGCATCTACCCGGCCGTGGACCCGCTGGCCTCCACCTCGCCGCATCCTCGACCCGCACATCGTCGGCGCGGACCATTACCACACCGCCCGCGAAGTGCAGCGCGTGCTGCAGCGCTACAAGGACCTGCAGGATATCATCGCCATCCTGGGCATCGACGAGCTGAGCGAGGACGACAAGCTGATCGTGCTCGCGCGCGCGCAAGATCGAGCGCTTCTTCTCGCAGCCGATGTTCGTGGCCGAGCAGTTCACCGGCCTGCCAGGCAGGTACGTGCCCCTCAACGAAACCGTGCGCGGCTTCCGCGAGATCCTGGACGGCAAGCACGACGACCTGCCCGAGCAGGCCTTCATGATGGTCGGCACGATCGACGATGCACGCGAGAAGGCGGAGAGGCTCGCCAAGGCGGTGTAGCCTCGCATTTTGCGCATTACGGTTTACCGGTTTCGAGAATATAATCTTTTTGGAAAAGAATAAATAGTAAAACGTATAGCTTAAGGGAATAAGGAATGCCCATTCGTTGTGAGATCGTTTCCCAGGACCGCATGGTCTACGCAGGCGATGCCGACATGGTGCTGCTCCCCGGTACGGACGGGGAGATGGGCATCCTGCCCCACCATGCCCCGCTGCTGACGACGCTGAAATTCGGTGTCATTAAAGTGAAGGTGAAAGCGCAGGAGCTGTTCTTCACCGTTGCGGGCGGCATTGCCGAGGTCCAGCCGGACCTGGTCACGGTCCTGGCGGACGCGGCCGAGAACGTCGAGGAGATCGACACGGCGCGCGCCGAGGAAGCCCGCCGGCGGGCGGAGGAATTGCTGGAAAAGGGCGTGCCCGCGGACACTGATGCCTACCTTTTGATCGAGGCCGCCCTGCGCCGCTCGGCGCTGCGCCTGGACGCCGCCAAGCGCTACCGGCGTGGGTCGACCCGTCTGCCCCGGAGTTCCAACGAACCGAGGTAACCTATGCCTCTCTTGCCATCCCTGTCCAAAGACCTGGGGATCGACCTGGGCACCATTCAAACCCGCATCGCCGACACCAGCGGCCTCCTGGTGGATGAACCCACCATTGTGGCCATCGTGGTCGAGGAGCAGAAGATCGTCGCCCTGGGCAAGGAAGCCCGCGAGATGTACGGCCGCGTGCTCCCGGAGACGATCGAAGTGGCCAGCCCGATGCAGAACGGGGTGGTGGCCGATTACGAGATCACCGAAGCGCTGCTGGCCTATCTGCTGCGGCGCATCAGCGGGCCGATGCGCATCTTCCGCCCGCGGGTGATGATCACCGTTCCCTATGGCGTAACCAGCGTGGAGTCGCGCGCCGTGCACGAGGCGGTGCTCCAGGCCGGCAGCCGGGATGCGTATCTCATCCAGCAGCCCATGGCGGCGGTCCTGGGCGTGGACCTGCCGATCGGCTCGCCCTCGGGGAACATGGTCATCTGCCTGGGCGGGGGCGCGACCCAGGCGGCGGTCATTTCGATGTACGGCATCGTTGCCGCCGGGACGTTGCGCGCCGGCGGTCTGCAGCTGGACGAGGCCATCGCCGCCTACGTGCGCAGGAAGTACGGTGTCATCATCGGCCTGGCGACGGCGGAGCAGTTAAAGATCAAGATCGGTGCCGCCGTTCCGCAGGATAAAGAGGAGAGCATGGAGGTCCAGGGACAGGACCAGGTCAGCGGCCTGCCGCGCCCGATCTCGCTGACCACCGGCGAGGTGGTCGAGGCGCTCCAGGACGCCCTCAAGCAGGTGGTCGAAGCCTGCCGCCGCGTGCTCGAGAAGACCCCGCCCGAGCTGGTCTCGGACATCATCGACCGCGGGGTGGCACTATGCGGCGGCGGGGCGCTGCTGCGCGGCATGGACAAGCTCATGACCAAGGCGCTCGGCATCCCGGCGTACCTGGTCGACAACCCCACGACCTGCGTGGTAGAAGGTGCGGTCAAGGCCCTGGGGATGTACAACGTCCTCAAGCGCAACCTGCCGCCAGTATAAATGATCCCGCGACCGGGCTGCCTGCCCGGTCTTTTATCCGGCAGGGCAACGACGATATGCGCTCTCCATCTCTTCCCGAAGCGTACCGATCCGTATCCGGCCTGGGCGCACTGCAGGATTACTTTCCTATCCGGCAATTGAACCGTTGGGGCGGCGTTTTATTTTTGGGGGTGCTGCTGGCCGCCGGGGCTGCCGTCCTGGCGTACGGTGTGTACGAAGCCTATGTCTGGTCACAACGTTATGGCCCGGCCTTGATCGACGACAAGTTGACCATCCCGTTGTTGCTTGCCTCAGCCCTGTTCCTGCTGGCGATGCTGGTAGCCTGGACGGTCATTTTTTCCTGGAATAAAAGCGTGGCGCTTTATGAGCGGGGGTTCGTCGCACGGGACCGGAAGGGCTTTCAGACCTGGCGTTGGGAGGACGTGACCCGCCTGTATGCTGCCGTCACACGCCACTACGCCAACGGAATTTACACCGGCACCTCGCATGTCTATACCCTGGTCGACGCCCAGGGAAAGCGCCTGGTGCTGAACGACTCCTATGCCCGTGTGGAAGAGCTGGGGAAGCTGATCGATCAAAAAACACTGCCGATCCTGTATGAGCGCGCCTCGGGCCAGTATAACGCCGGGCATAACCTGCCCTTCGACCGGGTGACAATTAGCAAATCGGGCATCCAGGTCGGCAAGAAGGCTTATCCGTGGGGCGAGATCGAGCAGGTATCCGTCCGTCGAGGCATTCTGCGCGTGGCGAAGAAAGACGGCGGCTGGTTCAGTGGAGCCAGCGCGCCCGTCTCGGCCATTCCCAACCTGCGGGTCCTGTTGAGTATGATCGATCAGATTGTGGGGATTAAAACCGCCTGAAACCGCTCCGGGGCGACCGTCAGTCGCCCCGCTATTTTTATTCCAGGTAGTAGGTCATGCGCTGCAGGCCGACGGAGGGATCCAGATATTGGACCCGCACACCCTTGGGGACGCTCAGGTTGATCGGGGCGTAATTCAGGATCGCCCTCACCCCGGCCTCCACCAGTTGGTTGGCGACCTCCTGGGCTACCGCTGCCGGGACGCATAGCATGGCGACCGTGATGCCGGCTTTGCGCACGGCGGCGACCATTTCCCGAGTGTCCTGCACGACAAACCCGCCGACCTTTTCTCCGATCTTCGACCTTTCGTTGTCAAAGACCATGCTGACGCGGAAGCCCCGGTCGGCAAAGCCCTGGTAGCGGGCGATGGCGTGACCCATGTCGCCCATCCCGACGACCGCCACATCCCAAACGCGGTCGACTTTCAGGATTTCGCGCAATTTACCGATCAGGAAGGCGATGTTGTATCCGGTGCCTTGCTTGCCGAACTCGCCAAACTGCGAAAGGTCCTTGCGGATCTGGGCTGCGGAAATGCCCACCTGGTCACCCAGTTCTTGCGACGAGGTAGTCTGTTTCCCCTGGGCTTGCATATGACTCAGGGCGCGCAGGTATACCGGCAGCCTGCTAACGATAATATCGGGGGTTTCTCTGTATGTCATAGCCAGCTCTCTTTTCGGACAAAATTTGTACGAAATGTACCATAAAAGCTGCTTTTGTGCAATTATTCATTTGATGGAGATGTGCACGCGGAAGTCCCGGTCGGAGCTGAGGCTGACGACCGAAAGGGGGAAGGGCAGATAGTGCCCGGCGGGATAATCCTGGTCGGGATCTTCGGGCTGGGAGAGGAAGGGCAGCGAGGCGGTGAAGTCCGCCGCGCTCAGCACCGCCTCGGTCTGGACCTCGACCCGGATGCCGCCAACCAGGCCCCAGGTCCAGGAACCGGGGGCGAGAACGCCCTGATACTGCGCCGGACTGAAGTAGAAAGCCTGCGGGTCGACGGCCAGCGGAAGGCGTTCGGTCAGCGGGGCAGTGAGGTGGTAGATTACCTCCAGCCCGGCCTCCGTCAGCTGGTAGCTTTTGGAGAAGCTGCCATTCGAGGCGGTGAAGGTGTTCCCCGAGGCGGTGGTTTGGGTCATCTTTTGCTCCGCTCCCTCCGCAAAGGCCCCCTGGACCACGCTCGGGTCGGCAGCCGGTCCTTTCTCCGGGTGCCACCGGGAGGGATCGCTCAACCCGACGGTGAACTGCGAGGACGGGCCGATGACCTGGTGGACGCCGAGGGCGTCGCGGTAGAAAAGGTATTCCAGCCTGGCGTCCTGACCTTTGAGTATGGCCAGAAAGTGATCGTTCGCCAGCTGGCAGGTCTCTTCCCCTTCTCCCTTGAAGGTTTCACAGCCGCCTGCCGATGGAAGCGATCCATCCGCCCAACGGCTGGCAGTGATCAGGGATGGGATATCTCCAAGGTATTGGGCACGCAGTTCCTGCAGGCCGGCATCCGCGCCGGAGGCGGTGAGCGAAAAGAAGGTCTGCCAGGCCAGGTCGGTGATGGCGTTCTTCGGGGCGCGGCTCAAAGCGTCGATCAGTGCCGATGGGGATAGCGTGACCTGTCCGCCGTACCCGTCGTAGGTTGGGAACGCCGCCGGTCGGGCATTCACCGTGGGCGGGGCGGATTGATTTGCACCCACTGGAAAGGTCAGCAAATCCTCCCCGGTGAGCGGCCGGATCCAGGGGTGGGCGTCGATCCAGGCAAAAGTTGCGGCGGAAGCGTCGGCGTTGCCCCAGGTGGAGTGCGGCAGGTCGCCGCCCAACACGACCAGCCGGGAGGCGTCGCCCGAGAGCGCCGCCTCGAGCAGGGCCAGGCGCACTCCGGTCGAGGGACCGTCATCGGTGGCCTGGACGGCCTCGGCAGGCGGGAGAGGGATGAGTCGCGTGGCCCCCGCCCGGGCGAGGTGGGTGGCGTCGGCCAGGGGCACGAACTGGGCCAGGTAGCCAGGCTGCAGCTGCCCTGACGGGGAGTAGGCCAGCTGGCTGCCTGGCAGGCCGAATCCGGCCGCGGCGCGGCGGCTGTAGCCCAGCGCGACATCCGCCGGCTGGCCGTACGCTGCGTCCGGCAAGATCAGGAGCCCGGCGTCGCTCAACCCGCGGATGCGCTTCGTCGCACCGATCAGGTCCAGGGCAGCCAGGCTGGCCGGAGTCTTCATGTCGAGCAGCACCAGCGGGACGAAGTTTTGCGCCGCGGCGGTCAGCAGCAGGTTCAAGCCGTGGCGCCCGCCGTTCGGACCGGTGTGGGCGCCGTCCCAGCGGCGCAGTGCCAGGGCGGGCGTATAGGCCGGGTAAGTGTCCCAGAAGGCCATGAGCAGGGCGGCGCGCGCCTGCGGCGGCTGGGCGTCCGAGGCGAAAGCCGCGGTCCAATCGAGCGGGCGATGGCAGCGCGGATCGGCCGGGGAGGCGCAGGGGGCGGTCACGAAAACCTGCAGGCGGAACGGCTGTGGGATGGAGGCACTGTTGAGGCTGACGGTCAGCGTGTCCAGACCCGGGTCGCGCACCAGGCGCGGGACAATGCGCGTGGAGGGGCCTGCCTGCCCGCGGTCGAACGCCCGCGGGCTCCCTGCCGCAGGCAGGGCCAGCAGGAGGTCCCAGGCGACTGCCGTCGGTGTAAGATCAGCCGGGATGGTGGAAGCTGGCTGCCAGGGTGAGAGAAAAGCGACATGCGAGCCGCCCGGGCGGGTGTCGAGGGCAAGGTAGATGTCCTGGTCGGGTGTGACCGGCAGGTCGAGAAAGTCGATGCGCACCTGGAGGTCGCTGCCGGAGACCCGTGTGTAGACGGCCAGGATATTGGCCGAGGCAGGCAGTCCCTCAACGGCCGGCTGGAGCAGGCGCAGGTCGTCGTAACCCCACGGGCGGTCGGGGAGCGGGGCGACGGCGCAGGAGACGCTCGCCGCCAGGATCGCCGCCACAAGAGCCAGACGGCAGAGTTTGTTGAGATGCATGGATGGGTGTCGTGCGGGACAGGAAAAAGTGCTACGGTTCATTCCGGACCGTCAGTGTGTATGCGACCAGGCTCTGGATGTCCCCGACCGCCGCGCTCAGGTGGAAGACATAGCTTCCGCCCGCCGGGAGGGTCAGGAGCCGGTCCCGGTCGCCGCACTGCAGCGTACCCCAGCCGGGGACGGGAACCCCATTTTGCAGAAGCTCCACCGCCAGCGTCCCGTTCCCACTGCACGTCAGGCTGATGGTCAGGCGTGCACTAACCCCGCCAGCGGCGTACGGGGTGAATTCGATCCAATCCTGGCCGTCGCCCTGGGGCGTCGAGAGCTGGTGGGAATAGGCGAACTGGCGCGAACCGGAGGGCGAAAAAGAGCCCTGCATGGCCGGCTGGGCGTCGGAGTCGCGGTTGTCCGGCGCCGGCCCGACGGTCGGGGTGGGGGCGAGGACCGGACCGGGGCTGCCGGCCGGAGCGCCCGAGGGAAGCGGATTGCCGTATTCGTCCAGGACTGGCAGATTGGCGGTATCAGTGACTTGGACGTAGGTTGCCGTCACCCAGCCGTGCCCGCCAGGGGCGGAGGGGTACTCGATTTGCAACCAGGAGGCGGCTGCATTTTTCCCGGTCAGCACCACGACCGATTGGGCCGCCAGCATGCCCAGCGAGTTGTAGGACGTGCCGGGGCCGGAGCGGACGTTGAGCTTCTGCTGCACCACCCCGGTCGGGCCGGTGGGGGTCGGCGTGGCGGACTGGGCCAGGATCGGGACGGCCGTGGCAGCCTCGGCCTGGACGAAGGCGGCCGTGACCCAGCCGCGGCCTTGGGGAGCGGAAGGGTAGAGAATGAGGTACCAGTTCCCGCTGGCGTCCCGGCTGACGATCTCGACCGTCTGTCCGGGATCGATCAGGCCAAGCGAGGTGTAGCCGGTGCCGGGTCCGCTGCGCACGTTGACCTGGGCGCGGGTCGTGCCCTGGATCGGCGTCGGCGTTGCGGTCGGGGTGGGCGGCGGAGGGGTGGCGCTCGGAGGGCGCGTCTCGCTGGCCGTCGGGCTCGGTGAGACCGTCGGGGCGGCCTGCGGCGTTGCGGTCGCGCAAGCGGCCAGCAGGAGGATCATGGCGGTCGCGAAAAATGCAGGTTTCATAAGACGAATGCTCGTGCCATCAGGGCTCCGGAATGCGGCGCAAGAATTGGGGAAAGTGGGGCTATTCTAGCATACAAGCAGGCCGGGCTCCCCCGAATGACGCCGGATGGTCACTTTTTTACCGAGTGTCGCTGCCGGTGCAGCATGTTTCCCTGAACGACAATCCCGGCAGCCAGCAGGGCCAGGTAGACCAGAAAGCCGGTCAGGGCGTGCAGGCCGAGCGCCTCCGTGACCAGCGATGCCCCCGCCAGGGAGGACAAGGCGATCAGGGCCCAATCCAGGATGGAAAATACCAGCGCGACGCCGATGATCCCGCCGACAAGGGGCAGCAACCAGGCCGGCCGGATGAAATGAATCCCGAGCAGGCCGGCCAACCCGGTCAGGACGTACCCGCCGCCGAAGAATCCAGCCAGGGCGAGGGCAGCCTGCTCGAGAAAGACCGCCAGCAGGGCTCCGACCAGGCCAGCCCCCAATGCCACCAGCAACGTCATCCAAACCGGGTAGCTTTGCAGGTAACGCGCCGACAGTCCCAGGCCGGCGATAAAGCCAAACCCCGCGACCAGGAACCAAAAAAGCCTGCGCCCGAAGACCAGCAGCCCGGTCCCGACCAGCGCTTGAATGAGGAGCATGGTTTACCTCCACTCAACATATGTGGCGTTACAGGGAATGATACGAAAAAAGTTCTGCTCCCGTTGGTGAGGGGCAGGCCCAACACGGTAAAACCTGGCGCATGTGCGGATGGGATTTCGTAATCCGGTATTCATTTAGTATCTATCCGAAAATTCACAAGATTCGTGTCGTTGCGAGGAGCGCAGCGACGAAGCAATCTCATGGATTTGCAAGTTCTTCTTTAGAAGAATATAGAGGAGATTGCTTCGGCGGCACACAACGCCGCCTCGCAACGACATATTCATATTAATTTTCGGATAGGTTCTTAGATTGATTTGGATTATCCTCCCACTGGCTCAATTCTTTTGCTCCAGTTTGAAGATGTAGATATTGTCATATTGGACGTCCCCGCTGCTGTTCGGCATTTTGTAGATCCGGTTGGCGCTCACCTCGATATTCTCATGATCCCGGATGAATTGGAGGATCCCGTACATGACGCTCTCACGCGTCATCAAGTAAACATTGCTGTTCTGATAGAGGCCGGCCGGGAGGGATTGGACTCCATTGATGTGCAGGGCTTGATCGTAAGCCGGTGAATTCGTCAGCCAGCCCATATCCAGATACTGGACGGCTGGGAACTCCAGGACCATCGGATCAGACCATTCGAACGGGATGCCGGTGGCGTTCGAGGCGATCAGGGCATTGGCGGGAAGTTTCCCTTGCGCCACGAGTCCTTCGATATCGGACAGGATTTGGTGGTAAGCGGCTTGTTTCGCAATATTGAGCCGGGTTGTTTGAATGGATTGACCGACGACCAAACCTATGGCCACAACCAATGACATGAAGATACCGGAAATCACGACCCAGTAAAAGGGATTTTTCCTATTGGCCGGGGATTCCAATTCTCCCTGGTTGGTTCCCATCCAAGACAGAATGAAAAGTCCAAATATCGCCGCCGCTGCCAGCAAGGGCAGAAGGACGCGGTCAGGGAGCTTCTGCGTCCAGGCAAGGAAAAGGACGACTGACAGGAGATCAACGTCCAAGACCAGCAGCGGCAAGGCAACTCTTTTATCAGGCACATAGAGCCACACGCCCAGCCACGTGGAAACCAGGATCAGGATATAAGGGATTGCCACAGGACTGAGAAGGTTCCGTAATGCATAGGCGAACGCGCTGAGGATGCCGCGTTTATCCGACACGGTATCGACCAAAAAATGCAAGTGTTCAAGCGAATAAACCTGCGCATCCGGAATGAACCAATGCGTGAACATGACCAGGTCGTTTTCATTCCAGCCAATCGCCTTGATCGTCGCGCCGAGATTGGTGAGGCGCGGGGTATCTTGCACCATGGATCGGGTCTGATTGTAGACGTCGAAAGCATGCCAGCCGGGCGATGCGCGCAGATAACTCCGGTCGAAAGCGTAACAGCCGAAAACCAGAACGGTCGGTATTACCAGGGCGATCGCAAGGCGCCTCAATTTGAAATAACGGTTACCGAGCACCAGGGGAGGGATGATTAAGATCATAACCGACAGCCAAGACTTCGATCCGGATCAGGCTGCCGATGAGGGCGAGGGCAGATCCCCAGATCACCAATCCTTTCTTTGGTGGAACTTGCGGTTGAGCCGCGCTGACGACCAGGACCAATCCTGTCAGGGAGGCGAATGCCGCCGTGGTCGTGAATGTGATGTTCATCAGGAAATTGGTGTCGCACACCAGGACGGCTAATGCAGCGAAGAGCTTTTGATATCTCCTTAAGTGCGCAGAAAAAATAAGATGGAGAAGGGTAAAAATCGACAGGAAGTTTACTGCCAGGGACAGGATGATCAGCCAGTTGATCCGGGTGTGCAATTCGTAAAGCGAGTTCAACAGGAATCCCAATAAAACATTGCTGAACATGAGGAACGGAACCGGTTGACCGCCCAGGTACCCCGAAGCCAGTGAAATGATGCCGAAATCGTCGTTGACCGCATAGCCGGGGCGAAAGACCAGCATGAAGATCAGGAAGAATGCGATGGAACACACAAGGGATAAGGGCAATGAATGGGATAGGAAAGAATATCCAGCGCGGTTTGATGCAGACAGCTGGGCAGGCCCCAATTTCTCCTGTGGAACTGGTTCGTTTGGTGTCATCTTCTAGTTAGCTTTAAAGTATATCTTGAAAAAGGTCATAAATTGTACAACAAAAAGTCCACCTTGATTGCTTGGGTATTTTTCCCTTTATTATTCAACCTATTTCCCTCAATTTGTCTTTTCTAGTCGGATCGTCAGCCGCCGGGCGGGTATATAGAAAATTACGAAGAATTAGTTTCAATCACTTATTTTAGAGTGCCCCTTAATCAATCGTGGGGCATTTTTTATTGTAGCTACCAAGATACTGATACCCAAATACCGCGAGTGGTTTCGTAGAGTTCAAGTGGTGTCATGTGGCTTCTATACAGTTTGTTAATCGTGATAAGAATGGACTTATGGCTAACTTTTACTGGTTTGGCAGCAAGTATATTAGGCGTGTTCTTCGTCAGGGTTCCCCCACTCTTCGCACAAAAGCGACTTTAATTACCAGGCACCCTCCTTAAATGGCTCCGACCGGCAGTGTTCTTCTGGCGAGTCGGAGCATTTGGGGAGGGCTGGGGTAGGGTTGAAACCGTCGGGTGAAGTCCAGTCCGTTTTATTTGCAACTCGAATCGCTGACGATGATCGGGATCGATTGATCGATCTCAACATCATTCACAGTTGTACACCTACCCGCTGCACACTGGGTGATGGTCCCCTTGGCCTTGATATCGATCGACAGCTCCAGCGGGGAGCCGCCCGGGCTTTGGCTCAAGACCGTGACGGAGAACGGCCCCTGCCCGGTCTGTGTAACGGTCACGCCTGCCAGTGTGTTTGTCAATGTGACCTCCGCCGTGCCGCTCTGCCAGCTATCGGGGGAGAGGTGGAAGTCGGCCGTTCCCTGCGGGCTCTTCCACGAAACCTGGTAAGGCTGATCCAGCGCAGGGATGCATTGCGTGACCCAGGACATGCCGGCTGTTTTCGCGTCGTTGACCCGGTAACTTGGATTACCCGTGGAGGCGGTGAGATCGAGGGTAGCCCGACCTCGCCGGGAGGTTGCAGTGAGGGTGATGGTGGCCTGCTTGCCGCTCTCGGCGGGTGCAGTGTAGGTCAGGGTTCCGGGTGTGGCGGCGAGCGAACTGGGTTCGACCGACTTATCACCCGCGAGCACTGCAGCAAGTTTCGCAGAGACTTCGGAGCCGTCGACACGATGGTGGACCGTCACCGGGATGGCTGTCGTAGAGCCCGGCTCGACGGTGCCTGGCGAACTGGCCTCGATCTTTGTGCACCCACCTTTTTGCCAGTTACTTTCGGCAAAAAGAAGCGCGCCCAAAGCCATAAAGTTAGCCGCCTGCTCCCCCGCAGCAGACAGATCGCTCACATCGCTCGAAGTGGCATCCTGGGATGAACGGATCTGCCGTTGATTTGTTGTCCCGGCCGGCCCGTAGGTTGCGCCTGACTCCACATAAACATTTTTTCCATTCTGGACCTTGCGGGTGCCTTGGGTCACATCGGAGGTCGTGCTAATGAGTTTCGCATTGTCATCCACCTCTGCCCTTACGAAGGCGGTCAAGTCTACCGTGTACGAGGCTCCTTCGGACTCTGCGCTAAAGGTCAACTTCATCGTAAAAGAAACCTGTCCGGCGGCATTGGGGCAGCGCCAGCCTTCCAGGCTGACCTTGCCGTTTGTATTGGCGGAGACACCGTTCTTGGCTGCGTCGGTATGATTAGCTAATTCCAACGTTGTTGAACCATCCGGGTTCTTCCGGAATTGAAGACCACTTTTAGTGGTGGCACCACCTTCAGACCCGGGTGCAGATTTATTCTCGTTGGACGCCTCACCCACAGCGAGATAGTCACTCACCTGGCTGACGAGGACCGAGGCGAACATTGCATCGAATGCGAGGACGCCGCCAGGCCCGTTCAAGCCGCCGGACAAGTCGGAGGCCGCCGGAAACGATGCTCCCATCGCCGGGCTGAGGCGCTTGACCCCTCCGGACCGGGCGACCCGGGAAGCTATTTCGGCGCCGTTGCCGGCTCCAAGTTGGATCTGCAAGTCGGAGAGGATCGCTTGAATGGCTGCACGCTCAGACGCTTCGACATCGCTCTCCAGTACGGCCACACCCGGGTCGAATACGGTCAGGGCTCGCAGTGCAGCCGCGCCAGGCGATGGCAGGGGTGCATTGGGGTCATACGTGGGGAGATTGTCGAATACCTTGCTGATATCCCCCGGAGGAACCACTCCAACATCAGGGCTCTTTGGAGTGAACACATTACACGATATTGACATTAGTAAAAGTACCAGGATAAACGAAACCAGCTTTTTGTTTTTCATAATTTCACCTAGCCACCTGACAGTTTGATGTCACAGGTATGAACAAAGCGGAATTTGGACAGAAAGACCATTGGTCAACCTCCTTTGAATGAAACGCAGACCGATCTGGAAGAGGCTCAAGTCGCGGCGGTCGTGGCGATCAACGAGGTGACGCAGTCCTTGATGGATCGTGTCTGCGCCAACTGAGATCAACCAGACATATAAAAAGGCGACCGCCAGGGTAAGACGAGATAATTTCAAGAAATCGTGCAACATCGTACATTCCAAATCGAAGCCATGTTTTTTCATGTCGCCATGTAGTTCTTCAATGGACTGATCACAAATGACAAGTTTTGCATGGTTCGCACCGGACAGTTGCGGCTAAATCATTGGCGACGTCCATTACGGTTGCGTGCTTCTGCCACTGAGCAAGGGGTTTCCTCTACACCAGAGAGATCTGAATGTGGAGGTTGCCATGAAACGTCAGTGGAAAATTCAACGGGAAGTAAAGGAGTATCCGGATGGACAGAACCGATGGGACCGAGCCTATCAGTTGGTACTGGAGATTGCTCGTTCCGTCGAGGAAAATCAGCTGCCGATGAAACTGGAGGTGCTTTATGAGTGTAGCGATCTATGCGAGAGTATCAACTCAGCAACAAGCACAAGCACAAACCATTGAGCAGCAGTTGGAACGGCTGATGGCCTATGTCAAGCAACAAGGATGGGAACTGCTGCAAGAAAACATATTTCGAGACGATGGGATCAGCGGAGCCAACTTGAACCGACCCGGTCTGGATCGACTGCGGGATCGGGTATCCGCCAGGGAAATCGACTGTATTGTGATCACGGCGCCAGATCGATTGGCACGCAACTATGTTCACCAGATGCTGCTCTTGGAAGAGTGGGAGAAATGTAGTTGCCGGGTTGAATTTCTGGATCGCCCGATCAGCCAGGATCCACACGACCAATTGCTCCTGCAAATTCGGGGAGCCGTTGCAGAATATGAACGTACCCTGATCGCCGATCGGATGCGACGTGGTCGTCAAGCCAAATTGCGGGCTGGGATCTTGCTGCCGTGGACGGGGCCATTGTATGGCTATCAGTTGGATCCGGATCGTCCTCGGGATCCTTCCAGAGTGACCATCAACGACGCAGAGGCAGCAGTTGTCCGAGAGATGTTCGACTTTTACCTGGAAGGCGGCTCGACTCTTTATCGCCTGGTTCAACATTTGCATGCGATGGGAGTTTTGTCGCCCAAGGGAGGAAAATACTGGAGCACTGGCACTTTGCGCGGCATCTTGACCAACCCGGCTTATACTGGACAAGTGTATGCGGGCCGACAGCGTATGGTTAAGCCCCACTGGCGTCGATCGGCTACGCACCCCATAGGCAAGTCGGGAGAAAGTCATATCAAAGTTCCAGAAGAAGAATGGATCCCTGTTGCAGCTATTCCAGCGATCGTTAAGCCACAGCAGTTTGAGCAGGTCCAGGCCAAGTTGATCCACAACCAACAGGTTGCCAGCCGCAACAACACCGCCCATTCTTATTTGTTGAGAGCGCTGGTAAGCTGTGGCTTTTGCCACCTCAGTTGCAGAAGTCGTACATTAAATCCTGGTTATGATTATTACGTCTGCCATGGGAAAATGGATGTTGTTTATTCGCATGTTCACGGACGGTGTGAAGCTCGCTATATCCCGGCCCACCAGTTGGATGAACTGGTCTGGCAGGATTTGTGCTCCCTCATGACACATCCTGAGATCATTGCTGCTGCCCTGCAAAGAGCACAAGGAGGCGGCTGGCTGCCCCAAGAACTGCAGGCGCGATGCGAAAACTTGCACCGTGGACAAGTCGCCTTGCAAACTCAGCTGGATCGGCTCACTGAAGCTTACCTGAATCAAATCATTCCCATGTCCGAGTACCAACGGAGGCGAACCGATCTTGAGAATAGGCTCCAAGGCATGCAGGATTTGGAAAACCAATTGGTTCATCAAGTGGACCGGCACAATGAACTTTCTGGCCTGACTGTTTCCATTGAGAATTTCTGTCACAATATCCAAGGTGGGCTGAAAAACGCCAGTTTTGAACAGAAACGAAAGCTGATAGAATTGCTCATCGATCGAGTGATCGTCAAGAATGAAAACGTGGAAATCTGTTATGTGATCCCTACCAGCCCAGCTAGCGAACATGTCCGTTTTTGTCATTTGCGTAAAGACTATTTCGGTCCACATCCTGCGCTGATAATATTTCAAGGCCATGCTTCGGTCGGGCAGGTTGGTGGCAAGACACCAGGGTTCTTCTTCACCGACTTGCCAGTGGATCAAGAGGTTGGTCGGGTAGATTTTTTGAGCAGTCAGGTAGCCTTGGCCAAGCCAAATACTCTGGCCGGGTTTTTGAATAAAGCTGCCGAACGATTTCCATTCAATCGACTGGTCCAGCCAGAGGCAGGTATCTGATTTTTGACGCAGGGCATAGAACCAGCGCCATTGATCCAGCCATTTCAGGGTCTCTACCGAGCCAAATTCACAGTCTCCGACCAGAAAAACGGCGCTCCCAACGGGTAAAAGTGTCCGCACGTAGTTCAGCAAGGCCAACTGTTTGAACGCCGTACTGTGACCACGGACGTGCTTGACCCAGGTCCAGGCAAGCGGGATGGCCCGCTTTCGATACGCCAGAGAGACCATGAGCAACTGATGTCCAAAACCAACTTTGGTGCCATCCACGATCACACGGATCTCTCCCAGACAGTGTGCCTGGGCTTGCAGCCAGTGCTGTGCAAGCGGCT
Organism: uncultured Chloroflexia bacterium; assembly: GCA_963739255.1. Classification (GTDB taxonomy): domain Bacteria; phylum Chloroflexota; class Anaerolineae; order Anaerolineales; family Villigracilaceae; genus UBA877. The sequence goes on from CAVTZT010000007.1 coordinate 20,023, forward strand.
GGTACCACTCTCGCACGTTGACCGCCGGGTTATCCACACCGTCCCGGTGTCCTTCCGGGAGAAAACAACTCAAGCGTCGCGTGGTGCTCACCAGCTTCGCCGGGCCAGGGATCTTCCCGGCAATCCTGCTCAGATAAACCGAATGACTTTGATAGATACCAATCATCAACCATACAAAGTTCCGTACTTGAGTAATTCTCTGCTGCGGTCGCAGTTCACAAATCTGGCGCATCCAGTTATGATAGAGATCGTTGATCGGCATTCGACAGCTCCGGTATTTCAGTTTCTTGGTCGAAACTTACTTTACTCGGTTTTGCATGCCGATCAACACCTTTTTACCAAACTGTCAGGTGGCTAGAATTTCACCAATAATTACCAATCATGTCTGATAAGAATCTTATTTTATCTTAGAATGCGAGCGCGTCAAGATATTAGAGAATAGGGGCTATGGCTTTCTCAAAGTCGGATCGAAGGGGTAGTGAGAAGGGCGAAAGCCTTGTCCCGAAAATCCACGTCGAGTGATTGCCGTCTTTACAAATCGCTTGTTGCACAAATTATACAGCGATTTCATTCATCGAACTCCGGCGTTTCAGTCGATTTTCATCATTGAACGAAGGTTTCCGGGCATTCGTGGCGAACTTGGGTGCCTTTCCAGCAAGCCCAAATCACTTTCAACAATGACCCAATTAAATACGAACAGTGCATCGCCCATTTCCAGGAGACAGCCTGGTCTCAGATTTGACTGAAAATCGATTGATGCGCATATTGTTCCGGTAATTTCAGCACCACTTGTCTTGCAGATCGGACGATCTTCCCGGCCAGGAAGATGTATTTCAGGCGGAAAGTCTTTACCTGCTGCCGATATTCCGTTTTCATGCCCCGGTCGATCTTGAACAACAGGAACAGGTTGTAGGCCATCATCATCAATTGGAAGATCGCCTCATTGGCCCAGAAGGACCGGAGCAGCAGGTGGCCAATCGCCATATCGTATTTGGCTTCCTTGATGTAGTTCTCGGCATTCCCGCGCTTCTCATAAAAGGCGACCACAGCCTCGGCAGGCAGGTCCGTGTTGGTGACGAAGAAGAAATACTCAAACTCCTCCCCGGGCAAAAAGCTCAACTGGGCTGTCTGGGTCGGATCTTTCCGCACCCGCTTCACAATGAACCTCCTGGCTTTCTTCCACGAATCCAGGGCCACCGCCAGCTCGGCAGTCTCCCGGCCATCTTCCCCCGGAACAAATGTCAGCTTTGGATCGCTGGCCTTGGATACCAGCGTCGGATACCCTTTTGCCTTGATCACATAGGTGCTTCCCAAGGTTTCGATGGTTTCCAGGATCGCTTCGTCGAAGTACCCGCTGTCCATGCGGAAGGTGGTCTTCACGCTTAGTTCCTGGATCTGGGCGACGATCTCCTGGATCAGCCCTGCCGCGCCGTTGGATGTGTACGTATCCCCACTGCGGATATATCCGCTGAGAAAGGCTTTGAGCTCATCGCAGAAGGCAAATTGCAGGTTGTAACAGGGATTGCCTGGCTTCTTCGGATTGTACCCTTTGGCGGTTCCTTCCTGGTGACCTTCCACGTTGACCACACTGCTGTCGATGTCAATCGTAATGGCCGGGAGCCGCTTTTTCTGTAGGAGTTTGCGAAATAACCGGAAGTTGACCTCGCGCAGCATCTGGGTGGTTTTGTAATTGAAGTTTCCCAGGAAACGCGAAACCGTTTCTGGCTCTTTGACCGCAATGAAATACTCCCGGACGAGAGGGTCGCCTTGGAGCAGCTTCAAGCGTTCCAGCTTGTCGATCCCAATGAAATTCCCGCACAGCAGGGTTTGGATGTGGTTCCTCTTGATCTGGTCGGTGGACAGGGCCCCAAACACCAGTTCCTGATCGATCCAGTCGAAGATCCCATTCTTCCGGGTGTTCTCGAGCAGGAGCAGCAGGCCTGCGTTGGAAGTGAGATGTTGGGCGGTGAATTCGATGCGATCGATCATGGATAGATCCTGTCTTCCAGGGGTGCGTGCTGAGGGGGATTTTAACACCCGCTTCTCCAGTCATGAGGGATTCACCCAAAAGGTGAAGCGAAGATTACAGATCGCGTGGGAGGATTGGGCCACTCACGGTGTAGTGCTACCGTTCTGACTCAACTCAATTATAGAAGGCGGCACTGCATTGCGATGCTGGACTCGCCGAATTTCTCCTTTTCCTTAACAAAAATTGCCCGTGTCGACGCGGAATCCGGGTGATATATACTTATATAGACAGAAAGAAAAATAATGAATGTTGATTATGGAAAATTCGTGAAATTGGATCGTAAAAAATACGAGGAATTGGTTTGGACCGTCGCTAGAAGCATCATGGCTGAAGATGAAAAAGAAAGAAAAGCTAAAGGTTTACATCCCAAAAGAAATGATAATGAGGCAAGTGAATATAGGAAATTCTTTGATGATCTCTATAATTCATTTGTTATCAAAACAAATGAATTAGTATTAGCAAAGAATATCGGGAATATTGATCGGACTCCACCGGGGGATAATGCGAACATATATAAAGTAGACCCTGAACATCTACCACGTATTATTGGGGATGCTTTTGTCCTCCCGGATGCCATTGTAAGAGCATTGAATAGTCGGATGAATGGACGAAGTAATGTAAATGATCTGGTGAAAATCTGCCATTTGTTTGCTTGCCGATACAGTTTTACAGGCGAAGAAACCAAGGATATCTTCCTGATTATTTGGAATACTTTCAAGCAATTAAATATTGGGATGTCGCCATTTAGCGAGGGTGGAGCACGGTCAAGCATAATACTATATCAAGTAATGAAAGATCAAAACCATAAAGTTGATCCTGGTCTTATGTTTGAAATTGTAAAGCACACAGGATATGACATTGAGAAGATTGTTTCATTAATTTTTACCTATTGCATCAAGAAGAGATACAACGCAGAAGAAATTACAATTGACAATTTCGAAAAGGAAGTCTTGGCTAATCTAAAATAATACCATCCGCAGTTGGACGACTTTTATAAAGATAATTTCACCGAGAATTAACAAGCTTAATTGTTTTAGTCTATTAGACAATAAATATTACGCCTCACTGACTGGTTACTCCCCTCAATCAATCGTGGGGCGCTTTTCATCCCATTTTCCTCAAACAGTCTTTTCTAGTCGGATCGTGAGCCGCCGGGTGGGTATCGTATAAATATTTTAGTGTACCTAATGTATTATACAATAGGTTGGGTGATAGGTATTTTTCAAATCTAATTCGGTGATATTAACAACTTCGGTTATTACTAAGATTCGAATGAAATAATGGGGGCGTGCAAGGTAAAACTATTTTTTATACCCTCTATATTTAAGTCCAAATGATGCTAGTTCAATTCGTCTATTAAGTTGCTCTTTGTCCGTTGTTAAATCAAGAAATTCGGCCGCCTCCTTTATTGAATTGAATTTATTGCTATTAACCAAATGAAATCTAAATAGTCCTTCTATACTATTTTTCAGTTGATACATATATGTTTCTATTTCCTTCGTTGTTTCACCCGCGTGTACTGCTCGATTCCTATGCTGTCTTAGGTTATCCAAAATCTGATATTCATACTCATAATCAGAAAACACGTGTGCAGCTCGTCGTATTGTTTCATCACGATGAGCCTTTTCTGTGTCGGTAAAATCCTCTAGTATTCCCCATAATTTTATAAACGCAGTATTCCAATCCCTTTCATCCAATGCTCTTGAGTAACCAACGATAGCATTTTCTATATCTTGTCTATAATTACTACTTTTCAATTTAGTAAATGCATATTTGTAATACTTATATAAATCGGGTATATCATTTGTAATCTTGTATGGTCGGATTTGTTTACGGTAACTCGTTTCGTACCATATTATTTCAGTAGCCGAAGGACCATACGGTTTATGTAAGGTATGTATGGGCCCAAGAAGAATGTTATTTACTGGTTCTTTTGAACCGAATGACATTCTTGTTAGAAGACGTTGGTTGTAGAATAAATTCCAAATACCTCTAAGAAGATCAAGAGAATAAAGAGCTTTATCTGTTGCCTCATAAATTGATTTTGCTAATATGCGTATCCTTACCGGTAGATAATTAGTGGGTAATTTTGCCGAATATAGAAATTGTTCAGCTGAAGTAATTAATTTGTTTCGTTCTTCTTGATAATGTATTGGTAGTTGATTACTAAAAATAATAGTCGCACCACAAATTTTAAAAGATCGTAATTTCGTGAACGGATCAAGAGAGACTGATGTAACTAAATAATAAACCTCTTGGGTCTGCTGACCGAATTCAGTCACCAATCTATTTACCATTGATAAGAATTTATCAGAATTTAATTTCCCCTGTGTGCATACTCGATTAATAGCTTGATAAACGATTATCCTTCGATCATCTTCAGAAATCCCTTTTGGAAAGCTCAATCCATCGTGAAGCATAGTAGAACTTTCATGGTAAGGAAAACCATCAAAGACAATTTTCCCCGAATTGTCTATTTTCTTGGCTTGCTCAATTGCCTTTATAAAAGGGCTAGGATCAAATCCATCTTTTTTCCAGGTTACTGACATTTTCCCTCCTCATGTTAGATACTAATTATAAACCGAAGAAAATTGCCCATCTATATGTGATGGGCAATTTTCTATTTGCGACGTCGGGGATCAAATTTATTTAGTCCCTTGGTCGCCTGTATGTATTTTTCAACTGATATTTTGGATATAAGCCATTCATGACCAAGCTTAATTCCTTCTAATTGATTGTCGCGCGCCATGCGTCGGATACTTTCAAGATGAAATCCTAGCTTTTTGGCTGCTTCCTTTGTAGTAAAAAATTCAGCCAGGTCAGGCATAGTTTAGCAACTTTTATATTGAGTCACTCCCATTCGACGACAATCGATTTCCCGATAGTGATAGCGCCCCTGGAGAGACTCGAACTCTCCCATTCGGCTCCGGAGGCCGACGCTCTATCCACTGAGCTACAGGGGCGGGCAAACGGATTTTACCACAGACTGCCCGGAGAGCGCTGAGGCAGGGTTTCACCGGCGCCCTCTCCAGTGTCATTTACGTTTTAACGTACGGCGCCAGGCCGGCCAGCTCGGCGCGTAAATTCTGGATGATGGAGTAGTTGCCGCCCTCGTCCCCCAATGCGTCAGCCTGCCGTCGTTTGTGGGCGTATTCGCCGCATGCCTGGTAGAAGCGGCTGGTCTTGAGATAGTGTCCGGTGAAGATCGCCGCCAGGCGTGCGAACACCTGCAGCCAGGCCGACGAGGCCGTGTGGAACTGGGCTTGAGTAATGGTCCCTGCCTGGACTTCCTCGGCCAGGTATTTCTTGAGCGTGCGCTGCTCGCGCCAGGTGGCCCAGATGATGATGACGAACATGATCAACCAGCCGCTCCAGTCGAAGATGGCGCCGATGACGAGGCCCGTGGACCCGCTCAGCAAAGAGGCCAGGGTGTTATGGAAGGCATGCGTGAACATGGCCAGGCTGAATCCCAGCAAGGGGGCGGCGACCTTGACGAACCAGCTTCGGTTCAAGCGGCCCAACGCCAGACCGATCCCGGTAAACGAGGTGTAGAACGGGTGCTGCCATCCGACCAGCAGGATGCGGATGAAGGTCAGCGAGAGCAGCCCGCTCCAGCCGGTTTCCTGAAAGCCATACGTGTAAATGTAGTAGGTGTTTTCAGTCGCGGCGAAGCCCAGCGCCGCCACCCCGGCATAGATGATGCCGTCCAGGACGGAATCGAATTCGCGACGGAAGATCAGGAAAACGCCCAAAACGGCCAATCCTTTGAGGAACTCTTCGGCGATTGGGGCGATGAGCGCTCCGGTGGCCAGATCGGTGGCGGTATCCGAGCCGGTAAAGATATACACCCCCACCCCCAGGACGGTGTTGACCAGGAACGCGCTCCCGGCCGCCACAACCGCGCCCCAGATGAACACGCCCCCCAGGAGCAGGAGCGGCTCTTTTTCGTAACGGTCGAGCCAGTAAAGGATGCTGGCAAAGACGAGTGCCGATCCGAAACTGATGACAAACGCGGCAAGCAAGGCCATGGAATTCCCTCAGAACGATAGTGGTCTTATTCTACTTCTTCTTGGAGGATTTTGGGGACCGTCGCTGCGCCTGCCGTCTTGACATCCGGTCTTAATTGGCAACCTGGTAGACTGTCAAACCTGAATCTTCAGTCCTGTAGTAGCGACTTCAGTCGCTCATTGCCGAGAAAACGACGGCTAAAGCCGTCACTACGGTTAATTGAGATTCCTTTGACAGCCCACTAGGCCGCGCTCGGGATTTCTGTTTTGAAGATCAGGCGTATCCGTTCGATGCGGGCGGCCTCGAGCGGGAGGCCGAGGGCGTCCAGGATCTCCTCGGGACGGCCGGTGGCGCCTTCCCGGGCGGCCACGCGCATGAACACCCTACCCCCGGTCCCCCCCTCACCCCTAGCCCCTCTCCCTAAGGGAGAGGGGCAAGGGGTGAGGGAGGGACCGGGGTGAGGGAAAGCTCCTCGATCAACGGTCTTAAATCGTAAGATTTACCCCGCCGCTGCCTTGGTAAAGACTCCGCCTCCATCAGTGCGGACAGCTTGCGGCTCAGCCCGGCAATATCGACCGGATCGAGCAGGGTGACCTCGTACTCGGCGGAGGCCACCAGGTTTTGCAGGGCGGGCGCGCCCGAATCCACCTCGGCCACCTCCAGGACCTTCAGTCCCGGTGGGGCGGCAGCCTGGAGGATTTCGGCGGTCGGTCGGATGACCGGCCCTTCCGCCTCGTCCAGCCACAGGTCGACCAGCTCGGCCCGGCTGGAAAATCCCAGCGGAAGGGCGCAGGCGAGCTGGATCTTCGGGCCGGGGTGGAAGCCCTGGGTATAGGCCAGCGGCAGGCCGGCGCGGCGCACCGTGCGCTCCCAGATCTTGTGCAGATCGAGGTGCCCGGTGTAGCGCAGGGCGCCGTTCTTGGCGAAGGTGATGCGCAGACGCATCTCAACCCCGGACGGGCACGTCCACTTCGACCAGCTTCCTCGCCGGGCTCTTGACCTCGGGACATTTCCAATAGTCGCCGCGGTGCTCTCGCCGTTCGTTCGCAAAGGCCGGCAGGATGCCGCAGGCAAAGCACTGCAGGCGGCAGTCCACCCGGATCAGGCCTTCCAGCGACTGGCGGAAGTCGTCGAACAGGAACTTCTTGCGCACGGCGTCTGAGATGTGATCCCAGGGGAAGACCTCGTCGGTGCGGCGCTGCCGGTGGGTGTAGAAGGCCGGGTCGAGGCCGTGCTCGGTGAAGGCTGCCATCCAGGTTTCATAACGCCGCTGCTCCTGCCAGGCGTCGAACCTGGCGCCGTTCTTCCAGGCCGTGTGGACCACCTCGGCCACGCGCCGGTCGCCGCGCGACAGCCAGGCCTCCAGCAGGGTGTCCTCCGGGACGGTCCAGGAGAGCTTGAAGGCGCTGCCGCGCAGCTCACGCATGAGCAGCTCCTGCTTGGCCCTGATCTGCTCGGGCGTGTCCACCGAAACCCACTGGAAGGGGGTGTGCGGCTTGGGGATGAAGGTGCTCACCCCGGCATGGACCTTGGCCCGCCCACCCATGATCTTGCGCCCCTCGGCCAGGACGCGCTTGCACAGCTCGGCGATGGCCTGCACGTCTTCCAGCGTCTCGGCCGGGTGGCCGATCATGAAGTAGAGCTTGATGGTCGGCCAGCCGTGGGCGTAGATCTCACGCGCCGTGGCGAGGATCTGCTCGTCGGGGATGAACTTGTTGATGATGCGCCGCATGCGCTCGGTGGCGGCCTCGGGCGCCAGGGTGAATCCGCTGGCGCGCCGGTCGCGCAGCTTGTCCATCAGCTCCACCGAGACGGTCTCGATGCGCAGCGAGGGCAGCGAGACGGACAGGTGGCGTCCGGCGAACTTCTCGCCCACGGCGGTCACCAGCTCGACGATGCGCGTGTAGTCGGAGGAGGACAGCGAGAGCAGGGCGAGCTCCTCGAAACCGGTGGCGCGCACGGCCTCCTCGGCCGCGGCGACGATCTCGTCCACGCTGCGCTCGCGCACCGGGCGCGTGATCATGCCCGCCTGGCAGAAGCGGCAGCCGCGCGTGCAGCCGCGCATGATCTCGACCGAGACGCGGTTGTGCACGATTTCGATGTTGGGGACGATGAACCTGGTCGGAGGGGGCGGCAGCCTGGCGGCCATGCGCTTCATCACCGTCTTGGGCGCCTCCGGGACGAGCGGGACCGTCTCGGCGAGGGTGCCGTCCGGCTGGTAGCGGGCCTCATAGAGCGACGGGACGTACACGCCCGGGATCTTGGCCAGCGCCCGCATCAGGTCCGGGCGCGCGGCGCGGCGCGTCTTCCACTCCTGGTGGACGGCAATGATGTCGTGGATGACTTCTTCGCCCTCGCCGATGGCGAAGGCGTCGATGAAGGCGTGCATCGGCTCCGGGTTGAAGCAGGCGTGCCCGCCGGCGATGACCAGCGGGTGCTCCTCCGTCCTCTCGCCGGAGCGGACCGGCAGGCCCGCCAGGTCGAGCAGGTTGAGCGTGTTGGTGTAAAGCGTCTCGTAGGGCAGGGAGAAGGCCAGGATGTCGAACTCGGCCAGGGGGTGCTTGCTCTCCAGGGAATAGAGCGGGATGCCGTTCGCCCGCATCAGCTCCTCCATGTCCACCCAGGGGGAATAGGCGCGCTCGGCCAGGGCGTCGTCGCGCTGGTTGACCTGGTCGTAGAGGATCTTCAACCCGACGTTGGAGACGCCCAGGTCGTAGATGTCAGGGAAGATGAAAGCGACCCTCGTCCGGGCCGCCAACCAATCCTTCACCACCGCGTTCAGCTCACCGCCGACGTACCGGCCGGGTTTCTGTACCTTTAAAAGCAGACGTTCGAGGCGGGCCTCGATTTGTTCGGGAGTCAGCATGCCTGAAATTATACCTGAATTGGTCTGATTAACAAAAGTAGGGGGTCCGATTACCGGACCCCCTACACTCTGCGGGGGCGATCATGCCTCGCGCAGTGCCTCCAGGTTGGTTTTGGCCTGCGGGACGGCCTGCAGGAAGCCGGTCAACTGCTCGCAGGCGTAGTCGGGACAGGCGGCGCAGTTGGGCAGGCCGCGCTCGAGGGCGCACAGGCGTATCTTGCACTCGGTACAATGGCCGTTCTTGCGCCCGGCGAGCATGCAGCCGTCACACTGGATGTTTTCGGTGCTCAGGCCCGTAGCGTTATATTCCTTGCTCCAGCGGGCAGCTATTCCCTCCAGGGCCAGCAGGTCGTTAGCCTGGGTGGCGATGTAGGCATCGCATTTGGCGCAGTCCAGGCCGCACGCGGCGATCAGGGTGGTCATGGTGTCACCTCCTTGCAAGTCATGGAGAAAAGATTAGCCTCCCACCAAGGCCCCATGATTGTAGCACATATGTTCTATTTTGTATAGTCAAAAAAAACCGGCAGGAGGAATGCCTTGCCGGCTCGGGTCCCAATATTAATTCCTGGATGAAGGATCAGCTGGAGCGGGTCTTGCGGAAGCGCCGGGTGATCCCGGCCTTCAACAGCAGGGCGGCGGGATGGTGCCCGGCTTCGATGGCTATATCAAGAGGTGTTTTGCCATCCTTGATACGGAGTTGCTGGCTGGCGCCGTACTCGAGCAGCACACGGATCATCTCGACCTGGCCGTTGAAGGCGGCGGAGTGCAGCGGGGTGACGTCGCCGTCCTGCTTGGCGTTGGGATCGGCGCCGGCTTCCAAGAGGTGGTGGGCCACGTCCACGTAGCCGCGCGCCGAGGCGGAGTTGAGCGGGGTCGCCTGCAATTTATTCCTGGAGGCGCCGTTGACCCAGGCCCCGGCGCGCAGTAGAAAATCGACCGCCTCGAGGTGGCCGAACAGGGCTGCCAGGCCGAGAGGTTGAAATCCGTCTTCCGCGTAGGCATTTACCAGGCTGGGGTCCTTGGCCAACATGAGCATGAGCTGCTGGACCTTGCCGGTCGCGGCCGCCTCGAAAACCGTGATCGTCACGGTATGATCGACAAGCAGGTTGGCGATCTCAGGCTGCTGATAGTAGGCGGCGAGTAGGATGGGCGACCGGCCGCGCACATCGCGGGCATGGATCAAACCTGGATCGGAGGTGAGCAACGCATTCACCTTCGCCTGGTCACCCCGCATGATTGCATCGAAAAATTCAACCGACATAGTCGCTTCCTGCCCTGGTCATCATCCGGCCGGCTGTTCTTAAGGCAGCTTGATTAAACCACAGGTTTCCCGTTTTTGTAGAAGAGGTCGCCGTCGACCTTGATCTCGGCGTCGTTCATGTCGCACAGCATGTCCCAGTGGATGCCGGATTCGTTCTTGCTGCCGGATTCCGGATAACCGCTGCCGACGGCCAAGTGGATGGTCCCGCCCATCTTCTCGTCGAAGAGCATGTTCTTGGTGAAGCGGGTGATGCCGTAGTTGGTGCCGATGCCGAACTCGCCCAGGAACCTTGCCCCGGCGTCGGTGTCCAGCCGGGCGGAGAGCAGCTCCTGGTTCTTGCTGGCTTTTTCCTTGACCACTTTGCCCTTTTCGAACCACAGCTCGATGTCGGTGATCTCCTGGCCATGCTCGATGGCCGGATAGCGGAAACGCACCCAGCCGTCGACCGAGTCCTCCACCGGGCCGGTGAAGATCTCTCCATCCGGAAAGTTGACCTTGCCGTCGCAGGGGATGAAGATCCGGTCCTTGACGGACAGCTTCAGGTCGATGTTCGAGCCTTTGAGCACGACCCGCTCGCGGCCCTTGAGCCAGTCGACCAGCTTCTGCTGCTCCTGGCCGGTCTTTTTCCAATGGGCCACGGGGTCGTCCTCGTTGAGCATGCCGGCGGCGTAGACGAACTCGCGGTAGTCGGCCAGGGACATGTCCGCTTCCTGGGCCATGGCATGCGTGGGGTAGACGGTCAGGCACCAGTGCAGCTCGTTCTTGGCGGCGCGCTGCATAAATTTTTTCAAGACCGGCGCGTTGACCTTGTCGACGCGTGCCATGCGCGCCGGGTCGATGCCGGACAGCGAGCGGGTGTTGTGCTCGGACCAGATCCTGAAATAGGCGTCGAAGGTTTCGGCAGCCATTTTGAATACCGGGGAGACGTAATCCAGCTGGGCATCCGAGGCATTCTTCAGGAAGATTTCCTGAGTTCCCGGGACCTGGGCTTGGAGCAGGATATGCGCCCCGGCCTTGACGGCTTCTTCGTAAAAGGCCAGGGTCAGCTCTTCGGCCAGCGGGTGGGTAATGAGGATGCATTGCTGGCCGGGCTTGAGTTCCAGCGAGTAATGCACGATGACTTTGGCGAGCTTGCTAATGCGCAGGTCGGGCATGCGGGCATTCCTTTCGTCAGTGAGTTATTTCAATCACCAATCGTCAATCGTAAATGCTCTATAGCGTTCCCTTGTACATCCCGCCATCCACGGTCAGCATGACGCCGGTGATGTAGGAGGCGGCCGGCGAGACCAGGAAGACGGCCGCGTTGGCGAACTCCTGCGGAGTGCCCATGCGCCCCAGCGGACTGTCTTTCGACTGCTTGGCGATCTCCGCCTCGACCGTGGTCTTGTTTTGTTTTGCCCGGGCGGCCATCAGCTCCACCACGCGCTCGGTATCCGTCCAGGCGGGCAGGATGGAGTTGAAGCGGATGCCCTGGGGGCCGAGCTCCAGCGCCAGCGACTTGGTCAGTCCGACGGTGGCGGCGCGGATGGAGTTGGAAAGCACCAGGTTGGGGATGGGCTGCTTGACCGAGTAGGAGGTCACGGTCAGCACGCTGGGCGACTTGGACTGCTTCAATGCCGGCAGGGCGGCGCGGATCAGGCGCACATGGCTCAGCAGGGTGACTTCGATGGCCTTCTGCCAGGCGGCTTCGTCGAAGGATTCGAACAGGCCCGAGGGCGGCCCGCCGGCGTTGGTGATCAGGATGTCCAGGCCGTCGAAAGCGCGCACCGCTTCACCGATGAGGCGCGCGGGCACGTCGGGGTCGGAAAGGTCGCCGGGGAGGCCGATGACCTTTGTGCCGGTCTCATGACCGATTTTCCTGGCCGCGGCGGCAATCCTGGCTTCATCCCGGCTGTTGATCGCCACCCGGCAGCCTTCGGCCGCCAGACCGAGTGCCGCAGCGTAGCCCAACCCTTTCGAAGCGCCGGTCACCAGGGCGGATTTTCCTTTTAATCCCAAGTCCATGCTGCTCTCCTGTGCTGATATCTGTTTCTGGCCGGTATTGTAATTCAAATTTGGAACGACAGCCGGACCTTCAACGGTGTGTTTAGAAAATCTCCACTTTCACGTCGAGCACCTCACCGTCCGGCCAGTTGGCTGCGACCCACTTGCGCACAGTCTGCAGGGCGGACTGGAGGAAGGCGGCCTCGTTTCCCACCATGCCGCAGCAGACGACCGCCTCCTGCCAGCGGTCCTGCAGGTCCATCTCGGCGGCCGAGACGTTGAACTGGCGGTGCAGGCGCGCCAGCAGCGGCTTGAGCCGGCCGCGCTTTTCCTTGAGGGAACCGCAGCCGGGGAGGTGGAGGTGGAGGGTGAGCGTGCCGACCATTTACAGGTTACCTTTCAAGGAATAGGCTTGGTTTCTGGAATAGAGGATGGAGTATTTTGTGGATCAATACACCCATAAGAAAATGAAAACCAAAAATTCTCCCAAGGCAATTGCGATAACAAAAAACCAGAAATTACTGCCACCCCCTTTAAAACCCAATACTTCCTTGAACCCCTCCGAAAACTCCTTGATGGCCCTATCCTTTTGGTTCCGACTTTCCTGTAAATCTCTTTCCAATTTAAAAAGATAAAGGATTCCCGAGGCCATTACGAAGAAGCTTACGATAATCAGAATCAGTTTCAACCGAGGCACGAACCCAACATCATTGCTGATCAAATCGAAAAGAAAGACTATAGCGATAAATATTCCCGCGACGTAATTGGTAATTTCGACCTGCTGTTTTTTTATAAATTGTATGTCGTTTAAAATGGTTGAATAAAGCAATCTTAATTCTTCCCCGGTAATTCTTTTTTTGTCCTCTTCCTCCGTTAGCTTGATTTTAGGCATTTGAGTTTTCTCCTTTCAACGACCTTTATGCGAACAGAGTACGTTTTTTCCCTTGACACTCCCCTCCGTTTGCGGTTATATACGTATCAACAGATCACCTGATTGCCGTATGACATCACTTTCACAATGAATACAGAATGAATACCGAAGCCGCCTACAACGAAGCCCTCGACTACCTGTACTCTTTCGTCGATTATAGCCTCAAAAAATCCACCGAGCTCGCCCGGGCGCACTTCGAGCTGGGGCGCATGCGCCGCCTGATGGCCTCGCTCGGGAATCCGCAGGAGGCCTATCCGATCATCCACGTGGCCGGGACCAAGGGCAAGGGCTCGACCTGCGCCCTGGCAGCCTCCGCCCTGCGCGCCGCCGGCCACCGCACCGGACTGTACATCTCCCCTCACCTGCAGGATTTCACCGAGCGCATCCAGGTGGACGGCGTCTCCATTAAGCACGCCGACCTGGTGGCGCTGGTGGAGGAGATCAAGCCGGCTGTGGCAGCCATCCCCGAGCTGACCACCTTCGAGATCACCACCGCCTTGGGCTTCCTCTATTTTGCCCGGCGGAAGGTGAACGCGGCGGTGATCGAGGTCGGCCTGGGCGGGCGGCTGGACGCCACCAATATCCTGACCCCGCGGGTCAGCGTGATCACCTCGCTCTCCTACGACCACATGACCGTGCTGGGAAATACCCTGGCTGCCATTGCCGGTGAAAAAGCCGGGATCATCAAGGAGGGCCTCCCGGTCGTCTCCTCGCCGCAGCCGGACGAGGCGCTAGCCGTGATCGAAAAAGCAGCAAGCGAGCGCCATGCCCCTCTGACCCTGGTCGGCCGGGACGTGCGCTTTGAGGCCGGCCCGCACTCCCTCGACTGCCAGCAGTTGACCGTCCAGGGCGCGGCGCTGACCATCCCGCTGCTTGGGGCTCACCAGCTGGTCAATGCCGCGGCGGCTTACGCTGCCCTGCAGGCCAGCGGCCTGGACGTGCCCGCGGCAGCGGTCCGCCAAGGCTTTGCCGGGGTCGTCTGGCCGTGCCGTTTCGAAGTGGTCCGCCGCGAGCCGCCGGTTGTGTTAGACTCGGCTCACAACCGCGACTCCGCCAGGCACCTGCGCCAGGCGCTCGAGGACTACTTCCCCGGCCGGCCGGTCGTCTGGGTCTTTGCCATCCTGGAAGACAAGGATGCAGCCGGCATGCTGGCGGAGCTGGCACCCCGCTTGACCCGCATCATCGCCACCCAGGCGGACCATCCGCGAGCGCTCGAGGCGGAGAAGATCGTCGCCCTGGCGCAGCGGGCCGGGGTCGCGGTGGAGGCGGCCCGGCCCGGCCCCGCGGCGCTGGCCCGGGCGTTCGAGCTGGCCGCTGACGGGACGCTCGTCCTGGTGGCGGGCAGCGTCGCCTTTGCCGGTGAGATGAAGACCGCCTGGGAGAAAATGAATTTCCCCTCACTCCTTGCCCATCCCTCACCCCCACCCCTCTCCCCAAGGGAGAGGGGCAAGGGATGAGGGGGGTGGGGTGAGGGTTGAAAGGGATTTATGACCCAACACGATTGGTCCTTTCAAGAAGAAGATTCCTTCAACGTGGCGCTTTCCCAGCGCACCGAGGAGCTGTACCGCGTCCCCAATGCCACGCCGGAAGAGGACGGAACGATCGAGGCGCTGGTCCTGCCGCTGCGCGACATCGTCATCTTCCCGCACATGGTCACGCCGGTGTTCGTCTCGCGCGAGGCCTCCCTGCTGGCCATCCAGGACGCCCACGACCACGACCAGACCGTCATTGGCCTGACCCAGCGCGACCCGGACGTCGACGACCCCGGGCCGCAGGACTTCATGCCCATCGGCGTGGAGCTGGCCGTGGGACGCCTGCTCTCGATGCCGGACGGCTCGAGCTCGGCCTTGGTGCAGGGACGGCGGCGGGTCGAGATCGTCGAGTTCACCCGCCTGACGCCGGTGATCCGGGTGCGGGCGCGCGTGATCTTCGAGCCGCAGACCGCCGACCGCCAGACCCAGGCGCTGATGCGCTCCGCCCTGGACCTGTTCGACCGCTGCGTCGAGCTCGACCGCTCCATCCCCGAGGAAGCCCACCTCTTCGCCCTCAACATCTCCGAGCCGGGCTGGCTGGCGGATATGATCGCCACGGCGGTCTCGATCAACCTGACCGAGCGCCAGCAGCTGCTGCTGATGATCGAGCCGCGCCTGCGCCTGCAGCGCATCAACAAACTGCTGGCCCAGGAGGTGGACGTGCTCGAGCTGGAGGACGAGATCCACAGCCGGGTGCAGAACGAGGTCGACAAGAGCCAGCGCGAGTTCTACCTGCGGGAGCAAATGAAGCAGATCCAGACCGAGCTGGGGGAGGGCGACGTCTGGACGCAGCGACATCACCGACCTGCGCCAGAAGGTCGAGGCGGCCGAGCTGCCCGAGGAGGCCAAGTCGGTGGCGCTGAAGGAGATCGAGCGGCTGATGCAGATGCCGCCCATGTCGCCCGAGGTGGGCATCATCCGCACCTACCTGGACTGGATCCTCGACCTGCCCTGGTCGAGCCTCCACCGAGGACAACCTGGACGTCAAGCACGCGGCCCGCATCCTGGAACGGCGACCACTACGGGCTGAAGAAGGCCAAGGAACGCATCCTGGAGTACATCGCCGTGCGCTCGCTCAAGCCGAAGAAGGAGCGCCAGCCGATCCTGTGCTTCGTCGGTCCGCCCGGCACCGGCAAGACCTCGCTGGGCCAGTCGATCGCCGAGGCCCTGGGGCGCAAGTTCGTGCGCGTCTCGCTGGGCGGGGTGCGCGACGAGGCCGAGATCCGCGGCCACCGGCGCACCTACATCGGCGCGCTGCCCGGGCGCATCATCCAGACCATGCAGCCGCGCCGGGACGGTCAACCCGCTGTTCATGCTGGACGAGATCGACAAGCTGGGGCACGGATTTCCGCGGCGACCCGTCCTCGGCGCTGCTCGAGGTGCTCGACCCGGAGCAGAACCACGCCTTCTCCGACCACTACCTGGAGCTGGCCTTCGACCTCTCCAAGGTCATGTTCATCACCACCGCCAACACGCTGATGGCCGATCCCGCCGGCGCTGCTCGACCGGATGGAGGTGATCGAGTTCCCCGGCTACATCGAGGAGGAAAAGCTGGCCATCGCCAACCGCTTCCTGATCCCTCGCCAGCTGGAGGAGAACGGCATCGAGAGCGTCGGGCTGCGCTTCGCGACCGACGGCGCTGCAGCGCATCATCCGGGAGTACACCTACGAGGCCGGCGTGCGCAACCTGGAACGGGAGATCGGGCGCATCTGCCGCAAGGTGGCGCGCTGGAAGGCGGAAGGCAAGCGCTACCCGACGGTCATCATGCCCAGGATGATCGAGAAGTTCCTCGGCCCGCAGCAGTTCTTCCAGACCGAAGCCGAGCGCCAGGATGAGGTCGGGCGTGGCCACCGGCCTGGCCTGGACCGAGAACGGCGGCGAGATCATGTCGATCGAGGTGGCCGTGCTGGACGGCAAGGGCAACCTGCAGATCACCGGCCAGATTGGCGAGGTGATGCAGGAATCCGGCCAGGCGGCGCTGTCCTACGTCAAGTCGCGGGCGGATCGCTTCGGCATCGACCCCGAGGTCTTCGAGCGCATGGACATCCACATGCACATGCCGGAGGGCGCCATCCCCAAGGACGGTCCCAGCGCCGGGATCACCCTGGCCACCGCCATGCTCTCGGCCCTGACCGGCCAGGCCGGTGCACAAGGAAGTCGGCATGACCGGCGAGATCACCCTGCGCGGCCGGGTCCTGCCCATCGGCGGGCTGCGCGAGAAGGTCCTGGCGGCCCACCGCTCCGGGCTGAAGGTGGTGCTGATCCCCGAGAAGAATGAGAAAGACCTGGTCGACGTGCCCAAGAAAGTGCGCGAGGATCTCAAGATCATCCCCGTGACCCACATGGACCAGGTGATCGAGATCTCCCTGGCGGAGGATGCGATGCAGGAAGCCCCCAGGCCGAGGCGGCGGCAGGAGGAAGGCGCACAGGAGTAAAAAATAAAACGTAAAACGTAATTTCCTTGATCCTTACGTTTTACGTTTTATGATTCTATTTGCTCATCCGTGTCTATTGAGCTGCCCATGAAAATCCCCTCGCTCGATGATGCCCGATCCATTGTGGCGGAAGCGGAAGGCCGCAACCCCGGCCCCTGGGTGGGACATTCGATTTGGGCGGCCAAGGCAGCCCAGATGATTGCCGGGCATTGTCCAGGGTTGGACGGCGAGACCGCTTATATTCTGGGTCTCCTCCACGATATCGGCCGGCGTGTCGGCGTCACCGAAATGCGCCACATCTTTGACGGCTATCAATTCCTGGCGGGACTCGGATACGAGGATGCGGCCAGAATATCGATTACGCATTCCTTTCCGGTGAAGAATATCCGGGCAGTCGAAGGGCAGTGGGACTGTACGGCCGCAGAGTTCCAGTTCATCCGGGATTTTATCAATGGGATCGAATACAACGACTATGACCGGCTGATCCAGCTATGCGACTCCCTAGCCCTGCCGGACGGGATTTGTTTGATCGAGAAACGCTTCGTCGAGGTGGCTTTACGTCATGGCCTGCACGAGCATACCATCCAGAGATGGCGGGCCTATCTGCAGATCCAGGAAGACTTCGAAAAGAAGTTGAACGATTCGATCTATCACCTTCTACCTGGGGTGATCGAAACCACATTCCGCCTGAAGGCAGTTTCCAATAGAGACCAGTCTGCTCTATAGAGATGGGCATGTCCAATTCCCTTAAAGATAAAGTCGTTTTCATTACTGGCGCCTCGTCCGGCTTCGGGATGGACGCCGCCCGCCTCTTCGCCCGGGAAGGCTGCAAGGTGGTGCTGGCCGCCCGGCGCATGGACCGGCTGTCCCTCCTGGAGGGGGAGCTGCGCGCCTTCGGCGGGGAGGCTTTTGCCCTCTCCCTGGACGTGTCCGAGCAGGCCCAGATCGAGGAAGCCGTGCAGACCGTCCTGGAGCGCTTCGGACGCATCGACGTGCTGGTCAACAATGCCGGCTTCGGGCGCCTGGACTGGCTTGAGCGCCTCGATCCGACAGCCGACATCGACGCCCAGATCGATACCAACCTGCGCGGCCTGATCCAGCTGACCCGCCTCGTGCTGCCGTCCATGCTGGCCCGCCGCTCGGGGACGATCATCAACATGGCCTCGGCTGCCGGCTGGATCGGCGCCCCGCTCTATACCATCTACGCCGCCACCAAGTTCGGCGTGCGCGGCTTCACCGACGCCCTGCGGCGCGAAGTGGCACCCTTCGGCATCCACGTGTGCGGCATCTACCCCGGCGGCGCGAACACCGAGTTCGGCCAACACAGCGGGGACAACGCCATCAAACGGGATCTCAATTTCCTGCATCGCCTCAACATGAGCTCCACCTACGTGGCGCGCCGCATGGTCGGGCTGGCCAGGCGCCCCCGCCGCACCCTGATCCTTCCCTGGTGGTATGCGCCGATGCTGTGGTTTGAAGCCCTTTTCCCCGGTCTGGTCGATTGGTTCTTGAAGGTGGCTTTTGTGAGGCGCTTTCACAAGTTGGAAAGCTGATCCTCCCGGTGGGCAAAAAAGCAGCGTAAAACGGGCAGGCTTTTATGCCGCTCACTTTTATCCATGCTTATTCTAGGGGGTAGGAATCGTGTAAAGCTCGTACTGGCCGTCGGGGCTCTTCCCGGCCAGGCGGAGCGCCCTCGTCAGTTCATCGATCCTGGGGGCCAGGCCCGGCGTCATTGTGGATACAAATTCCGCCCCGCGGCGTGAGAACAGGATATGCGTATACCCCTCTTTACGCCAGGCCGATAGGACTGCATCCGCGCTGCCATTGACATAGAGATCGTGAGCCCAGTTGTCGTTGATCGGGTCCGGTTGTACCCGGCGCGGCATGCCATAGCTGCGCGGCTCGTACAGGAAATACACATAGGCATCGGCCGGGGTCTGCTGCACCAGCTCCAACTCCTCGGCATATCCCGGCTGCAGGCGGGCCATGTATTCCTGGCGCGTCTCCGCTCCCACTGCAGCCATCAGCGGGTTGCGATAGGCTACCTGAAGACCCAGATCCAGCAGGCTGACCGCTATGACCAGCCCGGTCAGGATGGGAAGGAGAAAGCTGATCTTCAGCGCAGGAGCGTCCAGCTGCCGGATTTGGTCGATTCCAGCAGCCATGACCAACACGAATGGGATCAGCCCCGGCAGGAGCAGGCGCGATTGCCAGAGATTGGTCGTCTGGATCACGCCGTAGCCCCAGGTGAGGGCGGTCAGCGCAGCAAATGCCCCGGTGAGGACCAGGGCACTGCGGCGTGAGGGCGTCTCGCGGCGCGCCTGCCACAGGGTCCAAAGCGCCGCCGGCAGCATGATCAGGAAAAACGGCCCGATGCGCCCGTCGAAGTAGTTGGCGTCCCGAAAGCCGAGGGTCACGTGCAGCGGCAGCAGGAGCAGCTCGCCCAAATTCCATCCGATGCCCGTGCCCGCCCCGGAGAACGCCTGAGCGCGGAAGGTATCCCAAAACGGACCGCCGAAGACGAATGGATAGAACGGGTTGCCGGTCCAGATCCAGTTGCGCAGGTACCAGGGAAGCGCGGCAAGGGCTGCCAACCCGGCAAAAAGGAGGGCGTGCACCAGAGCCCTGCGCCGCTCCCGGTATCCCCACCAAAAAACGAAAAGGACTCCGGTCAGCGGGACGAGAAAGCTGGTGTATTTCACACCCATGCTGAATCCGGCCATCAGCCCGCCCAAGGCGAGCCAGCGGCCGTCCCCGCCCTCCTTCCATTTCCAGACGGAGTACAAGGCCGCCAGCGTGTAGAAAGTGAGCGCCAGGTCGGTGTAGGCCCAGGCAGCCAGCCATGGCAGGGAGGGTATGGTCAGGAGCAGGGCCAGGGTCCACCAAGCGGTCCGCTCCCCCCACAACCGGCGCGACCAATTCCACAGCGACAGGACGGTCAGCAGGCCGAAGGTGAAGTGAATCAACTGGGGGGCGCGATCGCTGCCCAGCGCCAGCGGCCAGGCGAACATCCCTTCAACCAGCTGTGGGAACCAGTAGTGCGGCATGTCCACCAGCTGCAGGCCGCCTGCTTTCAGCCACATCGCCGGTACAGCGAGATGGTACAGCAGGGCGTCGAAGGCCTCCACGGGGGGAGCCATGGCGAGGAGCAGAGCCAGCACGAAGGCCAATGCGGCTCCCAATCGGACCCAGACCGGCGCCTCCCGGACGGATTCCTTCCAGGCCTGCATCAACGTCTCGATATTCCTGTGGAAGGAGCGCAGTCCCCCCCGCCAGACAAGCCAGACCAGCACACCGGCCAGGAAAGCCAGCAGCACGGCCGGCTTTCCCAGCCCGGCGGCTGACAATCCGAACCCGGCCAGGCCGAAGATACCCAGGCCCAATCCGGTGCCCAGCAGCAGCTGTTCCGCTTCAGTCAGGGCTGTCGGATGAATTTTCCCCAGCAGCCAGTGCCCGATCCCGGCGGACTCGTAGATCAATATGGATGCAATCAGTAAAGTCCATGCGGTCGAGAACAACCCCGTGGCGACCTGCAGAAACGCGGGCTTTTGCACTACGTAGAAGGCCGCCAGGACGAAAGCCAACCACAGGAATAGTCCGACCGCCAGCAGGGGGCGAATATATTTTCCATGCATCATCCATGATTATAGCAACGATGTCCTCCCGTGAGTTGGTTTTACGCAGTGGTATCATTGGGGGTGATGGAAATGACCTGCCATGGAGTGATTTATGTCGATCACACGCCTCGAGAAACTTGCTTCAGCCCTCCGCAGCGCCAATCTGGACGCCCTGGCCCTCAACCCCGGCCCGTCGCTGGTCTACCTGACCGGCCTGCACTTCCACCTCAGCGAGCGGCCGGTGCTGACCTTCTTCACGGCTGACCGGCCTCCGGTCATCGTCCTGCCCGAGCTGGAGATGCTCAAGCTGGTCGGACTGTCCTTTGAGATCAAGGCTTTTCCATATCCGGAGAATCCCCTCGAATGGGACGGCTACTTTAAAGCCGCGGCCAGTTTTCTGGGCCTGGAGGGCAGGAAGATCGGCGTGGAGCCGCGCGCCATGCGCCTCCTGGAGTTTGGCTACATCCAGAAGATCGCCGAGGGGATCGAGCCCCCGGATGCCTCGGCGCTGGTCAGCCGGCTGAGGGTCCACAAGGATGCCGGCGAGGTGGCGGCGATGCGCAAGGCGGTCCAGGTGGCCCAGGAGGCGCTGCAAGCGACCATCCCGTCGATCAAGGCCGGGGTGACGGAAGAGGCGATCGCCGCCGAGCTGTTCGTCCAGTTGCTGCGTCACGGCTGCCAGCCGGAACTGCCCTTCGCCCCGATCGTCTCGGGCGGACCGAACAGCGCCAACCCGCACGCCGTCCCCTCGGGACGCAAGCTCCAATGCGGCGACCTGCTGGTCGTGGACTGGGGCGCGGCGGTGGACGGTATGATCTCCGACCTGACGCGCACCTTCGCCGTGTGCGAGGCGAGGCCCGAACTGCAGAAGATCCACCGCATCGTGCAGGAGGCCAACGCGGCCGGACGGGCGGCGGCGCGGCCCGGCGAGCCGTGTGCGGCTGTCGACCGGGCGGCGCGGGCGGTGATCGAGAAGGCCGGCTACGGCGAGTACTTCACCCACCGCACCGGGCACGGCATCGGCATGGAAGCCCACGAAGAGCCATACATGCGCGGCGACAACGAGCAGCCGATGGAGCCGGGCATGGCCTTCACCGTCGAGCCGGGTATCTACCTGCCCGGGCGCAACGGCGTGCGCATCGAGGATAACGTGGTCATCACCGAGCAGGGCGCCGAGTGCCTGAGCGACATGCCGCGCGAGCTGCGGGTGGTGGGGTAAGGTAAGGTTGCTTATGGGGATAAAGTCGAGCTGGCATATCGTTATATCTGGTCCCTGCGGTGTTGGTAAGGGTACGATTTCTAAGCCGTTGGCCGACAAACTAGCTATTGAGTATATTGATTTCGATGAATTCAGACGAAAACAAAATCCGGAAAAAGCTCTTCCATATTCGCCGTGTTCCGCAATTCATTTGGACCTGAAGAAATGCATTTCCGGATACCTGGATCAGCTCGATGGATTCTTGTTGGATATTGGCGGTGATACTGTTTTTAGAGCCGAAGCTGACAATGATGATCGCCTGAAACAAATTCATTGGCTAAAAAGAACGTATAAGACTCTAATTGTGATACTGACTGCAGATGAAGATATCTTGATAGGTAGATTTATTGCCTCCTGCAAAGAGCGAACGCCAGAACAATTCAAAAATGTGTGGGCTGACTGGGTCGCGTATGAACGACCAAATTGGATAAAATGTGCCGATGTCTTTTTCGACACGACGTGTTATACAGATTTAAACTTGGACCAAGAGATCATTGCTCTGTATACCAAAGTGGTTGAATTACATGAGAGACCGTCCAAGGACTCCTGACCTAACCACTCGAGGACAAACTCGGAGTTTATCCGAAAATTCTCTCGAATGTGTCGTTGCGAGGAGCGCAGCGACGACACTTGCACATGCACGAGCAGCATGTGCGAGTGCAGGTGAGCAATCTCATCAGGCCTGAAATTTCTTCATTGGTTGAAAAGGGAGATTGCTTCGGCGGTCTCGCTTCGCTCGGAACACCGCCTCGCAACGACACGATCTGGTGAATTTTAGACAGGTTCGCTTTTGCCCGTCAGGTCAACTGCCGGGCGTACATACTCGAAACCTAGAGCGTTAATAATGCAACTGCCTCCCTTCAAACTCGAACGCTACTTTGCTCAGTACGAATTCAATGTGAAGTACCTGCTGTGCAGCTCGGACTGCGAGGCGTGGTCGGTCGGCGAGCTGCTGGACCTCGAGCCCGGCGCCGAGGAAGGCTTCAAGCGTCACTGGCTGGGCTACACCGAGTCGGCGGGCGCGCCCTGGCTGCGCCAGGAGATCAGCCGCATCTACACCGGCATCCAACCGGAGCAGGTGCTGGTCTGCAGCGGGGCGGAGGAGGCCATCTTCCTGTTCATGCATGCCGCGCTGCAGCCCGGGGATCACGTCCTGGTCCACTGGCCGTGCTACCAGTCGCTGTTCGAGGTCGCCCGCTCGATCGGCTGCGAGGTGACCCGCTGGGAGGCCCGCCGGGAGGACGGCTGGGCTCTCGACCTGGACGAGCTCAAGCGCAACCTGCTCCCAAGCACGCGCCTGATCGTGGTCAACATCCCGCACAACCCGACCGGTTTCCTGATGCCGGCCGACGACTACCGGGCGCTGGTCCGGCTGGCGGGGGAGCGCGGCCTTCTTCTTTTCTCCGATGAGGTCTACCGCGAGCTGGAGTACGATCCCGCCGACCGGCTGCCCTCGGCCTGCGACCTGGACCCGTCCGCCGTTTCGCTGGGGGTGATGTCGAAGGCCTATGGGTTGGCCGGGCTGCGCCTGGGCTGGATCGCCACGCAGAACATGAAAATCTACCAGCGCATGGCCGCGCTGAAGGATTACACCACCATCTGCAGCAGCGCCCCGAGCGAGTACCTGGCCGGTCTGGCCCTGCGCCACCGCCTGCGGCTCACCGCCCGCAACCTGGAGATCATCCGCGGCAACCTGGCGCGGCTGGATGACTTCTTCGACCGGCGGACCGGTCGCTTCGAGTGGGTGCGCCCGCGGGCCGGGCCGATCGCCTTCCCCTGCCTGCTGGAAGGTGAGGTCGAACAATTCTGTCACGACCTGGTGACGGAGACAGGCGTGTTGCTCCTGCCCGGGACGACTTACGACCACCCTGGAAATCACTTCCGCCTGGGATTTTCCCGGCGCAACATGCCCCAGGCGCTCACCCGACTGGACGAGTACCTCGATCGAAATTCTGGAAAGGGAACCTGACGATGAAAATCCTGGCGCTCGAAAAGGAGCTCCCCGGCGCAAGCACCGAAAGGTTCCAGCCGCTGCTTATAGATGAGGCCCGCCGCGTCTGGGAGCTAACCCAGTCCGGTGCGCTGCGTGAGATCTACTTCCGCGCCGACCGGCAGGCAGCCGTGCTGGTCCTGGAATGCGCCGGGGTGGAGGAGGCGCGAGCGCTGCTTGCCGGTCTGCCGCTGGTCGCCGCGGGGCTGATCGAGTTCGAGCTCGTCCCGCTGGCGCCCTATCCGGGTTTTGGGCGCCTGTTTGCCGGTGCAGGTTCACATTGAATTAATTTCGGAGGGAAGACCCGATGGTTGACATCCTGCTGATCGCGCTCGTGCCCATGCTCCTGGTGGTGGTCGTCATCGCCTTGCTGCGCTCGCGCCGGACGCGCAAACCGAAAGCCGCCAAGGTGGATCACCAAACACGCCGGGAGCGCGCCGTCTGGGGCTGGGCCAAGGTCGTCGAAGCGGCCAGCCAGCCGGCCGAGGCCGGGGTCCGGAGGCGCGTCAAGCTGCAGCTCGAGATCCACACGCCGGGGACCGCCTCGTATCTCGCCACGACGAATTGGCTGATCGAGGCCGAGGCGCTGGCGTACGTCGAGGTGGGGAAGGAGATCTCGGTCAAAGTGGACCCGCTGGATCTGAAGTACGTTTACCCGAACGGCCCCTGGGCGAAATACGTTGAATGACCTCCTACTGCGCCTACCTGCGCCTCCATCCCGAAGACGAGCTCAACCGGCGTTACCACGACCGGGAGTACGGTTTTCCGCTGGCGGACGACGCCGCCCTGCTGCCCCGCCGGCGTCGTGCCGGCGGGATGGCGCATGGGCGGCGTGAGGCCGCCCTGCTGGAACGCCTGGCGCTTGAGATCAACCAGGCCGGCCTGTCCTGGACGCTGATGCTCAAGCGCCAGCAGAATTTCCGAGGCGCCTTCGAGGGCTTCGACGTGGACCGGGTGGCGGCGTATGGCGAGTTGGACGTCGCCCGGTTGCTGGCCGACGCGGGCATCATCCGCAACCGGCTGAAAGTCAATGCCGTGATCGAGAATGCCCGCCGCATCATAGCGCTGCGCCCGGAATACGGTTCGTTCCAAGGCTGGCTCGACCGTCACCACCCTCTGCCGCTCGAAGAATGGGTCAGGCTTTTCAAGAAGACCTTCGTCTTCACCGGCGGGGAGATCGTCAAGGAGTTCCTGCTCTCGACCGGCTACCTGCCCGGGGCGCACGACACGGATTGCCCGGTCTACGCGCAGATCGTCCGGCTGGGCCCGGCCTGGATGCGCTCGCCGCAATAAAATAATTCAACTTCTTATCGCTGAGTAACAATGGGAGACACCGAAAATGTACAACTTCATCCTCATCCTTCACTCGATCGTCCGCTGGCTGGTGGTGATCGCCGCCCTGGCCGCGGTGATCAGGGCCTTCGCCGGCTGGTTCGGCAGGCTCGCCTGGGCCCGCCTCGATGATCGCCTGGGATTCTTCTTCACCCTGGCGATGGACGTGCAGGTGCTGATCGGCATCCTCCTGTATATTTTCAGCCCGCTGATCCACCAGGCGCTGGCGAACTTCGGCGCAGCGCTGAAGGACGGTACGACGCTCTTTTTCACCCTGTTCCATTGGCTGCTGGTCCTGGTGGCCGTGGCCCTGGCGCACATGGGGCGCAGCAGGGCGCGCAAGGCGAACGAAGACGGGCGCAAGTTCCGCACCGCGGCGCTCTTCTTCGGGCTGTCGATCCTGGTCCTGCTGATCGCCATCCCGTGGCCATTCGACTTCGGCCGGCCGTGGCTCAGGCTATAGCCTACCTGCCCTTGACTAAGAACCGCCCTCCAAGTGAATTTCAGGAAGAAACCAGCCGAAACGAATATGGCTGTTTCTAATTTTGTGTCGCGGATTGACATAGCCAAAAAAAGACTATAATTTCGGCGCTTGTTTGGAACTACGCTTCGGTCCGGAAAACCGGTTTAGAATATTCTATCGGATCAACCCCTATGCTCGCGAAGTGTACAACCTTGCGATTGGAGAAAAAATCGGAAACCGGTTGTTGATCGGTGGTGAGGAGGTTGAGCTATGAGGATTGCATCAGTAGCAGACGTCAAGGCGCATTTCAGCGCTTTTCTTAAATCGGGCCAGGAAGGTCCGCTCGTTGTAACCCGCAATGGAAAACCTGTGGCTGTCCTTTTATCTGTGACGGACGACGAAGAGGTGGAACGTCTCTTGCTGGCGTATTCGCCGAAATTCCAGAGACTCCTTCAGACGGCTGAACAGCAAATCCGCGAGGGGAAAGGCATCTATCACACAGATTTTTGGAAGGAAATCGAAGACCAGACTTCTTGATGATAAGGGTACCATGCTTCAAACCATTCCCACTGCTGAACCGTTCTTATTCCCCGGCAACCGGACCGGCATCCTCCTGACGCACGGCTTTACCGGCGCGCCGAAGGAAATGCGCTGGATGGGGGAGTACCTGCACGGACGGGGCTACACTGTGCTGGGCATCCGCCTGGCGGGGCACGCCACCCGGCCGGAGGACATGATCCGCTCGCGCTGGCAGGACTGGCTGCTCTCGGTCGAGGACGGTTACAACCTGCTGCGCTCCTGCACGGACCGTATCTTCCTGGCCGGCCTGTCGATGGGCGGCATCCTCTCGCTCACCTTCGCCGGCCAGATGGCGTTACAGGAGGCCGGCCAGTCCTTGCGAGGTGTGATCGCCATGTCCACCCCCTATGCCCTGCCGGACGACCCCCGTTTGAAATACGTCAAACTGCTGAGCAAGCTTCAATCCTACCTGCCGAAGAATGATGCAGAGCCCGGCTCGGGCTGGTTCGGGAACGCCTGGCGGCAGCACGTCTCCTACCCGCAGAATCCGGTGCGCGCCATTGCTGAGCTCGTCCAGCTGGTGGGTGCCATGCAGCAGGCCCTGCCGCAGGTCACGGTCCCGGTCCTGCTGGTGCACTCGCGTGACGACGATTATGTGATCAGGGACAGCATGCCGAGGATTTATGACCGGCTGGGCGGTGGCGACAAGCAGATGCTGTGGATCGAAGGCAGCGGCCATGTCATCACCGAGGAGCCGCAGCGCGAGTCCGTCTTCCGGGCGGCGGCGGAGTTCATTGCGCGCCTCGAGCAAACGCCGGGTGGAGGAGCGAAGCCTGTGAACGGGCGCCGATCCACAGGGTCCGTATGAGCTCCGACCTGATCCTGTTGTCCCTCTCGCTCTTCACCTGGGGGATCGGCGAGGGGATGTTCATCTACTTCCAGCCGATCTACCTCCAGCAGCTCGGGGCCAGCACCATGGTGGTCGCCTCGGTTTTCAGCGCCTTTGGAGCCGCGATGATGATCGCCCACATCCCGGCCGGCTACCTGGCGGACCGCCTCGGTCGCAAGCCGCTTTTGGTCGTAGCCTGGACGGCCGGCCTTCTGGCGACCGGCGTCATGGCCCTGGCCCGCAGCCTGCCCGTATTTGTGTCCGGCATGCTGCTCTACGGGCTGACGGCTTTCGTATCCTCCCCGTTGAACAGCTATGTGACCGCGGGAAGCGGAAAGCTCTCACCGGCGCGTGTCATGACCCTCGTCTCGGCGGCCTATAACCTGGGCGCGGTGATCGGACCGATTTCCGGCGGCTGGATCGGCGAACGCTCCGGCCTGCGCACCGTCTACCTGGTCTCGGCCTGCATTTTCGTTGTTTCCACTGCCGTCCTGTTGTTCATCCACCCGCAGCCGCGCGAGCAGCACGATCCGGCCGCGCCTCCGATGAAGCTGCTGGCCAATGCGCGCTTCGTCAGTTTCGTCGGCATCGCCTTCGTCGCCATGTTCGTCATGTACTTGCCGCAGCCGCTGACACCCAAATTCCTGCAGGGCGAGCGCCAGCTCTCCCTGGAGTCCATCGGCCTGCTCGGATCGGTCGGCGGCCTGGGGAATACCCTGCTCGCCCTGGCACTCGGGCAGTTGTCCGCCCGGACCGGCTTCCTGCTGGCGCAGGTCTCGGTCGGCCTGTTCGCGCTGCTGATCTGGAAGGGGTCCGGCGTGCCCTGGTATTCCCTGGGCTACTTCCTGCTGGGAGGATATCGCGCCTGCCGCTACCTGATCTTTGCACAAGTGCGGCAGCTGATCCATTCGGCACAGATGGGACTGGCATACGGTGTGGCCGAAACGTTCAACTCCCTGACGGTTGTCCTGGCCCCGCTGCTGGCTGGGCTCCTGTACACGCGCGACCCGCAGCTGGTCTATCCGGTCAGCCTGGTCCTGGTCCTGGTCGCGTTGCTGGTCACCGGACTCTTCTCCCCGCGCCAGACCGATGAGGCTTCCCCCTCCCTCGCCATGCGTTCCCCCGATCCCTGATGCTCGAGATCCTGACCCTCGTCCTCGGTCCGGTGCGGACCAACTGCTATGTGATCGCCGATAGGGAGAGCGGCGCGGCGGCGGTCATCGATCCGGCCTGGGACGGGAGGCAAATCCTGGCCGCGGGGCAGGGACGTGGCTGGCGGATCGCCCACCTGTGGTACACTCACGCCCATTTCGATCACATCGGCGGCGCGGCGGCGATCGCCGATGCGCTCAACCCTCTGCCGCTGGTCGCCATGCACCCGGCAGACCATGCTCTATGGCAGACAGGCGGTGGCGGGGCAGCCTTTGGCTATAAAATCGACCCAGGGCCGGAGCCTTCGATCGACCTCGACACCCTCCCGACCCTGCACCTGGGCGGCCTGACATTCGACGTGCGCCTCACGCCCGGGCATACCCCCGGCGGGGTCGTCTTTTATTGCCCCGAGGCCGGCGTGCTCTTCAGCGGGGACACGATCTTTCAAGGCTCAGTCGGTCGGACAGATCTGCCCGGCGGGGATCAGCAAGCCTTGCTGGCGAGCATCCGGGAGCAGGTATTCAGCCTGCCCGACGGGACGCGCATCCTCCCCGGCCACGGTCCGGAGACGACGGTGGGGGAGGAAAAAGAAGCCAACCGATCTTGGCTTAGCTGATTTTTAGTACAAGAACAGTTTCCTTCCCAGCCATGTCATATTTGTAAAGGATAGGGGAGATCAATACCCTCTTAGCCCGGTATTGCATGGATTTTTCCCTGGAGAAAATTGTAAATATGCCGCGGTATAATCCTGCTGACGACCAAACGAAGATTCAGACCGTGAATTATTTTCAGGAGAAAACATGAAAGTCGTGATCCTGGCCGGTGGATTGGGTACACGCTTGTCTGAAGAGACGATTATCAAGCCAAAGCCAATGGTGGAGATTGGCGGGAAACCCATGCTCTGGCACATCATGAACATTTATGCGGCGTACGCTTTTAAGGAGTTCGTGGTTGCCTTGGGCTATAAAGGCGAAATGATCAAGGAATACTTCATCAATTACCACTACCTTTCCAGGAACCTTTCGGTCCGGTTGGACACCGGAAATGTGACCATCCACGACGGGTCGAATGAGGACTGGCTGATTCATCTCCTGGACACTGGACTGGCGACCCAGACGGGCGGCAGGATAAAACGTGCCATCGAATTCATCGGCCATGAACCGTTGATGCTGACCTACGGGGATGGGGTCAGCAATATCAATATCACCAAATTGCTTGCTTTCCATCGTTCACATGGTAAATTGGCCACAATTACCGCCGTTCGCCCGACCGCCCGGTTTGGCCAAATGGTCATCGATGGCGAGAAAGTCATCCAGTTTGAAGAAAAGCCCCAAATCGGGGAAGGCTGGATCAACGGCGGTTTTTTTGTTTTACAGCCGGAGGTGATCGAGTACATCCAGGGGGATCAGACGATCTGGGAACGCGAACCGCTGGAGCGGCTCGCCTCGGAGGGTCAGCTGATTGCCTATCGGCACGATGATTTCTGGCATTGCATGGACACCTTGCGAGACACGCAGTTGTTGGAAAAATATTGGGCGGAGGGAAATGCACCATGGAAGATCTGGGCTTGAACCGTAGTTTCTGGCTCGACCGTCCGACCTTTGTCACCGGCGGAACGGGTTTGGTGGGCAGCTGGCTGATCCGCCGCCTCTTGGATGCCGGCGCAGATGTGGTTTGTCTGGTGCGCGACTGGGTGCCACAAAGCGAGCTGGTACGCGCAGCCCTGATCGAGCAAGTCAAGGTGGTGCGCGGCGATGTGCGCGACCGTGAGCTGCTCGAGCGGGTCTTGGGCGAATACGAGATCGATACAGTCATCCACCTGGCCGCCCAGACGATCGTCCAGATTGCCAACCGTAATCCGCTATCGACATTCGAGACCAATATTGCCGGGACCTGGAACCTGCTGGAGGCCTGCCGTCGCAGCCCGCGCGTCCGGCAGGTCGTGATCGCCTCTTCTGACAAGGCGTATGGAGACCAGGATCATCTCCCGTACGACGAGACCACCCCGCTTCAGGGACAGCATCCTTATGATGTGAGCAAGTCTGCCGCCGACCTGATTGCTCACACGTACGCGGTCAGTTATGACCTCCCGGTCGTCGTCACCCGCTGCGGGAACTTTTTTGGCGGTGGCGACCTGAATTGGAACCGCATTGTTCCAGGGACGATCCGCTCGGTCCTGCGCGGGCAGCGGCCGGTGATCCGCTCGGATGGCAACTACGTGCGCGATTATTTCTACGTCGAAGACGGCGCCGCGGCTTACATGCTTCTGGCCGAAAGGCTGGCGGCCCAGCCTGATCTGGGCGGGGAGGCGTTCAACTTCTCGTACGGGAACCAGGTCACTGTCCTGGACCTGACCCGACGGATCCTGGCGTTGATGGGATCGGACCTTAAGCCGGAGGTTCGTAACGAAGCCGTTAACGAAATTCGCCAGCAATACCTGGATGCGGGCAAGTCACGGCAGAAATTGGGATGGGCACCTCTTTTTTCACTCGAAGACGGCCTGAAAAATACCATCGCCTGGTACAGGGAGTTCCTGGCTGCGGAGTCTAAGCGATCATGAAACGGGATGTGCAACTGCGTGCGGAAATTCTAAAGTTGGTGGAAGAATATTATCAGGAGCGATTTGGAAGCCGCTCGTTCGACCCCAGGACCGGCACCGTCCATTACGCCGGGCGCGTTTTCGATGCCCAGGAGTTGGTCAAGCTGGTCGATTCCAGCCTGGACTTCTTTCTGACCGCCAGCCGCTACTCCGACCAGTTCGAGGCGGATTTTGCGGAGTATTTCGGCCTTGCTGGCGCTTACATCGTCAACTCGGGCTCGTCTGCCAACCTGGTGGCGATCACCGCACTTACCTCGCCCAAATTAGGCGACCGCCGCCTGAAGCCCGGCGACGAGGTGATCACCGTGGCAGCCGGCTTCCCGACCACCGTTGCCCCCCTCGTCCAGAACCAGCTCGTCCCCGTCTTTGTGGATGTCAACCTGGGCGACTACACGGCCATTCCGGAGCGGATCGAGGCAGCGGTCAGCAGCAAAACGCGGGCGATCGTCATGGCGCACACGATGGGTGTCCCATTCGACCTGGACACCGTCATGCGCCTGGCCAAGACGCACGACCTGTGGGTCGTGGAGGACAACTGTGACGCTCTCGGTGCGCGCTACCGGGGACAGCTGACCGGCACCTTTGGGGACCTCGCCACCGTCTCCTTCTACCCGGCTCATCACATCACCATGGGGGAGGGCGGCTGCGTTCTGACAAACGACGAGCTGCTCGGGCGCATCGTCCGCTCCGTCCGCGATTGGGGCCGGGACTGCTACTGCGCTGGAGGCGAAAACAACACCTGCGGCAAACGCTTCAGCCAGCAATTCGGGAGCCTGCCATATGGGTATGATCATAAATACGTTTACAGCCATATCGGCTACAACCTGAAAGTGACCGACATGCAGGCGGCCGTCGGAGTGGCCCAATTGGACAAGCTGGAAGATTTCATTGCCCGTCGCAAGGGCAATTTTCAAAAAATCACGCGCATACTCGAACCGTACCAGGATCGCCTGATCCTGCCGCGCGCCACTCCCAATTCCGACCCCTCCTGGTTCGGTTTCGTCGTCACCGTACAGGAGCAGGCCGGGTTTTCGCGCAACGAGCTGACCCGTTTCCTGGAAGCCAACCGCGTGGAGACCCGCAACCTGTTCAGCGGCAACCTTCTGCGCCAGCCGGCCTACAGCGACATCCGCCATCGCGTGGTGGGCGACCTGACCAATACGGACATCATTACGGAGCGCACGTTTTTTATCGGCGTGTATCCGGGGATCGACGACCGTCAGTTGGATTACGTCGAATCGGTTTTCGCCCGCTTTATGGCCGGAGAACGGGCTGCTTGATGCCGCAGAAACTGCCCTGCAGGGTCACGGAGGTGATCGATCATGGCGAACGGGTCTACAGTGTTCTGATGAAACCCGCGACGCCAGCACCTCGGTTTCTGGCAGGACAGTTCTTGCATCTGGCGCTGGATGAATACATGCCTGGTGATTTCTGGCCGGACTCGCGCGTCTTTTCGATCGCCAGCCCTCCGTCCGAGCGGAAACTCCTGCGCATCACCTACGCAGTCAAGGGTCAGTTTACCGGAAGGATGGAGACGGAGCTTCGTCCCGGGGTCCAGGTGTGGGTCAAAATGCCATACGGCGAGTTCACCTTGAGCGACGACGGCGAGGTGTGCCTGCTTGCCGGCGGGACGGGCGTGACAGCCTTCACCGCTTTCCTCTCCGCACTGACGGCGGACCACATGCATCCAGTCCACCTGTTTTATGGGGTGCGGCTGCCGAGCTTGCTGATTTACCGTCCGCTGCTGGAAGCCGCCGTGCAGCGCTGCCCGGCTTTGGAGGTGCGCTATTTCGCCGAGCAGGAAGCGGAGGGGAGCGGCTGTCTGCCCGGGCGCATCGACCTGGCGGAGGTCTGGAACATACTACCCGATCCGTTGGCGGTTCCCTATTATCTCTCCGGACCCCCGGAAATGCTGCAGGCTCTCCGGGGAGGGTTGATGGAGCGTGGGGTGGAACCCGGTCGAGTCAGGATCGACGCTTGGGAGTGAGGATGACTGAGAACCGCCTGGCGGCCGACCTCGATCACATCCTGGAGCATACCCAAGACCTTTGGGAGGAACTGCGCGGCGAGCGCATATTCATCACCGGGGGTACCGGCTTCTTCGGCTGTTGGCTTTTGGAAAGTTTTGCCTGGGCCAATGATCGGCTTGGTCTGAACGCCTCGGCTCTGGTCCTGACCCGGGATCTGGAGAGGTTTCGAAAGAAGGCCCCCCACCTGGCGGCCAACCCGGCGATCCGCTTTCATGGCGGGGACGTGCGCAGCTTCGAGTATCCCCGGGGGTCATTTACGCACGTCATTCATGCTGCCACGGAATCCAGCGCCCGGCTGAACGCCGAAGCACCGTTGACCATGTTCGAAACCATCGTCGAGGGGACCCGCCACACGCTGGAGTTTGCCGGGCAGTGCCGCGCCCAAAAGCTTTTGTTCACCAGCTCGGGGGCGGTCTACGGCCGGCAGCCGCCGGAGATGACCCACATCCCCGAAGATTATCCCGGTGCTCCCGACCCGACCGACCCCGGCTCGGCTTACGGGGAGGGCAAGCGCGCCGCTGAAACCTTGTGCACGCTGGTTTCGAAGCAGGAGGGCTTTGAAGTCAAGATCGCCCGCGGCTTTGCCTTTGTCGGGCCCTATTTGCCTTTGGATATCCACTTCGCCATCGGGAACTTCATCCGGGACGGGTTGAATGGCGGCCCGATCGTAGTTAAAGGTGACGGGACACCTTATCGGTCGTATCTTTATGCCGCCGACCTGGCCATCTGGCTTTGGACGATCCTCGTCAGGGGTCAATCCTGCCGGCCGTATAATGTTGGCAGCGAGTTGGGATTATCCATCGCAGATATTGCCCAACGTGTGGCGGAGCGCTTTAAGCTAAAAACAGTTATTCAAAGAGTGCCTGATCCGCAGCGAGCAGTGGAACGTTATATTCCGTCCACATCCAGGGCGAAGATGGAATTAGGTTTGACTCCTCTTGTTTCATTCTCGGATGCCCTCGCGCGAACAATCCAAAGCTTAGGACAATCGAAATGATTTAAGTCGATCGCGAGAAAAAAATTGCCATCTCTGGTTTTATTATCCTTTTAGGGTTTATTCTCTCTATCGTTTATCATTATATCCAAGGGGTTTATAAAGGCAAGGGTTACCCTTACAATACTTTTTTATTTTTACCTGGCGATAGGTGGATGGACTTTATCAAACTGGTTCTAATTTCTCAAAATCCTTATGCCATCGTCCGGGGTTGGTCTAATTTTCCATTTCTCTACAGATTTGTGTGGCTGTTCAGTTTCGGTCCTCTCAATCTGATGACGACAATATACTTGCTATCATTTGTGATCTTTTTTATTTATATATGTTGGAAAAATCTAAAAACCCCCGATCAAATTGAAACTGCAAAGAACGTACTAATTATTAGGGTTGTTATCCTATCCCTTTCTGTTTTCAATTGATCGGGCTAATTCTGAGATCGTGGTTTTTGCCTGCCTTTACATATATTTCAATATATATAATAAAAATTCATTGGTTGCATCAATTTTTCTGGGGCTTGCCGTCGCATTAAAGGTGTATCCAGCCGTCCTTGCTTTATTGTTTTTAGCGGACAAAAAGTATAAAGAGTTTTTCATGGCAGCCGGGCTTTCACTTTTTCTGACCCTCGCCAGTTATGCTAGTTTTCCCGGCGGGTTACTCGTAAATCTTCGAGGCAATTTGGCAAATATAAACCAATATATTATTTATTATTTCGTCCAAAATCACGGTTTTGCGTTCGGTAACAGCCTGGCTGGTGCAATCAAATTCATCGTTTATCTATTTTATCCGGGTCTTATCAAAAACCCGGTTGCAGATGCTTTCCTTATCCGCTCAACGCCATACTATTATATTTTCGCGCTTGTTTGTTCTTCTTGCCTTATTTGCCTATATTGATTTTGTGGAGAAGAGTTTCTGGAAAAAAGTGGCCATCTTGATCTGCTTTCATAATTTGTTTCCCCAAGTCTCCGGAGATTATAAATTATTACACCTATTCATTGTTTTGTTTTTCTTTATCAACGATATCAGAGCATGAACCTTGGGATTTGCTTTACTTGATCCTTCTAAGCCTCTTGTTGATCCCTAAAGACTATTATCACTTGCCAGCGTATCCAGAGGCCAATCTTTCCGTTTTTTTGAACCCTGTTCTGATGATTATTCTTTTAGCGGTGATTATTGGAACCGGCCTACGGAAAAATCATCTTGCACGCGCAGCTGCGAAGAGCGGTCCGGAACGAGTTAAAGCATCCTGATCCATCGGAAGACCAAACAACGTGAAAAGGCGAGAATTATCGATGCACAATGACATTCTCATTATTACCCCGGTTTTCAATGATTGGGATTCCCTTGCGC
The DNA here is from genome assembly GCA_963739255.1 of uncultured Chloroflexia bacterium. GTDB lineage: Bacteria > Chloroflexota > Anaerolineae > Anaerolineales > Villigracilaceae > UBA877. Next base: position 55,259 of record CAVTZT010000007.1, read on the forward strand.
AACTTCTCGAGGATCTGGAGAATTTTTAAGCAGCGAGGATCTGGGTGTGGATGTACTGGCGGTTGATGATGGCTCAAGCCAACCCTGTCCCAAACGGTTGTTTCCAAAAGAAAATTTTTCGCGAATAAAGAGCTTCGACATTCTCCATCTCACGCGAAACATCGGCCACCAGCGGGCAATTGCCATTGGTCTAGCGTACGCACATGCAAACAGCTCTTACAAGCAGGTTATTGTGATGGATTCTGATGGCGAAGATCGAATAGCCGATGTGATTAATCTGGTCCATGAACAGATCCTGCATCCCTCTGAAATAATTTTCGCCCAACGCAAGTTGCGCTCCGACTCACTTGGGTTTCGCGTATTTTATTGGACGTATAAAACCCTTTTCCGTTTACTAACCGGTGTAACGATTTCATTCGGTAATTTTTCCTCTATACCTGGTGATCTGCTTGGTCGAGTAGCACATTCTTCCGAAATATGGAATCATTACGCTGCGGGCATTTTACATTCGAGAATCACCTGGCGGGTTATCCCCACTTCCAAGGGGACGCGGTATGCAGGTAAATCACACATGAGTTTCACCTCCTTGGCGATACACGGTCTGTCTGCCATCTCTGTTTTTATAGACGTTCTAACGATTCGTTTGATGCTCGCATCATTCCTGATTATTATTGCTGGAGTAATTGGATTTGTTGTTTTGTTATGCGTGAAATTCCTAACCCCGTTGGCAATTCCCGGTTGGGCGACGAATGTAACCTTTGGATTGATGATGATTACCTTCCAGGCAATTATTTTCCTCGTGATTTTATCCTTTAGCATCCTGAACTATCGCAGCATGAGATTGTTCATTCCGGCGCGGGATTATCTTGATTTTGTCAGCTCGATCGAGAAGATGTGAGCCCATGCCTGATAAGAATTATATTGGTAAAGAATTATTTATTTTCGCCAAGGCTGTAAAGTGGAAGGAATATTTTAAATCAGTGATTGCCCCATACCTTGGTACCACCGTATTAGAGGTGGGAGCAGGAATTGGAGCAACGGCGAGGATTCTGTGTTCAGGAAGAGAATCAAAATGGATCTGCCTGGAGCCAGACCCCAATTTTCGAGTTTATATCGATTTCATGATCGCCTCGGGATTGCTACCTGAATGCTGTAAAAGTCGAGCAGGGGTGATCCAGGACCTGGCCTGCGATGAAAAATATGACGCAATCCTCTATATCGATGTATTGGAACATATTGAAGACGATTGTAAGGAATTGGAGACGGCTGCGAAGCATCTCGGGTCGGGAGGTAATTTAATCGTGATGGCACCAGCTCACGATTTCCTTTTTAGCCCTTTCGATCACGCCATCGGTCACTATAGGCGATACAGCAGAAAATCTTTAGGTGACTTAACGCCGGTTGGTTGCAGGCTCCATAGTTTAATTTCATTGGACGTGTTAGGCTTGCTTCCCTCCCTGGCGAATAAGTTGGTGTTGAGGCAATCTTTGCCGAACGAAATGCAGATTTTATTCTGGAACCGATTAATGGTCCTCTCTCTCGCTTACTAGATAAATCCTCGAATTACCGGTTCGGTCGTTCGATGGTCGCCGTCTGGAAGCGGATTTAGAAAAAAGTCAATATAGAGAAATTCCAACGGGTCAGTTCAATTCCAATTAATGCCATATTTTTCGAGAACACGACGACTGTTGGACCTTGACAATGAATTCAAAACTTGCGAAAATACTTTTCGCATTCCTTAGGAAAGATGAAAAGAATGTTGTCTTTTTTTAATACATACCTTTTCCGAATTCAATCTATGATCGAAGTTTTATTGCATCTGGATCGAATAAAAAAAATCCAAATCCTTTCTTTATGCGTCTTGATCGGATTTGAACTCGCAGTCGGTTACCATTATTATCTCGGCTACTATTATTCAGAGCCATATCCGGCCAACACTTTTCTCTTCCGGCCGGGTGTCCATTCCAGCGATTTTTATGATGTGGTCAGAGATGGACATACATTGAGCCCCTATCTCGAGTACAAAAGTGCACAATATCCCTTCCTCGCTTTGCTGGGATATCTATTTTCTCTGATCCCAGAAGCGTATATTATTTATTCTTTTTTGATTGTCATTTTCTTCTTGTTATTAAGTGTCACGCATTTGTGGGTTGACAATTGGCTGACGAGTGCTACCCCTGTGTTTATACTTACATTCCTTTCTTATCCATTTTTGATCGCGACTGATCGAGGCAATTTCGAGAGCCTGGTATTCATTTTTTTGCTAGCTTTTATGTATTTCTTTACTAAGAAAAGATATTTTACGAGCGCTTTATTTTTATCCTTCGCAATTTCAATGAAATTATATCCGGCAATTTTATTGGTCCTGTTTATTCCGGAAAAGAGAGTTCGAGAATTATTAATTTGTATTGCCTCCACGGCAGCTATTACTCTCATCAGCCTTCTATGCTTCAGGGGAGGCATTTTACCCAATTTGGCATTTCTAATGCAGGGCTCTAATATTGGAGCTAACTCGTTGTTTTCCCAATTTACTTCGTTGTCGAGCAACATGGTCCAAAGGGGAGTTTCTTTACTCACATTTATCAAAATACTTTCTTATTCGACCGGGTTATTCCAGGGAGTAAAGAACAGCCTTTTTCTCACCTGTTATTTAATTTTAGCAGGTGCCTTGGGCATTTTGATCGTCCTTTCTGTGGTATTTATTGAAAAAGAAATATGGAAAAGATTTGCATTGCTGATCTTTGCCATGCTGCTCCTGCCTCATATTTCGGCAGATTACAAGCTGCTCCATATCTTTATTCCAATTTATCTATTTATCAATACGGAACACTCTTCCAGGTTTGACATCCTTTATCTATTGGCGTTTGCCATGCTGTTAATTCCCAAGGACTATTATTATTTCCCCAATTTGATATCCGATGCCGGGTCTATGCACGATGTCAGTCTTTCGACTTTCTTGAACATATTGATCATGGCCGTTATAACTTTGGCCATTTTGATTAATGGTTTCATTCAGAAGATCCAAATCCCGCAAGGACTGCCTGATGGCAGCTCCTCCATCATCCAATCAGGGGTCACGGAATCAGAGCGCGGCGGATAACTTTTCTGGAGTAGAATAATCGCCTGATCAAGTATAAGCGACCAGTTTTTATTCCTAATAATGTGATTAATAAAAAGATTGCCACTGAGAATCTCAAAGACTAGATGAGTGGAAATCAAAACAGTTCAGTTGGTAGGATTGCATGGATTCACTTCTGACGGAGACTATCCAGCGAATTCCCGACTACATCCAATCGCCATTTTGGCGCGAGAAAGGGGTAAAGATTTTTGTATACGGAACCGGTACCGTTGCCAGGGATGTTTATCGTGTTTTAACCAGTCATGGGCTGATGATATCCGGCTTCATGGACCATCGTCCGCGGGAAATTCCGCTCCTGGACCAAGTTCCGGTTTTCCAGCCCGACGATCCGCAGCTCTCGACGGAAACCAGGGATCGTGCCAGGATTATTTTGGCGATCCACAACCGGGAAGTGAACATGCCGCCGCTCCTTGAAAAACTTTTCCAATTGGGTTATCACAATATCTTTTCAATGGTCGACATATACGATTTTTTTAGCACAGAACTCGGCATCCGCTATTGGTTGACGGCGCGCATATATTATCAAACCATGGAAACCATCCTTGAGTCGGCCTATCAGATTTTCGCGGATCGCCTCAGCCGGGATTTGTTTTCTGCGATCCTCCGTTTTCGCATCACCGGGGATTTCTCCATTCTCCCCCCTCCGGATACCGGGTGTCAATACTTTCCGAAGGATATTCCAGCATGGGAAGCCCCTCTCCGGCTGGTGGACTGCGGAGCGTTCGATGGGGATACGCTTGCCAGCTTCCTTCAGGCGGGCATTCCGATCGAGGCCGCGGTTGTTTTTGAACCTGATCCAAAGAATTTCAGCGGCCTCGCTCGCTCCGTGAGTGGGAGTCTTGCCGATGTGAAGGAAATTGCCCTTTGGCCTTGTGGGGTTTATTCCACTACGACGCGGCTCCAATTTGAATCAGAAAAGGGAGAAGCCGGCATTCTGACCGGATCGGGCGATATAACTATCCAATGCGTTGCCCTCGATGATGTGATCCCAAGGTTTGCGCCGACCCTGATCAAGATGGATATAGAAGGAGCAGAATGCGACGCCCTGCTCGGCGCGCAGAGCATCCTTGCCAAGTTCCATCCCGGGCTGGCAATTGCAACCTATCATGCCCCGGCGCACCTGTGGCAAATTCCCCTCCTGGTCAACCAGATCGCGCAAGCGAATCAGATCTAAGTACAACTATTACCTCCGCAGCCATGCTTACAATTCATTTGAGACGATTTTCTATGCGGTACCATCGTCTTCCGGGTCGTCATCATGAAAGTCTCGGATTATATCGCCCAGAAGTTGGTTGATTTCGGCGTACGCCACGTGTTCATGCTTACCGGAGGCGGCGCCATGTTTCTTAACTACGCCATCGGTACTCACCCTCGCATCCGCACGATCTTCAACCTTCACGAGCAGGCCTGCGCCATGGCTGCAGAGGGCTATGCCCGCATCACCGGCACGCCGGGCATCATCAATGTCACCACCGGTCCCGGCGGCATCAATGCCTTGAACGGCGTCTTCGGTGCTTGGACGGATTCGATCCCGATGCTGATTCTCTCCGGCCAGGTCAAGCGCGAAACTTACATCCGCTCGTACGATCTGCCGGATCTGCGCCAGCTGGGCGATCAGGAAGCGGATATCGTTTCACTGGCGCGCAATATCACCAAGTATGCGATCACCGTCACCGAGCCGCTGGAAATCCGGTTCCATCTTGAAAAAGCCTGGTATCTTGCCCGGAGCGGCCGCCCTGGTCCCTGCTGGCTGGATATTCCCATCGACGTGCAATCCAGCCAGGTGGATGAGACCAATCTAGAGGGCTACACTCCTCCGGTCGAGGCACCCGGTGCGAGGCAAGCCCTGGAGCGTGATGTTGCGGTTACGCTGGAAAAAATCAGGCATGCCGAACGCCCGGTCATTCTGGCGGGGACGGGCGTGCGCCTGGCGGGAGCCGTCCAGCTATTCAACCAGGTCGTCCATAAACTTGGTGTCCCGGTCACGACCGGCTGGACGCACGACCTGATCGCTTCCGACGACCCGGTCTTCTGTGGGCCGCCCGGGCACGATCGGCACCCGGCCGGGCAATTTTGCCGTCCAGAACTCGGACCTTCTGCTCGTTTTGGGCAGTCGCCTCAACGTCCGCCAGACAGGCTATACCTTTAAATCGTTTGCGCGTGCGGCTTATAAAATCTGGGTCGACATCGATCCGGCCGAGCTTGCCCGGCCCACCGTCCGACCGGATTTTCCGATCGTGGCGGACATCAAGGATTTTTTGCTCGAGTTGGACCGGCAGGTGGACCAAGGCGGGTGGAAGGCGGAAAAATTCTCAGATTGGCTGGCTTGGTGTAAGCAATGCCAGGCCCGCTATCCTGCGGTATTACCTAAGCACCGTCAATTTACCGGGAAGATCAATCCCTATCACTTTATCGAGGTCCTTTTTAAAGAACTTACAGACGATGATGCCATCGTTTGTGGAAACGCGTCTTCCACGATCGTGCCATTTCAGGTTGCCGAGCTCAAATTGGGGCAGCGTTTATTCTCCAATTCCGGATCGGCATCAATGGGTTATGACTTGCCGGCTGCATTGGGCGCGGCCGTGGCGAGAGAGGGCAAGCGGGTGGTCTGCCTCGCTGGAGATGGCAGCTTGCAGCTCAACATCCAGGAACTCCAGACTCTCGTCCAGAACAATCTTCCGGTGAAGCTATTTGTCCTTAATAATAACGGCTATCTATCCATTCGTTCTTCGCAGAAAGGCTTTTTCGGCGGCACGGTGGGTGAAAGTCCGGCGTCGGGTGTCTCCTTCCCGGATATGGTCGCGGTGGCGCAGGCCTACGGTATCCAGGCTTTAAAATTGAGGTACAGGATTTTGTTCCTGGCATCCAAAAGGCGCTCAGGACCCCTGGACCGGTCTTGTGCGACGTCATCCTCGATGCCGATCAAGGCTTTGAGCCGCGCCAGAGCTCGCGCCAGCTTCCGGACGGGCGCATTGTCTCGGCTCCACTGGAAGATATGTTCCCATTCCTCGATCGGGCAGAGCTATCTCAAAACATGCTTATACCATTGTGGGAAGATCAGGCATGAGTTTTATTTTTGACTTGGACGGTACCTTGATTGATACTCGTCCTGGTATTCTCTATTCACTTCAGCAAGCAATCCAGCAAGCCTTGCCGGAGGTGGATATCACGGGATTGGATTTTAAAATCGGCCCTCCTGTGCGTGAGATGTTCAGCCGGACATTAAAACCAATCAGTGAAACCGAATTAGATTCTTTGGAGACAGCTTTCCGCGCCTCTTACGATACAAGCGGGTGGGAAATGTCAAAGGTGTATCCCGGTGTTGTGGAGACGCTGGATTACCTATATAACCTCGAGCGGTTCCTCTTTATTGCGACAAATAAACCGAGGGATGTAACAAACAGGATCCTATCCCACCTGGGCTTGCTTCCGTTTTTTGAGGAGATCGTTTGCCCCGACTTTGCGCCCGTCGAGATTCCTTGATAAATCCGAGGAAATCAATTATCTAATCGACAAATACAGACTTCCAAAGAATGAGACTATTTACGTTGGCGATTCAAACGATGATCTTACCGCCGCGAAGGTCAATGGTATAGCTTTTGTAGGAGTAGAATTTGGGTATGGGACTTTTTCGGATACAATAGATGAGGATGATTTGGTCAGTTCTTTTCCTGATGTAATTTCGAAGTTACCTAGCCCAATTCCGTTAAATCGACCGTATGAACAAAGGATACCTCCTATGATCAATCGTGATATTTTTGATGAACTGTTTGTCTTGGAGTTAGCCAATAATCATTGGGGCGATGTTCAACGCGGATTGCGAATTATCAAAGAATTTGGCACGGTTGTTCGCTATAATGATGTACGCGCCGCAATCAAATTGCAGATCCGTGATGTTGATACTTTCATACACAAAAAGTTCCTTAAACGCAAAGATATTCGATATGTCAAAAAAACTTTAGACACACGCCTAAGTCGTGAGGATTTTGCGATGCTGGTGGAAGCCATCCGTCGGTCAAATTGTGTCCGGTTGGCTACTCCATTCGACGAAAGATCGGTTGAATTATGTGTTGAGTTGGGGATTGAAATAATCAAAGTTGGCAGTTCGGACGTGACCGATTGGCCTCTCCTGGAAAAAATTGCAAAAGCCCATAAACCGGTTCTTGTCTCGACAGGCGGCACGTCACTAAAAGATATTGATAACATGATTACCTTCTTTGAAAACCGCAACATCCCGCTTGCCATCAATCATTGTGTTTCAATCTATCCCTCCGAAGATGCCGAATTGCAGTTGAACCAAATCGACTTTTTAAAGCATCGTTACCCGGGTCACATTATTGGGTTTTCCACGCATGAGTACCACGATTGGCGATCTTCAATGTTAATAGCTTATGCTAAAGGTGCCCGGACATTCGAGCGTCACATTGATATCAAAACCGTAAACAAACCTTTTTCTGCATATTGTTCGACACCCGAACAAATCGCCGAATGGTTCCAGGCTTTTCATAAAGCTAAGGAAATGTGTGGGGCTGCCGGCTCGGAGAAAATAGTTCCACCGCAAAAAGAAATAGATTATTTGACTTCCCTTGTGCGTGGTGTCTACGCTAAGCATGACCTCCCTGCTGGTCACACGATAACGCCGGACGATTACTATTTGGCGATCCCTCTGCAAAAGGGGCAGCTTTCCTGTCGGGAATTATTAAACGATCAGGTTTTGGCAAAGGAATGGAAGAAAGACGATCCATTAATGGTCGATATGGTGGATAGTTTATACAACCACGATGAAACCTTGAAAAAGCAGTTATCTATGCGCGGCCTGTAGGCTGCGAAATAATTGAATTAAGAGCTTGTGGGGCTTATGAGGTTAGTTATGAAAAAGATCAGCATCGTCACGCCTTGCTACAACGAGGAGGACAATGTTCAGGTACTTTACGAGGAAATCAAGAAAGTGATGGTGGGATATGATTATGAATACGAACACATTTATATTGACAACGCCTCAACCGACGGTACGGTTGCTATTCTGCGAAGATTGGCTGAAGCGGATCGGCATGTTAAGGTGATCATCAACACCCGCAATTTCGGACACATCCGCTCTCCTTACTACGGTCTTCTTCAAGCTTCCGGCGATGCCGCCATCGTCATGGCGTCCGATCTGCAGGACCCACCCGAGAGGATTCCTGAGTTCATCCAAAAATGGGAGCAAGGATATAAGGTGGTGATTGGGGTCAAAACCGGCAGCCAGGAATCCGGTCTGTTTTATTTCCTGCGCTCGCTCTATTATCGAACGCTCAGGGCTCTCTCTGACGTCGATCTTATCGATAACTTCACCGGCTTCGGTCTCTACGATCATCACGTGATAGAAATATTGCGTAAGTTTGATGATCCCTACCCTTATTTCCGCGGTCTGATTGCCGACATCGGTTTCGAAACCGCCCGGGTCGAGTTTACCCAACCCAGGCGGAAACGCGGCATCAGCAAGAATAATTTTTACACCCTTTATGACATGGCCATGCTGGGCGTGACCAGCTACACCAAAGTTCCTTTGCGGCTGGCTACCATGCTGGGGTTTCTATCGGCCGGAATAAGTTTTTTCGTCGGCCTCGTTTATCTGGTTTACAAGCTGGTTGAGTGGCAGAATTTTTCCCTTGGCCTTGCCCCCGTCATCATCGGATTGTTCTTTATGGGGTCAATACAATTATTGTTTCTTGGGATCGTTGGGGAGTACATCGGTTCGATCTACACCTTGGCTGTCCGCCGCCCGTTGGTGATCGAAAAAGAGCGAATCAATTTTTAACCAGACCGGCGTCTGGATTATTGATCTTCCTGTCCCCATCCGAAACATCAATGGTCGAATCAGAGGGGTTGCGTTAAGAAGGACATTTTCCTGGAACCGTTGATGGTAATTACAAAAGCGTCCAATTTCACAATCACCGGAATGCAAGGATAAATAATATAATAAGGTGATTAACAAATCCTCGTCGAGCACCTTGCATCCAATGACGCCACTGCCACGCGGATATTTCAAATGACATCCGGTAGCACAAAATGATCGGCGTCTTCTCTCCCTGCCGAAGCGTGAGACTTCTCCTGGCTCTTATCTTCGCCTTTTTGCTTTTCTGGAGCCTTGGGTTTGTTTGCCTATCCAAGGCATCCGGCCAATCATCTGACCTCGGTGAACCGACCCCCACTGAGACCGAAACCAGCACGGAAGGCTCTCCTTCTGAAACACCCATCGGCGAGCCATCAGGTTCCGTTCCAACGCCAGAGATATCCCCCACCCCGACATTCCTCTCCGAAACCCCGACCGCCTCCTCGACGGATGAACCGCCGACTCTCCCGACCGCTACAGACACGCCTACCTTTGAGGAAAAGACCGAGTCGCCAACATCCGCAGCCGGTTCGGGAACCCCCACAATCACGGCTGGACCTACAAAAAACATTGCATTACTTGCTCAAGATATTCGCAGTCCCTTCTCTTTGGATGAGGTGGTGATCCGGCTCAGCTCATCCATGGCCTCCTCTGATATCAAATCCTGCCTGGATGAAATTGACGGGCGGGTGGATGCGGAGATAAAAGAACTTAACGTATTGGTACTCAAAGTGCCGGCTGGTACCGTCCTGGAATTGATTGCTCGCCTGAGCGTCTGCCCCGGCGTGGATTATGCTGAGCCCAATTACATTGCCCGGATTGCCGATACCATTCCCGCTGATCCGGAATGGGGGAACCAGTATGGCCTGCTTGCCATCCGCGCACCCCAGGGTTGGGATCTTTCCACGGGTTCCGTTTCTGTGGTTATCGCGATTGTGGATACCGGCGTTGATCTCTCGCACCCGGACCTGGCCAGCAAGATTGTTCCTGGCTACGATTTTGTAAATGGTGATCCCTTTGCGGATGATGATAATGTTTTTGATAATGGCCATGGAACACAGGTGGCGGGGATCGCGGCGGCAGCCAGTAATAACGGGATCGGTATTGCGGGGGTCTCCTGGGGGGCTCTCATCATGCCGGTTAAAGTCTTGGATGCATCCGGTTCTGGTTCTGATACCACAGTGGCTGCCGGGATCACCTGGGCCGCGGACCATGGGGCACAGATCATCAATCTCAGCCTGGGTGTCCCGGCTTACTCAGCAACCCTTGAAAACGCGGTCAACTATGCTTACTCCAGGGGAGCGGTTCTGGTGGCTCCCACCGGGAACTCTGGGGCAGGTTCTATCTTATATCCCGCTCGTTACGCGCATGTGATCGCCGTGGGTGGTGTGGACAGTTCAAACAACCATTGGATCTCTTCAAACTACGGACCGGAAGTCAGCGTTGTTGCTCCAGCGGTACATATCTACACCACCACGCTTGGTGGTTATGCTTATGAAGACGGGACCTCCATGGCCGCGCCATATGTTTCGGGCTTGGCAGCCATTTTGAGAGGATTTTCCGGAAACGGTTCGCCGGACAGGATTACCTGGGAGATCGAATCATCTGCTTTGGATTTGGGCCTCCCTGGTAAAGACAATCTGTACGGCTATGGGCTCATTCAAATGGATAGAGCCATCCGCCTGGCCAGACCACATCGGGCTCCTACCGCAACTAACACTCCTCCACTTTCTTATCCCGTGTTCGCGACTTCCACCTTCACTTCTACTTGGACGGCAATAATAACATCCTACCAAACGACTACTGCTGCACCGATCACTCAGACCGAAACCAGTACCGCGGGGGTTTCGGGTTTTGCCAATTTTACGCCCACGAGCACTCCATCCGGGGTGAGCGCTAAAATCCATCATCCCCTGGGCAGTATGTACGGGATTTTTATTGCTCGGAGTTGGCATGTGGCTGTTCTGGATCGCTATTCGCATGGCAAGGGGGGAGCATAGAAGGAAATATTCGATCAAAAAAGGCGATTTAAATCGGCAATGAATCTGAAATAGTTTATCCCACGGTTTTCTTTATAATATAGTTGGTGTTTTACTGCGTGGGCATCGTTTCGCGCCACTTTGGACTTATTCCCTTCTGATATTAATGCGGAAGGAAAATGCGTAATTCGACTCAGAGCTTTATCCGCAAGACCCTGTATTTTCTCCTGCTATTAGGGCTGGTATTCCTCATTTTTGGAGCGGGCAAACTGCCCGCGGCCTATGCCCAGGGGGTGATGACAGAAACACCCACACTGGCGCCAACCGGGACATCTGGCACGCCTCAAGCTTCCAGCCCTTCAGGTTTGGTTGTCAGCTTGAGCGCCGATAGTATGTCCTTTGGCGCAGCCAATGACGTCATCCTGCATGTTTCCATCACCAACCTCAATACTGCTTCGATCAAGATACTCAAGCAGCTAACACCCGCTGATGGTGAAAACGATTCACTATTCACTGTCACGCGTGACGGCCAGCTTGTAAGTTACATTGGTAAGGTGTTCAAACGTCCAGCCCCATCTGAACAGGATTACATCACTCTGGGTGCCGGAGAAAGCCTGACCGGTGATGTCAATCTATCTGCCTATTATGACACCACGGTATCAGGTAATTATGCAATCACCTATGATGTCGCTTCGGAGCACTTGTACGCGCAGGTGGATCACTGGCAGTACCAATATTCTGGTCACCTGACCTCGAATACGCTCAATCTAAACATCGAGGGTCGTCCTTCTCCGTTCCTCCATCCGATTACGATCCAGTCTGTGAGCGGCGCCACCGGTTTTACCTCATGCGGCTCCTCGCAGCAGTCCGCACTGCTTGCCGCACGTACAAACGCCAGCACATACGCTGCTAGATCGCTGCTTTACCTGAGCGATGGCATACTCGATCCACAATATACCACCTGGTTCGGCCTGTACAATTCCAGCCGGTATACCACGGTGAAAAACCATTTTAATTCCATCAGCAGTGCGATGGACACTGCTTCGATCAATTTTGACTGTAGTTGCACGGATCCATCCACATATTCGTATGTTTATCCCAGCTTACCGTACAATATCTATATGTGCGGGGCATACTGGGTAGCTCCCTCGACCGGCACCGACTCGCAAGCCGGGGTGCTCATCCACGAGATGAGCCATTTCTTCGGCACAGACGACTACGTCTATGGGCAAAGCGATGCCCAAAGTCTGGCGATCAGCAACCCGGGCAGTGCGATTTGGAACGCTGACAACCACGAATATTTTGCCGAAGGTATTGGGGCGATCATTTCAGGTTATGTGCGCAATGACAGCGGGGTGGGAATAAGCGGCGTTTCGATTACCGGCCTGCCCCAGACTACGACGACCAATGCCAACGGCTTTTATGCCGCCCGCGTCGATTCGGGTTGGTCAGGTACCGTCACTCCGGTCCTTACAAACTACACCTTTACCCCTTCCAGTCAATCTTATACCAATGTGACCTCCAACCAGTCCCAGGACTTTACGGGTAAGTCGATTTTCACGACGGGGAAGTATGATGATACGGACGGTGGATGGAAGTACACGGGGAGCTGGGTGCTGTACAGTGGGACTGGGCCGTACAACGGGACAGTGCACTACACGACGGTGGCGGGGGACTCTGCGAGCTTCACGTTCAGCGGCACGAAGATCACGTTGAGCTATTCGGCGTACAAAGACCGTGGCAAGATGGACATCTATCTTGATGGCGTGAAGGTAGCCACGCTGAATGAGTATGCTAACGTTTCCAGTCGGCTATGGCAGCAAAGCTGGACGGTTGGGGCGCTCGCCTACGGTACGCACACGCTGAAGTTGGTGAATGCGGGGGGGGGATCGTGGACATCGATGCGATCCAGGTGTATGATCCGCCGATGCCGCAGCCTGTGGGGAAATACGATGATGGCCACAGTGCCTGGGATTACCTGGGGAGCTGGGTGCTGTACAGTGGGACTGGTCCGTACAATGGGACGCTGCACTACACGTCGGTGGCGGGGGACTATGCGAGCTTCCCGTTCAGCGGCACGAAGATCACGTTGAGCTATTCGGCGTATGTAGACCGTGGCAAGATGGACATCTATATTGATGGGGTGAAGGTAGCCACGCTGAATGAGTACGCTAACGTTACCAGCCGGCTATGGCAGCAGGGTTGGACGAGTGGAGCGCTCAGCGATGGGACGCACATGCTGAAGTTGGTGAGTGCGGGTAGTGGGATCGTGGACATCGATGCGATCCAGGTGAATGGGTCGTCGGATGCGTCCACCTCCACCCCGACGAATACGCCGACGAGCACCAACACGGCTACTTACACTTACACCCCGTCCAATACGCCGACGTACACCTACACTCTGACAAATACACCGACAGCACCAACACGGCCACTTACACCTACACCCCATCCAATACGCCGACGCCGACCAAAACAGCCACTTATACCTACACCCCATCCAATACGCCGACGTCCACCTACACTCTGACAAATACACCGACGTACACCTACACCCCGTCCAATACGCCGACATCGACCAACACGCCCACCCCCACCTACACTCCATCTACTGCGTCGACATCCCAGACAGCGGGGAAGTATGATGATACGGACAGTGGATGGAAGTACACGGGGAGTTGGGTGCTGTTCAGTGGGAGTGGTCCGTACAATGGGACGGTACACTACACGTCAGTGACGGGGGACTCTGCGAGCTTCACGTTCAACGGTACGAAGATTACATTGAGTTATTCGGCGTATGTGGACCGCGGCAAGATGGACATCTATCTTGATGGGGTGAAGGTGTATACGCTGAACGAGTACGCTAACGTTGCCAGCCACCAGTGGCAGCAAAGCTGGACGGTTGGGGCGCTCACCTACGGGACGCACACGCTGAAGTTGGTGAGTGCGGGTGGGGGGATCGTGGACATCGATGCGCTCCAGGTGTATGATCCGCCGACGCCGCAGCCGGTGGGGAAGTACGATGATGGTTACAGTGCCTGGGATTACCTGGGGAGCTGGGTGCTGTACAGTGGGACTGGTCCGTACAATGGGACGCTGCACTACACGTCGGTGGCGGGGGACTATGCGAGCTTCCCGTTCAGCGGCACGAAGATCACGCTGAGCTATTCGGCGTATGTAGACCGTGGCAAGATGGACATCTATATTGATGGGGTGAAGGTCGCCACGCTGAATGAATATGCTAACGTTTCCAGCTGGCTATGGCAGCAGGGTTGGACGAGTGGGGCGCTCAGCGATGGGACGCACATGCTGAAATTGGTGAGTGCGGGTAGTGGGATCGTGGACATCGATGCGATCCAGGTGTATGGGTCGTCGGATGCGTCCACCTCCACCCCGACGAATACGCCGACGAGCACCAGCACGGCTACTTACACTTACACCCCATCCAATACGCCGACGTACACCTACACTCTGACAAATACACCGACGAGCACTAACACGGCCACTTACACCTACACCCCGTCTAATACGCCGACGACGACCAACACGGCTACTTACACCTACACACCATCCAATACGCCGACGTACACCTACACTCCTGTCCAATACCCCGGTGCCGACTGATACGCCTACTTACACGCTGTCCGTCGGACACGCCCACCTACACCGACATCCCGTCGGATACCCCGGTGCCGACTGATACGCCTACTTACACGATGATCCCGTCGGACACGCCCACCTACACCGATATTCCGTCTGACACCCCGGTGCCGACCGATACGCCCACTTACACGCTGATCCCGTCGGACACGCCCACCTACACCGATGTCCCGTCTGACACCCCGGTGCCGACCGACACGCCCACATACACGCCGATCCCGTCGGACACTCCAGTTCCGACTGACACGCCCACTTACACGCTGGCACCGTCGGATACGCCTACCTACACCGATGTTCCGTCTGATACTCCGGTGCCGACCGACACGCCGACTTATACCACGATCCCAACTGATACGCCGGTGCCGACCGAAACGCCCACCTATACTCCGATCCCGACCGACACGCCCACTTATACGCTGATACCGTCGAATACGCCTACCTACACCGATGTTCCGTCTGATACTCCGGTGCCGACCGACACGCCCACTTATACGCTGATACCGTCGAATACGCCTACCTACACCGATGTTCCGTCTGATACTCCGGTGCCGACCGACACGCCCACTTATACGCTGATACCGTCGGATACGCCCACCTACACCGATGTTCCATCTGATACTCCGGTGCCGACCGATACGCCCACCTACACGCCTATCCCGTCGGACACTCCAGTTCCGACTGACACGCCCACTTACACGCTGACACCGACCGACACACCCACCTACACGCCTATCCCGTCGGACACTCCAGTTCCGACCGACACGCCCACTTATACGCTGATACCGTCGGATACGCCTACCTACACCGATGTTCCGTCTGATACTCCGGTGCCGACCGACACACCCACTTATACCGACATCCCGTCTGATACTCCGGTGCCAACCGACACGCCCACTTATACGCTGATACCGTCGGATACGCCCACCTACACCGATGTTCCGTCTGATACCCCGGTGCCGACCGATACGCCCACTTATACGCTGATACCGTCGGATACGCCCACCTACACCGATGTTCCGTCTGATACCCCGGTGCCGACCGATACGCCCACCTTTACGCTGATCCCGACGGAGACACCCACCTACACCGATATTCCGTCGGACACTCCGGTTCCAACTGATACACCCACTTACACGCTGATCCCGACCGACACACCCACCTACACGCCGATCCCGACGGAGACACCTACCTATACCGATATTCCGTCTGATACCCCGGTGCCGACCGACACGCCTACTTTGACCCCCACACCGTCGGATACGCCAATGCCCACCGCTACGCCGACCTACACCCCAACGCCGTCGTTTACACCGACCTACACCCCCACCCCATCCGATACCTCAATTCCGCAGCCGGCGGGGAAGTATGATGATAATTCCAGTGCTTGGCATTACGCCGGGAGTTGGGTGAACTATTCGACCAGCGGTCCGTACGATGATACGGTCCACTACACGACGGTGGAGGGGGACTTTGCAAGGTTCACATTCATCGGCGCGAAGTTTATCCTGACCTATACTGGGAACCCAGATCATGGGAAGATGGACATTTATTTAGATGGTGAGAAAGTGGACTCGCTGAATGAGTACAACTCAAGTCTGCAATGGCAGCAGAGCTGGACGAGTGAGTTGCTTACTTACGGGAGGCATTCAATTAAGTTGGTGTGCGACAGAGGGACATTAGTGGATATCGATGCGATTGAGATCTTGTCTCATTGACAGATTTGGTATTTACAATCCATGCCCCATCTTTACCGGATGGGGCATGGTTTCTTTAAGTAATCTTTCGGGGCAATTTATTATTGACTTTCAAATTGTAAACCCCCTTGTTTCATGACATGACCAAGCGATATGAGGATGGCAAAACAGCGCTCGGTAATCAACGAGACTATTGTGACAACTGCTGACACAGCACCGCACAAGAACTTAAAATGTTAAAGCAGTGAGGTGCGTCAAAAAGCAATCTGATTTTATGGGAAGGCATGAACCTGCGATAAGCCGGATGTCGCCTTAGTGTCGACCATCAAGCTTTCATCATAACGAAGTCAAGGGCCATTCATGAATAAAACTAGACATAAGACGACAATTGGGATATAATCACTCGCATTATCCGTATCTCCTGGACGATTTGGGACACATAGGTAGGCCAAAGGCGGTTTTATTATGTCGGGACTCAAAGCGACCCTCTTTGGAAGATTTAAGGTGGAACGTGATAATCGGCAGCAAATCGCGGGGATGGAAGCTAGAAAAGTCCAGGAATTGTTAAGCTACCTCCTGGTTCATTGGGAACGCCCGCAGCCACGCGAGACGCTCGCCGAGTTACTGTGGGAAAACCTGCCCCCGGAAAAATCCAAAAAGAACCTGCGCCAGACGCTCTGGAAACTTAAGTCAGCCCTGGACGATCGACACGTCCCGGGAGTTCCTAATGTGCTTGTCGAGATGGATTGGATCCAGCTCAACCCCGACGGCGATTGGTGGCTGGATACCGCCGAGTTTGAACGTATCCATGCCAGATTTTAATAACAAACACGCCCGGGAATTGAACGAAGAGGATTTCCTTTCCCTGCAACAGGCGGTCGACCTCTACCAGGGCGATTTGCTGGAGGGTTGGTATCAGGAGTGGTGCATATCCGAGCGCGAGCGTTTCCAGGCGATCTACCTGTTGCTTTTGAATAAACTTGTTCAATACTGCGAAATCCACCGGAAGTGTGAAATCGGCCTGGTCTTCGGAGAAAAATTATTGCGTCACGACCGGGCTTACGAGCGTGCCCACCGCCAGATGATGCGCCTCTACTTCCTGGCGGGCGATCGCACCGGGGCTTTGCGCCAGTACCAGCGTTGTGCCGTAGCTCTAAAGGAGGAGCTTGATGTGGAGCCCTCCGAGCGCACCGTCCTGCTCTACGAACAAATCAAGACCGAACACTTCCATCGTTCCAAATACCCGGCGGGGAAGGTTGGTCGGAAGATCAGCGACCCGGCAGTGGAGGAGCCTGCATCGCGTCTGGACGAATTCGCCGATACCTTGCTGAATATTCCCTCCCAGTTACAGGCGGAAACCAGTCTGATCAAAAAAGGACTTCAACCCGGGCAGTGAAAGCTCCCGCTAGATCCGAAGACTGTGCCAAGACCTTTGGCACAGTCTTATTTTATTTTAATCCCGGAGACGCCGGGGAGACGCGGGAGAGACGCGCGCAAAGACGTCCGGTTTTCATAATGGTGAGACCTCCAGTTTTCGAATACTGTGGGTAGGAGTGTACGCTTGCCAAAACATCCCACGGACGAGATCGATGAACAGTCCGTCATCTACTCCTTTGTTGTCCGCATCTGGCTGGAGGAGACGAAGGCCGAGACGCAGCGTTTGCTCTGGCATGGACATATCACGGATGTGTCCAGCGGTGAGCGACGATATATACAGAGTTTGCACGAGATCCCCGAATTTATCCAGACTCGCCTCACCCCGAACAGCGGGGGAGGCAGAGACCATTCCTGAGTGAAATTCGAAGGAGGTTTGCCATGCCTGTTACACCTACTTACCCGGGCGTCTACATCGAGGAGCTTGCCAGCGGCGTTCACACCATCACCGGGGTCAGCACGTCGGTCACGGCTTTCGTCGGGACGGCGAAGCGCGGGCCGATCAACAAGGCCACCCATCTTCTGAGCTACAGCGACTTCGAGCGTAACTTCGGCGGCCTCTCCGCCAACTCGGAGATGAGCTATGCCGTGCGCCAGTTTTTCATCAACGGCGGCAGCGAGGCCTGGGTGGTCCGTTTGGCCGGCTCGTACACCACTGCCTCGGCCATCTTGCTTGATTCGGCACCGGCCAATGTGCTCGAAGTAAAAGCCTTGAATGGGGGCGATTCGGGCAATTACATCAAGGTGCGCGTCAGCTATGGCGGGTCGGACAACTCGTTCAACCTGATCTTCAGCTTCACCAACCCCGACAACCCGCTGGACGTAAGCACCGAATCGTTCCTCAACCTGTCGATGAACAGCTACAACCCGCGCTACGTGGAAGCAGTGGTCAACGGCTCCTCGAACCTGGTCAAAGTGACGCGCCTCGCCACCGCGCCGATGCTCGCCGCCCTCCCGACCGGCTCGAGCACCAGTGCCTACCTGACCGACACGGGCGACGGCTCCGGCACGTTGGTCGACGTTTCGGCGCTGATCGACGACACCTTCCACAACCAGTTCCAGGTCTCGATCAACGGCCTGGCGCCGGTCACCGTCCAGGTGGCACAGTCGGACGCTTCCGGAGGCAGTAACATCGCCAGGCTGACCGCGCTTTGCACTGCCATCCAGACCAAGGTCCGGGCGAATGCCGGTTACGGCAGCTTTAATTGTGCCTCGGATGGCGGCAACCAGCTTATCGTGATGACCGCCAACCCGGCCGGCGAGAATTCCTACGTGCGGGTGTACCCGGGTGCACAGAACGACTTGTCCTCCCGGCTCAAGCTGGGTGCCCTCAGCGGTGGGGATGAGGTCGAGGGCGCGGCGGCCATCCGCCCGGTCGAAAGCCCCGTCAGCCCCGCGGACTTCCTCACGGGCGGATCCGAGACACCGGTCACCTCGCTCAACGCTTACGCCACCTACATCGGCAGCCGCGCCGACCGCGAAGGCATTTACGCCCTCGAGAGCGTGGACCTGTTCAACATCATCTGCCTGCCCGGCGTGAGCGACCCCGGCATCCTGGCCGACACCGTTTCCTACTGTGTCGAGCGGCGCGGCTTCCTGATCGTCGACGCGCCCTCGAGCGTCACCACTCCCGACCAGATGGTCACCCTGATCAGCGGGCCGAACCTGCCCAAGTCGGATCACGCCGCGGTCTACTTCCCCTGGGTACAGATCGCCGACCCGCTTAACAGCGGCAAGCTGCGCCTGACCGCTCCCAGCGGCATGGTCGCCGGGCTGTACGCCCGCATCGACAGCGCACGCGGAGTCTGGAAGGCCCCCGCCGGGACGGAGGCTTCGCTTGCCGCCCAGGGTGTCGGCTACGCCCTGACCAACCCGGAGAACGGCAGCCTCAACCCGCTGGGCGTCAACTGCATCCGCCTGTTCCCCGTTTACGGCACGGTCGTCTGGGGCGCACGCACCCTGCAAGGCGCCGACCAGATGGCCTCCGAATGGAAATACATCCCGGTGCGCCGCTTCGCCCTGTTCCTCGAGGAGAGCCTGTACCGCGGTACGCAGTGGGTCGTCTTCGAGCCGAACGACGAGCCGCTGTGGGCCCAGATCCGCCTGAACGTGGGCGCCTTCATGCACACCCTGTTCCGCCAGGGCGCCTTCCAGGGCGCATCGCCGCGGGACGCCTATTTCGTCAAGTGCGACAAGGAGACCACCACCCAGGACGACATCAACCGGGGCGTGGTCAACATCCTGGTCGGCTTTGCGCCGCTGAAGCCGGCCGAGTTCGTGATCATCCAGATCCAGCAGATGGCTGGACAGCTCCAGGCATAAGGAGACAGACATGGCTCAGTTCACCGTCAACCCAACGCGCTTCGACCCGTACAAGAATTTCAAGTTCCGCGTGAAGTGGGATGGACGTTATGTCGCCGGCATCAGCAAGGTCGGCGGCCTCAAGAAGACCACCGAGGTGGTCAAACACCGCTAGGGCGGCGACCCGTCCTCGACACGCAAATCCCCCGGCCGGACCGAGTTCGATGCCATCACCCTCGAGCGCGGCGTGACCCACGACACCGAGTTCGAGAAGTGGGCCAACAAGGTCTGGAACTACGGGGCCGGCCTCGGTGCGGAGGTCTCGCTCAAGGATTTCCGCAAGGACCTCATCATCGAGCTGTACAACGAGGCCGGCCAGCTGGCCATTGCCTATAAGGTCTACCGCTGCTGGGTCTCGGAATACCAGGCCATGCCCGACCTGGACGCCAACGCCAACGCCGTCGCCATCCAGCACATCAAGCTGGAGAACGAGGGCTGGGAGCGGGACGAGCAGGTCAGCGAGCCGACCGAACCCAGCTTTACCATCCCGGCGAACTGATCCCCATGCAGCCCCTTTCGGCTTCCGGCCTCCTGGAGGTCTGGGAGCGCGGCGCAGACCGGTCCCCGGTCGAGCAGGCCCTGATCCTCCTGGCTGCCGCCTATCCGCGCACCTCGGCTGAGACGCTGGCGCATCTTACTATCGGCCGGCGGGATGCCTGCCTGCTGCAGCTGCGCCTCCTGACCTTTGGGCCGCAGCTCAATGGGCTGGCCGCCTGCCCGTCCTGTGGCGAGCGCCTGGAGCTGGCTCTCGACGCCCGCGACCTGCAAGGAGACCGCCAGGCGTTGCCCGAGCCGGGGAGCGCCGAAGCCGGAAGCACGGAAGCCGCCTTCACCCTCGCCCCGTACGAGGTCACCTACCGTCTGCCCACCAGCGCCGACCTGCGCCTGGTCACCCGTCTGGACGATCCTGGGCTGGCGCGCCAGCAGTTGTTGGAGGCCTGTGTGCTCAAGGTCCGGCGCGGGAAGAAGACCATCCCGGCGGGCGAGCTGCCGGACGACATCCTGTCCGCCCTGAGCGAGTGCATGGGACAGGCCGAGTCGCTGGCCGACCTGGCCCTGGCGGCGACCTGCCCGGCCTGCGGGCACCAGTGGAAAGTGCTTTTCGACATCGTATCCTTCTTCTGGTCCGAGATCAGCGCCTGGGCGGCCCGTTTGATGCGCGAGGTCCACATTCTGGCCTCCGCCTACGGTTGGCGCGAGGCCGAGATTCTGGCGCTGAGCCCCTGGCGGCGCCAGCGTTACCTGGAATTGATCGGCGTATGACCGGATTTCTCGATCGCCTCATCCTGCGCAGCGCGTCATCCCCCGCCGGGTTGCAGCCGGGGGAGATCCTGCGCCCGCGCCTGCCGTCCTTGTTCGAGGTGCCGGCCGGCGCGCATGCCTTGCCGCCGGATTTTACCGGGATCGATCGTCCGGTCGAGAGCCAGCCGGTTGATCGGCTTTCGGAGCGACCTTTGGATGAGGCGCATGCGCCCGCGCCGGCTTTCACCTCAGCCGAGGCGGGTGAGCGGCAACCGGCTTTTGAGGCGCGCATGGCGCCGGAACCCGGGATGTTTGCCCAGTCCAATGGGAGCTTAGATCTGGAAAATGAATCCGGCCATCCTGGCCGACCGGCCGGTGACGACCGCTTCGATCGGCGGATTGGAGATGCAGGGTTACTTCGTGCCCGTGAGCCTGGGAATGCCGCTGATCGGACGCCGGACTTGAGCCCGTTGCCTGCCCTGGAGGCGGGCGACCGGGGAGCGGACCCGGAGCGCGGAAGGGTCGCCGCCTCCACCGTCCCGGCCGCGGGTCCGGATGGGACCCGGATTCAACCCGACCACCTCGAACCCATCCGTCCGGCGGCTTTCGCGCGGCCCGGGAATCCGTCCGGCCTGGCGGAGCGTCGGCCTCCGGCCTTCCTTTCGGACGCATCCGAGGGGATCGAGCCTGCCTTCCAGCCGCCTACGGTGCACATCCGCATCGGCCGGATCGAAGTGCGGACGGCAACCCAGCCGCCCCAGCCTCCTGCCCGGACGCCGGCTACGCCGCGCCCCAAGCTGACCCTGGATGAGTATCTACGCCAGCGCAACGAGGGGAAACGATGAGCAACTTCGTCTCGATCGCCACGGTCACGGAAGCCTTCCGTTCGCTGCTCGACGAAGCCGTCAGCCAGTGCGGCGTCAGCGGCGCGACCGCCACCCGCGTGCGCCCGACGCCGCTGACCAACATGGGCCAGCCCGGCGGCCTGCCGTCCAGCGGGGTCAACGTCTACCTGTACGGGATCGCCCCGAACCCCTCCCTGCGCAACGAGGACAACCCCAGCCGGCGCAGCGACGGGACCGTCATCCGGCCGACCCGCTCGGCCTACGACCTGAGCTACCTGCTGACCTTCTACGGCGACGAGAACAACTTCGAGCCGCAGATGGTGCTCGGCAGCGTGCTGCGTGTGATGAACTCCGAGTCCCTGCTGTCGCGTGACCGGGTCAAGCTCGCCCAGCAGACCGTCCTGTCGGCCTACCCCAGCTACCCCGCCAACCTGCTCTCCGAGGTCGAGACGGTCAAGCTCTACCTCCAATCGCTCGGGCTGGAGGAGCTCTCCAAATTATGGTCGGTCTTCTTCCAGATCCCCTACAGCCTGTCACTGGCCTACCAGGCCTCGGCCGTGTTCATCGACGGGCAGGAGAGCGCCGAGCCGGCCCTGCCGGTGCACAGCCGCAATGTCTACGTGCGTACCTTCCGCAATCCGCAGATCGATGCCGTCCTCTCGCAGGCGGGCCTCAGCGACCCGCTCCTGCCCGGGCAGCCGATCGTCAAGGGAAACATCGTGGCGCTCTCCGGCCGGCAGCTGCGCGGCGAGGTCACCGTGGTGCGCCTGGGCGGGATGGAGGTCGTCCCGCTCGACGTCAGTGACTTGCAGGTGCGTTTCACCCTGGACGAGCCGCCCTTCCTGCCCGACACGCTGCGCGCCGGCGTCTATGGTGCCCAGGTGATCCAGCGCCTGCGCATGGGCACGCCCGAGACTGATCACCGCGGCTTCGAGTCCAACGCCGCCGCCCTGGTGCTGCGCCCGGCGATCAGCGTCTCTCACACTCCGGTGACCTCGTCCACCGACTCGCACGGGGTCACTTGGTACGAGACCGACCTGACCATTCAGTTCACGCCCAAGGTCGCCCTGGGCCAGCACGTCCTGCTGCTGCTCAACGAGTACGACCCGCCCTTGAACCGGCAGGCCTATGCCTACCAGTACGACCTGACCCCCGCGCCGCTGCCACCCGGACCGCCGCTCGCGAGCCTGACGATCCACGTCAAGATCTCCACGCCGGCCAAGTTCCTGGTGCGCGTCCAGGTGGACGGGGCCGAAAGCGTCCTGGACCTTGGGCCGGATCCGGTCCACCCGCTCTACACCGCCCCCCAGGTGGACATCTCATGAGCCCTGCCTCGCCCGCCAGTTGGACCGAAGCCAACCAGCAGTACCTGGCAGCCATGTTGGGACGCGTACGCCGGTTGCTCGAGGCCCGCTTGGAGGCGTCCGGCGGGTCTCCGGATGCGGTGCCGGTCGAGGACGCAACTCTGCCCGAAGGGCTTCAGCCACCGCCCGCCTTGGAGATCCTGGTTCGGCTCTTCCAGCTCTCTGACTTCGAGCGCGACCTGCTCCTGCTGTGCGCCGGGGTCGAGCTGGACACGCATTTCGGTCCGCTGCTGGCTTCCCTGCACGGCGACCCCGGCCGGACCTCGCCGACCTTCAGTCTGGCACTGGCGGCCCTCCCGGAAGCGCACTGGACCGCCCTGGCGCCCTCCGCCCCGCTGCGCCACTGGCGCCTGGTGGAGCTGGGAGCGGGCGGCGTCGTGACGCAGTGTCCGCTGCGTATCGACGAGCGCATCCTGCACTTCCTGACCGGCATCACCCACCTCGACGAGCGCCTGACCGGATACGTTGCCGCGCTGCCGGGCCAGGCGGCGGAGCTGGTGCCCTCGCAGGCGGCCGTCGCAGGCCAGGTTGTGGCGGCCTGGGGACGCAGCGCCTGGGGCGCGCAGCCTCCGGTCGTTGAGCTGGTCGGGAGCGATGCCGCCGCGCACCGGGCCATTGCCGCGACGGTCAGCGCCCGCCTGAACCTGAACCTGTACGTCATGCAGGCTGCGGCGGTGCCTGCCAATGTCGTTGAGATGGAATCCCTGCGCCGCCTGTGGGAGCGGGAGGCCCTGCTGAGCGGGAACGCCCTGCTGCTCGATTGCGAGCAGGTCGAATCCGGGGAACGAGTCAGGCCCCGGCCGTCCGTCGCTGGATCGAGGGCCAATCAACGCCGTTGATCCTCTCCGGCCGGGAGCGCCTGGCTGCGCGCCGCCCGGTGGTCACCTTCGAGGTCTCCAAGCCGAGCATGTCCGAGCAGCGCGGGCTGTGGCAGGCCGCCCTGGGAGTGGAATCGGCCGCCGGTCTCAACGGGCGGCTGGAGGGCATCGTGGCGCACTTCAACCTGGACGCGGCCACCATCTCCCTCGTCACGGCGGAAGCGCTGCAGCAGGCACCGGACTCGCCGCAGGCACTCGCCGACGCCTTGTGGAAGGGCTGCACCGACCACTCCCGGCCCGGCATGAATGAGCTGGCCCAGTACATCCGCCCGCTGGCGACGTGGGATGACCTGGTGCTGCCCGAAGCACAGCTGCAGACCCTGCACGAGATCGGCATGCACGTCCGCCAGCGCATGAAGGTGTACGAGACCTGGGGCTTTGCCGCCCGCTCCACGCGCGGCCTGGGGATCAGCGCCCTGTTCTCGGGCGCGAGCGGCACCGGAAAGACCATGGCGGCCGAGGTGCTGGCCAACGAGCTCCGCCTCGAGCTGTATCGCATCGATCTGAGCCAGGTGGTTAGCAAGTACATCGGCGAGACCGAGAAGAACCTGCGGCGGGTCTTCGACGCCGCCGAGGAAGGCGGCTCGATCCTGCTTTTCGACGAGGCCGATGCCCTGTTCGGAAAACGCAGCGAGGTCAAGGACAGTCACGACCGCTACGCCAACGTGGAGGTCAGCTACCTGCTGCAGCGCATGGAAGCCTATCGGGGCCTTGCGATCCTGACCACCAACCTGAAGGAGGCCATCGACCAGGCCTTCATGCGCCGCATCCGCTTCGTGGTGCATTTCCCCTTCCCGGACGCCGGGCAGCGGGCCGAGATCTGGCGGCGGGTCTTCCCCGCCCAGACGCCCACTGCCGGGCTGGACATGGGCAAGCTGGCCCGCCTGAACATCCCCGGGGGCAACATCCGCAACATCGCCCTGTACGCAGCCTTCCTGGCGGCGGATTCAGGCGGCCCGGTGCGCATGAGCCATCTGCAGCGCGCCGCCCGGGTCGAGTTTTCCAAGCTGGAGCGGCCGCTCAACGAGGCCGAGTTGGGAGGCTGGTCATGAGACGGGAACGGCGCCTCGCCAACCTGCGCCGCATGCGGCGGGAATCCGTCCGCGTGGAGGTTGCGATCGACGAGCTCGTCCTGGAAGGCTTTCCCGCCTCCGAGCGCCGCGCCATCGGCGATGCCCTGTCTGCCGGGCTGGAGCGCTTGTTCGGGGAGGCCGACTTCCGCCGCTCCTTCCGCCGGGACATCGAGCTGCCAGTCTTGAATGCCGGGCGTGCCTCGCTCCCCGCCAGGAGCGGGCCGGCCGCAGTCGGGGCGGGGGTCGCCCGGGCGGTGTATGCCGGTTTGAACGCCGGCGTCGAGGGCAGGAAAAAATGAGCGCCGCCGTCCAGACCAAGACATCTTTGAGGCCCAGCCTGGCTCTTTCCCGCCTCCCTTTGGCCGTGCTGCAGCGAACACCTGCCCTCCCGGCAGGACGCCGGGACGCTGTGGCGGGCGGTGCCAGGGAACGCGCTTGCGAAGGGGATCAGGAGAAGGAAGAGGTGGGACGGGGCATCTTGCAGCGAAAAGCAGCCGGATCGAGCACGGCAGCTTTGGTCCCGCCGATCGTGCACGCAGTCCTGGGCTCCTCGGGCCAGCCCCTGGATGCCGCCACGCGCGCATTCATGGAGCCGCGCTTCAACCTGGAGTTCAGCCGGGTGCGCGTGCATGCGGATGTACAGGGGGCTGAATCGGCTCGCGCGGTCGATGCCCGGGCCTACACGGTCGGGGAGCACATCGTTTTTGGGCCGGGACAGTTCGCCCCGCATTCGACGGTCGGCCGCTATCTGCTGGCCCACGAGCTGGCCCATGTGGCGCAACAGGGTGGCCTCACGCCGCCCATGTGCCATCCCGCCGGCACTACGCCGGCGGGGCAGCAGTCCGGGCAGGGGGCGGCGCACACCACGGGGATGACCCTGAGCCGCCCCGGCGAGCCTGCGGAGCTGGAAGCCGACCGCCTTGCCGGGCAGGTCCTCTCGAGTGGGACGGTCCGGCCCATTGGCCTGAGTAGTGGGGTTCCGCAGGTCCAACGCCAGCAGGGCGGCCAGGGGACCGCCCCGACCGCTGTGCCCGGCGCCTTCGACAACGAGGACCCGGCACTCCGCCAGCGCCGGCTGGATGTGCTTGGTGCGGCGCGCAACGCCATCCAGCGCCTGTCGACGGCCCTATCGAACGGCTACCTCTGGTCCTTCGAGATCGCCACCTCCACCGGAGTCGACATCGGCCTGCCCATCAATCCTCAGCCCGTGTCGGAGACCAGCGCCCACCGGACGGCGCGCCTGCGCCAGCTGGTCGGCGACCTGGTCAGCATGGTCGGCGAGCTGGAGAGCGCCCCCATTCCGCCCGCCTGGCTCGCCCCGGTGGCGTCATTCCCGAGGCGCGGGGCGCGGATGGGTGTCAACCTGCAAATCAGCGGCTCCACCCAGGCTTGGCAGGATGCGCAGATGTTCTACGCCCAGCGCAGCGTCGGGCGGGGAATGGACCCGGATGACGTCTTCAGCAACGGCTTTTACATCGAGACGGATCCGGTCCCCGTTCGGCAGACGGCCCGCCAGCCCATGGGCTCAGGCGTGGCGCTCGGCCTGTACATCGTCGTGCCCGACCCGGATCGGGAGCCGCTCGTCTACCACCGCCTGAACCAGTACGAGCCCTGGAGCGGACCGGGGGTGATCATGGAAGTGTGGCATGACGACCTGGGCTACTACTACCCCTACCACGGCCAGAAGCACTATCTCCCCGGCCGGCCGACGTAGGCGAGACATTCATTCCGAGGATCAAGATTTGACCGGACCAGTGCAAACCCGTGTAAAACCAGCCTCCATTCCTAAGCCGGATGCAACTCCTGCCCGGAGCCCGCTCGTGCTGCGCCAGTGTGCCTGCAGCGCGGGCGCCGAGGCGTCTGGCGAAGGTGAGGAATTCCGCCGGGAACGCTCCTTGACCCCGGAGCAGGCGATCCTGCCCAGGCTGGCAGTCAACCGCCCCGGCGACGTCTGGGAGCAGGAGGCCGACCGGGCGGCGGAGGCCGCCCTGCGCGCTCCGGTATCCCGGCGCAAGACGGCGGTCGGACCCGGGGCGGGCGCGGAAAGCCCCGCCGCGCTGCCAGTCCTGCGCAAGGTCCGGCGCAGCTCGTCGAACGACGAAGTACCCCCGTCTGTCCAGGAGGCGCTGGCCTCCTCCGGGCAGCTGCTCGAAGCGGAAACGCGCACCTTCATGGAGGCCCGCTTCGGTTACGATTTCGGCCAGGTGCGGGTGCACATCGACCGGGGTGCGGCGCAGTCGGCGCGGGAGATGAATGCGCTCGCCTATACGGTTGGGCAGGACGTGGTCTTCGGCGCCGGACAGTATGCCCCGCGCACCGTCGAGGGGCAGAAGCTCCTGGCGCACGAGCTGGCCCACACCCTCCAGCAGGAGGGCGCCATGCCCCTGGTCCGCCGGCAGGCCTCCAACCTGCGGGTGGAAGGTCTGTATGAAGGGCGCGCCGCGGATCCCGACTTCGTCTACTTCAACCTGGACCGGCCGTCTGCGGGCGACGTACCGCCGGAATCCGTCCTGGATCCTGGCGAGGAGGGCAAGATCCGGACCAAGGTGCAGGCCGCCCTGGCGGCCAACACCAGCGAGATGAGCCTGTACGGCTTCGCATCCGAGGAAGGCACGCCGGCCGACAACAACGCCCTGATCAAGCGCCGCCTGAACGCCGTGACGAACGTGCTGGTGGCGGCGGGCTTTGCCCCGCCGCGCCAGATCCATGCCACTCCGAACCTGGCCTGCAGCGCCGGGAAGTACGACTACCGCATGTGGCGGGCTGTGGAGATGCAACCCGGTACCGCCGCCTCCACCCGCTCGTGTGCCCGCTCCACTCTGCAACCGGCCGCCTGTCCTCCCGACCAGATGACAGCCATGACCGGGGTGATCACCCAGGCCCTGGCGCTGATCAACGGGCCGACCGGCGCCCTGGCTCGCCTCGACCGGTTTATTCACCAGCCGGCGGATGAACCGGGAGTTTCCACCGCTTTGGACACCTACTTCGGCAACAGCCACACGGTCCAGACGGCGCGGGCGGTGCGCGAGCGCGTGGTCGCCATCCGGGATTTCCTTTCCACCCTTGGCACGAGCGGGCATACCGCCCTGCTGTGCGGCAGCGCCGACGAACCCACCTGCCACACCGGATCCCCGGCCAATGAGAGCCGGGAGCACAACCGGGTCACCGTCTGCCCGAATTTCTTCACCGATCCCGAGTATGTGCACCTGCAGAAGGAAATCCTGATCCATGAATCGTCCCACGGGTCGCGCATCGCTACCGACGACCGGGCCTACCAGTCGGAGCGTGTGATCCTGATCCTCTCGACCCAGCAGGCCATGGCGAACGCCCAATCGCTGACCGATTTCATCCTGGAGATGAACGGCCAGGCCCGCCCGCTGGGCCCAGAAAATCGGGATGTCATCTCCGGATGCGACCCGCAGCCCCGCGGCCCCCACGAGCGGACGGTGCGCGAGGCGCTGGCCTGGGCGGAGCGCTGGAACACCTACGCCAAGTTTGGGACGGCCCAGACCTACGGTGACGCGCGCGTCACCGAGGCCATGGAGCCCTTCATCCGCGCCCACGGCTGGACGGCCGACCGGGCGACCATCGCCGGTCTGTACGACCGCTATCGCGCCATGGACGGCTGGTTCAGCCTGTTCTACCAGGTCAACTGCATGCCGGCCGCCGCCCCGGCTTGCTCCGGGTCGCGCCTGGTGAGCTGGAATCTGACCCATGCGGTCTCACCGTCCGGCGGCGGCCCTCTGCCGGAGCCGGGCAGTGCCAGCTCCTCCTATTCCGGAGGCGGAGCCGCCGGAGGCAGCGCGACGGCGACCGCGCAGCAGACGGGGGGCGGACCGACCGGGCCCTCGCAAGCCACGGGCGAGGCGGCGACACAGGTAGCCCAGCAGACCGGAGGCGGTCAGACTTCTACCACCGCCGCCTCGTCGCAGGCTACGACCGGCTCTTCGGCCCCCACCGCCTCCACGTCCACAGCTCCCACAACACCTTCCGGGGAGATCAGCGTCTGCCCGGGTTTCTTCAGCCTGGGCACCCTCTATGACCGGGTGGTCGAGCTGTACTCGGGCCTGGCGGTGAACATGCCCGGGGTCAGCGAATTGACCTCCCGTTCCTTTGCCCGTCTGGCTTTCAATTACAAAGTGGCTACGATTGGAGAATGAGGCATGTTGGCTCGAGCGATCAAATCCACGCTGACGCCCGTCCATAAGCCGGTCCAGTCTGGGAGGGTACCCTTCCGCAGCCTGCCGGATGGGAGGGGAGGAATCCAGGAGGCAACCGCGCTGGCCGTGTCCTTCGGCGCGGAAGTCGGCTACCCTGACTCCGGACCGGATCACCTCCGGCAAGACGGCCGTGGATGTCATCCAGGTCGCGTTGGACAAATCTTAGGACCACGCGCATGAAACCTTTGAGATCCGTTTTGAAGAGATCCGTCCTGCCGCCCCCGGCTGCCTCGCCGGTCCTGCACCTTCGAGCGCGCCGCCCTGGACCGGAACCCGCTGCCCGCCGTACCGCCGCTCGTGCGAACGGCTTTGCAGGCCCCCGGACGTCCGTTGGAGGCTGCGACGCGCAACCTCATGGAGGCGCGCTTCGGGTACGACTTCAGCCGCGTGCGGGTTCACACCGATGCGACCGCGGCGGAATCCGCCCGGGCCGTCCATGCGCAGGCATACACCCTGGGAAGCGACGTGGTCTTTGGCCCTGGCCGATATGCTCCCACCGCACCGGAGGGTCTCCGTTTGATCGCCCACGAGCTGGCGCACGTCGTCCAGCAGGGCGGCTTCACGCCGCCCATGCGTCATCCCGCCGGCACGACGCCGGCGGGGCAGCAAGGAGCCGCGTTCGAACTCGACGCCATCCGTGGCGATTGGCGTGCAGGACAGCGACCGCCACGAGCAGGCGGCCGAGGCTGCAGCCGAAGGGATCGCCTCCGGTGCCAGCCGCCAGGCCCTGGAAGGCGGCGCGTCCGCCGGCATCCAGCGGGCGGAGGATACCGGGAAGAACCAGACGCCAGGCCAGACGGAGGACGTCTGCGCCAAGCAGGAGAACGACCCGGAAAGCTTCAGTATCCAGGCCGCCAAGCACTTCCTCACCGAGGTCGACCCGGCTGCCAGCCAGCTGGCGAAGACCGTCACGTGCGAGGTCGGTCCCACCGATCCCCAACGCATGGAGTGTGACGTGACCTTCTCGGACGGCGGGAAGATCCACGTCACCTGGATCAAGAACCTGAACAACGTCGAGGCCCAGCGGCCGACCCCGGACGGACGGCAGTGGTGCGTCTACCATTACGTTTGCGATCCGTCCGGAGACGTACGCTACGAAAAGAAGGGTTGTTCATCCAACGTCGGCGGCAGACCGTCCGGTTCGGCCGGACCGACGCTGGTGGGCGCGGCCGCCGGGGGATCGGCCGGGAGGGGACAGGCGTGAGCGAGCTGGCTTTCTCGGTAAAAAAGGGTGCTTTCCCGACGAATTCCACGCCGGTTCCGATCCTCAGGCGAAAATGCGCCTGCGAGGGCAACCCCGAGGTCGACGAGGAGCAGGCGGGAGTTGTACGGCGCCTTGCCGTCGATCCCAGCCGGGTGACGGCGATCCCGCCGATCGTCCGGCAAGTGCTGGCCTCTCCGGGCCGGCCACTGGAGCCGGATGTGAGGGGGGGCCTGGAGACCCGCTTCGGTTTCGATTTCGGTCAGGTGCGCATCCACACGGACGAGCAGGCGGCCCGTTCGGCCCGGGCGGTGAACGCCCTGGCTTACACCGTCGGCTCGGACCTGGTCTTCGGGGCGGACCGGTACGCTCCGCACAGCCCCGCCGGTCAGCGCCTGCTGGCGCACGAGCTGGCCCACGTTGTCCAGCAGGGCGGCGCCATGCCGCCCATGCGCCATACCGCCGGCATGACGCCGGCGGTGCAGCAGGGCGGCCGCCTGCAGCCGGAAGGCCGGATCAGCCAGCCAGGCGATCCCGACGAGCTTCAGGCCGACCGGATGGCCGCCGGCCTGGATTCCGCTCCCGGGGCATTCGTCCGGGGAGCGTATACGCCGGCCGCATTGCAGCGCCAGAGCCCGCGTCCGGCGCCGGTGGATGCCAATGCCCAGCGGATCATCGATCTCGCCCAGGATACGAGCCAGCCGATGGCCCAGCGCGCGGCCGCCGTCCTCCGCGCCATTATCGACCAGTATTTTCCGGGTGATGCCTCCAAGGTGAGTGCCATCACGTACAACACTTCCCGGCATACGGGCTTGCTTACCACCTACGTCGGCAGGGGAGCGAGCACGACTGGCTCCGTCGACGTGGCCGACGATTTCGTCACGGAAACCGTTCAACGTAATTTCGCCCGTCGTGTGTTGCAGGTGCGCCATGAGATTGAACATATCGAACAGGTGCGCGGCGGAATGGCCGGCCCTGCGCGCTCGGACGAACGGGAGTTCATCGCTTTCTATCATGAGGCGCTCGCCACCGAGCTGCCAGGCACCGGGCGAATGCAGCACAGTTCCCGCGTGAACCTGATCGATGCAGCCCTGGGCTACTACTATTGCCTCTCGGCCGAGCTGCAAAGCTCCAACACCTCGAGGCGCGATGAGCTCGTTACACGTCGCACCGAGGAAGTGCGCCACAGCGGCAGGTCGGATTTTCCTGCGACGCCCACCAGCTGCAACCGGCAACCTATTTGATCCATGGATGAGGCTTTCTGATGTCTGATTTTCCCGGCTCTCCCCGCACCCTCCGCGGCGGCATCGTCCTGATCGACCCGGGCTCGGCCGCCATCCAGCGCATCATCGTGCTGCAGTACAACCCCGACACGCTGACCCGCACCCTGGCACCCAAAACGGTCCAGCTGGCCGGCGACGGCGGCAACCGCTCCGAAGCCATGCGCCTCAAGGGCCCGCCGGTCGAGACGATCAAGCTGGACGCCGAGATCGACGCCACCGACCAACTCGAGCACGCCGACGACACGGCGCTACAGGCCGGCATTCAGCCCCAGCTGGCCGCATTGGAGCTGATCATCTACCCGACCAGCGCCCAGCTGCAGCTGAACAACGCCCTCGAGCAGGCCGGCACGCTGGAGATCATCCCCATGGACGCGCCGCTGGCGCTCTTCGTGTGGAGCAAGAACCGCATCATCCCGGTGCGCCTGACCGACTTCAGCATCACCGAGGAGGCCTTCGACACGCAGCTTAACCCGATCCGCGCCAAGGTCAGCCTGGGGATGCGCGTGCTGAGCGTCGACGACCTGGGCTTTAACGAGCAGGGCGGCAGCCTGTACATGATCTACCAGCAGCAGAAGGAAGCCCTGGCGGCGCTGAGCAAGAGCGGCTCGCTCGCCAGCCTGGGCATCGGAGGCATCGGATGAGCGACCCCCTGCAAAACCTGCTCGGCCTGGGGGCGGTGCAGACCAGCCCCTTCCCGCCCAACAGCCGTTACGCCGGCATCAAGACCGCCACGTTGGAAGGCCCCGATGGTACGGTGACCATCTACCTGCGCCGCCGCTTCGTGCCCTCCCCGGACCGCTTCGCCCTGCTGACCGAGTACACCGTCAGCCAGGGCGACCGCATCGACAACCTGGCCGCCCGTCTGATCGGCGACCCCGAGCTGTTCTGGCAGCTGGACGATGCCAACAACGCCATGCGCTCGGATGACCTGACGGATACGCCCGGACGGCGCATCCGCGTCACCCTGCCCGAGGGCATCCCAGGAGTAAAGACATGATCCAGGGCATTCATCTGACCTTGATGATCGGGCCCGGCGTGCCGGTCCCGGTGCCGCAGGTGGTGCTCGAACTCGCTGACCAACGTGGAGGTCACCACGGCCTCGGGCGGCAAGAGCGGCTTCCAGATGCAGTTCAGCATCGACATCCGCTCACCGCTGCAGACCATCCTGCTGCTGGCAGGCGGCAGCCTGCCGCCGCTGATGCGCACCATCTTGATCGCCACGATCAATGGCCTGCCGACCGTGCTGATCGACGGCGTGGTCACCAATGTCGAGACCTCCCCGGGGATCGAAAAGGGCATGACCACCATGACCGTCACCGGCGAGGATCTGACGGCGGTGATGAACTGGATCGACTTCAGCGGCTTCCCCTTTCCGGCCATGCCGCCCGAGGCGCGCGTGGCGATCATCGTTGCCAAGTACGCCTTCCTGGGCATCGTCCCGCTGGTCATCCCCAGCATCCTGATCGACGTGCCCATCCCGGTTCAGGAGATCCCGCGCCAGCAGGGCAAGGACTACGAGTACATCAAATCCCTGGCTGACCGGGTGGGCTATGTCTTCTACCTCGACCCCGGGCCTGTGCCGGGGATGAACGTGGCCTACTGGGGCCCGGAGATCCGCGTCGGGGTGCCGCAGCCAGCCCTGAACATCAACATGGACGCCTATGACAACGTCGAATCGCTGACCTTCAATTTCGACGCCGAGAGGAAGCGCCTGCCGGTGCTGATGATCCAGGAGCCGATCACCAAGGCACCCATTCCCATCCCGATCCCGGATATTACCCCGCTCAACCCGCCCCTGGGCCTGATCCCGCCGCTGCCCAAGCACGTCGACTTCATCTCCGAGACCGCCGACCTCAACCCGATCCAGGCGGCGGTGATCGGCCTGACCAAGGCCGCCAAGACCTCGGACGCGGTCTTCGGCTCGGGCAGCCTGGATGTCACCCGCTACGGGCGGATCCTCAAGGCACGCAGCCTGGTCGGGGTGCGCGGCGCCGGCCTGGCCTTCGACGGCCTCTACTACGTCACCGAGGTCAAGCACAAGATCAAGCGCGGCGAGTACAAGCAGGACTTCAAGCTCGTACGCAACGGCCTGGTGTCCACCCTGCCGGTGGTCCCGGCCTGAACTGGAGACGATATGGCAACCGAATCACCCGTCAACCTGGGATTGGAAACCTCCCTCCCCAAGCGCTACTACGGCAAGTACCGCGGCACGGTCATCAACAACGTCGACCCGATGCAAATGGGCCGCATCCAGGCCATGGTCCCGGACGTGTCCAGCGCCATCCCGTCCAGCTGGGCCATGCCCTGCCTGCCGGTAGGCGGGATCCAGATGGGCATGTACGCCGTCCCGCCCATCGGCGCCGGGGTGTGGATGGAGTTCGAGCACGGCGACCCGGACAAGCCGGTCTGGACGGGCTGCTTCTGGGGCAGCGCCGCCGAGGTGCCGGTCCTGGCCCTGGCGGGCAATCCGGCCAGCCCGAGCATCGTGCTGCAGACCACCGGCCAGAACACGCTTTCGATCAGCGATATGCCCGGCCCGACCGGCGGCATCCTGATCAAGTCGATGACCGGGGCGATGATCATGGTCAATGAGCTGGGCATCACCATCAGCAACGGCCAGGGCGCCATCCTCACCATGCTGGGGCCGACGGTGGACATCAACGCCGGCGCCCTCACCATCGTGTAAGGAGAGCTTATGCCCGGACCTTTGCTCACCGTCGGATCGGTGATCCTGTGCTCTCACGGAGGCATGGCGCAGGCCACCGCGCCCAACCCGCGCGTGATGGCCGCTGGCCAGCCGGTGGTGACCCTGGCTGCCCCGCACGCCGTGGCCGGCTGCGTCTTCAACATCTCGGGCGTACCCAGCCCGTGCGTCACGGCGACCTGGCTGGTGGGTGCGGTGCGCGTGCTGGCGACCGGACAGCCGGTCCTGTTGATGGACAGCCAGGCCATCTGCGCCCCCAACGGTACGCCGGTGATCATCACCGTGACCCAGCCGCGCGTGATCGGAACATGAGGTGCTTATGAACGTCGACTTTCCTTATCGCATCGACGGGCGCGGGCGGACCGCCGCCACGAGCTACGAAGATCATATCCGCGACATGGTCGAGGAAGTGCTCTTCACCTCGCCCGGCGAGCGCGTCAACCGCCCGACCTTCGGCTGCGGGCTGCTCCAGCTGGTCTTCGCCCCCAACAGCGATGAGCTGGCCGCCACCACCCAATACCTGGTCCAGGGCGCGCTGCAGCAGTGGCTTGGCGACCTGATCCAGGTCAACTCCGTGACCGTCGCCAACGAAGACTCGACCCTGCGTGTCACCGTCAGCTACACCATCCGGCGCACGCAGCAGTCCCAGACCGCCCAGTTCGAACGGCAGGTATAGAGATGACCACTCAATACTATTGCGGCAACGAAAAGCGGCGCAAGATCGTCCACGACACCACCGATATGCACGGCAGCCCGGTGCTGAACGGCATGGACTACCTGGAGGTGGTCTCGGCCGACGAGATGACGCTGCAGGTGCATTTCATTCACAGCCTGCCCGGCCAGCCGTCCGGCTTTCCCACCTCGCCGGCCCTGGCGGACGGCAACTTCGTCGTCGAAGGCGGGGTGCGCATCCAGGGCATCACCGTCAAGGTCACCGCCACCGCGAACGACGTTATCACCCTGCAGGCCAGCGCGCGCGGCGACTACTCGACCTACGTCCTGCGCCTGGTGGCCGGGGAGGGCCAGTCCGACCCGCCGGACGGCTTCGACCCGCAGCTTGCCAGCCTGCGCTTCACCTTCAAGATCGACTGCGACAGCGATTTCGACTGCGCGCCGGTCGACGAGTGCCCGCCCGAGAACCTGCCCGCCCCGCTGATCGACTACCTGGCCAAGGACTACGGCAGCTTCCGCCGCCTGATGCTCGACCGGCTGTCCACGATCATGCCGGACTGGAAGGAGCGCAACCCGGCCGACATGCAGGTAGCCCTGGTGGAGGCGGTGGCCTACCTGGGTGACCAGCTGAGCTACTACCAGGACGCGGTTGCCACCGAGGCCTACCTCGGCACCGCCCGCCAGCGCATCTCGCTGCGCCGCCACGCCCGCTTGCTCGACTACCGCATGCACGACGGCTGCAACGCCCGCGCTTGGGTTTACTTCTACGTGGAGCCGGGCTCGGCCGCTGACGGCTATACCCTGCCTGCCGGCACACCGCTGCTGACCCGCGGCCAGTCGACTGCTGCTATCGTCTCGCCATCGGATTACGCCCAGGTCCTGCAGCAGGAGGCACCGACCGTCTTCGAAACCTTGCACGACCTGGCCCTGCACAGCGCCCACAACGGCATCCGCTTCTACACCTGGGATGACGAGGACTGCTGTCTTCCCAAAGGCGCCACGCGCGCCACGCTCTACAACACCCCGCAGCTTTCGCTGCAGGTCGGCGACGTGTTGATCTTCGAGGAGGCCATCAGCCCGGCGACCGGCCTGCCCGAAGACGCCGACCCGGCCCACCGCTGCGCCGTGCGCCTGACCGAGGTGACGACGCAGGATAAAAACGAAGAATCCGCTGGTCGACCCGCTGCACAATATGCCCATCGTCGAGATCGCCTGGGACGCCCAGGACGCGCTGCCTTTCCCGCTCTGCCTCTCGGCGCAGATCGACACCGGGGCCGGCCCGCAGCTGGTCCCCGACCTGAGCCTGGCGCGCGGCAACATCCTCCTGGCCGATCACGGGCTGACGGTCAGCGGCGAGGACCTGGGCATGCTCGGCACGGATGCCGCCGGCCGCCTGATCGAGCCCATGCTGCAGAACGGCCCGTTGACCCAGCAGGGCCACGCCCGCGACCGCTTCGGCCAGCCGGTGCTGGACGCGAACAACCAGCCGGTGGTCTTCGACCCGTCCGCCCCGGCGGCGGCGGCCTTCCAATGGCAGCTGGGGGATGCCCTGCCCGCCGCCCGCCTGCGCGAGCATGCCGACCAGGTCTACACCTGGCTGCCGCAGCACGACCTGCTTGCCAGTTCCCGCTTCGACCGGGATTTCGTGGTCGAGGTGGACAATGATGGC
Source organism: uncultured Chloroflexia bacterium (assembly GCA_963739255.1). Taxonomy (GTDB): domain Bacteria; phylum Chloroflexota; class Anaerolineae; order Anaerolineales; family Villigracilaceae; genus UBA877. The sequence continues at coordinate 92,549 of CAVTZT010000007.1, forward strand.
CTCTCCCATCTACGCTTCGGGGATGGCTTCCACGGCGCCGTCCCGCGACCCGACGTCGATTTCACCGCCGACTACCGCATCGGGAACGGCACGGCCGGCAACGTCGGCGCGGAGGCCATCAGCCGGGTCGTCCTGGGGGTGGACGGGATCGACCTGGTGCGCAACCCGCTGCCCGCCGCGGGCGGCTTCGAGCCCGAATCGATGGAGCAGGTGCGCCAGTACGCCCCGCAAGCCTTCCGGGTCCAGGAGCGCGCCGTCACGGTGGAGGATTACGCCGCTATGGCCGAGCGCCATCCCGAGGTCCAGAAAGCCGCCGCCACCTTGCGCTGGACGGGCAGCTGGTACACGGTCTTCGTCGCCGTGGACCGCCTCGGCGGCCGCCCGGTCGACGCCCCCTTCAAGGCCGAGCTGCTGGCCTTCCTCGAGCGCTTCCGCCTGGCGGGCGAGGACCTGGAGATCGACACGCCGCTCTTCATCCCGCTAGACATCGAATGGACCGTATGCGTCCAGCCCGGCTACTACCGCAGCCAGGTCAAACAGGACCTGTTGGAGGTCTTCGGCAGCCGCGACCTGCCCGACGGCCGGCGGGGCTTCTTCCACCCGGACAACTTCACCTTCGGCCAGCCGGTGTACCTGAGCCAGATAGTCGCCCTGGCGATGCAGGTGCCCGGCGTGCAGTGGGTGGATGCCGAGGATGCACCGGGCAAGCCCAATCGTTTCCGCCGCTGGGGCCAGCCGCCGCAGGGTGAGTTTGATAAAGGAGAGATCGCTATGGCGCGGCTGGAGATCGCCCGCCTGGACAACGATCCGAGCCTGCCCGAGAACGGCAAGCTGGACTTCTTCATGGAAGGTGGACTGTGAGCGATTCGATCGACACTTCCCTCGACAACTGCGGCTGCTGCGAGCCGAACCCGGTCCCGCTGCAGATCTACAACCGCCCCGGCCTGCCGGCGCTCGCCTACCGTGCCGGCACCTACGGCACCTTCTTCCGCCAGATGATTGCCGAGCTGGGCCGCTACACCTTGCCGGACGGCGACTTCGCCGGGACGCGCCCTCTGCTCGCCTTGACGGGGCGCGACCTCGACGACCCGTCCATCGCTCTGCTGGACGCCAGCGCCGTGGTGGCCGACGTGCTGACCTTCTACCAGGAGCGCATCGCCAACGAGGGTTTCCTGCGCACCGCAACGGAGCGGCGCTCGATCCTGGAGCTGGCGCGCGCCATCGGCTACGAGCTCAACCCGGGCGTGGCTGCCTCGGTCTACCTGGCCTTCAGCATCGAGGACGCCATGGGAGCCCCGGGCCTGGCTGACATCCCCGCTGGGACCAAGGTGCAGTCCGTCCCGCCGCAGGGACAGCTTCCGCAAACGTTCGAAACCTCCACGGACATCTCCGCCCGCGCCGGGTGGAACGCCCTGCAGCCGCGCCTGAGCAAGAACCAGAATGTGACGGCCGGAGTGTCCGAAATCTACGTTGCCGGCACCGCCACCAACCTCAAGACCGGCGACGTGGTGCTGGTCACTTCAGGGGTCTACAGCGACGCAGCTCACGTGGCGGACGTCATGGTCGACGACACCGCCAAGCTCACGCACGTCGTTTTCGAAAAGACGACCCAGAACCTGGGAGGGGTGCTCGGTTCGATTGGAATGACAGTCTGGGGCGACCAGAAGATCCCCTTCAACGCCACCAACGTGCTGCAGCAGATCCAGCAGAAGACCTGGAAGGACTCCGACCTGAATGCCTTCCTCAAGTACAACGAGTGGGACCCGGACGAGCTGGTCGATTACCTGGATCAGTACCGCCGCGACAACCCCTCCACCACCGGTTGGGCTTATGCCTTGCGCACGCGCCTGGGAATCTTCGGCAACAACGCCCCGCGCTGGGACACCCTGCCAGCCAGCCTGCGCTTCGGCGAGTGGGGCTATTTCGATCCGAATAACAACAGCCATTGGGTGTTCAAGCCGGCCTTATACGGCAACACCTGGGAGGGCCGCGGCATCACGACCGATTCCCAGGGCAATACGTATTCCCCGACGGCTGATTTTTACTTCGAAAGATCGCTCCCGGCGCTGCTTCCCGGGACCTGGATGGCATTGGAAAACCTCACTGCCGGGATGAACACCTACAAGATCGACGCGGCCATCAAGTCCGCCCTGTCCGACTACAGCATCAATGCCAAGGTGACTGGCGTGAAGGTGGGTGGCGGCTCCGGCCTGGGCAGTTACGGCGTCCGGGATACCACTGCATACGTGCAGGCCGACGCGCTCCCCTGGTCGAGCTGCCGGTCCAGGACGAGCTGGCCAAGGGCCAAACCGACGTCGAGATGGACGGCATGATCCTGGGGCTGGCGGTCGGCCAGCCGCTCATCCTGACCGGCGAGCGCGCCGACGCCCCCGGAATGACCGCCGGCGAGGTCCTGAAGATCAAGGACATCCACCATAATTACGGTTTCACCACCCTGAGTTTTGAAAGCGGCCCGGCCTACCCCTACAAGCGCAACACGGTCGCCTTCAATGCCAACGTCGCCCCGGCCACGCACGGAGAGACGGTCACCGAGATCCTGGGCAGCGGGGACGGCGCCCAGTCCAACCCGCGCTTCACCCTCAAGAAACCCCCGCTGACCTACACCGCCGCCCCAACCCCCTCCGGGTCAACCTCCAGCCTGCAGCTGCGGGTCAACAGCCTGCTGTGGAGCGAATCCCCTTCGCTCTACCCGCTGGGTTCCAAGGACCAGGACTTCATCGTGCGCATCGATGACCCTTCGCCAGGCTCAGGGCAAGCTGCCAAGGCCACGGTCATCTTCGGCGACGGCAAGAAGGGCGCCCGCCTGCCGACGGGGGTCAACAACATCGTCGCCACCTACCGCAGCGGCATCGGCCTGGGCGGCGAAGTGGCGGCGGACAGCCTGACCATGCTCATGTCCAAGCCGCTGGGCGTGCGCGGGGTGACCAACCCGCTCCCGGCGGCAGGCGCGGCCGACCCGGAGAAGATGGACGACGCCCGGGCCCACGCCCCGCTCACCGTACGCACCCTGGACAGGGTCGTCTCGCCCGACGACTACCAGGATTTCGCCAGCGCCTTTGCCGGCGTCGGCAAGGCCCAGGCGGTCGATCTGTGGCAGGGCGAGCGCCACCTGGTCCACCTGACCATCGCCGGAGCCGACGGGCAGCCGGTGACCGATCAAAAGTTCATGGATAATTTCCACGCCGCCCTGGATGCAGTGCGCGACCCGGCCCAGCAGGTCGTCGTCGAGACCTTCGACCTGCGCCTATTCAACTTGACCGCGGACATCGCCGTGAACGACCGCTATATCACCGCCGACGTCTTCAAGGCCGCTCAGGCTGCCCTGCTGGACGCCTTCTCGTTCGCCCGCCGCGGCTTCGGCCAATCGGTGACCGCGGCCGAGGTCATGACCGTCATCCAGAACGTGCCCGGTGTGGTCTACGTCGACTTGGTGTGGCTCTACCCGTCCAAGGCCGGCAGTCCCTCGATCAACCAGCTCCTGACCGCCAATACGGCGTATGTGGACACAGCCGGGGTCATCCAGCACGCCCAGCTCCTGCTGATCAACACGCTGGGCATCACCCTGCAGGAGGTGCAGCCATGAGCGCTGCGTCCGACCGCCTCTACGACCTGCTGCCGGTGCTCTACCGCCTGCGCGACGCCGATCGCGGCCAGGCGCTGCGCGCCCTGATGGCCATCATCGACGATACCTTTTCTCAGGTCGAGGCCGACATCACCGGCCTGTATGATAACTGGTTCATCGAAACCAGCGACGAGTGGGTCGTCCCATACATCGGCGACCTGCTTGGGGTGCGCGGCTTGAACACCCTGCCGACCAGCGCCTTCAGCCAGCGTGCCTACGTCGCCAACACGCTCTTTTACCGCCGCCGCAAGGGCACGGCCTACGTGCTCGGCATCCTGGCCGGCGATGTGACCGGCTGGCCGGCCCACGTGGTCGAGTTCTTCGAGTTGCTCCAGACTACGCAGTACATGAACCATATCCGCCTGTTCAACACGCGGCCTGACCTGCGCGACGTGAACCGGCTCAATTTGCTGGACACCCCCTTCGACAGCCTGGCGCATACCGCCGACATGCGCCACATCAACGACCGGCGCGGCAAGCACAATATCCCCAACCTGGGTGTCTGCCTGTGGCGGCTGCAAAACTATCCCCTTGCGAGCGTGACCCCGCGCCGGGCGCAGGCGCCCCATGCCTACGGCTACCACTTTAGCACGCTGGGCAATCCCGCCCCGCTGTTCAATACTCCCGGCGGGGTTGGCTTCCCCGATGAGCAGAAGGTGCCCGCCCCGATCCGCCCGTACGATTTCTACCAGGATCTGGAGACCTACCAGCAGACCTACGCCTCGGCCTCCAACCCGCCGGCGGACAGCCGCTACTACGGCCTCGAGCGCAGCCTGTTCATTGTCAAGGATGGGACGCCCGTCGCGCCGATGGACGTGATGTGCAAGGACTTGCGCAGCTGGGACCGTCCGCCGGCTGGCAAGGTCGCCGTGGACGTGCTCCTGGGCCGCATCACCTTCGCCGCCGGCGAGGAGCCGGCCCATGAGCTGACCGTCTCGTACAACTACGGCTTCAGCGCCGACCTGGGCGGCGGCCCCTACGACCGGCGCGAGCGTCTGGCCGCCATCCACCCGCCGGTCAAACCCTACTACGTCGGCGCGGCGGACACCTACCATACCCTGGCCGATGCCCTGTCGGCCTGGATCACCGATCACCGCCCGCCGGCCGTCTTCCGCATCCGCGACAGCCGCACCTACGACGCCGCCCTGACCATCGACCTGCCCGCCAAAGGCATGCTGGTGATCGAGTGCGAGAACGAGCAGCGCCCCACGCTGGTCAACGCCAACCCCTTGACGGTGACCTCCGAGGCCCTGGTCTCCGAAGATACCGCCGCCTTCACCCTGGGCGGCCTGCTGGTCGAGGGCTGGCTGGCGACCAGCGGCAAGCTCAACCTGACCCTCGCCGACTGCACCCTGGTCCCCGGCCGCCTCCTCGACGAGGACGGCTACCCCGTTCACCCGGACGGGGCCAGCCTGGTCGTCGACCCGGGCGATGCCATCGATACCTCCGTCGCCATCAGCCGCAGTATCCTCGGTCCGCTTGAGCTGCCGGAAGACTGCCGCGGGCTGACGGTCAGCGACAGCCTGATCGACGCGCCCTCTGGCGAAGGACGCGGTCGCCCCGGCCCGGGCGGCGCTCGCCGCCTCGGCGGACGGGACAAGCCCCGGACCGGTCAGCACGCTGCAGCGCGTCACCGTCTTCGGTCAGGTGCACGTCAAGGAGCTGAGCCTGGCCTCGGAGGTCATATTCACCGTTCCCGTCACCGCCGACCGGCGCCAGGAGGGCTGCGTGCGCTTCAGCTACGTCCCGGACGGCTCGTCGACCCCGCGCCGCTTCCACTGCCAGCCGGACCAGGCCGTCGCCGACCGCAAGCAGCAGCTCGACCCGGCGCCCCTGCCCGCAGCCGAGGAGGCCGCCATCCGGCTGCGGATCGTGCCGCAGTTCACCCGCCGGGAATACGGTGCCCCGGCCTACGCCCAACTGGCGGCGGCCTGCGCCGACGAGATCAAGACCGGTGCCGAGAACGGCTCCGAGATGGGCGTCTTCAGCCTGCTCGAACAGCCCCAGCGCCTGAAGAACCTGCAGGTGGCTCTGGAAGAGTACCTGCGTTTCGGCCTGGAGGCCGGCATCTTCTTTGTGACGTGACATGTCATTGCGAGGGCCGAGCCCAGCGAGGCCCGAAGCAATCTCATGGCATCTTGAATGCGACAGTGGGACGTAGAGCGAGATTGCTTCGCTCCCTACCGGTCGCTCGCAATGACAATTGCTATTTTTATGGAGGACAACCATGAAAGGTGATTTTTCCCGCTCGACGTTCGACCCCGGCAAGCACTACAGCGGGGTGCGCATGCAGCAGGGCCGCGTCCAGCTGGACGCCGATTGGAACGAGAACCTCGACATCCTGCGCCACCGCATCGAAACCGAGACCATCGACGTGATCGGCGAGTGCGGCGTGCCGGTCCACGCCCCCGGTTTCGGCGTCGTGACCGGTGCCAGCGGCCTCTCCAAGGAGGAGACGGATTGGCTCAGCCAGCAATCGATCCCTGCGCTGACTGCCGGTGATTTCTACCTGACCCAGGGCCGGGCCTACGTGGACGGTATCCTGCTCGAATATGATCACACCCTGCCGTTCAGCCGTCAGCCATTCGGACTGCAGAAGGGCCAGGCAATCCCGACGGCGCCCGGCCTGTACCTGCTCTACCTGGACGTCTGGGAGCGGCACATCACCGCCATCGAAGACCCCTCCATCCGCGAGGCGGCCCTGGGAGGGCCGGATACGGCCACACGCAGCCAGGTCGTCTGGCAGGCGGTCCTGGCCCCGGCCGTGGACCAGGGGAAGGGTACCACCTGCAGCTCGGACCTGGCTCCCTGGCCGGCAGCCAGCACCGGCACGCTATCCGCCCAGACCACGCCCGTGCAGGACCCGAACGATCCCTGCGTCGTGCCTTTGGGCGCCGGGTACAAGCGCCTCGAGAATCAGCTCTACCGCGTCGAGATCCACAGCGGCAGCGACGCGGTTGGCGGCCCGACGTATAAGTGGTCGCGCGATAATGGCTCGGTGCTGGTGGCGGTTACCGGGTTTGCCATCGGCGGCGATCCGTCCAAGATCAGCGTCAGCAGCCTGGGGCGCGACGACGAGCTTGGCCTGCACAAGAACGATTGGGTTGAAGTACTGGATGACCAGACCGAGCTGCAGGGGCAGCCCGGCACGCTGGTCCGCATCACCAACATCGACTCCGGCAACGTCCTGGAGCTTTCGGGCTCCGTCACGGGTTATGCTATCGACGGCCATCCCAAGGTCCGTCGCTGGGATTCGGACGGCGGGACCGGGACCGGCCTGGCGGTGACCTCCGGTTATGTCGATCTGGAGGGCGGGGTGCAGGTCCAGTTCGACCCGGCCGGGACCTACCGCACCGGCGACTACTGGCTGATCCCGGCGCGCACCGTCCCCGGCCAGTACGGCGATATCGAGTGGCCTCAGGATAATGCCCAGAATCCACTGGCGCTCCCACCCTTCGGCATCACCCATCACTACTGCCGGGTGGGTCTGCTCAATTACGCGGCCGACAATTCCGGCAAGCTGGGGGCGACGCTCCAGGAGGACTGCCGCAAGAAGTTCCCGCCCCTGACCGAGCTGCCCAGCGGGGGCGACAACTGCTGTTCTGTCACGGTGGGACAGGGCGGGGACTACCCCGACCTTCCATCGGCGCTCGCCGCCCGCCCGGTCGACGCGACCTGGTGGACCCTGTGCCTGCTGCCCGGCGTGCTCAGCCTGTCCGACACGCTGAGCGTGGACGGCGCCCAGAGCCTGGCCATCCGCGGCTGCGGAGCCCAATCCCGCCTGGCCGGCCCGTCCGGAAAGCCCGCTTTCGTTTTCACCAATGGCACGGATATCAAACTCGAGAACCTGCGCCTGGCTGCCTCGGCCCCTGCGCCGGAGGGGGCGATCCAGTTCAGCCAGTGCAGCCTGGTCCGCGTCGCCGACTGCACGCTGATCAATGCCGGCTCGGCCAAGATCGACCTGAAGGAAAATTTTTCCCTGGCCGCCGGCCCGCTGTTGACACTCGACGCCTGTGACCGGGTTGAAATTTGTGACAACCAGCTCGTCGGCCTGCCGGCGGTCCAGGCAAACGGGACGGACATTGCCATTCTGCGCAACCGCCTGCTGGGCGGCGGGGTGCAGATCGTCCCACCCTCCCAGTCCGTCGAGATCAGTGACAACGTCATCACGGACGGAAAAGGTGCGGGCATCCAGCTTGGCGGCGGGGACAAGACCGCCACGGAATATGTTGCCATGTATTACCAGGCTACAGAAGCGTACAAGCCGGCGGCCGCAAAGGCTGATTATGCAGCCGGAGCTTATGGGGTTAAATCCGGTTTTAGCCCCAAGACGAACAGCTTCCAGGCGGCCACCCGCCGGGTGACCATCGCCCGCAACCTGATCGGCCGCATGGACGGCAGCGGGATCATCACGGATGCCAGTCTGGTCAATCCCGGCCAGCTGGGCGACGTCGAAGAGCTGCGCGTCCTCGAAAACAACATCGTCTTCTGCGCCGCGACTCCCGACGTGACCCTGGGCGCGGCCAGCCAGGTGGGTGGCGGGATCGCCGCCATCGGCCTGTTCAATGCCCAAATTGGTGGCAATTTCATCGCCGGGAACGGCGACGGCAGCCAGCAGGCCTGCGGGATCTTTGTCCTGGACGGCAGTGATGTGGAGATCGCCGGGAACGTGGTTGCCGAGAATGGTTCGAGCGAGAATCCCGCCTCTCCGACTTTTTATCAGGCCGGGATCGCCGCCCAGCTCGTCTTTGGCAACTTCCTGTCGACCGGCACCAGCGGCGACATCACCGCGCCCCTCAACGGTTACCCTGCGCTGCGCGTCCACGACAACCAGGTGGTCTGTCCGGCCGGCCAGGCGCTGACCGTGCTCGCGCTCGGCGGCGTTGTCATCGACAACAACAACTTCTCCACCCGCGAGCGCCAGAACCAACCCACGGACCCGTTGAATTTCGGTGTGAACGGCGCCTGCGTCTCGGTCATCGACCTGGGCCTGCCGCTCTGGAATCCGGCCTTGGCCCTCGCCATCCAGGCTTTTCTCGCCAACCAGACCTCGCTCCATATCGAAGATTTCATATCTCCCGGCGCGACGGTCGCCAACCTTCCGGACGGGCGCGTGCTGTTCCACAACAACCAGGTCTGGCTCCATACTGCCATCCAGGAAACGGTGAAGAGTCTGGGTGTGGTGGATGCCACTTTTGCCCAACGTGCATGGAGCGCGGCCACCTTCTCCGCCCTGTTCTTCTCCCTGGACGATCTCTCGATCCAGGCCAACCAGTTCCAGGCCAGCGTGCCGCCCTACCTGACGGAGCTTTCCCAAAGCTACACCCAGAAGGGCTTCGATCTTGGCTTGTACCTGGCTTACCTGTTGAAGTTCATCCAGGTCGGCGCCGTGGGTTCCACCGTCCGGGCGAACAGCAACGGGTTGAATGAAACCTTGTATTCGAATTTCATCTCGCTGGATACCTTGGCCAGCGCATTGAACGCGACGACGGGCAATACGGCGACGCACGGGATTTTGGCTTTTGGCTCGCAGACGGCGGACGCCAACAATCTGTCCCTGATGCCCTGAACAGTTTTCGATGGATGAGTGTTAATACTATTTGGAGGCGGTAATGGCTACAAACAAACAACAAATCGGTGGGCTTCCCCTTCCGCAGGTTGACCCGGCGCAGGTCCAGGGTGCCGAACAGGCGATGACCGGCCAGGCGGCGCAGGCCGGCGCGCCCGCCCTGAACACCTTTGCGCAAGTGCAGCAAAACCGGGCGGGACGCATGGCGAGCATTGCGACCGCCCTGGGCCAGCAGGTCGGGAGTAAGGACCCGAACGTTCTCGCTATCCAGAGTGCGGCGGACACCCTGGTGCAGCTCAAGACCCAGATCGCCGACCAGACCACGCGCCTGAAGAATTGGCCGAAGCCGAGGCCGAACGAGTGGCTCGTGTTCGGCACCGTCACGGACGCAAAGGGCAGCCCGGCCAGCGGCATGACCGTGCGCGTCTTCGACCGCGATCGCAAGTACGACGACCTGCTTGGCGACACCAGCACCGATGAGTTCGGCGATTTTTCCGTGATCTATCACGAGCGCGATTTCAAGGAGACCGGGGAAAACCTGCCCGACTTGTACGTGATGGTCACCGACACGAATGGCAAGCTGCTTTACTCGTCGCGCGACCGCGTGCGCTACGAGGCCGGGCGCAGCGAGTATTTTGCCATCCAACTGGGAGCGAAGAAACCGCGTGCCGCGCGGAAAAAAGACACCGACGACACCGCCGCGCCACGCAAACGCAAGAAATGACCGGCGTTGAACCAATCTGCGGTGGAGCCGTCCGGCAGGAAGCCGGGTGGCCGTGAGACCTAACCTACATAGGGGAAGGACAGAAGCAGAGCGGCCTTATGGCGGCAAAGGAAAGTCTGACAAGAGGTTCAACTCGCGGGTGTCAGGCAGTGTCCTAACCCGTTTGAGATGAGAATGGAACATGCGTGCATTTGCTCATACGCAAAATCAAGCTCAAGAGAAAGCGTCCTCCAGCCTCGCCCGATCTGACATGGCAGTACTTGGCCCAGATTATGGCGAGCATCCTCTCCTGCACTTTCAGCGTGCCATCGGGACACAAGCGTCGCGAGGCATGTCGCAAACTCATGGTGAAGGACCCGATGTTGGCTTGACCATTGCGTCATCACCGCGCCCCGGGCACGATTTTAGTCGGATTTCCATCCATGCGCCGCCAGTCGTGGCAATTCAGGCCAAGCTGGCGGTCAACCTGCCGGGGGACGAATACGAGCAGGAAGCAGACCGCGTCGCTGAACAGGTGATGCAGATGCCCGGGTCACAGCTCCCGCCCTCATGTGGCGAAGGGTGCCCCGAAAATCAGGCGAAGCCTCCACGCCAGGGACATGAAGGCTTGCAGATCAGCCGTGCCGCGTCGACCGTCACGGCAACAACCGCGGTTCCATCCATTGTGCACGAAGTGCTGAGCTCGGCCGGACAGCCTCTGGACCGAGCGACGCGAGCTTATATGGAGCCGCGCTTCGGGCATGATTTCAGCCAGGTACGCGTGCATACAGACGCGCAGGCAGTCGAGTCAGCAAGGGCGGTAGGCGCCCATGCCTACACGATGGGTAATGCCATTGTGTTTGGTACTGGCCGGTTTGCGCCAGGGACGCAAGAGGGGCGGCAGTTGATTGCGCATGAGCTGGCTCACGTCCTGCAACAAACGCAGCCATCACCCCATCCAAGAGATTCTTCCAGAAATCTGACCCCAGTCACGACCGCAAACTCGATTGCAACAGGTATACGCCATCTGCCGCCCCGGATGTTGCAGCGCGACGCCGCCACGGAGACTGATCCTTGGGACAAATTGAGCCCTTCGGTCCGCGACGAGGCAAATGAGCTGTTCGAAGATTGCACGAACTGGATTCACTTCCTCTCAGATGCACAGCTGGCCCACCACAGTTCGCTCAGGGGTGCATGGCTCAACACGCTTAGTAAAATGTCTGCGAGAATCGCGGAGCTGGACAGCGACAGTAAAATCGTAGGCGTTAAGAATGCTTTTACGGATTTCACGGATGGTATTGGTCGTAACGTGGCAAAATTCGTTGATGAATGGGCATCGGTAGAAAAGCGCTACCATGAAGAACACCGGTACTTGCTTTCTGCAAATGTGAAATCCACCAACTCGATAGAGGCCGCAAAGTATATCGACGACTTATACCAGCAGACGAAAACAGCGATGCATCATGGCGCGGAATTTTACTTAACCGATGAAGATTATTTTCAACTGAAAAATACGCTGGACAAAGGACAGCACATCTGGATTGGCGCGCTGCGAGGAGCGCGCATCCGTGCTAAGCAGCTCCAGGAAATGATGGACGCGGTTGCAGATTTGCGCAGGAACGGCGAAGACGCAGAAAAATACGTTCCCGGCTGGAGCGACCAGGTGCTGAACGAAGCGACGCATCTCAACTCCATCGCCAAGCGTGCCAATGAAGGCTACCAGATAGAGACAGACCCGCTTGCGAAGGAAGGGAGCCGCGGCTATCAGGTAGCTTTTTCTGGCTTGAGAAACGAGCTTCTGGAAAAGCGGCAGGGGACCTTAGCGATCAAGCCACCGCCACAAAAAGGAGTGCTGGAAAAAGGGGTGGACCTGGTCAAAGGCGGCGTTGAGGCAATTGGGGGAGTATTTGTCGAGGCGGCAAAACAATCAGTCGACCTTGCACAAATCGGGCTGCATTTTGTGAGTTTCGGCAAATACGAACCAAAATTCATTAGCGACCTGGCCGCGGCTGCAGAACAGGGTGCGACCACGGGTGACCTGTTGAAAGGAATGGTTACCGGTCTGATCGATACGCCGTCACGTTTCCTGAAAGCTTGTGAAGATGACGATTGGGAGGCGATTGGGAGAGAAACGGTAAACTTATATTTGTTGGCCAAAACAATTAAGGAAGCCCCCGAAACAATCAAGAAAATCCCCGATGCGGTAAAGAGGCTGCCAGAGTTGCTTGCAAAGACGAAGGAGAGCCTTAGGATTTTGCGGGCGAGGACGGTGGCACTGGGTTTGAAGAAAGAGGGCCGGTTGTTGCCTGAGCCTCCCAGTCGGCGTGTCGGCGGGTTTGCCAGAGAGAGTGAGCCACCGCCCGCTGTTGCCCCTCCGCAAACTCCCGGCCGGCGTGTCGGCGGGTTTGCCAGGGAGAGTGAGCCGCCGCCCGTTGTTACCCCTCCGCAAACTCCCAGCCGGCGCGTCGGCGGGTTTGCCAGAGAGAGTGAGCCGCCGCCCGCAGTTGCCCCTCCGCAGACTCCCAGCCCGGCCGTCGGCGGGTTTGGCAGAAAGAGCGAGCCGCCTCCATCACGCAGTCCCGTCCCGCAGGAACCGCCGGTCACTACGCATATGCCGAGGGCACGCGCGGTGCAGGGTGAGCAGCCAGTAACCGGCAGTGCACCGCCTGTCGCCACCGGTCGGCGCCGCGATCAACCTGTAAGGGCGATGGCTGGCAAACGGTCTGGCGGCGATGAGCCCAAGGCCGGGCCTCGAAAAACTCCCAGCGCGGCGAAGAGGCTCGAGAAAAAAGTAGTAGTAGCAAAGGAAGACTTGGACCGAATTCGCCAACTGGATCAATGGGAAAAGAAAAACAAGATCACTGGCGATGTGCAAAGCCTGCGGGCGCGGCTTCGTTCCGGCGATGCAAACACGCTTACCGAGGCGCAAGCCGAATTCGACGAGGCGCAAGAGAAGATTGCAAAGGGAGAAAAATGGCATGTCGAGGAGTACGGTGAGGCTCCGCGTCAAAAGGCCCCCGAGGAGACACGGATTAGCACTGCAGAGAAGTCGGAGCTTGAGGATTTGGGATGGTTAAAGACAAGGTTGCCAGCCGAGAAAGACCGGAGGGAATTCATGGGTTGGCTGAAAAAGGGTCACAAGGAAGGAGAATTGGGAAGAGAGATAGGGACGAGTCAAAAAGAGACAGAAGGACACGAGCATCTCGGGCCCGGTTCGCCAGAAGCCGAAGAGAAGGTGAGGGAATGGGAACGGGAAAAGGGAAGAAGACGCGATTAATCTGACCCCACTCTACAATAATTGATACACAGCACGGAACTTTTTACACCAGCCAACAATTGGGGACAGGCAACGATTTTCCGACCTCGACCATAGCTGATGATAAAGCGATATAGGGGCGAGGCTCAATCTTTTTGAAATGATCAATAAACCAATGAAGAGCTTGACGTAAGGCATCCAACAGAGGTTTACGATTGGATGATATGGTGGTTTTAAAGCCAAAGAACTTCCAATTCGTTTTCCCTATCCCTCTCTCCTGCTTACCCTTTCCCCTTTGCGCAGTGTGAATCAGCCTGCTGCCAGAGGATGAATCCCCCGGCTCATGGTGAAAGCCTTCTGAGAACGGCTGAAAGCAGTCCGCTTTAGCGGGCCTTGGCTTTGAACCGGGGACTTCAGTCCCCGGCAAGCTGCTGCTTCGCGTCGGTTCATTTTCGCGAATATCACCCCCAACGTTTTAAGTAGGCCTTGGATAGGATGAGATATATACTTACAATATGGGCCTTTTTGGTCTATAATACTCTAATGTTCTCGCCGTAACCCGCCAGCAGGGATAAGGGTTATATGCGTCATGAACCGATTTTTGTATTTGGAGGCAGGTCAATGATGGAACCCACCCTGGCACCCCTGTTGATCACCCGGCAGTTTCCCCGGGTCGACCGCTGGCTGCGTGACGTCCTCTTGGTGGTAGCAGGCAGCCTGCTGGTTGCCGCGCTGGCCCAGGTCAGGATCCCACTGCCGTTCACCCCGGTGCCGATCACAGGGCAGACCTTCGCTGTCCTGCTGGTGGGTGCCGTGCTGGGATCAAGGCGAGGCGCCGCCAGTCTGCTTCTCTATCTTATGGAGGGCAGCCTGGGCCTGCCGGTCTTTGCCGGTGGGGCAGGGGGTCTGGTGCACGTATTCGGCCCAACAGGCGGTTATCTGCTCGGTTTCGTCGCCGCGGCCTATCTCGTCGGCCGGCTGGCGGAAGGCGGCCTGGACCGCCGCTTTCGCAGCGCGCTGTTGGTCCTTCTTGCCGGCGAGGCCGTCATCTATCTCTTCGGTGTCACCTGGTTGGGATTTTTCATCGGTTTCCAGAAGGCACTCGCCGCCGGTTTGCTGCCTTTCGTGATCGGCGACGCCGTCAAGCTGGTCGCAGCCGCGTTGGCGCTGCCGGCCGCCTGGAAGCTGGTGAGGTGATCCCGGTCCAAAGCCGGACCTCGTAACCGCCTTAGGCAAAGGGTGTTCTATTCCTAGAGACGCCAAAGTAATTGTATAGACAAGAGGTCCTTTTCATGGAGCTGATTGAAAACAGGACGTCTGTCCCCAGGCAAGACTGACAAATTCACGCCATGGTTCTTTGCTCCGGCTGTACAGGCTACAGCTGGTAGCTTTATGTGCCTTTGGAATGAAGGATTGACCAAAAAACATGCAACCTGTTCAGAAAGATCAAGCCCTTCAGGGCAGCATGAATCCGCTACAGGATGACCCCGCCAACCTGGAATCTTTGCGCGCCCAGGCTGCTCAGGGCGGGGGTGAGGCCCGCATCGATGCCCAGCATTCTAAAGGCAAGCTGACCGCCCGCGAGCGCATCGAGCAACTGCTTGACCCCGGCACCTTCCAGGAGGTCGGCATATTCGTCACCCACCGCGCCAGCGGCCTGGGCATGGAAAAGTCGCATCCTTACACGGACGGGGTGATCACCGGCTGGGGCAAGGTCGACGGCAAGCTGGTCTACGTCTTCGCCCAGGATTTCACCATCATGGGCGGCTCAGTGGGGGAGGCGCACGGAAAAAAGATCGCCAACCTGCTGGACATGGCGCGGCAGAACGGCGCCCCGATCATCGGGCTGAACGATTCGGGCGGAGCGCGCATCCAGGAGGGCGTGGATTCGCTCGCCGGGTACGGCCAGATCTTCTACCGCAACGTGCAAGCCTCCGGCGTGGTCCCGCAGCTCTCGGTCATCCTGGGACCCTGCGCCGGCGGGGCGGTCTATTCCCCGGCCATTACCGATTTCGTCTTCATGGTCGAGAAGACCGCTCACATGTTCATCACCGGTCCGGAGGTGGTCAAGGCCGTCACCCATCAGGAGGTCAGTTTCGACGAGTTGGGTGGGGCGGGGGTCCACCGCGAGCGCAGCGGGGTGGCGCATTTCACCGCCCCGGACGAGGAAAGCCTGCTGGCCAGCGTGCGCTGGCTGCTCTCCTACCTGCCGCCCAACAACATGACCCCGCCTGCCGTCGTACCGACCGACGACGACCCCCACCGCCTCACCCCGGAGCTGGCCCAGAGCGTGCCCCTCGACCCGCAGCAGCCCTACGACGTGCGCAGCGTGATCGAGACGCTCGTCGACGAGAAGGAATTCCTGGAGGTGCAGAGCGAGTACGCTCCCAACCTGGTCGTCGGCTTTGCCCGCCTGGACGGCTTCCCGGTGGGGATCGTCGCCAACCAGCCCATGCACCTGGCCGGCGTGCTGGACATCAACTGCTCGGACAAGGGGGCGCGCTTCATCCGCTTCTGCGACGCCTTCCACATCCCGCTGGTCACCCTGGTGGACACACCCGGATTCCTGCCCGGCACCGAGCAGGAGCACGGCGGCGTGATCCGTCACGGTGCCAAGCTGGCATATGCCTACTCGGAGGCCACCGTTCCCAAGGTCACGCTGATTTTACGCAAAGCCTACGGGGGGGCTTACATTGTCATGGGCTCGAAGCACCTGGGTGGGGATGTGAACTACGCCTGGCCGAACGCCGAGATCGCCGTCATGGGACCGGACGGTGCGGTCAACATCGTTTTCGCCAAGGAAATCCAGGCGGATAAGGATCCGGCTGCCCGCCGCGAGGAGCTGATCGACCAGTACCGCGCCGAGCTGGCCAACCCGTTCATTGCCGCCAGCCGCGGTTACCTGGACGACGTCATCGACCTGGCGGAGAGCCGAATGCGGCTGATCTCCGCCCTGGAGACATTGCGCGAAAAGCGCCAGTCGACCCCCGCACGCAAGCACGGGAACATCCCCCTGTAGGTGAGGCATGACCAAGAAGATGAAAGTGCTGGTGGCCAACCGCGGCGAGATCGCCGTCCGCATCCTGAGGGCTTGCCGCGAGCTGGGCCTCCCCTCGGTGGCGGTCTACACCGACGTGGACGAATCCGCCCTGCACGTGCGCTATGCCGACGAGGCGGTGCTGCTGGGTGAGAAGCAAGAATACCTCAACATTGCCAAGGTGCTTGAGGCGGCCCGCAGCAGCGGCGCGACCGCCATCCATCCGGGATACGGCTTCCTGTCCGAGAACCCGGAGTTCGCCAAGGCGGTGGAGGCGGCCGGGATCACCTTCGTCGGCCCGCGACCTGAGACGGTGGCCATGATGGGCGACAAGCTGGCAGCACGGCGCTTCTCGCGCAAGGCGGGCCTGCCGGTCATCGCCGGCACGGACGAGCCGCTGCCCCAGCGCCTTCCGCTCGAGATGGCCAAGCAAGTCCAGTACCCGGTGCTGGTCAAGGCCGCCGCGGGCGGCGGCGGGCGCGGCATCCGCCTGGCGCGCACACCCGAGGAGCTGCCGGGGATGATCGAAGCCGCCCGGCGCGAAGCCAAAGCCGCCTTCAGCGACGACACCGTCTTCCTCGAATCTTTGGTCCAGCAGGCGCGCCACGTCGAGGTGCAGATCCTGGGGGACGGCGAGGGGAACGTGGTCTGCCTGGGCGAGCGCGAATGCTCGATCCAGCGCCGCCGCCAGAAGCTGATCGAGGAGGCTCCGGCTGCCGGTCTGAGCGACGAGCTGCGCCGCCAGATCCAGCAGGCTGCCCTGGCGCTCGGACGTGCGCTGCGTTACCGCAGCCTGGGAACGGTCGAGTTCCTGCTCGACCAGAAGAAGCGCTTCTTCTTCATCGAGGTCAACCCGCGCATCCAGGTCGAGCACCCGGTGACCGAGTTCGTCACTGGCGTCGACCTGGTGAAGGCCCAGCTTTCCATTGCCCTGGGCGAGGCGATGAAGGACTTCCCGGAGACGATGCCCCCGCGCGGCGCGGCGATCGAAGCACGCATCCTGGCCGAGGACGCGCAGACGGGCTTCCTGCCCTCCACCGGCCAGATCCTGTACCTGAAGGAGCCCGGCGGGCCCGGCGTACGCGTCGACAGTGCCTTGTACCAGGGCATGACCGTCGGCGCGGAGTATGACTCGCTGCTGGCCAAGGTGATCGCCTGGGGCGAAAATCGCCCGGTGGCCATCCAGCGCCTGCGCCGCGCCCTGAACGAGTACCAGATCGGCGGGCTGAGCACCGACATCGACTTCATCCTGCAGATTATCGACAGCCCGCAGTTCCTGAGCGGCGAGGTCACCACCACCTACCTGGAGACCTTCGAGCCCACCCCGCAGAGCACCGAGCCCGAGTTGGAGCGCGACCTGGCCCTGGCTGCAGCCATGTTTGCCCACCAGCAGCACCTTGTTGAAGCCGCCCCGGACGGCCACCATGGGAGCTACTGGCAGATTGCCGCCTGGCGTGAGCAGATGTCCAACAATTTCTAGGGCGAGGGACGATGAGCGTATACACGGTCACGATCGGAGACCACGAGTACAAGGTGAACATCACCCCCCGCCAGTGCACGGTGGATGGGGAGGTGGTGGACGCCACCATCCTGCCATTGAATCCCAACGGCCTGCAGCTCATGCGGCGGGGCAAGCGTGCTCTGGAGGTGTTCCTCAGCAGCCATGAGAACGACACCTACCAGCTGTCGTTGCAGGGTGGGCGCTACGTGACCACGCGCGTCACCAGCTCCGGTCGGGGGCATTCCCGCGGCAGGTCCGCCGAGACGGACAGCCATGTCCTGCTGGCGCCCATGCATGGGCTGGTGGTGGACGTCGCCGTCCGCCCGGGCCAGCAGGTCGAAATGGGCCAGACGCTGGTGGTGCTCGAGTCGATGAAGATGCAGATGCAGCTCCGTTCTCCGCGCACCGGGAAGGTGAAGTTGGTCAATGCCCAAACCGGGACTCAGGTGGAGAAGGGCGCGTTACTGGTGCAATTCGAAAATGAGCAAGTTGGAGCTTAACCATGAATGAACCGATTGCAGTTGCCATCGTCGGCGCCGGGGCGATCCTTCCGGATGCCCTCGACGTGCAGACCTTTTGGAAGAACATCCAGGCCGGCCGCTACTCGATCTCCGAGGTGCCGACCGAGCGCTGGCGCCCGGACCTGTTCTACGACCCGGACCCGGCGGCCGTTGACAAGACCTACAGCAAGATCGGCGGCTGGGTCAAGGGCTTCAAGCTCGACCCGCGCGGTATGGGCATCGCCATCCCGCCGCGCGTCCTGGAGCAGATCGACGAATCCCAGCAGTGGGGTATTGCTGCCTCGTTTCAGGCGCTCCAGGACTACGGCTACCCTGCCCGACCTGTCGACCCGGATCGTATGGCGGTCATCCTGGGCAGCGCCCTGGGCGGTGAGAACCACTACCGTTCCACCATCCGCATCCACCTGCCCGAGTATCTGGACGCCCTCGCCACCCAGCCTGCCTTCAAGTCACTCCCGAAAGAGGTCCAGGCCGAGCTGCTGCGCGGCATGACGACCGGCCTTCAGTCCCAGGCCCCGGCCATCACCGAGGACACCATGCCGGGCGAGCTGACCAACATCATCGCCGGCCGGGTGGCCAACGTTTTCAACTTCTCCGGCCCGAACTTCGTCACCGACGCGGCCTGCGCCTCCTCCCTGGCGGCCATGCAAAGCGCCGTGGAAGGCCTGATGTCCGGCCGCTTCGACACCGTCCTGACCGGCGGCGTGGACCGCAACATGGGGCCGGAGGCGTTCGTCAAGTTCGCCAAGATCGGTGCCCTCAGCCCGGACGGCTCGCGGCCGTACGCCGAGGGGGCCAACGGTTTCGTCATGGGCGAGGGGGCGGCCGTCTTCCTGCTCAAGCGCCTAGCGGACGCCGAGCGCGACGGCGACAAGATCTACGCCGTGGTGCGCGGCATTGGCGCATCGAGCGACGGCAAGGGCAAGGGCATCACCGCCCCCAACCCCCTGGGACAACAGCGCGCCATTGAACGCGCCTGGAAGAACGCCGGCCTGTCTCCCAAGACCGCCACGTTGATCGAAGGGCACGGCACCTCGACCCCGGTCGGGGACCTGGCCGAGGTCAGCAGCCTGAACGCCATCTTCGGCCCGCTCGACCTGAAGCCGGGGACGATCGGCCTGGGCTCGGTCAAATCCAATTTTGGGCATCTGAAGAGCGCTGCCGGCGGTGCCGGGCTGCTCAAGACCGTGCTTGCCCTGCGCGACCACCTGCTGCCTCCTTCGGTCAACTTCGACCGGCCCAATGCCTCCATTGATTTTGCCCACCTGCCGATCTACGTCAACACCCAGGCCCAGCCATGGGAAGCGCGCTCGGGCGAGGTGCGCCGGGCCGGCGTCAGCGCCTTCGGCTTCGGTGGCACCAATTTCCACGTCGTGCTCGAGGAATACCTGCCCGAAATGCTGACCAAGCAAGGCAAGCTTTATCCCGGAGTCGATATGAAATTCGAAACCCAGCCCGTCCCCGTCGAATTACCCCCAGCGGTCCCGGTCGCCGCACCTGCCGGTTTGTATCACGGCCTGCTGTTCGTCAGCGCCGATACCCCCGCCGGGCTGCGCCAGGCTTTGAGTGAGGCGATCGCCCGGGTGAAGCAGGGGAACCTGCCCTCGAACGAGCCCCCGACCTCCGCCCAGCTCGGAAAGGCCGAGCGTCTGGCGATCGATTATGAAGACGCCGCCGAGCTGCTCAAGCGCGCCGAAATGGCCCTGGCCGCTTTGGACGGCGGTTCCGCCTTCGCCTGGCAGGCGCTGGGCGTCAAGGGCGTCTATCGCGGCCGCGGCTGGCCCGGCAGGCTGGCCTTCCTTTTCCCCGGCCAGGGTTCGCAGTACATCAACATGCTGCGCGATCTGCTGGCTGTCGAGCCGATCGTCGCCGAGACCTTCCGCGAGGCCGACGCGGTCATGACCCCCATCCTGGGCCGGCCGCTGACGAGCTACATCTTCTTCGACGGGCAAGGTGCCGCCCTCGAGCAGGCTGAGGCTGCCTTGCGCGACACGACCATTACCCAGCCGGCCATCCTGGCCGCCAACACCGCCCTGCTGCGTATGATGGCCAAGTTTGGCTTCCGGCCCGACATGGTCATCGGGCACAGCCTGGGCGAGTATGCCGCCCTGGTGGCGGCCGGTGCGTTGACGCTGCCCGAGGCGATGCGCGTGGTCAGCGCCCGCGGCCAGGAGATGGCCAAGGTGGCGGCGGACGACAACGGCTGCATGGCGGCCGTCTCCGCACCGCTGGCCGAGGTCGAGCGTACACTTAAGGCGATCAACGGCTACGTGGTCATCGCCAACATCAACAGCCCGCTGCAGTCGGTGATCGGCGGCACGACCAGTGCCGTCGAGGCGGCCATCGCCGCCTTCCTGGCGGCCGGTTTCCAGGCCACCAAGATCCCGGTCTCGCACGCCTTCCACACCAGGATCGTCGCCCCGGCCAGCCAGCCGCTGCGCGGCGTGATCGCCGGCATGAACCTGCAGGCGCCGAAGATCAAGGTCATCGCCAATGTGACCGGCAAGGACTACCCCGCCGGGCGCGAGGAGATGCTGGACATCCTGGCGGCCCAGGTGGCCTCACCGGTGCAGTTCGTCCAGGGGGTGACCACGCTCTACGAGGAGGGGGCGCGCGTCTTCGTCGAGATCGGACCCAAGCGCGTGCTCAGCGGCCTGGTCTCCGATATCCTCAAGGACAAGGCCGACGTCACGATCCTGTCCACCAACCACCCGCGCAAGGGCGGATTGCTCAGCTTCCACGAAGCGCTGTGCCGCCTGTACGCGGCGGGGATGACCGGCGCGTTCGAACCCGAGTCCAGGGTTCAGATTGTCAACCCGGTGGCGACCAAGCCTGCCCCCGCTGCCGCTCCCCAGCCCGCTTCGGTCGCAGCCTCCGCGCCTGCCCCGGCTGCTCCGGTACGAGCGCAGGCCGTCCCAGCCTCATCCGCCGACGGCCGACCGCCGTTGACCGGCTCGGTGGTGATCAGCGGTGCCGGCCTGGGCCTGCCCGGGCGCGGCAAGCACGTCTTCGACGACAACAACATCCTGTCCATGCTCAATGGCGAGATGCGCATCGAGCCGCTGCCGATCGAGACCCGCCAGGCCATGCTCGACAAGAGCCCGATCCGGCTGGTGAAGAGTGAATCGGGCGCCGAGATGCAGACCATCGAGGACATCGACCAGACCATCAAGCTGGGCGGCCAGCGCGGCACGTTCGACCCGGCCGGCGAGTTCGGCCTGCCCCAGGACCGCCTGGAGGCCATCGACATCTCCACCCAGCTGGCCATCGCCGCCGGGATCGAAGCCCTGCGCGACGCCGGCATCCCGCTGGTCATGGCCTACAAGCAGACCAGCACCGGCTCCCATCTGCCGGACCGCTGGAAGCTGCCGGCCGCCCTGGCCGACGAAACCGGTGTGATCTTCGCCTCGGCCTTCCCCGGACTGGAGCGCATGGCCGACGAGGCCGCCCGCTTCTACGAGAGCCAGACGTTGGTGAGGCAGCTCGAAGAGCTGCGCCGCATGCTGGCATTGGTGCCCGCCGGGCAGACTGAGCTGCGGGCCGCCTTCACCCGGCGCATTGTCGAGCTGGAGACCGAGGTCAACCGCCTGGACTACCACTTCGACCGGCGTTTCATCTTCCGCATCCTGGCCATGGGCCACTCGCAGTTCGCCGAGTACATCGGGGCGCGCGGCCCCAACACGCACGTCAACGCCGCCTGCGCCACCACCACGCACGCCGTGGCCGTGGCCGAGGACTGGATCCGCGCCGGGCGCGCCCGCCGGGTAATCGTGGTTGCCGGCGACGACGTGATCAGCGGCCACCTGTCCCAGTGGGTGGCCACCTCGCTCATGGCGAGCGGTGCGGCCACTACGGAAGGCGACCTGCGCATGGCCGCCCTGCCCTTCGACCGCCGCCGCAACGGCATGATCATCGGCATGGGCGCCGCCGCCCTGGTGATCGAATCCGAGGACGCGCTGCGCGAGCGCGGCATGCGCGGCATCGCCGAGGTGCTGGCCACGCACGTGGCCAACAGCGCCTACCACGGCACGCGCCTGAGCAGCGCCCACGTCAACCAGGTCATGGATTCGCTCCTGACCACTGCCGAGCAGCGCTTCGGCATCTCACGCCAACAAATCGCCCCCGAGACGGTCTTCGTCTCGCATGAGACCTACACCCCGGCACGCGGCGGCAGCGCCTCGGCCGAGATCCGCGCCCTGCGCGGCGTCTTCGGCGAACAGGCCAGTCGGGTTGTCATTGCCAACACCAAGGGTTTCACCGGCCACACCATGGGCGTCGGCATTGAGGACGTCATCGCCGTCAAATCCCTGGAGTACGGCATCGTGCCGCCCATTGCCAACATCGGGGACGGCTTCGAGCCCGATCCGGAGTTGGGCGACCTGAACTTGTCGCACGGCGGCAAATATCCGGTGCAGTACGCCCTGCGCCTGGGCGCCGGCTTCGGCTCCCAGCTCGCCATGACCCTGCTGCGCAAGATCCCCGGGCAGGGTGCGCGCGTCGACCGGCCGATCTACCAGCGTTGGCTCTCCGATATTTCCGGCTATCCAAGCGTCGAGTTGGGAGTCGTACAGCGCACGCTGCGCATCCTCGACCAGGGAGCCCCGGCCCAGGCCCCGGCACACTCGAAATGGACATATGGTCTGGGCCCGACCCTGTGGGCCGCAGTACCATCCAATGCAGCCCTCGCTACCCCGGTCAGTGTACCGCAAACCGCCGGGGCATCCGAAGCACCCAAGGCCGTTCCTCAGCCCGCCTTGCAGCCAATCCCGGCCCGGCCGCCTGCCGACCGCCAGGCAATCAAGTCGTACCTGCTCGCGCAAGTCAGCGAGAAGACCGGCTACCCGGCTGAGGTGCTCGACCTGGACCTTGACCTGGAGGCCGACCTGGGCATCGACACGGTCAAGCAGGCGGAGCTGTTCCTGGCCATCCGCACGCGCTACAACATCCCGCGGCGCGACGACCTACGCCTCTCAGATTACAACACCCTGGCCAAGGTCATCGGCTTCGTCGTGGAATCCTTGGAGGCCCCGATCCCAACGGATACGGCCCCTGCGCTCGAAGTGCCGGAAAC
Organism: uncultured Chloroflexia bacterium; assembly: GCA_963739255.1. Classification (GTDB taxonomy): domain Bacteria; phylum Chloroflexota; class Anaerolineae; order Anaerolineales; family Villigracilaceae; genus UBA877. The sequence continues at coordinate 115,850 of CAVTZT010000007.1, forward strand.
CGCCGCACCCGTAGAAGTGGCGGCAGGATCCGCTTCTATGCCAGCGCCAGCGGTTGTGCCGGCGCCGGTCGTACCGGCGGCCCCACGCCCGAGCCATGACGAGATCAAAACTTACGTCCTGTCTTCGGTGAGCGCCAAGACCGGCTACCCGATCGAAGTGCTCGACCTGGACCTTGACCTGGAGGCCGACCTGGGCATCGACACGGTCAAGCAGGCGGAGCTGTTCCTGGCGATCCGCACGCGCTACAACATCCCGCGGCGTGACGACCTGCGGCTTTCAGACTATAACACCCTGGCCAAGGTCATCGGCTTTATCGAGGACTCGCTCGCCTCCGGCATTCAGGCCCAGGCACCTTCGCCTGCTGCCCAGGCGACTGCGGTTCCGCTTGGTTCAGTACCGGCGCCCGCCGTCCCTCCGTCTCCTGCTCCGATTGAGATGGCTCCAGCCGCAGGGCCGAGCGTAGCAGTCCTGGTTCCCGTCGAAGAGATCAAATCCTACCTGCTGGCGGCGGTCAGCGAGAAGACCGGCTACCCGGCCGAGGTGCTCGATCTGGACCTTGACCTGGAGGCCGACCTGGGTATCGACACGGTCAAGCAGGCCGAGCTGTTCCTGGCCATCCGCACGCGCTACAACATCCCGCGGCGTGACGACCTGCGGCTTTCAGACTACAACACCCTGGCAAAGGTGATCGGTTTTGTGGACGAAGTCCTTGAAGGCGTCTGCAGGGATGATGGTCGAGAATGCCGGTGCACAGGCCAAGGAGGAAACAAAGGTTCCTGAGGTCGCGAAGCTGGTGCATGCCAACGTCCCCGCGGCTCCAACCGTTCCGACAAGCGTCCCGGCCGAGCTGGTCACGGCTCAGGCTCAAATTAAAACCCCTGAGGTGAGCTTCGAGGAGATCAAGGCCTTCGTCCTGGCGGCGGTCAGTGAGAAGACCGGCTACCCGGCCGAAGTGCTTGACCTGGACCTTGACTTGGAGGCCGACCTGGGGATCGACACGGTCAAGCAGGCCGAACTTTTCGCCGCCATCCGCTCCCAATACAACATCCCCCGTCGCGACGACCTGCGCCTGTCCGATTACAACACGCTGGCCAAGGTGATCGCTTTCATGGAGGCGTCGCTGAAAACCGCGGTGATGACTGACGTGGAAGGGTCTGAGGGAAAGGCGCTGGAGGTAATGGAGGTTCCAGGGCTGCCTAAGGTTTCTGTGGAAATCCCCAGCCTGCCTGAGAATGGCTCCCTTGTGCGCCGCATCCCCATGCCCGCGCTGCGCGCCCGCCTCGAGCTGTGCACACCCACGAATGTAGCCCTGGGCGCGGGTAGCCGCGTTCTGGTCGTGGAGGGCAAAGGCAAGGTCGGCGAGTCGCTGGCCAAGAAGCTGGCTGCCCGAAATGTCAACGTGGCCCGCATGGACGCCAGCCTGGACGTCAAACAAATCGCCGAGGGGCTTTCCGCCGAGCTGGCGAAGGGTCCGATCCACGGCGTGTATTTCCTGCCCGCCCTGGACGTCGAGCCCAGGCTGTCCAAGCTGACCCTGGCCGAGTGGCAGTCCGGCCTGGACGTGCGCCTCAACAGCCTGTATACAATCATGCGGACCCTGCCCGATGAGACCTTCCTGGTATGTGCCACCCGACTAGGCGGTCTGCACGGCTACGCCGCAGAAGGAGCCTCAGCCCCCATGGGCGGCGCGGTCAGCGGCTTTGCCAAAGCCGTCGGGCGCGAGCGGCCCGGTGTATTCGTCAAGGTCGTCGATTTCGAGACCGCTGCGACCCCGGCGGCCATCGCCTCCTGCCTGATCGAGGAGACGCTGCGCGATCCCGGCGCGATGGAGATCGGCTGGGAGGACGGCCTGCGCTACGGCATTGCCCTGGTCGAAGCACCTGCCCCGCAGCAAAAGAATTTCGAACTGGAGCAGGGCAGCATTTTCCTGATCAGCGGCGGCTCGGGCGGGATCATCCGTCCGATCGTCGACGACCTGGTTCGGGCGACGCGCGGCACGTTCTACCTGCTCGACCGCGCCCCGCTGCCCGATCCGAATGACCCCGACCTGGCGCGTCTGGCAGGCGATCGGGAGGGCTTGAAAGCTGAACTCTTCACCCGTCTGTCCGGCGACGGGAAGAAAGCCACCCCTGTCCAGGTGGAGCAGCACTTGCTCGGCCTGGAGCGCTCCGCCACCATCCTGGCCACTCTGAAGACCATCCGGGATGCGGGTGGCAGGGTGGAGTACATCGTTTGCGACGTCACCGACCCGGCCGCGGTGGGGGCGGCGGTTCAGAAAGTGTGCGATGCCGAGGGCCGCATCGACGTCTTCCTGCACGCCGCAGGTCTCGAGCGCAGCCGCAAGCTGGCCAGCAAGCCGTTCGACGAGTTCCATCAGGTGGTGGCAGTCAAGGCGGACGGCTTCTTCAACCTGTTCAAGGCCATGGAGACCCAGGGCGTCCTGCCCCGGGCGCTGCTGGCATTCTGCTCGATCGCCGGACGTTTTGGCAACTCTGGGCAGACCGATTACAGCGCTGCCAACGACCTGCTCTGCAAACTGGTCTCGGCCATGCGCAACCAGTACCCGCAGATCAAAGCCATGGCCATCGATTGGTCCGCGTGGGCGGGCGTGGGCATGGCCAGCCGGGGCAGCATTCCCGAGCTGATGAAGCTGGCCGGGATCGACATGGTCGATCCGGCCGAGGCTGCCCCGCGCGTGCGCCTCGAGCTGCTGACCGGGGGCGGGGAGGCCGTCCTGGCGGGTTCGCTGGGCATCCTGCTCGATCCGCTCAGCCCGGATGGCGGGGTAGACCTGGCCGCAGCCAACGTTGCACTGCGTTCCGGGCAGCCCATCCACACCATGCTCAGCCACGTGGCCTCCTATGATCTCAACCGCGGCCTGACCCTCGAGGCCGACCTCGACCCGCAGGTGCAGCCGTTCCTGCGCGACCACGCCTTGGACGGCACGCCGATCCTGCCGGGGGTGATGGGCATCGAGGGCTTTACCGTGGCCGCCCGGCACATCGGATCGGCACTGGCGTCCGGCAAGGCCGGGCTGGAGGTGGCGCGGCTGGAGGACATCCAGTTCCTGACCCCCTTCAAGTTCTATCGTAACCAGCCGCGGCGCATCACCTGGGTGGTGGTGGCGCTGCGCGAGCCGGAAGGTCTGGTGGTCCACGTGTCGCTCGAATCGAACCGCCTGCTGAAGACCAACGCCGTCGAGCATATGCGCCATTTCTCCGGGAAGGTCTACCTGCAGCCCGAAACGGTGCATGAGGAAGTGAAGACCGAGGCACCCAAGTGGAATGGGGCTTACACGGTCAAGCCGGAGGATATCTATCGATTGTATTTCCACGGCCCGGCTTTCCAGGTGCTGGACGGTGTGCAGCGCTCCGGTGACACCCTGCTGGGCAAGCTGAGCAAACGCCTGCCGGCCTTCACCGGCGAGGCGCATGATCTATTGAGCACCCCGACGCTGGTGGAGCTGTGTTTCCAGACCGCCGGCATCTGGGAAATCGGCAAGACCGGCAGCCTGGCGCTGCCGCGCTCGATCCACAGCCTGACTCTTTACCGCCGCAGCATTAACGGAGCCGCCATCTACGCCGAGGTCAAGCCGCAGCAGTCGGCGGACGGGCAGCTGTCCTTCGACGCCCGCGTGGTGGATGAGGACGGGAGCCTGTACCTTGAGCTGAAGGATTACCGCACGACGCCCTTGCCGTACTCGGCGCGAAAGGAGCTGCTCGTCCCGTTGAAACAGCTGGTCGAGGGGTTCTGATCGCATCCATCCTCGCCAGAGGAGGAAATGTCGGGGTGCACGGACGGTGCACCCCGACAAATTTCCAGCACGAATCATGCCGGTATGTCTCTTTCCATATTTTGGAAGTTGGTTGAGCGCTCCCAGGTTGATCTGATCCGCCCCGAGGCCTTCCTTTCCCCGGCCGAGCTGCAAAAGCTAGGGGCAATGCGCTTTCCCAAGCGCCGAGGCGAATGGGTGCTGGGACGCTGGGCGGCGAAGTCCCTGGCTCGCAGTCTGCCGGATTTTAGTCGCTGCCAGCCGGCCGGGCTGGAAATCCGCAGCCAGGCAGGCGGCGCGCCGTATCTCTATGTTTCGGAGAATGCCTGTCCGCAGCACAGCCTCTCGATCAGCCACAGCGGTAACCTGGCTTTCTGCGCCCTTACCCTCGCCGCAGGCGTGTCGGTCGGCGCCGACCTGGAAAAGGTCGAGCCGCGCACGGACGAGTTCCTCGAGGACTACTTTACCCCGGTGGAATGGGACCGGGTGCGCCTCTGCCCGGCTGAAGGCCGCGACTTGACGGCCAATCTCATCTGGTCCGCCAAGGAGGCCATGCTCAAGGCCCTGGGGGTCGGCTTGCACTGGGACACACGCCAGGTGGAGGTCATCGAAATTGAGGGATTGGTTGAGAGAAGAAAAGCCCGGGAGGGTTGGCAGAATCTGGAGGTCGAGGCGGCTGCAGCCGGGGCGGGCATCTTCCGAGGTTGGTGGCAGCCGTGGGGAGATTACGTCCTGAGCGTAGTGGCAAGGTCGGCGGGAGGGATCAACCTCACCTCGATTGACCTGGTCGAAGCGCGAGGGTAGGGAGTCTATGGGCCGGCGCATTGTCCTTGATCGCCCAGATATTCGGTATTCGTGTTGACCAGCTAAGCTGACCGGTTGCGGCGAAAGGCAAGGACCAGCCAGGCCAGGATCAAAATGATTGCGAGCAGTACAATGAAATAGATGCCGAACAGGATCCAGAAGCCCTGGGTCTCCTTGGGGGAGGAGGGCAGCATCACGCCTTGCGCATCCACGCACCCGATCGAGATGCCGGTTTCACCGGGTGCGTTCCAGCTGGCGTGGTATTGCCGGACCTGCAGGCTCGTCCTGTCTGGACACATGAACTTCTGCGTCAATGACGGGCTGTGGAAGGGCGCGGTGGCAGCCGCGGCGAAAGCTAAAAGGACTGCCACCACCAGCACGAGCAAGATCTGGACCGGGCGTGGCATGGGCTGGCTCTCCTTTCTTGGATCAGGGCCTGTGGGCAGGCTGGACGAAGACCGTCACTTCTTTACCCGTGCGTGGAATAGCACGATCAACTGAGGTTTGATGATCTGTCCGCCGTAATTCTCGATCACCTCGCGAATCCCTGCATAGAGCCGCGCCCGGGTCACCGAGTCCACTCCCCGGTGGCCGGAATAGGTGCGGAGCTGCTTGAGATATTGCTCCGCATCTAAAGTCTGCGACCATGGATAGCGTCTTACGGTCACCTCGCCAAAACAGCCGCTTTCGGCAAAGTTTTTTCTGATCACCCCCACCAGCCATTCCTCGGTGAATGCCTTGTCGGGGTTGTTCACACCAGGTGCCGTCGATCGATACACGGCGTCGACCGCATTCGACCAATCCGTGCCTGGGTCGACGGGCGCATTCCAAAAAAAGGCGGCGGAGCCGGAAGCCTTCAATGCCCGGGCGACTTTGGGGTAACCAATTTCCGGAGGGATCCAATGAAAAGCGTCGGCGGAGAACGCCAGGTCAAAGGCCGCCTCCTCCAGCTCCCAGTCTTCGAAGGCGATGTTCCAACTCTCGACCCCGGGGTATGCCCGGCAATTTTTTGCAGCCAGGGCAGCCAGCCGTTCCCCCAGTTCTATTCCCAGGATCCTGAAACCGCGCCGGGCGAAAGGCAGGGTCGCATTTCCCGGGCCGCAACCAATTTCCAGGATGCGGCCTTCCGGGGATATCCCGGACAGTCTGAGCACTTCCTCGATCAGCTCCTCGGGGTAGGATGGGCGGATCTCGTCATAGAGATCGGCCATTTCCTCAAAAGTAATCCGGTTCCGGCGGTCGATTGACATTCTTTCGTCGTGGTTGGATGTTGTCCAACACGGTGTACATGATTGCCATGGTCAAAGTCACAACCAGGGCTGCCGTGAAGGGGGTGCGAGTATGGGATATCCCAGATATCATGGCAGACGACCTCTAGAAAAAATATCGTCAGATACTTGGTCATCGGCGCGCGCCTCAGCCTCTGCGGCGGAATAGGACCGGCATGATTCCAAAGTATTATCGCGCTTTTGCCTGCCCGCTGCGCAGCCCATCTCCGATGGTGAAGATCCCTGCCCCTGGGCCGTTCTCCCGTCTGAGATTCGGTCGCGCCCCGGACCGATTTCCTACCCATCCTGAAGGCATGTTTTGGTAAAATCTAGCCAACTTACCACTGCAGCATTCAATCCCTTTGTCAGAACTATCACTTGGAAAGGCGGAACAAAAATGGATGCTTCAACTCCCCTCAGTGATATGAAAAGTGTCATCTGTCCTAACTGCGGTGCCAGCCTGTCCTACAAGCCCGGCACCACCAGTCTGGTCTGCGAGCACTGCGGCTCGTCCTTCGAAATCAAGACGGAGAGCGCCAGCCCGGCTGACGCCCAGAAGGAAAACGACCTGTCCGCTGCCCTGTCTGCCGGCTGGCAGGCCGCCCAGACCCAGGGTCAGGCTTACGTGGTGAAGTGCCCGGCGTGCGGCGCGCAGACTGCCCTGGAGAAGAACATGTTCTCCGCCGAGTGCGCCTTCTGCGGCTCGCCGCTCACGGTCCAGCCGGACGCGCGCGCCGTGGCTAACCCCCAGGCTGTCCTGCCGTTCAAGCTGGAGAAGGACGTCGCTGCGGCCGATTTCAACACGTGGCTGCGCAAGCTGTGGTTCGCGCCCAATGACCTGAAGAAAAGAGCCTCCAGCGACCGCTTCAATGGCGTCTACCTGCCCTTCTGGACCTTCGACGCTGCCACCGATACTGCCTACCGGGGTGAGCGCGGCGACCATTACACCGAGACCCGCAGGAACAGCAAGGGAGAGATCGAACGCGTGACCAGGACGCGCTGGACTTCGGTCAGCGGTCGGGTCAGCCGCGCCTTCAACGACCTCCTGATCACCGCCAGCCGCGCCCTGCCGGAAAAATACCTGGCCCGCCTCGAGCCATGGGACCTGGCCAACCTGGCTCCTTACGACAACCGTTACCTGAGCGGCTTCAAAGCCGAGGTCAGCCAGGTGGACATCGCCTCGGGCTTCGAGGCAGCCAAGCAGGTTATGGCCAGTGCGATCCAGCAGGACATCCGCAGGGACATCGGCGGGGACGAGCAGCGCGTCAACGACATGCGCACGCAGTACGACCGCACGACCTACAAGTATATCCTCCTGCCGGTCTGGCTGAGCGTGTATCGCTACGGGGACAAGATCTACCGTTTCGTGGTCAATGCTCGCACCGGCGAGGTGCATGGGGAACGTCCTTACAGCGCCATCAAGATTGCCCTGGCCGTGCTGGCCGCCCTGATCATCCTCGGCCTGGTGATTTACTTCACCGGGCAGCATTAGATAAATACGCTTGCCCGGGTCAAAACCAACCCTGGCAGGAAAACCGGCTTTTTTCACTGCGAAGGGCGCGACCGTTGCACCTGCGCAAGCGCACACCTGCCACCTGCCCCGCGAACTGCGCGGGGTGCGCGGGCGGTGCCAGGGAGTGCAGGTGAGAATGTAAAATGATTTTCACGCTCTTTGCGTTCTTCGCGGTGGATCATCCGCTCCGGAAAGGCGCTGGCCTCGCCGACCCGTCGACTTGGCCTGTACACCCTGCCCATCTGGACTTTTTGTGCTATTCGTGTCTCTTCGTGGAGAATTAAACCTTTCCCCCGCACTTACAAATTATCCAGCGTCCCGTTGACCATGCTGCGCCTCTCCAGCAGGCGGAACAGCCCGTACCCCAGGGCGGTATAGATGATCCCGACCAGCAGCTCACCGTAGACCAGGTGAGCGACAGCGGACCACCCGGCCCCGCCCAGTGCCAGGCGCGCCGCCATCAAGCCGCGCGTCATGGGCAGTCCGAAGGCGATCACGCGCAGGAAGGGGGGCAGCAGCCCGACCGGGAAGTTAACTCCCACCAGGAGGTACAGCCCCACCGCCAGCGTCGAGGTGATCATCCAGCCATCCCGGCTGACCAGCGTGATGCTGCCCAGCACGAAGCCCACCCCGCTGGTCGTAAACGCGATCAGCAGGACGCACAGCAAGGCCAGCGGCAGGTTGATCCTCGCCAGGTCGAGGTGGAAGATGAAAATCGCCACCGGCAAGGCCACCGCTACGGTGACGAATCCGTCCAGGATGTGGAACAGCGCCCGGCCCAGGAAAAGCGGCGCCCGCGGGGCGGGGCTGCCCAGGAGGTAAGACAAGGCACCGAACTGCCTCTCGTTGCCCACGGTCATCGAGACCCCGCTGATGCCGTTGGCGGCGGGCATCAGCAGGATGTTCCCGATCACGATGTAGATCGGGTCCTTCAGGCCGACGAATTTGCCCATGAAGACGAACAACAGCATGGTGAAAAACGGAAAACCGAACTTGCTGGCGAAATAGTTGAACGGCACGCTCCAGGCGAACAACGCCAGGTAGGAGTATCGGGCCTGGACGAAATACAGGCGCAGGCTGCGGACGAAGCCCCGGATCATACCGAGTTGAGCTCCCCGGTGACGCGGATCAGGTTGTGGACTTTCCCCTCCAGCACACGTGCCAGCCCCAGGAAGACCAGGGCGACGCCGAAGGCCAGCCCCCAGGAGCGGCCCAGCAGTGCAGCGTCATGGCTGCCTTGCAGCGCGGAATGCAAGCCCTCCAGCGCCCAGCGGATGGGAAAGATCGAGGAGATCGCCTGCATCCAGGTTGGCAGGACCCGGATAGGGTACATGAAGCCGCACAGCACCGCCACCGGAGTCTCGAGGAAGTCCACGATGGAAGTCGTCAGCCGTGACCAAACCATAAAGTTGGCCAGGAACATCCCCAGGCACCACAACCCGAAGAGGGCCAGGAGCAGCGAAAAGAGCGCCGCGGGGAGATTGGCTTCCTGCAGCGGATACTTGAAGATCAGCAATGCCGCCAGGAAAGCCGCGGCCATGCTGACCAGACCGGCGATGACGTTGGTGAAGGTGCGGATGGCCTCGACCTTTCCCAGCGAGGTCGGGCTGCCGACAATCAGCTCCAACGTCCCCTCGCGCCGGTCGGCGCGGATGTCGAAGGTGGAAGTGAACACCAGCCCGCTCCACATGCCCATGATTCCGCCCCCGATCACGGTGTAGACCAGGTCGGGAGCGGCGTTCCCGGCGGCGCGTGACAAGATCATGCCCACGGCGCTGAAGACCGCCGGCTGCAGGAAGAACAGCAGCAGGTTGTACAGATTGAAGGTTCGCATGCGCAGCTGGACGTTCATCTGCCGCTCGAGCAGCCGGAAAAAACGTCCGATCATGCCTTGTCCCCCTGGATGATGGTCACGTAAACGTCCTCCAGCGTCTGGTTGCGGACCTCAAGGTCCTGGATGTACCCCGGGCTGATGAAGGGGGCGAGCAGTTGCATCACCGCTCCCGGCTCCGGTGTGCGGATGGAGATGCGCTTGAGCGGTGAGGCGTCCGTCACCAGGATCGAGGAGCGGCCGTCCAGCTTCTCGAGCTGCTCTTTCAACGCGGAATAGTTCTCCTCTTTCACGAGGACGTCGATCAGCGCGTCCCCGCTGATGCGCTGCTTGAGCGCAGATGGCGTGTCCATTGCGACCAGGTGCCCTTTGTTGATGATGGCGATGCGGTCGCACAGCTCCTCGGCTTCGGCCATGTAGTGCGTGGTCAGCAGGATGGTCTTGCCCTGGGCTTTGAGCTCGCGGATCGTCTTGCGCAGCTCGCGCGCGCCCACGGGGTCGATGCCGACGGTGGGTTCGTCGAGGAAGATCAGCTCGGGGTCGTGGAGCAGGGCGCGTGCCAGGTGCAGACGCTGCATCATGCCGCTCGAATAGTTCTCCACCCGGTCCTCCCCACGACCCGTCAGTCCCACGACCTCGATCAGCTCGGGAATGCGCTTATTAGTGACGGCGGGGTCCAGCCCGTAAAGCTCGGCAAAATAGCGCAGGTTGTCGATGCCGCTCAGCCGAGTGTACAACCCGCGCGTCCCGCCGAAGGTGAAGCCGATGCGTTTGCGCACCTCCTGGGTCTGACGGACGATGTCCAAGTCCAGGATGGTGATGTTCCCCGAGGTGGGCAGCAGCAGGGTGGAGAGCATTTTCACGGTGGTCGTTTTCCCCGCCCCGTTTGGACCCAACAGGCCGAACAGCTCCCCCTTGCGCACGTCGAAGGAAATCCCATCCACGGCGAGGGTGGCTTTGGTCTTTCTCGTCCAAAATCCCGTCCGGGTGATGAACACCTTTTTCAGCAGTTCGGCCTTAATGGCAAAAAGCCCCATTTTTCTCCCGATAGACATCCGTTCGGTAACAAGTCTTGGTTGTCGCTGCTCAGGAAGCCCCCGCAAGAGGAAAGCCAGGCGACTGGCAAAAATGTGCAGGTCTGATCAAATCATACTACGGATGGCGAGATTCGCCAACTTACAGTTTAACTAAGGAAAATCAGATAACCGGGCGCTGAAATTCGTGATCTTACTTGCAGTCATATAAACAAGGACGATGAATAAAACCCCGCATTTCCGTTGTGTTCCTTCAGGAACAAATCCGCCCGAACCATCCGTGGTTATAATGAAGCATCTGGAAAAGGAGGTGCGCATGAAAGCGGCTGTCATCCTGTGAGCGGAAAGGATCGAGATGCAGGAGCTATCCCTGCCTGAGCCTGCGCCGGGGGAGCTGCTGGTGCGGGTGATGGCCAGCGGCATCTGCGGCACGGACGTCCATATTTATCGGGGCGAGTACCTGGGCAGCTATCCGATCGTCCCCGGGCACGAGTTCGCCGGCGTCGTCGAGCAGACCGGCCGCGGCGTGACCCGTTTCAAGGCCGGCCAGCGCGTGGCGGTCGAGCCCAACATCGCCTGCGATAACTGTGTCAATTGTCTCAACAACCGCCACAACTTCTGCCTGAACTGGCAGGCGGTGGGGGTGACCCGTCCGGGAGGCATGGCGCAGGTTGTAAGCGTGCCGGAAAAGTCGGTTTTCGACATCGGGGAGCTGCCTTTCGAGCAGGCCGCCTTCATGGAGCCGCTCTCCTGCGTGCTGCACGGCCTGGAGCGTCTCGACCCGCCGTCGGCAGCCAGGGTGGCCATCCTCGGCGCAGGGCCGATCGGGATGCTGCTGATGCAGGCCGTCTGCCTGCGGGGCGCCGCCGAGGTGACCCTGGTGGAGCGGAACCCCGACCGGGCCGCCTTCGCAAAAACGATGGGCGCTGATCTTGTCCTGACGGTCCTCGACGACCTGGAGCGGGACGCATTCGACGCCGTGATCGACGCCACCGGGTCCGTAACGGTCATGGCCCGCACGCCTGATTTCACCCGCCACGGCGGGAAGATCCTGCTCTTCGGCGTGCCCCCCTCCGGTGAGAAGATGACCGTCGAGGCGTTCCCCATCTTCCGTAAGGGGCTGACGCTGCTCTCCTCGTTTACCTCCCTGCGCAACTCCTACCAGGCGCTGGACTGGCTGAAGAGCGGGCGGATGTCGGTTGCGGAGCTGATCTCGCACCGCCTGCCGTTGGAGGGGCTGCAACACGGGATCGAGCTGATCGAGGGCGGGCTGGAGCAGGTCCGCAAGGTGATGATCCTGCCGAACGGTTGATGGACCTCCCGACGGGCATCTCAATTAATAACTAACGAAACATACCGATAGATTCGGACCGACGATAAAATGCCCGGGAAGTATTCCCGGGCATTTGCCGGCGTTCATCCACGCTGGTGGATGAATTTACATGACCGGGCCCTCCGGGACGTACTTGCGCACGCAGGCCGGGAAGACCAGCCCCTGCATTTCCAGGGCGCGCACGCGCAGCAGGTAGGCGCAGCCGCGCAGGATGTGCCGGGCCACGTCGACCACGTGGCGGTTCTGAGGCGCTTCCAGGTAGGTGCCCTTCACCCAGTCGTTGAAGGCGCCCATCGCCGGCCCGCACCAGACCTGGTAGTCGATTTCGCGGCCTTTCTCCCCGGCGATCGACCAGCGTGAGGACAATCCCAAATACCAGCGAAAGACCAGGGCCATCTTATCCTTGGGGTTGGCATTGGCGCGCTCGATCTGGCTCGGGTCGCGCTCCATGAAGAACTTTTCCGTGTCGGCCCAGATGGAGGCAAAGTCACGCTTGAAGACGGTCTTTTCCAGACGCTCGCGCTCGGCTTGCGGGACCTCCTCCCAGGCGTTGTAGCGGGAATACAGCTCGTACAGCTTCTGCGCCCGCATGGCGAACATGGTGCCGCGCTTGAGCACCTGCACCTTGACACCCATCTCGAACATGTCGCTGGAGGGGGCCATGGCAACGTCCGTCATCTCCGCCTGCCCCAGCAGGTTGCGGGTATATTCGGAGTTGCCCGATTCGACGCAGGCCTGATTGATCGAGCCTGTCTCGAGGTAGGCCGCGCCCAGGGTCAGGGCGGCGGCCGCGGCGTAGGGAGTGCCGATCCCGCCGGCTGCACCGATGCGCACCGGCTGGGGGAAGGCATACTTTTCCTGTAAGCGATCGCGCAGTGCCAGGAAGGCCGGGATCATGCACACCAGCGGGCGGTTGTCGGTGTGCCCGCCCGAATCCGCCTCCACAGTGATGTCGTCCGCCATGGGCACGCGCTGCGCCAGCTCGGCCTGCTCCGGGGTGATCCTTTTCTCCTGCAGCAGCTGGCTGACGATCTCCGCCGGAGCCGGCTCGAGGAACTTTTGGGCCATCTCGAGGCGTGAGAGCTTGGCGATGACACGGTTGCCGACCGCAACCGTACCGTCGGCGAGGCGGGAGAGCCCGGCCAGGCGGTATTGCACCAGCGGGGGCGTCAGGGCCAGGTAGGCGGAGGCCTCCACCACCCGGATCTGGTATTGAAGATAAAGGTCGACGGTGCGCTGCTCCAGGGCCGGCTCGTTGGGGCTGTTGAGCAGATTGAAGGCGAAGGGTCCCTGCGGCAGGGCTGCCTTGACCTTCTGGATGGCAGCTTCGACGCGTTTCGGGCCCAAACCACCGGCTCCGAAGGAACCCATCAAGCCCTCCCGGCCGAGGGCAATCACCAGGTCCTCGGTGGCAATGCCGTTGGCCATTGCCCCGGCATAGTAAGCATAGCGCGCCCCGTAGGTCTTGGCGAAGCCGGCATCCCCAAGCAGGTCGGGCATCAGCGCGGGGGCCAGGCCGAGGACTTTCAAGCCTTCCGTCCCCTGGCCGACCGCCCCGCGGGAGGCCAGAGCGATGCGCCCCTGGTCCTCGACCGCCCAGACGGGTTTATCCAGCTCCAGAAGCAAACGCGTGATGTCTTTATTTGAATTAGCCAGGTGGGCTTTTTCCCCGTGCCAGGCCATTCCGGTGGAAGCGTGTCCGTTTTGATAAATTATTTCACTTTTCAATGCCTGCTCCTTGGTGTTTACAATAAGTTTTTTCGCTCTTTTGTGAGGGATCACTTGCATTTGGTATGTCGGGCTGAGCATGTCGAAGCCCGGCGGGTAAACCGGGGTTTGGATTTAATTTTCCCTTCGACCGGCTCACACCGTCCCGGTGTTCTGCCGGGAGGGCGACCATTTATTGGTCATTTTTCTAAGGGATGCAGCAGATCAAATTTTATACCTTAACCCTGAGAGCGGAACTTGGGTACGTATGGTTTCGGAGGAATGTCTACGCTCCCCCCAGCAGGACCTGCAGGACCAGCAGGGCGGCCATCCCGGCAACGATGGTCAGGATCACGTTTTTCGTGCGCCAGGCGACCAGGATGGCCAGGATTCCGGAAAGCAGCTGCGGATTGTGCCAGGAGAGGTCCAATCCGCTGTTGCGCGTGACCAGCTCGGGCAGGATGATCGCCGACAGCACCGCGGCGGGGACAAAGCGCAGGGCGCGCTGGAACCAGTCCGGGACGCGCATCCGCTCGAGCAAGTAAATGAAGGATAGTCGTGTCCCGAAGGTGGCCAGCCCGGCCAGAACCATCACCAGCCAGATGTTCATTTGGGCCTGCCTTCCAGCGCCAGCCCGGTCAGGATGCCGGTGAAGGCTGCCAGGAGCAGGCCGGTCTTGTACGGGAAGCCCACCGCCAGAACACCCACCAGGCCGGCAACGATTGCCGCGGCGACGCTGGCCCGGTCTTTGAGTGCCGGGACGACCAGGGCGATGAAGGTCAGCGGCAGGACGAAGCTCAACGGCCAGTTTGGCGGGATTCGGGCTCCGATGAAGATACCGCACAGCGTGCTGATCTGCCAGGAGCTCCACAAGGTCAAGCCTGCGCCGAAGAAATACCAATGCCGTTCGGCCGCCTCGCCTTCCCGGCGGTAGTGGGTGATGGTCACGGCGTAGGCCTCATCGGTGAGCAGATAGGCCAGCAGCAGCTTCCAGGCCGGGTCCAGGTGCTTGACGTAGGGCGCCATGGAGGCGCTGTAGAGGGCGTGGCGCAGATTGACGACGAACACGACCACCAGGATCACGATCCCGGTGGCTCCCGCGGCGACGAGTTGGGCGGCGATGATCTGGGAAGCTCCGGCAAAGATGATCGCCGACATGGCCTGGGAGGCGGCGTAGGAAAGGTTGGCATGCATCGCCAGGGCGCCGTAGATCAGCCCAAAGGGGACAACGCCCAGCAGGATGGGGGCTTCGTCCCGCACGCCTGACCAGAATTCGCGCCTTCGTGTTTTTACCATGTGGTTATTCCCGCGTTATGAGCTGCCTTTGGATTAACAGAGGAGCGAGCCGACGCTCGCTCCATCCTGTCGTGGGTCGATATTCAGAGGTTATTTGGCATAATCGATGGCACGCGTCTCGCGGATGACCGTCACCCGGATCTGGCCGGGATACTGCATGGTCTCTTCGATCTTCTTGGCGATGTCGCGCGCCAGGCGGGTCGCTTCCAGGTCGTCGATCTCCTCCGGTTTGACGATGATGCGCACCTCACGCCCGGCCTGGATGGCGTAGGCCTGGTTGACGCCCTTGAAGGAAGTGGCCATCTCTTCCAGGGTGCGGATGCGTTTGATGTACGCTTCCAGGTCCTCACGGCGGGCGCCGGGTCGCGCCCCGGAGATGGCGTCCGCCGACTCGGTGATGACGGCTTCGACGCTCTCCTGTTCCGTTTCATGGTGGTGGGAGCCGATGGCATTGACCACCTGCGGGTTCACGCCGTAACGCTTGGCGAATTCTGCGCCCAGCAGGGCGTGGGTGCCTTCCTGGTTGTGGTCCATGGACTTGCCCAGGTCGTGCAGGAAGCCGCCCGCCTTGGCGACTTCCACGTTGGCACCCAGTTCGGCCGCCAGGATGCCGGCCAGCTTGGCCACTTCCACGGCGTGGGCGAGCTGGTTCTGGCCGTAGGAGGTGCGGTACTTCAGCCGGCCCATCATGCGCAAGATTTCGGGATGCAGTCCGGCCACCCCTGCGTCGAAGGCGGCCTGCTCGCCGGCCTCGACGATGGTCTTCTCCACCGCCTTCTGCTCGTCGTCGAGGACTTTTTCGATGTGAGCCGGGTGGATGCGCCCGTCCAGGATCAGGCGGGAGAGGGAGCGGCGGGCGATCTCGCGCCGCACCGGGTCGAAGCAGGAGATCGTCACCGCTTCGGGCGTGTCGTCCACGATCACGTCCACCCCGGCGGCCTGCTCGAAGGCGCGGATATTGCGCCCATTGCGTCCGACGATGCGGCCCTTCATCTCCTCGTTGGGCAGCGGGACGAGCGAGGTGGTGAACTCCGCCACCCGGTCCGAGGCCACGCGCTGGATGGAATCGGCGATCAGCTTGCGCGCCCGCTTCTCGCCCTCTTCCCTCGCCTCGGCCTCGATCTGGCGGATGATGCGCGCCATGTCGTTGCGCGAATCCTGCTCGACCTCGCTGAGCAGGATCTGGCGGGCCTCTTCCACGCTCATCTGGGCCACGTGCTGCAGCTCGGCCATCTGCTGCTCGTGCAGCTTTTCGATCTCGTTGGCGCGCTTATCGACCGCGCTCTGGCGCTTGTTGACGGCCTGCTCGCGCTGCTCGAGGCGCTCGAGTCGATTATCCAGCTCGGTCCGGCGCTTGGTGAGGCGCTCCTCTTCCCGGTCCAACTCGGCGCGCAGGCGGTTGATCTCGGCCTCGGCAGCCTGGGAGATTTTCAGGGCGTTGTCACGCGCCTGGATCTCGACCGTACGCGCCTGGTCCTTGGCGTCCTGAATGATTTTATCGGCCTTTTCACGCTGCCTGCGTTGGGCTTTTTCGGTCTGTGCCCGGCTGATGAAATAGCCGATGGCCAGGCCCAGCAACAGGGTCAGGCCGGCAACCACAAAACCAATCGTCTCCATACTAATTAATCCTCGTTTTCAAATGTCCCACCGCCGTCCGCCGTCTGGGAGATTTCCTTCCAGACTTCAGAGACGACGGGAGCCGCGGTGGCATAGGAGAAACCGCGCCGGGCCAGGAATCCGCCCAGCTTCTGGCGGAATTCGGGCCATTCCAGGCCGCGCAGACGATGGGCGTACTTTCGGGCGGCTTGGCGGGCCAGGGCTTCCTCGTCCACCTTTTCTTCCAAAACGGAACCGATGACCTCTTCGTCCAGGCCTTTGCGCCTCAATTCGATGCGCAAGGCCGACCGGCTGCGCGGGCGGAAGGTGTTGCGATTCTCGACCCAGGCTCGGGCGAAAGTCGCGTCGTCCACCAGTCCGGCGCGCTGCAAGCGCTGAACGGTCGCCTCGACCAACGGTTCCAAAATGCCTCGTTTCGTAAGGTTCCGGCGGACTTCCGCTGACGAGCGCGGGCGGTAGCTCAGGAAGTGAAGGGACTTCTGGTAGACCGTTTCCTGCTCGTCTTCCGCCTGCAGAGCCGCAACCTGCCCCTCGTCCAGCTCCTGTCCGACCCTGAGCCAGGCAGCCACCAACCCCGCCAAGCCGAAGGCGAACTTCCCGTCCAGGTAAAGGTTCACCCGCTGGGGGTTCTTTTTCTGGGGCTCGATCGCCGTGATTCTTGGCATCTTTTTCCTCCCTCACCTCTTCCAATGGGAGAGGGGAGGGGGGTGAGGGTTATTAAACACACACAGCCGCAGACCGCCTCTCGGGGCCACGGCTGTGGAAATTGCACCTGGTGATAAACCTGTGCCTGCCTCCCCGCCCGGGGCAGGTCACGAAGATGGGCTGGCAGAATCCGGTAAAGGGTCCGTTACCGGGGGCGGGATGAAGTAAGGGAAGTTCTCAGTCTAGTACCTTAGCAGTCCTGTCGCATCAGACACATTTTAATCTACACGATCAGACTTCCCAAACGATTGCCCTGATTGCGGGGGAGGGCACACCCCAGGATTTTCCAGGAATTCCATTTTTTAGCCGTGGTGTGACCGCTGCAACGATGAAGTTGATTGAGAAGCGGCACTCATCCTTTACGGATGTGTTTATATTATACATGAAAACATTGCCTTACGGCATGATTCGTACCGGCCGTCAGCCAAAATAAGGTCAGGCGTTGGCGATAAAAGTGACAAAAGGAACTATATCACCCCCTTTGACCTGTGCGATAATGATTCCGTACCTTTCCTGTACCTACTAACTCGTATGAGGAGGACGTATGCCTAAAATCACTGATGATGAAGCCCGTGAATACCACCATCTCAACGGGAAGCCCGGCAAGATTTCAGTCGTCCCGACCAAGCCGATGGACACCCAGCGTGACCTGGGCCTGGCCTACACGCCCGGCGTGGCCGTCCCGGTGCTGGATATCGAGAAGGACCCGGAGGCCGCCTACGAGTTCACGTCGAAGGGCAACCTGGTGGCGGTGATCTCCAACGGTACCGCCATCCTCGGCCTGGGTGACCGGGGCGCGCTGGCGAGCAAGCCCGTCATGGAAGGAAAGGGCGTCCTGTTCAAGAAATTCGCCGACGTGGACGTTTTCGACATCGAGGTGGACAGCCACGACCCCGACGAGGTGATCAACGTGGCGCGCGCCATCGCCCCGACCTTCGGCGGCATTAACCTGGAAGACATCAAGGCACCTGAATGCTTCTACATCGAGGAGAAGCTCAAGGAGATGCTCGATATCCCGGTCTTCCACGACGACCAGCACGGCACTGCCATTATCTCGTCCGCTGCGCTGGCCAATGTTCTGGAGATCGTCGGCAAGAAGCACGCCGAGGTCAAGCTGGTCATCTCGGGCGCGGGGGCTTCGGCCATCTCCTGCGCCAAGCTGGCCATGCGCTGGGGCATCAAGAGGGAACACATCACCATGCTCGACAGCAAGGGTGTCATCTACAAGGGCCGCAAGGAAGGGATGAACAAGTACAAGGAAGAGTTTGCCACCGACACCGACAAGCGCACCCTGGCCGAGGCGGTGAAAGGCTGCGATGTGTTCTACGGACTCTCGATCGCCAATGTCCTGACCCCCGAAATGGTCAAGACCATGGCCGACCACCCGTTCATCTGCGCCATGGCCAACCCGGACCCGGAGATCAAATACGAGCTGGCCAAGGAAGCCCGCCCGGACGTGATCGTGGCGACCGGCCGCTCGGACTACCCCAACCAGGTCAACAATGTACTCGGCTTCCCGTTCATCTTCCGCGGCGCCCTCGACGTGCGCGCCAAATCCATCAATGATGATATGAAGTTTGCCGCTTCGAAGGCGCTTTCGGCCCTGACGCATGAAGATGTGCCGGATTACGTCCTGCGCGCCTACGGCGTGGACAGCCTGAAGTTCGGCGAAGATTACATCATCCCCAAGCCGCTGGACATCGCGCGTCATGCTGTGGGAATCCACGGCCGTGGCCAAGGCGGCCATGGAGACCGGGGTGGCCCGCAAGATGGTCGACATCGACGAGTACCGCGAGCAGCTGGCCTTCCGCCAGGGAAAAGGGGCACGCATCCGCTACTTCTTCATGAACAAGGCCCGCTCCGCCAAGAAGAAGCAGCGCATCGTATTTGCCGAGGGCGAGGAGCCCAAGATCATTCGCGCCGCCCACCAGGTCCAGGAAGAGGACATTGCCAAGCCGATCCTCATCGGCCGGCCGGAGGCCATCAAGAAGACCATTGCCGACCTGGCGCTGGATTTCAGCTGCGCCATCGTCGATCCGAACAAGCTCCCCAAGCAGGACGAATACGCCAAGGCTTATTACGAGCTGCGCGCCCGCAAAGGCATGACGCTCCCCAAGGCCGCCAAGCGCGTCCACGAGCCCAACGTGCTCGGACCGCTGATGGTCAAGATGGGCGACGCCGACGCCTGCGTCTCCGGGCTGACCTACGACTATCCGGACGTCGTCCGCCCGGCGCTGCAAATCCTGCACACCGGCAAGGAAGCCAACCTGGTCACCGGCGTATACATTATGATCCTCGAGGAGCGCGTCTTCCTGTTCACCGACGCGACCGTCAACATCGAGCCCAGCGCGGAAGACCTGGCCGAGATCGCCTGCCTTGCAGCGGAGTTTGCCATCAAACTCGAGATCGATCCGCAGGTCGCCTTCCTGTCCTTCTCCAACTTCGGCTCCACGCCCCATCCGCTGGCCGACAAGGTGCGCAAGGCAGTCGAGCTGGTCAAAGCCCGCTGCCCGGACATGAAGGTGGAAGGCGAGATGCAGGCTGACACGGCTGTGGTGCCCGAAATCATCGCGGAACGCTATCCGTTCAGCGCCGTGAAGAACGCCAACGTGCTGGTCTTCCCGTCGCTCGAATCGGCCAACATCGCCTACAAGCTGCTGGCCCGCCTGGGCAATGCCAAGGCCATCGGACCGATCCTGCTCGGGACCGGTGCCCCGATCCATGTGCTGCAGACCGGCGACGAGGTCAACTCGATCGTCCAGGTGGCTGCCGTGGCGGCCATGGACGCCATGGGCCGCAAGTAGTCCCACCCTGCTGCTATCCGACTCTCTCGATCGGGGACGATCACCTGACCGTCCCCGTTTTTTATGCTAGAATACACCCATGTCCGTTCAGCCGCCGTCCGAATCCCCGACCCTCCGCGCCCACAAACGCCAGCTGGTCTGGCAGATCCTCCTGCCGGTCCTGTTGATGGCGGTGTTGGGCTTCGCGGCGGGGTTTTTCACCCTCCGGGCGGGGACCGGCCCGGACAGGCTATTGGCTGACGTGGCCGTCATCTGGCTGATCGCCCCGTTCTTGATGCTCGGCCTGCTGATCACGGTCCTGCTGGGTTTCGTGATTTTCGGCCTTTCCAGGCTCTCGCGGGTCACGCCCGAATACACCGGCCGCCTGCAGGAACTGGCGGGCCGACTGGCGGGCGGGACGATGAAATCGGCGGATACCGCCGTCCGGCCGATCCTGTGGATCCACCAGGCGGCTGCGGTCATCCAGCACTTCGTTTCGATGCTGTTTAGTGGATGAGGAGGAATCATTCCATGGACGAAAATGCCCTGCTCGATCCAGGCGAGACCATGAACGTAGACGATACCTGGAAGATGAAAACCCTGTTTATCGGCGCCGCCCTGGGCGCATTGACCGGCCTGGGTGCGGCGTTCCTCCTGACCAAGCGCGCCGAGCAGAAAGGCGCGCGCCTGACGATCACACCTGGCAAGGGTGTGCAGTTGGGCGTGATGCTGGCCGGGCTGCTGCGCTCGATCCTGACGCTGGGGGAGGATTGAAAAAGGAACCAGGGAGTGGGGATCAGGAATCAGGCAAATGAAAAACGACCGGTAAAGTCCTCCCGGTCGTTTTGCGTTGCTAATTTTTGGAAAATGATTGGGCTCTGCCGTTCGCCTCTACAGTCCGGCGACGGCCGGGATGATCTCCCTGCCGAACGTCTCCAACGGGGCAATCTCGTGCACGTTGGGCATGTTGAAGATGGCATGCTGGATGCCGAGGCCGGCCAGGTCCCGGCAATGAGCGATCACTTCCGAGGCCTTCATCTTGCCCGGTGCCAGGTGGACCGTCCCGAGGGTCGTCTTCTCGACCTCGGCGTAGTCCCGGCCGAGGCGCTCGCAATGTCCCTTCAGCACGTCCAGCTTGAGGCGCACGGCGTCCAACCCCAGGCCGGCAAACAGGTTGCAGGCATCGGCGTACTGGGCGACCAGGCGCAGGGTCTTCTTTTCGCCCGAGCCGCCGATCAGGATCGGCGGGTGGGGCTGGGTGAGCGGCTGCGGACTGTTCAGCGTCTCGGCCAGCTGGTAGTGACTGCCGCGGTACGGCCCGCGCTCCCCGGACCACATCTGCAGGATGATCTGCAGGGCTTCCTCCAACCGCTCGAAACGCTCGGCCAGCGGCGGGAAGGGCACGCCCAGACCGAGGGCCTCGCGCTCATTCCACGCCGCGCCGATGCCCAGGTAAGCCCGCCCGCCGGAAAGCACGTCCAGGGTCGTCACCGTCTTGGCCAGGATGCCAGGGTAGCGGTAGATCACGCCGGTCACCATGGTCCCCAGACGGACGTTTTTCGTCAAGCCGGCCAGGTAGGCCAGGGTGCTGTAGCCTTCCAGCATCTCGTCCTCCGCCGGGCCGAGGCCCGAGGGATTCCGCTCGCCGCCGATCTGGAAGAAGTGGTCCATCACCCACAAGCTGGCGAAGCCGGCCTCGTCGGCGGCGTGAGCGATCTCCGCCAGGGTGCCGCGGATGGCGGTCGGGCCGCCGGGCCAGGTAAAGTTCGGAACCTGCAATCCAATTTTCATGTCGATCTCCATTACCGCCGGAAGGCACGGAAGGTAAGCACCTGTTCGGTACCGAGGTAAGCGTGAAATGATCAGTTTGATCAGGAGTAAGACTGCCCGAAGCGCTCGCGGTGGGCCACCTCGCCCAGCGGCTTGCGTTTTTTCTTTCCCTTGCCGAGGGCTTTTACCGCATAACCGAAGGGGACGATGGCCAGGATATCGATTGATTCGGGGATGCCCAGAAGCGGTTTGACCTCGTCCAGGCCCTGAAAACCGACCCAGTTCGACCCGATCCCCTCCGACCAGGCGGTCAGGATCATGGACTGGATCGCCCGGCTGGCGTCGGAGACGGCGTACGGCGACTTCTCCATGGCGACCACGATGGCCAGGGGCGCCTGGGCGATATATGGGCCGGTGCGGGCCAGCGCACCCAGCTTGCGCAGAGTCTCGCCCTCTTCGACCACGATGAAATGCCAGGGCTGTCCGTTCCTGCTGCTGGCAGTCAGCCGCCCGGCCTCCACGATGCGCTGCACGGCATCCGGCGGCAGCGCTTTATTCTGGTACTGGCGCACTGCCAGGACCGTGCGCACGGCTTCGAAAACTTCCATTAGGGCCTCCTTGCTCTACCCGGAGAGGGTCCAACGCCCGCTCTCCATCGATTTGCACTGACCAATGAGTATAGCACGATGTCGGATGGGGATCGCTCATCACGCCTTTCGGCAGATCAAGCCCTTGAGATACGCTCCCTCGGGGAAATTCAAGGCCACCGGATGGTCCGGACCCTGGGCCAGGTGCTCGACGACCTGCGCCTCCACGCCCGCGTCCAAGGCGGCGGAGGCGACGATCTTCTGGAACAGGGCTGCGTCCACGCCGCCTGAGCAGGAGAAAGTCGCCAGGAATCCACCCGGCCGGAGCAGCTTGAAGGCCAGCAGGTTGATGTCTTTGTAGCCGCGTGCCGCCTTCTCGGCCTGGGCGGCGGTGGGTGCGAATTTGGGCGGGTCGAGCACGATCAGGTCGAAGGATCGGCCGGAATCACGCAAAAAACGTAGAACGGAAAAAACATCCTCCTGGTGGAATTCCACCCGCTCAAGGGGCAGGCCATTCAGGGTCAGATTTTCGCGCGCCATGGAGAGGGCCTGCGCGGATGAATCCACCGAGAGGACCGACTTGGCCCCGCCTGCCAGGGCATTGACCGTAAACCCGCCGGTGTAGCAGAAGCAGTCCAGGACTTCCCGCCCCTCGGCCAGGGCGCGCACCCGGAGCCGGTTCGGCCGCTGGTCCAGGTAGAAACCGGTCTTGTGGCCGGCCGCCAGGTCCACGCTGAACTTCAACCCGTTTTCGGTGATGGTCAGTTTTTCGGGCGGGTTCCCGCGCAGCGCGCCGGTGCGCACGGGCAGGCCTTCCAGTTCACGCACGTCGACGTCGGAGCGCTCATAGAGGTCCTGCAAACCGGTCAGCTCGACCAGCAGGTCGGCCAGGACCTCGCGCCAGGATTCCGCCCCCGCGGACAGGAACTGGGCCACCAGGGTTTCCGCGTAGCGGTCGACGACCAGGCCGGGCAGGCCGTCCGATTCGGCGTGAATTAACCGGCAGGCATTTGGAAGAAATTCCACCGCGGAGGACGCTGAGATCGCGGAGTTTCTTCTAGGTGTCTCTGCGCTCTCGTTGGTCTCCGTGGTGAGAGCGAGTGCAGCGCGCACCCGGAGGGCGGCAATGATACGCCGGCGGAAGAAGCCTTCATCGACAGCTTCGGATGGGTCGAAGGTCCAGACCCGGGCGCGGATCTGGGACGAGGGGCTGTAGGCGGCCCGGGCCAGGAACTCGCCCCGGGAGGAGAGCAGGTCCACGGTCCCGCCCGCCTCGGGCGTCCCCTCGAGGCGCGCCACCGCCCCCGAGAAGACCCACGGGTGACGGCGCAGCAGCGATTTCTCGCGTCCGGGCTTCAGGACCAGGGCAGGGTTAGTTTGCATCCGGGTTGAATTTTTCCATCCAGCGTTCGGGGTCATGCAGGGGTGTGTAACCGTACCGGCTGTACAGGTCGCGGGCATCGCGCGAGGTGAGTATCCAGCGGCGAATCCCCTGCAAGTCGGGATGGGCGAGCATGCTTTCCATCAGCCATTTGCCGATGCCTCGGCCGCGATATTCCTCCTGGACGAATACATCGCACAGCCAGGCGAAGGTGGCGTAGTCGGTGACCAGGCGCGCCATAGCCACCTGCTGCTGGCCGTCGTATACGCCAAAGACCAGCGAGTGCTCCAGCGAGCGTTCAATGGTGGCGCGGCTGCGTGTGTCGGCCCAGTAGGCCCGTGACAGGAATCGCAGATCGCATCGAGGTCCAGACGTCCGGGATCAGTGCTGAGAGTCAGGTTGCCTTTGTGGTCTTCAAAAGGGGTGGCCATGAGCAAATCCTTCCCAGACGCGCAGCGGCGATTTCTCGCCTCCGGGTTTAAGGATGTGGGAGGGCATAAACGATAATCGAAAAGAGGCGGACAGCCCCCTTCGGGGATCTTCGACTGTCCGCCCCTACATTTTTTATGAAATAATCCCGATCTTCCTGCCGGCCCCGGCGATCACCTCCACGGCGTGGGCGATCTCATCCGCCTCATGCGCCGCAGTGACTGTGGCCCGCAGACGGGCCATGCCTTCCGGGACGGCGGGCGAGACCACCGGCAGGACGAACAGGTCCTTGTGCTGGCACGCCTGGGTCAGCTGGTAAGCGCGCTCGTCCGTGCCGCACAGCACCGGGACGATGGCGGTGGTGGTCTGCAGGGTGTCAAAGCCAGCGGCCTTCAAGCCGTCGATGAACTGGCGGCTGTTGGCGTTGACCTTGTCGATGCGCCAGGGCTCGTCTAGGATGACCTTGAAGGCCTCGTTGGCGGCCGCCGTTTGCGCCGGGGGCAGGGCGGCAGAGAAAATGTACGCCCGGCTGGCGTGGCGCAGATACTGGATCAATTCCCTCCGTCCAGCCACATAACCGCCCACGGACGGGATGGTCTTGCTCAGCGTGCCCATCTTGATGTCGATCACATCGTCCAGGCCGAAGTGCTCCTCGATGCCGCGCCCGGTCTTGCCGAGCACACCGATCGAATGGGCTTCATCGATCATCAGCCAGGCGCTGTACTTCCGGCACAGCTCGACCGTTTTCGGCAGGTCGAGCACGTCGCCGTCCATGCTGAAGACGGCGTCGGCGACAACCAGCCTGGCGACCCCGTCCGGGACCTGCTGCAGGCGCTTCTCCAGCTCGTCCATGTCATTGTGCTTGAAGCGGCGGAATTCCGCCCCCGACATCAGGCAGCCGTCCACGATGGAGGCGTGGTTGAGCTTGTCCGAAATGACGTAATCCCCGCGTCCCATCAGCGTCGAGATGACGGTCAGGTTGGTCGAGTAGCCCGAGGAGTAGGTCACGGCCGCCTCGGCGTGCTTGAAGGCGGCGATGGTCTCCTCGAGCTCGGTGTGGATCGTCAACGTACCGGCCAGCAGGCGCACGCCGTTGGTGCCGGTGCCGAACCTGTCCACGGCCGCCTTGGCGGCTGCGTTGATGCGCGGGTGTCCAATCAGGCCCAGGTAGCTGTACGAAGCGTACATGCCCATTTCCTGGCCGTGCACGACGACGCGCGAGCCGCCCTTGATCTCTTCGATCGGCAGGTTGTAGAAGTACAGGTCGTTTTCCTTGGCCTTGCGCTCCCGCTCGGAAAAATAACGGATGCGGCGTGTGACGGCGTCATCGGTGGCATGGATGTCCATGACTGGCTCCTGAAAAATATTCTGCGTAAGTGTAGCCGAGGGGCAGGGTTCTGTCAAATAGAAACGGGGAGTGCCTGCAGAACAGCGGCTCAGTCGTAAATCCTGATAATGGAACCCACGCGTCCCGTCCTGGCGCCCCCGGGTCGGCGCGGCAAAAGCAACCACAGATGACCACAGATTGAGTATTGACCTATCTATGTTCATCGGTGGTTTGTGGTTGATTATTTTGGGCTTACACGGAAACCGGCTTGAGCACCACAATCGGGATGTGACGGGAGGTCATCTCCTGGTAGTGCAAATAGGGTGGATGGTGCTCGGCGGCGTACTTCCACAAACGGTCGTATTCCGCCCCCAGGGCTTCGGAAGCTTCGACCGGGATCGCCTTTCCCCCCACGTCGATGGATGCCCGCGAGTTGTGCTTCAGGTTGTAGTACCAGGCAGCGTTGACCGGCTTGCCCCAGTTGGAGGCCACCAGGAAGTAAAAGCCATCCAGGAAGAAGTAGGCGATCGGCGTGGTATGCCGTTTCCCGGACTTGCGCCCGACGGTGTGGAGCAGCAGGATGGTTTGCGTGCCGAGCCGCGCCCCCAAACGTCCGCGGCTGACCCGGATGAAGAAAACGTTGATCGCCATGAACAGGCGCAGGAAGAAATTATTCATGTTTAGTGTAGGGCGGGTTTGCGACCAGCTGTTGGGATTGGCAGGCAAAATGCCCGCCCCAGGAACAGCGATCCAGTTTTCCACTTGCTGGCGCCATAAGGTTGCTTCGTCGCCGCCTACGGCGGTTCCTCGCAACGACACTGAGGTTACTTCTCCAGCATTTTCTTCATCGGCTCCCAGTAGTTGTCGATCCAGCCCTGGGTGAACTCCGCTTCGGTGCCGTCGGGGACATCGGCGTGGGTGAAATCCAGGCGCGTGCCGCCCGTGTCGGGGGTCAGGACGAAGGTCACGGTGGAAAAATGGTCCTCCGGCCAGTCCACGGCGCGCCAGGACTGGACGATCTTTTTATCCGGGACCAGCTCCAGGTTCTTCCCGCTGATGTAGCCGTCGTAGGCGCTGATCTCCCCGCCGACCTGCCGGCTGATCTTCGCCGCGCTGCCGGAAAAGGCGGCATGCTTCTTCGAATCCATCAGGGCTTCGTAGACGTCGTGCGGCGAAGCCCGGAAGGTTACTGTCTGGTGGATGGGCTTGGACATGTGATCTCCTCGGCGTTATACGATAAGAAAAAGGATACCGCTAAGCATTTTTAGATTGTACCAAATTTATCCGATTTATGGGTTGGGGGGTGGTCTCATGCCCTGGAGGCAACCAGCTTTTCGCCCCAGGCATGCAGGACCTGGTAGTAGGGCAGAATGCTGGGGACGAAATGTCGCTCCTCACGGGCGTGCGGTCCGATGCCGGTCTGCCCCCAGACGACGCCCTGCCCGCCCGGCGCGAAGCGGGCGGAGGTGGCTGGCAGCTTGCGTCCCAGGCGCGGCTCCTGTGCCGAGACCTCCCTGGCGGCAGCCAGCAGGCTGGTGAGGAATGGATTTTCGGGATCGCAGTGGATGCCGTTTTCGTTCACTGAGGGTTTGAGCTCGAGGCCCTGTGCCGTACAGTACGCCTGGAGCTCATGCTGCAAGGCGGTGATGTCATCCTGAGGGATTGGGCGCACCTCGACGCCGAACAGACCCAGGTCAGCGGTGACGTTAAAGATGCCGGGCGTGCCCACCTGGATGTAGGGGAAGCGCACCTGGGATTTCCAGCCGTCGGCGCTGATCAGGGTCAGGTGATGGTTGAGCAGGGTTTCGACCTCCGTCCGGGCCTGCAGCAGGCGGGCGCTCAAGTCCGCACCGGTCGCGGCAGTGCCCGAGTGGGCGCGCACCCCGCGGGCGATCACCTCGAAGCGGTAGATGCCCCGGTTCTCAGGGCAGATCTCGCCCCACAGCTCGCTGCCCGCCTCGCCGGTGCGCTCGCCGGCCACCAGCAGACCGGGACAATAGCCCTCGGCCTTCAGAACCTTGAGCACGTGCGGGGTGCCCATGGCCTCCGCTTCGCCGTTCTCCTCGTTGCCCACCAGCAGCAGGGTCACCGGAGGATAGGGCGTGCCCTGGCGCAGGCGGTCCTTCATCCAGGTCATGTTCGTGGCGACGACGGTCTTCATGTCCGCTGCGCCGCGGCCCCACAGGTAGTCGCCTTCCAGGCGCGGCTCGAACTGGGAGTCGTCCGGCTCGGGCGGGACTACGTCGAAGTGGCCGGAGAGCAGGACGCCGCCGGATATTTTTTGAGGGAAGGAGGCCAGGATGGCCGGGTACTTCCCGTCGAAGTAGCGCGCTTCCAGGCCGTTTTGGCGCAGGTAGTCGAAGACGAAGGCCGCCGCCCGGCGCACTTCGTCCAGGCGTTCGCTCGGCCCGGTAGTCACGGAAGGGATGCGGATCAACCGCATGGCCAGGTCGACGACCTCGGCAGTCTTGTCGGCATAGGTCAGGTTCACCTCGACCGCCTCCCGGAAGGGGATCGGCAGGAGCGGGTCCTGGCGTGCCTCCTCGCGGGCGCGACCCAGGGCTTCGATCAGCCGGGCGGCGTCCGGCCTTTCCTTGGGCAACTCCTGGGTGATCTGCTCCAGATCGCGGCGCACCTGCGCCTGGCGTTCCTCCGCCAGGGTGATCATCATCTCTGCTGGAAGCTCGACCGCCTTCTTTCCAAGCTCGGACTTCAAGCGCATGCGCAGCCGCTCGGAGGTGTTGGGCCCGCCCTCGGCCATTTCGACCAGGGGCTGCAGGTCGGCCCACATGTTCAACGGCTCGGCCAGCGGCCGGACCTGCTCGAGCGTCCAGCCCAGGAACGCGCGCATCCCGACCGGCTTGGCGGTGAATGGGTTTTCGATTTCGCCTCGCAGTCCGTGGGCGGCAGCCTGGTGTTCGTTTTGGCGGGCGCGGGCGATGTCTTCCTTGTCATAGCGGAAGGAACGGGCGAACTTGGGATCGGCGTAGAAGCGCAGCAAGAGCAGGTGCTTGAGGGTCAGGTTGGCGACGTCGACCTCCAGGGGTTGGCCGCCGTCGTCGGTGCGGATCTCGACGCGGGCCATGGGCAGGTCGATGCGCGCCAGCAGGTTCTGCACCTCGATCTGGTGGGCCATCTCCTCGGCGGCCTGCGGCTCGTCGGCGGCGTACAGGCCGCGAGTGTAGATGTCGTGCAACTGCTCGCTGGTCACGGCGATCAGGCGCTCGACCGGCTCGGCGAACGAGCGCGCCCGCACCGGGGTCCAGTTGTTGTTGCCGAAGCGCACCCCGCGGCGTACGAGATCGTACGAGATGCGCAGGTAGTCGGCGTAGGAGCGGTACAGGTCAGGCAGGTCGAGCTTGGACGGGTTGGGGAAGGTCAGGTTGCGCACCGAGTCGTGCTCGCTGATCAGGATGCGCGGCCCGCGCAGGCCGGTCTCGGCGCGCAGCGGGGTGGAGGCAGAGGTGGCGACGAACAGTGCGGCGAAGGCGCGTGACAGGCGCGTGGCGGTCACGTAGAATTCGGACTTGTAGGTGTCCAGGTGTGCGTCGCCGCGCTCCGAAGCGGGCAGGTGGACGAAGTCCCAGGCCAGCAGCGTATCGGGCAGCGACAGGTTGGTGTGGATCCCGGCCGTGGCCAGGGCGCTGCCGTACAGCTCCACGCAGCGCTCCAGATAGCGGCGTTTGGCCAGGTGCCAGCCGCCGGGGATCGAGTCGCGACCCACCTCGACCGGGTAGAGCAGGTTGCCGTGCCAGGCAAAGAGGCGCTCACCGAACTCCCTGCCAGTCCGGTCGAGGGCGTTCAGCAGCAGCGCCTCCATCAGCCGTCCCTCGTAAACCGCCAGGCGTGGGGAATAATAAGGCCGCGTGGCCCACTCGATCATCCAGTGGAAGACTTCCAGCTGGCTGAAGGGGCGCGCCCAGGGCGGGATGGATTTGGCGCGCAGGTAGTCGATGAAGGAGAGCCGGTCCGGGCCGGAGCCGACGGTGAAGAGTGGATGGAAATGTTCGTCGAGCAGGTTCCACTCCAACTCGAAGCCGCACAAGCCCGATTGCGGCTTTTCCTTCAGCGCGGCCTCCAATGCCAGCTGGTATTTATCCACGAATTGCGACAGCGTTTGCATGGCTCACCTGTCCGGTGACATGAATTCGAAACCACCACCAAGGCACAAAGACTCAAATCGACCCGGGTCTCCGTGCCTTGGCGGTTTTTCCCAAAGAGGCTCGAGGCTGCTCAAGCGGCTACCCGATCAGGGCGTTCAGACCTTCCAGCAGGCGCTCGGCGGCGCCCAGGGTGCGCTCGGTCGGGGTGGCATACGAGAAACGGATCCAGCGCCCGCCGAAGGGCGAGAAAAAGGCCCCGGGGACGATGGCCACGCCGTGCTGCTCGGCCAGGTACTGCCCGAGCGGCTCGCTGTCCGCCCAGCCCTTGGCGTCCAGCCATTTCCCGACATCGACGAAGGCGTAATAGCCCTTGCCCATGATGTGGGTGAAGCCGTTCTCCACCAGGTATTTCTTCAGTACGACCCGGCTGGCGTTGGTCGGCTCGACGATGGTGCGGCTGGCCTCGGCGTAGCCCATCTCATAGGCCGCCATGGCCACCGCCAGGGAGTAGAATGAGGGCATCACCGTGTGGGAGGCGCGCGCGACGATGAATTTGACCACCTCTTCCGAGGCGATCAGGTGGCAGTTGCGGACATTGGACGCCCCCAGCGCTCTTGGTGATGCCGTCCAGGAACATCAGGCGCTTGCGCTCCTCCGGGCTGAACTGCCGGACGAAGGAGTTCAGGTCCATGGGGGCTTCGTCGGTGACGTAGTGGTACATCCAGTCGAAGAGCACGAAGGCGACACCCGCCTCCAGGGCCGCCTTGGCCATGGCGACCTGGCGCTCGACGGAGGTGGTCAGGCCGGTGGGGTTGTCGGGGTTGGTGATCACCAGGCCGGCGACCTTGCGCCCGCTGCTCTTGGTGAATTCGACGGTCGCGCGTAAACCCTCTTCGGTGTAAGCCCAGCCGGCGGCCGGGTCGCCGGGTGCCCACAGCACGTTGGCGCCGATACCGTACGGGCCCCAGTTATACGAGATCCACGGCACGCGCGAGACGACGATGGCATCGCCCTCGCGCCCATGACCGAGGGCCAACATGGCCTGGTAGGCCTTCATCAGGGCGTCGCGCCCGCCGGCGGTGGCGAGTACGTTGGCCGGACCGAGGCCCGGACTCGGCATCCAGGTGCCAGTACTTCTCCACCACGACCTTGCGATAGGCGTCGGTGCCGTAGGGCATGTCGTAGGCGGAGCCGTGCTCGATCTGCAGCTGGGCGGCGCGCTCCAGGATCGGGCGCGGCACGCCGGGCAGACTGGCGCCTCCATCGCCCTGCGAGGCGTCGAAGACCTTGCCGCCGGGGTTCTTCTCCTGGTAGACCTTGAGCGATTTGTTGATCAGGAACATGCGTGAAGGGGGGATGGCTGCCATGCGGGCGAGATGATCGCTGACCGGGACCAGGTTTTCTTCCGGGACGGCATAAACGGGTGCCTCATTCGAGATGGACATGGTACGCTCCTTATATAAAAAAGTCGCCCCGCTTGTGCGGGGCGCTGGGGTCTGCTACCAGTGTTTCGGGCTTGGTCTTTGCATGTGCAAACGACCATGCCCCGCCGGGGAAGCGGGGAGGCAATCATTATTATTGTCGACGATCAGCAAGTGAGGTCTGGACATATTGGGCGCAACTATATCACCGGCCGGGAAAAGCGTCAAGGAGATTTGGTCCGGTTTCCATTGGTTGTCTTACCATCATATGCCTCGATATACTCCTTCACCCCGTTGCGGCTGGCGCCCAAATTCCATTTTTCCAAAGCTGGAGGGCGCAAATCCGGACGCAGCCTTTGATTGTTACGTCATCGGAATTATAATCCACGAAAATGAGGGATGTTTTCCACCTTCGAACCCCCGTAAATCGCGAGCCGCCTGCATAAATAATCTTGGTAAATTCGGGATGTGGTCTATGTTTGACATGAAAACGATCACGTTCGGCTATGTCATCAGTAACGCGTTGATCACGGTTTTCATCACGGTGCTGTGGTCCCAGAACAGGAAACGGTATGCCGGGCTCGAATTCTGGCTAATCGATTACCTGCTGCAATTTATCGGGTTGGGGTTGAACTCACTGCGTGGCGTCTTGCCGGATTTCGTCACCGTCATCCTGGCGAACACCATGATCGTCGGCGGGATATTTATCCTGTACATCGGGTTAGAGCGATTCGTCGGGAAAGCGCGGCCGCAAATCCATAACTACCTGCTCCTGGGGGTCTTCGTCGGTCTCATGTTGTACTTTACCTATGTCCGAGCCGATATCTCCATCCGCACCGGCCTCATCTCCGCGGCCATCCTGCTGCTGATGGTGCAATGCAGCGATCTGATGCTTCGCCGGGTGGAAACCCGGTTGAAACCGATTACGCGCACGGTCGGCGTTGTTTTCATGGCTTATGCCCTGGACGCGCTGGCACGCCTGGTCTTCCTCGTCCTGGATCCGCTTGCCCCGACCGCCAGTTGGTTCCAGGCGCCGGAGGAGCAAACCCTGGCCATCCTGGTTTTCCAGATGCTCAGCATTGCGCTGACTTTCGGGTTAATCTTGATGGTCACCCGCCGCTTGTGGTTGGATGGCCAGGAGCAGGAGGCCGTTCGCAGGCGGGCGGAGACGGCACTCAGGGAGAGCGAAGCCCGCCTCTCGGCCGTATTCCGTTCCAGCCCGGTCGGGATCAGCTTGA
Source organism: uncultured Chloroflexia bacterium (assembly GCA_963739255.1). GTDB lineage: Bacteria > Chloroflexota > Anaerolineae > Anaerolineales > Villigracilaceae > UBA877. Next base: position 147,770 of record CAVTZT010000007.1, read on the forward strand.
CCACCTTTCCGGATGGACGTCTGACCGATGTCAACGATGCTTTTCTGAGCTTGCTGGGCTACACCCGTGAGGAGGTGATCGGCCGCATGGTGCCCGATCTGGCGGTGTGGATCACTCCCGAGGCCCGGGAGCAGATCGTCGCGACTGTGCGTGAAAGGGGCAGCGTCCGGAATGTCGAGACCCGTTTTCGACGTAAGTCGGGCGAGCTCGTCACCCTGTTAATATCGGTGGAGATCATCGTGGTTTCTGGGGAATCACATATGCTCACCCTGGCGAGTGATATCACCGAGCGCAAGCGAGCGGAAGAGGAGATCGAGCGAATGGCCAGATTCCCCTCCGAGAACCCCCATCCTGTGTTGCGTGTCGGACGGGACGGCGCGATCCAATACTCCAACCATGCCAGTGCGCCCCTTTTGGCAGAATGGAAGTGTCAGACAGGCCAACTCCTGCCGGCTCAATGGCGCAAACTGATCCGCAGCGTCATGAAAACCGGTATGTACCGTACCGCCGAGGTCCAGGCGGACGGGCGCATCTTCTCGCTGACCTTCACGCCGATTGTGAAGGCCGGATACCTCAATATCTATGGCCTCGACATTACCGAGCGCAAGCAGGTGGAGGTCAACCTGCACCACGCCCAGGAATCGATCGAGGCGGCCAACCTGGAGCTGACCCGCACGCTGCGATGGGAAAAAAGGCTTGCCCGCACCGACAGCCTGACCGGCGTCTACAACCGCCGCCATTTCTTCGAGCTCGCCGCCCATGAGTTTGCCGTGAACAAACGTTATTCAACGCCACTGTCCATGATCCTTTTCGACGTCGACCACTTCAAGCAGGTCAACGATGCATTTGGCCATCAGGTGGGGGACGGCCTGTTGAAGCAGGTGTCCAAAATCGCCCGTGAGCAGCTCCGGGAAGCGGATATCTTGGCACGTTACGGAGGGGATGAGTTCGCCGTGTTGCTTCCCGCCAGTAAAGCGCGCAAATCCGAGGTGGTTGCCCAACGGATCCGGGAGAAGGTTGGCGCCTTTCGGATCAAAATAGGGAGGGACAGGGCAGGCGTCACCATCAGCGCGGGTATCTCGGAGTGCCCCCCGGGCGGTTGTACGCTGGACCAACTCATTCGGGATGCGGATCGGGCCATGTATGCCGCCAAAGAGGCGGGGCGCAATCATGTCGTGATCGCCGGTCCCGGAGATTGATTCCTGAAACCTGACCGGCCGGGATTTCCGGCTCATTCTGCGCACAGCTTTTTCAGCTCTGCTTCCCCGATCACCTTTACCCCAAGCTTCTTGGCCTTGTCGTACTTCGAGCCGGGCGCCTCGCCCAGCACCAGGTAACTGGAGTTCTTGCTGACCGAGTCGGTCACCTTGCCGCCGTGGGCTTCGATGTACGCCTTCACCCCTTCGCGGCTGAGGGTCGGCAGCGTGCCGGTAACGACGAAGGTCAAGCCCGTCAAAGGACCCGTAGGGGCGACCAGCTGGTCGCCCTTACCGACCGGCCAGACACCAGCGGCCTTGAGCTTCTCCAACACCCTGCGGTTGCGCTGGCGGCCAAACCAGTCCACGATGGCCTCGGCAATGTTGGGGCCGATGCCTTCGATCATTTGCAGCTGGTCGGCGGAGGCTGCCTCCAGCAGGTCCAGGGAGGGGAATGCCCGCGCCAGGTCCCCGGCTACCACCTCCCCGACGCCGCGCATGCCCAGGGCGGTGATCAGCCGGCCCAGGGGCTGCACTTTGGAGGCCTGGATGGCGGCCAGGAGGTTGTCGGCGATCTTGCCGGGCGGCTCTTTTTCGGTCTTGCGGTCCTTTTTGGTGACGGCTTCCAGGATATCTTCCCGCTTCAAGAAGTAGGAGTCGGCCACGTCCTTGACCGCACCGGTCTCGATCAGCTTTTCGACGATCTTGATTCCCAGCCCGTTGATGTCCATGCCTCCTTTGGAGACGAAGTGCTCGACGTTGCGCACGAGCTGGGCCGGGCAGGCGGCGTTGACGCAGTACCAGGCCACCTCGCCTTCGAAGTGCTCCACGGGCTGCCCGCAGGCCGGGCAGGTCGCCGGGGGTGCGTAGGTTTTTTCGGCACCCGTCCTCAGGTCCGGGACGGGGCCGATGACGTAGGGGATGACCTCGCCGGCGCGCTTGACCAGCACCCGGTCGCCCAGGCGGATGTCCTTCTCGGCGATGTAGTCGAAGTTATGCAGGGTGGCGTTCTTGACGATCACCCCGTTGATCTCGACCGGCTCCAGTGCCGCCCGGGGCGTCAGTACGCCGGTCCGGCCGACCTCGACCTCGATGCCGAGCAAAGTGGTCGTCACCTCGCGCGCTGGGAACTTGAAGGCGATCGCCCCGCGCGGGTCCTTGCCGACGTAGCCCAGCTCTTCGGCCAGGCGCAGGTCGTTGATCTTGATCACCATGCCGTCGGCCTCGTAGGGCAGCTCGTCGCGGCGCGTGGCCCAGGTTTCGGTAAAGGCGATGGCGGAGGCGAGGTCGTCGAAGCGCTGGGCGGCGTCCGTGACCGGGAAGCCCAGCGCCTTGAGCCAGGCAAGCAGCTCCCACTGGCTGGAGGGGACTGCGCCGCCCTCGGCGTGGACCACCTGGTAGACGAGCAGGGTCAGCGGGCGGGAAGCGGTGATGGACGGGTCGAGCTGGCGCAGCGACCCGGCGGCCGTGTTGCGCGGGTTGAGGTAGGTCTTCTCCCCGGCCTCTTCCAGTTTCTGGTTGAGGGCATCGAAATCCTTGACCGGAATGAAAACTTCGCCCCTAACTACCAGATAATCAGGGACTAGAGGTGTAGAGAGCAGGGAAATTTGTCTGACAGATTGACTGTTCTCTATTCTCTGCTCTCTTTTATCCACCGGGATCCTCAACGGGATTGTTTTAATTGTCCTGAGATTGGGCGTGATGTCCTCCCCGATCTCGCCGTCACCGCGCGTGGCGCCCTGGACGAAGACCCCGTCCCGATAGTGCAGCACCACGCTCAGCCCGTCGATCTTGGGCTCGACCACGAACCTGGCCTTCTCGACCCGATCGTCCAGCTTGCGCACGCGCTCGTACCAGGCACGCGCCTCCTCGGCGCCGAAGGCGTTGGCCAGCGAAAGGATCGGGCGCGGGTGGCGCACCTTCTCGAACTTTTCACTGACCGTCGCACCGGCACGCTGGCTGGGCGAGTCGGGCGTGATCCAGTCCGGGTGCTCGGCTTCGATCTGCTTGAGTTCGACCATCAGGCGGTCGTACTCGGCGTCGCTGATCACCGGATCGTCCAGGACATGGTAGCGGTAATTATGGAAGTTGATCTGCTGCTTAAGCTCTGCGTAACGTTCCCGTGTATTCATACGGCGATTATAGCAAAAAAGCGGCCGGAGAGAAATCCTCCGGCCGCCTGGAGCAATTCATGGGATGATGATCGGCGCAGGGGGTTGGTCGGCTTCCTCCGGAGGGATCACCTGGACGAGGAAGCGGAGCAGACAGACGCCGTACTCTGCTGGAAAGTCGGCTTCGAAGACCTGGCTGCGGCTGCTGCTCGCCATGATGGCATCCAGCGTCTCGGGTGTGATTTCATAGTTTCCCGTGCAAAGCGGGTCATCTGCGCTGCTCATATCGACATCCATGAAGGTTGCGGAAATGGTCAGGTTGTCGGTCGGATTCAGATTAAAACCATACCCACGCCCGGGGTCGGCGCGCGGATTTTGAAGCCGGTAGATCGTGCCGGAATTGAAGTAGTCGCACCAGCCAAAAATCGGCGTGCCGTTGACCGCAATCCGTCCGCTGGCCGGGCACCAGTCGATCATCTCCGGCCATAAATCCGGGCTGGAGGTGTCACTGCAGTTCTCGCCCCAGATTAAGTTGCCGTCTGCATCGCGGTGGCCCCCGATGTACCAGGCGCGCAATGGCGGGTCGATGCTTTCGGCTTTCAGACATTGAGGATTCAGCGCCATCAGGTAGACGGCCGCGACCCTGGAGCGGTTACGGCACAGCGGGTCGCTGAGCGTGACGCGATTGCCGGATGCCACGGGGGTGGTCGATCCGCCGTAGGCGACGACGTAGAAATCGTCCGTCGTCCCGCAGAGGGGGATTTCGCGGGCGTCGTCGTACAGGAGGATGTACATGGTATCGCGATTGAAGAGCGTGGTGTCCAGTGCCCCGTTGCGGATGATCCGGTAGCCTTCCACCCAATCGGGCACAATTCCGCCTTCGAAGGACCACTCCAGCATGCAAGTGGTTTCGGTGATGAACGCCCTCTCGCCCGGCTCATAGCAGCCGCCGTAGAGAATGAGTGCGGGAGGGGCTGGAGTGCCAGCCGGACCCGGGGTGGGGGTAGATGCGGCGCTTGCCCGAATGGCGTATGACAGGCGGAACCAGCCGCCGCTGCCGTGCGCTTCCGCTGCAAAGGGGCGGCCATCCCACTCGGTGCGCGCATGGGTGGCATCCAGCGTGCCCAGATCGAAGATCGTCCCTCCGCTGGAGGAAGCCTGGTAACCCAGGCAGTTAATCCGCATCGCCAGGCTAGACTGGCTGGCAGGAATGATTGCCACCGGGAGGCCGGAAGCGCCGGGCGACCAGCGCAGGCTCTCGACATTGGTCATAAAACCGCTGGAGGGCAGGCGATCGAAAAGGCCGCCGTCCAGAGAGGCATAGCAATATACGCCGCCGTAAGCCTTGTCCACCTCCAGGGAGAGCTCTTCGACCCTGAGCGGCCGTCCGGCGGAAAGGCCGGAAAGCTCCAGCCTGGCCGGTTCGAGCAGGTCGTTCAATGGCGCCCGCAGATGCGGGGCGGATGGGTCGGGGGCAGACAGGAGCGGGGTCAAAGGCGTCAGGGCCGGACGGGCGGCATCGGATTCGCCGGATGAGGGCAGGAGCACGGAGCTGCCTGCTGCCAGTGGTTCGGTGATGCTGGGGTTGGCTTCCTCTAGTGCCTGTGTGTCGAGGTTGAAAGAGTCCGCGATCCCGGCGAGCGTGTCGCCCGATTGGACCTGGTATGGTGCAGGGGTGGCCTGCGGCTCGTCGAGCACCGCCACCTCCACAAGCGCCTGGCCTTGCCTGCCGTCGTGGGTCATCGCCCGGGCAATCAGCGTATGTCGGCCGGGACCGGTTGGCTCCCAAGATTCCACCAGAGGGAGCGGGCTGCTGCCTTTCGGAAGCGAACTGGCCTGGGAGGCGATCAAAACTCCATCCAACCACAGTTCCAGGCGGTCGATCCCGGAGTCATCCGAGGCCAGGGCGCGGACGATGACCGCGCGTCCCGGTTTGAGCTGATCTCCGATGGTGGGGGCATAGATGACCACGGATGGCGAACCTTTCTGGCGGAAAAACAGCCAGAATGACAGAACGAGAATCCCGGCGACGATCAAAACGCCCAACGCGACCCCCAGGAATGTCTTTTTGGTCAATTCCTTCATGGCTGGCCTCCCACTCATCCAAAGCACAATCGGGCTTCAAACTGTTGGACCGGTGATGATTTCACGGTATTCCCGAGCGTGTCCCGTGCCTTGATGTAATATTCGACTATTCCGTCCCCATAGAGCGGCAGGCTGGCTTTCAGCTCCGTTATACCCAATGAGGCCCGGTAACTGCCGCCTGAGAGATTCATCCCGACTTCGCGCCAGGCTCCCTGCGTACCACCCTTGACGGCGCGATAGAAAAGGGTGACGGACGCCACTCCCGAGGGATCGTTGACCTTTGCGGTGATGTTTGCGGTTGTCGTTCCACAGCTCGATCCATCCCAGATGAAGGCCGGAGAATGCGCCACGTTAGTTATGGAGGGACCGTTCGTATCCGGGACAGTCGCGGTAATGGTGATGTGCGTTACCGTTAGCGTGACGGTTTTTTCGACCTTCCCGCCCGGTCCGCTGGCGCTCATCCGGTAGGTCGTGGTGGCCTGCGGGCAGACCTGGCGAGCGCCCACCAGATCGACGCTCGTGCCATCCAAGCTGGCAGCGGAGGCATTTCCGACCTGCCAGCGAAGGTTTGTACACTGGCCGGCAGTCAAGTTCTCGCTATCGGCGACGAAGACGACCGCCGGCGGCGGAGCGGACGTGACCGGTGGCGGGGGAGTGACGCTTGCCGTTTCAGTGGTGGTCGTCGGCGTTAGCGAAATACCTTCCACCAACACCAGCACGGGAGCGGATTTAATCGAGCCACCGGCGCGGTTGAAGGCTTCCACCTGCAGGATATAATGGCCGGGCGTATCGGCGATCCAGACCAGCTCGACATCCGTAAAGACCGCCCCAGGACTTGCCGGCGGGGATCGCCTGTAAGCGGAACCGTTCACCAGGAGCATCACCTCTGCCACCCCGGTTAAATCGTTGGCGTGGGCGTGGACAGCGACATTGCTCCCCGGTGCGATGCGCGCACCGTCCAACGGTACATCAATCCAGGCGCGCGTTGCCCCCGCGGTCGATGGCCCGCAGGCGGTCAGTAAAACCATGAACAAGAGGGTGATAGACACCCTTGGATGAGAGAGTTTCGGTCGCATAAGCCCTCCTTGCTTATCCAAATCCAAAGAACTGGTTTAAGAAAATCCGGATAAAGGACATCACAACCGGTGCGAACACGCACGGGAGCACTCGAATCGGTGTCTACCAAGAATGCCGGGATGAAAATCTCTTATTTGCAGTCTTACCAATAACCGCCCCGATGTTATCGCCCCCTCTTCACGTTGAACGAAAAGTCGTTTGTTTCATTAACGATTATATGCCTCGGCGAATTGGTTTTCAATGGTACATTAGAACCAGAAGACGGATGCCATCCGATTATGGAATAGGGCGACGGGTCTAGAACACAATTCTCCTCAATTGCAGTAAAGACAGCGGATGTGGAAAAAGGCGTACAATCAGGCCAGGAGGCGACCATGAAATGGTTCTTGCTCCTTATTTTTTCCTGGTGCTTGGCTGGCTGCGCGTCCGTTTCCCCTGGCCAGGCTGCGGACCAGACGGCCGCAAGCCAGGGGATGTACACTCTCGTTCCCGGTTCGAAGCTACCAAGATGTTCCAACTGACGGGAGAAGCGGAAACAATGACCGCCGGCCTCCCCAAGAACGATGCCACGATCACAGTCATCATGGCGAACAAGCACGCAGGGGGCACTGCCATGGCGGAGACGATGACCGCCATGCCAACCCTTACCCTGACCCCGACAATTCCACCCAACTCGCCCGTCAGTCAGACAGGGGATCTGCAGGCGCAATATCGAGGTGCCATGGGTGCAACCGGGACCCTCATTATTGGTGTGGGCTTGACCAATGCTGGCGCGCATCCCTGTTTTATACAGATTCGGCCGCAAGCGGTTTTCGTGGACCGGAACGGCAAGCTTCTGGACCTTCAATATTCATACAGCCCTCGTTGGGATACGCCGGTCGATCCTCAGGCAATGCTCGGACTGCCGCCTGGAAGATCGGCAGGGTTCAGTGTGCAGTTTGGGAATCTATGCATCCCGAAGGTATCGGCTGGGCTGTTGTCTGTGCGCGTGACCCTGGCGGGGAATGGAGGGATGATCACCGTCCCAACTGATCTAAGCATAGAACCGGGGTGCTCTGCCCCGGGAAGCGGAATCTGGGTGGGAATTTCCCCGTTCAGCATGCCATGACCTCGTAGGGAGCTAATCTACAGGCGGAGGAATGTCCGAGAGGATGTTCCTCCGTATTTTATAATGACTGGCAGCTGCCTGTTCTAAGCCGGTAGCTGTAGATATGAACGGAACTTTCAAATCTGTCGAAATCGCGGCTTGACAAATTAGAATATATGTTCTATAATGCTGCATATAGAATATTTGTTCTATGTCGGAACCGACGAGGAGGTCCCTATGAACACCAGTTTTCGGAAAAGCCAGAGCATCAATTCCATCCTAAAAGGCGTAACAGTCCGCCGCGGTCTGGTCTGGGGCGTGATCATCATCTTCGCCCTGCTGGCATTTGAAGTCTTCAATTACAGCACCACCCAGTTCGCCCTGGCCGACGTTCTCGGACCCCTGAGCTTCGCCGGCATCCGCTGGGCGACAATCCTGGCGGTGGCCTTCTGCGGGATCGACTTTGCCGGCATTGCCCGCCTGTTCACCCCCGAGCAGGGGCGCAACGAGCCTACCGAAGTCTGGTACCTCTTCGGGGCCTGGCTGCTGGCTGCCGGGATGAATGCCACCCTCACCTGGTGGGGAGTGGCGGTCGCCATCTCCAGCCATGCAAACCTGAGCAGCAGCGTGATCAGCTCCACGACCCTGACCAAGGTCGTACCGGTCTTCGTGGCGGTCATGGTCTGGCTGATCCGGGTCCTGATCATCGGCACCTTCTCGGTCGCCGGGGAACGCCTGTTCAGCCAGGACGATGTCCCGGTTGCCCGTCCCCGTTCGATGGCCCGGCCTGTGGAGCAGACCCCGGCTGCCCGTCCCCGGCCATCCCTGACAACTCCCTTCCGGCCGATGCCCAAGTCGGCTCGCCCGGAAGCCTCGACCTTCAACCGGCCCGAGCCAACCTATCATAATGTCTCGCTGAACTCGCGTGCAGCCCGCGAGGCGGAATACGCGGATACCCCGCGCTCTTCCTGATTCTTCTCCTCCTGGAGCCATGTCTCTCCGACACTCCAAACCTTCTCCCGTTCAGGCAGCCGTCTCCAGTGGAGGCGGCTGTCTGTCTGGATTCATGTTGCCTCCTATGGCCGTGATCTTCGTCGGCGCATTGCTGGGATTATTTTCCACCCACCAGACCGTACTTCAGGCGGCAACGGGAACGGCGCCGGCACCCGCTGCACCCCCGGCGAGCGGGACCTTCACACCGCTTTCGCCCGTTTTCACCCCCCAGGTCCGGTACTGGTCCGGCGAAATCCTGTCCTGGGCGGCAGAGGAGGGATTGGATCCGAACCTGGCCGCCACCGTGATGCAAATCGAATCCTGCGGGAACCCGGCCGCTCGCTCGGGTGCCGGCGCCCTTGGATTGTTCCAGGTCATGCCCTATCATTTCGATGCCACGGATGACCCCTATGACCCGCTGACCAACGCCCGGCGCGGGTTGGCTTACCTGAAACGTGCCCTGGCCTCCGCAAAGGGGGATCTCCGGCTGGCTTTCGCTGGCTATAACGGAGGGATCAGCATGATCACGGCTGGTGAAAATGCCTGGGCAGCCGAGACCCGCCGCTATGCTTACTGGGGGAGCGGTATCTACGCCGACGCCTCCAGCGGTGCCAGCCGCAGCGGGCGGTTGGAGGAGTGGCTGGCAGCCGGCGGCGCCGGTCTCTGCCGGCGTGCGAGCCAGCAATTGGGACTGTCGCAATGAACGCGGATGGGATTTTCCTGCGGAAGGTGCGGATTTCCCCAATCGCCCCCGATCAAATGATTATCGCCGCCAGAGCCGTCAGCCGTCCTCTCCCGGCCGGACGGGAATGTGCTCGCCGACCGCTCTTTTATGCTTGGCGGGATCGTCGATCGGCAGCCAGATGCAGAAGGTCGTCCCCTTGCCCTCGGCGGAATTGACCTCGATCCGGCCTCCGTGGTTGGTCACGATCCAATAGGCAATCGACAAGCCCAGGCCGAATCCACCGATCTTCGCGCGCGAGCGTGATTTCTCGGCGCGGTAGAAGCGTTCGAAGATGTGCGGCAGGTCCTCGTTGGGGATGCCCTGGCCGGTGTCACGAACGATCAGGCGGACATTCTCACCGGCTCTGGCCAGGCTCAGATAGACTTCGCCGCCCTGGGGAGTATATTTGATGGCGTTCGAGACCAGGTTGATCAGCACCTGCTTCAGCCGGTCGCGGTCGCCGTTGACCATAATCTGGTCGATCTCGGTCAGCTTGAGCTGGACCCGCTCACGTGCCAGGACGCGCATCTCCTTGAAGACTTCCAGCAGCAGGGTGTCGAGCTCGACCGGGGCGAAGTAAAGGGGCAGCTTTCCCGATTCCGCCTGAGTCTCGAGCAGCAGGTCCCCGACCAGGCGGGTCAGGCGGTCGGCTTCCTCCTCGATGCCGATCAGCGACTCCTCGTCGGCAGTGCCGATCTTGCGCATCAGGTCAACGTTCCCCTTGATCACGGTCAGGGGCGTGCGCAGCTCGTGGCTGACGTCGGCCAGGAAGCGCTGCTGGGACGAGAAGAGCTGCTCCAGCCGTTCCAGGGTCTCGTTGAAAGCAGTGATCAGCCGGCCGATCTCATCCTGGTCGGAGCCGCGGAATGGAATGCGCCGGGAGAGATCGTCGGTCTGGGAGATTTGCATGGCGGTCGCCGTGACCGTGGCGAGCGGGGAAAGCGCCTGTCCGATGGACAGCCAGGAGCTGACTGCCGCAATGATGATCGAGATGAAGGCGATGACCACCAGGATGACCAGGAACCTTTGCCGCGTGGTGTAGATCATGTTCATGCTGGAGGCCAGCTGCAGCGTCCCGACGGGGCGGCCGCCCGCGACCAGCGGGACGGTCAGAACGCGGAAGTGGACCTTCTGGACGAGGGTGTCGTGGTAGACCGGGTGAGTGGAGGAAAGGTTGAGGGGATCGAGCGCCTGTAACCAGTGGCCGGCCGAGGAGGTTTGCAGATTGCCATCCACGCCCCAGACCTGGACATAGACCCCCGATACCATGTCGAGGTCTGCCAGGCCGGCGATATCCAGCTTGCCGTCCGAACCGACGTGTGCGTTGGTCCTCAGCTCGAGGAAAGTCTGGTGGAGGGCCTCGTCCACCTGCGAGATCAGCATCAGGTTGACCAGGGGATAAAGGAGAATGCCGAATACCAGCAGGATGCCCCCAGCCAGTGCCGAATATAGGATTGTCAGGCGCAGGCGCAGAGACATTTACGGATTCTCGCGCAGCACATACCCCACGCCGCGCACGGTATGGATCAGGCGCGGCTCATTTTCGGCTTCGAGTTTTTGCCGCAGGTAGCGGATGTAGACTTCCAGCACGTTGCTTTCCCCGCCAAAATCATAACCCCAGACGCGGTCGAAGATGACTTCACGCGTCAGCACCTGACGCGGGTGGCGCAGGAAAAGCTCTAGCAATTCGTACTCCTTGGCCGTCACGGGGATCAGGCGTCCGCCGCGGGTCACCTGGCGCGAACCGGTGTCCATGGTCAGGTCGGCAAACTTGTAGACTTGCATCCGCTCGGTCTGGGTGCGGCGCAACAGGGCACGGATACGGGCGAGCAGCTCATCCAGGTTGAATGGCTTGACGAGGTAGTCATCCGCCCCGGCGTCCAGGCCCTGCACACGGTCCTGGATGGTGTCCTTGGCGGTCAGCATCAGGATCGGGATGCTGCCTCCCGTGCGCAGGCGGCGGCAGACCTCGAGACCGTCCATGCCCGGCAGCATCCAGTCCAGGATGACCAGGTCCGGGTGGTGATCGCGCGACAGGTTCAGACCGGTGCGGCCCTCGGTGGCGATGTCTACCAGGTAACCCTCGTAGGCCAGACCGCGCTGCAGCACTTTTAGGATTGCGGGGTCGTCCTCGATGATCAGGATTCGCTCGTTCATACTGTACCTCTCTTAGCAGAATATACCACAAAGGGAAAGATTTGGTAGAATGATTGCGTGGCTGTACTTCCCAGGGATGTTCCTCTTTCCAAGCGCCTCTTTGACCTGCTGGCAGTCCTGCTGGGGGGGATCGTCCTATCCCCGCTCCTGCTCGCCTTGGCCCTTTTGGTTTTGATCTTCCACGGCAGACCGGTCTTCTTCCGGCAGCAGCGACCCGGTTACCGGGGAAAGCCGTTCTGGATTTATAAGTTCAGGACGATGACGGACCGCAGCGGACCGGACGGGAGCCTGCTTCCGGACGCCGAGCGTTTAACCCCCTTGGGCCGTTTCCTCCGCGCCGCCAGCCTGGACGACCTGCCGCAGGTGTGGAACATCCTGCGGGGTGAGATGAGCCTGGTGGGACCGCGTCCCTTGTTGATGCAGTACCTGGAGCGTTACTCGCCCGAGCAGATGCGCCGTCACGACACCCTGCCGGGCATCACCGGCTGGGCGCAGGTCAACGGGCGCAACGCATTGAGCTGGGAGGACAAATTCCGCCTGGACGTCTGGTACGTGGATCATTGGTCCTTCGGCCTGGACATCAAGATCCTGTTCCTGACGGCCTGGAAGGTGATCAGGCGGGAAGGCATCAGCCAGCCCGGCCATGCGACGATGGAAGAGTTCATGGGGAAGAGGTGACGTAGGTCCAGAACAGGCGGGCGATTTGCTCGATGGCCTGGCCCGAGTCCAGGACCGGACGAGCGCCGGGGCTTTTTCTCAAGTCCCCAAAAATCACGATGACATAATCCCGCGTTTCCCGAGAGGAGTGCAGTGTCAGGAGAGCACCTGTGCTGCTGAACTGCAATGCGTGGGGCATCGCCTCTTGAAAGTCGTAAAGCTCGCTTCCTGCCGGGAGCCAGGGGCGAAGGGTCTCGAAGCGACCTTCCTGGCCGGTCGTGTCCGCTTGCATGAGGTTCAGCAGGGTCGCCCGCGATTCGGCCGGGAGGAGTTTGCCGCGGTACAGTCCCTCGAGCAGGCTGGCAACCTGCGAGGTCGTAGCGGTCTGCGAGGCGAGATCGATCCCCTCCAGGTCCCATTCCGCCAGTGTCTGGTCCGGTTTTAGCTGGTGGCGTCCGGCCTGCTCCAACAGGGTCCTGGCGGCGGATTCATCGTAATCGAACAGCATGGCATGCAGCAGTTGGGCGTAGGTGCGATCCAGCCCGTGGGTCGCCAGGAAGGCGTCCAACCCGCCAGCAGGGATGCTCCTGACATCCAACGATTTCAAGAACAACATGGCAACAGGCAAGTGGACGGCCGAGGCGATCGGGATGCGGTCGTCGGCGCCGCGCGCATAGACGACTGGCCCGTCGATTTGCTCGATGATGAGATGCCAGCTTCCCTGGTATCGGGCGATAATTTGGTCAATGCCGTCCGTAAGGGGTTGTTGCTGAAGGGAGGGCCGGGCAGGGGGAGAGGTGAGGCGCCAAAGCTCGAAGCCGGCGAAGCCGGTCAGTCCCAGCTTGAGGTTCCGGCGGTCGGTCCAGGCATAGAACTGCCCGCTCCCCGGACGAGCAGGGTCATAGAGCAGCTCTTCCCGGACGATGAAACCCGCGGCGGTCTTGACGTTTGTGACCGAATAGACGCGGCCAGCTGCGTCCAGGCGCGTGACCACGAGCATATGTTCGAAGGTGCCGGCATCGCCGGCATAGATGTACAGAAAATCCCCCGCTTTCAGCGGGAAGCTGCGGAAATCGAATTGGTCCAGAGGTTGTGCAAATCGAAAGTGCTGAAAGCGGGCGCTTGGAAAGGTGATCTCGGCCAGGTGGGGGTTGTCGCTCGGGCGCCAGAGCCAGAAGGCCTGCAGGTCGGTATATTTGTCGATGAATCCGGCGTCCCGCAGGATGGAAATGGCCAGAGGACCGCACATGCTGGAGGGGTCGCCGTTGCCCTGGGCAAAGCTCATGGAGCGCGCCAGCGGGATCGCCGCCGCGGTTGTGTCGGCCAGGTAGGCCTGGGAGACGAGATACAGCTCATGTTGGACCTCAGGAGACAGGACGTCGCCCCCCGGATCACCAGGAACCGGCGAGGGCGTCGGCGAGGGTGTCGGCGTGGGGCTGGCGAAGACGATCGGTGCGGAGGCCGGGGTGACGGTCGACGGGCTGGGCGCCACCGGATCGCAGCCGGTCATCAGCAAAACCAGGAGCAGGCGATAAAGGGTCTTCATTTGCTCAGAGTAATAAAATTATAGCATGGCGGATTTTTTCCTCCCGGTAACGGAGGTCTACGGTTTTGTTATGCGAGTCGGCCAGGCAGGCTCCAGACCGTCTTCAACCGGGTGATCCTGTTGGGCTTAAATTGCGCGAGAAAGAGGGAGTATTTTTAGAAGCGGGGATTTCGTGTTTGTTGTAAAATATTGGTATTGTAAGTTCTCCCGGGAGGAGATATGGATCGAGTGGATCGCTTGAACGGCAGGCAAAAGATCGTACTGGGGTGTGCTGCGGCACTGGTCAGCCTCGTTTTGATGATGAACATTTTCCTCATCGGGGGTGTGGAGATTGTCCAGGAGCTGGACGCGCTAATCCCGCTCCCGCTCGCCCTGCTCATCAGCCTATTCCTGCTCAGGTTGTGGTGGAATTCCGAGAGGAACGAAGTCGGTCGAAAGATTTGGGGAACCTTCCTCATCGGTATGGTCTTGTGGTTTGTCGCCGAGGGGGTTTGGAATGTTTATTCCCTTCTCGGTCTGGAGCTTCCCTTCCCGTCCCTGGCAGACATCCCATGGTTCATCGGATATTTCTTCTTCTTTTGGGCTTTGTACCTGCGCTTTCGTTCCCTGAGAGTCTCCCTCCGGAGAAATGAAGTTCTTCTGCTCGTCCTGTTATACACTCCCCTGGTCTTCCTGACCCTGGCGTTGAGCATCATTCCCGTTCTATCGGAAAAGGACCCTTTCTTCGTTGCCGCGCTGAGCATCTTCTATCCGCTGGCGGATTTGATCATTCCCTTCCGGTCCATCAATGTAATGATGGCATTGCGGAAAGGTGCGCTGAACCGGCCCTGGGGTTTGATCAGTGCCGGTTTCCTTTGCCTCTCCATTTCCGACCTGGCATTTTCCTTTGCCGACCGGAACAACATGTACTGGCCGGGTGGTGCCCCGAATTTTATTTCGATTTCCGGTGACTGGCTCTACATTGTGGCCTATGTCCTGATGGGGCTGGGTGTATATTTTGTCCCCATGCTGTTGGGGCGTTCGGATCTTCAGGAAGTCGAGGAAGGCCGGACGGTTGCTCCCCTGGCACAGCCAGCCCCGGTGGTGCAAAATGCAGCTTTCCTTTCTACGGATGCCAGCGGGAAGATCTTCTACATCTCCACCGGCGCAATCGAACTGTTTGGCTTGCAGGGCTCGGGAGATTGCTTGAATTCAAGCATATCAAAGTTTCTGATGAAGAGCGAGGACGAAATCGAGGATACGTTGCACAAGATCGCCCGGCGCGGCACGCTTGAGAAACAGGATCGCGTCGACTCTCTCTCAAGATCCTGCCCGAACCATCCCCTTGAAGGTCTTGGCGGTGGCAAGCCGGGACATCGACGGAAAATTCGTGGGCGCGGATTTCTTCTTTTATCCAGTCGAAGCGATCGACCTGCCAGTTCGGAATGAGAGCTATGTCAGGGAATTGATCCAGGAAAAGAAGCAACCGGATGTTCAGGAACCCAACGCGAGATTGTTCTGGTATTTCCGCGCTCAGGTTAAGGTCATCTATGTGCTGATTGCCCGCTACGCGGGACTCGACGTCGCCAACCAGGTGGTTTCCCAATTCAACGCCAGTGCAGTGAAAAATGAATGGGCAATCAAAATGGACCCGGTCAGCCTGGACGTTACGGACTGGCAGTCCGGCACGCAGGAGCAGAGAGCCTACGTCTATCGCAGTTTACTGAAGCAGGCGGCCGATTATGCCATCGCAATCGCATCCTACTCCACCGCGGTCAGGGAGCTTCAATTCCTGGATAGTTCCGTCCCTGCAGAGTTGAAAGAGACGATCGACTTCTTTGGATTGCGCTTCCCATACAATCCTGCCGTTCCTGCCAAAACTACAGCTTAGTTTGGTATAATCGATGACAAAGATCTACCCGGAGACAAGTACCCGTGCAACCGTTCAGAGAGCCGCCGGATGGTGTAAGGCGGTCGGCCAGGCGGAAAAATCCCCTCCGGTGACCCGCAAGATTGGGCAGTCGTCCTCGCAGGGGCCGCAAGGCCGTAAGAGGACCGGGAAGCGCCCGTTACTGCGCTGTTGAGGCTGCCCACCGGGCAGCAAAAGCAGGTGGCACCACGAGACGCCCCCAAGGTACCGGAACGACTGTTCCGGTGCTCGTCCTGCAAAGGAACGGGGGCGCATTCTATTCCGGAGGTGCTTTATGTTAGACATCAATCTCATCCGTGAACAGCCGGACCAGGTGCGTAAAGCCCTGCGCGACCGGCAAATGGACCCATCACCAGTCGACCGCATCCTCGAGTTGGATGCGCAGCGCCGGTCGATCATCGCCCAGGTGGAGGCCTTGAAGGCCGAGCGCAACGCCGTCTCCAAGGAGATCGGCCAGATGAAAGATACCGCTTCCCGTCAGGCCAAGATCGAGGCGATGCGCCTGGTCGGCGACAAGATCGCCGGCCTCGACCAGGAGGTTGCCAAGGTCGAAGAGGAGCTCAGGAGCGTCGCTGCGGCCATTCCCAACCTCCCGGATGCGCGTACCCCGGTCGGCAAAGACGAGGGCGAGAACGTTGTCTTGCGCACCAACGGGCAGCTTCCCGAGTTCGATTTTCAGCCGAAACCCCACTGGGACCTCGGGCCGGCGCTCGGGATCATCGACTTCGAGCGCGGCGTCAAGATCACCGGCTCGCGCTTCTACGTCCTGAGCGGCGCCGGGGCGCGCCTGCAGCGGGCGTTGATCGCCTTCATGCTCGACCTGCACACCCGCCAGGGTTACACCGAGAAATACACTCCCTTTATGGTCAAGGCCGGCACGCTGTACGGTGCCGGACAGCTGCCCAAGTTTGAGGACAACCTCTACCACGACGTGGAGGATGACCTGTGGATGGTCCCGACCGCCGAGGTCCCGCTGACCGGCCTGCATATGGACGAAATCCTCGACGAAGCCCAACTGCCGCTCCATTACACCGCCTACACCCCCTGTTTTCGGAGGGAGAAGATGAGCGCCGGACGCGACGTGCGCGGCATCAAGCGCGGCCACCAGTTCGACAAGGTCGAGATGTACATCTTCTGCAAACCGGAAGACTCGGATGCCATGCTCGAGAAGATGCGCGCCGACGCCGAGCAGACCTGTGCGGAGCTGGGCCTGACCTATCGCATCAAGCAGTTGTGCAGCGGTGACATCGGTTTCGGCGCCAGCATGACCTATGACGTGGAGGTCTGGGCGCCGGGCTGCGGGGAGTGGCTGGAGGTCTCGTCGGTATCGAACGACACCGATTTCCAGGCGCGGCGGGCCAACATCAAGTACCGCCCGGCCGACGGCGGCAAGGCGCGCCTGGTCCATACGCTGAACGGATCTGGCCTGGGCATGCCGCGCACGCTGATCGCCGTGCTCGAGAACTACCAGCAGGCGGATGGCTCCGTGGTGGTGCCGGAAGTGCTGCGCCCCTGGATGGGCGGCGTGGACGTCATCCGTCCATAAGTCACCGGACACGAAATGCAAATCGGCCCGTTCCTCCTCACGCTTGACGTCCTCGAAAAAGCCTCCGCCTTGACCCTCATGCTGGTGGGCCTGATGACGATCCCGTTTTTACCCGGTCTGGTCATCATCTGGGCGATTGCCCTGGGTTACGGCTTTAGCGCCGGATTCGGCACGCTCGGCTGGATCATGTTCGCCATCATTTCGCTGTTGATGGTCGCCGGGTCGTTCGTCGACAACGTGCTGATGGGCACCCAGGCGCACAAGGAGGGCGCGCCCTGGTGGGCTGTGCTGGTGGCGATGGCGGCAGCCATCGTGGGCTCTTTCGTCATCCCCATCCCCATCGTCGGCGGCATCCTGGCGGCCCTGCTTGTCCTGTTCCTGATCGAATGGCTCCGGCTAAGGGATTGGCGGCGGGCGCTGGCCTCCATGAAAGGCATGCTGGTGGGATGCGGCTGGGCCTTCGTGATTAGGTTTATAATTGGCATGGTCATGATCGGCCTGTGGATGATCTGGGCTTGGGCTTGATCAACTCTCACTCAACCGAAGGAGGTAACAATGGGTCCTGATTGGCTTCAAATCACACTTGGATTGCTGGGCAGCTTGGTGCGCCTGGTCGGTATGGTGTTGTTCGGCCTGGGAGCCGGCTGGCTGACACTGGAATTCATGCGCAAGGCTCAACAGACCTGGCAGCTTCAGATCGCTCTGTTCCTGGGATTCGTCGGCCTGGCGATCGCCCTGGCCGTCTTCCTGACCTCAGGGGCGCTGGGCGGCTTCGGCATCGGCGTCGGCGTTGCCATTTTCATCTGGGGGCTGCCAAAACCCCAACCCAAGGCCGAGGCGGAAAAGCCCGCTAAAAAGTAGAGCAGTCCCCACCAGGCTCGGAGAAAAGAGCCTGGTCTTTCTTTAATAAGAATAAAAATGACCGATGCCCCGGTTCAAACCCCGCCTAAAAAGGACACCACCTGGATTTGGATCCTTGCCGTGGTCCTGGTGCTTTGTCTGTGCTGCGCCCTGCTCGCCTTTGTCGCCGGAGTTCTGTACGTCAGGCAGAATGGTTTCAATCCCCCACGGCTGTTCTTTGCCACTCCGACCGCCCCGGTACAGATTCCGGTTCCGACCACCGGCACTGCCGCGCCGTTAGCCGTGCGCCCGTATGACCCGAGTATGGGGCAGTTCCCGACGTTGCAGAACCTGGTTCCCAATTGGAAAGCATCCACCGTTCCGGGTGTCCAAACCTGGCAGCTCTCCGTGAGTGCCTCGCAACCCGCCCTGGTTTTTCTCGGCTGGTGCGCCGTCGACCAGGCCACCCTCCAGGCCAATTATCTCCATCTCGTCTGGTCCGTGCTGGTGGACGGCACCAGCGTGCCGGTCAAATCCCTGTACGTTGAAACCGGTCCCGGACAGCAGGGCTATTGCCAGGGCTACGCCGGGTTGATCAGCACCTGGCCGATGGGACGGCACGAGATCGAGACGACCATGCACCTGGACCAGTCGATCAACGATGGCTGGAATTCCTACCCGGCCGGCGATTACGTGGATGTATATCAAATTTCGGTGACGCCTTAGCCGATCAGATAGGATAATAAAAACGGCGCCCGCAAGGGCGTCGTTTTTATTCGTGCACGGACCTGCCTAGAACCCGACGGGTGCGCTGAGCAAGGCGGTCAGCAGTTTGACCGAGGCCTGCACGTCGCCGTAGTCGACCATCTCGGATGGGGTGTGGACATAGCGGCAGGGGATGGACAGGCAGCCGACGGGAACGCCGGCGCGGCTGACCTGCATGACCATGGCGTCCGTCGAGCCGCCCTCCAGGATCTCGCGCTGGTAGGGGATGCGTTTTTTCTCGGCGGTGGCGCACATCCAAGCGACGATGCGCGGGTCCGCGATCATGCCGGTATCCTTGATCTTGATCGCCGGTCCCTTGCCCAGGCCGATGTCCATACGCCTGCTCTTGGGCGTGTCGCCGGTCAGGGTGACGTCCACTGCCAGCCCGAGGTCCGGATCGACGCCGAAGGCCGCGGCGCGCGCACCGGCCAGGTGGACCTCCTCCTGGGTGGTGAAGATGAAATACAGCTCGTGCGGGCTGGATTTCAGCTGCCGCAGGGTCTCGATCAATACGGCACAGCCGAGGCGGTCGTCCATCGACTTGGCAACCAGCCGCCCGCCCAGGTCGAGGAACGGACGCTCGAAGGTGGCCACGTCCCCGATTTTCACCGGGCAATCGCCTGCGCTCGCCGCGCCGACGTCGATGTAGCACTGCTCGAGTGTCGCCAGCTTGCCATCCCCGATATTCAATTCCGTGCCCACCACCCCTTGAGTGCCGTCGGCGAAATGGACGCGCCCGCTCAGCAGGGTGTCCGGGCGCAGGTACCCCAGGCTGGTGAAACGGACGAAGCCGTTGTCATCGACGTGGGTGACCATCAGCCCGATCTCGTCCATGTGGGCAGCCAGCATGATCCGTTTGCCGTCCTTGCCCCGCGTGCCTTTGCGGACGACCAGGTTGCCCATGGCGTCCACTTTGACCTGGTCGGCGTAAGGCTTGATTTCCTTGCGGATGACGTCGCGGACAGGAGCTTCATAGCCGGAAGGGCTGTAGGTTTCGGTGAGTTTCTGGATCAGGTCTTTCATAAGATCTCCTTGAATTTCGCGGCTATGCCGGAAGGGGGACGATCTCGCCGTCGGAATAGGATTGGATTTCCTGATGGGTGAAGACGTACACCTTGCTGCGGCCCATGGCTTTCCAATCGCCGCCGAGCCTGCCGACCAGGGCGGTGTCCTCGTCGATCCCCAGGGAAAACTCCCCCTCGTGCAGGCGGGATTTCAACAGTGGGTTCATCACCGGGCGCAGGAGCTGCATACGGTCGAAATGAGGCAGGATGTAACGCGCCGGGACCTTGCCGAAGGCGGCGCCGCGGTCCGTGCCGCCGCGCAGGTCGGGCAGCTCGCGGGCCAGGATCATCGCCCCGGCCGAGCAGCCGGCGTAAACCGCGCCCCGCTCCCAGGCTGACTCGGCGGCTGCCCAGGCCTGGCTGTCCTTCATGGTCTGGTATAGATACATGGGATTGCCGCCGGAGAAGTAGATCAGGTCGGCCGCGGCGAGTATCTCGGCGTAGCGCGGGTCGTCGGCCTCGGCACGCTCCGTGATCCGGGCGGCCTGCACCTCCGCCCCCAGGCCGTGAAAGTGATCCAAACCCATCTTCACCCAGCGATTGACCGAGGCGTCGCCCTCCTGTCCGGCCGCAGTCGGCAGGCAGACCACGCGCGGTTTGCGCCCGTCGGCGCCGCAATGGGCGAGCAGGAAGCGGTCGACACGATCCATGACCGGCAGGTACTCGCCCGAACCAACCAACGCAATATATCCGTTCATACCGTTATTTACGCTCCGAAGAAACTAAATCCATGGGAATGGTTTCCAGCGCGGCAGTTACCAACGCCAGGGTATTTTTCCAATCCTCCAGGCGGGCCACCGAGACGGCGGTATGGCTGTAGCGATGCGGCACCGACAGGGAGGCCGAGGGGATGCCTTCCCGCGCCGGGTGGATGGTGCCGGCATCCGTGCCGCCCCCGCCCGGTTGGCGGATCTGGTAAGGGATACCCGCGGCGTCGCCGCTCGCCGCCAGCCAGCGCACCAGGCGCGGGTCCGAAAGCGTGGCTCCGTCGCCGACGTAGATTGCCGGGCCTTGACCCAGCCGGGTGTTGTACGAGACGTTCTCCTCGCCGTCCCAGCTGGGCAGGTCGTAGGCAGGGGTGGCATCCAGCGCGATCGCCAGATCGGGGTCGAAGGCATAGGCGGCAACGCGCGCCCCGCGCAGACCGATCTCCTCCTGCACGGTGAAGGCCGCCAGCAGGTCGATCGAGGCCGGGGCATTGCGCACCAGCTCGATCAGCGTGGCGACGCCGAAGCGGTTGTCGAGCGACTTGGAGAGCAGCGCCGGCCCGCTGCGCCGGAAGCGGGTGGCAAAGGTCGCCCGGTCGCCCGGCTTGACCTGGCCGACCTCCGGTCCGACGTCGATGCGCAGCGCCTCCAGCGGAACCTTGCGCTTGAGCTCGTCCCCGTTGGACAGGTGGATGGGCCGCAGCCCGATCACACCCGGGACGTGCTCCCGGCCCACCAGGACGGGCTTGCCGGGCAGCTGGCGCACGTCGATCCCGCCGACGATCTCGAAGCGGAAGAGGCCCTCGCCGTCGTCGGCGACCAGCATGAAGCCGACCTCGTCCATGTGCGCCGAGAGCATGACCCGCAGCCGTTTTGCAGCCGAGCCGGTCTTGGTGACCAGCACGTTGCCCATGGCGTCCACCCGCACCTGGTCGGTGAAGCCTTTCAGCTCCTCGAGCACGATCTGGCGCACCTCGCCCTCATCGCCGGAGACGGCCACGGCGTTGCACAGGCGTTCCAAAAGTTTGATCTGTGTGTTCCCGATGCTTGGCATGTCGCTTCAGTTGTCCCACGTGATTTGGTCGATGAAGTCCGGCTCCAAACCGGCGACGAATTCGGCCATCAGCCGGCCGAGGCGCCGGATGTCTTTGACCGCCACCACTTCCACAGGCGTATGCATGTACCGCAAGGGCAGGCCGAGGACCATGCTGGGGATGCCCTCGGCTGTGACTTGCGTCGCCGTGGCGTCCGTCCCGGAATTTCCCACCGTATACTCCTGGGCGTAGGGGATTTCGAGGCGGTCGGCCAGCTCCTTGAAGGACTGATACAATGCCGGATGGATGTTGGGCCCCATGGTCAGGGTCGGGCCTTTGCCGAGTGGGAAGGCGTTCCATTCGCTGGCCCCGGGACCTCTCCCCCAGGTGACGTCCAACACAACTGCAACGGCTGGACGGAGATGGAAGGTGGAGGAATACGCCCCGGCCAGGCCGGTCTCTTCCTGCACGGTGGCCACCGCCCACACGTCCCAGCTGTGCGGGCGGGACCGGAGCTCCTCCAGGCAGGCGGTCAGGGCGGCGACGGAGGCGCGGTTGTCCAGGCTGTGGCCCGCGAGCGCTTCACCGGCCAGCTCGACCGGCGGGTTGGCAAAAGAGACCAGGTCGCCGACGCGCACCATCCCGGCCAGCTTGCGTGGCGGCAGGCCCACGTCCACCAGCAGGTGCTCGAGGGGCACGATTTCATCCCCGGCACCCGCGGGCAGGAGTCGCGGCGGGGGTTGGACGACCACACCGGGGAGCTCCTGTCGCCCGTGGACGGTGACCAGTGCCCCGGGCAGGACGCGCACATCTATGCCGCCGACGCGGGCCACATGCAGGAAACCGCCGGCGTTCCCCGTGACCATCAGGCCGATGGCGTCCATGTGCGCGGCAAGCATCACTGTGGGCCGGGGTTGGGAGCTTGTCCCCCGCTGCAAGCCGTGCACCGAGCCGAGGCGGCTGAGGCTGACCTCGTCGACCAGCGGGCGCCATTTCTCCGAGATGAGATTTGCGACGGGGGTTTCGTAGCCGGATAGCCCGGGGAGGGTAATGAGAGTTTTGAGAAAGGGTAGAATGTCAAACATTTTTGGCAATGGCGAATGGATATTCCACAGTGACGCGTCGCTGTTGGAATGAGAAGCGCACGGGTCGCATGATCAGGTGCTCGTCGGTGAGGGCGTATCTGAGGCTGTTTCGCTGGGGGTGGGGGTTTCGGAAGGCGTCAGGGTCGGCGTTGAGGTCCAGGTGGGGGACGGCGGAAGGGTCGGGGAGGAGGTCTCGCTGGGCGTATTCGTCCGAGAAGGTGTGGGTGTCGAAGTGTCCGGGGGGAGAGGGGTAAGGGTAAAAGTGTGTGTCATGATGGGAAGAGGGGTATTGCTACGCGTAGGGGTCAGCGTTGGGGTGTTGGTTCCGGTGGCTGTTGGCGATGGCGTGGTGGTGGCGGTCAGCGTAAGCGTCGTGGCGGTGAGGGTCGGCGTAAGCGGTGTCCCGCTGACCGTCTGCGTGGGGGTTGGTGTCGCGGTCCCTGCGGTGAGCCTTGGCGCCAGCTGGACGGCGATCAGGCCGGTGCAATAACAGGGAATGGTCGCCAGGATGATGGCGGTTAGGATCAAGCGGGTCCTCGCGTGCGGCGAATCTTGGACGGACACCCGTCAATGATAACATCAGACGGCAGGCCGGGCAAGAAGCTATCCAGACCGTCGCTGCAGTTCGGTCTCACGCCGCAACCAATGATAAAATACCCCCGTGATTCCCGTTCACCTTAAACTCTCCGGCTTTCTCTCCTATCGTGATCCCGTCGAGTTGGACTTCACGTCCTTCGCCCTGGCCTGCATCTCCGGCTCGAACGGGGCGGGAAAGTCATCCCTGCTGGACGCCATCACCTGGGCGCTTTTCGGCCAGGCGCGCAAGCGTGACGAGTCGGTGATCAATTCGCAGCTGGCGGGCAGATCAGCCGTCGCCGAGGTGGCATTTACCTTCCAGTACGAAAGCGAGACCTATCGGGTCCAGCGCCGCCTGCCGCAGGGCAAGACCATGGGGCTCGAGTTCCTCATCCTGCGTGACGCCGGCAAGAAATCGGAAGAATGGAAACCGCTGACCGAGCGTACCCTGCGCGACACCCAGGCCCGCATCGAGCAGGTCTTGCGCCTCGACTACGACACGTTCATCAACGTCTCGTTTTTCCTGCAGGGACGCGCCGACCAGTTCGCGCAGCAGCCGCCGTCGAAGCGCAAGGACATCCTCGGCACCATCCTCGGACTGGAAGCCTGGGAGATGTACAAGGACCGGGTGACCGAGCGCCGCAAGGCGGTCGAACGCGAGCTGGACGGAGTGGACGGGCGCGTGCAGGAGATCGAGGCCGAGCTGGGGGAGGAGGCCGATCGCAAGGCCCGGCTGGCCGGGCTGGAAAGCCAGCTGGAGGGGCTGGCGGCAAATCGCAAAGCCCAGGAGACGGCGCTGGCAGGGGTGAAGCAGCTGCGTGCCTCGCTCGAGAGCCAGCGGGAGCTGGTTCGCAAGCTGGCCGAGGTGTTGGAACGCTCGCAGACGAACCTGGCCGGGCTGCACTCGCGCCTTTCCGGGCGGGAGGCCGAGCGGCTTACCTACGCCGAACTGCTTGCCCATGCTGACCGCGTCGAAGCCGGCTACCGGGCCTGGCAATCTGCCCGGGCCGGGCTGGAGAAATGGGATCAGGTGGCGGAACAGTTCCGTGAGCACCAAACCCTCCGCCAACCGCTGCTGGACGAGGTCAACTCCGAGCGCGCCCGCCTGGAGCAGGAGCAGCGCAGCCTGCTGGAGCAGGAAACGGCAGTCAATGACCAGCAGTCGTCAAGCTTGGATTTGAAATCCGAAGTCGAGGCTGCCCGCAAAGCGCTGGCCGAGGCTCGAATCTCGACTGGCGCGTCGTGCCGAGATGGAAGCCCGCGCTCAAGCCGGACGTGAGCAGCAAGCCCGACTGCGGGCCGAGAACGAGGGATTGAAGTCCGCGATGGACGAGCTCAAGCGGCGCATCGAGCAGCTTGCCGCGGCCGAGGGGGCGGCCTGTCCGTTGTGCGGGCAAGCGCTCAGCCCTGAACACCGCCGTTCCACGCTCGACCAGCTCAAAGCCGAGGGCAAGCAGATGGGCGACCGGTTTCGCGCCAACAAGGCGGAGCAGGCCGAGATTGCCGGCCAGCTCACCGGTCTCGAGGCCGAATTCGCTGACCTGTCTTCCACCGAAGCGGAGCGGCTCAAATGGGCGGCGGCCGTCTCCCAGCTGGTCGAGCGGCTGGACTCCTTGAAACGTCTGATCTCCGAGTGGAAGTCGGGAGGAGCGAAACGCCTGGCGGCGGTCACGCGGCTGCTGGCAACCGAAAAGTTTGCGGCGGAAGCACGCAAGAAGCTGGCCAAGGTCGACAGGGAGCTGGCTGCCCTGGGTTACGACGCCGCCGCACACGACGCGGCGCGCAAGTCCGAGGTGGAGAAACGCGACGCCGAGGCCGAGTATCGGGCTTTGGAGTCTGCCCGGGCGGCGCTCAAGCCGCTGGATGACGAGATTGCTAACCTGCACACCCAGATCGAAACTCTGGAATTCGAAACCCAGGCCCAGCGGACCGAATACGAGTTGGCGCATGCCTCGCTCACCGCCGCCGAATCCGAACTTCCCGATCTGGAGGCTGCCGAGCGGCAGGTGTTCGACCTGCAGGAGCGCGAGAACCGTCTGAACCAGGAGGTGGGCGCGGCCCGCCAGAAGGTGACGGTGTTGGACGACCTGCGCCTGCGCCGCAAGCAGCTGGAGGCCGAGCGCGAGGATCTGGGCCAGCAAATCGGCCGCTACAAAGCCTTGGAGCGGGCTTTCGGCAAGGACGGCGTCCCGGCACTGCTGATCGAACAGGCGCTGCCCGAGATCGAGCTGAAGGCCAACGAGATCCTCGGCCGCCTGAGCGACGACAGCATGCGCATCCGCTTCGAGACCCAGGCCAGATACAAGGACGAGAAGCGCAAGGACCTGCGCGAGACGCTCGAGATCCGGGTCAGCGACGGGGCGGGGGAGCGCGAGTACGAGCTGTTCTCCGGCGGCGAGACCTTCCGGGTCAACTTTGCCATCCGGCTGGCGCTCTCGGAGGTGCTCGCCCAGCGCAAGGGCGCCCGGTTGCAGATGCTGATCGTCGACGAAGGCTTCGGCTCGCAGGACGCCCTCGGCCGCCAGCGCCTGATCCAGGCCATCAACGCCGTGCGCGGCGACTTCGCCAAGATTCTGGTCATCACCCACCTGGACGAGCTCAAGGACGCCTTCCCGACGCGCATCGAGGTGGTGAAGACGGAAAGAGGGTCGGAGGTAAAAGTGATATAAAATAAAAACGTAAAACGTAAAACGTCAAGAGTTAAGAGTAATGGATTTGAGGGGAGGAAAAATGGAATACGATGAATGGGATAGAGCGGTTCCGGAAGAAATCAAAGCAGATTCGTTATGGAAGGTTAAGGCTTATCGGCTGGCCCTCTATTTGAGCGACTTGTGCCGGGAGGACACTGCCCTCCTGATGAAGACCCGTCAGACGTGGTCCACAGCGGACCAGCTATACCGGGCAGTAAATTCGGTGGGCGCCAATCTCGCCGAAGGCTACTCGCGCAGCACCGGCAAGGACCGGGCTTTGTTTTACCAGTATGCCCTGGGTTCAGCCCGCGAGAGCCGGGATTGGTATTATAAAAGCCGCCATGTTCTGGGTGAGGAAGTATTTCACCGGCGTGCAAACGTACTGGTTGAAATCCTCCGCCTATTGCTCACCATGATTCCACAACCGCGCGGCCATACCCTCCGGGAAGAGCAAGCCCTGTACGAAGCCTAGACCACTTTTTACGTTTTACTCCTTACGTTTTACTCTTTACTCTATCCTATGATCTTTACCCTTCTTTCCACCATTGCCTGCCTCCTCGGTCTTATCATCATCACCTGGCTGCACACCCGCCACCGGTTGGACGTGGTCGTGCGCCCGGTCCCGCCGCCGGCTGAGGCACCGCTTGTTTCAGTCATCGTCCCGGCGCGCAACGAGGACCGTAACATCCGCCGCTGCGTTGAATCCTTGCTGGCGCAGACCTATCCCAACTTCGAGCTGATCGTCCTGGACGACCGCTCGACGGACGCCACGCCGCTGATCCTGAACGAGCTGGCGGCGCGCGATCCGCGCCTGCGCCTGCTGACCGGGAGCGAGCTGCCCGAGGGTTGGGCCGGAAAGCCCCACGCCCTGGCCCAGGCTGCCGCCGCGGCGGGCGGGAAATGGCTGTGCTTCGTCGACGCGGACACCTTCGCCGCACCCCAGGCGCTGGCTTCGGTCTATGCCGCCGCCCGGGAGCATTTCGCCGACCTTTTCACTATCCTGACTTTCCAGGAGCTGGATTCGTTCTGGGAGAAGGTCGTCCTGCCGCTGGTCATGACAGCCCTGTCGGTAGGGTTTTCCCCGCGGCGGGTCAACCGCCCGGACACGCGCGACGCCATTGCCAATGGACAGTTCATCCTCATCAAGCGGTCGGTCTACGCGGCGGTCGGCGGGCATGCCGCGATCAAAGATTCCATCGTCGAGGACAAAGACCTGGCGGAACTGGTCAAGCACTCCGGCTACCGACTGATCATCGCCGATGGGAAGAAGGTGGCGCGCACGCGCATGTACACCTCCCTGGCGGAGATGTGGGAAGGTTGGACGAAGAACATCTTCCTGGGCCTGCGCGGCAGCCCGGGGCTGCTCCTTCTGGGCGCGCTCGGGGCGTTCCTGTCCCTGTTTGCGGCGCTGGCGCTTCCGGTCTGGCTGGCGACCGGGCTGGTCTGGTGGGGGGCAGGGGGCGAGCTTGGCGCTCTCGCGGTGGTCGCCGAAGGGGTATTGGTGTGGGCATATCTGGTCTTTTGGCGCCTGCTGGTCTGCCGCGGCATGCAGATCTCGTCCTGGTACGCGCTGACCGTTCCACTCGGCGCGGCGGTCTTCGCCGGGATGATGCTGGTTTCCGCCTGGGAGGTGCTGTCAGGCCGGGGGGTCACCTGGAAAGGGCGCAGGTATTCCTCCCATCCTTAGTAATCTGTATCGCCGGGAACTGACAAAAGTCACGAGACTCCCCGTTCGAAACTCTGTATAATCGATTTGGATTATTGCTGGGCCGGGTTTAGCGGTCGCGTTCCAAATTGGCTGGCTGAAATAATGAAGAATCTGCCGTTCCTTTTCGGGATACTTCTCCTGGTCGCCGCGCTGGGCGTCTTTGCCTGGGTCACGGATGCCCCTGCCTACCTGGGCCACGAGCCTGCGACCTGCAATAACTGCCACGTCATGGACGCCCAGTACGAAAACTGGTACCACGCCGCCCACGAACGCTTTGCCGTCTGCACCGACTGCCACCTGCCGCACCAGGATCTCGTCAGCTACTATCTCTATAAGGGTTACTCCGGTATGCGGGACGTGGTCTCGTTCACCGCCAAGGTCTATCCCGTCGCCATACGCGCCACGGCGCAGACGGACGCCATCCTGCAGGCCAACTGCATCCGCTGCCACACCGACACGGTGGAGAGCATCCTCGCCGGCCCGCAGCCGTTCGACCGGTACTGCTGGGACTGCCATCGCGCCGTCGCCCACGGCGCGCGGGGGATGTCGCTCTCACCTTATCAGGATTCGGAGGTCTACGCAAAATGAAAAAATACGGCACCTTCATCCTTCTGGGTATCATTCTTGTCCTGGTGGTCGTCCTGGCTGGTGTACTGCTTTATCTCAAAAATCAGCCTCCCCAGCAACGGACGTTCCAGCCGGTCGTGGCGGTCAAACCCCTCGAGGCGGATTCGTCCGTCTGGGGTCTGAACTACCCGAACGAATACTCCAGCCTGATCCAGACGGCGGAAAACAAAACTGCCACGACCTATGGCGGCTCGGCACAGAAATCCTACCTGATCGAGGACCCGCGCCTGGTGATCCTGTTCGCCGGCTACCCCTTCAGCAAGGACTACAACCAGCCGCGCGGCCACCAGAACACGCTGATCGACGTGCGGGCGACCAAACGGGTCAACGACACCACCCACGCCACCTGCTACTCCTGCAAGTCGTCGGACAATCCCGGCCTGTGGGCGCAGATGGGCATGGAAGCCTACGACGCCATGCTCTTCAAGGATATGACGCCCAAGCTCAATAATCCCATCGGCTGCGCCAACTGTCATGAGGCCGGGACGATGCGCCTGGTCGTCACCAACCCGGCAGTGGAGGCGGCGTTGAAGTCTGAGGGCATCGACTGGCGCGGTTACACCCGCCAGCAGATGCGCTCGCTGGTGTGCGCCAACTGCCACGTCACCTATTATTTTGCTGGAGACAAGAAAGTCCTGACGGTCCCGTGGGCGAACGGCACGCGGGCCGAAGACATTCTGGCTGCGGAAGACAGCGACCATTTTGCGGATTGGAAATACCCGGGCACCGACACGCCGATCGCCAAGGTGCGCCATCCAGATTATGAGTTGTTCACCGCCGGAAGCACTCATTTCAGTGCCGGCGTGGCCTGCGCCGACTGCCACATGCCCTACGTGCGCGACGGGGCAATGAAGTATTCCAGCCACGACATCATGAGTCCGCTGCTGCATCCCGAGCAGTCCTGCGGGCAGTGCCACACGGACCTGGAAGCCGTGCTGGCGCGCGTGAGCACGATCCAGGACACGGTCCATGCGGCCAAGCTAGGGGCCGAGGACGCCCTGATCGACGCCATCACCGCCCTGCAGGCTGCCGGTGCCAAACCGGATGCCGACCCGGCGCTGCTCGAGCAGGCGCGCCAGCTCCACCGCCAGGCACAGTTTATGTGGGATTTCATCTCATCGGCCAACAGCATGGGCTTCCATAACCCCGACGAGGCCTTGCGCATCCTGCGGGATGCCACCGACCTGGCGCGCCAGGCGCAGATGAAGGCCGCCCAGGCGGCGGGCGACCCGTCCCTGCTTGCCACCGGGGTGTACGAGGCGATGAACCCCAAGCCGATACCGGTGCCGTAATACAAATCCCCCTGGAAACAATTGTAGGGTCGAGCGGCTGCTCGACCCTACGACAAATATACACACGGGAAATTAACGGTTGAGGACCGCCGCCAGCGGCGCGGGCGCCTGGACCTGAGCCGGCCCGCCGCTCGCCTTGGCCTTTTCCACGTCCCGGGCCCACAGGTACAGGCAGGTGTGGTAGGCGGTGGCGGTGTAGGAGGTCACCACCGTGGCGACCATGATGAAAATCCCGGCGATGATCACGCCCAGGCCGATGCCGGTGAACAGGCCGAAGGTCGAGGTGTTTGTCAGCGTGACGATCCCCAGCCCGGCGCCGAAACCCAGGGCGATGCCGACCGCGCCCAGCAGGAATCCGATCAGCCCGTTGACCGCCCTCACGCCGACCGTGCTCAGGCCGACCAGCAGCAGGTTGTCTTTGACGATCTGCCCGGCGCGTTTGAGGGCGTCCTTCAGGTTGACATCCTCGATGACCATGGCGGGCAGGATCAGGAAGGCCGCCTCGGTCCAGACCGTGTCGATCAGACCGGCGAGCACGTTCCGGCCGGCCGAGCGGCCCTTGCCCCTGACCGCGCCCTTGAGCACGTTGACCGCCGTCGAAGCCGCTGCCAGGCTGAGGATATTCGGCCACTCCCGTTTGACGATTGCCCAGGCCTTTTCCATCACCCCGTCGCCCTCGGCCAGGAAGCCGTAGATCAGGTAGATGGTCATGGCCGAGAAGATGTAACCGACGGAGTACTGGGCGAAGACCATGATCACGCCCAGGATGAACAGGATCACCTGGGCGATCGTGCCGCGATCCCCCAACAGGAACCAGGCGGCGGCGATGGGGACGAGAAAGATGACCGATACGATGAAGCCGGCGAACAGGGAGTAGATGGTCGGTTTGATCAGGTCCCTGTCCTTGAAGGCCATCGTCCAGGCCTCTTTAAGAAATGACCAACCACGGCTGAAACTTTGCATGCTGAACCTCCTGATGGATCGAGAATGGATTGAATACTGGAAAACTGTGCCAGATTCACTAAATCACGGGTTTGGCTTCGGAGTGCAACGGCTTTCCGTCGCTGGGCGTCAGCGTTTTCCCTGCACCCCAAAAGATTATTGGAGATTCCCGTCTATTTCTTATAAGCAATCATCAGGCCATCCCGCACCGGGAGCAGGGAACTTATCCAGCCCGGGTCCTGGGTCAGGAGCTGGGTGAGTTTGCGCACAGCCTCGGTCGCCGGGGTTTTATTGGCCGGGTCGAAGATCTGCCCATGCCAGAGCATGTTGTCCACGATGAGCACACCGCCGGGGCGCAGCTTCTCAGCTATCACCGGTAGCGAGGCAGGATAGTCCTCCTTGTTAATATCGTTGAAGATCAGGTCGAAAGGACCGGGAGTCTTGCGCAGCGCCTCCACCGCCTCGCCGACCTGGAAGCGAACGATGTCGCCATAACCCAACATCCTCAGATGCCGCTGGGCCTGTTGCGACAGCGATTCATCCCACACGACATGATAGACTTCGCCGCCGCCATTTTCGCTGATCGCGCGGGCGAACCAGGCAGTCGAGTAGCCAAAGCCGGAGCCGAGCTCATAGATGCGCTTCGCCCCGATCATGCGTGCCACCTGATAACACAGTGCGCCGCACGACGGCCCGACGATGGGAAAGTCGATCTTCTCGGCGTAGGCCTCCATCGCCTGCATCTCTGAAGGACGCGGCGGCACCAGGCTTTCGAGATAATCCATCAAATAATCCGGGATTAAAGGCTTATCCATCCATACCTCCTGAACAGGTTCTCAATAATAAAGCTCGCCCTACCGATCGGCGAGGCGACTTACGAGCTGAATGCTATATTCTATCCCATCCTGAGGGAGGGAGTAGCCCAGGGATTGGCCGGTCTCTTCACACACCCAGCGGAAGAGGTCCAGGGTGGCGGAAAGGGCGCGCCAGATGTCGGCCTCGACGTAATGCGCATAGATATCAGGCAGGGCCCGGACGGCGCGCGGGTCGGCCCACTCCTCCAGGAAACGGCCGCGCAGCCAGGTGTCATGACCGGGCCCTTGCGTGGCGCGCGCGTGCCATTCCAGCATGCGGCGCAGCAATCCTTTGAGATGGCCGTCGCAGCACTCCTTGCCCCACCACAACTCGCCGCGCCGCAGGTGCTTGGCCGTCCAGACGGCATGGTACCAAAAATCGTTGATCACCTGCAGGAATTCGGTCTCCGCGGGAGGTGCAGGCGGCTGCCAGGCTGCGGCGATTGCCCCCGGGTCGGAGAGCAGTCCGTCCTTGTCGATCAGCACACGCACGCCGCGATGGAAAAGGTCGACGGTCCCGGGGTCGGCTTTCTCCCGGGCGATTTGGCGGATGCTCTCGAGCGGCAGCAAGGCAAAATCCACGTCCAGGCCGCCGTCGAACAGGACGCGGCGCTCCATCGAGCGGTCGTCACCGGTGACCTCGATGAAGGTCAGGCGCGGCCGGCCGATGTTGGCGACCCAATCCGCCTGTTCGAGATACGGACGGATGTCCGTGGCGGCCACCGCCAGGTCCAGGTCGGACCATTCGTCGGCGGGATGGTCCACGCGGCGCGCGAGCCCAAAATGAATGCCAGGCGGATGTCCTCCTGCCCTTGCGCCCAGCGGACGAAATTCTGGATCAACTGCTCATAGGCCTGAGAGGTCGGGTCCATAGCGCTTCCTTAGAGGAGGGTTACCGGGTCCACTTCCACCCGCCATTTGCCCAGGTTTTTGTCACGCAGCAGGGAGGCCGGGTCGGGACCGCGCAGGAGGATCTGCCAGCGGTAAAGGCCGTTCAGGCGGGCGAAGAAGCAGGGAACCGGTCCGACGAGTGTCGTCTGCCGGCGGTCGTCGGCCTCCAGCCACTTGAGAACCCGGTCGCCCATCTGCCGGGCCTGCTTTTCCGCTTCGCCCGGCCGCGCATCACGGACTTCCAGCCGCACCAATCCGCCGAAGGGCGGGTAGCCCAGCTGTCGGCGATACTCCAGCTCCTGGCGGTAGAAGGCGGCGTAATCGTGGCCCGCGGCAGCCTGGATGACGTAGCTCTCCGGCTGGAAGGTCTGCAGCACGACCCGCCCGCCCAGCGCCGAGCGGCCGGCGCGGCCGGCGACCTGGGTCAGCACGTCAAAGGTCCGCTCGGCGGCAAAGGGATCGGGCAGGTTCAGGCCCACGTCGGCCAGCACGATCCCAACCAATGTGACCCGCGGCAGGTCCAGCCCCTTGGCAAGCATCTGCGTGCCGATCAGCACGTCCGCCCGGCCGGCAACGAAATGGCTCAGGATGATCTCGTGGGCGTCCTTCTGGCGGGTCGTCTCCCAGTCCCAGCGGGCGGTGCGTACCGAAGGAAAGAGCACCTGCACCTCGGCCTCCACCTTTTCGCTGCCCAGGCCGTAAGCCTTGATCTGGCTGCCGCCGCATCTTGGGCACGTCTTCGGGAACAGCCGCCGGTAACCGCAGTGGTGGCAGAACAGCACTTCGGCCGGGCTGTGATACGTCAGCGGCATGTCGCAGCGTGGGCAGCGCAGCGATCCACCGCACTCCCGGCAGAAGACGTAGGTGGCCGTTCCGCGCCGGTTCAGGAAGAGGATCGCCTGCTGTTTCTTGTCCAGGACCTCGCCCAGGGCGGCAGCCAGCTCGCGGCTGAAGATGCCCCGGTTGCCTGACTTGAGCTCGGTGCGCAGGTCGACGACGGAGACGGACGGCAGCTCGCGCCTGGGGGCGGGAGACCGGTCTGACGCGCTGGTGATCCTCTCCGGCAGCTGCAGCAGGTGAAGACTTTTCCCCTCTTCAGCCTTGGCACGCAAGACGATCGGCGGGGTGGCCGAGCCGAGCACGCACACCGCCCCGCACAGGCGGGCGTAGAGGCGGGCGGCCGAGCCGGCGTGATAGAAAGGCGGCTCGGATTGGTAGTAGGAACCGTCGTGGCACTCGTCCACTGCGATGAAGCCGACATCCGGCAGAGGGGCGAAGAGCGCCGAGCGCGGTCCGATGACCACCTTGAGCAGGCCCATGCGGGCACGCCGCCAGGTGTCGTAGCGCTCGCCTTCCGAGAGGCGCGAGTGCAGCAGGCCGACCTGCCCGGGGAAGCGCGCCAGGAAGCGGCGCACGGTCTGGGGGGTAAGCGCAATTTCAGGGACCAGGATGATCGCCTGCCGTCCGGCCCGGATGGCCTCCCCGGCGGCACGCAGGTAGATCTCGGTCTTGCCGGAGCCGGTCACACCGTGCAGCAGGAAAGGCGGGACTGGCTTGCCTCCCGCCCTCTGGCGAAAAGCGGACTGAACCTGATCCCAGGCCGCCTGCTGGTCGGGTGTGAGCACGGGCGCCTGGAGCGGCACCTGGTCGATGCGCACCAGCGGGTCACGCCAGATCTCCGTCTCACGCAAAACGATGAGATCCCTTTCGGCCAGCTCCCGGAGGTCGGCCAGGGTGCAGCCGGACTCGGCGTAGACCCAGGCTACGTCCAGCGCCTGCGGTTCCCGCATCAGGGTGCGCAGGGCGGCCTGACGGCGCGACAGAGTCTCGGCAGTCCGGCCCAGCTCGGGCATGGCCTGCTCTGCCGCCTCGGGTGGAACGGCCAGCTGCGCCGTGCGGATGAACTTCGGGCGCACCGATGGCGGGGGCAGGACGGCCTGGGAGGCAAGCGCCCCCTGGCGCACCAGCGCGGCAGCGGTCCGGCGCCAGTCGACGTTCTTGAAGTGCCGGTCGATTTGACGGCCGCGCAGGCTGCCTTTTTCCTGCAGCAGGTTGAGCAGGCGGCGCGCAATGGGCGATTGTGGATTTGAGGATTGACGATTGTCGATTGACGACTGCGAAGCGTCCCCGATCCGAAGTGGAGGGGATTGAGGATTGAGTGTGTAAAGCGTGTCTGCCTGCTGGGCCAGGCCGGGCGGGAGCATCAGCCCGATCATCTCCGCCAGGGGAGCTAGGGTGGCTGCGGAAAGTTCCCGAGCCAGGGCGAGCTGGGCGGCGGTCAGGACGGGAGCTGGGTCCAGCAGGTCCAGAACGGCTTTGGTCTCGGCGACGGCGGGCCGGGGAATGAGGCCCAGGACGACGCCCTGAACCGTCTGCTTGCCAAATGGCACAGTGACCAAATGCCCCGCACCGACCTTCCCCTCCAATCCGGGCGGGAGATGATAATCAAAAACGCCCGTGATGGACGGGACGTTGACGGCGATTTGGGCGAAGATCATGTTGAAATTGTCACTTAGGCAGCGGATTGGCCGGCTTGGAGTTCACTTCTTGATCCGGTACTGCAGCAGCGCGTTGATGTCGTCCACCAGGAGCACGCGATCCTTGTGCTGGCGGTCGTACTTCACATTGACCCGCATGTTCGCTTCCAGCAGACCGCCCAGGACCTGGGAGAGCTGGCATTTCATCCTGGCTTCGAAGGGGGCTTCGAGTGAAGGATCGACGCGCACCGCCAGATCCAGCCACACATCCGCGCCCTCGTATTTGCCGATGCCCTTGAAATAGTCCTTGGGGTTTTCAAGGACGAGCGCCGTGGCCGGCTGGCCGTCCTTGGCTACTTTCTTGAGCCAACCCGGCCGGCTGCCGAAGACGTTCTTGGCAAGGATTTCCAGCATGTTTCCTCCGCAGGGACTCCGCTTGAATACTATTTTGTCTTCAGCACCACTGCCGCACCGTAACCCACCACGGACGAGTAATCCCCGGTCACGTCGCCCGAGGTGGCATGGCGCATCACCTTGACCGTGTCGGCGCCCAGGTCGCGGGCGGCCCACAGCACGGCAGTCAGTGCGCCCAGCCCGCAGGCGAAGCCCTTGTTCTCCATTTCGGCCCGGAAAATATCTTCCGGTGAGAAGGCTTCCACCCGGCGGAGCATCTCACTGTCAAAGGCGTCCGCCTGTTTCCGGGAGTAGTAATGGGACAGGTCGGTGGAGGCGACCAGCAGGGCATTTTTGCCGTACAGGACTTCGGCCAGGGCGATTCCCAACTGCTCCGAGACCTGCAGCGAATGGGCGCGCACCATCACCGGCAGGAGTTTAAAGTCGCTGCTCAATGCACGCTGCAGGAAGGGCAGCTCGATTTCGAGCGAGTGCTCCTGGTCGTAGGCGACTGCAGTCAGTCCGTAGCCGAGCCTCTTCTTCAGGCGGGAGTTCAAGACCTCCAACGCCTCCTGGTTGACCGGGATCTGCCCCAGCGGGGTTTCGTATGCGTCGTGGGCGGTGGTCAGGAGAGAATCGGGATGATATTGGTGCATCGGAGACAGCACAGCCACCAGGTCCGGTTCCCGGCCGCGCACGGTCGCGAAGGCGTACCCAGCCACAGGTCCGGAATAAATGTGTCCGGCGTGGGGGGCTATGATGGCGACCACCTCCCCAGGCAGCTCGGGCAGCTCGGCCTGGTCAAGATACCCATCGATCGCCCGGGTGAGGTCGTTCGGGTTGCCTTCGTACCACGCCCCGGCAATCGGCGAGGGACGGACAGGAGAGATCGTGGCCATGGCAAACTCCTTTATTCGTATTGTACTGCTTCTTGCATGATTTTTTTATTTCACTTTTCCATTTTCTCCAGCCAGCGTTCGAGGAAGGTCCGGGTTGCCTGGAAAGCGATCGGCGGGAGACGGTCAGGTGCGAAGAAACCGGCGGCATCCGCGTCGTCGGCGGGGTGCAGGCTGCCGGAGATGATATCGGCCTGATAGTAAAGCACGAAGTCTGCCCCGCGCGGGTGCTCGCGGTCGGCGATCACGTCCAGCAGCCCGGTCACACGGACCTGCAGGCCGGTCTCCTCCAGACATTCGCGTTCGGCGGCCTCGACCGGGTCCTCCCCGGCGTCGATGAAGCCGGCGGGCAGGCTCCAGTCGCCGCGGTAGGGCTGGTTCACACGCCGGACGAGCAGGATCTCGCCCTGTCGTTCGACCAGCACGGCCGCGGCAACTTTCGGGTCGGCAAAGAAGGTCCAGTCGCACTTCGGGCAGACCGGGCGGACGCGCCCGAAACGCTCCTCCCGGATGACCTCGGAGCCGCACAGCGGGCAGAAGTGTATCTCTTCTTCACGCATGGATCAGGGAAAACATTTTCGCCACCCGGAATGGCGGCGAAGCGGAAAGGTGGGAGTCAATGCAGCGGTGCAAAAAGGGCGTAGCCCTCCATCCCGCACACCACCATTTGGAGGATGTCCTCTTCGGGTTGGCGGGTGTAGACCGAGGCGGGCTCACAGTTGGGACCAGCCTCTTCCCAGGCCTCCCCGTTCCAGACCATCATCACGAGCTTGTTTTCGTCCCCAATTTGGGCGACCTCCGCCGGGTTGTAGTGCAAGGTGACCAGGACGGGTTTCGCCAAAGGCAGCCAATCGGGTACGGTGTATATCTGGAAGCCGATGCCCGCGTAGGCAAAACCCTCCGGGGTTGGGGCGCCCTGTCCAACGGAAAACTGGACATCCGTCTGCTGGTCAAACGCCCCGGCGGGGAAATAGACCGAAATGCTGTGGCCGGAGTTGTCGGAGTGGGAGTAGGTGTATTCCATGCCGGCCGGAAGGGTAAAGCGGTCGGGTGTCAGCGCCAGCAGGTCAGCCGGCAGATTCTTTCCGGCGCTGGTCGGCATGATCGAAGTCTCGACAGGCACATCCTTGGTCGGCAGGACCGGCGGCCCGATGGGTACATAGCTGACCTGCTGCCCGGCCGTGGAAACCCTTATGCCTCTGACCAGCTCGACGACCGAAAAGACGGCGACCGCGAGAAGGGCCAGGATGGCCAGGAGCAGGAGGATTTCCTTCATCCGGGAACGTGGACCGGCTGTCTGGCTGGATTTTCTCCACCTGCGCTGCGACTGCAGGAAGACCGCAAGCGCCGCGGTGGCGATGAGGGCTGCCAGGGCGATCAAGCCGTTTTGCAGAGGGCTGAGCAGAGGCGGGGCAGGCGGCGGGAGGGTGGGGGCGGGAGTTGGTTTGGTCAAGCGCGCACCGGCAGAGGCGGTCGGCTCGACCGTTGCGGCCTGGGAGACGGCCATCAGGCTGGGCGCCTCCGGCACGGCAGTTCCGGTGGGGAGTTTGGCCGCCGCGCTGGGAGGCTGGGTCGCCGTGACCGGCCCTCCGCCCACGCCGTATCCTGAGACGGTCGGCGCCTGGGTTGCCAGCGGTGCGGCGGTCGCCTCCGCCATCTCCTGGGTGGGGGCGGGCTGGGCTGCAGGTGCGACTACGGCCAGGCCGTTATCGGAGACGACCGGAGCCTGGGTCGCCATGGCCTTTGGGGCGGCGGCCATCGGGCCAAAGGACAGCTGTCCGATCAGGCTGGTGCCGAAGGTGCACAGGAACAGGACGATCGCCGTGACCGAAGCCCAGCCCAGCACCGGAACGAGGCGCGGGACCGGGGGCCGGATCCCGGCCATCTTGGGTGTCAGGGTGAAGTTGCGCGGGGCGCGGCGGTGAGGCGTACGCTGAAGCAGGAGGCGTGTCCGGCGCAGCTCTTCCAGCGCCGCGCGCAGCTGCGGGTCGGCGGCGAGGCGGGAATCCAGGCGCACCCGATCGTCCGGGGGGAGTTGCCCGTCCAGGTAGGCCGAAAGCCGTTCCAGGTCGTGGAAGGAAGGTGTGCTCATACGCCGCTCTCCTCCTCCAGACGGAAGGCTGCAGGTAAAAGTTCCCGGAAGCCCTGCAGGCACTCGCGCAGGCGCAGGCGGGCACGCGCCAGGCGGCTCTTCACCGTCCCGAGCGGGGTACGCACCGCGCGGGCGACTTCGCTGTAATCCAGGCCCTGGATATCGGCCAACACGACCACCGCCCTGAACTCGGTCGGCAGGCGTTCCAGGCAATGCTGGATGGCGTGCTCGAGCTCGGCCTGGTCCAGCTCCCTTTCAGGCGAGGCGTCCGGGTCGGCCATCCAGCGCGGGGATTCCACTTCCTCCTGCTCGTCATTGACCGGTTCCAGCGGGGTGGTCGGCCGGCGACGGCGGCGGCGCAGCTCATCGTAACAGGCGTTGGTGACGGTGCGCAGCAGCCAGGCGCGGAAAGAACCGCCGCGGAATCCGTTCAGGCCGCGGAAGGCGGAGAGGAAAGCTTCCTGGGTGGCATCCGCTGCCAAGTCCTCGTCGCCCAGGATGCGCAGGGCGGTATTATAAAGTGCATCCTGATAAGCCAGGACAAGGCGATTGAATGCCTCCAGGTCTCCGTGCTGGGCGGAACGAATCAGGTCAAGCTCGTCCATCGGGAATATTTTACACCACAACACGGTATTCTTAAAGTCGATGCAGTTTTGCATAAACTCTATCAAAAGAGGAACGCGAATGCCGTGAATAGGCGAAAGGCGCGAATATTGTCCAGAATTCTTTGCTTTGGAGCCTTGATTTTGGCAATCATGCGCGCAATTTGCCGTTTCGCCGAATTCGCGTTGAAAATCCTCCAAGCAAAGAGAGGCGCGACTCGATGTAAAGAAAGCCCTGTACATCACAACCGGCACGATTGTCTCTGAATGGAATTCGTTGTATAGTTATTGTGACAGATCCGGGTGGCAGGGGAAGGAGCAGGTGCGCATGGTTAAGGCACAATGTACTATCCTTGTTGTGGATCACCGGCCTAAAAACCTTACCTTGCTGTCACAGATATTGACTGACAGCGGTTACCAGGTTCAGGTTGCCGAGGATGCCGAATGGGCGATCGAGTACGCGCGCAAGGCAACTCCTGATCTCATCTTGCTCGACATTTCCAGGCCGGCGCCGCACAGTTACGAGATCTGCCAGCGGCTGAAGAGGGGCCGGCGGACGCGCAAGATCCCGATTATCTTCATCGGTACAAAGGATGGCAGCGCGGACAAGATCAAGGCTTTCCGGGCCGGGTGCGTCGACTACATTCAGAGGCCTTTTGAACCCGAAGAAATCCGGGCGCACGTGGAGACCCATCTCACCATTCTCCGCCTGCGCCATCAGCTGCAAGAAGTCAACCAGCAAAAGTCCACCCAGCTGGAGGAATTGACCCGCTCACAGGATCTCCTGCGGGAGCGAGAAAGAAAATTGCAGGCCTTTGTCAACGCAATTCCCAGTCTTTCCTTCGTATTCAATGAAGAAGGTCGCTACCTGGAAATCATGGCCAACGATTTCAGCCTGCTCAGCGATCACATCGAGAGGCTCAAAGGGCGGCTGATCGGCGAGGTCCTACCCGCTGAGGGCGCCAACTTGATAAGGAACGCCATCCGGCGGACGATCGAAACGGGCAAGACGCAGGTGATCGAATATAAAGTACCCATCCTGTCCGGCGACGAACGCTGGTTTGAAGGACGTTTTGCTTTGATGGAAAAGGGCAGGCGAGGACACAGTAAAGTGGTTTTGATCGCCACGGAAATCACCGACCGGGTCAATCTCTATCAGGAAGTGAATCGCCTGGCGATGCAGGATCCATTGACCGGTTGTTATAACCGCCGGCATTTCCTGACCCTGGCCAACCAGGAAATCCAGCGCGCCTTGCGCTACCACCGGCCTTTGTCATTGCTCATGCTGGATATCGATCATTTTTGGAGATTCAATGACCGTTACGGGCATCTCGTCGGGGATCAAATCCTGTGTGCGATGGTCAACCTGTGCCAGAACAGCCTGCGCAGCGTGGATATCCTTGGCCGCTATGGTGGGGATGAGTTCCTCATCCTGATGCCGGAGACGGCCGTCGAAGGGACGGTCCCGGCGGCCCAACGGCTGCGGAAAGCGGTCGAAGACATGGTCATGACCATCCCCGAGGGGAAATTCAGCATCACCGTTTG
Organism: uncultured Chloroflexia bacterium; assembly: GCA_963739255.1. Taxonomy (GTDB): domain Bacteria; phylum Chloroflexota; class Anaerolineae; order Anaerolineales; family Villigracilaceae; genus UBA877. The sequence goes on from CAVTZT010000007.1 coordinate 187,938, forward strand.
TGCCGGCGTTGCCAGCCTGGAAGTGAATCGAAAGCCCGCAGAGACGCTGGACGAGCTGGTCAAGCGCGCCGATCAGGGATTGTATGCAGCCAAATCTGCCGGGCGCAACTGCGTCCGGACCGGTTAAGCTTCAGCCGCTTATTTTGAATGGATTTTCCATCCCTCATTTTTCCTCGACGAAAGTGAGGGATGGCTGCTTTAAGCGGGCAGCCCCGGCTTTGTTTAGTGGGCTTTTCCGGGGGGAATGAGTAGAACCAAGGGGGGATAGTTTATGTAAAGAAATTTATGATAATTATGATAAGATAAATCTATTATCGGTTCTCAAATTCTTATTTCAGGAAGGACTAGCTATGTCTCGTACGTTACGGCTCTCTCTGCTCGCGGGCCTATGCCTGGCAATCGGATTGGCGGGCTGCAGCCTGCCGGGTTCTGGCTCCACCGGCTCGGGGTCGCCTTCCGGGTCCTCATCCGGTGGGGGCGCGGCGCTCTCCGGTCCATGCGCCAATCCGCTCCTGCCCGTGGCGGCGGGTGCCACCTGGAATTACCAGATGAGCGGTTTCGCCTCCGGGAGTTTTACCCGGGTGATTAACTCCGTCAACGGGAGCGGATTTGAAGACCAGGACACGTTCTGGAACGGCGTGGCCCGCACCGGTCAGTGGAATTGCAACGCCGGTGCACTGATCGCCCTCGACCCGGGCGGAGGCACATCGGCCAGTGTCGAATTCAACAGCACGATCACAGATTTCCACACCACGGCTCTGAGCGGGGTGACCCTGCCTGCAACGGTCGTGGCAGGCGACCATTGGAACCAGTCGATCAGCATCGCCGGCACGATGACCGTGAACGGCGTTTCGGCAGACGCAACCAACGATACCACCACCGACTGCACCGCCTCCGGCTCCGAAAGCGTCACGGTACCGGCCGGCAGCTTCAACGCCATGAAGGTCACCTGCCAGGATAGCATTAATATCAAGGTCACCACTCAAGGGATTACGGTTCCCGTCCCGGCGATCAATTTTACCGCCGAGAACTGGTATGCCCCCAACGTAGGTTGGGTGAAGTCCGTCAGCACCGGCAGCGGCCTGGACGCCACGGTTGAATTGACTTCATATTCAATCCCCTAGCCCTTGGAAATCGAAACCGCCCCAGCGACATTCAACTGCCGGGGCGGTTTGATTCGCGTCGAGAGGAATCAGCCTTCCGCCTCGCGCAGGTGGGGGAAGAGCAGGACCTCTCGGATGGAATGCTTGTCGGTCAGCAGCATGGCCAGCCGGTCCACGCCCATGCCGAAGCCGCCGCAGGGCGGCATGCCATAGCGCATGGCGCGCAAGTAGTCCTCGTCCATGGGGTGTTTTTCCTCGTCGTCCGCCTTGTAATCGCGGCCCATTTCCAGGAAGCGCTGTTCCTGGTCGAGCGGGTCGTTCAGCTCGGTGAAGGCATTGCACAGCTCGAAGCCGGCCACGTAAGCCTCGAAGCGTTCCACGATCAGAGGATCGCCGGGCATGGACTTGGCCAGCGGAGAGATGTCCCGGGGATAATCGTAGAGCAGGGTCGGCTGGATCAGGGTCGGTTCGAGGAACTCCGCGAGCATGAAATCGATCATCTTGCCGCGCGTCGCATCCGGGTCGGGGGTTTTGCCGGTTTTCTTGAGCGCCTTATGAAGCGCTGCGGCGGTCGGGTGCTGGGCGATGTCGATCCCGGTCACCTCCAGCAGCCCCTGGCGCATCTCCAGCCGCTTCCAGGGGGGCTTGAAGTCGATGACGTGCCCCTGGTAAGTCACCCGGGTCGTGCCAAGCACTTTTTCGGCGACCGTGGCGACCATCTGCTCGGTCAGCTCCATGACTTTGAGATAGTCGGCATAAGCCCAGTAGAACTCCAGCTGGGTGAATTCGGGGTTGTGCTTGTAGGAAACCCCTTCGTTGCGGAAATCGCGCCCGATCTCGTACACCTTTTCCAGGTTGCCAACCAGCAGGCGTTTGAGGTACAGCTCGAAGGAGATGCGCAGGTATAAATCCTGTTTCAGCTGGTTGTGGTGGGTGACGAACGGTCTAGCCGCCGCGCCGCCGTAGATCGGCTGCAGCATGGGCGTCTCGACCTCCAGGAAACCCTGCCCGTCGAGGAACTCGCGCAGGGCGCGGACGATCGCGGCGCGCGTCCGGAAGGTGGCGCGTACCTCCGGGTTGACCGCCAGGTCGGCGTAGCGCTGGCGGGCACGCAGCTCCGGGTCCTCCAGGGCGGCGTGCCGGATCGTTTCGCCGCTTTCCGTGACCTCGTCCTTGGCTGCCGGGAGTGGGCTGACCGCCTTGGCCAGCATCTTGAAGTCCTGGACATGCAGGGTCACTTCACCGGTGCGGGTGCGGAACATGAAGCCCGAAGCCTGGACGAAATCGCCCAGGTCGAACATCTTGTTGAACAGCTCGAGCCTTGCCTCGCCCAGGTCGTTCTGGCGCAGGAAGAGCTGGATGCGACCCTCGCCGTCCTCGATGTGGGCGAAGGTGAGCTTGCCCATCGGCCGGATGGCGCGGAGGCGTCCCGCCAGGGTGGCTTTGACCTGCTCGGGCGTGCCGCCTTTGCCAGCGGCCTTTTCGGAGGCTTCGAAAGCTGTAATCGCCTGGGCGCTGGTGTGCGTCCGCTCGGCGCGCGTGGGGAAGGGCTCGATTCCCTCGGCGCGCAGCTCCTCGATTTTATCGAGGCGGATTTTTTCAAGGGAGGTATATTCGGTCATGGCAGGACCTTTCTGGGTGATATTTTACCTGAAATTGACCTCTCTACCCCCACCCTGCCCTCCCCCTTCTCCCCTGCAGGGGAGAAGGGGGAGGGTGGTCGGAGGCCGGGAGAGGGCAAGGGGGTATAAAAAGCCCCGCGCTCCTGGCAGGAGGCGCGGGGCCTGAATCGGCTTGCCCCGGGCTATTCGACCTTGATGATTTTCACTTTGAACGTTCCGCCGGGCGCTTCGATGGATACTTCCTCGCCGGCGCGGCGGTTCAGGATGGCTTTCCCGATCGGGGATTCATTCGAGATCTTCCCCTCGCGCGGGTTGGCCTCGGCGGCCCCGACGATGGTATACGTTTCCTGCCCGCTGCCGGTCTCTTTGATGGTGACTTTGGATCCAACCGCAATGGCACCGCCTTTTTCCTTCTTTTCCTTCTCGTCGATGACGCGCGCCGAGGCCAGGATGATCTCCAGCTCCTGGATACGGCCTTCGACGAACGCCTGCTCGTTCTTGGCGGCCTCGTATTCGGCATTTTCGATCAGCTCGCCGCCTTCCATGGCTTCGTGCAGGCGCTCGGCAACCTCCTTGCGCTTGGTGGTGCGCAGGAACTCGAGCTCCTCGGCGAGCTTTTGATAGCCTTCCTTGGTCAGGAATGTCGTGGGCATTTTATTTTCCTGAGAAAAAATGCATCTCTGAACCAGAGATGCGCTTGTGTGGGTCTTCCTACCCGGCGAATTATACATGATTTTATCTGAAAAGCAAGCCCGGTCTGGCCTAAATCCGCCACAGGAGGATGCCCTGCTGGCTGGTCCAGTAAGCGCTGATCGCCGCCCGCATTTTCTCCGGGTCGTAAAACAGGACGGTCATCTGGGAGCTATAAGCTGCGATGCCGGTCTCCCAGGCGGCCAGGCCGCGTTTCGAGATTGGAAAATGCTCGCTTTTCATTCCAGCTGTGGTCGGCTCGAAAGCCTCCGGGTGGTTCAGCAGGTAGGGGATGTCGGCGTAATAGCGCAGGGGACGGGCCAGGCGTTCAGCCGCCCGGCGGGTCAGGACGTGGTCGGGATGGCTGCCGACGGTCAACGGGCAGACCAGGAGGTCGTCCAGTTCCAGTTCACCGGCCAGTTCGGCGGCAATTTTTCCGTCCAGGCTCGTATCCCATGGGGAGAGCGGGGCGGATAATTCCTCCGGGTAGAGCGGGTCACCAGCGGGCGAGCGGCGATAGATGCAATCCGGGGTGTTGAAGTGGCGGACCTGCGCGCCGACGATCCGGGCAGCCTCCCGGTCCTCCCGCCGGCGAAGGGCGAGTGTCTCTTCGGCGCCGTCCGTGCCCCATTCTTGATGGCAGCGCTGTGCCAGCGGTGCAAGTGGACCCGGGGGCGCATCGCCCCCACAAACCGTCCAGATCTCGACCGGGATCCCCCGGCGGTTTTGTTCCCAGATCAGTCCACCGCAGGAAAGAACCGCGTCATCGAAATGAGGGGAAAGGTAGATGAAACGCATTTTTCCGGTTTCCAATATCCCTCCCCTGTTCCGGGAGGAGATGAGTCCACCGGAGGCAGCCGGGAGCGAATGGTCTGATCAATGCGCCTCGCCCTGGTTGCTCAGGGCCGAGGTCAATTTCCCGAACTGGTTTTCGTCGAAGCCCCAGAGGGTGATTTTTTGACCCTGCCTGGATTTGATGACGTAAAATCCGAGCCAATCGAGGGAGGTGCCGGTGGCGGGGAGGTCGATCTCGTTGATTGGGATGGTGACATGCCTCCAGCCGACCCCTAACAGCGAAGGACCGGTCAGGAAACCGCTGTCGATTACTATGGTGAAGTACGGTAAATGCAGGAAAATAGCCCAGAATACGAATGAAGCAAGAAATACATAGACTACCGCGATCACGAAGCCGATGGTGTCCATCGGTTCATTTCGGATGAAGATCATGACACCGATGAGGACAAGCAGACCCATGACCGGCGACAACAAAAGAATTTTAGACCAGGTCGGTTTCAGTTTGATGGGATTCATTTTTCACCTCCGATGGAACCGTTTGATCAGAAAAAGGATTGACCACCAATCGCTCTCACTCTTCTTCGATTATTTCTTTGGCCAGCCTTTTCAAAGCCTCCTCGTCCTCGGCATGACTGGCGCGCCAGTACTCATCGAGCAGCTCGAGAGGACTGAGGCTGCTGACGGTCTGGTCGGCGGAGAGGCGGATGCGCGCCTCGATCTGTGGGCGTTTGATCAGGTGGAATTCGAAGGCTTCGGCGGCATAGAGGCGCAGGGCGGCTTCATCGATCAGCGAATCCCAATCGCGGGCGTACTCCACCGTCAGGCGCACGATGGCGCCTTCCAAATCAGACGGTCCGGGCAGGGCTGCCTTGAGCCGTTCGGTAACGTTCTGGTCAGAATCAAGCTTGACCCTCCGGTCAATGAACGGGCGGACCGTCTCGATCCTGCGCCATTCCACTTTTGTTTTTTGTTTTTCGACCTCTGCGATAATAAAGAATTTATCATCCCCTGCCTCGCCGAAGTCTACGCGCTCGATCGAGCCGGGGTAGACGACCGGAGGATGGGCGTTTTCGTTCAGGTCTTGCGGTTTGTGGATGTGGCCAAGGGCGACGTAGTCCAGGCGCGGGTCCTTGACCAGCGAGCCGGGCAGCACCAGGTCGGCGCCCAGCATGACCGAGCGCTCCGAACCGTAGACCGCCCCCTGGACCGAGGCGTGGGCGGTGAGGATGACCGGCAGCGCCGGGTCGGCCTGCTCCAGCCAGCCGTGGACCAGCTCGGTCAGGTTCTGCTCGAGGCGGGCATAGACCTCGGCCGTGTCGGTCTCCTCCAGGTCGAGGGCGGCGGCAAGCCCGGAACGCGAGACCCATGGCAGTGCAATCACCTGGACGGGCAGGCCGAGCTCTTCGGCGCGCAGGAACTGGGGACGGTCGAGGACGCGCACGTGCGGGATTTCCAGGGTGGTGAACTCCTGGACGGCGTTGGCCCGGCCCAGGGCGGGGGAGAGGTCGTGGTTGCCGACCAGCAGCAGGGTCGGGATGCCGGCCTTGGACAGGCGCATGATGCGTTTGCCCCACTCGCGCTGGAAGGTGGGGGCGGGGGCGCGGTCCTTGTAGGCGTCCCCGGCGAAGATCACCAGGTCGACCTTTTCACTCACAGCCGTGTCCACGATCAGGTCCAGGGACTTGAGGAAGTCCAGGACGCGCAGCGGCAGGCCGGTCTCGGGGTCGTGGCGCCCGTAGTTGGCCATGTCGATGTGCGCATCGGCAAAGTGGAGGAGTTTCATCGCGATTAAGGTGAAATACCCCAGGCCTGCAGCATGTCGAGGGTGGCCTGCAGGTTGCGGTTGTAGTAGTAGGCCTTGAGGATGTCGCCGTAGGCCCGGTCGGTCATGCCGAGGGCGTATTCGGCGCGCGCCTTCCAGTACCAGCTTTCCTCCAGGCTGCGCGGGGCCTTGATCGTCGACAACGTGGCTTTGGCCAGGTTGATGACGTCCCCGTAACGGCTGGTGTAGAAATAAGCCTTGTATGGGCCGGTCTGGTACCACAGGATGCGGTATGGCCGGTCCTTCTCAGGCAGCTGGTTGTAAATGTTGAAAGCGATATCATAGGAGTCGGCGGAGGTGCCGTAATCGGTCAGCAAGCCGGCGCTGGTCCCCAGGTTGAACTCGGCGAAGAACTGCTCCAGGCCGCTCAGGCTCTGGCTTTCCTGCCTGGCAATGGCCAGGGCGTGCTGCGCGGCCCAGGTCTCGTCTGCCCACGGGCCGAGGGCGGCCATCAGGTCGGCTTCGCGCCCGGGCGGGTAGACCACGATAAAGATGTAGTCGAAGGCGCGCCAGCCGCTCAGGTAGTCGGCATAGCTCATTTTCTGGTTATAGCCCTGCTCTTTATAAGGGATCTTCTCGTTGGGGGTGTACGCATCCTGCCAGGTGAAGACCCGGCTGCCGTCGTCGTAGCCGGTGGTGAAGGCATAGTGGCCGGCCCATTGCATGGTATTCTCGGGCGGCAGGGTCTGGTAGATGCCCTTCTCGGCGACGATCGGGAAGCCGGCGGCGATCAACCGCTTGACCAGCTCCAGGTCTCCGCCGTAGCGGTAAAGCGCCTTGAGGCTGGTGTGCCCGTTGACGTAATCGACCAGCTCGTAGGGCATGACGTTGACGTCGGTGTTGCCGTTGCCGATGAAGGTGCCGTTCGGGTCGTTTTCTCCCGGTTTGACCGCCGCGGCGATCTGGTCGCGCAGGTCCATGGTGTTGCCGGCTTCCCCTTTCCAGTCCCAGTATGCGAGCGCCATGGCCAGGTTGGATGGGCCGCAGTAGTTCCAGCGGTGCATCTGGTCGATGAAGGTGACGTGATCAAGGATTACCGAGGGTGGAATGGGGGCGGCGGTGGCGGTCGGGACGACCGTGTCCGCCGGCGGGGTCGGGCTGGGCGGGATGACGGACACGTCCGGAGTGGGGCTGGGCAGGTCCTTCTGGCCGGGTTTGAAGACCACGTGTTGGGGCGGGTGAATCATGTAGTAGATGCTGGTCTGCAGGTTGTCCAGGCGCCAGGCGAGATGTTGTTTATAAAAGTCGGGGAAGAAGATCAGCGCGGTTACCAGGAGGAGCAGGGCGACCGCGCCGAGGAGAAGATTTCTCGTCCGCTTGTTCATACCAAGATATTATAACAAAGTAGGGACGCGATCGCTGCGTCCCTGATGCGGGGAAAGGGATATTCATTCCATGGAATAACGCGAATGATAAGGAACGAGCGAATTGCAGATTGCTGACCGGTAATTAGTGAAAGGGAGGAATTCGTGGGGGAATATCAGGACAAAGGAGAAATTACAAGGCGAGAAGTTTGACTTGTATTGGCAAAGCCCTATAATGGGATTAGGAGAAAGGAGGCTTATATGAAAAAGGGATATTTTTTACTTATCCCGTTTGCCATCATTGCCGGCATTGCAGTTTGCATCGGGGCCATTTTCGGCATTCTTGCAATCATCTTTGGCACGCTGAAGGCCAATCCCGCCTACCGCATGGGAATGGAAATGGCGAAGAATGATCCGGCGGTGATTGCGCTACTCGGCTCACCGATCAAGGATGGATTCTTCGTAGGTGGGGAAGTTGTGAGTTCCGAGTATTGCTGTGCGACCGCCAACCTGGAAACATCCATTTCCGGTCCAAAGGCACATGGCACGATCTCCATTTATGGTTTGGCGCATGATGACGGTTCATGGACGGTCGAGGATGCAACCATCCGGATCGGCGGCAAAATCGTACTGACCTACAGCAGTGCCGAGGCCGCACAGGGGTTCCATAAGCCATTGCGATAGCAGGTGAAGTCGGATGAGCGCGCCATCTTCAAACAGATGACCGGGTATGCGGAGGAATGAAAAAGCGACCAATCCTCGCAGGTTGGCCGCTCGTTTTATATAAAGAGGGACAGTTAGGCGTCGCGGACTTCGCCGTCGATCACGTCGCCGTCGTTGCCCGAGGAGGGCGGAGGCGTTTGCGGGCCCTCGGCACCGGGCTGAGGACCGCCGGCGGCTTGCGGCTGCCCCTGGGCATACATCTGCTGGCTGAGGGCGTAGAAGACGTTCTGCAGCTCGTCGGTGGCTTTCTTGATGCGGTTCAGGTCGTCGCCTTGGGAGGCCTGTTTCAGGTCGTTGATCTTGGCTTCGATGTTGCCGCGCTCGGCGGAGGGGACTTTCTCGCCCAGGTCGCGCAGCGCCTTCTCGGTCTGGTAGACCAGGTTGTCGGCGTTGTTGCGGGCGTCGATGACTTCGCGGCGCTTCTTGTCCTCGGCTTCGTACTTCTTGGCCTCCTCCACCTTGCGGGCGATGTCATCCTTGTTCAGGTTGGTGGAGGCGGTGACGGTGACCTTCTGCTCCTTGCCGGTGGCCTTGTCCTTGGCGGTGACGTTCAGGATGCCGTTGGCGTCGATGTCGAAGGTGACCTCGATCTGCGGGATGCCGCGCGGCGCCGGCGGGATGCCGTCCAGGCGGAAGCGGCCCAGGCTCATGTTGTCGTTGGCCATCGGGCGCTCGCCCTGCAGGACGTGGATGTCCACGGCGGTCTGGCTGTCGGCGGCGGTCGAGTAGGTCTCGGTCTTGCGCACCGGGATGGTGGTGTTGCGCTCGATCATCTTGGTCATCACGCCGCCCAGGGTTTCCACGCCCAGGGAGAGCGGGGTGACGTCGAGCAGCAGGATGTCCTTGACCTCGCCGCCCAGCACGCCGGCCTGGATGGCCGCGCCGACCGCCACCACCTCGTCGGGGTTGACGCCCTTGTTGGGCTCCTTGCCGTTGGTCAGCTGACGGACCAGCTCCTGGACCATCGGCATGCGGGTGGCGCCGCCGACCAGCACAACTTCGTTCAGGTTGCCAGCGTTCAGGTTGGCGTCCTTCAGAGCGTTCTCGAAGGGGGTGCGGCAGCGGTTGAGCAGGTCGTCGGTCATCTGCTCGAACTTGGAGCGGGTGAGCTTGAGTGACAGGTGCTTCGGGCCGCCGGCATCGGCGGTGATGTAGGGCAGGTTGATCTCGGTCTCCATCATGTTGGAGAGCTCGATCTTGGCTTTCTCGGCGGCTTCGCGCAGACGCTGGAGGGCCTGGCGGTCGTTGCGCAGGTCGATGCCTTGCTGCTTCTTGAACTCGTCGGCTGCCCAGTTGACGACGCGCTGGTCCCAGTCATCGCCGCCCAGGTGGGTGTCGCCGTTGGTGGACTTGACCTCGATGACGCCCTCGCCGACTTCCAGGATGGACACGTCGAACGTGCCGCCGCCCAGGTCGAAGACCAGGATGGTCTCGTTCTTCTTCTTGTCCAGGCCGTAGGCCAGGGCCGAGGCGGTCGGCTCGTTGATGATGCGCAGCACGTCCAGGCCGGCGATCTTGCCGGCGTCCTTGGTGGCCTGGCGCTGGCTGTCGTTGAAGTAGGCCGGGACGGTGATGACGGCCTCGGTGACTGTCTCGCCCAGGTAGGCCTCGGCGTCGGATTTGAGCTTGGCCAGGATCATGGCCGAGATCTCCTGCGGGCTGTACTCGCGGCTGGTGACCGGGATCTTGACGCGCGCTTCGTCCGACGGTCCGGCGACGACGGCGTACGGCACCATCTTGCGCTCGGTCTCCACCTCTTCGTAGCGGCGCCCCATGAAGCGCTTGATCGAATAGACGGTATTTTCCGAGTTGATCACGGCCTGGCGCTTGGCGGTCTGGCCGACCAGGCGCTCGTTGTTCTTGTTGAATGCCACCACGGACGGGCACAGGCGCCCGCCTTCTGCGGTGGTGATCACGGTGGGTTGGCCGCCTTCCATGACGGCCACCACACTGTTGGTGGTTCCCAGGTCAATTCCAATTATCTTGCCCATGGCGATGCTCCTTAAAATGGTTTCATGCGCGCCAAGAGGCGCGGAAAATTACATGGTCATAGCATAACCGACGGATGCAAGAAAAACGTTAACGCTGTATAGAAAAAATAAAAGAGGCCTCCGGTCTTGTCTGCAGCGGAGGCCTCGGGGGTTTTCCAGGGCTGGATGACTACGGGATTACAGCTTGAAAGTTGTGAATGACCACCTCTGAATGTGGATAGTCGAGCGTGTCCACTTCCACCCCGATGGCACCCTCGGTGAGGCTGGAGTCGGTCACGGAGGTCATTTGAACCCCGTTGATCTCGAAGGTCAGGGAACTGTCCTGGCAGATGGCCGTCATGTGGTTTTTCGCCTTGGCGACCTTGATCGAGGTGCTTCCGCCGTCGTACAGGCGCGTATACTTTTGATCTGCAACTTTACCGATTTGCCAATAGCCGCCAGTGTCCAGGATGAATTCGTATTCTCCCTGCTTGGACGAGCGGCAGATCAGGTAGAAATAAGTATAGTTCGTTCCGGCGATCAGCTCGACGTCGGCCTCCAGGCGGACATTGGAGCTGCCCGGACCGGGGTCGTGATATAAAACGACGTAATCCTTGGCGGCCGGGATTTTGATGTAAAGCCCGTCGCTGCGGTTTTCGAGGGTGTAGGTGCTCTTGTCATTGTGGTAATATTTCTCCCAGTCGGCTAGGTCGCTGAAGGTCGTCGAATAATATACATCCCCTGATTTCCATTCGGATAAAGCAGTTGCTTCAGGCGCAAGCGTGGCAGGCGGCGTGGTCGGCTGGACGACCACCGGCGGAGGATTGGTCGGCTGGGTGACGACCGGGGTAGTTCCGCAAGCCAGGCCGACAGCCAGTACCAATCCGGTCAAAGCGAGAAACGGGATCAGCACACGGGTTTTCATGGGATGCTCCTCTCATGATCGATGGCGATTTTTTAAAGTATAGCATGCAGGAGAAAAAAGCGATTTGCAAACGGACATCAGTTTCAGGGAGAGGCTTGCCGGGCGAACAGGATGGAACAGACGCCCGTCCCCTTTGAGGGCCCTGACGGAAAGAAAAAAAATAAAACGTGAAACGTAAAAAAAACGCGCACCTTGATAAAGATGCGCGTTCCAGGTGGAGATGGCGGGAATCGAACCCGCGTCCGAAAAATTCGACCCACGGAAATCTACGAGCGTAGCCCGTTGAAGATCTCGCCGCAGGTCACTCAACCGGCAAATTTGACCTGCAGCCAGCCGTTCGGGCCCGAGAGCCCTCTTTCACGCAGTCAACGGCGTCGTGCGCGGCACTCCACCTTTGTGACGCCCAGTCCCTTCACCGGGTGGAGCACGGGACGGGTGGACGCGGTCTCATCAGAGGAGACCGGCCGTGTTGCTCTCTACTGCTTACGCAGCGAGGGGCATTGCGGCATAGGAAGTGCGGTTGGCACTTGATTGTTTGCACTGATTTTTCGAGTTCGGTGCCTCTCGGCTCGCATTCCGGGACCAGCCTCTTCCGTCGAAGCCTGTCATCCCCAAAGTCCGGGGATTTTCCCGGGGATTCGTATTATAGCACAACCTGCAATCCAATCAGCTTCTGTTGAACAAGGCTTTGTGCGTGCCGCTGGTCGGATGAGGCCGCGTGGCAGAGCTTACAATTTAGTCATGATATACTCAGTTCAGAAACCTCCCTATGCTGGTGGGGTTATGTATAAAGAACCCTGCCAGGTACCCTTTCAAATTCAAGCCAAAGGTGAGATCTGTGCCGGAGTTCAAAGAAGAGGATGTTCTGGCGCGTGCCTCGCATGGAGATCGAGAAGCATTCGGTCTCCTGTACGAACAGTACGTGGAGCGTATTTTCAACTACGTCTACTATCGAACGGGGAATGTGCACGATGCCGAAGACCTGACCGCCCGTGTTTTCTACCGTGCCCTCCATCATATCCATAACTATACGGATCGGGGGGTGCCCTTCACGGCCTGGCTGTATCGCATCGCCCACAATTTGATCGCCAACTGGCACCGGGACCGCAGCCGGCATCAGGAAATCCCGTTGGATGACACGCCGGCCATTCACTACAAAGGCGCGCCGCCCGAAGTAGCCTTGATGCAGAACCAGAGCAGAGAGGCCTTGCTGCGTCTGATCCGCCGTCTGCCGTCCGACCGCCAGCATCTGCTCATCTTGAAATTCGTCGAGCACCTCTCCAACGCCGAAGTGGGCCAGATCATGGGCCGCAGCGAAGGCGCGGTCAAGAGCCTGTACCACCGCACATTACTATCGTTACGGGACCAACTGGAAGGAATGGACTTGGAAGGAGAATAGCGAATGCTCCATATCGTCACGGACAGCGCGGCGGACATGCCGTCCGATTGGCCACAGGAGTATGAAATCCAGATCGTGCCGATCAACATCCACTTCGGCGACAGGACCTATCTCCAGGGCGTGGATCTATCCAACGAGGATTTTTACCAACTGGTCGAGGAGAGCGGCAGTGTTCCTAAGACCTCCCAGCCAACGCCGTTCCAGTTCAAGGAGTTCTACCGCCGCATCGCGCAGGATGGTGACACGATCCTCTCCCTGCACGTGACCAGTAAACTTTCCGGCACGTTTGACTCCGCCGTCACCGCCGCGCGCGAGCTTTCAGGCAGCTACCAGATCCTGCCCTTCGATTCCGGCTGCGGTTCGGCAGGCCTGGGCATGATGTGCCGGGAGGCGCGCCTGCTGGAGCGGGCGGGTGCCACCACCCAACGGATCATCAACCGCCTCTTCCAGATCCGCCGGGGTCTGCATATCGTCCTGACCCTGGACAAGCTCGACTACGCCCGCATGAGCGGGCGGGTCGGGACCCTCCAGGCGGCCCTGGCCTCGGCGTTGAACGTCAAGCCGATCGTGGTGTTGAAGGACGGCGTCCTGGAGATGACCGAACGCGTGCGCACGCGCAGCAAGGCTTTGAGCCGGGTGTTGGAGCTGCTTCACAACCGCTTCGACCGGGAACCGGTCAACATCGCCGCAGTCCATGCCCGCGACCCGGAATCAGCCGGAACCCTGCTCGAGCGGGCGAAAATCTTATTTGACGTGCGTGACTGGATCTTGACCGACCTCGCTATTTCCGTTGCTGCAAACCTTGGTCCGGGAACGGTTGGCTTGGTTGTTTATCCAACAGGAGAATAAAGTTATGGCAGTAGAACGTCCAATCAACGAGACGCACACGACCAAATTAAAGTCACTGGAGAACCGGCTTTCCGGGATTTTAAAGCCCGTCCCGCCAAGGAAGGAGTTCGTGCGCCACTTAAGTCACCGCATCCAGGAGCCTAGCCAGACGAACTTGGTGAACCACCTTGCCAACTGGCATTTCATCGCCATGCTGGCCGCCGGTTTTCTATCCGCGGTCGTGCTGCTGGTTGTAGGGATCCGTGCGCTCGTGACGCTGGCAGGCAGGAAGCGCCCCATGGCGGGATCCAATTGACCTGCTTCTATCAAAAAAATCGCTCGCGCCGGTGCATTGCCGGTACGGGCGATTTTATTATACCCAACCTCAGCTCTTGATTCCCAATTTTTCAGCCAGCCTGTCATTGGATGGCTCGACCAGGGTGGTGCCGTCCGGCCAGACGAGCGTCGGGACGCTGCGGTAGCCGTGGTTGAGTTCCTCGAGACGCTTGGCGGCCTCCCGGTCCAGGTCGATGTCAATATAGTCATAGGGGATCGAATGGCTGTCCAGCAAAAGGCGGATACGGCGGCTGGCCCCGCACCAGGCCGTGCCGTAAAACGTGATCCGCGGTGTTTCTTCCATGCTCATCCTCCCAGGCGGTTACACAAGGTTTGCGCGTCGGCGATCAGATCCACGTCCGCGGGCAGGGTGAAAGCCGTGCTCACGCGCATGGTCAGATGGAGCGCGGCCCGGCGCAGGTCCGGATCGAGGGCGGGGAATTCCGCCAGCTGCTCAAGCAGCTCGTAGGCGCTCTCGCTGCGCCTCCCGACCCCGTGCCGCTCCAAAAAATCCCGCGCCGCCAGCCCGGCTGCCCGGCGGGCGCAGACGCGCGCCCGGCCTTCGTTCCCGGCGGCGCGTGCCGCTTCAGCCTGGTCCAGCTCGATGCGGATCTTTTCAATCTTATTCATGCCAGATGAGATTGCTTTAATGTATTCCAAGTATAATTGCGATATTAATTATCTATTATAGGAGATGATATGAAAACGCCTCTGCGCTTCATCGGTCCGATGGTAACGGTTGCCATTCTGTTGATCGCCTGCAGCACAATCAGCCTTCCATTCACGGCCACAAACACACAGACCAGTAAGGTCACCACCGGAAGCGAGCCATACCAGATCAAGGGCTCATTTGATTATACCAATGACATCATCGACACGTATTACGTGGAAAATGCGGTTGCCCTCGTCGACATGTACGGGTTCGTCACCCGGGACCAGAAATGGGAGATACCGGTTGCATCACAGACCCTGGGTTTCCTGACGATCGACAAGCAGAAGAAGCACGGCACCTATACCCTGCAGCTCCCGGAAAAGCCAACCGGGACGGTCGCCGACGTCGCCCATGATGGCAAGACCGGCGTGCAGGTGTTCGCCGTCACGTACTGGCCCAACCTGGCGGGCGGGCCGTTTTCGGAGGGGGACGACACCTCCTACGGCTGGCCGAATTACCTGGCCTCGGTCAAGGTGGACTCCACGAACAACGACGAGGTCACCGGCGGGAAGCTGGTGGTCTGGTCGCCGGACGGCAAGCAGTCCTTCCCGACCGGCTTCGGCGCGGACGGCAAGCTGTTCACTAAGGACGATCCCGTCGCATCCATCCCGGCGGGCTACACCATCGTCGACCTGGACCAGAAACCCTTCACCTTCACCAAAGCCTCCGAACCGGATGTCACCCTCTATGAGCCAACGGATTATGCCGTCAAGGATTTTTCCAAGCTTTCCTATACCCAGGCCTTCGACCAGATGTTCCAGTTCGTGCGCACCGACTACGCCTTCAACGGTATTCAAGGGAAACAGCCCAACTGGGATGCCCTCTACAGCCAGCTTAAACCTCGCGTACAGGACGCAGAGCAGAAGAAAGATCCCAGCGAGTTCTATCTGGCGCTGCGCGATTTCACCTGGGCGTTCAAGGACGGCCACACCGGTCTGAACGGCGGGGACGTCGAGCGCCAGGCGTTCAGCCAGGCGACCTCCGGCGGCTACGGTTTCACCCTTCGCGAGCTGGACGACGGCCGGGTGCTGGTCATCTTCGTCCTGGATAACGGGCCGGCGGCCAAGGCGGGCATGAAAGTCAAGGCGGTCGTAACGGCTTTCAATGGCAAGCCGGTCAAGGATGCCATCGCGGCGGTCCAGCCCTGGACTTTGCCGATGTCGACCGATTGGGCTATCCGCTATCAGCAGGCGCGCTACCTGCTGCGGACGACGCCAGGAACCAAGGCGAGTGTCACCTTCACCAATCCCGGCGGGCAGGCGCAGACCGTCACCCTGACCGCCATCGGGGAAACGGCCAGCTTCTCGCGTGCCTCGGTCTACTACGGGGTCGACGCGAGCCCGGTGCTCCCGGTGGATTTCAAGATCCTGGATTCGGGCATCGGCTATGTCAGGATCAACTCGAACTACGACGACCTGAACCTGATCATCCGCCTCTTCGAGCGTGCCCTGGATACCTTCAAGGCGGACAACGTGCCCGGCATCATCATCGACATGCGTTACAACAGCGGTGGAGCACCGCTGGGCCTGGCGGGTTTCCTGACCGACAAGACGATCGTGATGGGCCAGGCGGAGCAGTATAACGACGCCACGGGCAAATACGAGCCCCAGGGAGTGCCGGACGAATTCCGCCCCAACGTCGAGCAGTACCACTTTGATAAGATGGTGCTCCTGGTCGGGCAGGCCTGCTACAGTGCCTGTGAGGAGGAATCGTACGGGTTCAGCCAGGTGCCCGGCATGATCGTCGTCGGCCAGACATCGACGTCTGGCACGTTCGCCGATGTCGCCCGCGGACAGATCCAGCTGCCGGAGGGCTTCTCCTTGCAGGTGCCGACCATCCGCTTCAAGCTGCCGGACGGCAGCCTGTTCCTGGAAGGGACCGGCGTCCAGCCGACGATCCGCGTGCCCGTGAACGAGCAGACCGCGCTCTCCAGCGATGACGTCGTCCTGCAGGCCGGGATCCAGGCCGTGCTCACGCCCGGCGGATCGGGGGTCGTCCCTTCCGCATCTCCCACGATCATGAGCACCAGCGACACCCAATCGGAGCTCAGCAGCGCCAAGGAGTTTGCCCAGCTGGCCCGGGAGCAGTACACCAACCAGGATATGCTGAAGGTCCCGAACACTTTCGCTTACACCATCTCCCTCTCCCAATCCCAGCCGCTGCTTTGGGACTGGGTCTGGTGTGCCAAGGATCCGGCCACGCTCAGCGATAACCTGGGCAAGATCAAGCTTTCGTTCAGTCTGAACGACGCGCCGGTCGGGCTGGATAAATTCTATAAGACCGACTTCACTAAATCCCAATCTGGCCAGGCGTGCACGGCGTATGTGGCAGCCTTGACGAACTGGCAGGCGGGTGAAAACCACGCCGTGACCACGGCCGAGTTCACCGTCCCCGTGAACGACGGAGCCAGCGACTACCCGGCGGGGAAACAGGTGTTTGATTACAAGATCTTCGTGGCCCCGTAGTTGTGAATTCGAAAAGAGCCCTGCCGTGCGCAGGGCTCTTGATCTAAAAATAGAAAATATCCTCAGGTCGGCCTATAAGCCGCACAACGTCCCCCTTTGGGGATTCTGTCCAGCGTCCGGACGGATCGCAAGACACGAAAAATATCCTCAGGTCGGCCTATAAGCCGCACAACGTCCCCCTTTGGGGATTCTGTCCAGCACCCGGACGGATCGCAAGACACGAAAAATATCCTCAGGTCGGCCTATAAGCCGCACAACGTCCCCCTTTGGGGATTCTTGTCCAGCACCCGGACGGATCGCAAGACACGAAAAATATCCTCAGGTCGGCCTATAAGCCGCACAACGTCCCCCTTTGGGGATTTCTGTCCAGCACCCGGACGGATCGCAAGACACGAAAAATATCCTCAGGTCGGCCTATAAGCCGCACAACGTCCCCCTTTGGGGATTCTGTCCAGCACCCGGACGGATCGCAAGACACGAAAAATATCCTCAGGTCGGCCTATAAGCCGCACAACGTCCCCCTTTGGGGATTCTGTCCAGCACCCGGACGGATCGCAAGACACGAAAAATATCCTCAGGCCGGCCTATAAGCCGCACAACGTCCCCCTTTGGGGATTCTGTCCAGCACCCGGACGGATCGCAAGACACGAAAAATATCCTCAGGTCGGCCTATAAGCCGCATTCTGTCCAGCGGGGTTGTGTCGGTTTACGCTCCGAAGAGTGTCATCCCGACACCCCGCCTGGGCGGTCATCTCTCTGAGCGGCCTACCCGGGACTGATGACGACGCGAGCAGCGTCTCGTCCCTGCTTGGCCTTGCTCCCGGAGGGGGTTACCTGGCCGCCCGCATTGCTGCGGACGCCGGTGGTCTCTTGCACCGCCTTTTCACCCTCGCCGCCTTGCGGCGGCAGTCTGTTTCTGTGGCCCTGATCCGACAGGTTGCCCCGTCCCGGGCTTTCCCCGGCACCGTGCTCTGTGGAGTGCGGACTTTCCTCGACCCCTCGCTTGCGCGCGGGACCGCGATCGCCCGGCCGACCTGAGGACGAATTCATCATACCTTTGATGAGGTCAGGCGTCAACTCCTGATCCTTTGAACTCTAATCGGGGCATTGTGAAATCAGGAGCTATGTCACCCGCGAAACGTGAGCATCGCCC
Source organism: uncultured Chloroflexia bacterium (assembly GCA_963739255.1). GTDB lineage: Bacteria > Chloroflexota > Anaerolineae > Anaerolineales > Villigracilaceae > UBA877. The sequence goes on from CAVTZT010000007.1 coordinate 205,785, forward strand.
AAAGGGAAAATCAGGGGAATATGCTTTAATATGTGCAATATATCAAGATATTGAAGGAGCGGACCATGACCAAGACCGTTGACAACTTGAAGACCGCATTCGCGGGCGAATCCCAGGCCAACCGCAAGTATCTGGCCTTCGCCAAGAAGGCCGATGAAGAGGGCTTTCCGATGATCGCCCGGCTGTTCCGTGCTGCGGCTGCCGCCGAGACCGTCCACGCCCACAATCACCTGAAAGCCATGGATGGCGTGCAGTCCACGGGCGACAACCTGAAGGCCGCCATTGCGGGCGAAAATTACGAGGTCGTCTCCATGTACCCGCCGATGCTGGCCGAAGCCGAAGCGAGTGCCGAGGGCGACAAGCGCGCCGCACGCTCGTTTAAATGGGCTTTGGAGGTCGAGAAAGTCCACGAGGCGCTTTACCGCACGGCCTCCGAGCAGTTCGCAAAGGGCAAGGACGCCCCCCAGGTCGAGTATTATGTCTGCCCGATCTGCGGCTACACCCACGAGGGGCCGATGGAAGGTCGCTGCCCTGTCTGCAATAACCCCGGCGACAAGTTCGAGAAAATCGTCTGACCCGGATTGTTTTGCCTGATCCACCTGAAAATCTGCCGGTTCTGGGCTGGACAGATTCACCCGCCTGCTGTAAAATAGCTCGCCGTGCATCTGGATTAATTATGGAGGAAGTAAGTGGCTAACATCAAGTCTCAAATAAAGCGTAACCGGCAAAATGAAAAGCGTCGCATACGCAACCGCGTCTTCCGCGGCGCCGCCCGTACCGCGGTCAAGAATGCCCGCGCGGCCATCACGACCGGTGACCCGGAAACCTCGAAGGCTGCCCTGATGGCGGCCATCAGCCAGCTCGACCGGGCCGCGGAAAAGGGTGTGCTGCATAAGAACAACGTGGCGCGCCGCAAGAGCCGCCTGATGAAACAATTCGCCAGGCTCGAACCTGTGACGGCCAAGGCTGCCGCCGAGCCCAAGATCGAGGAACCCGTCGTCGAGGCCAAGCCGAAGCGCGCCAGCGGCCGGGCACGGCCGGCGGTGAAGGAACCCGAAGTCGAGACCAAGCCCAAGTCGGAAGCCAAGCCCAAGGCGGCCGCCAAGTCGAAGGCCGAGTCGAAACCCAAGGCCGGACCAAAGACGAAAGCACCGTCGACTTCCTCCACGAAGAAGACCAAGAAGACCAAGAAGACAACCAGCAAGACGTCCAAGAAATAAATCCGGTCTTGGAAAAGAGAATTCCACAGCGGGAGCGATTTTGCTCCCGCTTTTCGTCTGCTGCAGGTCAGGATATGGATTTCGAACTGCGCGGCGGCGGTCGATCCTATCCCACTAAGAGGTGATACCCCAGAAGGGTGCTATCTCCAGCGGGGATGATATAATCCCCAGGCGGAAATTGAGGACAGGTGACCAGGCATGTTCCAGACCGAGCAGCAATCCATCGAAGATAAGATCCGGGCCTTCTGCGCCGGAAGCGGCATCCCGCTTGCCGGGTTGAAGTGGACCCCCATCCCGTTCAGCGGCGAGTGGGGCATCTCGACGTCCTTTTTCCAGACGGCCGCAGACGAAGCCCGCACGGGAAAGAAGATCAACGTGCCGCAGCGCGCCCAGGAGATTGCCGAGCAGGTCAAAGACCAGGTGGGTGCTGCGCCGGGCATCAGCCGGGTCGAAGCGGTCAAGGGTTACCTGAACTTGTACTTCGAAACCACTGAATACGCCCGCCGGGTGGTCGACCTGGCGCTGGAGCAGGGGAGCCGTTTCGGTGCCGGCTCTGCCAGGGGGGAACGGGTCATGGTCGAGTACGCCCAGCCGAACACCCATCACTCCTTCCATATCGGCCACGCTCGCACCGCCATCCTGGGCGAGGCGCTGGCGCGGCATCGTGCAGTTTGCCGGCTTCGAGACCTTGCGGGCCACCTACCCGGGCGACATCGGCTTGGGCGTGATCACCATCCTGTGGGCCTACCAGAAATTTTATAAGGGCCAGGAACCGCAGGGGGTGCACGAACGCGGGCAGTGGCTGTTGAAGATCTACGTCGAGGCCACCAAATTGCTCGAGCCGAAGGAGAACGAGACGCCCGAGGAGAAGGCGCAGCGCGAAACCTACGACGCCGAGCGGCGCGAGCTGTACCGCCGCTGGGACGCCGGCGACCCCGAGGTGCGCGAGTTGTGGCGCGTGACGCGTGAGTGGAGCCTGGAGGAAATCCGCGCCGTCTTCGACATGCTGGACATCCGCATGGACGTCTGGTTCTTCGAAAGCGAGGTAGACGAACCTGCCAAACGGATCGTCGCCGAGCTGATCGAGAAGGGCATCGCCGATGACGAGCGCCCGCAGGGCGGGCCGGTGATCGTCAAGATCGACGAGAAGCTGGGCCTCAAGAAAGAAAAATACCGCACCAATGTGGTGCTGCGCAGCGACGGCACGACCCTCTACCTGACCAAGGACCTGGCGCTGGCCAAGGTCAAGTTCGAGCAGTATGCCGTCGACCGGTCGATCTACGTGGTGGACGTGCGCCAGTCCATGCACCTGCAGCAGGCCTTTGCCATCCTGCGCCTGATGGGGTATCCGCAGGCTGAAAAATGCTTTCACCTCGGCTACGGCTTCGTCAGCCTGCCGGAGGGCGCCATGTCGGCGCGGCGCGGCGTGCTGGTGTTGTTCAAGGACGTGGCCGATGAGGCTGAAACGAGAGCCCTGGCGGCCATGGGCGAGCGCACCCCTGACATGCCGGAGGCCGAGCGCCGCCTCGTGGCGCAGCAGATCGGCCTGGGCGCTTTGAAATATGCCATGCTCTCGGTGGATAACAACAAGGACATCGTCTTCGACGTGGATGCCGCCCTGAGCTTCGAGGGTCATACCGGCCCGTACATCCAGAACGCCTATGTGCGCGCCAACAGCATCCAGAAGAAGTACGGCAAGCCGCTGCCGGCAAGGGCCGTGTTCAATTATCCGCTCAGCCCCCACGAGATCCAGCTCATCGATCTGATCTCGCGCTTCCCGGCCGCAGTCGAGCAGGCCGCCGGGGAGTACCGCCCGCTGGTGGTGGCCAATTACGTCTTCGAGCTGGCCAACACGTTCCACAGCTTTTATCACGCCGTCCCCGTGCTTCAGGCTGATTCCAAAGCCGTCCGGACCGCCCGCCTGCGGTTGGTGGCCGCCGCGAAGCAGACCCTTGCCAATGCCTTGGCGTTAATGGGCATCACAGCCCCAGAAGTGATGTGAACTCCAGGCAACCAGGGAATAGGCAATCAGGTTCGTTGCCTATTCCCCAGTCCCTAATCCCTAATTACCGAGGAGCTTTCCATGCCAATCCGTACCCTCATCATGGGCGCCGCCGGGCGCGACTTCCACAACTTCAACGTCTTTTTCCGCGACAACACAGACTATGAAGTGGTGGCGTTCACCGCCACGCAGATCCCCGACATCGAAGGCCGCACCTACCCGGCCGCGCTGGCGGGGAAAATGTATCCCAAAGGTATCCCGATCCACGCCGAGAGCGACCTGCTCAAGCTGATCGAGGACTTGAAGGTAGACCAGGTCATCTTCGCCTACAGCGACGTGCCTCACGAGTACGTCATGCACAAGGCTTCCATGGTGCTGGCGGCGGGCGCCGACTTCCGCCTGATGGGCGAGAGATCCACCCAGCTCAAGTCCAGCAAGCCGGTCGTCTCGGTCTGCGCCGTCCGCACCGGCTCGGGCAAGAGCCAGACCACGCGGCGCGTCTCGCTGCATCCTGCGCGGGCATGGGCTACAAGGTGGCTGCCATCCGCCACCCGATGCCCTACGGTGACCTGGTCAAGCAGGACGTGCAGCGCTTCGCCACCTATGCCGACCTGGACAAGCAGGAATGCACCATCGAGGAGCGCGAGGAGTACGAGCCGCACCTGGACAACGGCGTGATCGTCTTCGCCGGCGTGGACTACGAGAAGATCCTGCGCCAGGCCGAGAAGGAAGTCGACATCGTCCTGTGGGACGGCGGCAACAACGACTTCTCCTTCTTCGTATCGGACCTGCAAGATCGTCGTCGCCGACCCGCACCGCCCGGGGCACGAGATCCACCTACCACCCCGGCGAGGCCAACGCCCGCGACGCGGACGTGATCGTGATCAACAAGGTCGATACCGCCAACGCCGAGAACGTGATCAAGGTGCGCGAGAACCTGCGCAGGCTGAACCCCACGGCGACGGTCATCGAGGCGGCCTCGCCGCTGTTCGTGGACAGACCCGGCCGCGATCCGGGGCAAGCGCGTCCTGGTGATCGAGGACGGGCCGACGCTGACCCACGGCGAGATGGCCTACGGCGCCGGCTGTGTGGCCGCCCGCCGCTTCGGCGCGGCCGAGATCGTCGACCCGCGCCCCTTTGCGGTCGAGTCGCATCGCCGCCACCTACGAGAAGTACCCCAACACCGGCCCGATCCTGCCGGCCATGGGCTACGGCGAGGCCCAGATGCGAGACCTGGAAGCCACGATCAACAAGGCCGACGTGGACCTGGTGCTCATCGGCACGCCCATCGACCTGACGCGCGTGATCAAGATCAACAAGCCGCACCAGCGCGTGCGCTACGAGCTGCAGGAGATCGGCCAGCCGACGCTGGAAGACATCCTGAAGAAGAAGTTCGGGAAGAAGTAAGCCTTGCTCTGCGGAACAAGCAGGGGCGGACTACAGTCCGCCCTTTTGTGATTCAACAGCGCTTTCTTTGACCTTCAAATGGGGATGGACGGATTCTCTTGAGATAAAAAGCAGCGCAGTCTTCCGTGTGGGGGGTATAAGCCGGTGATAGACCTCTTTGGATATGGAGGAAAGTGTGTTACACTCATCACAATCTAATTAGATATATCTTATATCAATTATCATAATTATCCTGCGGGGTTTTGACCCGATTTTATTCCAGGGATTGGAGTGAGAATAATTGAGTCCATTAAATGATTATAGAGAGGCCTGGTTCGCAAAAGCCGGAAGGCGGCTGCGGGCGGCCAGCGCGGTTGGGCTCCGGCGCGCCATTTTTATGACGGCGCTGGTGCTCGCTCTGGTCGCTCAAAGCGCAGGCGTTACGGTACCTGCCCGGGCTCAGGATGACTGGCAGTACCTGGTGGACATTTTGAATTTCCCGCCCGAGACCTTGTGCATTCGGCAGTCGACAGATTATCAGGTCCACATCGTGCCCAAGGGCTCAATTGGACTGGGCGATCAGCATGGAATTGTTTCCATGGAACTGTTTGCAGGGACAACCGTTACAGGCCAGGTGGCAGACCCGAGCATTGTAGATTTCACCACCGCTCGCAGCAAGTCGACGAATAATCCCGATCCGAGCTCGATAAGGCCAGGCGCCGTCGCCTTCACGCTCAAGGCGAAGAGGGTTGGCAGGACGACAATCACCTTCAGTGCGGATGTAGTCGAGTTCGGAAACACGTTCAAGGCGCATCCCTATGTGGTGGACGTGAACGTTCAAAAGTGCGCCTTCAAGGTTTCGATAAAGTCGCACTGGCAGGTGCCAGGCCTGGGATACGTGGCGGTCATCGACGAGGCGGACTTGATACCGGATGCAGATGGCAATTACACAGACATAGCTAACGTCACCTGGTCAGGATGGTGGGATGTCCTTCCCCCGGGAATCAGCGCAGGTCTGACCTGTACTACCAAGCTCACGGCTCTACCCAGCCAGGCATACCTGACCGGTAAGATGAATGAAAGCGGCTTTCTTGAAGTGAATGTAACCTACCGGTCAAACCCGGCCTCCTGGCGCGCAACTTGCAAGGACAGCTCCGGGTCAACCCCCCCGATTATTACGCCGGTGTCGCTGACCGCGGACTCGCTGAAAATCGGCGTTCCGGTTGCCGCCGGTGGGGTCTCCACGCAGCCCCAGGCGCTGATCGATCAGATCGATGCCTCAGCTGGTTCTGCATTCATTGACATATTCCCGGATGCGACCAGGCCGCAGCCTTGAAGTCGGGTGGGCATTTCAGCTTACCATCCCGCCTGGTGGGCGCGAAACACAGAGATGAGTTACCGCGGATACTCAGGTTCCTGCCGGCCTGCAGGAGCAGATGCGGTTGGAGAAGGAAAAACAAATGATGCGTTTATTTTCGAGAAGGTGGAAGATTCTTCTGTTTGTCTTTATTTCCATTTTCGTATCATCAGCCTGCCTGACGCTGACAGCCAGACCTGCGGCAAACTCGCCGGCGAAGATCGTCTTCGGCCCGGGTGATTTCACTTTTCCGGACGCGAAGGCAGGCCTTGCCGATCTATCCAGCTATAAAATAATGCTTAAGTACTCTTTAACGGCACCCGCGCTGGGGAGACCGAGCAATGGTCCAAGACTTATATAATGCTGGCTTCCAAGGAACCTGCGGGGCGCCAGTTGACCATCGAGACCACAGGGAATACTCCAGCTGTAGATCCAGTATTCATGGTAGAAACAGGCGGGGCAGATTACGAGCGTCTCGGCCAGAATGGTTGTACTGCATCCGTTACCACCAAGAATTCGCTGGCCGAATGGCCCGATCCGGCCGGATTTCTGATCAGCGTCATCGGCGCCGACAAGGCGGGGACCGAAACGGTCAACGACGTGGCGGCCGATCACTACACCTTCGATGAGCGCGCGCTGGGAGGACTGGGGTTGGTCAAATCAACCGGCGAGATGTGGGTTGCCACCGATGGGGGCTACATCGTCAAGTATGTTCTCAAGACGAAAGGGAACGCAAACTACTTTGGTGAAGGGATTCAAGGCACACTCACCTGGGATTACGAGCTGACCGGTGCCAACCAGCCGGTTGCCATTCAGCTGCCGGTGGATTGCCCGGCAGGCATGGTTAATACCCCGCAGCTGGCGGATGCCACCAATGTTCGGAACGTGCCGGGCATGCTGACGTATGACACTTCCACCAAGCTGGCAGACGCTGCCGCGTTCTACCTGAAGCAGATTCCAGGCCTGGGATGGGCACCTCTTGGCGATCCTGCCATTAACGATACGACGGCGCTGTTGACTTTTACACAGGGGGATCAGGAGATGACCATCATCATCATCGCTGGCGATGGAGGCACGAAAGTTCACATCGTGCTGAACAATTCACAAGGGGTGGTTCCCTCCCCCTAATGGATCGACAGGCTGCTTCCCGAAGGATGATCTTTGCCAAAATCGTAACCATAAAAATCCCCCGGTTTTTTGCGGGAAGTTTTGTCCTTCCAAAACGAGACCCGAGCTTTAGCATTCGGCTCCGGAGGTCTGGTCGGCACGGGTTGCTCGGCCTGTATCAGTGCTCTCAACCCACAGGGTTTGCCTGACCCAGCGTGCAGCGGGCGATCGAACCGCCCGTGAATATCAGTCCAGCGTATATGGTTTAGTAGAATTGGAGTTTGGAAAAATGAATAAAAATATGGTTCGCTTATCATTCGCGGTTATCATGCTGCTGCTGGCAGGCTGCAGTCCGGCAAGCCAGGCGCTGTTAACCCCGTCGGTAATAATCGCCATGCCTGCGGCGGCAACACCTGAACTCGCATCGACTGCTCCCCTCACGCTTACGCAGTCCCCAACAGACACACCCATGCCAGCGCAGTCGCCTACAAGCGCGCCCACCCTTACTCCGTCCCGGCCGGTCTTCGACCCTGCCGCGCTCGGAGACAACCGTCAGTTGGCAAGCTTCATCCTGACGATCAAGAATAAGACCACCGGCGGCGGGGAAGTGACCGAGACGAAGGACACCATTGGATATATCCAGGAGCCATTCGGCGCGTATCATTTACAAACAAGAACTTATGGACATGCGCCTGAGCAGTATTCGATTGGCGGTCGGCTCTACGAGAAAAATTATAATGAAAACTTCTGGAACGTTTCTCTAGAACCTGATCCACAGGATATCGATTATTATCTGCAAGGCGCGGCGGATATGCGTAAGGTTTACGAAACGGATTTAGGGGTAATAAGCGCCAAATTCACCGGGCGGGAGGATTTCCAGGGTATCCCGGCCAATCACTTCACCTTCGATCAAACCGACCTCAAGGGAGGTAGTGATCCAACCGGCACATATAAAATCGAGAAAGCGTCGGGCGATCTTTACCTGGCGCAAGACGGCAACTATCTGCTCCGTTACCACATCAAGGTGACCGGAAATGTGTACCCATCCAGCGGACCAGGGTATTCTGCAGGGGTCCGTGAGTACACGGAGGAGTTGTCTTCGATCAACGGATTGAAGGAAATCACTCTGCCCCCCGATTATCTGGCGTTAAAACTGGAGCTGGATCTCGGCCTGCCCGTTCCCGCGGGCACCAAGCTGCATGCTATCGCTCATTCGACCGACGGTACAAACTATAGTTTATATGATTATTTTATGCCTGTGACGGTGAGCACGGCTGATTTTCTGGAGTTCTACAAGAACCTGGCGCCGACGAACGGCTGGACAGTTTCGCAAGTGGGTGGGAAAACCAAATATGATTACTGCCAGGATCTGGAATGTGTTATTCTAAAAAAGGGAAATGCACAGGCAGTCCTCTACAAAAACGACATATGCGTGTCCAACATGCCTGCAAATAACATCTGCTTCTATGCGGTTTATTACAGGTAGTATTTGGATCATCCAAAATAGGCACTTTTCCACGTGGAAGATTGGTCAACCACGAAGCTTGCCAGGGCCTTTGTAACGTTTTCCTTCCTTCATCTCCCTTGGGATTTCCGCTAAAAGGTTCCCTCTTCGTCAGAGGTGGTGCATTTCCCAGTTAGCGAGCCGGTAAGCGAGCTGCTTTTACCTCCGCCGCCTCCGCTTTTCCTGCGCGGCCCGGTTGTAAGACTTGGAAGCCACCATCAAAAAGGCCGACATGGATCTAGTCATCATCAGGACGCCCATCGACCTGAGGCGCGTGATCAAGAGCGACAAGCCGCACCAGCGCGTGCGCTACGAGCTGCAGGAGATCAGCCAGCCGACTCTGGAGGATATCCTGAAGGAGAAGTTCGGCAAGAAGTAAATCCTTCGAAAGATGATCTGGTAAGGGCAGACGGTCGAAGTTCCCTGCCGGGGGCTGTCCGCCCCTATTTCTGATATATCCACCCGATTTATGTATGTAACTTGTCATGAGTATCCGGGTTTAACTAATCAGGTGCAAGGTAATCACATAACTACAGCCAAAAGAGGAGAATAAAAAATGAAGAACATCTTTAAGTGGGTGTACCTGATCGGCATGCTTGTGGCAGTCCTGGCTGCGCTCTTCAACTTCACTCCCGCCTGGCTGACCTGGATTCTCATGTTGGCGGGAATTTTGGTCGGCGTGTTCTATATGGACTCCGATGACGTCATGCACCAGGGCATCCGCTACTTGGTGCTGGTGGCGGTGGCCAGCGCCCTGGATAAGTTCATCGCAGTCGGCACCTTCCTGACGACCATCTTCACTGCAGTCGTCGGATTCCTGGGACCTGTCCTCCTGACCGTGCTGGTCATGTGGTTCATCAGGAAATACTTCTTGGGCAAGAAATAAACAACCCTACCCATCGTCGCAAGAGCCGTCTCATGCAAGGCGGCTCTTGCAATTAATCGCTCGATCAACCTTGCTCCGTGCGACGGACCTAGGGAAGAAACAGTTCCGGTTCGCAAAATCCCTGTAGGGGCGGACAGCTGTCCGTCCCTATTTTTGTTGTCCGCTGTTGACACCATCCTGCCACAAATTTATGCTATGCTTTAACCGATGTCCCCCCGTATTCTGGTGGTCGACGACGAAGCCGCGGTGAGTGACCTGCTGGCCTACAACCTGCGCAAGGCCCATTACGAGGTGGACCTGGCTGCCGATGGCCGCAGCGCGCTGCGCCTCGCCTGTGCGACTGCCCCCGACCTGATCCTGCTTGACCTGATGCTCCCGGAGGTCGACGGCCTGGACGTGTGCCGTGAGCTGCGCAAGACCAGCCGCGTGCCGATCATCATGCTCACCGCACGCGACGAGGAGACCGACCGGGTGGTTGGCCTGGAGCTGGGCGCCGACGACTACGTCTGCAAACCGTTCGGCGTGCGCGAGCTGATGGCGCGCATCAAGGCCGTGCTGCGCCGCGCCGCCGGGGAGGGGGAGCCGGCGACGGTCTTGCGCGGACCGGGCGGCCTGCTGCTGGACATGGAGCGCCGCCTCGTCACGGTCGGGGAGCAGCCCCTCGGCCTCTCGCGGCTGGAGTTCGACCTGCTGCACGCCCTGCTGGTCAATGCCGGGCGTGTGCTGACCCGCGAGCGCCTGCTTGAGCAGGCCTGGGGCTACGCTTACGCCGGCGACGTACGTGCCGTGGACAGCGCCGTCAAGCGCCTGCGCGCCAAGCTGCGCCTGGCCGCCCCCGAGGCGGACGCCATCCAGGCGGTGCGCGGCGTCGGCTACCGCATCGAAGGATAGCCCGATGCTGCTTCCCATGCGATTGCGCCTCTCCCTCAGCTACCTGGGTGTGCTGGTGCTCGGCATGAGCCTGGCTGCCGTCCTGGCCTGGCTGGCCGTGGAAAGCCTCTTCCTTTCCACCCAACGGGAGAACCTGCTTGCCCAGGCGCGCCTGACCGCTGCGGCGCTGCAGGGCGCGGCTCTCCCGGACCAGTCCACCCAGTCCTACTCACAGGTTCTCAACGTCCAACCCGGCCTGCATACGCGCCTGCTCAGCGAGAGCGGCGCGGTGCTGGTCGGCCTGCCGATCGTGGACGTCCCGCAGCAGGCGCCCCCCGCCGAGAATGCCGTCTCGGTCAGTCCCGCCGAATTGCTTGCCCGGCCCGAGATCCGCCAGGCGCTGGACGGCCAGCCGGCGACCGCTGTGCGCACCGTCCCGTCTGCTGGCGGCCGGCGGGTATTGTATGCCGCCGCGCCCGTCCTGGCGGAGGACGGCAGCCTGGCGGGGATCATTTACCTGGCCGCGCCCCTGCCGCCCTCCGGCCTGCCGGCGAACGTCGCGCTTCAGTTTGCCGGCGCGCTGCTTGTGGCGGTCGTGCTCGCCGGATTGGCTGGGACGCTCCTGGCGCGCCGCCTCGCCCGTCCGCTCGAAGATCTGGCGCGCGTCGCCGGGGCCGTGGCTGCCGGCGACCTGGATCGGCAAGTGCCGGTCGGTAGCGACATGCGCGAGCTGCACAGCCTGGGCCTAACCTTCAACGCCATGACCGCCAGCCTGCGCCGCTCCGACCAGACCCGCAGCGCCTTCATCGCTGACGTGGCTCATGAGCTGCGCACCCCGCTGACCGTCATCAAGGGCACCATCGAGACGTTGGAGGACGGTGCGCTGGACGACACCACCGGCCGCGGCCCGCTGCTGACCTCCATGCAGGGCGAAACCGATCGGCTGATCCGCATGGTCACCGACCTGCTGGTGCTCACGCGTGCCGAGGCGGGCGGGTTGAAATTGAGGCTCGCGACCCTGGACCTGGGGGAGCTGGCGCGCCTGCGCTGCAGTCACTTGGCGTCCCTGGCTGCCGACCGCCGGGTCGAGTTGCGCGTAGCCGATGCGGCCGCGGACCAGATGCGCATCTTGGGGGATGGCGACCGCCTGGCACAGGTCCTCGACAACCTGCTCGACAACGCCATCCGCTACGCGCCGGAGGGTACGACCGTCACCGTCACCATCCGGCGGGCAGGCGGCTGGGCCGAATGCACGGTGAGCGATCATGGGTCCGGCATTCCAGCCCAACACCTGCCGTTCATCTTCGAGCGCTTCTACCGGGCGGACGCCTCCCGCGACCGCCACACCGGCGGTGCCGGGCTGGGTCTGGCCATCGCCCGGGCGCTGGTCCAGGCCCACGGGGGCGAGATCGCCGCAGCCAGCCGGGAGGGCGAGGGAACCGCCGTCACCTTCCGGCTGCCGTGCGCAGGAACTGACACCGAACTGCCCGGAAGCTGACCCACTCCTGACCGGGGGACAGGCTACCATGGGGAAAACGTCCCATTCATTCAGGAGGATCCCATGAAAACAATTTCCGTTTATTTCAATGCCGTCCTGGTCGGCGCCCTGGCCTTCACGCTCCTGGCCTTCGGCTGGCCGAACGGCAGAGCCCAGGCTGCAGCCTCGACGCCGACCCCGCCCCAGGCGCAGCCCGCCTGCGAGACGGGGCGCAGTGTGCAGGTCAGCGGCACGGCCGTCGTTAACGTCCTTCCCGACCGCGTCCTGATCCAGCTCGGGGTGCAGTCGAACGGAGCGTCCGTCAACGAGGTCCAGAACGCCAACTCCCTCGCCATCCAGAGGGTCATCCAGGCTTTGCACGCCCAGGGCGTCCCGGACAAGGACATCGCCACCGACTGGTACATCATCGAGCCGCTGTACGATGATTACGATTCGCTTTATATCAAGGGTTATCGCATCAATAACCTCATCGGAGTGACTCTGCGCGAGGCGGGCAAGACCAGCAGCCTGATCGCCGCCGCGCTGCGAGCAGGAGCCAACCAGGTCGTGAATGTGGAGTTTTATACCAGCGAGCTGAGAAAGTATCGCGACCAGGCTCGCCAGATGGCCATGCAGGCGGCCGCCGAAAAAGCCGCGGCCCTGACGCAGGCGGCGGGTGCGAAGGCCGGCTGCGTGCTGACCATCAGCGAGAACAGCTGGTCGTATTACAACGGCGGTTGGTGGAACAGCAGCCGCAACCTGTGGACGCAGAATGCCGTCCAGAACACCCCGAGTGGAGGCAGCGCCGGCCCCGCCGGCGACGCCGGACCGGTCAGCCTGGGGCAGATCTCGATCCAGGCCCAGGTGGGTGTGACGTACAGCTTGAAGTGAGAAACCTGCCTCGACCGTCCATCTTGCCAGGTTGCCGGGCACTCCGCCCGGCGCCTTTTTATCGGCGCCCTTCGACGGAGAGACGGTATAATTCCAGCCCAGAGGAGAAATCATGTTCATCGACGAAGCCGAAATCCTGGTGAAATCCGGCAAGGGCGGGGACGGCATGGTGCATTTCCGTCGCGAAAAATACGTGCCGCGCGGTGGCCCGGATGGGGGCGACGGCGGCCGCGGCGGCGACGTCGTCCTGCAGGTCCAGCCTACCCTCAACACATTGGCGGCTTTTCGCCACACGACGCGCTACGCTGCCCAGGACGGCAAGGGCGGCGGCTCGAATAACAAGTTTGGCAAGTCCGCTGACGAGCTGGTCGTGCCCGTCCCGCCCGGGACAGTGTTGTATGATATCACCGGCGGGGATGCGGGCGGGGTTACCCCGCCCCGACTGCTGGGCGACCTGACCGCGCCCGGGCAGCGCCTGGCCGTCTGCAAGGGCGGACGCGGCGGGCGTGGAAACACCCACTTCAAGAGCTCGACCAACCAGACGCCGCGCACTGCCGAGAACGGCGAGCCCGGCGAGGAGAAGCGCCTGCGTCTGGAGCTGAAACTGATCGCCGACATCGGCATCGTCGGCGTGCCCAACGCCGGCAAGTCGACGCTGCTCTCAGTCCTGACCAACGCCAGGCCCAGGATCGCTCCTTATCCGTTCACCACCCTGGAGCCCAACCTGGGCGTGGCGGAGGTGGATGATGAGACCACCGTCGTGCTGGCGGACATCCCCGGGCTGATCGAGGGTGCCAGCCAGGGAGCCGGCCTGGGCTTTGAGTTCCTGCGTCACGTCCAGCGGACCCGGGTCCTGATCCACCTCCTGGACGGCCTCTCCGCCGATCCGCTGGCGGACTTCGCCCAGATCAACGCCGAGCTGGCCCTCTTCGACCCGTCCCTGGCGAGGAAACCCCAGGTCGTAGCGCTGAACAAGGTCGACCAACCCGAGGTCCAGGCGCGGTTGAAAGAATTAAAAACAAATTTCAAAAAACAAAAAATCGAGCTGTGGCCCATCTCCGCGCTGGAGCGCAGCGGGACGCGCGAGCTGCTGCTCAAGGCGGCCTCGAGGCTGTCCGAGGCTCCGCCGCTGGAGGCGGCCGAGGTTTCCATGCCGGTCTACCGTCCCGCCGAGGACCCGCGCGCCTTCACAATCTCACGGGAAGATGACGGCGGTTGGCGTATCCATTCGGCGGGCATCCTGCGAGCCGCCGACATGACCCCCTGGGACCAGCCCGGCGCGGTGCGCCGCTTCCAGAAATTAATGGAACGCCTGGGTGTGGACGAGGCACTGCGCAAGGCCGGAGCCAGGGAGGGGGACACGGTGTATATCGGGGAGTACGAGCTGGAATACCAAGAGTAACGCCCCATTCGGGAAATTAAGTCTCCCGCTGCCTCGTGGCCTGCGGGAGATTTTTATCCCTTAGGCAACTTCTCCGGGCCGGCATGTCCCTTGGGTGTGTACCTTTGGTAGATGCCCGGCACCTGATCGCACAGCTCCACAAGGAGGAGGTGATGCGCTCGTTGGCTGGTCGGCCGGGCGGGGATGAAACGCGATGCAGGCTAGGAATGGTTGTGTTGTTCACCCGGGGATGAACAAGTAAGTGAACGTCCGCGGCTTCCTCCCCGGCGCGGGCTGGTTGCCGGCGGCGGACATCAGTACCTCCAGGATCTGCTGATTCAAGCGTTGGAACTCTTTATCGGTCAGGTGGAGGGTCACCAGGCTGAGGTCCAGGCCGTCAGCCAGCGGGTCGAAGACCTGCTCATCGCCTTTGCTGTCCAGGTAGCGTTGGGCCGCGCTCATCAGGGTGGACAGGTAAACAAGAAATGCCTGCCGGTAATCCCGTTTCTTCATTCCATGCAGGTCTTCCGATTTCAGCGACGGCAGGGCGGCGACGGCGTACGTCCGTTCCACCGTGCCGCGGATCTGTGTCTCCCCGGCGACCTTCAGGATGCCGCCCTCGACCAGGGCGTTGATGTGGCGGTAAAGGGTGGTCTGGGGGACGTCCGCGAGGATCCTGGCCAGCTCTTTGGCGCTCATCTGCTGGTTCGAAATCGCCGTGATGATTTGAAGGCGGATGGGGTGGAGAAGGAGATCGGCCTTGGAACTTGGCATGTCTGAGCCTCCTTGACATTATTTCCGAATATGGATATAATACCAATAATGGTTATATAACCGGATGTGGTTACAATACCCATCATACCTCAAATCAAGCGGAATGGCAAGTTCTTCTCAAAGAAAGGAGTAGCAGCATGATGTGAAATCACCCTCGCAGAATCTGGCTCTTCTCTTCCCGCCGCGGTTGCAAGCGGGAGGCGCGTGAGAACATGCTCCAGAAAATCCTTTGCTGGCTGGCCGGCTGTTGCGCGGAAAAAGATAAAGCAAGAAAGGAGAGTGTGCCATGAATAAGCCGCGCTTCCTGAACGTCTGGCTGTTTTTTGCCGCCGTCTATCTGGTCAGCGGGGTGCTGTTCCTGCCGGTCGTGGTCTCCGACCGGGGGATGTCAACGCCGCTTAACACCGCCCTGGTCGCCCTGGCTGCCTTCGTCCCCTCGGTCATGGGTGTTTTGTTCACAAGCCTGACCAAGGGTCCGGAAGAGCGGCGGGATTTCTGGCGGCGGGCCTTCTGCTGGCCGCGCGGTCGGACGAAGTTGGCGATCGCCGGGCTGCTCATCCTGCCCGCTATCGTCGTTACCTCGTACCTGGTATCGGCGCTGCTCAGCGGAGCGCAGATTGCCCTCGGCTATGCCGTCGAGGTGCTGACCAACTGGAAGAGCCTGATACTCTATCTGTTCGTCGAACTCACCTTTGGGGCGCTTTCGGAGGAGCTGGGCTGGCGCGGCTACGCCCTGGACGAACTCCAGGCCCGTTGGGGGGCACTGCCCTCCAGCCTGGTGCTCGGGTTCGTCTGGGCCTTCTGGCATACGCCGGGTTTCCTGATCCCCGGATTGTCGCAGAATGCGATGGGTGGCATCGGCTCGCCGGTCTTTATCGCCTTCATGTTGTCCGTGCCCCTGGGCAGCATCCTCCATACCTGGATCTACAACAACACCGGGCGCAGCATCCTGGTGGCGGGTTTCCTGATGCACTTCACCCAGAATGCCACCTTGATCTTGCTGGGAGGCATCTTCGATCGGTTCGCCATGCCGCCGGCTTATTGGACGGTGGTGCTGGTCGTGACGGCTGCCGCCGCGGTTTTGGTCGTGCTCCTTTATGGCCCCAGGGCGCTGACCCGTGAGCCCACCAATGGGGCACAGATCGTGCAACCCAAGCTCCCGAACGTTTGACCGTCACCAAAATCCCGATGGTGCGCGCGAAGGGGACAAAAAATCAGGCGACCAAACGGCTGCCTGATTTCGTTGGCGGATAACAAATTGCGGTCTTTACTCAGGCCGGATTACATCCGGTGCGACAGCATGCCTTCCAGTCGGTCAAGCCCCTCGCGGATGGTCGACCCCAGATAGATCCCAGGGATCAGCCCCTGCAGGTCTGGATGGAGCACGAAGGCCCGTCCGCCAAAGCCGACAATCGGGCTGCCGGCCACCTGAGTAATGTGTTTGGGCCACTCAGACAGGCTGTGCGCCGGCTCTTCGGCCATGGCGACCAGCACGACCGCCGGGGGCTGGATGATCTGGATGAAGGAGGCCAGGTCGGTGAGCGGGACGGATTGGCCCAGGTAAGCCACCGGCCAGCCCTGCCGGCGCAGCAGGACGCCCAGCATGAGCAGGCTGCCCTCGTGCCATTCGCCTGGGGCGCACGCCAGCACGGTCGGGTTGACCGCCCGTGTGCGGGGTCCGGTTACCATCCACATCAACAGGCGATGGCGCAGATAGTTGCTAGCCAAATGCTCGTCGGCAATGGTGATGCGCTTCGCTTCCCAGGCTTCTCCGATCTCTTCCAGCGCCGGACCGATCACGTTGAGGGTCAGGTCCTCGGGGGAATAGAACGCCAGCATCTCGCCCATGATCCGGTCGGCGTCCTCCAGGTCGTGGCGCAGGAGCGCATCGACCAGGTGCTCGCGCCCGATCGACGGGACGGTGGAGACCGTCGCCGTCACCGGACCCTCCACCGGCAGGGCCAGGGGGAGCCGCCCCTGCTCGTCCAGGCGGCGTGCGGCCTGGATCGCCTGGCGCGTCTGCAGGCCCGCATCCACCTGGGCTTTGACCCAACGCAGCCGGGCAATATCCTTTTCGGAATACAGGCGGTGGCCGCCGGCCGTGCGCGCCGAGTGGGGGAAGTCGTAGCGCCGCTCCCAGGCGTGCAGCGTGGCGATCGTCACCCCGGTGACGCGCGTCACGACGCCGATATTGTAGAGGGGTTCATCAAGAACTGGCTTTTCTTCTACCATGCACAATTCCTTTTTTAGTCTTTTGCTGCTGCAAGTATACTCCCACGTACACTTCTTGTCAAGAAATAGTATTCAATACCTTGACAATAAGTGTACAACTGTATATAATATGGTTAATTAGGACAAGAATAGGAGAGTTTTATGAACATCCTCATAATTGGAGCTGGGATCGGCGGCATCGCTGCAGCAGGAAGACTGGCGCGCGCTGGACATCACGTGACCGTGCTCGAGAAGGCTTCGCAGCCGGGTGGACGGGCTGCATTCATCTCCAAGGACGGCTTTCACTTCGACAAGGGCCCGACCCTGTTTCTCATGCCGGAGGTGTTTGCCGAGACCTTCACCGCGCTGGGGGAGCGCATGGAAGACCACCTCGACCTGGTGCGCCTCGATCCGACCTACCGCGTGCACTTCCACGATGACAGCCATCTCGACCTGACCTCGGTGCTGCCCGAGCTGCGCAAGCAGCTCGACGCCCTGGAGCCTGGTTCCTTCGAAGCCTTCCTGCGTTTCATGGCTGAGGGCTACCGCCATTACAACATCTCGCTCGAGAAATTCGTCGGGCGCAACTTCACTTCTTACCTGCAATACTTCGACCTTAAGAACCTGCCGCTATTATTCCGGATGAAGGCATTGGTCAAACACGCCGCTAACACGGCGACGTATTTCAAGGACCCGCGCCTGCAAGCTGCGTTTTCCTTCCAGAACATGTATCTGGGTCTCAGCCCGTACGATGCCCCGGCGACCTTCTCGCTGCTGCAGTACACCGAGCTGAGCGACGGCGTCTGGTTCCCGCGCGGCGGGATGTACCGGCCGATCGAGACGCTCGAGAAGATCGCAACCGGCCTGGGGGTCCGCTTCCGCTACGGCATGCCGGTCAAACAGATCAACGTGGCCGGGAATCGCGTCACCGGCGTTACGCTGGAGGACGGCGGGACCCTGTCTGCAGACGTGGTCGTGGCCAACGCCGACCTGCCCTACGTCTACTCGGCGCTGCTGCCCGATGACGGCTCGGCCGCCCGGCTCGCCCGCAAGAAGTTCACTTCCTCGGCGCTGATGTTCTACTGGGGTGTGAAAGGGGAGAAGTCGCCGGCGCTGCTGCACCACAACGTCTTCCTGGCCGACGACGAGTACCGTGCCTCCTTCGACCGCATTTTCCGCGATCACACTTTGCCGGACCGGCCGTCCTTCTATGTCAATGCCCCGGCGCGCACCGATCCCTCCTTCGCGCCACCGGACAGTGACAGTCTGATGGTGCTGGTCCCGGCCGGACACCTCGACCAGGGCGCTCCCCAGGATTGGCCGGCGCTGGCCGCCCGCGCCCGCGCCAGCGTGATCGAGCGTCTCGAGGCTCTGGGCGTAGAGAACCTGGCTAAGCGGATTATCTTCGAAGAGACCATGGGCCCGCCGGATTACCTGCGCCAGCTCAACTTGGCAAAGGGTTCGGCCTTCGGCCTGAGCCACAACTTCCTGCAGGTGGGTTACCTGCGCCCGCACAACCGCCACCCGCGTTACGCCAACCTGTACTTCGCCGGAGCCAGCACGCATCCCGGCACCGGCTTGCCGATCGTCCTGCTCTCGGCCAAGCTGACCGTCGAACGCATCCTGCAGGAGCAGACCGTGCGCGCGCCGTGCGCCGTCTTCGCCACTGCCTGATTTACCGGTTCTTGAGGAGGTTTTATCCGATGCAAACCAGCATGTCGTGGGAAACCCAACTGCTCACCAGGGCCAACGAAGCCCTCGAACAGCTGTCCGTGCCTTCCATCATCACCCCGGACCGCAACCTGCTCGAACGCGCCTATGCCCTGTGCGATGAGATCACCCGCCGGAACAGCCGCACCTTCACCCTGGCCTCCGCTCTCCTGCCGGCGGAGAAACGCCGCGCCGTGCGTGCCCTATACGCTTTCTGCCGGGTCAGCGACGATACTGTCGATTGCCGGGACGAAGAAGATCCGATCCGCGCCCTGGCTGCCTGGCGGATGCGTTCCCTTTCCTCCCATCCCTCCCACGATGATCTGGTGGCAGTGGCTTGGGGGAACGCCCGCCGTCGCTTTGACATTCCTGTACGCTACGCCGAGCAGCTGCTGGACGGCGTCGCCAGCGACCTGACCCACCGCCGCTCCACCACATTCGATGAGCTGGCTTCCTACTGTTATAGCGTGGCCTCGACCGTCGGCTTGATGGCCATGCACATCATCGGTTTCAGCGGGCCGGAAGCGATTCCGCACGCCGTCAAACTAGGCGTGGCGCTGCAGCTGACCAACATCCTGCGGGATGTTGGCGAGGACTGGGCCAACGGCCGCCTGTACCTGCCGCAGGACGAGCTGGCCGCCTTTGGCCTGACCGAAGCGGATATTGCCGCCGGGAAGGTCACCCCGAACTGGCGCAAGTTCATGCGCTTCCAGATCGACCGCGCCCGCCGCCTGTACGCCGAAGCCCGCCCCGGCATCTCCATGCTCAACCGCGATGGGAGATTCGCCATCACGGCCGCCGCCGACCTCTACGAAGCCATCCTGGCGGACATCGAGGCTCATGATTATGACGTCTTCTCCCGGCGTGCCCATCTCGGTGCGCTGGGCAAACTCCGCCGCCTGCCGTCCATTTGGCTGACTGCGCAAACGATGGGCGATACGACCATCTGGTTCAACGCCTGACCCGTAAGGGGCGACCCGTGTGTCGCCCCGGAAAAGGAAATACAATCATGAAAGCAATCTCGAATAGAGCCCTGGACCATCCTCGCTTTGCCAAGATCGCCCTGTGGGGAGGCATCGCTTTCAGCCTGGCCTTCACCGGCCTGATCTGGTGGGCCGGTGGCCGCCTGGCCTCGGTCCCGCACCTGCCCGATCAGGGCCCGGCCTGGTATTACTGGAAACTGGCTGCCCCGTCCTTCTGGACGCATTTCTCCGCCTGGATGTTCTATGCCCTGCACCAGATCGTGCTCTGGACCCTGATCTTCTACGCCCAGACGCGGGTCAAGAAATACACCCCCGGGCTGCATCCGGTCAACCTTGCTGCGCTGGGTGCGAACGCATTTTTCATCCTCTTGCACTTCGTGCAGACCCAGATCTGGTATGACGGGCTGGCCCAGGACGTCTCCATATTTAGCTCGCAGGGCTCGGTGATCTTGATGCTGGTGGCGATCCTTTTGATGGAAAACCAGCGCCGCGGACTGTTCTTCGGGCAGAAGGTTTCCTTCCTCAAACGATTGGGCGCCTTCGTCCGCAAGTACCACGGCTACCTATTCGCCTGGGCGACGGTCTACACCTTCTGGTACCATCCGATGGAAAGCACCTTCGGTCACCTGGCCGGCTTCCTGTATATGTTCCTGCTCCTGCTTCAGGGCAGTCTGTTCCTGACCCGCACCCACGTCAACAAATGGTGGACGCTGACCCAGGAAGTGGCGGTTGGCGTGCACGGCACGCTGGTCGCCGTCTTGCAGGGCAACAACCTGTGGCAGATGTTCGCCTTTGGTTTTGCCGGTATTTTCATCATCACCCAGATGCACGGCTTGAACTTCTCCCGGCTCACCCGTGGTATCATCCTGGGCGCCTTCATTGTCGCAGCCCTGGCGGTCTACAGCCGGCGTGGCTGGGTGCAGTTGAACGAGGTCCTGCGCATTCCGCTGATCGAGTACCTGGCCGTCTTCGTCATGGCCGGCCTGATTGCTCTGGGACTGTGGATCGCGAACCTGGTCCGCATGCGGCCATCGAAGCCGGTGAAAGTCGAAAACCGATAAACCAAATCCAAGGAATGACCATGAACCAAATGGAAGGGAAAGTTGCTATCATTACTGGGGCCAGCCGCGGTTTCGGCCTGGCACTGGCGCAGCTCTTCGTCCGTGAAGGGGCGAGCGTGGTGCTATCGGCTCGCAACGAAAAAGCCATCCAGAAAGCCGCCGCTGAGCTGCGGGCGGAAGGAGGCCGCGCCGAGGCGTTTACCTGTGACGTTTCGGACCGGAAGCAGGTCGAGGCTCTGGCGCGCTTTGCCCTGGAGAAATACGGCCGCTTCGACGTCTGGGTCAACAACGCCGGGATCGGCGGCCCGTACGGCGCCACCCTCAATATTGCCCCCGATGACTTCCTGGCTGTTCAGCAAACCAATGTGTATGGCACCTATTTTGGTTCTGTAACCGCCATGCGCCATTTCCTGGCGCGCAAGACCGGCAAGCTGATCAACATCCTGGGCGCCGGTGACCGTTCCCCGGCACCCAACCAGAACGCCTATGGCTCGACCAAGTCCTGGATCCGGGTCTTCACCATCGCATTGGCCAAGGAGTACAAGGATAGCGGGGTGGGCATCTTTGCCCTGCAGCCCGGCCTGATGGATACCGATCTGCTCACCGAAGTGACCACCTACGCCGAATACGAGCCGCGCCTGAAAGGCATCATGCCGTTCCTGATCCGTGCCATCGGCAAGCATCCGGAGGTTCCGGCGCGCAAGGCGCTCTGGCTGGCCTCCGGTGCCACCGATGGACGCACGGGACTATACGTGCGGGTCGGCTCGAACCTGTCCGTGATGGCCGGCTTCGCCCGGGAGGGCCTGCGCCGCCTGCTGCGCCTGCCGGAACGGAAAATCGAAATCCATGCCCGCATCCTGCCTTCCGCTTTCAAACCCCTGGTGGCGACCTCGAAGAAATAGGCCCCGGTCTATTCTGCGGAGGCAGGAATCAACTGCCGCCGACCGTGCCTCGCCGTTTTCGGGTGGGATTATTTTTACGAGGAATTGATGAAAACTGCTCGCCTGATCAATATTTTTGTCGTTGTTTTTGTGGACCTGCTGGGATTCAGCCTGATCCTGCCGCTGCTGCCGTATTACGCCGAAAAATATCGGTGCCTCCCCGGCTGCCGTCGGCCTGTTGGTCGCTTCCTATGCGGCCGCCAGCTTGCTCGGCGCGCCGCTGATGGGCCGCCTTTCCGACCGTTATGGCCGCCGCCTTATCCTCCTGCTGAGCGTGGCCGGGACTTTCGTCGGCTTCCTGTTGCTCGGTTGTGCCGAGCCGATTGGCAGAGCCTTGGCGGCCCCGTTCGCTCCGGCATCCGCCAACGCTTTCATCCTCGGCGTGCTGTTCTTCAGCCGCCTGCTGGACGGGGTCACGGGCGGCAACATCACCGTGGCCCAGGCCTACATCAGCGACGTCACCGATGAGAAGAACCGGGCGAGAGGCCTGGGCCTGATCGGTGCGGCGTTCGGACTGGGCTTTATCATCGGCCCGGCGGTCGGGGGCCTGCTGAGCCAATCCAGCTACAGCCTTCCGGCTTTCGTTGCCGCCGGCTTGTCCTTCCTGAACCTGCTCTCGATCTTCTTCTTCCTGCCCGAGTCGCTGACTGAGGAGCACCGTTTGGCGGACGGCCAGCGCCGGCGCCCGCCTTTCACGCTCCAGGCCCTTTTAGCTGCGCTTGAACGACCGGTGGTGGGCCCGCTGCTGCATGTGCGTTTCTTTTTCGGGCTGGCGTTTGCCATGTTCCAGTCTATCTTCTCGCTTTATGCCCAGTACCGGCTGCACCTGACCTCCCAGACCACCGGCTACGTGCTGGCTTATGTCGGCATACTCTCGGTCCTGGTGCAGGGTGTTGGCATCGGGCTGGTGACCAAGCGCTTGCGTGAAAATGCCATCATCATCACCTCCCTGTGGCTGATGGTCTTCGGGATGGTCGGCTGGGTGCTGACCCCCAGCCTGCCCGTCCTGTTGATCGTTATCCTGCCGCTGTCGCTGGGAGGGGGCACTTTGAACACCCTCCTCAACAGCGCCATCACCAAAGCTGTCAGCCGTGACGAGATCGGCGGTACGCTCGGTCTCTCCGCTTCGCTGGAAAGCTTCACCCGCGTGGTGGCCCCTTCAGCTGGAGGTTTCCTCCTGGGCAGCCTGGGAGCCTGGGCACCGGGTGCCGTCAGCGCCGCGCTCATGCTCTGGGCGGTCTGGTTTGCCTACCGGCGCATCGTTCTGGTAAAAACCCCCGTGGTTCCTCCCGCTGCGGAGACGAGCAACGCATAATCCCTACGCCTCCTGCGTTGGATCACTCTCGGTTAGAAGATTCGGCTGGCGGCACCCTTTGTTACTCGCGGCCACAAAAAGGTATTGCGGTTTAGCGAAGTGGGCCATGTCGCCAATGTTCTAACAGGTCTCTAAAATTACTTTGACACTTGACAGTTAGAATTTAGTTATGACACGTCAAAGTGATATACAAGGAGCACCAAATGTCTCAAGTTGCTCTCAACACTCCCGCACCGGATTTCGAGCTGACCGATTACACCGGCAAGCTTGTCCGCCTCTCTGATTTTCGCGGCAAGACCAACGTGCTGCTGGTCTTCAACCGCGGATTCATGTGACCGTTCTGCCGCGCGCACATGGCGCAGTTGCGCCAGGACTTTGCCAAGTTCGAAAAGCATGGCACGACCATCCTGGTCGTCGGCCCGGAAAACACGGTCGCTTTTGCCCGCTACTTCCGCGAGAATGACCTGCCCTTCACCGGCCTGCCCGATCCCAGCCACACCGTTCTGAAGCTTTATGGCCAGCAGATCAAGCTCTTCAAGTACGGGCGCATGCCGGCCCAAGTGCTGGTCGACAAGGCCGGTACGGCCCGCTTCGTCCATTACGGCCATGACATGACCGATATCCCCAAAAATGCTGACATGCTGGCCTTGATCGATGGTTTGGATGTGAAATAGCTTGTTGGGCTTGTTTCGGCCGTGACCTTCTTTGTTCTACTCCTATCCTTCCTCCAGAGCTTCGCTCTACGGGTTTCGTTTTCATCGATTTGATCCCATGTCAACTGCTCCTCGCCTCAATTCATCCGCCGGCCTGGCCTCGCTGCGTGAGCTGCTCGGCCCGCGCAATTTCCTCGGCAGCCTGTCGGCCATGCGCCGTGAGCTGGGCTACATCTTCAGTCCGGCCCTGCCCGGCTTCAGCCCGGTTGTGCTCTCCGGACCGGAGGCCAGCCATTACGCCCTGGCGGAGGGGCGCGCCCACCTGCAGTGGCGCAATGATTCCGACCCCGTCACCGGGGTGCTGCGCCATGGGCTGCTGGTCGAGGACGGCGCTTCCCATGATGAACTGCGCCGGGCGCTGCAGCCGGCTCTGCACCGCCAGCAGGTAGCCGCCTCGATCGACCGCATGTGGGCGCGCACGGACCAGGTCCTGGACGGCTGGCGGCCCGGCGAGACGTACGACATGCGGGTGGAATTGCGCCGCGTCGCCCTGCTGATCCTGGTGGACGCACTCTTCCACGCCGATTTCACCCCGCACCTCGACCGGTTGGTACCCGCCATCCTGGAAGTGCTCAGGTTCATCTCCCCCGGCCCCTGGCTGCTCGGCTTTCCGCACCGCAGGGTGGATCAAGCCCTGGCGGATCTCGACGCTTACCTCTACGGACTGATCGCAACGCGCCGCGCCAACCTGCTCGGCGAGGACGACCTGCTCAGCCGCCTGATCCGCTCCGGGATGGACGACGGGCTGATCCGCGACCAGATGCTGACCCTGTTCATCGCCGGGCACGACACCAGTACGGCGCTGCTCGCCTGGAGCCTGTACCTGATCGGACGCAGCCCCGAAGCCCAGATACGCTTGCGCATGGAGGCGGATGCGCTGCCGAAGGACCGGGCCCCAACGCTCGAGGAGGTGGAGGCACTGGTCTATTTCGGCCAGGTTGTCAGCGAGACCCTGCGCCTGTACCCGCCCATCCACGTAGGCAATCGTCTGGCGACCGGCGGCCTGCAGGTCGGCGGGGTGGATGTCCCGGATGGCGAGCGCGTGATGGTCTCGATCTATGCCACGCATCACGACGAAGCCCACTGGCCCGATCCGGAGCGTTTCGATCCAGGCCGGTTCGCCCCCGGCGAGAAACACCCGCCCTACTCCTACCTGCCGTTCGGCGGGGGGCCGCGCAACTGTCTGGGCGCCAACTTCGCCCAGGCCGAGTCGAAGGTGGTCCTGGCGCGCCTGCTCCAGCGCTTCGACCTCACCCTGACGAACAAACGGGTGCGTCTGCACATGGGGGCCACGCTCGAGCCGCGGCCGGGTGTCTTCATGCGGGTGAACCCGAGATGATCTACGACTTTGCCATTCTGGGCGGCGGGGCGGCCGGCCTGAGCCTGGCACTGGCCCTGGTGCGCAGTCCGTTAAAAGACTGCTCCATCCTGATCGTCGAGAAGGACGCCAAGGACAGCAATGACCGCACCTGGTGCTTCTGGTCTGACATGCCCACCCCGCTGGACGGGATCGCAGCCCATGTCTGGCCGCGCCTGCGTTTCCGGAGCCCAAGCCTCGACCGCACCTTCGAATTGCATCCGGTCCGCTACCAGATGGTGCGCGGCCTGGATTTCTACCGCTCCGCCCGCCTCGAGTTGGATCAGCATCACGTGACCTTCGTGCGCGGGGTGGGGGAGGTAAATGACGGGGAGGTGTCTGCCGTCATCCGTGCAGATGGCCGGGAGTACGAATCCGCCTGGGCATTCGACAGCCGCATCCGGCCGGAGGATGTGGTCCAGAGTCCCCGCTTCAATTACCTCAAGCAGCACTTCACCGGCTGGGAAATTGAATCGACCGTCCCGGTCTTCGATCCGCAGACCGCCACGCTCTTCGACCTGCGCACACCCCAGCGCGGCGGGGTCACCTTTTTCTATGTCCTGCCGTTCAGCAAGCGGCGCGCCCTGGTCGAGTACACACTCTTCTCGCCTGGGCTGCTCCCGCCGCAGGAGTATGAAGCCGCCCTGCACGCATACCTGCGGGACGAGTACCGCCTGGCGGACTACCGCATCCTGGAGGTCGAACGGGGTGTGATCCCGATGACCGACCATCCCTTCCCGCGCCGCCTGGGCCGGCGGGTGATGGCGATCGGGACGCGCGGCGGGAGGGTGAAGCCGTCCACCGGTTATGCCTTCACCCGGATCCAAAGGGAACTCGGCGCGCATCGTCGACTCCCTGGTGCGCTTTGAACAGCCCTTTGCCGTCCCGCCCGACCCGCTGCGCTTCCGATTTCATGACGCCGTCCTGCTCGAGGTGCTTGCCCGGGAGCCTGAATTGGGTCGTTCCATCCTTACGGCAATCTTCGGCCGCAATCCGATCCCGTCCGTGCTGCGCTTCCTGGACGACCGCTCCTCGCCCCTCGACGACTTGCGCGTGATCACTGCTTGTCCCCCGTGGCCGTTCCTGCGGGCGCTTGGCCGGTTGGCCAGGAAAAGGGCGAGCGGTGAACCGCTCATGCTATAATTTCCCCACCCATGGAATTGATCCAGGATTTTTTCCGCGCCAATCAAGAAATCATCTCCTTTGTCTACGGGCTGATGTTTTTCGTGTTGGGCCTGGCGATCGCCCTCCAGTCACGGCATTCCTCCCGACTGGACCTGGCGCGCAGCCTGAAATGGCTGGCCCTGTTTGGCTTTCTGCACAGCTTCAATGAATGGGGGGACCTGTTCATCCCGCTGCAGGCTGCCTATCTTGCGCCTTCTATTATCCGTTTGCTCCAATATCTTCATCTTTTTCTCCTGGCGGCTTCCTTCATCTGCCTGTTCGCCTTCGGAGCTGCCCTGCTGGAACCGATCAAGCACTACAAGGCGCTGCATGTTTCCCTGGCGATCCTCCTGCTGGCCTGGCTGGTGATCGTCCTGGGTCCTTTTCGCCTCCTTTATTCTGACTTCAATACCTGGTACAACGCGGCCAACGCCATGGTCAGGTACCTGATCTGCCTGCCGGGCGGTTTCCTGACTGCATATGCCTTGCGGCAGCACACCTTGCGGCTCATTTCCCCGTACAACGTCCCCCGCATCGTTCGGGCCTTGCAAGCCGCCGGGGTCAGCATGGCACTCTACGCCCTGGCGGGCGGGCTGATCGTCCCGCCGGTTCCTTTTTTCCCGGGAAACTGGCTGAACTCGGATGTCTTTACCCGCCTCCTTATTTTCCCCCCGCAGCTCCTGCGCGCCCTGATCGGCCTGGCCATGGCCGCCACGACCATCCGGGTCCTGGAAGTCTTCGGTCTGGAGACCTCCCGCCAGATCGAAGCCATGGAGCAGCAGCAGATCCTGGCGGCTGAGCGCGAGCGCATCGCCCGCGAGCTGCATGACGGCACCATCCAGAAGGTCTATACTGCTGGCCTGCTGGTCCGCTCGGCGCAGAACCTGACCGAGCCGGAATCACCCCTGGCGGGCCGGCTGGCGACGGCGGTGGGCGTCCTGGACGACGCCATCGGCGAACTGCGCCAGCACCTGGGAGAGTTGAAGGCCCCCGTCCTGGAGCAGGAACCGTTTGCATCCGCCCTCGAAAAACTGGCCTCCGATCCGCGCTTTAGCTCGCTGGTCAAGGTGGCGGTCGACCTGAAATTGCCCGAATCCGATTCGCCGGAGCCCGAGCGAGCCGCCCACATCCTGGCGATCGCCCAGGAGGCGCTCGCCAACGCCGTCCGGCATGCCAAAGCCCGGCACATCCTGGTCTCGGCCAGCCGCCTCGACGACCGTCTGCAGCTTAACATCCTGGACGACGGAACGGGCCTGCCGGAACAGGTCCGGGAAGGACACGGACTGCGCAACATGCGCGACCGGGCCTCTCTGCTGCGTGGAGAACTGCACGTCGAGAGGCTGGAGAGGGGCACCTGCGTGAGCCTGAACATTCCATGGAGGCTGGAGCCATGAACAGGATCCCCGTGGCACTTGTGGACGATCACGCCCTGGTCCGCCTGGGCCTGAAAACCCTGATCGGCGACCAGCCGGACATGCAGGTGATCGGCGAGGCAGGCACAGCCGCAGAGGCGCTTCAGATGGTCGAGCGCCTCCACCCGCAGGTGGTGCTGATGGACATCCGCCTGCCCGGCGAGGGTGGCCTGGACGCCACGCGGCAGATCGTGGCCCGCTTCCCGGAGACCAAGGTGGTCATCCTGACCTCCTTTGCTGACGAGGAGCTGGTGCTGAGCGCCATCCGTGCCGGGGCGGTCGGTTATCTCTTGAAGGAGGTGGGGAACGAGGAGGTGTTGCGCGGCATTCGTGCTGCCGCGCAGGGGAATTCGGTCATGGACGCCGCCACCACCACGCGCCTGTTCGCGCGTGCGCGCCTCCGAAAAGAAGGAGGACGCGGATGCCTTCCGCGACCTGACCGGGCGCGAGCTGGACGTCCTGTACGAGGTGGCGCTGGGCAAGACCAACGCCGAGATCGCCCACAGTTTGAACCTGTCCGAGAAGACGGCGCGCAACTACGTCAGCACCATCCTGGAGAAGCTGCACCTCTCCAACCGCATCGAACTGGCAACCTACGCCATCAAGCACCATCTCCCCGAGCGCATGAAGCGCGAGTAAAGTCGAATCAAAAAACGGCGAGATCAGTTCTCGCCGTTTTTTTTTTGTTTGTATCAAGCTGTCTAAGCCTCGGCTCCCTTGGGGGCACGAGCCGGGACTTTTTCGACTTTCTCCTTGCCGCGGCTCCATAGGCCACCCACGAAGGGCACCAGGAAATGATCGAGCCCGACGTATCCGGAGACCTTCCAGGCCAGGATCAGGAATATCGAGATGGCAAGGAACATCGGGTTGACGCTTACCGTGCCGGCCATCAGGTAGTTCCAGTTCATGAAGCCACCGAAGAAGGCGGCGAAGCCGGTGAAGGCGCCCAGGATCAGGGCGATCCCTACCAGCAGCTCGCCGATGGTGACCAGCTTGGCGAACCAGACATAGGCTCCGCTGGAGACGAGCATCTTAAGGAAGTTGGCATACCAGGCATAATGGATCACCGGCTGGCCATTGGCGCCGACTGCGCTGGCGCCCATCAGAAAGCCCTTCAGGCCGGCACCGGTCTGCATCCAGGCCGGGCTCTCGAATTTATGCAGGCCGGCTTGCAGCCACTGCCAGCCCAGCCAGACGCGGATCGGCAGCCACAGCCAGGCGGCCAGCGGGTGATTGAGCAGCTGGGCAATGACGGGGGGGTTCTGAATAGCTTCGCCCTTGCGGGTGGTGACGACGTTGATCATTTTATCTCCTTATGAATATAGGTTAATTGGTTGGTGTGTGATCTTACGGCTTAAATTTACGACCAATCGTCTCTGATTTGCAGGGTCAGGTGCCCCCAATTTTCATGGGACAGGTGACCCCCATTCCACCGGCTGGCTTTCCTGCGTGGGGTCAGTGTGATTTTCCAGGCGCCTGGCTGGACGACATGCGTCTCCACATCGGCGTCGGGAAATCCTGCAGCATCTCTTTCCGAATTTTTCAAATCGGTCCGGTTGCCTTATGAATGCCATTGCCCCCAGCCCATTCCCGGCATCTTCCTGGCCATGATAGGTCCTGATAGGAACATGAGGCACATTGAGTGTCCAAGGATGTCATCATGAGCCTATGAAAACCATACCCCCTCTCACCCACGCAAGAATCTGGTTGATTCTCTTTTCGATCGCCCTGATTGCCAGCGGGGCGACCGCCATCTTCGCCCGTCAGGGCCTGCGACTGCTCGAACCCCTCTATGGCCCGGGGTCCCTCCTGTCCGGTCTGTGGCCCTCCATGGCAAGCTGGTTGAGCCAGGTCCACCAGGCCATTGAGGTGACCTATGACCGGTATCCCTTCCTGGCCTACGGGTACGACTGGCTCGCCTTCGGGCACTTCATCATCTCCATTCCTTTCCTGATGGCCGTGCGCGACCCGCTGCGGCACACCTGGGTCATCACCTACGGCATCTGCGCCTGCCTGGCGGTGCTTCCGTTCGCCATCCTCTTCGGCGCCATCCGGGGCATCCCGCTCTTCTGGAGGGGGGTCGATACCCTGTTTGGGATCGGCGGACTCATCGTGCTGCTCATCCTGCGCCGGCAGCTGCGGACATTGGGAACCGCCGCTGCAATCTGGTGGAATGGAACCACAGATAAACACAGATGAAGGGGATTCTTAAAAGCTTTAATGGCAAGGTATGTAAATTCGATGGATATCCTTTTTGGCTGAAAGTTTATCCTCCCTCTATGTTTTTCTGTATTCACACCTGCACTTGCACGTGCTGCTCGTGCAGGCGCAAGTGTCTGTGGTTGATAACTTAAACAGCAAACTTCCCGCACACCCGGCGGGAAGTTTGCTCGTGCGCGTGCTACGCCCACCGTTTATTTGCGATTGCGTAAGAAGGTCGGGATATCCAGGTCGTCGGTGTTGTAGGTCTGCGTCTTGAATTCACCGTTATGCGTTGCCGTCCCGGTCTGTGCATCCACGCTGACATTTTCCAGCGGGCGCTGTGCGAGCCTCTGTTCACTGCGGTTGATGTTGCGGTTGGTGACGATGCGCCGCGGCATGCCGGAACGCTCGAAGCCGGTGGCGATGACCGTAATGCGGATCTCGTCGCCCATCTCCGGGTCGATGACCGCGCCGAAGATCAAGTTCACGTCCGGGTGCGCCGTCTCGCGGATGATGGCCGCCGCCTGGTTGACCTCGAACAGGGTCAGGCTCGGGCCGCCGGTCACGTTGAAGAGCACGCCGCGCGCCCCGTCGATGGTGATGTCGAGCAGCTGGCTGGAGATGGCCTGCTCGGCGGCCACGCGGGCGCGATCCTCGCCGGAGGCGTTGCCGACCGCCATCAGCGCCGCGCCGCCCTCGCGCATGATGGCGCGCACGTCGGCGAAGTCCAGGTTGATCAGGCCGGGGACGGTGATCAGCTCGGAGATGCCCTGGATGCCCTGGCGCAGAACGTCGTCGGCCATGCGGAAGGAATCCTGCAGGCTGGCGCGCTTGTCCATGATCTGCAGCAGGCGGTCGTTGGGGATGACGATCAGCGTATCGGCGTGTTCCTTGAGCTTGGCCATGCCTGCCTCGGCAGGACTGACATGCGCTTGTTGCCCTCGAAGGTGAACGGGCGGGTGACCACGCCGATGGTCAGCGCGCCGACTTCCTTGGCGATCTGGGCCACGATCGGGGCCGCGCCGGTGCCGGTGCCGCCGCCCATGCCGGCGGTGACGAAGACCATGTCGGCGCCTTTGAGCACGTTGTACAGGTCCTCGGCGGATTCCTCGGCCGCCTTGCGGCCGATCTCCGGGTCGCCGCCGGCGCCCAGGCCGCGCGTCAGCTTGTCGCCGATGCGCACCCGGGTGGGGGCCTTGGACAGCATCAGCGCCTGCGCATCGGTATTGATGGCGATGAACTCCACGCCTTGGATGCCTTCATCGATCATGCGGTTGACGGCGTTCGTACCGCCGCCGCCGACGCCGACGACTTTGATGCGGGCAAAGGTCTCTGCTTGGTTCTTTCTGGCGTCCATAATGGTCCTCCTATATGAGAATGAATAATCCGGTAATGGCTAAGCCCGGTGATGGTTGGGTAACGGTGTAGGACATAAGTGCACCTCCTAGGGCAGCAGTCGTTTGAACAGGTTTTTGACGGGATCGAGGTTCACTTTGATCTCTCCTCTGGGATGGGAGCGCGACCGACCGCGCCCGGATGGCAGGATGTCGTCGCTCATGGCTGCGGCCCAGCGCAGCAGGCCCACGCTGGTGGAATAGGCCGGGCTCTTCAACTGGTCGACCAGGCCGACCAGGTTCTCCGGCGCCGCCGTGCGCACGGGCAGGCCGAGCACCTGGCTGGCGAGCTGGCGAATGCCTGGCAGGGCACTCGTGCCGCCGGTCAGGACCATGCCGGCCGGGAGCAAGCCGTCGTAGCCGGAGCGCTTGATCTCCTGCAGCGTCAGGGAGAAGATCTCCTCGACGCGCGCTTCGATGATGTGCGCCAGGTCGTAGCGGCTGAGCTGCACCGGCTGTTCCTCGCCGAAAGCCCTGGTGTTGAAGTACTCCTCGGCACCCACGCCGGACTTGAGGGCATAGCCGTGCTTCTTCTTGATCTCCTCGGCCTGGGAGATCGGCAGGCGCAGCCCGTGGGCGATGTCGTTGGTGATGTGGTTGCCGCCGACCGCCAGCACCATGGTGTGCCAGACGTGGCCGTCCACGTACATGGCCAGGTCGGTGGTCCCGCCGCCGATGTCGCACACCGCCACGCCCATCTGGCGCTCGGTGTCGGTCAGGACCACGTCGCCGGAGGCCAGCGGGTTGAGCACGAACTGCAGCACCTCCACGCCCGCCGAACCGACGCACTCGCGCAGGTTCTCGACGGTGGCCTCGGCGGCGGTGATGATGTGCGCCTCCACCTCCAGGCGATAGCCGTGCATGCCGACGGGCGTGCTGATGCCGTCCTGCCCGTCGACCACGAAGCCCCGCTGGATGATGTGAATGATCTCGCGGTTGTGCGGGATGGCGATTGCCCGGGCAGCGTCCAGGGCGCGGGCGATGTCGACCTCGTCGATCGCCTCGCCCGATACGCCCACCACGCCCCGGCTGTTGATCGACGAGACGTGCGCGCCCGCCAGGCTGACGAGCGCCCCGGTGATCTCGACCCCGGAGGTCTGCTCGGCCTTCTCCACCGAACGCGTGATCGCCTGCGAGGCAGCGGCCAGGTCGACGATCACACCCTTCTTGATGCCTTCGGACGGCTCGATGCCCACGCCCAGGATGCGGATGGCTTTTTCTTCCACCCGCCCCACCAGGGTGCAGACTTTGGTCGTGCCGACGTCAATGCCAACGACAATTTCGTCCATAGGTTACTTGTAGAATGGCGCATCCAGGTAGGCGACGCTGATCAGCGTGGGCTGGATGCCCTGTTGGGTAAGGGTGGCGACGATGGCCTGATAGATCTGCAGCTTCATCAGGATGTCGTCCGTGGTCTGGCCGAAATAGACCGACCAGCTGTGCGTCTCCTGCCAGCCGATGCCGTAGGTCGGGTCGTAGGTCATCGCGACTCCCTGGGGCAGGTAGGGGTACAAAGCTGCCAGGGCCTTGACCACCTCCGGTGCCACGAACGGGCGCTCGAAGAGCGGCGTCGCCGGATCGGTCTGGACCTGGGGCGGTGCCCCGTCCGCCTTGACCGGGATCAGCCCCGCCACGCTGCCGCGCGGGGGAAAGGCCACGCCCTGGGCGTCGATCCAGTGGGTGGTGTCGCCCTGTGTCCAGGCGAGCACGGGCTGACGTTCGACCAGGTCCACGACCAGGCGGTTGGGGATGCCCACGTGGACGCGCACCAAGGCCAGGTCGGGGTAGTCGTTGCGCAGGTTGGCGACGATCTGCGCCGGGATTGCCTTGAAGATCGGCTGGCCGGCCATCTGCAGGGCGGCGTTGATCTCCGTGGCTCCCAGGCGCTGGTTGCCGTGGATCTCCGCACCGACCACGACGAAAGTTGAGGAGGTCCACAGCGTGTAGAGGATGAAGACCAGCAGGGCGGTTGCCGCGCCGGAGAGCCAGCGCGTGCCGAGCTGCGGCAGCGACAGGGCCGGAGCGCGCACGTCGGCGCGGCCCAGGCTGATGGCGTAGTGCTGGGCGCCGCCCTGCCGGTAAGTGCGCGCCTCCCGCACAGGCTGGGTCGGGCGCGGGTGGGCTGCCTCAGGCCGATGGCTGTGCTTGGCCGGCTGGACCGGCTTCTTGGCAGGGGTTTTCTGACCGAGCAGCTGGCCGAGGCGCGACGTGCGCCGCTGCCGGACGAACTGCGACCGGGAGAGGTCAGCCTTGGTGGTCATGCCTCCCTCCGGAACCGGCGCTCGGTGTGGTCGCGCTCGGACTTGCGCTTGAGGGCCAGCTCGACCAGGCGGTCGACCAGTTGGGGGTAGGACAGACCGGTGGCCTCCCACAACTTGGGGTACATGCTGATGCTGGTGAAGCCGGGGATGGTGTTGAGTTCGTTCAGGTAGATTTCTCCCGTGGTTTTTTCGACGAAGAAGTCGACCCGCGCCATGCCGGCGCAGTCGATGGCTTTGTAAGCAGTGACGGCCATCTCCCGGATCTTCTCCGAGGTCTCCGCCGGAAGCGGCGCCGGGATGACCAGGCCGGAGGTCCCGTCCACGTATTTGGATTCGTAGGAGTAGAACTCACGGCTGGGCAGGATCTCGCCGGGGACGGAGGCGCGCGCGTCGTCGTTGCCCAGCACGCTGACCTCGATCTCGCGGGCGTCCACGCCGCGCTCGACCAGCACACGCCGGTCAAAAGCCGCGGCTTCCATCAGTCCCTCGCTCAGGTCGGAGCGGCTGCTGCACTTGCTGATCCCGACCGAGGAGCCCAGGTTGACAGGCTTGACGAACAGCGGGTAGGGGGCCACGGCCTCGGCGTGCGCCAGGACGTCCTGCATGTCCTTTTCGATCTCGCTGCGCAGCACGAGGAGCGAGGCGACAGTGGGGATGCCGATGGCGCGCATCACTTCCTTGAAGACGGCCTTGTCCATGCCGACCGCGGAGCCGGTGACCCCGGCGCCGACGTAGGCCAGGTCGGCCATCTCGAGCATACCCTGCAGGGTGCCGTCCTCGCCGAACGTGCCGTGCAGGACGGGGAAGACGACATCGATATCCGTGGTGTGTTCGAGCAGCGTGCCGCTTTTGGCAACCCGTAAAACGTAAAGGCCGGGCCGGGACGGGTCGGGCAGGATGGTGCACGGAAGCAGCTCCTCGGTGTTCCCTTTCTCCAGGGCTTCGCGGGCGTTCCTGCCGGTCAGCCAGGTGCCTTCGTGGGTGATCCCCACCTGGATGACTTCGTAGCGCGCCGGATCCAGCACTGCCAGGACCGACTTGGCGGACTCCAAGGAAACCTCGTGCTCGCCGGAGCGGCCGCCGAAGAGGACGACGATCTTGGTGCGGGTGGAAGGAGTCTTCGTCATCGTGGTGGTCTATCTTATGAACAGGTGATCCGTAAAAAGTAAAGCAGGATAGCGTAATGGTCAGAGAACAGGCACATTTTGCACCAGATATTCCGGATCGCCCGCTTGAAACTCGTCCTGCTCTTCCCGGACGTCGCTTTTGTGTTGCTGGGGGATCATGGCAAACAACAAGCGGACGATTTCATCGAGCAGTTCCAGGCGTTGGTTCGTGATCGCTTCTCCCAGCACTTGGCAGCTTTTCGCGTACCAATGCCGGCTCTCGCAAGTAAAACCGAGGGCGTATTTGTAACAGTGTGCCCGCTCCCTGCCGATATCACAGGAGTGACCTTCGGTGATTTTTGCCCTGATCGAACCGACCGCCTCGTATAGCTGGGAAGCGACGCCTTTCGTCCTGCTATCCTGCAAGAGTTTCGCCATATCGTGACGGGCAAGGTCTCCCAGGAACAGGGCGAGACGGTAAGCACTCAGATTCCAGAGCAAGTCTGTTTTGATCGTGGCGGGCACGGTTATTTCCCATTCCTGATAGTTCATAGCATCTCCGGCAAGTTACACCTTGATATTCACCATTCGCCGATCAATTCGATTTCCAGTTCCAACCTTACGCCAAATTTCTCATGGACCAACTCCTGGGCCAGGTCGATCAAGGCTTTGATATCTACTGCCTTGGTCCGGCCATGATTGATGAAGAAGTTGGCGTGCACCGGGCTGATCTCGGCATTGCCGATGCGTTTGCCTTTCAAGCCGGCGGACTCGATCAACCTTCCGGCGAAGTCTCCGGGCGGGTTCTTGAACATCGACCCCAGGCTGGCGCCGGGCGGCTGCGTGGAGCGCCGCTGGTCGGAGAACAGGTCCATTCTGGCCTGGATGGCGGCCTTGTCGCCGTGTTCCAGGGCCAACGTGGCGGAAAGGATGACGACCGGGAGGTGTTGCCGCTTGAGCAGGCTGGTGCGGTAGTTGTATTTCAGCCTCTCCGCCGGCCAGGTCTGGTGCCCGGCCTGCCGGTGGATCAGCTCGGTCGAGACCAGGTTGGCGGCGATGTCGCCGTCGAAGGCCCCGGCGTTGCCGTACACCGCGCCGCCCAGGGAACCGGGGACGGTGGCTGCCCATTCCACCCCGGAAAGGCCGGAACGCGCCGCCCGCCGGGCCAGGTCGTTGAGCGTGGCGCCGGATTCGGCCGTGATGCAAGGCGGCTCGGACTGTGCGTCGACGGTCACCTTGCGCGCCCGGTTGATGATCACCGCGCCGCGCACGCCCCGGTCGCTGACCAGCACGTTCGAGCCTCCTCCCAGGAGCAGGAAAGGCACGTCCTTTTCCCACAGCAGCCGGGCTGCCTGCGCCAGCTCGTCCGCGCTGCGCACCAGCAGCAGGAGATCCGCCGGTCCGCCGATGCGCGCCGAGGTATAGCTGGAGAGCAGGGCGTTTTCCTGCAGGCGGTCGTCGAAGGTCGAGCGGAGGGTGGAGAGGGTGGCGGGATCCATAAATACTGCTCTGGGTCGGTAAATATTTACCGGGTGAGGCTGTCTACATCCCTTCGATATGGGCGATGATGCGCCGGACGATATCGGCCATCTCGCGCCCCCGTGGATGCCTTGTCTTGGGGGTGCTGCGGCGCTTGACCGGGTCGGGATTGGGAACTTCTCCGAGCACGACCCGGATGGAGGGCAGGGCGACAGTCTCTGATTCGTACAGGCGGGTTTCCTCTTTCAATTCCAACATTTCGAACCGTCCTTTCTTAAAGGCGAGCCAGCACCTGTGTGCTGACCTGGTCGGCGTCTCCGGCGGATAGCACGAGCAGCACGTCGCCGGAATGTAAATGAGAAAGGAGATAATTGCTCACGTCGGACAGTTCGGGGATGAAATGAGCCGCAGGATGCGACATGGTTTTGACCACCTCCTCGGCGGAGAAATCCTGCCTGGCTTCACGGGCGGCGTAGATTTCGGTGACGATCACCTCGTCGGCATCGTCGAACGCGCTGGCGAACGAAGTCAAAAGCGTACGCGTGCGCGAGTAGGTGTGCGGCTGCCAGACGGCCCAGATGCGCCTGCCGAAGTAACGCGCCCGCGCCGCAGCCAGCGTGGCACGGATCTCGGTGGGATGGTGGGCGTAATCATCGATCACCACCACGCCGCCTGCCTCGCCGCGCACCTCGAACCTGCGCCTCGTCCCGGAGAAGTCTCCCAGGGCCTGACTGGCAGCCTCCAGCGGTAAACCGAGCAGGGCGACGACCGTCAGCGCAGCCAGCCCATTGCGCACGTTGTGCATGCCGGGCACCTGCAGCATGACCGAGCAGGAATGGCCCAGGACGGAGGCGCTGAAGGTGTAACCGCCCCGGTCGTTGTGCACCACCACCTCGGCATAGGTATCCATCATGAACAGCCCGCCGGTGACCGTCGGGCGCACGCCGTAGGCCAGCACGTTCCTGTCCAGCTTCCCGGCCTCGACGATCAACTGGCTGGCGCCCGGGTCCTCCGCACAGGTGACCAGCGTCCCGCCAGCCGGCAGGAGCCTGACGAAATCCTCGAACGCCGCCTGGAAGTCCGCCGCGGTCGGATAGCAGTCGGGGTGGTCGTGCTCGACGTTGGTCACCACCTCGATCTGCGGTTTGAGGCCGAGGAAGGTGCGGTCATACTCGTCGGCTTCAATAACGAACACAGGACCATTTCCGGCGCGGGCGTTGACGCTCAGGTTGGTCAACGTGCCGCCGACGATGAAGGTCGGGTCCTGCTTCAGGGCGGAGAGAATCCAGGCGATCATGGCCGTGGTGGTCGTCTTGCCGTGCGTGCCAGCCACGGCAATGCCGGTTTTGCCTTCCATCAGGCTGCCGAGGAAATCGGCGCGCTTGAGCACCGGGATCCCGGCGGCGCGTGCGGCGACGACCTCGGGATTGTCGTCGGGGATGGCCGACGAGCGCACCACCAGGTCGGCACCGGTCACGTTCTCCGGGCGGTGGCCGAGGCTGATGGTCGCGCCGGCGGCGCGCAGGTCGCGCACGTAGGGGAATTCGACGCGGTCGGACCCGGTCACCGTGGATCCCGTTTCGAGCAGGATCCGGGCGATGGCCGAGAGACCAGTACCGCCGATGCCGATCAAATGCACGTGTGTCATAGGCCTACACAAAGACAACAATCACGAAGATGAACGCAAGAACGACGGCGAAATAAATGGCCGGGATGCCCAGGACACGGGGGGGCATGTACTGGAGCAGCGCCAGGGCCGCCTTGCCAAGCGGGGTATTGCCGTCCGGGGGGGTGATCAGGGGGAACGGATAATTGGCGTCGTGCAGGTAGAACCAGATCGTCCCGGCGATCAGGTAACCGTTCAGGGCACCCAGGACGACGCCCAGCAGGATGTCCTGGAACTTCTCGCGCGTCATCTTGGGGGCAAAGCGCGAGATGTTGGGCGTCTGGTATCCGAAGAAGACCAGCATGCACAGGATGAGCGCGCGCAACCAGAAGTAGAGCACCGGGCTGTCCTTCCCCAGGATGTCGCGCACGAAGGGCACATAGTGATCCAGCAGGCTGGTCAGAGTCAGCGCCAGGATGACGCTGAAGCTGACCAGGATTTCCTTGGCCCAGCCGCGCATCCCGCCGATGACGGCGAATAAGACCACGTACATCCAGAAGATGAAGGTCAGGCTAACCACGGTCTTTGCTCCTCTTCTCCGCCAGCGACAGGATCAGTTTGCCGATCTCCTTGGCTGCATCGGGATGGGACAGGCTTTGCATGGCGGCGCGCATCGAGTTCAACTTGACCGGATCCTTCAGCAAGTCGCTCACGGTCGGCAGGAGCTGGCCGGGCAGGTACTCGTTCTCGATGATGACGGCCGCTCCGTGCTGGACCAGGTAACCGGCGTTGACGATCTGATAGCGCCAGGCGAAAGGGTAGGGGACCAGGATGGCCGGCAGGCCGTAGAGCGGGTATTCACCCAGGGTCGAGGCGCCGGCACGTGAGAGGGCCAGGTCGGCGGCAGCCAGTGTGGCGCCCATCTGCTCGTGCAGGTACGGGAAGGCATGGTAGCGGCCGGCCAGCTCGGGGGGCAGGGCTTTGGTCTTGGCCTGGATGTCCAGCCAGTCCAGCTCGCCGGTGACGTGCACCACCTGGGCGATGGCCAGCAGCTCGGGGAGGTGGGTCAGCACGGGGTTGTTGATCGTCCGGGCGCCCTTGCTCCCGCCGGTGATCAGCAGGACCGGGGCTTCGTCGGACAGCCCCAGGGTCTTGCGCGCTGCCTGCCGCTCCCAGCCGGACAGCGCAGCCCGGGTTGGATAACCGGTCACGACGATGCGCTCCTTGTTTTTGAAATAGCGCCCAGAATCCTCGGCGGTTACGGCGATGCGGTCGGCGAAGCGGGCCAGGGTCCTGAGTGCCAGGCCGGGTTCGATGTCCGGAACGTATAAGAGGGACGGCACCCGCCAGCCGGCCATCGCCACGGGGACGGCTACGTAACCGCCGGTGAAGAAAAGCACGTCGGGCTTGAACTGGCCCAGGATCTGGCGGGAGGAAACGCGCCGTGTACCAGCCGGGCCAAGTTGCCTGGCACTGCCTTCCAGCCCACGCCGTGGATGCCGGAGGCGGGGATGGACGTGAAGGGAATGCCCACTCTTTCCACGAGTCCGGCTTCCATGCCGCCCTTCGCACCGACCCACAGCGTCTCGATCATCGGCTGCGGGCCCTGCGGAGCGGAGACATTTTCCTGCTCGAGAGCGTCAAGGACGGCGAGGGCGGGATTGACGCCGCCGCCGGTCCCGCCGGCGCAGATCAAAAGACGCACTGAACGACCTCCGTTCTTCGATTTTGGCCTCCGGGACGGCGCGCACGGCCGGCTTGCCCGGCACGCCTTGGCGGGAGATGTTGACCAGAATGCCGATCCCGGCAAGCGAAGAGACCAGGTTCGAGCCGCCTGCGCTGAAAAACGGCAGCGCATTGCCGGCGGCAGGGAAAAGACCGACCATCACGCCCATATTCATCAGGGCTTCCATGACAATCCAGAACGTTATGCCGGCAGCCATGACCGAACCGAGCGAGTCGGGTGCCTGCGTGGCGATCTTGAAACCACGCCACAGCAGCATCGCATACAACCCGGCCAACGCCAGGGCGCCGAAGAACCCGAGCTCCTCGACGATCACGGCGAAGATGCTGTCCGTCGCCGCCACCGGCAGGCCGGTCAGCTTCGAGCCGGCGCGCCCGATCCCGACCCCGAACCAGCCGCCGTGGACGATGGCGCCCAGCGAGCGCAGCACCTGGTAGTTGGATTGCAGCGGGTCCTTGAGCCCGGCGATGTACGAGGATATGCGCGCCCGCCCGGTGGAGCTGAGCTGGATCACGATCCAGCCGCCGACCAGCGCCACCAGCAGGAAGAGCACGATCTGGCGCAGCTCGCCGCCCGCCAGGAAGAAGAGCAGCCCACCCAGGATGAAGATCATCGCCGTGGCGCTCAGATCCGGCTCCAGGTAGATCAGGCCGCCGATCCCGCCCAGGATCAAAGCCAGCGGGACCAGACCCAGCTGCACGTCGTGCAGGTTGTCGCGTTTGCTGTACAGCCAGATGGATAAGTAGATGACCGTGGACAGCTTGGCCAGCTCGGAGGGCTGCACCGAGCCGCCGAAGAAGCTGCGCACGGCGCCCAGGCGGACTTCATTGTTGAACAGGACGGCGATCAGCAGCACGACGGTCATGCCCATCAGCGGGATGGCGAAACGACGCCACAGGTGATAGTCGAGGCGGGAAAGGACGATTGCCGCGACCCCGCCGACCACCAGGAAGCCGACCTGCTTGTTGAACATGTACATCGGCGCGCCGTAGATCTGCAGGGAGAAGTCGGTGCTGGCCGAGTACAACATCAGCAGGCCGAAAATGGACAGCGCGATGACCGCCGCCACCAGGATCAGGTCGCCGTTGGATTTCCGACCGGGGCGTGCCGGGGCAGGCCGGGTCGGACTGGAGTTCTGGTTCACGAAAGTACCGATACCCATTTTCGAAAAGCCTCTCCACGTTCCTCGAAGTCATTAAACTCATCGAAACTGGTGCCGCCCGGGGCGAGCAGCACGACATCGCCGCTTTCGGCCA
This sequence comes from uncultured Chloroflexia bacterium, assembly GCA_963739255.1. Classification (GTDB taxonomy): domain Bacteria; phylum Chloroflexota; class Anaerolineae; order Anaerolineales; family Villigracilaceae; genus UBA877. Next base: position 246,555 of record CAVTZT010000007.1, read on the forward strand.
CCGCCGCCGCAGCCTGGACGGCCTGCTCGAGCCTGCGGCAGCGCTCCAGCGTGTACGGGCGCTGGCCCGGGGCCGGTTTGCCGAGTGCAGACGCGATCTTGTCCGCCGCCTCGCCGAAAAGGATGACGTGATCCACGCGCTGGCGCACCAGACCGGCCAGCTCCTCCCAGGGTAGGTCCTTGTCCCGGCCGCCCAGCAGGAGCACGAGCGGCTCGTCGAAGGAGTGGATGGCGGCGATCGTGCGCTCAGGGGCGGTGGCGATCGAGTCGTTGTACCATGCCGATCCGTGCCAGGAGCGGACGAACTCCAGGCGGTGGGCCACGCCGCGGAATCCTTCGGCCGCAGTCAGCATGGCGTCCAGCGCCAGGCCGGCGGCGTGGCCGACGGCGAACGCCGCCAGGACGTTCATTACGTTGTGGCGCCCGCGCAGTTGGATTTTTTGTTCCTGCAGCAGCGGGATCTCGATCCCGCGCTGGCGCAGGTGCAGGATGCCGTCCTGGACGAAGGTGCCGTCCTCCTTGCCCTGCAGCGGCCCGAAGCCGAACGAGACCAGCCCGCCGTGCACCGTCTGGCGCAGGTTCCACGAGCCGGGGTCCTCGCGGCACAGGACCGCGGTGTCCCCGCTGCCCTGGAAGTCTAGGATGCGCCGCTTGACGGCGGTGTAAGCTTCCATCGTGCCGTGGCGGTCGAGGTGGTTGGGCGTGATGTTCAGGACGGCCGCCAGGTTCGGGGAGAGGGTCATCTGCTCGAGCTGGAAGCTGGAGATCTCCAGGATGGCCAGGTCGTCGGCCTTCATCCCGTCCACATGGTTGAGCAGCGGGTCGCCGATGTTGCCGCCGACGTAGGCTTTCTCGCCCAGGGCGGCGCCCGCCATCTGCCCGACCAGGGAGGTGGTAGTGGTCTTGCCCGCCGAGCCGGTGATGCCCACGGTCCGGCAGGGGACGACTTCCATGAAGACCTGCGTATCGTTGGTCAGGGGCAGGCCGCGCCTGCCTGCCTCAACCACCAGTGGGTTGTCCAGCGGCACGCCGCCGGAGAGACACAGCACGTCGGTCGTATCGAGCAGTTCGAGCGGGTGGCTGCCCAGCACCCAGGTCAGCGGGAGGTCGGCCAGGGCGGCTCGGGCGGAAGCCATCTGCTCGGGGGTGCGGCGGTCGTTCAGGGTCACGACCGCGCCGTGGCGGACCAGCCAGCGCGCCGCCGCCTGTCCCTGGCGGGCGCCTCCGAGAATGGTCACGCGTTTGCCGTTCCAGTCCGTTTTCATGCCGTTGCTACACCATCGCCAGGCCGACACCCAGCATGGCGGCCAGCAGGCCGATCAGCCAGAAGCGCTGCACGATCTGGGTCTCGGACCAGCCGAGCAGCTCGAAGTGCAGATGCAGGGGCGCCATCTTGAAGATGCGCCGCCCGTGCGTCATTCTGAAGTAAATGATCTGGATCACGTCGCTCAAGGCTTCGCTGACCGGGATGACCGCGATGACCGGCAGCAGGCCCCATTGACCGGTCATCAGGGCGACCACGCCGATGGTGGCTCCCAGTGAGAGGGCGCCGGTGTCGCCCATGAAGAGCTGAGCGGGATGGACGTTGAACCACAGGAAGCCGAACAGGGCGCCTACCATCGTGAAACAAAATCTGCCGACGAACACCTGCCCCTGCAGCAGGGCAATGAAGCCGTAGGCGGCGAAGATGGTCGCCGAGATCAGCCCGGCCAGCCCGTCCAGCCCGTCGGTGAAATTGACCGCGTTGGTGGCAGCCACGATAATGAACGTGGCGATCGGGATGTATAAAATACCCAGGTTGATCTCGAAACGGATGCCCGGAAGATACAGATCGGGGACGTCCAGTACGTAACGCAGGACGAACGCCAGGGCGACCGCCAGCAGGATCTGGAGCAGGAACTTGGTGCGGATGCGCATGCCCGAGCCCTTGTGCTTGCCGCGGATGCCTTCCCAGTCGTCCAGGGCCCCGAGCAGTGAGTAACCGAGCAGGGCAGCCATCGGTACCAGGACCGATTTGCCCAGCAGCCTCATGCCGATCAGGCTGACCGCGTTGAGCATGACGGTCAGCAGGATGACCGGCAGGAGGATCATGATGCCGCCCATGGTCGGCGTGCCCATCTTGACGAAGTGCCCGCCCGGCTCCTCCACGCGGATCTGCTTGCCGATCCCGAAATGGCGCAGGATGCGCAGCAGCGGCCCGCCCCAGATGACGGTCATCATGAAGGCCAGCCCGGCCAGGCTGAGCGCCAGAGCGGATTCTTTCATGCGGGTACCTCCAGAGCTGCCACGATGCGGTCCATGTGCACGGCATGCGATCCCTTGACCAGCACGACGTCCTTTTCGTTCAGGGACCGGCTCAGGTAGGCAATGGCGTCGTTCGTGTCGTCGAATTCGGTCACTTCGTTGGAGCTCAGGCCAGCCCGCCGCGCCGAGGTGGCGATCAGGTGGCCGCGCGCTCCCACCGTGACCAGGTGGTCGGCGATCTCGGCCGCCCGCACGCCCACCATCTCGTGGCCCTGGTTTTCGTATGGCCCGAGCTCGAGCATGTCGCCCAGTACGGCGATTTTGTGCCCGTCCAGCTCGGCCAGCAGGTTGAGCGCCGCCAGCATGGACTCGGGGGAGGCATTGTAGGTGTCGTCCAGAAGCAAGGCGCCGTTCTCGCTGCGTACGGCCACCAGGCGCAGCTGGGTGTGCCCGCGGTGCAATCCGTCCAGGATCTCCTGCCAGGTGAGCCCGTCGACCAGGCCCACGGCCGCCGCCCGCAATGCGGTGTGGACAGAGTGCTGGCCGATGAGCGGGATATGGACGTGCAGGGCTTCCTCGCCGTAATGCAGGCGGAAGCGGATGCCGTCCAATCCGAGGCCTTCCACCTCGTCCGCCCACAGGTCGGCGGTAGGGTCGAGGCCGTAGTAGAAAACCCGGGCCTTGGTCTGAAGGGCCATGGGCTTTACCCAGGGATCGTCGTAGTTGAGCACGGCAACCCCCTGCGGGGCGGGAGGCAGGGCCTGCACCAATTCGGCCTTGCCCTTGGCGATGGCTTCCTGCGAGCCGGCGCGCTCGGCGTGGACGGTGCCCACGTTGGTCACCACGCCGATCTGCGGCAGGGCGATCTCGCACAGGAAGGCGATCTCGCCGGGGACATAAAAACCCATTTCCAGCACGGCCCGTTCGTATCCGCTGCCCAGGCGCAGGACGCTCAGCGGCAGGCCGATTTCGTTGTTCAGGTTGCCGGGGCTTTTGAGGGTGCGGTAGCGCATGCCGAGCACCTCGGCGATCATTTCCTTGGTGGTCGATTTCCCTACGCTGCCGGTAATGCCGACCACGCGCAGGTCCAGCTTGCGCCGCCAGAAGCGGGCGATCTGCTGCAGGGCAGCCAGGCTGTCCTCGACCTGCAGACAGAAGGGCAGCTCCAGACCGGCGAGCACATCCGGCTGGAAGCCCTTGCGCAGGTCCAGGATGCGGACCGGGTCGGGCGGCTCGTGCTGGATCAGCGCGAACGAGGCCCCGCGGCGGAAGGCGTCCCGGACGTATGTGTGCCCATCCACGTGCTCGCCGGGCAGGGCGACGAAAAGCGAGCCGGGGATGACCTGGCGCGAATCGATGGCCGCCTCGGTGATGACTGTGTCGGCCATCGCGGGGCGGGTGCTTGTCAAAGCTTCGATTACGTCGGCCAGTGTCAGCATGGAGCCTCAGTGCGTATTGATTTGCTGCAGCCGGATGGCATCCGGGGGGATATCCCTCAGAACCACAAACTTCTGGACCACCTGCTTGAAGACCGGGGCGGCGACGATCGAGCCCCAGATCGAAGAGCTGGGTTTTTCGAGCCAGACGTAGACCAGGAACTGGGGGTTGTCGAGCGGACCCCAACCGATGAAGGAAGCCTCAGTCTGATTGCTGTCGTAGCCGCCGGTGGGGGAGGGGATCTGAGCCGTGCCGGTCTTGCCGGCGATGCGGTAGCCCGGAACCAGGCCGCGCGAGCCTTCGGTCTCCAGGGCGATGGCCAGCATGCCATTCAGGGTGTGGGCGGTGTCGGCGGTGATCGGCGTGCCGACGATCTGGGGCGACAGATTGTGCTGCTTGCCGTCCTGCACGATGGCGTACAACACGTGCGGGTAGATCATCTTGCCGCCATTGGCGATTGCCGAAGCCCCCATGACCATCTGGATGGAGGTCACGGCGACGCCCTGGCCGAAGGCATTGGTGGCCAGGTCAACCGGATACCAGTCGGTGTCGCCGGGCAGCTTGAGACGGCCGCCGACCTCCCCGGCCAGGTCGATCCCGGTGGGATGGCCGAGGCCGAAGCGCTTCATGTAGGTGTAGAAGGTGTCATTGCCCATGTGGGTGGAAACCCATGCCAGGCAGACGTTCAATGAGTTCGCCAGGCAGCCGGTCATGTCCTGCAGGCCCCAGGCACCCCGGTTCCAGTTATAGACGATCGTGCCGCCGTATGGATACGATCCGGTGTCCATGAAGGTGGTCTCGGGTTTTACGGAACCACTGTCCAGGGCGCCGGCCATGGTCAGGATTTTCAAGACCGATCCCGGCTCGAAGGCCTGGCTGATGGCCCGGTTGAAGGGCGTGTCGCCTGGGAAAACCTTGGCATACTGGTCGAACTCGTTGGGATCCAGACGCGGCGTGGTTGCCATGGCCAGGATTTCCCCATTGCGCGGGTCAATGACGATGATCGTCCCGGAGGTGGCCCCGGAGTTTTGAACGGCAGCATCCAGGATCTGCTCGGTGGCCGCCTGGAGCTCGCGGTCGATGGTCAGGATCAGCGTGGCGCCCGAGGGAATGTCGGGCAGCTCTTCGGCGCGGTTGGGGTTGGTCGGCACCAGGAGGGTCACCGGGACGCCTGCGAGGATGTTGTTGTATTTCTCCTCGATGCCGTAATATCCGCGCTCGTCATGGGCGACAAAGCCGAGGACGTTGGAAGCCAGGCTGACTTCGGGATAGCTGCGCTCGAGGTGAGGTTTGAAATCCAGCCCGTCCAGGTTCTTCCCGGTCGGATCATTGCGCACCTGCTTTTGCAGATTGATCAGCGCGCCGGCCTTGTCGGCCGGGACATAGTCCTTTAACACGACGTAAACCGCGCCGCGTCCCGGGTTTTGGATGGCGTTCAATGCCTTGGCATAGTCCACGCCCAGGTACATCTCGGCAGCCAGGGCAATGCTGGTAGGGTCGTGAACTGAATTGAGATCCACGCCCACTTCGTAGACGGTTTTATTCCCAGCCAGAAGGTTTCCATTGCGGTCGTAGATTTCACCGCGCGCCGGGTAGTAAGTCTGCCAGGTATAGTTGAAGAGATTGTTCCCGTCGATGATCCTTTTTGCCTCCGGGCTCGTCTGGAGGTGAACCATCTGGATAAGGATGGCAACGCTGATCCCGGCCAGCAGGAGGGTGATCGTCAGGTAACGCCAGGCCTGGAGGTTTTTCACGGCTGGCCTCCGACGGGAGTCGAGGCGCTGACCTCACGCGCAAACCAATCGAACAGCGACTCGGTATACTCCGGCAGGATGATCAGGGAAAGGGGGTGCGCCTGGGTGGAGCTCAGGTCGACCGGCCCTTTCAGCGAATAGCCGGGAACGAGGACGTAGACCATATCCTGCGGGGTGACGGGGTGGAAGCCGAGCGCCTGCGCCCGCTGGATCATGGCATCGGTGGAGGTCAGGCCGGCCAGGGTTGTCTCCAAGTCGGCGTTTTCGCGCTGCTTGTCGAGGATATCGGCGTTGAGGTTCTGGATTTCGCGCCCAGCCAGATCCGCCCGGGTGGTGATGGAGAGATAGATGCCCGCCACGATGGCGACCAGGACCGACCCGAGCAAAAACAGGCCGATCCACTGGCGTTGTACACGCCAGGGAGCCTGTCGATATTTCTGGACGATTTTGGTTACGTTGTTCATGTTGTTATCCGCAAAGATTTCTCAACGATAAGAGGGGGTAGCGTACCTCCGTTCTGTGTCGGGACCCTTATGCAGAGTCCCCGATTTTCTCTACCACCCGCAGCTTGGCACTGCGGGCACGTGGATTGCGCTTGATTTCTGCCTCCTGCGGCCGGATCGGGTGCCGGGTGATCTCCCGGAGGCTGGCCTTGTGTCCGCAGGTGCATACCGGCTGTCCGGGCGGGCAGAGGCAGTCTTTGCCCTCCCGGCGAAAATACTCCTTGACCAGACGGTCTTCCAGTGAGTGGAAGGTGATCACGGCCAGCCTGCCACCGGGCCCGAGGGCGCTGATTGCCTGCGGCAGGACCTTCTCAACGGCTTCGAGTTCGCCGTTGACGGCGATGCGCAACGCCTGGAAGGTCTGCGTGGCGGGGTGGTGGGAACCGTGCCGGCCGAGGACTTTGGTCACGATCGCTGCCAGCTCGCGGGTCCCTTGCACCGGCCGGGCCTGGACGATGGCCCGGGCGATGCGCCGGGAGGCGGGTTCCTCCCCATAGCGGTAGATGACGTCCGCCAGCTCGGTCTCCGGCCAGGTATTGACGATCTCGGCGGCGGTCAAAGGGTTGGAGGGGTCGAAACGCATGTCCAGCGGACCGTCGGCCTGGAAGGAGAAGCCCCGCTCGGGGGAGTCGAACTGCAGCGAGGAGGCACCCAGGTCGATCAGGATGCCGTCGACCGAGTCCCAACCGAGCGAAGCGAGCTGTTCCGCCAGCCTCGTGTAGGATGATCGATTAATACGGGCACGCTCCCCGAAGGGAGCGAGATTCCGGCTTGCCACGCGGATGGCCTGGGGGTCTACGTCCAGCCCGAGGAGCAGACCTCCCGGTTCGCTGGCGGCCAACAACCCGGCGGCATGGCCGCCGGCACCCAGCGTCCCATCCACATAGCGCCCTCTGCTATTGGGGTGTAAAGCGTGTATAATTTCCTGGTAAAGTACGGGTTGGTGCGTCAGCGCCATTTCAGCGAGTTTTGAGATCGAGCGCAGCGAAGCGTTGGGTGTTGGCTTCGGCATCCTGCACCTGGTTCACCTGCTGCTGCCACAGCTTGGGCGCCCAGATTTCGAAGTAGTCACCCTGGCCGACGAGCACCGCCTCCCCGTCCAGTCCAGCAAATTCACGCAACTGCTGCGGGATGAGGATGCGCCCGGACTTGTCGACATCCAATTGCGAGGCATTGCCCAGGATGACGCGACGCAGGAGTCGGGCGGTCGGGTCGGTCAGGTTCATGGCCATGATGCGCTGGTAGATGATCTCGAAAGCCGCAGGGGTCAATACCATCAGATTGCGGTCCAGGCCTTGAACAACGAAAGCGCCGTCGGCGATCAGTTCCCGGTACCTGGCCGGAACTGTCAGGCGGCTCTTATCATCGAAGGAGTGGACGTACTGACCCAAGAACATTAGTTCTACCTCGTCCCTTAAACCTGAACGCCGGGTTTTGACCGGCGTCCCACTTCATCCCACTTTATCCCACTGACGAGCTTATTTTAGCATATTTTTAGTCCAAATTGCAAGTATCATTTTTGTTAGGGTCATATATGACCATCTCCCCCTTTGGTACGGCCAGATTTGGCTTTTACCGCTCAGGGGGGTGAAAAGATCCAGGCTTCCGCGGACCCGGTGATATGGACCACCCTGAAATCAATCTGCTCGCCTCCCCCAACTGGTCAGATTACGAGCTGCTGGATTCCGGCGACGGGCAAAAGCTCGAGCGCTTCGGGGCGTATACCTTCGTCCGACCGGAGGTTCAGGCGATGTGGCGGAAGAGGCTGCCTGCCGCGCGTTGGGCGGAAGCGCATGCCACCTTCCAGCCAACGGGGGAGGAGAGCGGCGGGCACTGGGAGTACAAGAAAGAGGTTGCGGAAAGATGGGAGCTGGTGTATCCCCTCAGCCCAACCTCTCTCCCACAGGGAGAAGGGAGCGAGGTGAGGGAGATCCGCTTCTGGGCGCGGACGACGCCCGGACGGCACCTGGGCGTCTTCCCCGAAGGAGCAGCACACTGGGAGTGGGTCTACAAGAAGATAAAACAAAAAACAAAAAACAAAAGCCATGTGGTGAACGTGTTGAATCTGTTCGGCTACACCGGCCTGGCGACGTTGGCGGCGGCTGCCGCAGGCGCCAAGGTCACCCACCTGGACGCCTCGAAAAAAGCCGTGGCCTGGGCACGCGAGAACCAGGTACTCTCCGGGCTGGCGGAGAAGCCGGTCCGGTGGATCGTGGACGACGCCCTGAAGTTCGTCCAGCGCGAGGCGCGGCGCGGGGTGCAGTACGATGGGATCTTGCTTGACCCGCCCAAGTTCGGGCGCGGGCCGAAGGGCGAGGTATGGGAGGTCTACCGCTCCCTGCCGGAGCTCCTGCAGGCCTGCCGCGCAGTCATCAGCTTAAAGCCGCTGTTTGCCGTGCTGACAGTCTACGCGGTCAAGGCATCGGCGGTGCACGTTTACAACGCCATGGAAGGAATGATCAATGGCCTCAACGGCAGGCTGGAATGCGGCGAGCTGGTCACTGTGGAGAAGAGTGCCGGCCGGCTGCTCGCCAGCGCGGTGTACGCGCGCTGGGGGGAAATCAGTTCGAGCGGAGAGGGTTAAACCCCGGTTTTGGTTATATTGTTAGGATCTTGCTTGAAGGGAGAAATGCCCTGGATGGGCATTTTTCTTTTTAGTGGAGGATCCGAAATACAGCTTTGGCGGCGGAGCATGCTTATTCACCCGCAATCTACACATTTTATGTATGGATAAAAAGTACCCTATTAAACGATGTTTTTAATGTTTGTAGAAATCCAGTGGAAGGGTATATTGTACAAAGGATAGGACAACGAGGCTAACGTGATAAATTTCATCCCACATTGGATAAAATCCCCACAACGGTCGCCGTTGGAATGCAAGTTAAAAAAACGCACGCTGACCGCAGTCCTTTTGGGTGTAGCTTACACCAGCCTGGTCCTGGCCTTGGATGCCCTTTATTTGAAGTCCATCCGGCCCGGGCACCTGCTGTTCACCCTCTCGATCCTTTGCCTGCTCGGTTTGCAAATCAATGAGCAGATCTATAATATGGTGCTCAGCTTCATCGCGAGTGCCATCTTCCTGGCGGCGGTTTTTTACAGCCTGGTCACAGGCGGGGGCATCCATGATCCCATGGTGCTGGCTTACCCAATCGTCATCTTCATCGGCAGTCTCCTGTTCGGGAAACGCGCCTCGTTTCTCTTTTTTCTGGTCAGTGCCTGCTCGTTGATCTTGATCGGCTTCCTGCAGATCAAAGGTGTGATACACACCTCCTATGGCGCAGACATCGGCGATATCATCACCCAAGTGGTGTTGATTGCCGCGGAGGCTTATCTGGTATGGATTTCCCTGGAGAATACGGAATTGAACCTGAGGCGGGCTGAGCAATCCGAAGCTTTGCTGAACGAATCGTATGACAAGACTCTCGAGGGGTGGGCCAAAGCACTTGAATTCCGGGACCGGGAGACCGAGGGGCACTGTCGGCGGGTGACCAATCTGTGTGTGCGTCTGGCTTACCTGCTGGGATTACCAGACGACGAGATCACCCTGATCTACCGGGGGGCACTGCTGCACGATATTGGAAAGATGGCCATCCCGGACTCCATATTATTCAAACCCGGGCCGCTCGATGAAACCGAATGGGCGTTGATGCGCAGGCATCCTCTATATGCCAAAGAAATGCTCGAGAACATTCCCTATCTAAGGACGGCGATCCCCATTCCTTATTGTCACCATGAGCGCTGGGACGGGAAAGGATATCCACAGGGATTAAAAGGTGAAGAGATACCCCTTCCATCGAGGATATTCACCATTGTGGACAATTGGGAAGCACTCACCTCGGATCGGCCCTATCGCAAGGCGATGGCGAAGGATGAAATCATCGGTTACATCGAGAACAACGCCGGGAAGATCTTTGATCCCCATATCGTGTCGTTATTTATCGATATGATCCAAAATCCCAGCCCGGTTTATCCTGCACCTGCAGGTGTCGAGGAAGTCGGAATCGCATCGGTCGCCGCACAGGCAGTGGGTAAAAACCACTGACGAATTTCCCGGCAGAGCGGGCTTTATCATCCTGAGGCCAATTTAATGCAGGCTGCGATATCCGTAGATCCTAAGAACTAGGGCGGCAAGCCAAGGCGGAACACGGCCGGAATATCACCATCGATTTCCGCCGTGTTTGGTACAATAGTAGGGTATGCAACCCTCACAATTCACCCCCGAATCCAAACTCGATACCCCTCTCAAACGCTGGATCCCTGCCAACCGGGAGACTCTCCTGGTCCTCCTGATCCTGGTGTTGGCGGTCGTCTCGCGTTTCTATGGCCTGGGAGCACGCGCCGTCAGCCATGACGAGGTCAATCACGTCGTGCCCGCGTACGATCTCTACAATGGCCACGGTTACAAGTATGACCCGCTCAGCCATGGGCCGCTTCAATTCCACCTGATGGCGTTATCCTATACGCTCTTCGGCGATTCGGATTTCACGTCTCGCATCCCGGCGGCGGTGTTCAGTGTCGTCACCGTCGCATTGGCCCTGTTGCTTTTCCGGCCCTATTTGGGGCGTATCGGGGCGCTGGCAGCCGGCGTCATGTTCCTGATCTCCCCCTTCATGCTGTTTTATGGGCGTTACGCCCGTAACGAAGCATACATCGTCTTCTGGGGTATGCTGACGATCTATACTATGCTGCGTTACCTCGAAAAGGGGGAGAGGCGCATCCTGCTGCTCTTTACCCTCATCAATGCCCTGCATTTCACCGACAAGGCAACTTCATACATCTTCGCAGCGGAGGAACTGATTTTCCTGGCGGTCTATTTCATCGGCAGCCTGAGCCGCCGCCAATGGCCGCAGGAACGCAAACGCTCGACCTTCCTGGTCGCGTTGGCGGCGGCAATCGTCCTCTTCGCCTCGGCGGCTTTTTTCTACCTCTCCCAGCAGCCTCCGGATCAGCCGACCACCTTCGCCATAGCCGTCCTGGGTGTGATGGGATTGGGGATGCTGGTCTACGCTGCAGTGGAGGTGGTACGCGGGTTGGGCTGGGAGGGAGTCCACTCCGAGCGCTCCTTCGACCTGTTGATGATGCTCGGCACGCTGATCCTGCCGCTCTTGAATGGGCTCCCGCTGAAACTGGTGAGCATGTATCTGGACGCACACAAGATGCGTTCGTTCGACCTGGCAGCCTGGGGGACCAACTCGAGCACACAAATCGCGGTGGGGGTGGCCGCGCTGGTCCTGGCTGGCATTGCCATCCCACTTGGATTGTGGTGGTTTGGGCGCCGTTGGCTGTTGCATGCGGCCCTGTTCTACATTCCCTTTGTCGTTCTCTACACCTCCTTTTTCACCAATCCGGTGGGTTTGTTCGGCGGTTTTGTCGGCGCGCTCAGCTACTGGATGATCCAGGAGCGCGGCAGCCAGCCATTATATTACTACGCCCTCCTGCAGGTCCCGGTCTACGAGTTCCTGCCCGCGCTGGGGACGATCTGTGCTGCATTGATCGCCATCTTCAAACACCTTTGGCAGTCCGAACCGGCCCGGCCCTTCGTCTCAGGCCGGACAGCTGAAGGGGAAGCCCGCCAGGTGCCCACGGTGGCGCTGACGGCCTACTGGTCGCTCAGCAGCCTGGTTGCCTTTTCACTGGCCGGTGAAAAGATGCCCTGGCTCACCACCCACATTGCCATGCCGATGATCCTGGCTACAGGCTGGACGATCGGTTGGTTGGGCGAGACGGCGGTATGGGGAAAGGTAAAAGCCTGGGGGGCGCGCACCCTGGGGCAGGCTGCCGCGCTGGCTTTCTTCGGCCTGCTGGCGATCATCACCGTTCGGACCTCCTTCCGGGCTGCGTTCATCAACTATGACTACCCGCTCGAATACCTGGTCTATGCCCATGGAGCCCCTGACCCGAAGGCACTCTTCAACCAGATCGATGAAATCTCAAGGCGCACGACCGGCGGATTAGACTTGGTCGTGGCTTACGACAATAATGTCCGCTACCCCTACTGGTGGTACATGCGCCACTTTCCCAGCCGGATCGATTTCGACGTGAACCCGACGCGCGAGCTGCGGCGAGCCACGGTCATTGTGGTTAGCTCGGAAAATTATGACAAGATCGCCCCGGTGGTGCGCAACGACTATGTCGAGGCGGAGTACATGCGCCTGTGGTGGCCCAACCAGGATTACTGGAACCTCAAGTGGGATACCATTTCCAACGAGCGCACCACGGCCCTGACCGCAAAATTGGGGCAGGGAACCACCATCCCTCCGATGAACTTTTTTGAGTACCTGAAATATGCCTGGCTGCACATCCGTCCTTTTTTCACCAATTCCAAGGTGGCCAGTGCAGTCTGGCAAATCTGGTTTAATCGGGATTACACCGAGTGGGCTGCCTTGAAAAACGACGACAGTTTCACATTGACCAACTGGGGGGTTGCTGACCGGATGCGCTTCTACGTGCGCAAGGACGTGGCAGCCCAGATCTGGAGCTACGGCGCGGCCGCCCAGACGGTTTCCCAGCCTGTAGATCCTTACGCCGAACTGACCCTGCCGTTCACACCGGATGCCACACTGGGTACGCAGGGAACGGAGGCCGGCCAGTTCCAGTCACCGCGCGCCATCGCCCTGGCACCCGACGGCAGCCTGTATGTCGTCGATTCGCTCAACCACCGCATCCAGCATCTCAGCCCGAACGGGGAAATACTCCACACATGGGGTACCTTCGCGGATATTTCCAAAGGCGCCGCCCCGGGAGGAACGTTCAATGAGCCGTGGGGCGTAGCCGTCGGGCCGGATGGAAGCGTGTACGTGGCCGATACCTGGAATCACCGCATCCAGAAGTTCAGCGCCGAGGGAGAGTTCCTGACCATGTGGGGGCACGGTCCGACGGATACCGCAGACGGGTTTTACGGTCCGCGCGGCATTGCCGTGGATGCGCAGGGGCACGTCTTCGTCACCGACACCGGCAACAAGCGTATCCTGATCTTCGATTCGAACGGGAACCTGCTCTCGCAGTTCGGCGGTCCGGGCATGGGGGAAGGCCAGTTTGATGAGCCGGTGGGCATTGCGATGGATGCGAGCGGCAAGGTCTATGTGAGCGACACCTGGAACCAGCGCGTGCAGGTCTTCAGCGCAGAACCCGGCATCATGGACTACACCATGGTGACCCAATGGCCGGTCGAGGGTTGGTACGGGCAGTCGGTGGAAAACAAGCCCTTCATCGCCGTCGATGCGGCTGGAAACAGCTTCGTGACCGACCCGGAAGCCTGTCGTGTGATCGAGTTCTCCCCGGTGGGGAAGGCATTGCACGCCTGGGGCAGCTGCGGCGGTGCCGACAGCTTCAACCTGCCAGACGGGCTGGCACTCGACGGGTCCGACGGTCTGTGGGTCAGCGACGCCGGGAAGGATACGATCGTGCACTTCAAGGTCGGGGGCCAATAAAATATACAATGATAAAAAAAAACAAGAAGCGCCGTTCAGGCGCTTCTTGTTTTCATGACCAGGAAACCCTTCACCCTCGAAAGGATCGTGCTGACCAGCATTCCTGCCCGCCAGAAGGACACGGCTGCCATCCCGTGAGCCAGGACGGCAAACAGCGGTGGGGTCTGGTAGGTGTAATAAGTCCAGCACTGGCGCGTGGTGCCCCACAGCTCGAGGAAGTAGCCCAGTCCGGCTCCGGCAAGGAAGATGAGCCAGGTTTTGCGGTAATCGGTCGGGGTCAGGATGAGGGCTGCGCAGAGAGCCAGCGATCCGAGGGTGAAAGTCTTGTGGAAGGTGGGGGCGACAAAGTAAAGCATCAGCCCGTAAAAGCTGACGAAGGTCAGCCAGTAAAAAAACCTAAACACGAAAGAAACAAAGGTACTCGAAGGGGAGAGTTTTAGGACCCTTGTCGTCACTTGATCGGTCAGCCACATGAGCAGGCGCGTGATGCGGTCGATGGAAAGGGTGGCGATGGGCCAGGCTGGAACGATCCATAAGGGCGGACGCTCGGAGGTGAAGTAGAACCACAGGTTCGTCTGCGTGCCCCAGGCCTCGATCACCAGACCGCCGATGGTGGCGACGAAGACGATCAGGGCATCCGAGCGCAGGTCGGCGCGTGACATGATCAGCAGGGACATGACGGAGAAAATGCCCACCAACAGCCAATCGAAGTAGCGCCACCACTGGCCGCCCCAATTGATATAAACCAGCACCTGTTGCGCCAGAGGCCACCAGACATAGACGATCAGTCCGCAAATCAGGAGGAAGGCAGCCAGTAGGTAGCTGCTGTGGCGCTGTCCAACCGAGGAAGGCGAAAAAGCGGCGCAGGGGCGAGGGAGGTCTGTCCATAGGATTGGGGGGATTATAAGGCAAAAAGAAAAACAATAAGACGTAAAACGTAATAAACGTGACTTGACGGTGGATGAGGAATGGTCTAAACTCGCCGGTGAAAGTGAGGCGACCATGTCCGAAAAGACGCTCAACTGGGGGCTGCTCAGCACCGCTCGCATCAACAAGGCCTTGATCGGGCCGCTGCGGACCTCGAAGCGCAACCGGCTCCTGGCCGTCGCCAGCCGGACTCAGGACAAGGCCGACGCCTACGCCCGCCAGCACAAGATCCCGCGCGCCTATGGTTCCTACGAAGCCCTGCTCGCCGACCCGGAGATCGACATCATCTACAACCCGCTGCCGAACCACCTGCATGCCGGATGGACGATCCAGGCGATGGCAGCAGGCAAGCACGTGCTGTGCGAAAAACCGTTGGTGCTTTCCGTGGAGGAGGCGGACGCCATTGCCGCGGCGGCGAAAAAATACGGTAAGGTTGTGGCCGAGGCATTCATGTACCGTACTCACACACAAACGCTGAAGGTTGAGGAGATGGTCAAGGACGGTGAGCTTGGCAGGATCAGGCTGGTGCGCGGTTCGTTTACTTTTTTGATGACCGAGCCCGACGACTACCGCTGGAAGCCGGAATTGGGCGGCGGCAGCTTGTGGGACGTGGGCTGCTACCCGTTGAGCTACGCGCGGGCGGTGCTCGGGTCGGAGCCGAAGGAAGTCTTTGGCTGGCAGGTGACGGGTCCGAGCGGCGTCGACGAGAGCTTCTTCGCTCAACTGCGCTTCCCCGGTGAGGTGGTTGCCCAGTTCGACTGCAGCGTTACCGTCCCATATCATGTCTTCATGGAGATCGTCGGTGACGCGGGGACGCTGATCATCCCCAGGCCGTTCAACCCGGGGTCGAAGGAAACCCTCTACCTCGTGCGCCAGAGCAAGACCAAATCGATCATGGTCAAGGGGCCGGAAAACTATGTCAGTGAGGTGGAGGACTTGGCGGATTCCGTGTTACTGGGAAAACCGCCGCGCGTCAGCCTGGACGACAGCCGTGCCAACACGAGGGCGATCGTCGCCCTGCTCGAATCAGCACGCACTGGAAAGCCGGTCAAGATGTGATCCACGAAGGCACACGAAGAGACACGAAAATTGCCGGTTGACCGTAAACGGGTCGTCGACTCCAGTTACCTCCCGCAAGGGGGAATTACTTCGTATCCCTCGTGTCGATTTATGGATTGGAATACACTTCCGGGTTGACGCAGTTCGGCAAGTGCTGACCTTTCAGCCCGGCGATCAGGTTCTCGGCTGCCATCAGGGACATCTTCTCGCGCGTGGAACGATTTGAAGAAGCGATGTGCGGGACGACGATCAGGTTGTCCAGGGTCAGCAGCGGGCTGTCCGGTGGGAGCGGCTCCGGGTCGGTGACGTCCAGGGCGGCGGCGAAAAGGCGCCCGGAGTGGAGCGCTTCGTACAAGGCCCCCTGGTCCACCACCGGGCCGCGCGAGGTGTTGACCAGCACCGCAGTCGGTTTCATGCGAGCGAAGGCGGCGGCATTCATCAGGCCGCGCGTCTCATCGGTCAGGGGACAGTGCAGACTGACAAAATCGGATTCCTTCAGCAACGTCTCCAAATCCACCTGGGTGGCGGACAGGTCTGGATCCGGCGAGACCGGGCGCGGCTCGACGAACAGGACGCGCATGTCGAAGCCGGCCGCGCGCCGCGCGACGGCCTGTCCGATGCGCCCGAAGCCGACGATGCCCAGGGTGGCCCCATGCAGCTCGACGCCCATCAGCAGGGACGGGGCCCAGGTCTTCCACCTGCCGATGCGGACGAAGCGCTCGCCCTCGACCACGCGCCGGGCGGCGGACAGCAGCAGGGCAAAGGTCATGTCGGCGGTGGCGTCGGTCAGGATGCCGGGCGTGTTGCCGACCGGGATGCGGCGCGCGGTCGCCGCAGCCAGTTCGACGTTGTCCACGCCCACGGCGTGATTGCTGATCACCTTCAGGCCCGGACCGGCGGCGTCCATCACTGCCGCGTCGACCGGGTCGGTCAGCAGGCAGAGCAGGCCGTCAACGCCGCGCACACGCTCGAGCAGGACCGCGTGCGAAGGAGGCAGCTCCTCCGGCCAGATGTCGGCTTCGCAAAAACCCTTGATTTTGTCCAGGCCTTTGTCGAGGATCAGGCGGGTGACGAAGACTTTTGGTTTTGGCATAGAGATTCCTGGCTGGGATTGACCTCGAAGGGACGAAGCACGTGAAACCATCCCTGGTCGCGGCACGAACATTGCGACTTCGCGGAGTAGATTTTGCCCTTTAATGCTATCATACGATCATGGTTTCTGCCGAAGCATTCTCCACCCGCACCCTGCGCACCCTCCCCGACGGACAGGCAGTCAGCCGCATCCTGGCGGCGGGGCTGCAGGCGGTCGAGCCTGGTGAGGCCGTGCGGCGGCATCTCAAGCGCGAAGATAAACGCCTGATCGTCGCTGGAACGGCGTACGACCTGGGGGCTTACCGGGGCGTGTACCTGCTCGGGATCGGCAAGGCCTCGGTGGCGATGGCGGAGGCGGTGGAGGAAGTGATCGGGGCACAGGTGGCGGGAGGGCTGGTAATCACAAAGCACCTGAATGAAAAACAAAAAACCAAAAATGAAAAGGATAAAACAAAAAACGTAAAACGTAAGGATCAAGGAAAAATTGTGTTCCTGGAGGGCGGGCACCCGCTGCCGGACGAGCGCAGCCTGGGGGCGGGGGAGAAGGTCATGGAGCTGGTCACCTCGCTGCACCCGGACGACCTGCTCATCTGTCTGATCTCAGGCGGCGGTTCGGCGTTGATGACCGCGCCGGTCGAGGGTGTCTCGCTGGCGGATCTGCAGGCGCTGACCTCCGCCCTGCTGGCCTGCGGGGTGCGCATCGACGAGGTCAACACCCTGCGCCGCCACCTGGACCGGGTCAAAGGCGGCGGGCTGGCGAAGCTCACGGGCGGGGCGAGCGTGGTCAGCCTGATCCTGTCCGACGTGGTCGGCAATCCGCTGGAAGCCATCGCCTCCGGGCCGACCGCACCCGACCCGAGCAGCAGGGACGAGGCGCGGGCGGTGGTCAAACGTTATGCCTTGCAGGACAAAATCCCGGCCTCACTCCTCAAGGCTCTGGAGCGCGTCCCGGAGACGCCCAAGCTGGGCGATGCTCTCTTTTCGAAGGTCCGCAACCTGATCGTCGGCAGCAACCTGCTCGCAGCCCAGGCAGCGCTCCGCCAGGCGCAGGAGGAAGGTTTCCATCCCTACCTGCTGCGCACCGACTTGCAGGGCGAAGCCCGGGAGGCCGCCTTCGAGCTGGCCACCTTCCTGCGCCAGGCCAAGCAGACCGGCCAGCCGGTCCCGGCACCGGCTTGCATTGTGGCCGGCGGCGAGACCACCGTGACGCTGGGACCTGACCCCGGCCGCGGCGGGCGCAACACCGAGCTGGCCCTGGCGGCGGTGACCGAGCTGGCGGACTTTCCGGGCGTCCTGCTGGCGACGCTGGCCACCGACGGCGAGGATGGGCCGACCGACGCCGCCGGGGCGGTGGTGAACGGCGAGAGTTATCGCCGCGCCATCGCGCTCGGGCAGCATCCGGCCGAAGCTCTGAGGCGCAACGATTCCTATTCCTTCTTCGCCGCCCTGGACGACCTGCTCAAGCCTGGCCCGACCGGGACCAACGTCAACGATCTGACGTTTTTATTCACCCTGTAAGGTTTGACCAGTTGATCGTTTGGAGCAGCAGAATTCCTTCTTTACCCTCGCGGAATCCTCTCTTGAACTTACCCGATAATTGCTTGAAGAATCCTAATTCCCGATTTTCTAATAGGGCTTTCATAAAGTCGATGTTGTCTTGGGCAAATTCAGTCAAAAGAGCAACGCGAAAAACGCGAATAGACGAATGAGGCGAAAAAATGATAGCTCATGACGGCGTTGGTGCATGAATCGGTTGATAGGATTTGAACAGGCAAAGTACGACCCGAAAGAAAAATCGGTCAAGCGATCTTGTAACTCTGCGGCATACCCAAATGCGTCATTGTGTTGAGAGCTGCACAACGGATCATCGCCTGGTTTGTTTGAGTTTCGATCCGGCGCGTGGAAAGTTGGCCGCCGAAGATGGTTTTATAGCGGAACATGGCGGTTTCCGCCAGGGAGCGACCATGATAGCCGGAATCATTTTTCCAGGCGGCACGTCCGTATTTGCGAATGTAGCGCAAGTTCTCATCTCGTTTGAGACGTTCTGTTTTTGAATTACCATGTTGCCAGATGCGCGCATTCCTGCGCGGTGGGATCAACACTCTGGCTGAAGGTGCATATTGGTTGAGGCTCTTGTACATACGCCGTTTGTCGTAAATGCCATCTGCGGCAAGGCTGTCAATGGGTTGTTCGATTTGCATGAGCATGGCTTCCGCCATGGCCTCATCACTGACCCCGGCTTCGGTCAGTTCGGCGGCTTGAATTTCGCCGCTGTGGCGATCCAGAGTGAGATGGAGTTTCTGCCAGATTCGCCGCTTCGATTTGCCATGCGTTCGCACTTTCCATTCTCCTTCACCGTAGATCTTGAGCCCGGTGCTGTCCATGACCAGATCCAGGTGTCCGTTGGCTCGCCTGGGCAAACGAACTTTTAGCGTTCTTCCACGCCTCGATAAGGTCGTGTGATCTGGAACAGGCAAGGCGATCTTGAGCAATCCAAACAATGAACTTGCGAACCCTTCAGTAGCCCGGTTGGGCAAGTGAAATACATTTTTCAAGGTCAGCATGATCTCAAGCGCCTGGGCACTGTAATCAAACTGACTACCTCGTCGTAAAGGACCCCGGTAAAACCATGCCTTTTCAAAGCCATCCGCTATCCACACTGTCAAGGAACCGCGTTGTACCAGTGCACGGTCGTATTCCGACCAGTTCCGAACACGGTATAATTCTTTCCGGCGTGAGCGTGTCTTCTTTGTGTTAGGCATAACCGAAGATTATACGTCTCACGCCACTTTCTATTCATGCACCAACGCCGCTCATGACTATAAAGAGTCCCCAAGAATATTCGCGTAATTCGCGCTGAAAAAGAATCCGGCAAGGTGACTCGCAAATCTACAAAAAACCGATTTTCTAAAGGGGGGAATTGACTTTCACCTCAAACTGGCCTACACTGTTTTTATGCTCGCGCGTGTGTATTCCTGTGCCGTCATCGGCCTGGATGGGGTGGTGGTCGAAGTCGAAGTAGACACCACGCAGGGCATGCCGGGGATGACGATCGTAGGTCTGCCCGATGCTGCAGTCCAGGAGAGCCGGGAGCGGGTCCAGGCGGCGGTGCGCAACGCCGGCGTCCCGTTCCCGCGCCGGCGGCTGGTGGTCAACCTGGCGCCTGCTTCGGTGCGCAAGGAGGGCCCATCCTATGACCTGCCCATCGCCCTGGGCGTGCTGATCTACGCCGGCCTGCTGCCGACGGAGGCTGCCGAAGGCATGCTGGTGGTCGGTGAGCTGTCGTTGGATGGAAGTGTGCGCCATACGCGTGGGGTGCTGCCCATGGCAGCGACGGCTCGGACGGCCGGTTTCAAGCGCATCGTCGTGCCGCAGGCGGACGCGGTTGAGGCCGCCTTGATCCCCGACTTGCAGGTCCTCCCTGTGACCTCCCTGGCTGCCCTCCACCGCCACCTGACGGGTGCCAACCCGATCACGCCCCAACCGTATACTGAGGTGGAGGACGTGCCGGTCATGGTGCCGACCGATTTCCGCGAGATCAAAGGCCAGGAGCACGTCAAGCGCGCCCTGGAGGTCGCCGCCGCCGGCGGGCACAACGTGCTGATGATCGGACCGCCCGGGGCGGGGAAGACGCTGCTGGCGCGCGCCCTGCCCGGGCATCCTGCCGCAGCTGTCCATTGACGAGGCGCTGGACGTAACCCGCATCTATTCGGTGGCCGACCAGCTTCCGCCAGAGATACCGCTGATCCGCCACCGCCCGTTCCGCTCGCCGCACCACACCATCAGCCACGCCGGCCTGGTCGGCGGCGGGAACTGGCCGCATCCCGGGGAAATCTCCCTGGCCCACCACGGTGTTCTATTCCTGGACGAGCTGCCCGAGTTCGGGATGCGCGTGCTGGAGGTGCTGCGCCAGCCGATGGAGGACAAGGTCGTGACCATCAGCCGGGCCCAGGGCTCGCTGACCTTCCCGGCCAATTTCCAGACTGGTGGCGGCCATGAACCCCTGCCCGTGCGGATATTACGGCGACCCGGTGAGAGCCTGCACCTGCTCGAGCATGGTGGTGACCAAGTACCAGAAGCGCATCTCCGGTCCGCTGCTCGACCGCATCGACATCCACATCGAGGTGCCGCGCGTCGAGTACGAGAAGCTGTCGGACGACCGCCTGGGCGAGCCGTCCGCGGCGGTGCAGGCCCGGGTCGAGACGGCGCGCGGCCGGCAGCGGGTCCGGTTTGCAACGGCGGAAGGAGGCGGGGTCGCTCCCAGGTGCAATGCCGACATGCGCCCGGCGGAGGTGCGCAAGTTCTGTCCCCTGGATGAAACCGGACGGGCGCTGATGCAGGCGGCCATGAACCAGATGCAGCTTTCGGCGCGAGCGTATCACCGGGTGCTGAAGCTGGCACGCACCATCGCCGACCTGGCCGGATGCGAACAGATCCTGCCTGCCCATCTGGCCGAGGCCTTGCAATATCGACCGCGATTGACTATTATGTAATACGAGGTGGAAGAATGAATGACACCTTCTATCACTTGATCGTCGGAGTCATCGACCTGTTCCTCTGGGGAGGGGAGCTGGTGGGTGAGGAAAACCTGCCCCAGCACGGGCCGGCGGTGTTCGTCGCCAACCACCTGGATGCCACCGGACCGATCGCCACCGCCTGCTCTCTCCCGCTGCGCATCCATCCTTGGATCATCGCCGACATGATGGATAAAGATCTGGCCCCCGTCTGGCTGCAGGGGGATTTCACCGAACGCCAGTTGCACCTCAAGCCCCCCGTCAGCCGCTGGGCCGCCCAGGCGTTATGCCGGATTGCCGTCCCGCTATTCTATGGCCTGGGCTGTGTGCCGGTCTACCGGGGCGACTACGAGCGCATGCAGGACACGCTGAGCATGAGCATGGAAGTGCTGCGGGAGGGCAAGTTCCTGATGGTCTTTCCGGAGGACAACCGCCTGCCTACCGATCCGGTGACGGAGATGCAGCCCTTCCAGCACACCTTCGTCCGTCTGGCTGAGATTTATTATGAGGAAACCGGGGAACGGCTGGAATTCTATCCGGTTGCCATCCACGCCTCCGGGTATGTCAAGGTAGGAAAAGCGCTGGCACACAACCCACTCAACCCGGCGGGGTTGGAACGCCGCCGCTTCAAGGATTTGATGGAGCAAACGATCATTGGGATGTATCTGCAGATGTCCAAGGATGAATACCTGGGCGAACTGACCCCACAACATAAGTGAGCAACGGTAGTCGAGTGGGCGGCCAACGCATCGACGATGATTACCGAATTTGGCACTTGAACAGATATTGAGCGGCTCTCAGCCAGGATGGGCGGGAGTCGGTCTGTTATAATTTCCCATTTGATGTCACAACTCAGATCGGAGACGTCATTTCCAGATGAGCGCGTTGCTAGAAAGGGTTTCCGTCAGGACCCTGAGCCTGATTGCGGTCGGCCTCATCAGCCTGGTCGGCGGAGCCGCGGCGATCTATGCCACCGCCAACGGTCCATGGGGGAGTCAAGATGCGGCGACCTACATTGCAACCGCGCGCAACCTACTGCGGGGCATCGGTGCCGGCTACTATCTGGCGGACGGCACCTTCCGGGTCCTGGTCATCCAACCACCTTTTTTCCCCTGGGTGCTAAGCGTGATTGGCCGGCTGGGGGTCAATCTCGTGGTCGCAGCGCGTTGGTTGAACGTCACTCTTTTCGTGGCAACGCTTTTCCTGACGGGCCTGATTTTCATTCGTTACAGCGCTTCACCGCTGCTTGCCGTACCGGCTTGCGTGCTGCTGGGCATCTTCCCCAATATGGTCAAGATGTTCAGCTCGGCAATGTCCGAGCCCCTGTTTATTTTTCTCTTCGTGGTCAGTCTCTTCTGTTTATTGGGATATCTGAAAACCGGGGCTACCCGCTGGTTGGTCCTGGCCGGTGTTTTAAGCGGCTTGCTGTCCCTGACGTGCTACATCGGCATTGCCATGATCCCGGCGGGAGCCTTGGGCATCCTGCTTTTTTTCCGCGGCGGTTGGAAAGAACGCTTGTTGAGAGCCATCGCATTTGGGGTACTGGCCAGCCTGCCTTTACTGGTTTGGGAGACGTGGATCTACTTTGCGCTCAACCATTCACTGACGGGCAGGACGCTGGTTTTTGACCGTCAGGTGCTCCTGGGCGGATTCGTGAACTTCTATACGACCGTGACCCAGATCGTGCTGGGTTGGATCCCCTTGGGGGATCAACTCTGGGCGCTGCGCTTCCGCTGGCGCTACACGTTAATCTTTCTGGCGCTTGCTGGTTTGATTACGGTCACCCTTCTTGCCGCGCACCGGACCCGGAGGACCGCTTCTAAGGTGACCGACAATCGTGAGCTGCCGCTCTTCAGCATTGCCGGTTTTTGGGTGGTCGCGTATCTGGTGGTCTATCTGCTGACGCTGGTGTTTACGAAGCCGGTTTCCCCGGTCGAGCCGCGCACGCTTTTGCCGGTGTACGTCGGCCTGGCGCTGGCCTGGATGGGAGCCCTGGCCTGCTGGCAAAATGCCTGGTTCAAGGGTCGTCTACGCTGGCTGCAGGTGCTGCCGTGGCTGGTCGCTTTTGTGGGCTTGTACTGGTTCACACCCACGACGATCAACAGCATCATCATCCCTTATCATCAAGGAGCGGGAAGGACGGCTTATTCCTGGAGAAGCTCGGAGACAATGGCGGCAGTAAACCAGCTCCCGGCCACCCTGCCGATTGTTTCGAACGATTCCTATGCGATCTGGGTTTGGGCTGGCCGGCCCGCGTACGATGTGATGGAGAACCTCCAGGAGGCCTTCATCCACCGGGACACACCCTACGGGTCCGATCTCTCTGACCCGGCGCAAATTGCCTTCCGCCAGAAGGGCGCGGCCCTGGTCATCTTCAGCGATGAGTTTGCGGGACAACTCCAAAATAAATATGAAGATGCCGGCCGGGCCAGGCTGAACAGCCTCTTTACCGGGCTCGTCTTGGGCGCCAGGTACTCGGACGGCGCGATCTACTATTACCCCAAGTGACCAGGGAATCATCGGTCCAGGAAAAACGCATGCCTGTGTTTCCAATGAGTTTGAAAAGGCGATCGGTCTTGATCGCAGTGCTGGTCCTTTTGGCGGTTCTGGCCGGAGTGGGCGTTATCTATGCAACCGCCAACGGCCCGTTGGGCGCCAGTGATTCGATGGGATATCTGGCCGAGGCGAGGAATATCCTTCGAGGAATCGGCCCAGGTGTTGTTTCGCCCAACGGGAGCTTTGGGGTAAACACGATCCAGCCGCCTCTCTATCCGATTGCTTTGGCTGGAGTCGGCCTGGCAGGGATCGACCTGGTCGTGGCCGCTCGTGTTCTGAATATCGTTTTCGTAATTTTGATCACGATATTCCTCTGGTTGATTTTTTACCGGTACAGCCAGAATCCTTACTTATCCATCTCCGCAGTCATCTTAGTTGTGATCTTTCCAGGTTTTTTTGGCTCCTATATTACCATTATGACGGAGGCGCTTTTCTACCTGTTGTTTGTCGTTGGGATCTTTTTATTATTAGGTTACTTCAAGACCAAATCGATTTACTGGCTAATACCCACCGCCATTCTTTTTGGATTACTGCCAATAACCCGTTATGATGGGATTCCACTAGTAGTTGTTGGATTGGTTGGTGTCTTGCTATTTGGGAGAGGGCGCTTTATCGAGCGTTTGAAACACGCATTGTTATATTGTGCCATTGCCGGTCTTCCATTCCTGTTATGGGCGGTGTATATTCGATTCCAGATAAACCAACCGACCGTCGGAAAAGATTTCCCTCTCGAGTGGGGATATTTAATGAAGAGATTTCAACTCTTCCGGGCTGGCATGCTCGGTGTCGTCTGGGGATGGATACCGTTTGTGACAGCCATTCCAACTTTGAAATCCCGCGTGCGCTTTTTAGCCGTTGTCGTTATTTTTATCGGTGTCGTGCTACTGACCTTGTTTGCAAACCGGCGAGTTCATCACCAGTTTGGCTATTCTAAAGAGGAGGGAGATTTCCAGATATTTGCACTGGCCTGCCTGTCTATTTTGATATTTGTCGCCTTCGTCATCTTCACCTACCTGTTTTTTGGATTACCCGCCCGGTTGGATGATCGACAATTCCTGCCGGTTTATGTCAATTCCGTCCTGGTGCTCCTGGGAGCCATTGTCTGCTGGCAAAAGGCCTTCTCAACCAGGAAAGCCTACTGGATGAATCTTATCCCTGGGTTGATGGTTGTGATTTGCTTAGTTTGGTATGGACCAATTTCGATCAGAGTGATCCAAGCCTCCCATCCCGGGCCAGGTTATGCGGGTAATTTTTGGAGAAATTCCGCAACAATGGCAGCGCTTCGTGAATTACCGAAAGAGGTTCCAATTATATCGAATAACGCAGCTCTGATCCTTTTTTGGGCGGACCATCCGGGCTATGAAATACCCGGGACCATTCACACTGACTTTATCGCCCAGACCACGCCTTACGGTACGGATCTGTCCGACCCGGTACAAAAGGCATTCCGCGAGCGAAATGGCGTTTTGGTTATATTTGGTCATAATGATGTACTTGCTCAGCAATTCGAAAATAAATTTGGTTGGTCCGGCCGGCTGCGGGTGAAAACTCTTTTGGAGGGACTTGTTGTCAGTGGAAAATATCCTGATGGGGTCATTTATTCCTTTCCGAAGTAATATCACTCACAATCAAGGGAATGCTTGCCCGACACGATCTGGGCTGGCCCTTTCTTGAGTGCGGTTACCGCCCTGAAAGATCGTTAAGATCGGATTGCCGGTTTCAAATCTCCGAGAGCGCCCATCCGCTCCTGAATCAGGGTATGCATCTCTGTGCTGCTTCCGTAGAGGATCGCCTCGCGGGCATTGCGCAGATATCGCTTCACGTCGAATTTGTCAGTCTAGCCGTACGCGCCGTGAATCTGGACGGCATCCTCCGCGGCGGCGAAGTGCTTGGTTATGGGGGCCATACGCGTGCAGCGCTGACCCTGGTCGAGTATTCGGCCTGCGTGCAGGCAGAGCAGGCGGGTGATCTTCTCCTGGATGAGCTAACGCTCGGCGGGATATATTCACCCGTCGGATTGTGGAAATGACCAAGCGGGTTTAGTATTAAGCCATAACCTGATGATATTCCAGACGACTTAATACGGGTATGAGTGTGATCGATATTTTCGGACAAGATTCGAGGCGTCATGAAGTACTGGTCAGCGGGCAGGTCGTCCCCGAGGCTTCGCGCTGTGTACAGTGCGGTATTTGCTCGTTTAATTGTCCGATTGGAATCGATGTCAGGCGGCATGCCTGGCTGGGGGAGGCAATCGAGGATTCCCATTGTCTGACCTGCGGCGAATGCGTGCGGCGCTGCCCGCGTAGTGTCTTACGCTTCCAGCGGATGGACATCTTTGTCGAGGCCAAGCCGTGAGACGTTATGCGATCGTGGGCACCGGCGTGGCAGGCATTTCCGCGGCTGGCGCGTTGCGCCGCGCGGATCCGGCGGCGGAGATCGCCCTGGTCGGGGATGATCCGCACGGCTTTTACTCGCGGCCCGGGCTGGCTTACTTCCTCACCGACGAAGTTCCCGAATCGCAACTTTACATCTATAGCTCCAAAGACTGGCACAGCCTGGATCTCCGCTTGGTGAAACAACGTGCCACCCGCATTTTGCCCGACGAGCACCAGCTGGAGCTGCAGGGTGGCAACCGCTTGGCATATGACCGCCTGCTGCTTGCCACCGGCGCAACCGCCATGCGACTGCAGATCCCCGGCACGGACTTGCAGGGCGTGGTCAAGCTGGATGATTTCGAAGATGCCCTGCGCATCCGCAAGATTGCCCGGCGGGGGAAGACCGCCGTCGTGGTCGGCGGTGGCATCGTGGCCATGGAACTGGTGGAGGGGCTGGTCGCGCGCGGGGTGAAGGTCCACTATCTCCTGCGCGGCGACCGTTACTGGTCGAACGTGCTGGATCCAATCGAATCACGCATCGTCGAGCAGCACCTGATGCGCCACGGTGTGCAGCCGCACTACCAGACAGAGGCTGCCGAGATCCTCGGCCAAAGCGGAAAGGTCAGCGGTGTTTGCACCACGAAGGGCGAGGTTATCCGCTGCGCAATCGTAGCGGTCGGGATCGGCATCCGCACGCGACTCGAGCTGGCGCAGGCTGCCGGTCTGAAAACGGAGCGTGGCATCCTGACGGATGAAACCCTGCAGACAAGCGACCCCGATATTTTTGCCGCGGGGGATGTAGCCCAGGTCTTCGATGCACGTACCGGCCAGTCCACCTTGGACAGCCTTTGGAATCCTGCCCGCCGGCAGGGCGAGGCCGCGGCTGCCAATATGACCGGGCAGCGGCGCCCCTTTTGCAAGCCGCCGGTCGTCAATATTGCCCGCCTGGCGGGACTGCTGACCACCATCATCGGGGGGGTCGGTGGCGGTCGCGACGAGGACGTAGTCAGCATCGCCCGCGGCTCCAGCGAGACCTGGCAGGCGCTGCCCAATGCGGTCATGCTCGAGTCCGGCCAGGAGATCAATCACATGCGCCTGGTCTTGGGCGAGCGGACTGTCCTCGGGGCGGTCGTGATGGGCGACCAGGCGCTCTCGATCCCGCTGCAGGAGCTGGTCAGTGCCCAGACGGACATCACCTCCATCCGGGCCGAGCTCACCCGTGCGGAGGCGCCCGTCGGCAGGATCTTGACAGATTTCTGGGAGCAGTGGATGAGGCGCGATGCGCGGGCATAAAGAGCTGTGGCTTTCCCTGCTGGCGGCTGGGCTCATCACGGCCATCTATGCAGGCGTGGTTTATTGGGGGCGCGCCATCCCCAGGGCAGGGAACCTGTTCGGCCACCTGATCGGCGTCGTGGGTTTCCTGTTGATGTTGATGACCGAAATCCTCTACTCCCTGCGTAAACGCAGCCGGATTTCGCGCTGGGGCCGCATGTCCGACTGGCTCCAATTCCACATCTTTACCGGCATCATCGGATCCTACCTTGTGCTCCTGCACACTTCGTGGAAGTTCAACGGACTCGCCGGGGTGACCACGCTGCTGACCGTGATCATCGTCCTCAGCGGATTTGTCGGACGTTATATCTACACCCGCATCCCGCGCACGCTGGATGGAGCCGAGATCGATACGCCTTCCGGCCAGCAACAGGCCGCGCTGCTGGCTCGCGCCCGCCGGACCCTGGCGGTGTGGCACACGATCCACATCCCGATCGGAATGGCCCTATTCACAGCCGCCTTCATTCACGTCGGCGCAGCCCTGTATTACGTCACCCTGGCCCATTAGCATCCCGGGGAGGGAGCATGAAGGATCGTCTTGGTTGCTTGACCGGAAGCGGCGTCCTGGCGGCCGTCCTGACCGCCCTGATCGTGGGCGGCGTGGCGCTGGTGCGCGGCGGCGTGCTGTTCAGCCCGGGGGCGCTCAATGGCCAGGCCGGCGCGCCGCTCAACGGTTACGCCTCACACGCGTCCATCGACGGGAAATGCTCGGCCTGCCATACGGCCTTCTGGGAGCAGGCGACCATGGCCGATCGCTGCACGACCTGCCACACGGATGTGGTCGAGCAGTGGAAGAATCCAACGACCCTGCACGGTTCCCTGCACCGTGACAACCCCGGCCTCGCCTGCCGCGCCTGCCATCCGGACCACCGCGGACCGGAGGCGGCGCTGACCTCCATCGGCCGGATCAACTTCGCCCACGACAGCGTCGGTTTTGCCCTGAGCGCCCACCCTCGGAAAACGGACGGTTCGCCTTTCCTTTGCAACGATTGCCACAGCCAGGGCTATACCCGCTTCGATCTGGCGACCTGCAGCGACTGCCACCAGCAGATCGATATCAGTTTCATGCAGTCCCACGTCCAGGCGTATGGGAGCGGCTGCCTGAACTGCCACGACGGGGTCGAGACCTTTGGGCACAACTTCGACCACTCCAAAGCGGTGTTCCCGTTGACCGGGAAACACCTCCAGGTCAAGTGCGTCCAATGCCACACCGGCGCCAGGTCCATTGCGGATATGCGCGCCACCTCGCAGGACTGCAATAGCTGCCACCACAAGGATGATGCGCATGCAGGCCAGCTGGGGGTGGCGTGTGCTGACTGCCACACGACGAGCGGCTGGAAACCTTCCACCTTCGATCACAACCTCTCGGCTTTCAAACTGACCGGCAAGCATGCCGGGATCCCGTGCACGGACTGTCACAAAGATCTGAGCTTCAAGGGCACGCCCACCGACTGCAACTCCTGCCACGCCAAGGATGACCCCCACCAGGGTCGGTTGGGCACGGCCTGTGACAGCTGTCATACCACGGTCGCCTGGGTGCCGTCGACTTTCAACCACGATGCCGCGGCCTTCAAGCTGACCGGCAAGCACGCCCAGATCCCCTGCACGGATTGCCACAATGACCTGACCTTCGTCGGCGCGCCCACCACTTGTTACGCCTGTCACGCCAAGGACGATTTCCACAAGGGCCAGTATGGCACGGATTGCGGTCTGTGTCACAGCACGGACGCCTGGCAGCCGGCGCATTTCGATCACAGCCAGTTCTTTCCCTTGACCGGCGCGCACGCCTCGCTGGCTTGCAGCCGCTGCCACATCAGCGGCAATTTCACCAACGCTTCGAAGGCCTGCGCCGGCTGCCACGCCGACCCGGCCTGGCACGCCGGGGCATTCGGGACCGCTTGCGCTGGCTGTCACAACACCTCAGCCTGGACTCCGGCCGCCTTCAACCGCTCCCATCCCGGCGGCTGCGGCGAGGACGGCGGCGGGAGTTGTGTCGGTCACGGCGGTGCATCCTGCCGCGACTGCCATACGGCCAGCGTATTCAGCGCCACCTGCGCCAAGTGCCACGGGAGCAACAACCCGAGCGGGGACGGGGGTGGAGGTAGTGCTCGCCTGTTCGTCTCGGGGATCGATCTTCGAAAGGTCATCCTTTCCGGCAGCCTGCCTCTATTTATCGATTATTCTCCGATGCCGCCGTTAGGGTATCGACATTAATGACCGCGGCATGCTGCACTCCGGTTGAGTGATTGCAGGTACGAAAAAACAGGGTTGGCGGAAAAAGCCAGCCCTGTTCATTTTATCAACCCTGCTCGGCTTTGCTATGCCTGCCAGACCTCCGGATCGTATGCGGGCAATTCGTGGCGCAAGGTTTTATCCTGGCGCAGGCCCAGGGCATAGCCGGCCTGGATCAGGGTGTGCATCTCGGCGCTGCCTTCGTAGATGATCGCCCCGCGGGCATTACGCAGGTAGCGCTCCACGTCGAACTCGTCACTGTAGCCGTACGCGCCGTGAATCTGGATGGCATCATCCGCGGCAGCGAAGGAGGCTTCGGCGGCGAAGCGCTTGGCGATGGAGGTCTCACGCGTGCAGCGCTGGCCCTGGTTGAGCATCCAACCGGCGCGCAGGTAGAGCAGGCGGGCAATTTCGTAATTTTGCGCCATGCGGGCTATCTTCTCCTGGATGAGCTGGTGCTCGGCGATCGGCTTTCCGAAGGTCTGGCGTTCCCCGGCGTACTTGACGCCCGCCTCGAGGCAGGCGCGGATCAGCCCCGTGGCGCCGGCGGCGACGGTGTAGCGTCCGTGGTCGAAGGCCGACATGGTGATCTTGAAGCCCTCGCCTTCCTCGCCGATGAGGTTCTCGGCCGGGATACGCACCTGCTGGAAGTTGATCCAGCCGGTGGCGCCAGCCCGCACCCCCAGCTTGCCGTGCAGGTCGCCGCGGGTCACGCCGGGGGAGTGCAGATCGACCAGAAAAGTGGAGAGTCCAGTGGCCCTCTTTTTCGCTTCTGGATTACTGCGCATAGTCACAATGGCATAATCCGCTTTGGAGGCCAGCGAGATCCACATCTTTTCCCCGTTCAAAATATAGACATCGCCCTCGCGCTTGGCGGTCGCTCGCAGGCCGGCGACGTCCGACCCGGCACCAGGTTCGGTGAAAGCGCCACAGCCGATCTTCTCACCCCGCGCCAGGGGAACGAGGAACTTCTCCTTCTGCGTCTGGCTGCCCCACTGGAGCAGGGTCAGGGCGCACAACCCGGTGTGTACGGACATGACCACGCGCAGGGAGGTGTCCACCGCCTCAAGCTCTTCACACACCAGGCCAAGGGAAAGGTAATCCATGCCCTGACCGCCATAATGGACAGGAAAGCACAGGCCGAGAATGCCCAGCTCCCCCAGACGGGTCAGGGCAAAGGGGATCGGCTCCTGTTTACGGTCGTATTCCTTGATCACCGGAGCAATCTCCTTCCGGACAAAATCACGCACCATCTTCTGGACCATGCGGTGTTCGTCACTCAGGGAAAAGTCCACAATCTTCCTCCAAGAAATGATTTTTGCAAATTGTAACGGATTTTTCCAAAAACGTTCTGGATCGGTGGAGATCAATGATCGACCCCTTCAGGTATGCACATGGCGAGCAAGGTCGCATCCAGTCAAAATCCCGCTTGAAGGTTGACAAACTGACGGATTCAGATAAAATACAAACCGCAGGCCGAAGTGCTTGCACAGAGCTTGCCGAAGTGGCGGAATTGGCAGACGCGCTAGGTTCAGGGCTTAGTGGCCGCAAGGTCGTGAGGGTTCAAGTCCCTCCTTCGGCATACAGACTCGCTGCGAGGCGAGTCTTTTTTTACCTATGCTGGGTCATATATTTCTCCCGGGAGGGAAATGGTAGCCGCGTTCGCTTGGCTGGCTTGTCAAATGAATGGGGACAGGGTAAGATAAGGACATGAAATTCAGGTGGCGGCACGTGTTTATCGCCCTGGGATTAATCCTCCTGGTCGTGCTGGTTGTGGATTTCAACCGCCGCATGGAGGAGCTGAACCGCCTGACCTCACAGTTGGATAGGGTGCGCGCGGAAGGGACCGCGGTGATGGACACCCAGGAGGCCTTGGTCACGAAAGTTGCCTATGCCTCTTCGACCCAGGCGGTGGAGGATTGGGCTTACCGCGACGGGCGCTGGGTGCGCGACGATGAAAAACCGATTGGCATCATCCCCACCGGGAATGCCACCCCGACCTCCGTGCCGCCGCCCACCCAGTCGGCTCAGGAGATGCCCAACTGGCGCATCTGGTGGGAATTATTTTTCGGGAGTACGAAATAACGAAAAAGTCCGGACACTGTGGGCCGGGCTTTTTCGTTATCCCTCAAATCACAATTCGGTAATAATCTTGCCTTCGTTCCTTTGTTTGGCCTGAAGCTCTCCCCGGTTCGCCCGCTCGATCAGGTCAAATAAATCCGGGATATTTTCCTTTAACGTGGTGACGCCCACAGAGATGGTCACCCCGAGCTCTCCATAGGTAGTGGCGATCTTCGTATTGGCGACTTCCTCGACAATGCGCTTGGCGACGTCTTCTGCCTCGTTAAGGGTGGTCTCAGGCAGCAGGATGGTGAATTCATCTCCGCCATAACGGGCAAAGACGTCCACTGAACGCAGGATGCTGCGGCAGCGCTGGGCGACGGTCTGCAAGATGATGTTGCCGGTTCCGTGGCTGTAGGTGTTGTTGAACTTGCGGAAATCGTCGATGTCGAAGAACACGGCGGAAAGGGGGTGCTTGAAGCGGCAGGCCCGGTCCACTTCGCGCCGGCCGAGTTCCACAAGTCCGCGATAATTGTAGATGCCTGTCAGCTCATCGATGATCGCCAGGCGCTGCTCTTCAGCGTACAGGCGGGCGTTTTCGACGGCGATGGCAGCCTGGACTGCGATGCGTTCCAGGAGATGGATTTGATCCTCGGTGTATGCGTTGGGATGGTGGTTCTCGATCGCCATCACGCCGATCACGCGCTCGCGTAAGGTCAGGGGGATACCGACATAAGACATGATCGGCCCCGTCAACTCTTTCGTCTTCCGTTTCAAGGGGCGGGTGATCGGGTTGATCGTATCATGCAGATACAAGGTCTTCCGATCCTTGATGATGGTACCGATCAATCCAGGGCTCTCACTGATGTCGCGGGAAGGTCCTGTTTCATACTTACCGTCATCATAATAAAGTGGGATATTGATCAGAGAGTTCGTCTCGTCGTATAGGGCTACATAAAATACGTCAATCGACGCCACCTCCTTGCATTGCTCGAGCAGCGTCTTAAGTACGCGCTCCATGTCCAATCCGGATGTGATCGCCAGGCTGATGCGGTTGATGATCTTGAGTTCTTCGATGTTACGCGCTAATGCCTCCTCCGTCTGGCGGCGTTTGGTGATATCCCGGAAGACGATCAGGCGACCGGTATAATGGTGGCGGTGGTCATACAGCAGACTGATATTCAAGTCGAGGTAGCGGGGTGGGTCGTTATCCAATCGGACAACGGTCTGGATCTGGGCGACATCTCGAAAGCGTTGAACCAGGGCTGGCCAGGAATTCAACACGGTTCCGACCGGCTGACCAATGGCTTCCTGTGACGTCACACCAATCAGCTTCTGAGCGGCAAGGTTGATGTCGGCTATCCGGTCCTGAAGATCTACCACCATGACGCCGTCTCCCATATGCTCGATCAGGGTCCCGCGGCCGATGGGGACGAGATCCAGCAACCTGAACCTGTACACGCCGAAGGAGAGGATCAGGATTGCCACGGAGAAAGAAATGGGAGCGGTATCAAGCCCTGCAATCGGTGTAAAACCCGTCAGGTAGATCAAATTGCCCAGGCCCGGGATGACGGCGGCGATAAACAAGATGCCAATTTGACGGCGGTACAGCTGCGGGGAGCGTCTCGAAGCCCGGATCAGGATGATACAGCCTGCCAGGATAGCCAGGTAGCCGAATACGAGACAGACATAAAACCAAAATCCATGCCCATAGATGAGAATGGCGCTGTTATCTGGGCTGCGTGTAAAACTGGTCCAGATCAGCTTGTGCCATTCATTCGTCGCCGCCAGGAGCATGGTGGTAAGCGGAATCAGCCAGATCAATAAAACATTCCGGCCGGTCAGCCACTCCTCCTGGTGGGTATATGCCAGTGCGAACATCAGGAATAAAACCGGTCCGCTCTGATTGCCAAGGTACTCGATTTTTGCCCAAAATACCTTGGCAGGAATTTCCAAGGAGGCAACTTCAAAAGCGCTGGCCAGGGACACCTCCGCCGCGGCCGCGATAATCAATAGGAGTAAGGTCTTGCCGGGGATGTTCCGGTTACTTAATAAAATAAAGCCTATGATTGCCGAGATCAGACCATTGAGAAGCAACACCCCCACATATGGCGTATAGGATAAGCTCATTTCCCCCTCCGGACCGCTTTGCTTTCTCCAGAAATTCCCATCCCGGATTTATTCATAGCCCTGTTGTCAACAGTATAGCATAAACATCATTTGATTTGCTTAGCGCATTTCGATGTAAATTCATTATTTTTCATCCGGAATATCCGGATCCGCCAGCAGTCAATCTTGCCTCGGAAGTAACGCCTGTAATATGGCCAAATTTCGGCCGTTTTTGGCGCACAGGCTGCTGCGCGGTAATGCCGAAAATACATTCCCCCACCGGGTTGATGTCGAATCGGAATCGGGGTATCGAAAAAAGCGAGGCGCATTATAGAGCATGCGCCTCAGGATAGGTAATGGGGGTTAATATTCACAGGATGGGATCATTCCCATCCTGTGACGTTGCTACATGTTTTGGGGTATGAAGAGCGGTGTCTGTTTGCGGGTAATGAGTCGATAGGCAATCCTGGCTGCTTCAAACCCTTCCAGGATTATTACCAGCCACAGGATCCCGCGTACAAGCTGGGATAATAGGGTCATCAAAATGGACGCCGTGCCTGCATCTCCGATGGTCGCCGTCAGCGATTCCAGTGTTATAGCGACCAACGAGGGACCGGCAAGCATCGCTGCGGCGATTACGATTTTGAGCAGCCTCAAGCCGATCGCAATCCCCCTCATCAATGGGTTCCAATAGTTGAGGCGCAGCAGGATGATGTCCAGGAGGATCGTCAGTACCCACACCACGGTCAAGTAGGGGACGTAGCGGAAAAAGGCTTCGGACAGAAGCGGCGTGAAAATCACCGACGCCAAGTTACCATTTTCAACCAGGCTGTTCAGACTGGGGGTGAATCCGATGATCTGGGGGTAGAAGTTGAAGATGACGATCGCAGCGAAACTGAAGACGATGTCAGCGATCGTCTCGCCCAACTTGACCCTGTCCGGCGGGGTTATTTTGGTGAGGAGGCGCGGATCCCATTCCTTTCCATGTGGGAATTCCTTTGCTTCAATTCTCCGGCCAGCCCGGAAGAGCGCCCACTCGATGATGGCGAAGATCAGCACGACATTGCCCAGCCCGGTCATCGCCGAGGCGCCAAATTCGGCCAGCGCTTTGACGAGGGTGTTGAAGAAGGTCTGCGGGGAGGCGAGGGTGTGCCCCAGAGCGATGCCGAGGCCGATCAGCGCCAGGACACCGACGACGGCAAGCACGATGCTGATGACGGTTATGAAAATGGGATACAGGCTCGGTCCGATCAGGTAGCGTTCCGGCAGATAAGAGGCGGCTACTTTTTCCGGTGACCCGTATTCTTTCAGGACCTCGAAGGTGATTTCGTCATCGACGGGGCGGCCGGCTTTCTTGCTGCGTTCCTCGAGCATGTCTTCGAGGGTCGAGCGGATTTCGGCCAGGATATCGGCGCGGGACTTGCCCGGCAGATGTCTACCGACTTCCGACAGGTAAGTTTCGATCAGGTTCATGGCATTCTCCTTTCGATTACTTGAGCATCTTTCCCATCATGGAAACGATGCCCGTCCATTCTGCTTTCAGCTGGGGCAACAACTTGCGCCCTTCCTCGCTGATGACGTAGTAGCGCCGCGGCCGGTCGGCTTCGATGCGCCAGCTAGACTGGAGCAGCCCCTGGCTTTCCAGGCGGCGGAGCAGGGGGTAAAGCGTCCCCTGGTCGATTTCGAGGCCTTTTTCTCTGAGGCTGCTGATCAGGGCATAGCCGTAGCGTTCTTCGCTCAGCTGACTCAGGACGCCCAGGACGATCACCCCGCGGCGCAGTTCAAGGACAAGATTGTCAATTGATTCGTTTGATCCCATATCATCACCATAGATGACATTATACTATGTATGACACAGTAAGTCAATAGGAATAATATTATTAAAACCAAATCGCTTGAAAAGATCGTGTCGAGTAGAGGGTTATATTTGACGTGGGAGGAACGAACTTGCCATCCGGAGATTGACCTTACTGACTGTGTTCGATTGTGTAGCGGATAAAAGCCAGTGTCCCGTTTATGTCATCCGGGGGAATCTCACTTTGCGGGTTTTGCCGCCCGGTCCACGCCCGGTCGATCAAGGTAAGCCATCGCTCGCCCAGCGTTTCCCGAGCCCAATCGACTGCGACGGGTTTTGGGACGAGAATTCCGTGTTGGAGCGTGTAAAGCATGCGGCACAAGGTCAGTACGACGTACGATTGATAGCCGCGCGTATCCATCTGGGAAGGATCCTCTAGGATGTTGGCGGCCCATCCGTGTAAAAGTGCCAGCGTTGCCTGCCGCAAGTCCTCGGGTGTCACCGGGTCGATCAGGGTATGGGGCGCAGCTCCCGCCACTGTAATCCCATGTTCCCACAGATTGGAGCGCAAGACCACCCAGCCGCCCCACCAGGCGCGACTGAGGTTTTCATGATCGATGTTCATCCTTTTCAGTGTTTCCCCATTGCCTCGATCAATGTGCACATGCAGGGCATGAACCGGGTCATAGCGGCGCAAGGCAGCGCGCGGAATGTAGGAGCCTTCCAGCTGCGTGGCGCACCACGAGTTGAGCGTGGATAAACGCGCATGCATTTCCTGGAGAGCTGTAAAGCGGGCATCGGGAAGTTCAGCCTGCGTGACGACGACAAAATCCACATCGCTGTGTCGGTCGAAGCCGCCGCAAGCAAGCGAGCCATACAGGTACAGACCGATGAATTGCTCCTCCAGAATGGCTTGCGCCTTTGCCAGAAGCACATTCAAGATTGAGTTGACTTCCGGGTAGGGAGTAGGAGATCGTCCCGACATGAAATCCTTCCTGGACGCAAGGTGATAGGAAGAACTTTTTAGCGCGGCTGTTTTTTCCAAGGTTAGAGCAGCTTGTCTTTCACCAGCCCATCTTCCACAGCCCACAACCGGCTGGCAAACTGCCGGATGAAATAGCGGTCATGGACGACAGCCAATACCGTACCGGCGTACCGGGCAAGAGCTTGCTCGAAGCGGGCGCGGGAGGGAATGTCGAGGTGGTTGATGGGTTCGTCGAGAAGCAGGAAGGTGCAGCCTTGAGCCACCAGCAGGGCCAGTTCCAGGCGGGCGCGCTCGCCAAAGCTCAGGCTGCGCGCCGGGCGCAGCGGGTCGTCTCCACCGAATAGAAAGAAGTGTAAAAAATGACGTGCTTCGGTCTCATTGAATACCCCCGCCGACTGGATGGTTTCGAGCGGGGACCGGTCCAGGTCGAGGAGTTCCTGTTCCTGGGTCATGTAACCAAGCTTCGCCGACGCCCCGAGCCGCACGGACCCCGCGATCGGTTCCAGCTTCCCGGCGATGGTGCGCAGTAGAGTGGTCTTCCCGCAGCCGTTCGGACCGGTCAGTGCCACGCGCGCCCCGGCACGGATATGCAGCCGCAGCCCCTCCAGCAGCGGCGCATGACCCGGGTAGCCGATGGACAGCTTCTCCGTCACGAGGATGTCCCGGCTCTGATGCTCCGGGACGTTGAATTCGAGCTTGAGTTGCCAGGAAGGCTTGGGCTTTTCGACGATCTCGTCGGAGGCCAGGAAGCGCTCCAGCTTTTTCTCGCGCGCCAGGGCCTTGACCGCCACCTTCTTGGCAATGCGGCGTACGCCCGGCTGGCGTGATGTAGTGGATTGCTCGACCTGGCGGGACTGCTCCTTGGTGCGGGCGATGTCCTGCCGGATGCGGCGGATCTCGGCCACCTGGTCGCGGTAGCTCTCCCACCGCTTTTCACGGGCGGCCAGGAACTGCTCCAGGTACTGGCTGTAATTGCCGGCGTACTCCCGGACTGACTGCGTCTCCGGGTTGAAGTCCAGGATGCGGCTGACGGTGTGATCGAGGAAGGCGCGGTCGTGCGACACGATCAGGGCGGCGCCCGGAAAGGACGCCAGCCAGCCCTCCAGCCACTCGAGCAGCTGGATATCCAGGTGGTTGGTGGGCTCGTCCAGGAGCAGCAGATTGGGCTCGTCGAGCAGCAGGCGCGCCAGCATCAGGCGGGTCTTCTGGCCGCCGGAAAGTGCGCCGACCGGCCTGTCCAGGTCCAGATCCGCCAGGCCGAGCGGGACGAGCACATCCTGCAGGCTGGCGGTAGCGTTCGACAGATGCTGCAGGGCTGCGTCGTAGTGCTCCTGCAGGAGCGCGTCGTCTGGACGAACAGCCAGCGCGCCGGCCAGGCGCGCCACCTCGGCCTCGAGCTGCTCCGGGGTCTTTGCAACCAGGTTCAGGGCGAGGCGCAGCGTCTGCCCCGGCTCGAAGTCCGCCCCTTGGGGCAGGTAGCCCAGGCGCAGGCCGGGGCGCGTCCGGGCGACCGTCCCGGAATCGGGCGCCTCGAGCCCGGCCAGGATGCGCAGCAGGGTCGACTTGCCGCAGCCGTTCGGGCCGATCAGCCCGAGTCGCTCGCCGTCAGAGATGCTGAAGGAAACGTCTTGTAAAACGGTGTGGATGCCGTAGGACTTGGAAAGCTGGTGAGCAGTAAGCATGGAGAGTTCCCTGTAAACGAAAACCGGGGGCGAACGCCTCCGGCCGGAATCGGAACCAGCGGGTGACATACCCCGAATAAAAGGTTGGATGTCTACAGGTTCTCTGTCATTCCTGGTGCTCCTGAAATATTACGGCGATGGGATTATATCAGATTTTCATCTCGTACACGCGGTAGCGCCGCAGGGGCGCGGCGCCCAGCTTCTTGATGGCGTTGACCATTGGCCAGTTGTCCTCCAGCACGTAGTTGATCTCCATCCAGACGTCCGGGGCGTAGAGCCGCTCGTTCATGGCGCGGTAGATCAGGCTGTCGACCGCCTTGCCCTGGTACTCGGGGACCACGCCCAGGGCGAACATGCGGTAGCGGCGCAGGCGCGGGATGCCCCACAGCAGCTTGATAAAACCAAAGGGGAACATATGCCCGTTCAGGCCCTTGAGCAGGCTGTTGACGTCCGGCAGGGTGATGGCGAAACCGATCTGACGGCCGCTGGCATCCTCGGCGAAGAGCACGCCCTTGGGCTGCAGGATGGGCTTCATGTCGTGGGCCAAGGCGCGCACCTCGGCCTCCGTGACCGGCGAGTAGCCCCAGTTGTCGATGATGCTGGCGTTGGACAGCTCGATGATGTTCTGGACTTCCTGTTCGTAGTGCTGCATGTCGATCTGGCGGATGCGGATGCCATAGCGCTTCTGCACCGCGTCGGTCAGCTTGAGGATGCGCTCGGGGATCCGGTAGCCCTCGGCGGCCGAGATGTACCAGCACAGCAAGTCCTTGACCTTTTCCAGCCCGAAGGTGGTGAAGTGATCGTTGTAGTAAGTTGGATTGTAGGGCGCCATGACGACCGGTGAGGGCTCGAAGCCCTCGACGACCGCGCCCCACTCCTGCGAGACGAAGGACCACGGTCCGCGCATGGAGGTGCACTTCCGGACCCGCAGCCAGTCGCGCGCCGCTTCGAGCAGCATGCGCCCCGCGGCCGGGTCCGGGATGCACTCGTAGTGGCCGAACAGGCCGATGCGCTCCTTCCAAAAGTCCACCGCCAGGTTGTCGATGAAGGCGGCGATGCGCCCGACGGACCGGCCTCCATTCTCCAGCAGAAAGAGCTGCCGCTCGCAGTGCTGCAGCAGCGGATTGCGGACCGGGTCGAGCTGGCCGCGCTGCTCGTCGCGCAGCGGCGGGACCCAGACCGGGTCGTCCTTGTACAGCCGGTAGGGCAGCTCGAGGAAGGCGGTGAGGTCTTTCTTGGTTTGGACGGGTCGGATGTGCATGCGGGCCTCCTCGGGGGTTATTAAGAGTATCCTAGCAGATTTCGGCAGGGGCGTAAACCGGTTTGGCGATTAACAAAAACAGACAAGTTGGATCCGGGTAGGAACCATGGATAAAAAGGATGAACACGGATAAAGAAACCTTGAGATTTTTTACCAATTATCTTCGTCGCCCATCTGTGTTCATCTGTGTTTATCGGTGGTTGTCTGTGATTCCGCTGCCGACCCGAAGGCTAGCGGACCAGGCGACGGAAGAACTGCTGCATTTGCTCTAGTGCACCGTCGATGGTCTCGACCGACGTGGCGTAGCACAGGCGCAGGTAACCCTCGCCGTTGGGGCCGAAATCGGTCCCCGACAGGACGGCCACCCCAGCCTCGTCGAGCAGGCGGCGGGCAATTTCGGTGGATGGCAGGCCGAAGGACTTGACATTGGGAAAGGCGTAAAAGGCGCCCTGCGGGACCCGGCAGCTGACCCCCGGCAGCGCGTTCAGCCCGGAGACGATGCGGTCGCGGCGGCGTTGGTACTCGGACACTTTGGCATCCGCTTCATCCTGCGAGCCGGTCAGAGCAGCGATCCCGGCGACCTGGGTGAAGGTGGCGGTGCAGCCGATCGAATGGGTCAGGAGCAGCTCGACGCGCTCCGCCAACGCCTCCGGCATGATCATGAACCCCAGGCGCCAGCCGGTCATGGCATAGGTTTTGGAAAAGCCGTCCACCAGCACCGTGCGTGGGAGCATCCCGGGCAGGGAGGCAATGCTTGGCACGCTTTGGCCATCGTATGCCAGGCGGGCGTAGATCTCGTCGGAGAGCACCCAGGCATCGTACTTTTGGGCCATGGCGGCGATGTGCTCCAGGTCGGCCAGGGGGAGCACTCCACCGGTTGGGTTGGCTGGGGAATTCAGTACGATCAACTTGGTGTGCGAGCCGACCCGGGCGTCGAAGGTTTCCAGGTCGAAGGAGAAGCCCTTCTCCTCGCGCAGCGGCACGGGGACCGGCACACCCCCGGCCACGGCGATCATGGCTGCGTAGGTCGGGAAACCGGGGTCGGGGTAGATCACCTCGTCGCCCGGCTCGACCAGGGCCAGGGTTGGGAAGAACAAGCCTGGCTTGGCCCCCGGCCCGACGACCACCTGGGCCGGTTTCAGGTCCAGGTCGCGCCTTCGGCCGGCGTCTTGGGCGATCACCTCGCGCAGCTTTACCAGACCTGCCGGCGGGTTGTAGCGCGTTTGGCCGTCGCGGATGGCCTGGACGCCGGCATGGCTGATGTAGTCGAAAGTGGCGAAGTCCGGCTGGCCGATTTCCAGGTGGAAGATCCTGTGCCCCTGGGCCTCGAGCGCCTGGGCGCGAACGAGGACGGCATAGGCTCCCTCGGATTCGAGCTGGGAAACGCGTGCGGCAAATGTGTTCATTTCGATCCCGTTCCAACGCAAGGAATTTGGCCGATTATACTGTGCAATGACGAAGCAGGGAGTGGCTGATTCGGTGTTTTTACCACAGGATATCACCACGGAGTATGCCGGGAGCGCGGGGAAATCCCTTCGTTATGAGGAGAAGTTCTGGCGGTTATGCAGAAGACCCCCCCGACTTTTAGGGAGGTCTCCCTTAACTTGGGAAGCAATCCCCGGTCTCCAGAGAGGTATCCGCGGTCGTTGGGAAAGCCTTCGCGAACCGCGGGAAGCTGTCCGCGGCTTTTACAGGTTTTTACATGACCTGTGGCGACCGACCGTTCGACAATAGCGTTTTATAAATTGAAATTGATATTAATCTTACATATGCTATAATATTAAAATAGACAAGATGTTGTCTGTAAAAGAGGCTGGGTTGAGTTTGTCCTTCTGGTTGATTCCAAAAGAAGAAGTATAAAATCTTAATTAACTTGCGATTATTGATTTATTCCGTTTTTCTCCATAAGAAATTTCCCGAGTCAAACTATCCAGACAATTAAATCTTGTTCGAGGCGCAAATACTGCTCTCATCAATGACTTTCAGACGATCAGTTTTGTCAATGAAGTTGAAGTCCGGCAAACATCTTTGAAGCTCATCGAGGAGGGGTTTCTCATTCCGGGAATTTTCTCCTCGAGCCGATCCGACGTACGGTCACAAAATAGTGTTCCAACAGATGCGGATTTCAACTGCACTTTTTAACAGGCGCTCTTCCGCGGTGGGAACCATGGTTCAGGCGCTTTCATTCATACATAACTCATAAAGAAGAAGTAGAAAACGGAAATGAAAGGAGGTGAGTTTAGGCAAAATTAGTCCATGTAGGTTAAAAATGTGCAGTTAAGACCTATTTTTCAAGAGGAGAAAAAATGGCCAAGAAGTTGTTCTTACTAACGAGTATGATCTTGATCGCTGCGTTTGCACTTGCTGCATGCGGCCCGACTCCAGTTGCGACTACGGCCCCTGCAACTCAGGCGCCTGCTACTCAGGCGCCTGCAACTCAGGCCCCTGCAACTGCTGCTCCGTCGGGCGGTGGTGAAGTATACTACCTGAATTTCAAACCGGAAGTAGCTGAAATCTACACAAAGATCGCTGATGAATACAAAGCGGAAACGGGTGTTACTTTAAAGGTCGTAACTGCTGCAGCAGGAACTTATGAGCAAACATTAAAGTCAGAAATTGCCAAGGCAGACGCACCTGTTCTATTCCAAATCAATGGCCCCGTCGGTTATGCAGCCTGGAAAGATTACTGTGCTGATCTAAAAGACACTCAACTATATCAACATCTTTCCGATAAAACCATGGCTGTTACCGATGCTGGTGGCGTATATGGTATCCCGTATGTTGTTGAGGGTTACGGGATCATATACAACAATGCCATCATGACCAAGTATTTTGCATTAGCTGGCGCCAAAGCAAAGTCCATGGCTGAAATCAACAATTTTGCAACGCTGAAAGCGGTTGTTGAAGACATGACCGCCAAGAAAGCACAATTGGGTATCAAGGGCGTGTTTTCTTCCACTTCTCTAAAACCTGGCGAAGACTGGCGCTGGCAGACACATCTTGCCGATGTCCCGGTCTTTTATGAGTTCAGGGACAACAAGATCGACATAAAGAACCCGGCCGCCACCATGGAAATCAAATTCCAGTATGCGGACAATTTCAAGAATATCTTTGACCTCTATCTGAACAACTCAACCACCTCGCCGAAGTTGCTTGGCAGTAAAAGCGTGGATGATTCCATGGCGGAGTTTGCATTGGGTCAATCTGCGATGGTTCAAAATGGCAACTGGGCATGGGGTCAAATCTCGGGCGTAGCCGGCAATGTGGTCAAGGCGGAAGATGTAAAATTCCTGCCCATTTATACCGGCATGCCGGGTGAAGAGAAACAGTCCATCAACGTAGGCACCGAGAACTTCTTCGCAATCAACAAACAGGCTTCACCCGAAAAACAGAAACTTGCAGCTGATTTCATCTGGTGGCTCTATAGCAGCCCGAAAGGAAAAGCTTTCGTTACCAATGATCTGAAGTTCATTGCTCCATTCGACACATTTGCCGAAAACGAAAAACCAACAGATCCATTGGCAAAAAGCTTGATCAGCTATATGAGCAATACCAATTTATACAATGTGGCCTGGAATTTCACCGTGTTCCCAGACCAGACCTTCAAGAACAATTTCGGCGCTGCATTGCTGCAGTATGCACAAGGCACCATGAAGTGGGCTGATGTAAAACAGCTGTTTATTGACCAGTGGAAGATCGAAAAAGCTAAAAGTCAATAAGCTGTAAATTGGGTTTCTGCGTCACCCCGCACCTTGATCAGGGCGGGGTGACGCAGAATTTCATATTACTAACCATTTTGCAGAGCAGGAGAACACACGTGGAAAAAATGCCGAAAAGATATTACGCGTTTTTTACCTTGCCAACGCTGATCGCATTCGCAATTTCATTTTTGATCCCTTTCCTGCTTGGCATTTATCTTTCATTCACCAAATTCACAACCGTGACCAATTCACACTGGGTGGGGGTGAGTAATTATATTCGCGCCTTTTCAGAAGATAGAGACTTTCTGAATGCCCTGATATTTACGGTGAAATTTGCCCTGGTTTCCGTGGTGCTGATCAATGTTTTTGCGTTTTCGCTTGCATTTCTTCTCACTCGCAAAATAAGGGGCACAAATATTTTTCGTACCGTTTTCTTTATGCCTAATCTCATCGGCGGTATTGTTCTAGGTTATATATGGCAGCTCCTTATCAACGGGGTTCTCATTAATTTTGGTGTTGATATCACCTACAGTGCCAATTACGGCTTTTGGGGGTTGGTCGTTCTAATGAACTGGCAGATGGTGGGGTACATGATGATCATTTATATTGCCGGCATTCAGGGTATCTCTAATGAACTGATAGAAGCAGCCCAAATTGACGGTGCAAACGCCTGGCAAATGTTAAAGAGCATAACCATCCCTTTGGTCATGCCGGCCTTCACAATTTGTACATTCCTTACAGTAACCAATTCATTCAAGCTCTTTGATCAGAACCTTGCCCTTACTGCAGGCGCCCCGGGCAGAGCATCATCCATGCTCGCACTCGATATTTTCAATACTTTTTATGGCCGCAATGGTTATGAAGGCGTAGGTCAGGCGAAGGCGGTGGTATTCTTCCTGTTTGTTGCCGTAATCGTGCTGCTACAGCTACGTTTTTCCAGAAGCAAGGAGATAGAAAACTGATGAATGCCAAAAAACACCTTCAGGAAAATGTCACATTTATTTTATTGTTGATCCTGGCTATCTTATTCCTGGCTCCAATCTTGATTGTCCTAATGAATTCCTTCAAAGGCAGGTTTTTTATTTCTGACACGCCTTTTGCTTTACCCAATACCCAGACGTTTGTAGGAATAACTAACTATTTTTCCGGTCTTGCAAAGACCGGGTTTATTCAGGCTTTCGGGTATTCACTTTTTATTACTGTCTTTTCTGTAGCGACCATCGTGCTTTTTACATCCATGACGGCGTGGTGCATTACCCGTATAAAATCTAAAGTCAGTTCATTACTTTATTATCTTTTGGTTTTTTCCATGATTGTTCCTTTCCAAATGGTGATGTTTACCATGTCGAAAATGGCAAATATCATGCGTTTGGATAATCCTGTTGGCATTATTGTGATTTACTTGGGGTTTGGTGCCGGACTGTCAGTATTTATTTTTAGCGGTTTCATAAAAAGCATCCCGCATGAAATAGAGGAAGCTGCGACGATTGACGGCTGCAACCCGATCCAGACGTTCTTTTTGATTATATTTCCAATTCTCCAACCGGTTTTCATTACAGTTGCAATTCTAAATACCATGTGGATCTGGAATGATTATCTTCTCCCGTATCTCGTGATTGGGAGTAACTATAGGACGATCCCAATTGCCGTCCAGTACCTGCAAGGGGGCTATGGCA
This sequence comes from uncultured Chloroflexia bacterium, assembly GCA_963739255.1. Taxonomy (GTDB): domain Bacteria; phylum Chloroflexota; class Anaerolineae; order Anaerolineales; family Villigracilaceae; genus UBA877. The sequence continues at coordinate 291,279 of CAVTZT010000007.1, forward strand.
GCCGCGATATGGGTGCCAGTATGGCAATGCTTGTTCTGGCAATTATCCCAATCGTGATATTCTATTTGACGTGCCAACAATATATTATTAAAGGTGTGGTTGCCGGAGCTGTTAAGGGTTAATTTCCAAAAACCATACGAAATATACAAGGCACGGCTTTCCAGCCGGCTTTCGGAAGCGATACTCCCGGTACGGTCACTTGGGGAAATAACGTCCCGATCGTTTCATGTACTCAAGGTACTCGTCGCCGAACTCCTCGATCAGCATTTTCTCTTCTTTTGGGACCCGGTCGACCAATCCCCAGACGAGCACGGGCACCAAGAGTATGAAGGGCCAGCTCGCGCTGACCAGGGCTACCGCCAGTCCAAAGCCGATCAAAGCGGTATACAGGGGATGGCGCACGTGTGCATACGGGCCGGCGGTCACCAGCTGGTGCCCCTCCCGCAATTGCAGCTGCGCCGACCAATGCCGGCCGAGGACCGCTTCCGTCCAGCCCATCAAGGCGATGCCCAATAGCCCGATTCCAAATCCAGCCCAGCGCAGCCAGCCGGGCAGGGGTACGGCCAGTCTCTGGAACCAGGACGGGTTGAGGGCGTAGAGGACCAGCAACCCGATAAGTAAGAAAAAGCTCACGAACCGGGCGGCAAAAACGCCCTTGCCCTCCCGCTGGATGGCTGCTTTATCCGGCATGAAACGCTCGCCGGCTCGTTTGATCCGAATCGTAAAGAAAATCCTGACCAGAAGCATCAAGGCGAGGGTAATCCAGAAAGCAACCTGGAAAGTACGATCAGGAAGCATAGAGACCTCCTTGCCGTTAGTAAGTGGATTCTACGAATGTAAGCGATCCCGCTGCTATGTGGTGGCTGCCTGGGTTGGAGCACTGCCCTGCAAGCGGGATGAATTGTCACCAAATCCAAGGCAGCAGGCGCCGGGTGCGCTTCCGATAGGCCTCCCACTCGATGCCAAATTCCTTGTGTAACATCTTCTCTTCATCCGAAATGCGCCACAGGAGCGTGACCAGCAGGACCAGGTCGGCAAGGACCCCGATCCAGGCGCGGTAGACCAGAGCTGAGCCCAGGACCAGGATGAGCAGCCCCAGGTAGCGCGGGTGACGGATGATGCCGTACAGACCGGACGTGATCAGGCGGTGATCCTTCTGGATGGTCACCTCGGCGCTGTACTGTCGGCCCAGGTTCAACACCGACCAAAACATGATCACGCCGCCAAGGACGGTTAGTGCCAGCCCGAAGAACCTAAGCCACGAGTTTTCGGGCAGTACTGCGAAGCCGTGGCGGTCGCAATACCCGAACAGGACGAGCAGCGCCGCGCCGAGCAGCTGGACCACAACCAGGAAAACGGTCTGCCGCCCCACGCGTTTTTCTTTTTGACCCTGGTCTTCCGGGATGACCAGGCCCTGCCAGGCCGCCGCAAAGGCAGAGACCAGGATGAATAATGCCAGGCCGAGGCGCGCCGGGTCGGAGAAGAAGCCGCGCACGTCCCCGAGCCCCCAGCCTGCCAGGGGCAGGCCAAGGTAGATCACCAGGGTGAAAACGAAATGCAAGACACCGTGAGCGTAGTTCATGCTCCACCTCCAGGTTTTTGGCCTACGAACAGGCCGTAGCCCATATATTCCAAGGTTTCCATCGGCGCGTCGAATGCATCCTTGAGGAAGGACCGGGACGCCGGCTCCTGGAAATACAGGCGCAACAGACGGCCGAAGCCGCCCAACACCCAGCGCGCTCCGAGCCACTGCATCCGGCCGGGAAGTTCCTTGCGGGCATCGATCCGGTAGATCTTTACGACCCGCTCGTTCAATCCGGAGGCCTCCCAGAGCGCCTGCCAGGTTGCGACAGTCGGGACGGACATACCGACCGCATTCTTTACCCGCCCGGCCATCTCGGAGGTCAGCTCCTTGATCCAAAAGGTTTCGTTCAACCCGACATAGCCGCCAGGTTTGGCCACGCGCACACACTCCCGGATCGCCCGCGGCTTGTCCTCTACAAAACCAAGCACGGATTCGGCAAAAACCACGTCGAAGCGGTCGTCCTCATAAGGCAGGTCCAAAACATCTGCAGCCAGGAATTCGACCTTGTCCTCGACACGCGCCTCCCGGGCGCGTTTTCTCGACCAGGCAATCATCCTCTCCGAGATGTCCACGCCCGCCACGCGACAGGCGTACTTCCGGGCGAGGTAGGCGGAAGTGACCCCTATCCCGCAACCGACGTTCAGGACCTCATGGGCGGTATCGATATGGCACAGCGACAGGAGCTCGTTCGTGGCTGCGCGGCCTCCATTATGTTTGGTGATGCCAACGTATGCCTGCATGTCGAGGTACTTACTGCCTGAAGGCGCCTTGGTGTTCGTTGACATTCTGTTCTCCTATACTCACGAACCTGATCATCGGACAGCCATGACAATCATGATGCCGATCACCCGGGGATGAACTCCTTTTTATTTCATCTCTCCTTCCAATCGGTGCGGCCTAGCTGCGGGCGGGGGCAAAGCCGCGTCCGTCAGGTGGAGCCAGTGTCGGGCAGCTTCATTTCGGGAATAGTCCGCCTGTCCTTTGCATGTACTTTTTGTATTCCTCTCCAAACGTTTCGATCAGCATTTGCTCCTCTTTGGGAATGCGGAGAGCGAGGACAACGATTGACACGACGAGCAGCGCAATAAAGAACCAGTTTGCCGTCACCAGGGCAATGCTCGTCATGAAGACCAGATAAGCTGCATAGATCGGATGGCGCATTCGGGCATAAGGCCCCGTGGTCACCAGATGGTGCTGCTCCCGCATTTGCAGGTGTGGTGACCACTCTTTCCCGAGCGTTGCCTGGGCCCATGCGTACAGTACAAAACTTATGCATCCCAGAGCGATGCCTGCCCAACGCAGCCAGTCCGGGAACGGCACTGAGAGCACGCCCAGCCAGGTCGGGTTGACGGCATACAGCACGAGAAAAGCGATCAGGGCAAGGGAAGCTGTAATCCGCACGACGACGTATCCCCAACCTTCGCGCTCGATCGCATTTCGATCAGCCCTTACTCGTTCGCCAGTCTGATGTACTCGGGAGGCGAAGTAAATCTGCAAAATAATCAATCCTCCGAAAAGGAACCAAAAGGCGATGTGAAAGATTGTTTCTGTGGACATCGGATAATTTTCCTTTGTTAAAATAAACGGCCTAGCTGGCGGTTCACCAGACACCCGGGAGCAGGCGATAACGCACCCGTGCAGCGTAGTCCTTGTATCCGGGCAGCTCGGCCTGCAGGGTGTGGTCCTCCAGCGCGGTGCGCAGCACGAACAGGGCTCCGATCAAGGCGGCAGGCGCCAGCGCCCAGCCCGACCCAAGCACCAGCGGGATGCTGAGCATGAAGACGATCACGCCCAGGTACATGGGATGGCGTACCAGGCGGTAGGGGCCGCGCGTGACCACCCGCTGGTCTCGGTCGCCCTGGATGCGGACCCAGCGCGAGAGGAAGGTGTTCACCGCCATGGTCCACCAGATCCATGCACCTGCCGGGATTCCGGCGGTCCAGCCGACAGCCTGCAAAAGAGGGGATAGCGGCGCCCAGCGGAAGCGCCCGGCGTCCAGCCCGGCCAGGACCAGCATAACGAGCAGGAGCAGCGTGTAAACGGACAGGATGGCGCGGTCCCAGCTCTTGACGTTCTCTTTTCGCTGGCTGCGTTCGGCCAGCTGGCCTGGGTCGTTGCGCAGCGCCCAAATGCCGTAGACAGTCAGGAAGATGCCGAAGGCCAGGCTGAAGGCCCAGGCCTGGAGCCAGTCTGGCCGCCCGGCCGTGAGCAGCAGCAGGCCGATCAGGAAGACCAGCAGGACCAGCAGCCGCAGCAGCAGCGAGGCGAGCGAGATGCGGCGGGGAGCCGGCGGCTTGGAGTCAGTGATAGTCATTTAGTCCCGCTTTCATCCGGCCGGGTTTTCAAGCCGGTAGTGGTAAATGTGCAGCACATTCGCCAGAAGCGGGATGTGGCGCATCCAACGGATATGCTCCAGGCGCGGCTCGGGGCGGTTGAAGTAGCCCCACTGGCCCACCAGGCGAATGCCCGGATGCCAGCTTTCTAATTCTTCCCCGCGCTTCAGCCCCCAATGATAGCGGGCGCCCATTTTGGTCAGGGACATGCGCAGGTTGTTCGCCCGCACCAGGAAAGGGGAGAAGGCGTCGAAGACCAGCTCCGCCCCCGGGAACTGCGCCTGCAGGCTCAGCACCAGCGACCTGACCTGATCCGGCTCGAAGTACATGAACACCCCCTCAGCCAGAAAGAGGAACGGGCGCGGCCGGTGGCGGCTGACGGCCTCCCGCCAGGGGGAGTCGAAAACGGAGCAGCCCAACAGGTGATAGCGCCCGCTTTCGCCGCCCAGAAACTGCCGGCGCAGCTCGATGATCTTCGGCAAGTCCAGGTCGTACCATTCGACGCGGCCGTTGTCCACACGCTCGAAGCGCGCATCCAGGCCACAGCCGATATGAACCACGACGGCCTCCGTGTGACTGGCCAGAAACTCGCGCGCAAGAAAGTCGAACTCCCGGTTGCGCAGGATGATAGTCACCTTGTCATCTTCATCCATCCTGATCTGCTTGATGTGCTCGAATGCGGGGTCCATCTCCCGCACGAAGGCTACAGCTTTTTCGTCTTTGATCAGGCCGTCAGGGCGCTGCGATTCCAGGGCGCGAATATAGAGCGTCGCCAGCAGGGTTTCCGCCACGCCGTCCGGGCTTGGTTTGACCGTTTGGGACATATTAAAGTCCTCCTCGAGCAGGCAGCGATCTGACCGCCGGTTCACCAAATCCCCGGAACCAGGCGATAGCGCACTTTCTCGACATACTCCTTGTACCCGGGCAGTTCTTCCTGAAGGGTCTTGTCTTCCAGCGAGGTGCGAATGAAGAACAGCACGATGTTGAGTATTCCGGGAATCAGCGCCCACCAGGAGCCGAGCAGTAGGGGCATGCCCCAGGACATGAACAACATCCCGGCGTACATGGGATGGCGCACAAAGCGGTACGGGCCGTTGGTGACCGTGGTGTGGCCGCGCTCCCCCTGGATGCGCACGAACGTGGACAGGAACGTATTGGTGGCCATCACCCAGAAGGTCAGCACCAGGGACAGGGCGAAACCGATCCCACCCAGGATTTTCACCCACAGCGGCGCGTCTGACCAGCTGAAACGGGCATCCAGCCCGGCAACGACGAACGTGCCGAGGAGAAAAAGCATGTAGAATACGCCGATCACCTTGTCCCAGGTTTTGGCGTTCGGCCCGATGCGGCCGCGCTCGTTGATCACTTCCGGGTCGTGGCTCAGGGTCCATAGGCCGTTGGCCAGGATACCCGCCAGGTAGAGGGCCAGGAAAACCCAGGCCTCCCACCAGTCCAGGCGGCCGGCGAGGGCGAAAAGGATCACGCCGATGACCACCAGCATTCCCAGCACCGTGGCAATGCGGTTGATCCCCGAGCGGTCCAGCTTGGGGGTCAGATTGATTCTTGCGTCAGACATATTGCACCTCCGAAATGAATGAATCGATCAGGCTTACGGCCCGACGCGTTCCCGGAGAGCACATGCAAACAGCCTCCCGAGAGAATCCAGGGAGGCTGTTGAGAAACCAATACCCCGGACGGCATTCTACCGTCCGGCAACCCCCCTGGTTGAGTTTTGGCACTGCGCGTCGTAGGGGAAGAACTCCCAGCCACTTTGAGCGAAGCCTTAAGCCGGCCTTGCCTGGTCTACCCCTTGGCGTCTTTGGACGTTTCGGGGCAGCGGCCTGTGTCTCACGCAGACGCCTCACCTAACGAGGGTCGATAAATTTTTCAACCCCCATTTTATGCCGTTCTTCTGCGGAGTCAATAGGCAATTTCCTGCCTTCGGGCATACCCGTTCGAGAAGGGTCTCTGACCCGCCGAAGCAGGGAAGGGCTTGCCGCTGTCGGTTGCGTGGACAAGTCGATGCAATCCAAAACCGCACTGTCATGGATTTGTATGCAGCTCAGTTGCCTTGCGGGAGGATGCTGAAGTAGAATGGATAAGGAGGCAGCCGTCGTAGCAGATAGCGATCCGGTACGGACCGTGTGACGGCCATTTTCCACAATCGCTCGAAGGAACGCAGGCGGTTTTTTTCGTGCCTTGGTAACCTGGTGTTGCATCTTGAGGCATTGATTTTCGGGAGGGATGATCATGCACCCAATACGCGTTGCCATCGTCGGCTGCGGGCGGATCTCCGACCTGCACCAGCGCGGCTACCTCGGCCGCGATGACGCCCGCATCATCGCCGTGTGCGACACGGACAGGAACCGCGCCCGCAAGAAGGCCAAAGAGTGGGGCGTAGACAAGGTCTACACCGATTACCGCCAGGTGTTGGAGGATAAGGAGGTCGACCTGGTCGAGCTGCTCACGCCGCACCACCTGCACTGCCCGATGTCCGTCCAGGCCTGCCAGGCCGGCAAGCACGTCTCGGTGCAGAAGCCCATGGCGCTCTCGGCCGCCGAAGCGGACGAGATGATCGCCGCGGCCGGGAAGGCCGGGGTGGTGCTGCGCGTCTACGAGACCTTCGTCTACTACGCCCCGGCGATGCGCGCCCGCCAGATGATCGAAGCCGGCGAGATCGGCGAGGTGCGCGCCGTGCGCCTGCACGTCTCCACCGGGACAGGCGACACGGCCTGGGACGTGCCGCTCTCGGCCTGGCTGTGGCGCTTCAACGAGAAGCAGTGCGGCGGCGGCCCGCTGGTCTTCGACCACGGCTACCACCTGTTCTCGCTGGCCTACTACCTGGGCGGGCCGGTGGAGCGCGTCTACGCCTGGATCGACCGGACGCCCGTCCCGCAGGCGGCCGGCCTGGTCAAGATCGACGCCCCGGCAGCCATCATGTTCCAGTACAAATCCAAACGCTGCTACGGCCTGCTCGACATCGAACATACTCCCGAGACGCGCATCTACTCGGATTACTATGCCGACGACGACCGCATCGAGGTGATCGGCGACAAGGGCATGCTGTTCATCAACCGCTACACCACCAAAACCGTCGACCTGCCCGAGCTGATGCTCTTCAAGGACGGCAAGACGAGCGCCGTGCCGGTCCAGGGCGTGGACTGGCAGGACAGCTTCACCGCCACCACGCACGATTTCATCGAGAAGCTCAAGACCGGCGGCCAGCCGCGCCTGGACGGCGCCACCGGCAAGGCGGTGCTGCAGTTCACCCTGGCGGCGCTGCAATCGGCTGCCACCGGCAAGGAAGTCCGGCCGGACGAGGTGGCATAAAAAGCAAAATACGACGGACACAAAGAAACACGAAGGCACAATCTATAGGGACCTTCCTGGAAGGACCGGGACCTCCGGCCGGCGGGTGGGCTGCGCATGGGATGTTTTCGCGGTCGGACCGACCTGCCCTGGGAAGGAGAAGGCTGTCACTGGGAGGGGAGGCGTTGTTCTCGAGGTGAATTTGGCCTATACTGGGTGCAGGATTTCGCAATCTTCTGCCTCCATAAGCAGTTAGACGGTTCATATAACCAGATGTTGGCACGCCCTTGCCTGGCGATGATTAGTGATTTTGAGGTGACGAAATGAATCTATTAATTTTGTTCGTCATTGGCGCGGTTATTGTTCTTATCACAATTATCTTAATCTTACTAGAAAGACGCAATACCAAGCATGACGATGATAGTGGATTGATGGAGAGGCTGGCTGAATTCAGCCAACGGGAAGAAGCTACACTTGAAAGCATTGAATTGTCACAACCTTTTACTAAAAGAGTCATTATTCCAATATTGAGAAAGTTAGGTATAAAAATTCAGCAGCAGGAAATGAAGGGAAAAGATACCCCTGAAAAAAAACTGTTGGATTCAAAAAAGGGGTTCAACATATCTGTTGCATGTCCAAGATTGCTCTCAAAAAAATTTGAATCCATCTTTTTATTCCAACTATTCTTACCCAAGGAATATGCTACGGTTAGATATAATATTAAGTCGGAATTTAAAGATCAAGAAATTAGCCAGCATCTTAGCAAGAGCGATTTAAAAAAGGATAAGAAAATCACGGTAAGACTTTTTCATCCAGATTTTATCTTTTCGGACGCGGTTACAAAAAATATAGATAACCCATTAACTAAAATCACCTTTTTAGGAAAGCCAAAAGATAATTGTGAACCAGGAACCCATAAAATATTGATTTCTATTTCAGACGCTGAGACTGAACAAGAATTAGAGTCGTTTACATTTGCAGTCAATGTTGTTGATTTTGCTTTTGGGAAAATATCTCGTCCTTTGCTTTCAAGATTATCAGCTGTTGTATTAGGGATTGGCTCATTCACCATGTTCATACTTACGCTTTTGGAGCAAATTGATAAAACTGTTGGTCTTACATCTGGCACAGTGGCGGGTGTATTAACTCTGGCTATTTCTTCCAATTTATACAATTTGTATCATCGTGTTCGCCCAGTTGTGCCATGACTAAGCAAAGCGAGTCTTCAAAGTCGGAGCGTGCCAACACCAGCTCCCCCGCAAAGAGCGCCCCGCAAAGAACGCGGGACCTTTGGCGGGACAGGCAGCGGACCCCGCAAGTGCAGCGGTGCCGCTGAGCCAAACCGTTAGCCTCCTTGACCACCATCACAAAAAGTGAAGCCGAGATGAGTAGGTCAAGACACATTAAAGGAAGTCAGCGTATGTTGAATGGCAACCCACTTTCGTGGCTGCTCGAAGATGATCCCGACAACCCAAGCATCAAGTATTTCACCCTGCGGGATATCTTGGATATGCCAGAAGATGCATCCGAAATCCGCCGCGCCAGGAAAGCCATTATGGCATGCGGACCAGTCCCACAAATTCTGGCGGCTCAGAAGCCTGAAGGTAACTGGATCCCTCAAGGCGGTAGATATCAATCTACACCTGCGCAGATCATATTCTTGGCAGAGTTGGGAGTTGATCCACGCGACAGACGAGTACGCTTGGGATGCCAATATCTGTTGAGCCACTCCATTGCCACCAACCATGCCTTTATTTATTTCAGTCCACCACCGCTTCCCAAGAAAGCAGTGCATTGCGATAACGGCCTGCTTGTGTATGCATTGATCCGCCTGGGTTTCAGCAACGACCAGTGTGTACGATCAGCCTTGGAATGGCAGGTTCGGGCTATTGTCGGTAAGCTGCCCGCGAACCAGTATTACAGGTCCACTACTTCAGGCCCGAACTTTGCCTGCGGAGTCAACCGAGGGCAGCCGTGTGGTTGGGGCGCGACGAAAGCAATGCGGGCGCTAGCGGCGGTCCCCAAGAACAAACGCACCCCAACTTTACGGCAAGCGATAAAGGTGGGCGCCGACTTTCTGTTGAGCCACGATCTTGCCACAGCCAATTTCCCGTTCACTGAACGGATCAGTTCTAATTGGTTTAAGTTCGGATTCCCGCTTAACTACTGGAGCGACATTTTGGAGACCGCCGATGTGCTGGTTAATCTGGGATATGGCAATGATCCGCGTTTGGCTAAGGTGTTTCAGCTAATCCTGAGTAAGCAAGATGACCAGGGTCGCTGGAAGCTAGAGAATTCCCCCAATGGCAAGATGTGGGTTGACATCGAATGCAAGAAGCAGCCAAGCAAGTGGATCACGCTGCGCGCGCTACGCGTTCTCAAGCGCGCCGGACAAGTTCTGGTGCAAGATGCGGCAGGCTAAAATCGTCTGCACCTGACACCGGAAGCGAGCGGGGCAGGTGAGCCCATCCGTTAAGCGGGCGTGGGCGTGCGTCGAAAGGCGGTGTAGTCATGACGGAAACTGGGCGCGTTACATCGGAGCTGCTCTGGCGGACCACATTGATCGCAGTGCTGATCGACATGCCACTTCTGATCCTCATTGCACGATGGGTGTCGTCCGAGCTCTTCTACAAGCTCAAGTGGTACCTGGCCGGAGCCGCCTTCGTCGTCTACGCGCTACTATGGGGTACTTTCGGCTCGATGTACTTCTGGGACGCGGTCTACAAGGCAATATTCCCTGCGTGGTCTCGATGGTTTCTCCCCGTCGGATACGGTCTGCTGTTCGGGGTGCTGGCGTTTGCGTTCTGGCAAGTGAGCATGCTCGCGGCCAGGCGGCAGGTGGTGTGGTTCAGCCTCCTCGGAGGCTTGGTGTCTCTGGTGGGCCACAGCATCGGAATCAGCCGGGGCTTGCTCCGGGTGCCTCTGCTTGCTGAGGCGAGCGCAGCCTCCGCACTCGTGTTCGGGGTGTTCGAGTTCATCTTCTATTGGTGTGCGATCGTCGGCCTCAGCGTGGCGGGCAGGTGGCTCGGCCTGCGGTTGCGGCGGACGCATGGGTAGTGGATCGGCGTACAGCGCGTCGTGAGCCGCCCAACTCCGGTCCCATCCCCCTATTGAAATGCTGTGCACAAAACCTTCCGCGGGTCTTGCCCCGAGCGCAGCGAGGGAGGACAGGAGCATGTTCTCGTCAGGTAAAGACGCCTGCCCTTCGTGATATACTATCGTCAAGCCCAACGAGAATAAGGAGGATCCCATGCTTGTCCGCCAAAAAATGACCAAGAAACCCGTCACGATCCACTCTGACACGTCCGTGCCGGACGCCCTGCAGCTGATGCGCGACAAGAAGGTCCACCGCCTGCCGGTGCTCGACGCCCACGACCGGCTGGTCGGCATCGTCGCCGAAGGCGACCTCTTGTATGCCTCGCCATCCCCGGCGACCACCCTCAATGTCTGGGAGATGCACTCGCTGCTGGCCAAGCTCAAGGTCGAGAAAGTGATGACCCGCAAGGTCATCACCGTCACCGAGGACACACCGGTCGAAGAGGCGGCCCAGATCATGGTGGAGAAAAGGATCGGCGGGTTGCCTGTGATGCGCGACAAGGCGCTGGTCGGCATCATTACCGAGACCGATCTATTCAAAGTCTTTATTTCCCTTCTGGGCGGTCATCGTCCGGGCGTGCGCGTAGCCGCGGCCATCTCCGGTGCCAAGGGTACCTTTGCCAAGATCACTGCGGCGATCTTCAAGGCCGGCGGTGACATCGTCGGCCTCGGTTTCGACGAGGTTTCCGACAAGCTCGGCGGCGATTGGGAGATGACCATCAAGGTGCAGGATGTTCCCAAGAGCAAGATCGTGGATGTGCTCAAGCCCGTTGTGCGCAAGATCACGGACATCCGCAAAATGTAAGCCTGAAGGAAATGGAGTGCATTTTCATGCCTTCCGGGAATAGCCGGAAGGCATATTTTTTTCGTTATTTTCAGCCGATTGCTTCGCAGCCGTCAACGCGCTACAATAGCAGGTGGACCGAGAGCTTGTTCCCGGACCATCTTATACGATTATAAGACCTCTGAAACCGGCCGCGAAAACGTTGGAGGCGCCGGGCGAGGTTATCAGCAGGAGGCGAAATGCTTCGTTCCTTTTTCATCTACCTCTCCAAAGCGGCCTGGGCACAGCGCCTGGTGACATCCTGGAAATTTGCCTGGCGGGCTGCCAGCCGGTTCGTGGCGGGGAGCACCATCCAGGATGCGATCAAGGCAGTGAAGGATTTGAATGCACGCGGCATCAAGGCCACCCTGGACCACCTGGGCGAATCCACCACCACGCCGGACGAGGCGGTCAAGGCCACGCAAGACATCCTGGAACTGCTGGACAAGATCAACGCCAGCCGCGTCTGCGCCAACGTCTCCGTCAAGCTGACCCAGATCGGCCTGGCCCTGGACGAGTCGCTGTGTGAGAAGAACCTGGAACAGATCCTTACCCGGGCGCGCCAGTACCAGAACTTCGTGCGCATTGACATGGAGGACACGCCCTACACTGACAAAACACTCGCCATGTACCACCGCATGCGCCAGAAGGGCTTCGAGAACACCGGCGTGGCCATCCAGTCGTACCTCTATCGCTCGGAGAAGGACACACGTGAGCTGGTCAAGGAAGGAGCGCGCTTCCGCCTGATCAAGGGCGCGTACAAGGAACCGCCCAACTTGGCCTTCCCCAAAAAGGTGGACGTGGACGCCAACTTCGACTGCCTGACCCAGATCGTCATCGACGGCGCCCTGGCTGCCGGGAGCCTCCAGGTGAGCGCCGACGGTTGCATCCCGCCCATCCCGGCCATCGGCTCCCACGACGAGAAACGCCTGAATTTCGCCAAGGCCTACGCGGCCAAGGTGGGTTTACCCAGGCAGGCGATCGAGTTCCAGATGCTGTACGGCATCCGGCGCGATTTACAGGAAAAATGCCTTCAGGAAGGCTACCCGGTGCGCATCTACGTCCCGTATGGGACGCATTGGTATCCCTACTTCATGCGCCGCCTGGCGGAACGACCGGCGAACGTCTGGTTCTTCATTTCCAATTATTTTCGCAAGTAGCTCTCTTTTCAACATGATAAAATCGCGCGACCGTGTCGTTGCGAGCCGCCGCAGGCGGCGACACTTGCACCTTCACGAGCTGCAGGTGCGAGTGCAGGTGAGCAATCTCCTCCCGGGTTGTGAGATTGCTTCGGCGGAAGAACTCCGCCTCGCAGCAACACAGTAATTTCTTTATAGTATTGCCTGGAAAATTCTTCCAACAAGAAAACTTTATAGGTGTCGGCATGACGAATGGGATCATCTTTGACATACGCAGGTACTCGATCCATGACGGTCCGGGGATCCGCACCACGGTCTTTTTCAAAGGCTGCCCGCTGCGCTGCGCCTGGTGCCACAACCCGGAAAGCCGTTCGTTTGTCCCTGAACTGATCATCCGCCCCAATCGCTGCATCCTGTGCGAAGACTGCCTGGAGGCCTGCCCGAACGGGGCGGTGTCGCGCCGGGGGGACGAGATCGTCACCGATCGGGACAGGTGCCGTTTGTCTGGCGAGTGCGTCCGGGTCTGCGAGGCGGAAGCGCGCATGCTTGTCGGGCGTGAGATGAACGTGGCCCAGGTCACGACCGAAGTGGAGCGCGACCGGGCTTTTTACGACCAGTCCGGCGGCGGGGTGACCTTTTCCGGCGGCGAGCCGCTCGCCCAGCCGGCCTTCTTACTCGAGCTGCTCAAAGCCTGCCGGGACAGGGGGCTGCATACGGCCGTCGATACCAGCGGATTTGCCAGCTGGTCTGTCTTCGAGCGCGTCCGTCCTTACGTGAATTTATTCCTTTACGACTTGAAGCTGATGGACGATGCCCGCCACCGCAGGCAGACCGGCGTCTCGAACCGCAAGATCCTGGCCAACCTGACCCGGCTGGCGAATTTGGGACACCGGACCATCGTGCGCATCCCGGTGATCCCGGGGGTCAACGACAGTGCCGCGGACTTGAGTCTGGCGGGTGAGTTCCTGGCCTCCCTGCCCGCCCGACCGGCTGTGGAGCTGCTGGCCTACCATCACACCGGCCTGGTAAAATATCGCGGCCTGGGGTTAGAATATGGACTGCCCGACCTGCGCCCGCCGGAGGCCGGGAAGATGGAAGCCGCGGCCGGGGTTTTACGCCAGTGCGGTTTGCAGGTAACGATCTAGGACTGGAGGGATGCCATGTCGATGAGCGAACGTGTGCGCCGACTGCGCCAGGCGAGCCTGGCGGCCGAAGAACTCTTTCGAGCGAGCGCGCCGAGCTGCTGACTTCGTTTTTCGGATCGGGCGCGTCCTCATGCCCCTCCGTCCCGGTCCAGCGGGCGCTGGCATTCCAGTATTTGCTGGAGCACAAGGCCATCACCATCGGCGAGGGGGAGCTGATCGTGGGCGAAAAGGGGCCGGCGCCCAAGCATGCGCCGACCTACCCCGAGTTGTGCTGCCATTCCCTGGACGACCTGGACATCCTGAACTCGCGTGAAAAGACCTCCTTCAGGGTCAGTCCGGAGACGCGCCAGGTATACGAACAGACGATCATCCCGTTCTGGCAGGGACGCACGCTGCGCGAGCTGCTCTTCGCTGAGATGACCGGCGAATGGAAGGCCGCCTACGAGGCTGGCATCTTCACCGAGTTCATGGAGCAGCGCGCCCCCGGCCACACCGTCCTGGACGACAAGATCTATCGCAAGGGCATGCTGGATTTCATCGCCGAGATCGAAGCGCGCCTGGCCGCGCCTGGACTTCCTCCACGACCCGGAAGCCTACGCCAAGCAGGAAGAGCTGCAGCGCCATGCGCATCTGCGCCCAGGCGCTGATCCGCTTCGCCGAGCGCCATGCCGAGGAGGCGCGCGAGGCAGGCTAAGGCGGAGTCCGACCCGGAGCGCAAAGCTGAACTGGAGCGCATCGCCGAGGTCTGCGCCTGGGTCCCGGCGCACGCCCCGCGCGATTTCTGGGAGGCGCTGCAGTACTACTGGTTCGTCCACCTGGGCGTGACCACCGAGCTCAACACCTGGGACTGCCTTCTGCCCCGGCCATCTCGACCAGCCACCTGGCGCCCTTCTACGACAAGGGTCTGGCGGACGGCACGCTGACCCGCGCAGAGGCTGAGGAACTGCTGCAGTGCTTCTGGATCAAGTTCAACAACCAGCCCGCCCCGCCCAAGGTGGGCGTGACCGCCGCCGAGAGCGGCACCTACACCGACTTCGCCCAGATCAACCTGGGCGGCATCCTGGACGGACGGCTCGGACGGCGTCAGCGAGGTCACCTACCTGCTGCTGGACGTGATCGAGGAGATGCGCCTGCTCCAGCCGTCGTCCTCGATCCAGGTCAGCAAGAAGAACCCCGACCGCTTCATCCAGCGGGCGGCGAAGATCATCCGCACCGGCTTCGGCCAGCCGTCGATCTTCAACGCCGACCTGATCGTGCAGGAGCTGGTGCGCATGGGCAAGTCGGTGGCGGACGCCCGCAGCGGCGGCTCGTCAGGCTGCGTGGAGGTGGGCGCCTTCGGCAAGGAAGCCTACATCCTGACCGGCTATTTCAACCTTCCCAAGGTGCTGGAGCTGACGCTGCACAACGGCCTCGACCCGCGCACCGGCAAACAGCTCGGCCTGCAAACCGGCGACCGGCGGAGTCGTTCCAAAACTTCGACGAGCTGTTCGCAGCCTTCGAGAAACAGCTGCTGCACTTCGTCGACATCAAGGTGCGCGGCAACAAGGTCATCGAGCGGCTGTATGCGACCTACATGCCCGCGCCGTTCCTGTCGCTGCTGATCGACGACTGCATCGCCCGCGGCAAGGACTACCACGACGGCGGGGCGCGCTACAACACCAGCTACATCCAGGGGGTGGGCATGGGCACGATCACCGACATGCTGTCCGCCCTCAGGTACCACGTCTTCGACCAGAAAGACCATCAGCATGGACGCAGCTGCTCGCGATGCTCGGAGGCGGACTTCGCGGGCTACGAGCGCCAGCGCCAGCTGCTGCTCAACAAGACGCCCAAGTACGGCAACGACGACGATTACGCCGACGGGATGATGCGGCGGGTCTTCGAGGCCTACTTCAACGCCATCGACGGGCGCAAGAACACACGCGGCGGCGAGTACCACATCAACCTGCTGCCGACCACCTGCCACATCTACTTCGGCTCGGTGACCGGCGCGACGCCCGATGGGCGCAAGGCCTGGACGCCGCTCTCGGAGGGCATCTCCCCGGTCCAGGGGGCGGACCGGCACGGTCCGACGGCGGTGCTCAAGTCGGCGGCCAAGATGGACCACGCCCGCACCGGCGGGACGCTGCTCAACCAGAAGTTCACCCCGCAGCTGCTGGCGGACGAGACCGGCCTGGAAGCCCTGGTGCAGCTGGTCCGCGACCTACTTCCGGCTGGACGGGCACCACATCCAGTTCAACGTGGTGGACGCCGACACGCTGCGCGAGGCGCAGAAGCACCCCGAGCAGCACCGCGACCTGATCGTGCGCGTGGCCGGCTACAGCGACTACTTCTGCGACCTGAGCGAGGCGCTGCAGGACGAGATCATCGCCCGCACCGAACACCAATCATTCTAGCTTTTTTACCACGAAGGACACTAAGGGGCACAAAGAAGACGAAGAGATTCTTAACGCGAAAGGCGCGCATGAGGCGAATACCTTGCGGGTACGATGTGACGCGGATGATTTTATTTTCGCGTCATTCGCTTTTTTTTAGCGTAACTCGCGTTGAAAATGGATCACGCCCGGCTGGAGATGAGCAGGGCGATGCCGATCAGGATCCCGCCGAGGACGAAGAGGGGGGTTAGGCGCTCGTTTAAGGAAAATCACACTGAGCAGGGTCCCGACCACGGGTTGGGCGAAGAAGGTCAGCGAGGCGGCGCCGGCATCCAGCACGGCGAAGGCGGTGTTCCACAGGTACATCGCCAGGGCGGTCGAGATGATGCCCAGGAAAAGGATCCCGCCCACCACACCCAGGCTGATGGACCCCCAGCCGCCTGTGGCAAGTTCCCAGCCGCCGAGCGGCAGGCAGACCGGCAGGCCGCCGATGAAGGCGATCAGGGTGGTGGTCAGCACGTCGGTATCCCGGGTGACCTTGCGGATGAGCACCGAGTACAGCGCCCAGGTCAGGGCGGCGGCCACCAGGCAAACGTTGCCCCAGAAGAAGGAGGGGGAAAGGGCGGCGTTGCGCGGGTCGATGACCGCCACCACACCCGCCGTAGCGATCAGCAGGGCCAGCAGGCGGCGCGGGGTGATGCGTTCGGCCAGCAGCAAGGCGGCGAAGAGCAGAACGAAGGCTGGGGTGGCTGAGGTGACCAGCGAGCCGTTGGCCGCCGTGGAGAGCTTGGTGCCGACGAACTGAAAACCGAGGGAGACCCCGTAGCCCACCGTGCCCACACCGAAGATGCGCCAGAATTGGGCGCGGGTTGCATTCCAGCCCTTGCTCAGCAGGACGATGACCACCAGGGTCAGGATGCCTAAAACCAGGCGCAGGACGATCAGCGAAAAGGGTGGGATCACCTCCATGACCACCTTGCTGACCACGTACATCCCGCCCCAGATGGCAGCTGCAGCCAGGCCGGAGAGCAGTCCCAGAACAGGGGTGGAATTGGTTGAATTCATGATCTAAAAAAATTGGAAATTATCGGGTGTTTCGGTTGCCCTTCGACAGGCTCAGGGCAACCACTTAACCATTTTGCTACTGGTATGCTAACGGGCAAGGCAGTAAACGCTCAGTGCATGTACGAGCCGCCGTCTACGAAGTAGTTCTGGCCGGTGACGTAGCCGGCGGTGTTGACGATGAAGTCGATGGCCTGGAAAACGTCGTCGGTGGTGCCCAGCCGGGACATGGGGATGCCGCCCAGCGCCCGCTCCAGATTCTCCTGCTCGTGCAGGTGGTAGCGTTCCATGACCTCGTCCGTGTTGATGTAACCCGGCGTTACACAATTAACCCTGATCTTCGGCGCTAGTTCCAGGGCCAGGCACTTGGTCAGGGTCAGGACCCCGGCGCGGGCGCTGCAGTAGTTGACCCCGTTCTTCCTGCCGCGGATGGCGGTCACCGCGCCGATGTTGACGATATTCCCCGCCTCTCCGCGGTAGCGCAGGGCGTACTCCTGCGAGCAGAGGAAAGTGCCGGTCAGGATCGTCCCCAGGACCGTGGACCAATCCTCGTCCGTCATCTCTAGGAACGGCCGGTCGAGGTTCAGGCCGGCGGTGTTGACCAACACGTCGACCCCGCCGAACTGATCGACGGCCGCCTCGAACATCTTCCGGACGTCGCCCCGGCGGCTGACGTCGGCCCGCAGGACCAGGGCGGTGCCGGGTCCGCGCCGGCGATTGATCTCCTCGCCCAGCGACCGGGCGGCCTGCTCCGAGTTCAGGTAGTTGATCACCACGCGGTCGCCCTTCCCGGCGAAGCCGCGCGCCAGGGCCGCCCCGATGCCCCCCGATGCCCCGGTGACCAGGATGACTTTCTCCTCCTCAGCCATAGCCCTCCCAAGAAAGACAGGGGTGAAGCGCTCACCCCTGTCCGGGTCTGTTCAGTCTCCGAATTTGATCCCCTGCGCCAGGGGCAGCTCGTGTGACCAATTTACAGTGTTCGTCTGGCGGCGCATGTAAGCCTTCCAGGCGTCCGAGCCGGACTCGCGCCCGCCGCCGGTCTCCTTCTCTCCGCCGAAAGCCCCGCCGATCTCCGCCCCGGAGGTGCCGATGTTGACGTTGGCGATGCCGCAGTCCGAGCCGCGGCGGGACAGGAAGAGCTCCGCCTCACGCAGCGAGTCGGTGAAGATGGCGCTGGACAGGCCCTGCGGGACGTCGTTGTGAATGGCGACCGCCTCCTCGATCGTGTCGTACTCGAGCAGGTAGAGGATGGGGGCGAAGGTCTCCTTCCTGACGATCTCGGTCTGGCGCGGCATCTTGATGATGGTCGGCTCGACGAAATTGGGTCCCATGTCCGGCAGGGCGTGGCTGCCGTAGAGAATCTTCCCACCATCCTTGGTGGCCTGCTGAATGGCGTCCAGCATCTCCTCGACCGAATCCCTGACCACCAGCGGCCCCATCAGGGTGCCCGGCTTGATCGGGTCTCCGATATGCACCTGCTTGTACGCATCCACCAGCCGCTTGGACAACTCGGCGGCGATGGTCTTCTGCATGATGATGCGCCGGGTGGAGGTGCAGCGCTGCCCGGCCGTGCCGACCGCCCCGAACAGGATGGCGCGCGTCGCCATCGCCAGGTCAGCGTGCTGGCTGACGATGATTCCGTTGTTGCCGCCCAGCTCGAGGATGGTGTGCCCGAAGTGTTTTGCGACGGCTTCCGAGACATGCTCGCCGATCTGGGTCGAGCCGGTGAACGAGACCAGCGGGATGCGCTTGTCGTTGAGCAGCTTCTCCCCGACCTCGCGCCCGGAGCCGATGACCAGGTTGAAGATCCCGCTCAAGCCGTGGTCGGCCATGACCCGGTTGGCGATGTGCGTCACGGCGACGGCGGTCAGCGGGGTGTAGGAGGACGGCTTCCAGATGATGGTGTCGCCGCACACGGCGGCGATGGTGGAATTCCACGACCAGACCGCCACGGGGAAGTTGAAGGCGGTGATCAGGCCGAGGATGCCCAGCGGGTGCCACTGCTCGAACATGCGGTGGTCGGGGCGCTCGGAATGCATCGACAGCCCGTAGAGCTGGCGGGAGAGGCCGACGGCGAAGTCGCTGATATCGATCATCTCCTGGACCTCGCCGCGCCCCTCGGCCTGGATCTTGCCCATCTCGATCGTGACCAGGTCCCCGAGCGGTTCCTTGAGCTCGCGCAGGGCGTCCCCCAGGTCACGCACCACCTCGCCGCGTTTCGGGGCGGGTACGTCCCTCCATTTCATGAAGGTTTCCTGGGCAGCAGAGACGACCTGCTCGTAGGTCGCGGCGGTGACCTGGACCACTCTGCCGATCAATTCCCCGGTCGCCGGGTTGTAGGAGGCCAGCTCGGTGCCCTTGGGGTCGAGGATCCAGCCGTCGATCCCGGTGCAGGCACCAGGGGTGACGTCCTGGATTTGAAGCTTCTTGAGGATGGATTTCATTTTGAACTCCATGGAGTGAATGGGACGGTTGGCAACCGTCCGTGAGAATTGGAGTAGAAATTACGGCGCCTTCATTTTACTTTTACTTATCAGAATTTACATATGTTTTTTGTGGTGACATCTGTCACTTCTGACTTTCCTGCCTCTTGGTTAAAATGGGTTTTCGATGGATATTTAAGAACTTGGAACTAGGAGAAGGGCATGGATAACAAGCTCAAGAAAGCTGGCGGCAAATATCGGATCGCCTGGCTTCCGGGGGACGGGATCGGGGTGGATGTGCTGGAGGCGACGAAGATCGTCCTGGACAAGATTGACTTGAATGCTGAATACATCCACGGCGACATCGGCTGGGAGTTCTGGTGCAAAGAAGGAGACGCCCTGCCAGCCCGTACCATCGACCTGCTGAAGAACGTCGACGCCGCCATGTTCGGGGCGATCACCTCCAAGCCGGTCAAGGCGGCCGAGTCCGAGCTGGTCCCGGAGCTGAAGGGCAAGGGGCTGACCTACCGCTCGCCGATCGTGCGCATGCGCCAGATGTTCGACCTGTACAACTGCCTGCGCCCGTGCAAGGGATACCCGGGCAATCCCTTGAATTACAAGGAAGGCATCGACCTGGTGGTGTTCCGCGAGAACACGGAGGACCTGTACGCCGGCGTGGAGTTCAACCCGGTGCCGGCGGCGGTGGCTGCCGCGCTGGCCCAGGAATCCAAACCCTTTGCACCATTCAAGGATCTACCGGGGAACCAGTACGCGGTGTCCGTCAAAGTCAATACCCGCAAGGGCTCCGAGCGCATCGTGCGTGCCGCCTTCGACTTTGCGAGGAAGTTCGGGCGCAAGAAGGTCACCGTGGTTCACAAGGCCAACGTGGTGCGCGCCACCGACGGCCTGTTTCTGGACATTGCCAAGGAAGTGGCCAAGGACTATCCCGAAATCCAATTCGACGAAGCCAACGTGGACGCCATCTGCATGTGGCTGCTGAAGAACCCGCTCAACTACGACGTTCTGGTGGCGCCCAACCTGTACGGCGACATCATCTCCGACCTGTGCGCCCAGATGGTGGGCGGCCTGGGTTTCGGCTGCTCCGGCAATATCGGCGAGGAGCTGGCGGTCTTCGAGCCGAGCCACGGCTCGGCGCCCAAGTATGCCGGCCTGTACAAGGTCAACCCGATCGCCTCCATCCTGGCGGCCAAGATGATGCTCGACTGGCTGGGGGAGGAGGAAAAGGCGCGGCCGTTGAGAAAGCCGTGGCTGAGGTGATCAAGGAGGGCAAGGTCAGGACGTATGATATGGGCGGCGCAAACTCGACCCTGGAGATGGGTCAGGTCATTGCCGATCGTGTATAGAGCAGGAGAAAACGGTAATGAAGAAGACTAGTGTTTTAAGAAAAGCTATCATGGATAGAAGGGCGGTCGTCGTGCCCGGCTGTCACGACGCCCTGTCCGCCAAGATCATCCAGGAATGCGGTTTCGAGGCGGTCCAGATTTCGGGCTACGGGATGGCAGGCTCGCTCCTGGGCCGGCCGGACGTCGGCCTGGTGCAGATGAAAGATATGCTCGATATCTCTTGGAATATCGCTCAAGCGGTCAGCATTCCGGTCATGGCCGACATGGACACCGGCGGCGGCAACGCCGTCAACGCGGCCTGGATGGTCGAGCGCCTGATCGCCATGGGCCTGGCGGGGATGAACCTCGAGGACCAGGTCTTTCCGAAGCGCTGCGGCCACATGGCGGGCAAGGAGGTCATCCCGGCCGAGGAGATGGCGGGCAAGGTGCGCGCCTGCGCCGATGTGCGCGACCGCCTGGACAAGGATTTCATCATCAACGCCCGGACCGACGCCTTTGCCGTGGCAGGCCTCGACGAGGCCATCCGCCGCTGCAACCTGTACCTGGACGCCGGGGCCGACCTGGCGTTCATCGACGGCATCCGCACCCGGGCCGACGTGGAGAAAGCCGTCAAGGCGGTCAAGGGTCCGCTCTCGGTCAACCTGATGGATGCCATCACCGGCATGAAGACCGAGCTGATCCCCATCCCGGAGCTGGCGAAGATGGGCGTGGGCCGGGTCTCGATCCCGGTGGCCTCGATCATGGTGGCGCACAAGGCGCTGAGGGAGTTCTTCACCGCCCTCAAGAATTCCCCCACCGGCATCCTGGCCGGCCAGACCCAGTGGGCCAGCTCGTTCGAGGAATACACGGATTTCGTCGGCTTGAAGGAATACAAAAAGCTGGAGGACGCCTACCTTCCGACCGAGCGGGTCGAAACCAAGTACAAGGGCCAGTCGAAGATCGTCGGCTAGAGTAAGGCTAGGAGGTGTGGGTATGGGCATGACGCTGGTGCAAAAGATCCTGGCCGGGCGACGGACCAGGCATGCGTGATGGTGGGGGACGTGCTCGAGCCCGGGGTCGATCTGGCCATGTCGCACGAGAACGGGGCCCTGGTCATCAACCAGTTCCAAGAAATCTACCAGGGCACCGGCCTGGAGGCCAAGGTTTGGGACCCTGATAAAATTGCCATCATTTTCGATCACCGCGTCCCGGCCGAGAGCGCCAAGACCGCCACGAACCAGAAGAAGGTCCGCGAATTCGTCGCCCGGCAGGGGATCGGGAAATTCCACGACATCCGCGGGGACGAAGGCGGGATTTGCCACCAGATCCTGCCCGAGAACGGCTACGTCCGTCCCGGCAAGGTGGTGGTGGGCACGGACAGCCACACCACCAGCCACGGCGCCCTGGGCGCCTTCTCGTTCGGGATCGGCGCCACGGAAATGGCCGCCGTGTGGGCCCTGGGCCGCATCCTGAATGTCGAGGTGCCCGGCACGATCAAGGTCGTTGTGAACGGCAAGTTCCAGCCGTTTGTCCAAGCCAAGGATCTGATCCTCCACCTGATCGGCAAAATCTCCGCGCAGGGAGCCAACTTCAAGGTGATCGAGTTCCACGGTCCCGGCATCGAGAAGCATGCCGACTTCCGGGCGCCTGGCCATCTGCAACATGGCAGTGGAAGCCGGCGCCACCTCCGGCATCGTCCCGGCCGACGCGGAGACCGTGCGCTACCTGCGCGAAGAGGCGGGCGTGAAGGACGAAATCGAGCTCGTGCGTCCGGATGAGGATGCGGTTTACGATCAGGTCATCGAGATCGACGCCGCACAGCTGGATCCGCAGATCGCCTGCCCGCACACGGTGGACAACGTCAAGTCCGTCGAGGCAGTTGCTGGAAAGCAGGTCAACCAGATCGTGATCGGCTCCTGCACCAATGGCCGTCTGGACGACATTGAGATTGCCGCCCGGATCCTGAAGGGGAAGAAAGTTGCCCGGAATGTCCGCATGCTGGTCTTCCCTGCCTCGGCGCGCATCTACCGCCAGGCGCTCGAGGAAGGCTATCTGACGATCCTGATGGAGGCCGGCGCGGTTGTCATGAACTCCGGCTGCGGTCCGTGCCTGGGCGTGCACCAGGGTGCCCTGGGCGACGGGGAAGTGGCGCTGGCCACAACCAACCGCAACTTCAAGGGCCGCATGGGCAACCCGAAGGCAGAGGTCTATCTGTGCTCCCCGGCCGTCGCTGCAGCCAGCGCACTGGCGGGTGTGATCACCGATCCGAGGAAGGGAGGCTGAAAATGGCCAAGGTCGTTCTCAAGCTTGGGGATGACGTCTCGACGGATATCATTTATCCCGGACGTTTCATGGCTACCGTGCTGCCGGCAGAAACGCCGCAGTATGCCTTTGCAGATCTTCCTGATTTCAATGCCCGGATCAAGAAAAAGGAAATCCAGCCCGACAGCGTGATCGTGGCAGGCAGGAATTTCGGTTGTGGTTCGTCGCGAGAGCAAGCCGCCTCCTGTCTCAAGGGATCCGAATTCATCGTCATTGCCTGGGATTTCGCCCGGATTTTCCTCCAAAATTCCATCAACCTGGGATTGAAGACGATCATCTGCCCGGGGATCGAGGCCGAGGAAGGTGACGACCTGGAGGTCTCAGCCACGCAGGTGGTCCATCGAAGGAGCGGTAAAAGTTTCGCGATCGTGCCGCTGCCCCAGGCGCGTCAGGCAATCATCGATGCGGGTGGTTTGATCCCTTACACACGTCAGAGGTTGTCGCAGAACAAGGTATAATATCCTAACCCGGACGATCTGCAGGTCGTCCGGGTAAATAAAACCAGGACCAGGCAGTCGAAAGCAAATAATTTTTAACACTTGACTTTATAAATAAAAAAGTGTAAAGTCTATTTACCTGAAAATCGGTATACCGGCGAAGGTGGACATTCGTCGCAAGAAGAGGTGATTTCGAGAAATCGAATGCCGGCATTTTTCTCTCTCGAAGGCTCAAAGCGTCGAATTCTTCTTTGCTATCTATAGACCGTCATTTTTTTTAAATAGGCGGTTATAATACGGCAGAATGTAAACCGGATAAATATTGATCCCGATCCTTTCCACAGCATGGTTCGATTGTGTGTTATTTTCGCCTCGTGGATCGCAACTGGGGCGAAGAAAAAAAGACCGTTCAAACAAAGTTGGAATATGAGTAATCAAGGAGGTGATGTTCGACACTGAAAGGCATTGTCAGCTACGCCTAATAAACCCGGAAAACGGGTCCCTATATTCACCATTCTTGGTTGGAGGAGGAAAGAGCATGATTAAGCGGTTGTCAATAGTAATTTCAGCATTAGCGATCCTAGGCATGGTGCTGACCGCCTGCGGTCCCGCCGCACCGACCTACACCTGCACCGATTCGATCGGCTGTGTCAAGATCGGCCCCACTGATCCAATTCATATCGCCTACCTGTTGGTCATATCCGGCCCGAACGCTGCCCTGGGCACCGACTCCCGCAACGGCGTCGAGATCGCCATCGATGATGCCGGCGGCAAGATCCTGGGCCATACCATCAAGTTCGACGGTGAGGACGGCGGCTGCGGCGCAGAGGGCGGCCAGGCCGCAGGTACCAAGCTGGCCTCGGATCCGACCATCGTGGCCGTCATCGGCACCTCCTGCTCGAGCGAAGCCCGCGCCGCTGAACCTCTGCTGTCCAAGGCAGGGTTCGTGACGATCTCGTCGTCCAACACTGCCCCTGACCTGACCGAAGCCGGCCAACCCGAACAACTACCCTGGCTACCTCCGCACCGCCCATAATGATAAGGTCCAGGGCGCGGCGGCAGCTGATTTCGCCTACAACTCCCTGAAAATCACCAAGGCCGCTACTATCCATGACGGCAGCCTGTACGCGGATAAACTGCAGGGTGTATTCGCCGATAACTTCAAGCAGATGGGCGGCACGATCACCTTACAGACCTCGGTCACGGTTGGGCAGACCGACATGAGCTCGGTGCTGGCTTCTATTGCGACTGGCCAGCCTCAGTTGATCTACTTCCCGATCTTCCTGCCCGAAGGCGCATTCCTCATCCAGCAGGCTAAGACGACCCCCGGCCTGGAGAATACCTACCTGATGGGTGCGGATGGCCTGTACTAGCCCGGACGTGATGAAAACCGCTGGTGCAGATGTCGAGGGCTTTATGGTTTCGAGCCCGTTGGTACCAGGGCGCTGCCTATGAGACGTTCGTCGCGAAATACAAGGCAAAGTTTGGAGAAGCATCCGATCAACATCTTCCATGCGCATGCCTATGATGGCTTCAACATCGTCAAGGCGGCCATCGAGAAGGTCGCTGTCCAGGAAGCGGACGGGACGCTCTACATCCCTCGCCAGGCGCTGCGCGATGCCATGGCATGCCACCAAGGACTTCCAGGGCCTGACCGGCGTCCTGACTTGCACGCCGACCGGCGACTGCGCCAACCCGATCATTGGGGTCTACAAATACCATGCTGGCCAATATCCGCCTGAGCTGATCTGGCCGACACAAATAGTAAATTCGAGTTAGTTCATGTACGCCGAGGGGCGAGTTCCGACTCGCCCCTCTTTTGAACACACTCCAATATAAGAACAGGAGTATCAGATGCTTCGAACCTGGCGTCAGCGAATTACGATTACGGATATGTTCGTTTGGTTGATCGGCCTGTTCATCGCGGGGGTTGTCATCTGGGGGACGATCAAAACCCTGGAGTTAAGCTATACTCGGGCCACTGCATGGCTGGACCTGACCATCAAAGGTCTGGCACTTGGGGGCGTGTATGCGCTGATCGCAATGGGCTATACCATGGTGTACGGCATCCTGAAAATGATCAACTTCGCTCATAGTGAAGTATTCATGAGTGGGCCGTTTACCGCTGTTTTTGTTGCGATCGGCCTGTCAAAATCCGGTTTTTTGGATGAGCATCCAGTGATCAGTCTGGCGATCATCACCCTGGTTTCAATGGTGGTCTCGGCCGTGATCGCTTTGCTACTGGAGCGCATCGCCTACCGTCCGTTACGCAATGCACCTCGCCTGGTGCCCCTCATCACGGCGATTGGTGCCTCCTTTTTCCTTCAGTACACTTTCCGCGGCCTGTACGGTGCCGCTTATTACGGCTACCCGGCCATTAAAATCCTTCAAGAGGCTTTCACGTTTGAAGGCATTAAAATCTACAAAACCCAGGTCGTTGTGATCGTCGGCGCACTGGCGATGATGCTGATCCTGTATGCCATCGTCCAATGGACGAAAATCGGGAAGGCGATGCGCGCAGTTTCCGAAGACAAGGAAGCCTCCGAGTTGATGGGGATCGACGTTGACCGCATCATTGTCTTCACGTTTGGCCTGGGAGGTGCTTCCGCAGGCGCGGCGGGAATCCTTTATGTGCTTTTATTCCCGGTGGTCAACTTCTTTATGGGCTTCTTCCCTGGGATTAAAGCATTTACGGCTGCCGTCCTGGGCGGCATTGGAAATGTACCGGGCGCCTTTCTCGGAGCCATTATTCTGGGTTTGCTTGAATCGGTTGGACCCAATCTATTCTTGACCGGGTTGGGCATTCCCTCTCCATCACAGTTGAAAGACGCAATTGCCTTTATCGTCCTTGTACTGATCCTGATCTTCCGCCCGACTGGCATCCTCGGCGAAGTGATCTCCAAGGACAAGGCTTAAGGAGGCTGCCATGATTAGTAAGTCATCAGATTGGGTAGCGGCGGTCAAGAATGGTTTGATCGGGGGGGTTATATCCGTCCTATTGTGCCTGGTCGGGATTGTCGTGGCTTTTGGAAAAATATATATCATCAGCGGGGTGATTACGATGGGCCAGGTCTTTGTATTGGCTCCCATCCTGTTAGAAAGTTATATGACCGTCCGACCGCGCTAAATCGAACAAAACACTTACCCTCCTTATCGTGGGAGCCTTGGCGGGTTTAATGGGGGGAGTGGTGTTGGTGGTGCTGGTAGGGATCGGTCAGGTGATCAACCTGCGCGCGGTATTACTTAACGCTTCATCGGATCTGTATGCCCTTTTGACTTTCAACCTGTCGTTAGCGGTCGGTCTGCCACTGCTGCTGGGGATCGCTCTGGTGGTTGGCCTGATCGCTCCGGCGGTTTTTCTGGTGCCGGTGCGCGTTCAGAGTGCCATAAGCCAGGCGACCCTGACCGTCTTGGTCATCGGCCTGTTTCGAGATTTGCTTGTCACGGTCATCATCCGCTGGGGCCTGGTCCAGTATGCGTTCCTATGGTTGTTCGCCCAAAGTGGTTTGAAGATTATCGGGGCAGTGACCCTGTTCGTGCTGGTCGGCGGTCTGTCCTATTGGCGACTTGGCCAAGACCGCAAGGCACAGGCCCTGAAACGGACCCCGCGCCAGCAGCAATTGATCCGCTGGGGCACCCTTGGAGTCCTGGTGCTCATCGCACTTTTGCTGCCGGTGATCCTGGGGAGCTATTTCAGTGAGATCCTTGACAATGTCGGTATTTACATCCTGATGGGTCTGGGGCTCAATATCGTGGTGGGGTTTGCAGGGCTCCTGGACCTGGGATATGTGGCCTTCTATGCCATCGGGGCTTATGCCGTAGGGGTGCTGACGACGCCAGAAGCGATGGGGCTTTTGCATCTGAACTTCTGGTGGGCCCTGCCCATTGCCCTGGGCGTCGCTCTCCTGGCGGGGATTATCCTGGGCCTGCCAGTCCTCAAAATGCGTGGCGACTATCTGGCAATCGTCACCCTTGGCTTTGGCGAGATCATCCGTATCGTGGTTCTATCTGACTGGCTGAAACCGGCCCTTGGAGGGTCGGAGGGCATCCAGCACATCGCCCAGCCTAATATCGGACGATTGGTCCTGGCGACCCAACAACAAATCTATTACGTGATCCTGGTCGGGATCGTGATTGCAGGATTCGTAGCTTCCCGTCTAAAAGATTCCCACTTGGGTCGATCCTGGATGGCCTTGCGCGAGGATGAAGATGTGGCGGAGGCGATGGGTATCAATAAAGTCAGCACCAAACTGCTGGCTTTCGGGATGGGTGCCATTTTCTCAGGATTGGGCGGGGCCCTGTTTGCAGCCAGGATCACTTCTGTCTATCCCCAAAGCTTCAGCTTTATTGTCTCGATCAATATCCTGTCGCTGATCATCATCGGCGGCATGGGCAGCATCCCGGGTGTGTTCGTGGGCGGGCTGGCATTGGTTGGACTGCCTTTACTATTGAGCCAGTTCGCGGATTTCCGCTACATGGTCTATGGGGCTGTGCTGGTTGTGATGATGCTGACCAGGCCGGAAGGTCTCTGGCCGGAGGCACGCCGTCGTTTGGAATTGCACGAGGAGATGAAAGAAAAAGGGACCGGCCCGAAGGACGAACCCCAAACAGTTCTCAAGACTCCAGGACGCTAGGAGGTAGCACATATGGCTAATTCTTACCGCCAAGAAGGTCACGAAGCGCTTCGGTGGGTTGGAAGCGGTGAGCAAGGTCGACCTGGAAGTTAAGGAAAACGCGATCTACAGCATCATCGGTCCGAATGGCGCCGGTAAAACCACCTCTTCAACTGTGTTACCGGGTTCTATACCCCCGAAGAAGGTGAGATCTTTTTGAATGGCCGGAATATCACCGGCCTGTCCCCGGATCGGGTCACCCATTTGGGTGTCTCCCGCACGTACCAGAACATCCGCCTATTCAAGAATATGACTGCGGTGGAAAACATCCTGGTAGGGATGCAACCGCACTTGAAATCCGGCGTATTGGGAGCCATATTCAGGGATAAGGGCACGAACCAGGAAGAAAAAGCCGGCGGTCGAAGAGGCCAACCGCTTGCTCCAATTCATCGGCCTGAAGGGCAAGGGAGATCTGATGTCCAAAAATCTGCCCTACGGGGAACAGCGCCGCCTGGAGCTTGGCCGCGCCCTGGCAAGCAAACCCTTCCTTCTGCTTCTGGATGAGCCGACCGCCGGGATGAACCCGAGCGAGACCCAGGAAATGGTCAATTTCATCCGCCGGCTGCGAGACGAGCTGGGCATCACCATCCTGCTCATCGAGCACCAGATGCGGGTTGTGATGAGTATTTCTGAACAGATCAGCGTTCTTGATTTCGGACAGAAGATCGCCGAGGGCACTCCTCAGGAAATCCAGAAAAATCCGCGCGTGGTCGAAGCCTACCTTGGTCGGGGTGCGGCTAGCGGGCTCGGTCAAGCAACTACAGCTGCCTGAGGCGGAGGACGATTATGCCTATCCTAGAAGTCGAGAACATCCATTCCTATTACGGCAACATCCATGCCCTCAAAGGGATCACCTTGAGGGTTGAGAAAGGGGAGATCGTCACCTTGATCGGCGCCAACGGTGCTGGCAAATCCACCACCCTGCGGACGATCGTCGGGCTGCTTAAACCGCGCGAGGGGCGGGTCTTGTTTGAGGGGGAAGACCTGGTCCGCTACAAAGCTCACGATCTCATCCATAAAGGGATGTCCATGGTCCCTGAAGGGCGGGCCATCTTTTCCCGGCTGACCGTTTCCGAAAACCTGGAAATGGGCGCATACACACGGAAGCGTGGACCGGAGCTTGCGAATGACCTGGAGCGAGTGTTCAACCTGTTCCCCCGCCTCAAGGAGCGCCGCAACCAGGCTGGTGGAACACTCTCGGGCGGAGAACAGCAAATGCTCGCGACTGGGCGGGCGTTGATGGCCCATCCCCGTTTGCTTCTCATGGACGAACCTTCCATGGGGCTCGCCCCTGTGCTCGTGGAAAACATCTTTGAGACGATCACCCAAATTAATAAAGAAGGGACGACCATCCTGCTCGTCGAGCAAAATGCCCTGATGGCGCTGAGCGTTGCCACACGTGGCTATGTTCTGGAAACCGGATCGATTGTATTGCAGGATACCGCGCAGGAACTCAGAAAGAACAAAATGATCCAAAAATCCTACCTGGGCATGGAGTAAAAGGCGGCATCAATTGGGTTCGAGGGGCCGCTCTAGGTAGGTAAGGTCCGCTTTTCCATCGATGGCTCTCTTCGCTTCTTGCGAAGAGAGCCTGTAAATGTCGGTTGAACTAAAGAGCGCGCTGATAAGGCGTTGGTGCTAATTCTGGAGAAAGGATGTCGAATGGCTGAACAAAAATTGCTTTACCTCTCGCGCGGCGATGTGGAGAGCGTCGCGCTCGACATGCCGACCATTTTGAAACTGCTGGAGGAAGCCTTCAAGGAAAAAGGCCACGGGAAGGTGGAAATGCCTCCTAAACCGGGCATCCATACCATGCCAGATGCCTTCATCCATGCCATGCCGGCCTTTATCCCTTCTCTCCATTCCGCCGGGATCAAATGGGTCAGCGGATACCCCGAGAATTTCAAGCGCAGTCTTCCTTACATTACTGGCTTGCTGATCCTCAATAACGATGAAACCGGCATTCCTTATGCCGTGATGGACTGCACCTGGATCACTGCCTATCGCACCGGGGCGGCGAGCGGCCTGTCGGCCAAGTATCTGGCCCGTCCTAAGAGCGAGGTGGCCGGCATCCTGGCCTGCGGTGTCCAGGGACGGACCAACTTGGAAGCGCTGGCCTGCCTGTTCCCGCTTAAACGGGTCTATGCTTATGACATCTTGCCGGAGGCCCAGGCCAGGTTCGTGAAGGATGCCAAGGCGAAGTACAAATTCGAGGTCGTGTCTGCCAAGAGTCCCGAAGGAGGCCGTTGTGGAGAGTGACCTGGTCGTGACCTCCGGCCCGATCCTGAAACACCCCACGCCGACCATCGAAAAGGATTGGCTGAAACCTGGCGGGTTCGGTTCCGCGGTGGATTTCGACTCCTATTGGACCGGATCGGCGATGGCCCAGATGGACAGGATCAGCACGGACGATCACGCTCAGTTTCAGTACTACCGGTCAGTCGGTTACTTCCAGCAGACCCCCGATCCGTACGCTGACCTGGGCGAACTCGCCACCGGCCTCAAGCCCGGACGGGGTTCGGACAAGGAACGGACGCTGGCAATCAACCTTGGACTCGCCATGGACGACATGGCCATCGCCCCGGAGATCTATCGACGGGCGAGGGAAAAAGGGTTCGGTACCTGGCTGCCGCTTTGAGAGATCCTAACTGATCTTGCGAGAAAACGCCCAGTTCACCGGGCGTTTTGTCACGGCGAAATGATGAGTCATTGCTGATCAACCTTTCGAAGCCTGTTGCAAAGGATATGGAATAGTTCGCCTATCTCGTAGAGAGGAGATGCTCCCGGAATTATGCTTCCCAAAACAGCAGACATTGTGATTATCGGCGGCGGCGTAATGGGGACAAGTGTTGCTTACCACCTGGCCTTGCGCGGTCAAAAAAATATCCTGCTCCTTGAAAAGGATGAGTTTTTCGGTCAGGAAGCGACTGGCCGCTGCGCAGGTGGAGTTCGCTTCCAATTCTCTACCGAGATTAACGTCCATTTATCGTTGCAAAGCCTGCCCATGTTGGATCGTTTCAAGGACGAGATCGGCCAGGATATCAATTTTCGAAAGTGCGGCTATCTCTTTGTCCTGACCAGGCCGGAAGACGTGAAGACTTTCCGGCACAGCCTGGAGCTGCAGCAGAACCTCGGCGTCAAGACCGAATGGCTGTCCCCGGACGAGGTCAGGGTTCGCTTGCCCCTGATGCGCTTCGAAGACGCCTTGGCGGGCTCCTTCAATCCCGGAGAAGGGCTGGTAGATCCCAACGGCGTCGTCATGGGGTACGTAGGTGCGGCGCAGCGCCTGGGGGTACAGTTCCTGAACCATGTGGAGGTGACCGGCATACAAGTCGAGGCGGGCAAGGTCGTTGCCGTGCAAACCAGTCAAGGCGTGATCTCGACCCCCGTGGTGGTGAACGCGGCCGGACCCTGGGCCGGCGAGGTTGGCAAGCTGGCTGGTGTGGACATCCCGATTATCCCTCTTCGCCGCCAGATCATGACGACGACACCGCTGCCGGAAGATTCCGCTGGATTTTCCTTTCGTCCTGGACTTTGCCCAATCACTCTACTTTCATCGGGAAGGGGAGGGAATACTGACCGGGATGTCCAATCCGAACGAAACTCCGGGTTTCGACCAGAATGTCGACGAGGAGTTCGAGCTGATCAATCTCGAAGCGGCGATTGCCCGTATGCCTTGCTTAGAAAAAGCGGGATTGCTTTCCCACTGGGCGGGTTTGTATGAGGTCACTCCTGATGCCCATCCAATCTATGGCAAATCTCGCCTTGACGGCTTTTATATCGTCGCAGGTTTCTCTGGGCACGGCTTCATGCACGGTCCCATTTCCGGAAAATTAATGGCTGAATATATTCTGGATGGGAAATTTCAAAGCCTTGATGTATCCATGCTCGATTTAGCCCGGTTCGAGGAGGGACGTCAAATTCGTGAGTACAATGTCGTTTAAATTTTTAGCGCGCTCCCGTTAAGCGACGAGTTGAGCGCCAGTTTTACTTGAGAAGGTTATCCCGTTGACGAACAAACGGTTTTTATCTATGATCCTGAGACTTACGATAGGGGTGTGCCGGGGTGATGAAGTCCATGAAAAAAAATCAGCCCGGTTTTAATTGGGCTTTGAAAAAGTAGATCAATATCTATCTCCGTATGTGGATTTAGGTGCTTTCCTGTACCGAGGGTGGGATTCGGACCCACGACCAAGGGCTTATAGCCGCCTTTTTGTGGGTTTTCGTTCCCCGACCAAGAGCCTACCAAATTCAGCCTAAGCCCTTGGTTGGGTTAGAGCCGAATCCCTTGGAATTATTCTGTGTGAGCAGTCAACGCTTTTGTTAAGGTTGTCAATGTCTGTCAATAATTATAGTCAATAGTTATTTGATATTCAACACCCCCTTTGAAAAACTTAAAAAGTGAACTCTTAGATCTGCGAGTGCCAGGTGACCTGCGAGCAGCTGGTGCTCCAAGACCTTTTTTTGATCTATTGGTTGTGGTAATGTTGTGTTAAACGACCTGACGTTGGTGCTTAGCCTGTATAGTGCAAGAATCCTATCCATTTTCAAAATGTATTAGTTGATTTCTCCCACGATTTCATAAATCCACTGTTTACGTTATAGTCACCCTCAGATATATTCAAACCTCGACGGGCCATATTGCTTACCAACCATGGCCTGCAGCTTAACGAAATTCGCTGTTTTTAGTTAGCCCCTGTTCACTGCGTCACGGTGATCTGGATGACATTGCTTTTCACCGCTTGCCCGTCGGCCGAGACACCCTGCGCCCAGAACTGGTGCGTCCCTACGGAGAGTTGCCACCAGAGCAGGTATGGCACCGAAGCGCAACTGCCCAGTTGCTGGTTGTCCACCCACAGGGAGATGCCGGTTACCCCCTGGCCGGGTGCGGTTTCGATGGGCAGCTGCTGGTCGGACAGGGTCAGCTTGTCGGAGATTCGGTAGGTGGTATCCGGCTCGGGGGAGATCATCGCCAGTTCCCCGGGCTGGACTGCGGCCGGCTGCACGCTTAGGTCGGAAAGTAGTCGGATACCTTGGGAGTGGGCCCAGCGTTGAGCTGTGGGCGGGAGGTCAAGAACGATAACCTGGCGGCGCCGGTCGAGCGATGTGGGATCAATTAAGCCAGTGGCCGAGTCGATCCAGACCTGGCGGTAGACCGTGTCGAGCTGGGTCGGCTGCGTGCCGGGGATGAACCATTCCAGGTGGGTCTTGTCGCACAGCGAGGTCGGCAGAAGGCCCGAATACGTGCACACATCCAATTGCAACATATCCGGCGGACGCACAAAGTTATCCTCAGGCCGGTTTTGCAGGATCGCCCGGATGGTCTCCTGCCAGATGGGTGCCGCGCCGGTCAAACCGTTCACATCCCGCATGGCTTGATAGTCGCTGTTCCCCACCCATACCCCCGCCACCAGGTTGGGGGTGTACCCGACTGTCCAATTATCGTGGAAATTCGAAGTGGTGCCGGTCTTGACCGCCACCGGCCGATCCAGCTTGAGCGTGCTGTTCAAGCCGAAGCCGATCTGACGAGCCTGGTCGTCGCTGAGGATGTCGCTGATCAACCAGGCCACGCGCTCGTCGAAGACCTGCGTCTGCTGGACTTTTTTTTGCTGGTAGAGTAAATTTCCGTCTGCATCCCGGATATCCAGAATGGCGTAATGTCCCGGGTAGAAACCACGATTAGCAAGGGTTGCATACGCGGTGGTCAGCTCCAGCAAGGTCATCTGCCCGCCACCCAAGGCGAGCGAAAGGTCGGATTCGTTCGGGTCGCCCAGGGAGGCAATCCCCAAACGATGGGCCAGGTTGACCATGTTGCTGACGCCCACTTTGTCGAGCGTGGCGACTGCTGGAATGTTTAGTGAGGAAGCCAGCGTCACTCGGGCCGGAATGACCCCATGCTCAAGGGTATCATAATCCTGAGGAATGTAGCTCTTGCCATCAAAGGTGGTAAATACCGTCTGCACGTCAAGGATGGGTGTGGCAGCCGTCCAGGGAGAGCTGGATTGAGGATCGAAAGCGGCCGCATAGATGAACGGCTTGAATGCCGAACCTGGCTGACGGGGAGAGATGGCCATATTGACCGCGCCGTGAATGCCGGCGTTGAAATAATCCGCACTGCCAACCAGTGCCAGGATCTCCCCCGTGCGGGGGTCCAGGACGACCGAGGCGGCGTTGTTCACGTGGTGATCGATCCCCTGGTCATTCTTGAACCGCGCAATCTGACGGGCGATGGCCGCCTCTGCGATCCGCTGGACATCCAGGTCGAGTGTTGTGCGAACCACCGGGCTGGCATTCCGGTTCAGCTGGCCGCTTTCGAACAGACCGTCCACCTGATCCTTGACCATCCAGACAAAGTGAGGCGCGTTGATGGGGAAAGGGGACTGGTTGTAGCTCAACGGGGATTGTTCGGCCTGC
Organism: uncultured Chloroflexia bacterium; assembly: GCA_963739255.1. GTDB lineage: Bacteria > Chloroflexota > Anaerolineae > Anaerolineales > Villigracilaceae > UBA877. Next base: position 325,758 of record CAVTZT010000007.1, read on the forward strand.
TGATATTCCTCCTGGCTGATGAAGCCGTCTTTTTTCATCAGACCCAGGACGACTTGCTGACGCTTCAAGGCTGCGTCTGGATTGGAGAAAGGATTGTACAGGCTGGGTGCCTGGGGAAGACCAGCCAGCAGGGCACACTCGGGCAGGGACAGGTCCGAGGCCGGCTTGCCAAAATAGGTCTGTGAGGCCGCTTCCACCCCATAGGCGAAACTGCCGTAGTAGGTCTGGTTGAGGTAAAAAGCCAGGATATCGTCCTTTGGATATTTGCGCGCCAGCTGCCATGCCAGAACCGCCTCGCGCAGCTTTCTGCGCAGAGTGCGCTGTCGGCTTTCTTCCGGCAGCAGCAGGCTGCGCGCCACCTGCTGGGTGATGGTGCTGCCGCCTGCCAGCGTCTCCCCGCCCTTCAGGTTGATCCAAAAAGCCCGCAGGATGCCATTCAGGTCCACGCCGGGATTCTGGTAAAAATTCTTGTCTTCGGTGGCCAGGGTGGCCAGTTTCATACAGGCGGGCAAGCGGTCCAGGGAGACGACCGCATGCCGGCCGCTGTCCTGGGGCAGGACTTCATAAAGCAGGCGGCCGTTCCGGTCAGTGATCCGCAGGCTGGGCTGTCTCAGGTGCTGGGGCAGGGAAGCGACAGCTGGCAGCCCCACGAACGTATAGGCAAGCAGGCTCCCGGTCAGGAGGAGCACCGCCAGAATGCTCAGAAAGAGGAATTTTCGGTTCGGTTTCATATTTTGGCTGACAGCGAATTTAAATCTGCTTGCGGCGCACAGGCGAGCAATTTCTCCTGATGTTCTGCTGGGGCCTTCGCCCCAGCAGAACATCACGGCATGAAGAGCAGACCATATTACGGTTTTGCAGTCCCGGCTACGGTTTCACCAGGAAGGTGCTGCCGCCGCTTCTCCCGGCGACATCCGGGAAGTAGAATTCGCTGGCTGTGACCGGCAGGACGTTGAATTCACCGGCGGTGCTGGCACGCGCTATGTAGGTGATGACATACGTGCCGGCTGGCAGATAATCCGCCGACATGACCACCTTGGTGTCGTAGATTTGCTTGTAGTAAAAGTACCACCAGCCCCAACCATACAAATTGTAATTCTGGGTTGTGTATGAATCGGGTACCTGTTGGGAGGTTTGTAGGGAGGCATCGATCGCCTCCAGTCCGGCCGGGAGCGGGTCATCGATGATCACATAGTGCAGACTTTCAGGAACGACGACCGTCAGGCGTACCTGCACCAGGTCGTTACGCTGGGCTGTCGTAATCGGGGTTTTGAGATCGCCCGGGTGAAAGTACTGCCGCGAGACGATGATGCCCTGATCGAGAGGAGTCACATCCCCCACGGGCAGGGTGTAATCCAGATAGGCATCGTAATACAGCGCGCCGGCGCCGCTGCCGCGTGTCAGCACCAGGGAATTGACCGCGTCGGTCAGCAGTTTATCCGCCGTGATGTGCAAGGTGCTGGTCTCCATCAAGTGGGCTACGTCCGCCTGGCCGGATTGGAGCAACTTCCCGTTCAGACCGACCGCATACGGGAAGTCCGTCTGGAATTCCCCCGAGAAACTCAACCAGTTGGTCAGGGCCATCAGCGACCAGGCGGTCTCCTGCGTGGAAGACCAGTGACCGGCATAGCTCTGCTTCATCAGCCAGCGGATGCCGTTCGGAATGAGGGCGTTCTTCGGGTCCACCAGGATCAAAGCGTTAAGCACAATGGCGGTCGTACGCTCGTCAGTGTTCCAATTCCAGTAATCCACGCCCTTTTCGTTCCACCAGGCGCTGGAGGCAGACTTCGCCGCGGCAGTGTTGATAGAGGATAGCAGCGTCTGGATACGTTTATCCTGTGGATTGGACAGGTATATGGCCTGCATCAGGAAGGCTTGTCCGTAAATATCCAATCCGCTCCGGTCCATATAAAGCTCGGTGGCCTTGCCGTCAGCCGGCTGTCCGCCTTCCGCCAGGACGAAGAGCATGAATGCCACCTGGTTGTTCTGCCAGTTTTCATGATCGGGGGTGTTTTTCAGCAAATTTGACGCAAGGTAGTCCAGGCCATTCCCGAGTACGCTGTCCGAGACGGTGTAACCGGACTTGCGGGCCTCGACCAGTCCGAGGATGACGTAAGCGCTGGTGGTGGGCTGGCTGTCCGAACCCGGCCACAACCCCCAGCCGCCGTCGGCGTTCTGATTGCTGTTGATGCGCTGGAGTGCCGGGTGGACATTATCGTCCAGCGATTTCTGAAGGTCGCTGGACGATTTCCCGGCCAGGGTAAGGGCGCGCAGGCTGAGCAGGTTCGGCAGGAAGCGCGAGACGGTCTGTTCCATGCAGAGATACGGATAGTCGTTGAGATAGGTCAACCCGTCGATCATTGAAGCCGCCAGGGACGGGGAGGTATCAACGACCAGGCTGGGGTTGGCATAATCGAGCGATCGCGGCAGGAGCACTGCCTCGGTGACCGAGTTGGCTGCCGTCAGGACCCCCGCGCTGCCGACCGTTTCGCTGACGTGGTACGCCAGGACCGGCAGTCCCTGTCCGGGCAGCGTGGCCAGTGTTGGCCGGGTGGAGTCGTTGTAGCCACCCCCGTCCGCCTGAGCGACCAGGTCAACGCGCATGGCATCGCGCAGGACGGTTAGATTCCATGTGACGTAGGCCTGCTGTTGGGCCGGCACCTGGATGGTTTGGGCGGCTTCCGACTGGAGGGTGACCCCCGCGGCGGTCGTCAGGGCGACTTTGACCGACAGGGCAGCTGGCGGTGTTGTTATGCACGACCGCCCCGACCTGCGCCCGGTCATCCCTCACGAAGAAGCGCGGCGTCTGCAATTGGATGGAAAGCGGGCGGGTGCTGAGAATCTCCTGGGTGGCCTCGCCCACGCGCGTATCGTCGGTGATGGCACGCGCATCCATCTGCCAGGTGGTCAGGTTGTCGGGCAGGATTACCTTGACCTGCGCGGTCCCGTCTACGCCGGTGAGAACCTGCGCCTGCCAGAAAGCCGTGTCCTTGAAGTCCTCGCGGACGGTGATGATGCCCAGGTTGTCATTGCCCTTGCCGCCTCCTCCGCCGCTATGTTCCCCGCCCGGTGAAGTTTCCTGGTAGTTGGCATTGTAGTCTTCGGCGTTCACTACGATCGAATTGGCCGTGGCCACACCCAGGGCGCGGATCGGGTAGAAAGCTGCCAGCGGTGTCAATGAGTTGGACGGCGCCAGGGCCAGGGCAGCCTTATCGATCAGCGCCAGCGACACGTCCGCCTGGACCGGCTGGCCGGACAAGTCTTTCGTCACCACCGTATAAGTCACATCCTCGCCCGGCTGGGCGGTGGATTTATCGCTCAGGATGCTGATGTCGAGGCCCCGCTGGCTGGGATTGACATTGAGGCTGGCCATACCAACTTTAAAATCAGACGGATGCTGCCCGTCTGCACCTTTGACCACGGTGACCGAGAGGTACATGATGGGTGCCATGTCTGCTGAGATGGGCAGCTCATAGATGGTGCTGTTGCTGTCCAGCTTAATGACCTTTTTCTCATAAATATGCCCGCGTTCCAGTGTGACCAGGGCATATACTTCCCCCTGGAAGGGCTGGGCGATCAGAATGCGGGCCGTGTCCCCGGGGTTGTAGGCTTTCTTGTCGGGGATCAATTGGAAGCTGCGGTCATTGGTTTGCTGCCAGGCGATATAGCCTTTGCTGGATACCCACAGGTAGGAAGATGCTTTGCTCTTGCGGCCCTGGCTGTCGATGACGTTGACGATGGCTTTGTATTCCCCTCCCTGCGAGGGTGTGAAGGCAACCTGGGCCAGGCCGCCGGCGTCCGTCACTGCGGAGACCGTGCTCACAGGAATATTCCTGACTGAAGTCACCCATCGGGAAACGCCGTTCTTATCCTGCTTCACCACGCTGAACCACTGCTGGTTGACGATCTGCACGCTAACGGCCTTCCTGACCACCGGCTGGCCGTTCAGATCCAGAACAACGATGTGGAACGTCTGGGTTTGCCCCTGGGTCCCGACGTAGTCGTCCGTGCGGATGCCTGGATGGAGGGCGCTGCCGTAAACGATCAGGCTGGTGTGATCTCCCACCAGGTTCCCGCCCACGTCTGACACGTTGACGCTGAAGGTGATTTGCTGATTGGTGTTCTTATTATTCAGGCTGGCAGTTTGGGCGAGTTCGAAATGGCCGTTCGCATCCGTAGAGCCGCTGCCGTTCTGGATGACCGAATTGTTGGACGGCCCGTTGTTGTAGGCGTAGTAATCGGAATAATCGTAGTCGCTGAAACTGTACTGGTTGTATTGATCCGGTGGATTGTAGTACGTCGGGGTCGTCTCCATGAACCAGTCCACCTGGGCGTTGCTGACATTCCCGCCGGAATAGTAGGTCGCTTGCAGGCTGAATTTGACCGGATCCCCGACCACTGCCGAACCGGGTGTGACATCGGTGGTCACCTGGAATTCGGGTTTGCTGTAATCCGCCACCCGGAACGGCACACCGCCGAGGCTGGTCTCGTCCCCGGCATTCTGGCGCACGGAGAGGTTGTAGTTGCCCACCTGGGCATCTGTGCCAACCTGGAAATTCCCGGAAAACGAGCCGTCATCCGATAGTGAAACCTCCCCTTCGTAGAGTTTGCCCTGGTCGTTTTCGATGGTGACGTCGACCTTCTTCAGGCCGGGTAGGCTGTAATGCAGGTCGTCGTTGGAGCGTACGATGCCTTTGTAGAAAACGGTCTGGCCGGGGCGGTAGAGCGCCCGGTCGGTGTAGACGTAGGCGAAGTTGCTCGAGACCGGGCTATAAAAATCCGTCCAGATGCCAAACTGGCCCTCGCTCACCCCCGAGCCCCATTCCAGGGCGGCCATCGCCAGGTGGGCAGAGTCATCGCTGCGTGCGTAGGTGACGCTTGCCACATTCTGGACATAAGCCAGGCCATCCTCATCGGTCTGTGCCTGCCCAACCACAGTCATCTTGTCGTTATAGAAGATCACCGGGACGTGCGCGACGGGCTGTCCGGTCTCCTGATCCACCAGCCATGCCAGAGCCTCACTCTGGCTGACTTTGAGGGTCAGGTTGTCGGGAGCGACGATAAAGAGGGCACCTTGATTGTAATGGGTGGTTCGAGCGGCCGGATCAATGGTTCGGGCGATCGGATCGGCGTACATCCTGATAAAGTAATAACCCGGACTGAGCAGCCCGTTCGCTTCGAGGTCCATGCGGATGCGGCCAACCGCATCCTGGTCTGCGGTCAGCTCAGGAGTCCATACCGCCAAAGGCTTTTTGCTGGAATTGTCCAGGTCGTCCAGCTGGGACGAGTTTTGCAGCAGCGTCGAGAATTCCTCATAGGAAAGAGCATACAGGGAGAATTTCGCGGACGCCAGGTTGGTATATTCGAAGAAGACCGGTTTCTCGCCCGTTACCCGGTAGACGAGTGGGTAGCGCGGAAGCAGCAGGTTGGCGGACGGGTCCAACCCGGCGGTCTCGAAGCTGAAGGAATACTCGTTTTTGATGGTATAGCCGTAGATGTCGGCCATTCCAGGCAGTAAGCGGATCACATATTTCGTGGAGGGTTCCAGGCCGTATATGTTCAACTGGTTTCGGCCATCGTAATAATTCAGATCCACTGGCTGCTTGGGTTTGGGTGTGATCACCACCCGACCCTTGAGACTGTCGGTGTTCATCGGGGAGGCAAAATCGATGGACAGGACATCTGAAAAGCTGCTTTGTTTCCCGGATTGTGGGGAAACAGACTCAATCCTGGGGAGCGGAATAGTCGATAAAGGCACCTGGTAGCTCTCTTGAAGCGTTCCCCCATCCTGGGCCCTGGCGGAACTGTCGATGGTCAGGTCGTAGAAACTGGCGATGTTAAACCTGCCAACCGGCTCGATGGTGAGTGAGGTATCCCCGTCCTGCCAGGTAAGCCGGACGGGAAAAATGACCTGGGTCTCTCGATTGCGGATGGTTAGCGCGGCTGCCATGCTCTTCTCGTCCATAGCCTGGTTGAATTTCACCACGAATGCTTGGTTGAGCAGGATGCTGCTAAAATCCTGGGTTTTGCCGGTACCTTTGAGAAAAAAATTGGTGACTTTCGGCGAGACGGTTGTGAATCCCCAGACGTAATCCTGCTCCAGGGAACTGCCGGTGGTGTCCCGCAGGCCGCTGTGCACCCGCACCAGGTAGTTGGTTCCACTGTTCAACCCCATCGTCGGCTGGTAGACATACACCGAGGAACTGACCCATTCCCCGCTCCCGGCCACGGACGGGGTGATCTCGATCGGGCTGGGCAAATTTACCTGATCTTCAATGCTCATCAGCGGGGCGACCGGCTTATTGAAGATGACCGTAATGGCGCTTTTAATGTCCACGTCTTTGGTGGCGTCGGCCGGGAAAACTTGAGCTACAACCAGTGCATTCGTGGTTTTAAATTCGATCCGGACCTCGTCGGCCAGGCGGGTGCCGTCTGTACCAGCCGCGCCCGTCGAGAGGATGGCTGTGTAGGTCTTGGCGGACTCCAGGGTCTGGCCGGGTTTATATTGAAGGGTTTCGTTGTTTAACCAGGAGATCGTCCCGGGTACGGCGTGGTTTGATTCGTCAACGAATGACCAGGCCGCGGAGGTCTTGGTCTGGTCCATGGCGCGGTTGAAGGTGATCTGGATGGTTGGGGAAAGATCCAACCTCTGCCCCTGGAGGGGGGATTGGTGTACGATCTGTGGCGAATTCGCCGGCTTAACCTCAACAGAAAGGGTTGTGGGCGCCGTCGTCCGCGGTTTGCTCTGACAGGTAGCGAGGGAAAATATGCAGATCATAGCCGCGAGGGAAGTAAACCAACGCAAATAGGTTTTCATGGTGATCCCTTTTATTATTCTTATGTGAACTCTCCGGTATGGGAGAGAAGAAGGCCTTATTGCACTGACACCGTCAGTGAATAATTTACCACCTGGCCGTTATTCGGGATGACCTCGATCACATAGTCCTGCGATTGCGGCAGGACTCCCGTCCAAGTGTTGGCTTTTGCTGAGGAGCTCAAGAGCGTACCGCTGGCAAGCCCGAAGATGTCGATGGTGGCGGTGCTGGAGGGAACGTTGAGAGTTACGGTCATGGTCTGGTTGGCAAGGCAACTCAATGCATAGGAAAAGACGTATCCATTTACCGTTGTGCCATTCAAGGTGATGGAGGTGGCACCGGGGGCAAGACTGACCAGTTGGGCTACCTTGGCGGTGAGGGTGTAATCTTCCGCAGTCGCGCCTCCGATCACCTGGATCGTGTATAGCCCAGCCTTGGTCAGCAGCCCTTGCCATTGCGTCCACTTGCTGGCTGGATCGAGCAGCATGTTGCCATTGGGTTCGAAAACCCCCAGGGTGACGTCATTGTTCTGGGAATTCATCATCAGGATCATGGGCTGTGACTGTCCCGCTTCCAGCGTATACGTCACTACCTTTCCGGGCTTGACGGTGCCTTGCTCGACTACCGCGGTTGTCCCAGGTATCATGACAATGTTGCCCGGCGCGGGTGTTATGGAAACCGTCAGGGAATAATCCACCAGCTGGCCCTTGTTCGGAATGACCTCGATCACACATTCCTGCGTTTGCGGCAGGACTCCCGTCCAGGTGTTGGCTTTGTCTGTGGAGCTCAAAAGCGAACCGCTGGCAAGCCCGAAGATGTCGATGTAGGCAGTGCTGGAGGGAACGTTGAGAGTTGCGGTCATGATCTGGCCGGCCTGGCAGCTCAATGCATAGGAAAAGACGTATCCTTTTACCGTTGTGCCCTTCAAGGTGATGGAGGTGGCACCGGGGGCAAGGCTGACCAGTTGGGCTACTTTGGCGGTGAGGGTGTAATCTTCCGCAGTCGCGCCTCCGATCACCTGGATCGTGTACAGTCCAGTGCTCGGCAGCAGCCCCTGCCAGCGCGTCCGCTTGTTGGCTGGATCGAGCAGCATGTTGCCATTGGGTTCGATAATCCCCAGGGTGACGTCATTGTTCTGGGAACTCATCATCAGGATCATGGGCTGTGACTGTCCCGCTTCCAGCGAATACCTCACTGTTTCTCCGGGCTGGAGGGTACCTCGCCCGACTACCGCGGTCGCCCCGGGTGGCATGACAATCTTCACCGCCGTGGGCGGAGTAGTTGCAGTCGGCTGGGGAGTGGGGCTGGGAGGAACAGATGTCGGCGTGGCCTGGGGTACAACAGATGCAGTGTTCGTAGGAGTGGGGGAATGTTCGAGACCGATATCGAACGTGCCTTTACAGGCTGTAATAACCAGAAGAAAGAGAACTGCAACGAAGATGAAAAATTTCATGGGGCCTCCTGATTTGGATTGGATATCCTCCCTAATTTAAGACATCCATGTCACGTGGGGATGGCGGGAAGGTCACACTTCCGAAACAGGCTGTGTCTGATTCGTGACAGGCACCGTTCACCCGGCCGGCAAGCGCAGGCTGAAGACCGTCCCCTGACCGAAACGGCTGCGCAGGCTGACTCGTCCATTATGCCGATCGGCGATGGCCCTCACAAGCGCCAGACCAAGCCCGCTGCCCGGGATGCCGCGGCTGGCCTCGCCCCGATAAAGTTCCTCCCACACATGCGGCTGCTCTTCTTCGGGTATACCCGTGCCGGTGTCGGCCACTTCGATGACAATATCTGTCCCATCCTCGAAGGCGCGCAACTCCACTGTGTCGCCCGGGCGACTGAACTTCAAGGCATTATCCAGCAGGTTGTGGACTGCCAGGAGCAACAGGTCGGCGTCGCCTTGAACGTTCGGCAGGGGCCAGGGGGCCTGGGGGATGCTTAGGTTCAGATGTCGTTCGTCCACCCCCGGCTGCTCCTGCGCCATGTTGAACGCTTCCCGCAATATTGCCGGGATATCCACCGGGGAATGTTCTACCAGACGGACTTCCAGCTCGGCCAGCTTGCGCAGATCGGCGGACAGGCGGCTCAGGCGCAGGGTCTGGTTTTCGACGCTTGCCAGCGCCTCCCGGCGGGCCTCGCCCGAGGGTAACTCGGCCAGGTTGGCCAACCCGGCTCGGATGGCGGTGAGCGGATTTTTTAGTTCGTGATCCAGACGGCGCAGGAATCGGCGGCGATCTTCAGCCGCGGTTGTGTTGGCTTGCTGACGGGTTCGGCTGCCCCAGTCCAGTAGGGCGAAAATCAAAGCGACCAGCCCGGAGAATCCCAGCCCCAGGATGAACGAAAGACTGCCCAGGTCGGCTCGCAGGTAGACGATGTGATCGTGACCCTTATCGTAAGAAAGGAAAAAATAGAGCGCCAACCCCGCTCCCAAGACCCCAGGTGCCAATGTAAACAGCCATCGACCGTATTTCATGGGAGTGTTTCCACTGTGCCAACGAAGCGGTAGCCCTGTCCGGGGATGGTTTCGATGTAGCGCGGCTGGCCCGGATCTTCGTCCAACGCCCGGCGCAGCTCGGCCACGCGCGTATCCACGGCACGCGTGCCCACCGGATAGTCCCAGCCCCAGACCACATCCAGAAGGCGTTCGCGCGAGACCAGTTCGTCGGGATGGGTCATCATATATTCCAGCAGCATGACAGCCTTGGGTGTCAGAGCGAGCTCGGCCTCGTCCAGCCAGACGCGGTGGGATGCCCGGTCCAGGATCATTTTTCCGCAGGCCAGGCGGATGGCCGCCGAGAGGGGTGGCTGACCCGGGCGGGCGCGGCGCAACACGGCCCGGATGCGGGCCACCAACTCATGAGGATCGAAAGGTTTGTTGAGGTAGTCGTCGGCGCCTTCCTCCAGTGCCATGGCGCGCTCACCGGCTTCCCCGACCTGGGTTAAGAGGAGGATGGGGGTCCAGTTGCCGCTTTGGCGGAGTTGTCGCAGGACCTCACGACCGTCCAGCCGGGGCATCATGACATCCAAGACCAGCAGGTCTGGGTGACCAGTTGCGACTTTTTGCAAGGCCTCTTCGCCGTTGGAGGCAACTGTCACTGCGAAGCCAGACCGGCTGAGGATCGGAGCAAGGTTGTCGGTGATAGCGATTTCGTCGTCGACTAGCAGGATGGAGGGTTTGGGTTGCATGGATGATTCTGCTACTTTCCAGGTGTTCACAAGTAAACACTCAAAAATAATCGTTTCATCCGGAATTGCCGCATAATGTGGTTAACATCCCATACATACACGCGCCTTTACCCCGACGCAGCCATTCTTGGGTTTGATCTAAAATCCGCAGAGCTTCAAATTCAAAGTTGGGAGCCGCGTTGGGATCGCGCTGATTGAGCATCCCGCAAATCGGATATATCCTTACGCGGTCGGACAGTTCAAGTGTATCATTTTTTGTGCCACATGCATAAGACTCACGTCAGAAAATGGTCAAAATGGGAGAAAAAAAAAAGACCTGCATGAAAGCAGGTCTCGTGCAGGAGAGAATTCCCATTTTTAGTCCTTAAGTGGGGCAAAGATTTTGAGTGCCGAGGGTGGGATTTGGACCCACGACCAAGGGCTTATGAGCCCGGGTTTTGAGGGATTTCCGACCCCAAACAAGAGCCTACTAAATTCGGCCCAAGTCCTTGGTTGGGCTAGTGCCGAATCCCAGGTGACTGCCCCATAAGTTTTTTCCTCTCCTTGCTTGATCTTTCTTGAACCGCCTGGTTCCGGTCCGCGTGATCCAGACCAAAAAATATTTTAATTCCCGGACCGCAACTCAAATCGTGCGGGTAGGTGCGACTTATTACGAAGGGCTTTTCATCATCGTCGCAAATACGAACCTCCAGATCTCAGTTGGAACCTCAGCAATCTTCGATTGACAATTTCCCCCGGCAACCCTACAATTATCCTCATGCGGAGACGCCTTCTCCTGCTCCTCGCCGGCTTGGCCCTGATCATCTCTGCCTGCAGCGGCTCCTCCTCTCAGAGCACCCCCTCCCTGAGCCCTACCCCGACGCCGACCGCCGCGCCGGCCGCCACCCCGCTCCCCACCCTGAACCTGGCCGCCTATCCCGGGATCGACCAGCAGGCGTTCAGCCAGATCAAGGCACTGCTGAGCGCCGGAAAATACCAGCAGGCGCTCGACCAGCTCACCAGCATCATCCAGCGGCAGGCGAATGATCCACACCTGAGCTCCTACGCCTACTGCATCCGCGGCCAGGTCTACCTCTCGACCGGCCAGACGGCACAGGGGCTGGCCGATCTGGACCAGGCCCTGGCGCTCAACCCGGACCTGCTCCAAGCCTACCAGTCCCGCGCTGCCTACTACAAAAGCCAGGGGGACACCGCCCGGGCCCTGGCCGATTACGACCGGATCGTCGCCCTGGCTCCGCAGGATCCCCAGTCGTACTATCAGCGAGCGCTGCTCTATAGCAGCCAGGGGCAGTATGCGCAGGCGCTGGCGGATTTCAACCTGGCCTTGCCGCTCGCCCAGGACCAGACCCAGGTGCTGGCTGCCCGCGGCCTGACCTACGCCCAGATGGGACAGTACGAGCAGGCCCTGGCCGATCTGGATCAGGCTATCCACCTGACCCCCGGATCGGCAGCTGCTTATTACGATCGCGGCCTGGTCTACCTGAACCAGAACAAGCCTGACCTGGCGATCGCCGATCTCACCCAGGCGATCCGCCTGTCGCCTGACCTGGTGGAGGCGTACAACCGCCGCGCCGCGGCCTATTACGCCCAGGGCCAGTATGACCTGGCGCTGTCCGACTTTGACCGCGTGCTCGAATTTTCCCCCAACTCGTCGGCGGCCCTTTTCAATCGTGCCCTGTCCTACCTGAGGTTAGGAAAGACCGATCAGGGGATCGCCGACCTCGATCGCGTGATCGCCCTCCAGCCGCAGAACGCGGTCGCCTACCTGACCCGCGGCGCCGCCTATCAGCAGACGGGCCAGTCCGATCTGGCGCTGGCCGATTACAATCAATCACTGGCCCTCGCTCCCAGCCAGTCGGGCTACAACAACCGCGGCGACCTGTACCTCCAGCAGGGGAAATATGACCTGGGGCTGGCCGATTTCAACGCCGCGCTGGCCCTGGATCCCAACCAGGCGCAGACGTACGAGAACTTGGGGCGGGCCGATTATGCCCTGGAGCGGTATGGGCAGGCGCTGAAGGCTCTCGATCAGGCCATCCAGCTCGACCCTGCCTCCTGGGGCTCTTACTTTTACCGCGGCCTGGTCAACAACAACCGGGGCGAGTACTCTGCTGCTATGGCCGACCTCAACCAGGCCATCCAGCTGTCGCCCGAGAACGCCACCCTGTACCTGATCCGCGGCCGGATCCAGGCCGGCCACGGGGCGATCACCCCGGCACTGGCGGATTTCAACCGCTCCATCGAGCTGGCTCCGGATGTGCCCGACGGCTATTATTACCGGGGGGACTTGTACCGCCAGATGGGCAAGATCGGTCAGGCGATCGCTGACTTGCAAATGTGCCTTACCTTGAACCCGACCGGCTCGATCCGCTCCCAGGCCGTGCAGAAGCTGCGGGCACTAGGAGTCCAGATCACCGCCATCCCCTGACGGACCCGGCGGCCGGAACTTTTCCACCCCGTCGGGGGCAAGGCTGCACACAATCCGGATGCGATCATCCACGAATTCATCGCCCCGAGTTTTTTGGATCCTGCCGGACAGACGGCAGGAAGGCATGATTTTTGGGTCACCGGCAAACCGGGTCGGGCCGGTTGTCCTTTTTCACCCCGCCTGTATAATTGTGAGCAAGAGTTCGATCGATTTCCAGCTGAACAGCGGCATGCCGATATCGTGGGCAGCATGATCTTCAGGGAGGCGTACCTTTTTCCCACAGGGTGATTTCTCTGTGGGGTTTTTATTAATACGGGAGGGAACGGTGAGGGGCATGCGGAAAGACGATCCTGATTCACCCAGTACACCACCAGCGGCGATCTCCGGCTGCCGCGCCGGCGGATGGGAAGCAGCGCCGGGAGGCCGCCTGTATACCTGAGTTGTACCTGACCCAGCTCCCGCTGACGGCGATCATCACCACCTACCTATTCAGCCGCCTGCGCGACCGGGGCCGGCAGTCCATCCGCGGGCAGGATGTCCCTTTGCTGGCCACCTTCGTCAGCCTCATCCTGCTCGGCCTGCTCTTCTTCCTCGATTATTCCCTCCTGCCTTCAAGCCGCCTGTTCGTGGTCTGCATCGAATCGAGTACACCTACTTGAATTAGCCCTGCCTGTGTTATATAATGAAAGGGAAATATTGGTGTTTACCCATTCAGGCGGGGAAAAGCACGTGACCGCGCGCCTGCGCCTTTTCTAAGAGAGAGGGCGGCAGAATGTAGAGCGGGGTATTGGTATATCTGCAGGCAGTTCCTTATCATCATCCGATCGATGCCGTATCGCCCGGAGGGGATCCTGGAGGCAGTCCAGCCATGTGCCGGTCCGAGAGCTTGTCCCAGGTCCCGTCCGCCTTGAATATGTGCCGACCAGGAAAAGTACGCTTGCCCTTGAGGAATTAGTCGGAATGGCTCGTCTTCCATCGTTACTTGCTGCGTCGTATACCCTGGACAGGAAAGGGCGTCTGGCCTTGCGCCTTTTGATCCTGCTAGCGGCCGGCGCCCTGTTCATGATCCCGACCACGATCGCCAGGGCGGATGGGGCCGAACCGCCTCCCGTGGGTGTGCCGGCGGTTGTCGATCCGGGTAGTGGCCCCTCCGTCGATCCCGGTGCAGGCCCGGTCGTCGCCCCGCAGACAGGCGACCCCGGGACGGCAGTTTCCACCGATCCGACCCCGGACGATCCGACGACGATCGCGGATCCTGGGACGGCTGCCTCCGCCGATTCCACCGCACCAACCCTGAGCGATCCGGCTGGAGCCGCGAGCGATGACCCCTCGACCGCCGTCGATCCCGGTGCAGGCCCGGTCGTCGCCCCGCAGACAGGCGACCCCGGGACGGCAGTTTCCACCGATCCGACCCCGGACGATCCGACGACGATCACGGATCCTGGGACGGCCGCCTCCGCCGATTCCACCGCACCGACCCTGAGCGATCCGGCTGTAGCCGCGAGTGCTGACCCCTCGACCGCCATCGATCCTGACCAGCTGCTCTCCGGCGAGCTTTCTGTGGATGCGGATCCTGCGCTCCCGCAGGACCTTGCGCCAAGCGCTCCCACCCTTGACCCTTCCACGGAAGCGGGGGAGGCGATCACGGGCAGCGATCCTTACTTCACCCGCGAGGGGACCGTCTACAGCTTTACTACCACCGACTGCGATCCCCTGACCCCGGGGGACCAGCCCTGCTCCGACCCGATCCAGGCCGCCCTCGACAACATCCGCGACCATGGCATGCCCGATGACCTCACCCTGTACGTCCAGGGCGGCTCCTATTCCGATAACCTGCTCATCGACGGTTCCACCTTCGTTGACCAATCGAAACCGCTGACCATCTCGGGGAGCGTCGACGGGAGCGACAGCGTCCTGAACGGCACGGTGGCGATCAGCAACTTCAGCACCGCCGTGACGCTAGACAATATCAACCTCACCAGGCCCATCACCATTACAGATATCAGCTCGCTCACCCTGCGCGGCACAGAGGCTGACAACCTCTTCGACGTGCACCTCCAGGGTGACACCCCACTCACCCTGACCGTCGAGGGCGGCGGGGGGAGCGATTCCCTGACCGTGACCGGCGACGACGGGAACAACGACTTGAACCTGTCTGTTACCGATGTGGCAACGGTAAATGTCGATATGGGGGACGGCGACGACAGAGTGACCATCGCCCAGGCCAGCCTGACGAGTGGGACCCAGATCTTGAGCGTTGACGGCGGTGCTGGCAGCGATCTGCTCGGACTGCATGCCGCCGTCACCGGCATCCATAACATCGAGACCCTGGACGTGCTCGGTTATTTCCAGGTGGCCAACAGCTTCGACGGCGACGTGGTATTGGATAAGAAGACCGACCAGCTGATCGTCCTGTCGGATGGGAGCACGGTGACCGCCGACCTGCAGACGCTCGGGATTCAAAATGCCAGCTTCCTCATCGGTTACAACGGGATCGGGCTGCATCTGGATGGTGTGAACCTGGCGATCGCCTGGTGGACCGAGAAGGTCTCGAGCGGGACGGCCCGCAAGTGGACGAGCGTGATGGGTACCGTGGGCGATGCTTCGTTCGACGTCATCCCGGGACTGGGACTGAGCATCACCTCAGGGAGCATCCTGGTCAACAAGGCCGCCACGGATGGGATGGTGGTGGATTACACCAGCGCCACGGACCTGACGGTGACGGTCGGCTCGGGCGCAACCGTGACATTCGAGATCGACGGCTCCCGGGGCGACTTCGTCCAAGTGGGCGGCAATGCCAATATCAACCTGTTCGGACTAGCGAGCGTCACAGCCGACTTCGATGTGGAGATGAGGGGGGCCCGGGACATCGTCCTGTCGGACAGGAGCACGGTGGCGGCCTCGCTGCTGACGATCGGGCTGACGAACCTGAACCTGTTCGTCGGCTACACCGGGATCGGGCTGCACCTGGACGACGTGGACTTGGTGATCGCCCGCTGGACGGAGAAGGTGTCGAGCGGGACGGCGCGTACCTGGACGAGCGTGATGGGGGATGTGGGCACTGCGACGTTTGCGGGTATATCAGGGCTGACGCTGCTTATCGGCAGCGTCGAGATCGAGATCAACAAGAAAGACAGCGACGAGACGGTGGTGGACTACGTCAAGGATGGTTCTGAAATGGCGATCGCCTGGTGGACAGAAGAGGTCGCCAGCGGGACGGCGCGCACCTGGACGAGCGTGATGGGGGATGTAGGGAGTGCGACGTTCGCGGGTATATCATGGCTGACGCTGATTATCGGCAGCGCCGAGATCGAGATCAACAAGGAAGCCAGCGACGGGACGGTGGTGGACTACGTCAAGGATGGTTTTGAAACGTCCGCCACGGACCTCTCGGTGGTGGTGGGACCGGGGAAGACGGTCACGTTCGCTATCGACGACGACCTGGGGGACGTCATCAGCGTACAAGTCGGTTCCGCCACGCTTGGCGTGGACGGTCTCTTCTATATTTCGGGTTCGTTCGCCTTTGTAAAGAGGACCGACACGGTCACCGTGATCACCGGCTTGACGGCTGTCAAGGTGAAGGACAATGCAGCTCTGAAGGACGGCCTCGGGCATGTGACCGGCGTCAGCGAGGATTACAGCCAGATCACCGACATGCCGGTGGATGCGCTCCTGCTGGGCGGATCGAATGTGACCATTTCCGTGGGCGGGGCTCCGGATGAGGCCCTTTTCTCGATCAAAAATATCAGTTTTGGTCTGGGACTGTTCTCCTCCCAAGAAAGCGGTGTGGTGCCGACCCTGTACGCCCTCTATGCCAGGAAGGACATCACGCATGTCCCCGGCCAACACGATCTCGATCTGGGGTTGCTGATGATCGACCTGGACGCGATCATTTTCCGCCTCAACGGAGGCGGGACATGGACCGGCACCACCGCCTCAGCATATATCGATTTCGCGGGAAATACCGTCGATGTTCCGACCGGCGGTACTCCCGTCACCCTGGCTTACAGCACGGCGGTAATCGGGGTCGAGCTGATCAACCCCGTCCTGAACGTGGCCGACTTCGTGGTCATCAGCGCCGACAGCCTGCTGATCGAGCACCGCACCGGCCAGGTGGACGTTGTGACCGGCCTGACCTCCTCCACGGTCGGGAATGCTAAAGACGGCCTGGATCAGATCAAAAATGCAACGGTCAAATCGGGTTATTCTAGGATCACGAATCTGCGGGCCAACATCAATGTCTTTGCGGCCACAAATGTGAATATTTATATCGGCGGAACGAGCAGCGCGGACGCCTTGATCAGTCTGGGACCCATTTCCTTCGGATTGGCGCTTGTCACCTCTACCAAGCAGGACGATCCGGCTCGCGTCGTACCGACGATGGTCGCCCTCGACGCGAACTGGACCGACCCGCTGGACATCGATTATGAAGGCCTGACCATCAAGCTCGGTGGGCTGATCGTGAAAGTCAACTCGGGCTCCAGCTGGAAAACCGGCAAGCCAAACCCGCCGGCGCCCTTTGTGAATTGGACCACCTCCCCGTCGTTCTCCGCCGACGGCGGAATGAACCTGACGACGGACGGCAAGCTGAAAGCCGATTTCGACCACGGCCTGATCCGGGTGGAAGCCGACAATGCCCTGGTCAACCTGTTCGATTTCTTCTATCTCAAATTCGATACCTTCTTCATCGAGAAGGGCAGCGGCTGGGCCCTGAATGGCTCCACCGGACTCAATCTGGTGTCGGCGACGCTGCTCGGTCTCGATGTAAAATTGGCATCCCTGGTGACCAAAGGGATCGTTTCCTCCGATTTGACGTCCTTTACCGGGCTGGCGCTGAACAGTCTGCTCCTCGGGGGGACAGGCATCCAGCTCTTCGTCGGTTACGGCCCTTACTTTGTGGACAGCAATGGTGATGGCAAGATCGACGATACCGACACCCCCATCGCAGGCGCGGTCGGCTTCGTGGTCAGCGGGCTGGACTTTGGCCTGGCCATCCTCCATGATCCCTCCAAGGTCTTCCCCACCATGTTCGCCCTCAAAGGCACGGCGACTGGTGTGAAAGTGGTGGGACTGCCCTTCTTGACCTTGAGCGCCAGCGCGATCAGTGTGGAGCTCAACATCGGCAACAAGTGGAATACGAGTTACGACTACCAGCCTTCGATCAATTGGGTAACTTCCTTCCCGGATGACGGTGGTTATCAAATCACCTCCAGCATCAAACTCGATTTTACACGGCAGGCCATCCGACTCGCGATTACCGACGGGAAAATCAACATCCTCGATGTGCTTTACCTGCAGGGTTCCTTCGCCTTCGAAAAGGGAGCCCGCTATACGGTCCAGATCAAGAACGATACCGGTCTCGTTCCTTCCCCGATCACAACGGATGTGGATGTGATCACCCTGGGCGGCCGGAACCTCTCGGCCTTCTTCGGGATCGGGAGCATGGGCGATGATGGACAACCGACGGACGGCTCAGTCGGCCTATCGATCCAGAATCTGACCTTCGGGCTGGGTTTATTCAAATTGACCAACCTCTCCTTCCTGCCGGCCCAATTCCAGGACAGGGCACATTTTCATTGCCCTGAATGCTTCCGTGGATATGGCCGGTTTTGTAGGGCTGGAGTCCATCGCCACGGTCGATATCTGGAACGTGATCCTGCAACTGAACACCCTGATTGTGAACATTGACGGCCCGGTGCCAGTCCCGTTTTACATCGACTTCAAGGCCTCGTTTGAAACCGCACCCGGCAAGAACGACGGCAGCTTTGCAATTGCCACCGGGGCTGACCCGGTGATAATCGACTACAACACCTGGATGATCCGCGCTTCGGTCGGCTTCTTCGAAATGAGAGTGGCGAGTTGTATCTACCTGGCCGGGAGCATGGCGCTGGATATCGGGAAACACGTCAGTGTGACCCTGACCGACGGCAGCAGCCTGGATGTGATGGTGATGACCATCGCCGCCTCCGACGTCTACGGCTTTTTCGGCATTAATGGTCCGTACTGGGAGGATCGAACCATGATCATAAGATCGATTCAAATGATACCCCGAACGCCAGCGCCATCGGCCTCTCGCTCGAGAACTTGAACGTCGCCATCGTCGTCATGGTGGCCCTGCCCTTCACGAAGCTGCAGGTCTTCCTGGCCCTGCAGGCCTCACTGGACAGGCTGGCCCTGATCGGGATCCCCGGCCTCACCGCGCAGACGACCGGCTTGTTCGTGGCACTCAATCTGTCCACCGGCATCCTGTTCCCTGTGGACTTCACGACAAGCTTCCCGGCGGAGGCGGATGGGACCGACCCGGACGGGGATGGAATCTCCGGCGAGCCGGCCGGTTATGAAGTCTTGACCGGTGGGGCCCCTATTTATATTGCATTCACCGGTTTGCTGATCGAAGCCAGAGGCAGTCTGGACCTGAAGATCCTGGACGCCCTCACGATCAGCGGCTCATTCGTGATCAAGATCACCAACTCCGAGTTCTACTTTGATGTGAACGGCACGGTGGCCCTCGGCCCGCTGGGCAGCCTGAACATCGTCGGCACCCTAAAGATCACCAGCGCCGGGCTGGTGGCCAGCCTGGCGCTCGCCGAGGGGACGGGCCAGACGCTCGAGGGGGCCGGCATCCAGATCAGCGCCTTGTACCGGCTGGAGATCAACACCACCGGCGACGTGGCGTATATCGAGCATATGAAGATCAACGGTAAGGGCGAATACGACGGGATCGACACTAATTACCCGCTCCCCAAATACACGGTCGATATTGCGGCGGTCGGGACCTGCGAGATCGTGAGCTTTGTGACCATCAAAGGCGCTTTCTACCTGACCATCAGTGGGGGCAGCGTAAGGGTCGTATTCGATGCCTACCTGGACATGAGCATTTTCGGCTTCATCCATGTGGGTGGCAGCGCGATGGTGAATACCGACCCGGCCTTCTTCCTGATGGATGTGGACGTCAGCCTCCAGTTCTCGGTGGCGATCATCAATCTTTCCGGCAACTTCCACCTCGAGATCAACACCTATTCGCGAGCCCTGTGTCCTGACGGTTCAGACTCGGGCTGCACAAATGATCAAAAAATTGCTAGCGGTTTCAAATTGAGGGGGTCAGCCAACATCACCGTCCTGTCGCTTACGTTGGCAAGTGGCTCTATCGTCATCTCTTATACCGATGGCCTTTTCCGTGCCGAGTTGACTGACTTGACCCTTGATTTCTTCGGCTTTGTGACCATCAAGATCAGCGGTTTCATCCAGTCCGATGGTCAGTATGAGCTTTTAGGATGGGGGGGCGTCGGTATCAACCTGGGGATCGTGAACTTCGGCGCCTACCTGTTGGTTCATATCTGGGACTGTGCCCAAGGTGTCTGCATCGATCAGCCAGTACCTGCCTCAGCAAATTATTCATATCCATGGACCTGGACCCGCCGGGTCAGCGGGAAAGGCGTCAGTGTTCAGCTCTGGGGCGGTATCACCATAAACCTGGGCATTGCCTCGGCCCGGGCTACAATCGCCGCCAATGTCACCCTAACGAATATGTATGCCTACGTGAGCTTTACCGTGAGCCTGCGCATTAAATTGGGCTGGTGTCCTTTCTGCATCCGCTTCACGGTGCACTTCACCTGGGAGAAGTATTGGCAAAGGGCAACGGCTTTCCCGCTGCTGGCTGAATGGGAGAATGGTGACAGCAGCACGGGGGTGGTCGTGCTCAATGTGGGCGATCGCGCTTCCCGGCGCGGGGATCTCTATGAGAATATCGTCAACGAGAATTACGATATCCAGCCATATGACAGTGACAGTGACGGCATATCTGACGGCATATCTGTCATCTCCATGGGCATGCAGTGGGATTTCGCCCATGTCAACTTGATCCTAGCCGATTTCGGGACCGGGGAGGACCAGCTCGTCGTGGAAAAGGGAGTAAAGGCAGACTTGGTGGCGTTCGGCGGCGACGGCGATGACGTCATCACGTACCTGGGCGACGGGACGGCGACGATCGACGGCGGTCCAGGGGACGATGTCCTGACCGGCGGGAACGGCCTGTCAACGCTGACCGGTGACGATGGCAATGATGTCTTATACGCTGGTGCCGGGAACAGCGTGCTGGACGGTGGCAACGGCGACGATACGCTCTACGGCGGCGATGGCAACGATACGCTTTACGGTTGTGACGGCAACGACACGCTCAACGGCGGCAACGGCAATGATACGCTCAACGGCGGCGCCGGTTATGATGTGCTCTACGGCGGCGCTGGGGATGATACGCTGTATGATGATGGCGCCGGCGCGTTTTACTATGTGATGGATGAAGACGGAAATGACGTTCCTGCCGCGGTCGCCCTGTGCGGCGAAGCTTGCGGGCAACCGGTCTATGATGGAGACCGCAATCTGTTGGATCTGACCGGGAATGATACGATCACGATCACAGGGGTGGATCACACGGTGGACTTCAGCGATGCGGCTGAAGTCGACGGGACCTGGTACAACTACACCGTCAATGGGGATGCAGGCAGCGACACGCTCATAGTCGACAACTCGGGCGACTCCGCAGCGAACGCTGTCACCCTGACGGCGACTAACCTGACCGGCCTGGGGCTGAATGCGAGCGGTGTGCTGACCTACTCCGGCCTGGAGGTCCTGAACGTTTTGCTGGGTTCCGGGAACGATACCTTCACGGTGGCGGATACCCATACGGGGACGACGGTGATCGACGGCGGGGCGGGGGACGATGTCTTCGATGTCGTCACGCTCAGCGGCGCGACGACGGTGAACGGTGAGGCGGGGAGTGACAGCCTGTACGTGGACGACTCGGGCGACCTGGCGGACCGCACCGCCACGCTGACGGCGACCACCCTGACCGGATTATGGGCGGGGGGCAGCCTTGGGTACGGCACGCTGGAAGCCCTGGACATCCAGTTGGGTTCCGGGAACGATACCTTCACGGTAGCGGGGACCCATACAGGGACGACGCTGATCAACAGCGGGGCGGGGGACGATGTCTTCGATGTCCTCGCACTCAGCGGTGCAACGACGGTGAACGGTGAGGCGGGGAATGACAGCCTGTATGTGGACGACTCGGGCGACCTGGCGGACCGCACCGCCACGCTGACGGCGACCACCCTGACCGGATTATGGGCGGGGGGCAGCCTTGAGTACGGCACGCTGGAAGCCCTGGACATCCAGTTGGGCTCCGGGAACGATACCTTCACGGTGGAATCCACCTACGTGCCGACCAGCCTCGCTACGGGCGGCGGCTCCGATGTGGTGAATATCGGGAATGGCGCTCCTTCGCTGGACGACCTTGCTGCGCGCCTGACGGTTGACGGCGGCACGCATGGCGCGGGGAACAGCTCCCTGACCATTGGCGGGAACTACAATTCCCTGCCGACGGGCGATATCCTCAATTTCAACGATGAAGGGGATACCGGCGATAATACCTACCTGCTGTATGCCACAACCCTTAATCGTACCGGCGCGGCGCTAGTGACCTTCACCAACTTCGAGACCCTGAACCTGAACACGAGTGTGGGGAACGATACCGTCGACCTGGTTGGCATGTTGGACGGAATCAACCTGAACGTCAACGCGGTCGGCTCGAGTGCTGGCGTGCTTGTGGTCAATGTCAGTACCACGGGCAGTTCCAGCAATGTGGTCGTCAATACCGGGGCTGGTGCGGATGTAATCACCATTAAAACCACCGGCGACAGCTCCTATACGATCATAGACAGTGGGGCGGGGGACGATACTTTTCTTTTGAAGATGAACGGACTGAATAGCCGCGTGCAGGTGGATGCCCAGGACGGTGCGGATACGGTCGACCTGTGGACGAGCGCGGCGGGCAGCCTGACGGAAATCAACGGCGGTGCCAACAATGACGTGATCACGCTGGGCAGCCCGGCGGATACGCTGGACGGCATCCTGGGCGATGTCGTCGTCATGGGCGATGCGAACGACCCGCTGCCAGTGGGTGATACCCTGAACCTGAATGACCAGGGCGATGTGGACAATAATGTTTACACATTGACGGCAACCACTCTTGTCCGGGCGGGCGCCGGCCTGATCACGTACGGGACCTTCGAAACCGTGAACCTGAACACAGGCACGGGCGACGATACCTTTACCATCCTGAGCATGAGCGCGTCCCTGACCGTGAACTGCGGCGCCGGAGACGACCGTTTGACCCTGAACCTCGATCCGACCTCTACCGGTACGGCCGTCTTCCGTGGAGATGCAGGCAATGACGTCTTTTACGTGATCCATGCCGAGCCGGCCGTGAACATCACCTTTGACGGCGGCAACGGCGGCGACACCTGGATCTTCTACCCGAATTGGGGCCAGGTCGACAATCTGGTTGACAGCGGCGTGGACGGGGCTGTTGACACCCTGGACTTTTCCACGGTCACCGACCGCCTGCGCTTCAATATCTTCGCTGCCATGGTGACTGTCACCGACGGCAACCTGGATGTGATGGCCAACCTCGCGGACAGCCTCATCCATAATGGCAATACCATCGAAGCCCTGATCGGCGGACAGAACAATGACTCGTTCAATTTCGACAATGGCGCTGTGCTCGCCTCCCACGACCCGGTGCGGTCTCAGGCCACCATTGATGGTTCCGGCGGCACAGCTGACCTGGTCAATTATGGTGGACTGAGCGGCGTGGCCAACCCGGTCGCGGCTTACACCACTCCGGTGAAGGTCGACCTCTCCAGCAATACTGCCACTGGACTGACGCATATCCAGAATGTGGAGAATATCACTGGTGGCAGCTCGAACGACAAGCTGACGGGTGATGATCACCCGAATGTGATTATGGGCGGCGCCGGCAACGACACCCTGACCGGTAAAGGCGGCGACGATATGTACGTCTTTGCCAACGGCTGGGGTAGCGATACGGTGGTCGAGGCAGCCTCCGGCGGGAACGACACGATCCTGTTCTACGGCTACATCGGCGATACGATCACCTATTCAGCCGCGCCGGTGAGCGCAAATCTGGTTTTCCGCCTGGACAATGCAGCGGTCAGGGATACCGTTACAGACGTCTCCGCCCCGGCCAACCATTTGAACTACACCTCGCGCCAGATCGAGTATGCCTTTGGCGGCGCGGGCTTTGACACGCTCTACACCCTCAACCGGATGAGCAGCTTCGACCTCCACGGCTTGACGGTCGATACAGATCCGCTCTTTACCCCAGACAATGCGCCGGTGATGGTTCCGCCGACCTTCACTAATGTCTACACGGCGCTGGTCGACGCCTACGTCTTGAACTTCATGAACTTCGAAGCCCTGCGGGCTGGCAGCGCCAATGACCAGTTCGTCATTGAAAATGCCGGCCAGCCGTATAACCTGTATGGCGGCGCGGGAAATGATACCTTCACCTTTATGGACAACGCCTCATTGGCCGGCGTCCTGGACGGCGGAAAGGGCAGAAACGTTCTCGATTACAGCATGTACACTACGCCGCGTCACTTCACGCTGACATCGGGCGGCAGCTTGGTCGGTTTTGCCGGGTATGAGGGCAGCGGGAGTGTGGTGACGTCCACCTTCAATAACATCACCTTTCTGACCGGTTCCAGTGCGGCCGATACCCTGACAGGGATGAATGCTCCAGCCATTTGGTCGATCGGTCTGACAAATGACTGCTATGTGACATACCGTGCCCTGTGCTTTACCTCGATCGAAAACTTGGTCGGTTCCACCTTCCCCGATCGATTCGTATTCGCAAATGGCGCCACCTTGGACGGCTCGATCGATGGTGTTTCCGGCAGTGATATCCTGGACTTCTCTGCCCTGAAGGGGAATCTCTATGTTGACCTGCAAGCGGGAATTGCCTGCTCTCAGTTTGCTGCCGGCTGCTCCGGGGTTAATTATCTGCCGGGCGGCTTTAGCCACATTTCCAGCGTAGTCGGCGGGCAGGGAATAAACTGGCTGTTTGGCGATGACCATCCGAATATTCTGATCGGCGGTCGGGGAGTCAACTTCATCTTCGGCCGAGGTGGCAATGATATCATCTACGCCGGTAGAGGGATTAACTATTTGGATGGCGGCGACGGGTATGACATGGCGATTATTCCTTATGGCGTCACCTGCCCGTCTGGCAAATGTATTTTGATCAACTTCGAGTGGATCGTCTATCTGCATCCCTTCCCGCCGAAACACGTAACGAAATTCCCGGTATTTGTGGCCTTAATCAAAGGCGGGGAATTCGTCTCGATCCAGTGCGAGGCCTGCGGGGGATTCGTCCTGCGCCTGCCGGACGGTAATCAGGTTACTTTCGGCCGCAACCAGGGTACCTACGCCCGCCTGGAGGAGGTCAATTCCCTTGCGTTGCCGGGCGTTTTGCCAGGAGGTTATCGCCTGGTCTATGGCATGCAGGTGGCGGTTTATTTCCAAAGCCAGCCGCTCGATAAGGTTGGCGGTACGATGGTTGTCTCCTTCGTCGTCCCGACTGGGCTGCAAGCAATGGATTTTACCATCCTGTTCTGGGACAAGACGGCTAATAATGGAATCGGTGGCTGGGTCGAAATGCCCTCCAACCGGGTTTCTGGCTCGTACCTGGGTGAATCCCATGACCGGATGAAAGTCATGGTCAATCGCATGGGCATGTACGTCCTGGCGATCCGCGGCAAGAATGTCCCCTAGCATGTTCCAACTCGCTGATCGTCGCGATGCCAGACGGGAACCGGATCCTGACTCCGTGTAAGATCGCCAACACGGTCAGCCTGACCCCTGTGGTCCGTTGGGATCTGGCGGACCTGCCGGAAGGCGATTTCTTTCAGTCAGCCATGCACGTTGGATTGACCCGCAACGGCTCCAGCCCGGCAAGTGCGGCTAGCGGACAGGGGTTCGCCCTCTCCTTCAAGAAACCTGCTGCCGCGAACGGAGTTACCTACGATATTATGTTCCGCATGAAACCGGGCAGACCTGGCGGGAAGTGAAGGGAGTGATCGTCACCGACGATTATGGCGAGAATCAATAGCGCCTTGACCAGAAGAGACAGGACGTTGAGTAATACTCTCAACATTTTCACCGTCAGTTTAACCATGGCTAAATAGGTCATTCCTGTCGTTCGAGAGGTTTCTTCTCGGCCGGCCGCGGCCGGCATCCGGCAGGTTCAAATTGTCCACCGGGCTGGCCTGGATGTGCATCTTCTTGATGTCGGCGTTCGCCAGCTCGACATACCGGCGGGTCATATCCAATGACTCATGCCCCAGGATCTTCTGCAGTGAGAATGCATCCCCCTTGTTGATTAAAAAACGGACCACAAACGTATGGCGCAGGAGGTGAGGGTAGAGGTGCTTGAGATGTGCCCGTTTGGCGATCCGCCTGAAAACCTGGGCCACGGTCTGCTGGGTGATCGGCCGGCCATCCATGGTCAGGAAGAGGTTGGTAGTATTTATGTTGAGCGGCGCCGGCCGGGCTGTCTCGATGTAGCGGATGACGGCGCGCCGCACGGTAGCCCCAAGTGGTATCTCACGTTCCTTCGATCCCTTGCCCATCACCTTGAAGACGTTTTCCGTAAAGTCGATGTCTTCGATTTTCAGGGCGAGCATTTCTGAAAGCCGGATCCCGGTGTCTAGCAGGAGAAGGAAAAGCGCGTAGTTGCGTTCTCCTTCAATCGTTTCACGAGGGATGACGGTCAGGATACGCCGGATCTCTTCTTCGCTGAGCGGTTCGATGATCTTCCTGGGGACCTGGGGTGGCTTGAGAGCTGCAAAGATGTCTTCCGCAGTGTATCCTTCTCGGTAGAGGAAGGCCCCAAAGGAACGGATGCCGCGGGCGTAACCGTGGATCGTCATGGGAGAGAGGCCTTCCAGCTGCTGGGCGATGTGGCGATGGTGGTCGTACTTGGTATTTTTCTGCAACAAGAAACCTATGAAGCTCCTTGCTTTTTCCAGCGTAACCCGATTAAGGGCTACTTCGTCTTGGTCATTCCCTTGGACATATAAATTAAATTCTCTTAGTCGTCTTTCGAGCCAGCTGGTATAGCTTTTGCTCATGCCTTCCGATTTCAAGGTGGTGATATAGGCAACGATGGCCTGTCGCAGCGTGATCATATTTTGGCTTCCTTTCTTTTGTTAGTGATCTTATGGTTCATACTACCTGCGCTCCTTTCGTTTTTGGTCGACCCAGGTTGAACGGCGTTCACGCCTTAACAAATTCACTCGTTTAGTCCTGCAGACATATTTTTTCCAGCCTAAGCCCTTGGTTGGGGGGCGCTTAGCTGAAAAATGGGTCAAAATGGGACGCAGGAAACAAAAAAGCCTGCGTTTTGCAGGCTCTTGTGGGGGAAACTCCTCTTTTTGGCCCCCAAAGTGGGACGATCAGGTCATTTTGAGGTGCCGAGGGTGGGATTTGGACCCACGACCAAGGGCTTATGAGTCCCCTGCTCTACCACTGAGCTACCTCGGCAAGCGGGCTAGATATTACTATGGGGAAAGATTTTTGTCAACGATTTTGATTGGGGCTGTTATTTGAAATTGAAAAGTGAACTCTGTTCAGTTGAAAAGTGAACCGTATTCACTTCAAAAGTGAACTGGTCAAAGGTGATAGATTCCTGGCAAAAAGAGGACATCATGGGCCAGGTGCACAAGCGGTTCACGGTTGAGCAGGTCAAAGTACTTTTGGAGAGCTACGTCCAGCGAACAATCGATCGGGCTGAAGTGGAGGAGATTTTGCAAATCAACAAGACGCGTTTCTTTGCTCTCTTGAAGGAATATCGGCGAGACCCGGAGAAGTTTTCGATTGCCTACGAGCGGCAGACCCCTGCCCGGCTCTCGGCCGAAGTGGAAGTTGCGATCACGGCGGAGCTGCTGCGGGAGAAAGCCCTTGTAGAGGATCCGGATCTACCCATCACGAGTTATAACTACACGGCCTTGCGGGACCGGCTGAAGAAAAAAGGGATGAGTGTATCGGTCAACACGATCATTCAACGTGCGAAAGCGCTCGACTGCCATCAACCTCGGCCAAGGAAGAAGGGACATGATCGGGAGGTGATCACGACGGCCATTGGTGCCCTGGTGCAGCATGATGCTTCCACGCACCGCTGGTCACCGTTCGCTGCAGAAAAATGGACCCTGATCACCTCCATCGATGATTACAGCCGCAAGCTGCTGTATGCCGATTTTGTGGAGCGGGAGACTTCCTGGGCCCACATTCAGGCTGCCCAGGCCGTTATGAAGGCCTATGGACTGCCTCTGCGCTACTATGTGGACAACCTGCGTGTCTTCCGCTTCGTCCAAAAGCGGGACAGTGTCTGGCGTCAACACGTCCTCCAGACCGATGACATCGATCCGCAGTGGCGCACCTGTTTGCGCCTGCTGGGCGTGGACGTCACCTATGCCCTGTCTCCCCAAGCCAAAGGCAAGATCGAGCGTCCCTACCGCTGGCTGCAAGACCGCATCGTCCGCACCTGCGCCCTGGAGAACCTCACGGATCTCGAAGACGTCCGTGGCGTGCTGCGCGACGAAGTCGACCGCTACAACAACCACCAGGTCCACTCCACTACCGGGGAGATTCCCAGTATTCGCTTCGACAACGCCTGGAAATCTGGCGCCAGCTTCTTTCGCCCGTTTGTCTTGCCCAAGCCCTACACTTCTTCCAAGGACATCTTCTGCTTGCGTGAGATGCGTACCCTCAACGGGTATGGCCGCATCTCACTCTTCAACCACGAGATCG
The DNA here is from genome assembly GCA_963739255.1 of uncultured Chloroflexia bacterium. Taxonomy (GTDB): domain Bacteria; phylum Chloroflexota; class Anaerolineae; order Anaerolineales; family Villigracilaceae; genus UBA877. The sequence goes on from CAVTZT010000007.1 coordinate 353,859, forward strand.
GCGTTCCTCACGTTCCGGTGCGTGAAGATGTGGAACTCCATTTGATCCCCGACGTGGCCAGGCAGGCCCTGGAGGTCCGCATCTGGTTTGAACACCAAATGGTTCACTCTCTTAGTTTCCCGATGGCTGATCCAACGGTTCACTTTTGAATTGCATTGCAGTTCACTTTTCAACTTCTCCTAACACGATTTTGATTGGGACTGGATGGAGGTAATATTATAGCAGGACGAATTGCCGATAAGTACTTGACTTTGCCTCACAGATTCGCTATAATAGCTGATTGCATATCCATCATGACCGTTGTCCTGGAGGACAACGGTATAGTGTTTTTTTTATTTCCGCCCGGATACCCAAGTTCAGGAGAAAGCAATGACCTCTGTTCTGCCCGAGAAGAATTATGCGCGTATCCCGGTCACTCTTGACCTGCCCGATTTGATAGAAGTTCAACTGGACTCTTTCCAGCGCCTCAAGAAAGAAGGCCTGGGGGATCTCTTCCATGAAATCTCGCCCATCGAATCATACAATAAAGGAATGAAGTTGTACTTCCCAAGCCGAAGCCCCGAATCAAAGCAGTGGGAGCTGAAGTATTGGTTTGGTGATCCTAAGCATTCCATCGAGGAGTGCGTCGAACGGGACCTGACTTATGCCAGCCCCATGTACGTGTCTGTTTTACTGGCGGGCCCTGACGTTCCTGAACCGATGAAGCAGGATATCTTCCTGGGCGATTTCCCTGAGATGACAGACAAGGGAACTTTCATTATCAATGGCACGGAACGCGTCGTCGTCTCCCAATTGATCCGCTCCCCGGGTGTTTACTTCGAAGCCCCTACCGACCGTTCCACCGGCCGCCCGCTGGCGATGGCCAAACTGATCCCCGATCGCGGCGCGTGGATGGAGTTCGAGACCCGAAAAAGCGATTACATCATCCTGAAGTTCAACCGAAAACGCACCGTTCCGATCACCGTCTTCCTGCGCGCCATGTCGGCCGTCGATGACGGCAACGGTGGGGATAAACTCTTAAACGGCGGCACGGACGAAGAACTCCTGGCGCTCTTCCAGGATGTCGACAACAACCCCGAGCGCATGTTCATCGCTTCCACCCTGCGTCAGGAACCCGAATGGGACCTCGGCGGCGGCCTGACCATCGCAGAGGCCGCCTTGATCGAGTTCTTCAAACGCATGCGCCCGGGAGACCCAGCGACGCTGGACAATGCCCGCGCCTTTCTCGAAGAGCAGCTTTTCGATCAACGCCATTACGACCTGGAGCGCGTCGGTCGCTACAAGTTAAACCAGAAACTCGACCTGAACATTCCCATCCCGCACCGCACCGTGACGAAGTCGGACATCGTCCGCCTGTTGCGGCGCATGATCCTGATCAACAACGGCGTCGAGCCGCCGGATGACATCGATCATCTGGGCAACCGCCGGGTCAAGACCGTCGGCGAGCTGATCCAGAACAAGCTGCGCATCGGCTTGCGCAGGATGGAACGGGTCATCAAGGAGCGCATGTCCATTCGCGACCAGGAGCAACTCTCGCCGGTGACGCTGGTCAACATCCGTCCCGTCGTCGCCGCCCTGCGCGAGTTCTTCGGCTCCAGCCAGCTTTCCCAGTTCATGGACCAGACCAACCCGCTGGCCGAGTTGCGCCACAAGCGCACGCTTTCGGCCCTTGGCCCTGGAGGCCTGAGGCGGGAACGTGCCGGTTTCGACGTGCGCGACGTGCACAACTCACACTATGGTCGCATCTGCCCGATCGAAACGCCCGAAGGCCCGAACATCGGCCTGATCGGCCGCCTGGCGTCGTTCGCCCGCGTCAACGAGTACGGTTTTATCGAGACCCCCTATCGCAAGGTCGTGACACAACTTCCTTGCAATGACCCGCTCCTGGAAGGCCGCGCCCTGCGCGAAGACTTGAAAGATTCGAAGAGCGGGGAGGTATTGATCAAGGCCGGCGAACGCATCATCCCCAAGATGCTCAAGACCATCGCAAGGACCAAACACGATGTGGCGATTGTGCCCTACGTCTCCGACGATGTCGAGTATCTCTCCGCAGACGCGGAGGACAAATATGTCATCGCCCAGGCAAATGCGCCCCTCAACGAGTACCGCGAATTTGACAATCCGCGCATCTCCTGCCGCTATCACGCTGGCTTTGTCTTCACCGCGCCGGAGAATCTGGATTACATGGACGTGGCTCCGCATCAGGTCGTCGGCATCAGCGCGGCGTTGATCCCCTTCTTGGAACACGACGACGCCAACCGCGCCCTGATGGGCTCGAACATGCAAGCCCAGGCCGTCCCGCTGGTCCGGCCGGAAATCCCGCTCGTCTCGACCGGCATGGAGCGCCATGCAGCCCTGGATTCCGGACAGGTGATCATAGCCGAGGAGAACGGCGACGTGGTGTCGGTGACCGGCTCACAGATCGTCATCAAGGAAAAGGGCAACAACCTTCATACTTATAACCTGCGCAAATACCAGCGCTCGAACCAGTCGACCTGCATCGACCAGCGGCCGGCGGTGATCAAGGGCCAGTTGGTCAAGCGCGGCGACATCATCGCCGACTCGTCCTCGACCGAAAGCGGCGAACTGGCCCTCGGTCAGAACGTGACCGTGGCATTCATGTCCTGGGAAGGTGCCAATTTTGAAGATGCCATCGTCATCTCCGAGCACCTGGTCCAGGAAGATCGCTTCACCTCGATCCACATCGAAAAGTACGAGGTTGAGGCACGCGACACCAAGTTGGGCCCGGAAGAGATCACGCGCGACATCCCCAACGTCGGCGAGGATGCCATCAAGGATCTCGACGAGAATGGCATCATCCGCGTGGGTGCAGAGGTTGGCCCGAACGACATCCTGGTGGGTAAGATCACGCCCAAAGGTGAGAAAGAGCTGACCCCTGAAGAGCGCCTGCTGCGCGCCATCTTCGGCGAAAAGTCGCGTGACGTCAAGGACACCTCCCTGCGCATGCCGCATGGCGAGCGCGGTAAGGTGGTCGACGTGAAGGAGTTCACCCGCGAAGATAATGCCGACCTGTCGGCCGGCGTCGACCGCATGGTGCGCGTGTCCGTGGCCCAGCGGCGCAAGATCACTGCCGGCGACAAAATGGCCGGCCGCCACGGCAACAAAGGCGTCGTCTCGCGCGTTGTCCAGGTCGAGGACATGCCGTTCCTCGAGGACGGCACGCCGGTCGACATCATCCTCAACCCCACCGGTGTCCCCGGTCGTATGAACCTCGGCCAGGTCCTGGAAGTTCACCTTGGCTGGGCTGCGGAAAAACTCGGCTTCCGGGCGACCACACCGGTGTTCGATGGTGCCAAGGAAGACGAGATCGAAGCTGAGCTGGCACGCGGTTGGATCGTGGACTACGCCTGGAAGGAAACTGCTGAGACGGCCTGGACCTGGCTTAAGGAGCAGGAATACAGCCCCGAATCGATCCAGGACGATGATGAGGTCCGCCGCTTGTACCTGGAACAATGGCTGGGCGAGCGCGGCTATGACGTCTACCGGCTCAACGAGCTGAACTATGCCCGCCACGCCACTGCGATGGAATGGCTGCGCGATCACAAACTCGACCCGGCGACGATTTTCACTGACACCATTCCCGAATCCCGGGCGCGCAAGGCATATGACCAGAACGCAGTGCGCGCCTGTTTGAAACTCTGGCTGCATATCCGCGGTCATGATGACGTCGCCGATAAAGATGTCAAGACCCTGACCGACAAGGAGATGGCCGACTCGGGCATCCCCGCACCGATTTTGGGCAAGCAGGTGCTGCGCGATGGGAAGACCGGTGAACCCTATGACCAGCCGGTGACCGTCGGCGTGATGACCATCCTCAAGCTGCACCATCTGGTCGAGGACAAGGTCCACGCCCGCTCGACCGGCCCATACAGCCTGGTCACCCAGCAGCCGCTGGGCGGCAAGGCCCAGTTCGGCGGGCAGCGCTTCGGTGAGATGGAAGTGTGGGCGCTGGAAGCTTACGGCGCGGCTTACACGCTGCAGGAAATGCTGACGGTCAAGTCCGATGATGTCCAGGGCCGGGTCAACACTTATGAGGCGATCGTCAAGGGCGAGCCGATCGAGGAGCCCAGCATCCCGGCTTCCTTCCGGGTGCTGGTCAAGGAATTGCAGAGCCTTGGGTTGGCGGTGGAGGCGGTCACCGATACCGGCGAAGTCATCAAGTTTGGTAAGGACGAGGAAAAGGTTCATCCGCCCAAGTACCAGACCGGTTTAATGGACATCGGTGAGGACCTGGTAAAGAATATTGGTGAGATCAAAAGATAAGATTTATCTTGACGGGCTTCTATCCGTCATGATAGAATTGCCCTTCGTTGCCTACAAGGGCTGCTGCGTCGCGCTGCCCACTACGTAGAGTGAGTACGAGTGAGGCCATCAGACACGTCATGCGATGGCCTCACTTATTGACCAAACCTGCTCTCATGCACGGAAATTAGTTTCGGAGGCAAGTGTGCCCACAATCAACCAGCTGATCCGCAAAGGACGCCAGTCGAAGAAGATCAAGAGCAAGGCACCCGCGCTGCTGTATACCCTGAACATGTACAAGCAGCGTCGTGTGCGCCAGGATAAGGGTGCACCGCAAAAGCGCGGGGTCTGCACCGTGGTCCGTACGATGACTCCCAAGAAGCCGAATTCGGCGCTGCGCAAGATCGCCCGCGTGCGCCTGACCAACGGCATCGAAGTCACCGCCTACATCCCCGGCGAGGGGCACCAGCTGCAGGAGCACTCCGTCGTGCTGGTGCGCGGCGGCCGCGTCAAGGACCTGCCTGGCGTGCGTTACCACATCGTACGCGGTTCGCTGGATACGACTGGCGTTGCCAACCGGAAGCAGGGACGTTCGAAATACGGCGCCAAGCGTCCCAAAGAAACCGTCGCTTAGTTGAGTTGATGGAGTAATCGCATGCGTCGATCAAAGCCCATTAAGCGGGAGATCCTCCCCGATATCCGCTATCACAACGTCAACATCCAGACGATGATTCATCACATGCTGCACCGTGGGAAGAAGAGCACGGCCACGAGCGTGATGTACGATTGCCTGGATCTGATCCGCGAGCGCGCCAGCGGCAAGGAACCAGTCGAGGTTTTTGAGACCGCTTTGAACAACGTCTCCCCGGCCATGGAAGTCCGACCCCGCCGCGTGGGCGGCGCCACCTACCAGGTCCCGATGGAAGTACCGCCCAGCCGCCGCAAGACACTGGCGATCCGCTGGATCCTGGATTCCGCCCACGCCCGGTCCGGCAAATCCTTCGCAGAAAAATTGGCCGATGAGCTCCTGGATGCCTTCAAGAATGAAGGCGCTGCCATCCGCAAGCGTGAAGAAACTCACAAGATGGCCGAGGCCAACCGGGCCTTTTCACATTACCGCCTATAAATCGGCGGTATTTGAACTTTAACAGGCATTTTTTGTATGGCACGCGCGTTCCCGCTTGATAAGTATCGAAATATCGGCATCATTGCTCACATTGATGCCGGTAAGACGACAACTACCGAGCGCATCCTCTTTTACACCGGCAAGACTCATCGCCTGGGTTCCGTGGACGATGGCACGACCGTCACCGATTGGATGGAACAGGAACGCGAGCGCGGCATCACCATCGTCTCCGCGGCGGTCACGGCGGAGTGGAAGGGCTATCAGATCAACATCATCGATACGCCCGGCCATATCGATTTCACCGCCGAAGTGCAGCGCTCGCTGCGCGTGCTGGACGGGGGCATCGTCGTCTTCGACGCCGTCCAGGGTGTGGAGCCGCAGTCCGAGACGGTCTGGCGCCAGGCCGACCGTTACAAGGTGCCGCGGATGTGCTTTGCCAACAAGATGGACCGCGTCGGAGCCTCCTACGAGCACACGCTCGAGTCGATCAAGCAGCGCCTGGGAGCCAATCCGATCGCCATGCAAATGCCGATCGGTGCCGAGGCCAGCTTCCAGGGTGTCATCGACTTGATCACGATGAAGGCCATTTACTGGGATGACGAGCTCGGACGCGAACCACGTGAGGCCGACATTCCCGCTGACTTGAAGAAAGAGGCGGAGGAACGCCATCACACGATGGTCGAGAAGATCGCCGAACTCGATGACGCCCTGACCGTCAAGTACCTGGAGGGCGAGGAGATCGGCGTGGAGGAGCTGAAAGCTGCGCTCCGGCGGGCGGTTTTGTTGGGCAAGGCCACGCCGATATTTTGCGGCAGCTCGCTGCGCAATAAAGGCGTCCAGCCGGTGCTCGATGCGGTCATCGACTACCTGCCCTCCCCGGCGGACATTCCTCCCGTACAAGGCACCAATCCGCGCACGGGCGAACAGATCGAACTGCCAGCGCGACGACGACGCACCCTTGAGCGCATTGGTCTTTAAAATCGTCACCGATCCTTATGTGGGCCGCCTGGCTTACTTCCGGGTCTATTCCGGGACACTGAGCCAGGGCGAGATGGTCAGCAATTCGACCAAGGACAAACGCGAGCGCATCGGCCGCCTGCTGCGCATGTACGCCGATCACCGCGAGGACATCACCGAGGTACGCTGCCGGGCGACATCGGCGCCGTGCTGGGCTTCAAGGATACCTTCACCGGCGATACGCTCTGCGAGAACAAGCCGATCGTCCTGGAAAACATCAGCTTCCCGGACCCGGTCATCTCGGTCGCCATCGAGCCCAAGACGACCGCCGACCAGAGCCGCATGGGCGAAGCCCTGCGCAAGCTCTCGGAAGAGGATCCCACCTTCCGTGTCCACTCGGACGAGAACACCGGCCAGACGATCATCGAAGGGATGGGCGAGCTCCACCTGGATGTGCTGGTCGATCGGATGCTGCGGGAGTTCCGTGTGCAGGCCAACGTCGGCAGGCCGCGCGTCGCCTACCGTGAATCGATCACCAAAGCCGTGCCCGAGGTCAACTACAAGTATGTCAAGCAGACCGGCGGCCACGGACAATATGGCCATGTGGTCATCTCCATGGAGCCGGCCGAGCGCGGCAGCGGCGTACTCTTCGAGGACAAGATCGTCGGTGGGGCGATCCCCCGGGAGTACATCCCCGCCGTGGAGAAAGGCGTCAAGGAAGCTGCCGAGAGCGGCGTGCTGGCCGGTTACCCGGTCATGGACCTGAAGGTCACGCTCTTCGACGGTTCGTTCCACGAAGTGGATTCGAGCGAAATGGCCTTCAAGATGGCGGCCACCTTTGCCTTCAAGGAGGGCGTCCAGAAGGGCGGGCCGGTCCTGCTGGAACCGGTGATGAAGGTGGAAGTGGTCGTGCCCGAGGAGTACCTCGGCGATGTGATGGGCGGCTTGAACGGCCGACGGGCGACGATCCTGGGCATGGAGGTGCGCCCCGGGAACGCCCAGGCCGTCAATGCCATGGTGCCGCTCGGCGAGATGTTCGGCTATGCCACCGAGTTGCGTTCTTCGACCCAGGGCCGGGGCGTGTTCTCGATGGAATTCGATCATTATGCGCCGGTCCCTCAGTCAGTGGCGCAAGAAATCCTCGAACGCATAGTTTTTGCAGCATCAAAAGGAGCGAAGAAATCATGGCGAAGCAGAAGTTTGAGCGGACGAAGCCGCACCTGAACGTGGGGACGATGGGGCACATTGATCACGGGAAGACGACGCTGACGGCGGCGATCACGAAGTACTGCCAGTTTTTGGGGAAGGCGGAGTTCCGGCCGTACGACTCGATCGACAATGCGCCGGAGGAGAAGGCGCGCGGCATCACGATCAACATTGCGCACGTGGAGTACGAGACGGAGAAGCGTCACTATGCCCACGTGGACATGCCCGGGCACCGGGACTACATCAAGAACATGATCACGGGGGCGGCGCAGGTGGACGGGGCGATCCTGGTGGTGGCGGCGCCGGACGGGCCGATGCCGCAGACGCGCGAGCACGTGCTGCTGGCGCGGCAGGTGGAAGTGCCGTCGATCGTGGTGTATCTGAACAAGATCGACCAGATGGACGATCCGGAGCTGTTGGAGCTGGTGGAGATGGAGCTGCGGGAGCTGTTGAACGGGTACGGCTTCCCGGGCGACACGACGCCGATCGTGCGTGGGTCGGCGTTGCAGGCGTTGGAGAGCACCTCGACGGACCCGAACGCACCGGAGTATGCTTCGATCAAGGAGCTGCTGCGGGTGGTGGACGAGTACATCCCGGAGCCGAAGCGCGACATGGAGAAGCCGTTCATGATGCCGATCGAGGACGTGTTCTCGATCAAGGGCCGCGGCACGGTGGTGACGGGGCGCGTCGACCGGGGCAAGATCAAGGTCGGCGAGCCGGTCGAGATCGTGGGCTTGCGCGACAAGAGCATGTCCTCGGTGGTGACGGGCGTGGAGATGTTCCACAAGTCGCTGGACGAGGGCATGGCCGGGGACAACTGCGGGCTGCTGCTTGCGCGGCATCGAGCGCACCGACGTGGAGCGCGGCCAGGTGGTCGCCAAGCCCGGCTCGATCACCCCGCACACCAAGTTCCTGGCGCAGGTCTACGTGCTGAAGAAGGAAGAAGGCGGACGGCACAAGGCCTTCTTCACCGGCTACCGCCCGCAGTTCTACATCCGCACGATGGATGTGACCGGCGACATCACCCTGCCGGAAGGCGTGGAGATGGTCATGCCGGGTGACGACGTCAACCTGACCGTCAAGCTGATCGTGCCGGTGGCGCTGGAGCAGGGCTCCAAGTTCGCCATCCGCGAAGGCGGCCTGACCGTCGGCGCCGGCGTCATCACCAAAATCATCGAATAGGGTGAAATATGACGAAGCAGAAGATCCGCATCCGCCTGAAGGCTTACGATCATCGCGTTCTCGACCAATCTGCCAAGCGGATTGTCGAAACGGCCGAGCGTTCCGGTGCCCATGTGGTGGGTCCGGTACCCTTGCCAACCAAGATAGAACGGTTTACAATACGGCGCTCGACGTTCATAGACAAAGATTCACACGAGCACTTCGAGATCCGCACGCACAATCGCCTGATCGACGTCCTGGATCCTGATTCCAAAACGATCGACATGCTGATGCGGCTCAACCTGCCTGCGGGTGTGGACATCGAGATAAAAATCTAGGGAATCGATCAAAGAGAGTAGTGATCAGTGATCACTGGTCGCTGCTCTCTCGCTTGACAGCACAAGAACGGCTCTGTTCGTAGGCCTCACGATCCCGTGCGCCGCGGCAGACCGATTGACTGTGCTGCGACCGAGATGATGCAGCCAAGCCCAGGCTGACAGTCCCGAGATAATTTTAGAAGGAGAAAACCGAGCATGTTAAAAGGGCTGATTGGCAAGAAGATCGGCATGACCCAGATCTTCGACGAGACCGGTGCGGCTGTACCGGTGACTCTGATCGAAGCTGGGCCTTGCTATGTCACGCAGGTACGCCTTCCGGAAAAGGAAGGCTACGCAGCGGTGCAACTCGGATTTGGCGAGGTCAAACCCAAGCGCCTGACCGGCGGCCAGCTGGGACACCTCAAGAAGAACGAATTGCCTCCGCTGCGTTTTGTGCGCGAGTTTCGCATCAAGGAACCCAATTTCAAACCCGGCGACAAGGTCACGGTGGAGATCTTCGGCATGGGCGAGCGCGTCGACGTGATCGGCACCAGCAAGGGCAAAGGTTTTGCCGGGGTGGTCAAGCGCTACCATTTCGCCGGCGGGCCCAAGACGCACGGCGCCTCCGACCGTCTGCGCGCCCCCGGTTCGAGCTCCTCGACCACCACGCCGGGGCGCGTCTACAAGGGCAGCCGCCGCGCCGGCCACATGGGCAGCGAGCGCGTCACCGCTCAGGGCTTGAAGGTCGTGCTGGTGGATGCCGAGCGCAATTTGCTGGGCGTGCACGGCGCCGTCCCGGGCCCGAAGGGCGGCGTGGTCATGATCAAGGATGCGCGCAAGCAGTAGGCGCGGTCGATGGGAGCATGGTGATTATGAAAGTCGATGTCTTCAACATGAAGGGCGAGAAGGTCAAGACGGTCGAACTGCCGGCCGAGATCTTCGAAGCCCCGGTTAACGTGGATCTGATGCACCAGGCCTTCGACCAGCAGATGGCGAACGCCCGCCTGGGCACGCACAAGACCAAGACCCGCAGTGAGGTCGCCGGCGGCGGCAAGAAGCCCTGGAAGCAGAAGGGCACCGGCCGCGCCCGCCAGGGATCCACCCGCGCCCCGCAATGGGTCCGCGGCGGCAAGGTTCACACCCCGCGCCCGCGCAAGTACACCCAGCACATGCCGCTGCAAGATGCGCCGCGCCGCGTTGCGCTCGGCCCTCTCGGTCAAGGCCGCCGAGTCCGGGGTGGTCGTGGTCGACGAGTTGGCCCTGCCCGAGCCGAAGACGCGCCTGATGGCGCAAGCCCTGGACGCGCTGGTCGGCGAGGCTACCGCCCTCGTCTTGTACGCCGACAAGGACGCCAACTACGAGACGGTCACGCGCTCGACGAACAACCTCCCGGACGCCAAGCTGCTGATGGCGCGCTACCTGAACATCCGGGACCTGCTCGGCTACGACAAACTCGTCATGCCGCTTTCGGCATTGGACGCGTTGAAGTCGATCTTGGCATAGGAGGCCAGCATGACGACGATCTATGATGTGCTCCGCCGCCCGCTGGTCACGGAAAAGACCAATTACCAGTCCAGCAAACTCCACCAGTACACCTTCGAAGTGTCCGCGGATGCCACCCGGGCCCAGGTCAAGGATGCGGTGGAAACGCTGTTCGACGTGACCGTCGAACGCGTCAACATCCTCAATACGGCTGCCAAGCGCAGCCGGCGCCGCAACCGCCGCCTGCTGGTGCGCGATCCCGGTTTCAAGAAGGCGATCGTTACCCTGGCCGAGGGATCGACCCTCGAGATCTTTGAAGGGGTGAAGTAATGGCGGTCAAGAAATACAAACCCACCACGCCCGGCCAGCGGGGGATGACCGGCTATACGTTCGAGGAGATCACCAAGAGCACGCCCGAGCGCAGCCTGATCGTCGAGATGCGCAAGCACGGCGGCCGCAACTCGTACGGCCGGATCACCGTCCGCCATCGCGGCGGCGGCAACCGCCAGAGCATCCGCATCGTCGATTTCAAGCGCGACAAGCGCGGCATCCCGGCCAAGGTGGCGGCGATCGAATACGACCCGAACCGCACCGCCCGCCTGGCGCTGCTGCTTCTACGCCGACGGCGAGAAGCGCTACATCGTCGCCCCGCTCGGCCTCAAGGTCGGCGACACGGTGCTCTCCGGACCCCAGGCCGAGATCCGGCCCGGGCAACAGCCTGCCGCTGGCGAACATCCCGGTCGGCACGCTGGTTCACAACATCGAGATGAAGACCGGCAAGGGCGGCCAGATGGTCCGCTCGGCCGGCGGAGCCGGCCCAGCTGCTGGCCAAGGAAGGCGAGTACGCCCAGATCCGCCTGCCCTCGGGCGAGGTGCGCCTGGTCCGGCAGATCTGCTACGCCACCATCGGGCAGGTCGGCAACCTCGACCACAGCAACATCAAGCTGGGCAAGGCCGGCCGCAAGCGCCACCTGGGCATCCGCCCGACGGTGCGCGGCACGGCCATGAGCCCGCGCGACCACCCGCACGGCGGCGGCGAAGGCCGCCAGCCGACCGGCATGCCCGGTCCGAAGACGCCCGTGGGGCAAGCCGACGCGCGGCTACAAGACCCGCCGCAACAAGCAGACCGACAAGTACATCGTGCGCCGCCGCAGCAAGCTAGCCGCTAGGGCGCAATGAAGTAGTGACGGCTTCAGCCGTCAATTGCGACTGAAGTCGCCACTGCGAATCGCGAGGAGAAAATATGTCGCGTTCACTGAAGAAGGGGCCGTTCATCGACCCCAAACTGTTGAAGAAGATCGAAGCGATGAACCAGCGAGGCGAGAAGAAGGTCATCCGCACCTGGAGCCGCGCCAGCGCGATCTTCCCGCAGATGGTGGGGCACACGATCGCGGTCCACGATGGCCGCCGCCACGTGCCGATCTACATCACCGAGAACATGGTCGGCCACGCCTGGGTGAGTTTGCGCCGACGCGCACCTTCCGCGGCCACGTGACCGCCGAGAAGTCCACGAAGGCCCCGGTGGTGTAGGAGACGGACGATGACCCACGACATTCGTGCACAGCTCCGTTACCTGTCCGTCTCGGCCCAGAAGGTGCGCCTGGTGGTCGACGTGGTGCGCGGCAAGGACGCCGTCCAGGCGCTGGAAATCCTGCGCTTCATGCCCCAGCGCGGCCGCCCAGCCGGTCGCCAAGCTGCTGCGCTTCGGCGATGGCCAATGCCGAAGAGAACTTCGGCGTCAGCCGCGACGACCTGTACGTCGCCCAGATCTTTGCCGACGAAGCGCCGACGCGGCAAGCTGGCGCCGCTTCGGCGCGCGCGGCCGTTTCAAGCCGATCTTGCGCCGCTCGTCGCACGTGACCGTCGTCTTGCGCGAGCGGGAGGCCGGCCTAGGCCGGCCGGAAAGGACTCCAAGGAGATATTATGGGTCGAAAAGTTCATCCGATTGGTTTTCGTCTGGCGATCAACAAGACTGGCAGGGTACGCTGGTTCGCCGAAGGCGCCCAATACCGCCAGCAGCTGAACCAGGATTTCGAGCCATCCGCGACCTGATCCGCAATGAAGCCGGCCGCGCCGGCGTCTCGCGGATCGACGTGGAGCGCTATCCCGGCAAGCTCAAGGTGGCCGTATGGACCGCCAAGCCGGGCATCCTGATCGGGCGCAAGGGCGAAGGCATCAAGAAGATCCGCGTCAGCATGGAAGCGCTGACCGGCAAGAAGGTCGACCTGGACATCAAGGAGATCAAGGCGCCGGATCTGGATGCCTACCTGGTGGCCGACAACATCGCCGACCAGTTGAAGCGCCGCATCAGCTACCGGCGGGCCATGAAGCGTGCCATCCAGCAGGCCATGCGCCAGGGCGCGCAGGGCATCAAGATCGATGTGCGCCGGCCGTCTGGGGGGTGCAGAAATGGCCCGCAACGACTGGCTGCGCGAAGGCCGCGTCCCGCTGCAGACCCTGCGCGCCGACATGGATTTCGCCCGCGCCGAAGCCATGACCACCTATGGCCGCATCGGCGTCAAGGTGTGGATCTACAAGGGCGAGACGAAGCCCGAAGCGGAAGAGAAAATCGAGACGACTGAAGGCGTGTAGTCAGCGAGTAGCGTCAGCCGTCGGTGAAGTGAGGTTGTAGCCATGTTAATGCCAAAACGTGTGAAGTGCCGCAAGCAAATGCGCGGCCGCATGAAGGGCAAGGAATCGCGCGGCGTCGGAAATCTCGTTCGGCGAGTGGGGCCTGCAGGCGCTCGAGCCGGGCTGGGTGACCGCCCGCCAGATCGAGGCTGCCCGCCGCACGATCGTGCACGCCATGAAGCGCCGTGGCAAGGTCTGGATCCGCATCTTCCCGGACAAGCCGTATACCCAGAAACCGCCCGAAACCCGCATGGGCAAGGGTAAGGGCAACGTGGAGTACTGGGTGGCCGTGGTCAAGCCCGGCCGCATCATGTTCGAGGTCGGCGGCCTGGCCGAGGAGACGGCGCGTGAGGCGCTGCAGCCTGGCCCGGCACAAGTTCGCCATCAAGACCAAGGTCGTCGCCCGCCATGATCTGGCAGCAGGAGAGCAGGCATGAAACCGGAAGAGATTCGCAAACTGATCGTGGAAGAGATCCACGCCAAGCTGACGGACAGCCGCGAGGAGCTGATGAAGCTGCGCTTCCAGCAAGTCACCGGTCAGCTGACCGACACCAACCGCTTGCGGCGCCCTGCGCCGCGACATCGCCCGGATGGAGACCATTCTGAATGAGCCGCCCGGGCCGCGGTAAAGGAAGGTGAAGCATGAACAAGCGTCGACGGATCACTGGCGTGGTCACCAGCAATAAAATGACCAAGACCGTGGTGGTCGAGATCAGCCGGACCTTCCGCCACCCGCTGTACCGCAAGGTGGTCCACTTGAGCAAGCGCGTCAAGGCGCACGATGGGCTGGGCTGCCAGATCGGCGACCAGGTCCAGATCGTGGAAAGCCGTCCGCTGTCCAGGGACAAGCGCTGGGTGGTCGAGTCGATCCTCAAGCGCGAAGCGCGCACGGCGGATACCGGCGTGGCCGAGGTTGTGGTCGAACCCGAGGTGGCGAGCGTGGTGAACCCGGGTGCGGAGGCACAGCCATGATCCAGCAGGAGTTCCGTGTCAAGGTCGCCGATAACACCGGCGCGCGCGAGCTGCTGGTCATCCACGTCATGGGCGGCTCGAGACGCCGCTACGGCGCCGTCGGCGACGTGATCGTCGGCACGGTCAAATCGGCCATCCCGCAAGGCGCGGTCAAGAAGAGCGAGATCGTCAAGGCCGTGATCGTCCGCTGCTGCCAAGGAGTGGCGGCGCGAGGACGGCTCCTACATCCGCTTCGACGACAACGCCGCCGTCATCCTGGATGCCGACGGGCAGAACCCAAGGGGACAGCCGCATCTTCGGCCCGGTGGCGCGCGAGCTGCGTGAAAAAGGCTTCATGAAGATCGTTTCGCTGGCCCCGGAAGTGCTGTAGGCCGGTGGAGGAGCGAACGATGAGAGTCAAGATCCGAAAGGCGATACGGTCGAGATGATCAGCGGAAAGCTGGAAGACAAAGGCAAGCGCGGTGAGGTCATCAAAGTCCTGCCGGATGAGAGCCGGGTGGTTGTGCAGGGAGTCAACGTCCACACCAAGCACCAGCGCCAGGTCCAGACCCAGGGGCGGACGATCAACCCCGGACGCATCAAATTCGAGGCCGCGATTTCGATCTCGAATGTCATGCTGGTCTGCCCGAAGTGCAACGAAACGACGCGCGTCGGTGTCCAGCGCGACGAGAGCGGCTCGCACCGCGTCTGCAAACATTGCCAGGCATTGATCGACTAGCCGCCGGTTGGAGCAATAATCTATGAATAGAATGCAGGAAAGGTATCAGAAGGAAGTCGTCCCCGCCCTGACCAAGGCGTTCCAGTACAAGAACGGCATGCAGGTGCCGCGCATCGACAAGATTGTGCTGAACATCGGCCTGGGAAGCGAGCAGGACAACCCAAAGGCGCTCGAGGCGGCGGTGGCCGACATGGCCACGATCACCGGCCAGAAGCCGATCATGACCAAGGCCCGCAAGAGCATCGCCAACTTCAAGCTGCGCGAGGGCCGCATCATCGGCGACGAAAGTGACCCTGCGGGGCGACAAGATGTGGGCGTTCCTCGACCGGCTGGTCAACATCGCCCTGCCGCGCGTGCGCGACTTCCGCGGCGTCTCCCCGGAGGCCTTCGACGGGCGCGGCAACTACACCCTCGGGCTGCGCGATCAGCTGATCTTCCCGGAGATCGAGTACGACAAGATCGACAAAATGCGTGGCATGGAGGTCACCATCGTGACCACGGCCAAATCCGACGATCATGCACGGCTGCTGCTGCAACTCCTCGGCATGCCGTTCAAGAAGGAAGCGTAACTATGGCAAGTATTTGCATGAAATATCGTGAGATGCGGCGTAAATACCCGGGCCGCGTGCGCAATCGCTGCTCCCGCTGCGGCCGCCCGCGTGGATACATCCGCCGGTTTGGCCTGTGCCGGATCTGCTTCCGTGAGCTGGCGTTGGAAGGCAAGATCCCCGGCGTCATCAAGGCATCCTGGTAGCCGGGTGGAGGGAATAAGATGAGCATGTCTGATCCCATTGCTGATATGTTGACCCGCATCCGCAACGCCGTCTTGAGCGGCCAGGTCATGACCGCCATGCCCTGTTCGAAGGTCAAGGTGGAAATTGCCAAGATCCTGAAGGAAGAGGGCTATCTGGAAAATTATGAAGTCGCCGACGGCGAGCGGCCGAGCCAGAAGATCCTGCGCCTGCGCATCAAGTACCTTGGCGAGCGCCGCGAGCGCCGTCCGGTGATCACCGACCTGGAACGGATCAGCCGTCCCGGGCGCCGCGTCTACACCAAGAAGCAGGATATCCCCTGGGTGCTTTCGGGCATCGGCGTGGCTATCCTGTCCACGCCCAAGGGCATCATGACCGGCCAGCGCGCCCGCCAGCTGGGTGTCGGCGGCGAAATCCTCTGCAAGGTCTGGTAAGAGAGGAGGCATCACAGTGTCTCGTGTTGGACGTTTACCCGTGGTCATCCCGAGCGGTGTCCAGGTGGAAGTGAAGGGCTCGGACGTGCGTGTCAAAGGCCCCAAGGGCGAAATGCAGCGCACGTTCTCCCCGCTGATCGGCATCGCGATGGAAAACGGTCAGCTCCAGGTGACCCGCCAGAGCGACCTGCCCGCCGAGCGCGCTTTGCATGGGACGACCCGTGCCGTTCTGGCAAATATGATCCATGGCGTCAGCACCGGTTTCGAGCGTGTTTTGGAAATTGAAGGCGTCGGCTACCGGGCCGAGATGAACGCCAAGAAGCTGGTCCTATACGTGGGCTATTCCCATCCTGTGGAAGTTGAGCCGCCGGCAGGCATTTCCTTCGACGTGGATGCCAAGACCCGCCAGGTTTTCGTGCGCGGTTTCGACAAGGAGTTGGTCGGGCAGATCGCGGCCAACATGCGCAGCGTGCGTCCGCCGGAACCTTATCACGGCAAGGGCTTGCACTACCTGGGCGAGCACATTCGACGCAAGGCTGGCAAGGCCGGAAAGGCAGCGAAGTAATCAATGGCTGAAAAATCTCGTTCTGCGGCACGCCTCCACCGACACAGCCGCGTGCGCAAGAATCTTACCGGCACGCATCAGCGTCCGCGCCTGAGCGTCTTCCGCAGCCTGTCCGAAATCTATGCCCAGGTGATCGACGACCAGGCCGGTAACACCCTGGCCTCGGCCTCCTCCATCGACGCCGAGCTGCGCGCCAAGATGAAGGGTTTGAAAAAGTCCGAACAGGCGAAGCTGGTCGGCAAGGCGGTGGCCGAGCGCGCCAAGGGCAAAGGCATCAAGGCGGTCGTCTTCGACCGCGGTGGTTTCAAATATAGCGGCCGGGTCAAGGCGCTGGCCGATGGAGCCCGCGAAGGCGGCCTGGAATTCTAAGGGCCTGATTGGAGAACTATGGTGGAATACCAGGTAACTGAACTTGAAAAAGCCGAACAACTCGACGAGCGCGTGATCGAAATCGCCCGCGTGGCGAAAGTGGTCAAGGGCGGACGTCGTTTCCAGTTCCGTGTCACCGTCGTCATGGGCGACAACCACGGCAAGGTGGGGATGGGGGTGGGCAAGGCCAATGCCGTCCCGGATGCCATGCGCAAGGCCACCGAGCGTGCCCGCAAGGACATGCACCCGGTCTTCCTGTCCGGCACGACCATCCCGCATCAAATCACCGGCAAGGTCGGCGGGCTCGGTCATCCTGCTCAAACCGGCCTCCCCCGGTACCGGCGTGATCGCGGGCGGCGGCGTGCGCGCCGTCCTCGAAGCGGCCGGCATCCGCGACATCCTGACCAAGTGCCTGGGCTCATCCAACGTCCTGAACAGCGTCCAGGCGACCTTCCTGGCCCTGGGCAGCCTCAAATCGCCCAAGGAAGAGGCCGCCCGGCGCAACAAGTCGGTCGAAGACCTGCTGCCGTTCTGGGAGAGGAGAAAGAAGAATGGCTAAGAAGGCGGTGGAAGGCAAGACCATCAAGGTGACCCTGGTGCGCAGCCCGATCGGCTACCCACAACCGCAGAAGGCGACGGTGCGCGCCCTGGGGCTGCGGCGCATGAATCAAACGGTCGAACATAAGGATACCCCGGCGGTGCGCGGCATGCTCGCGGCGGTGATCCACCTGGTTCGTATCGAAGAATAGGAATGAAGATGAAGCTGAACGATCTCAAACCCAATTTCCCCAAGAAGCCGCGCAAGCGCCTCGGCCACGGCATTTCCGCCGGTCAGGGGAAGACGGCCGGACGCGGCACCAAGGGCCAGAACTCTCGCACCGGCTCGGGCGGACACCTGTACCGGCAGGGCGGTAACCTGCCGTTCTTCCGCCGCCTGCCCTTCGTGCGTGGCAAGGGTTTCACCCCGCCGACCGAGGTCAATTTCAACGAAGTCAACCTCGATCAGCTGGCTGCTTTCAAGGCCAATACCGTGGTTTCCCCGGAGACGCTCTCCGATGCCCGCCTGCTGCGCGACCCCCGCAACCCCGTGGCCATCCTCGGTCGGGGTGAAGTGAAAGCCGCCCTGAAAGTGCGCGCCCACCGCGTCAGCAAGAGCGCCAAGGACAAGATCGAGGCTGCGGGCGGCTCGGTCGAACTGATCGGCTGAACCCCAGCCAGGAGATCTTTCTTATGAAAACCACATTCTCAGGATGGCGTTATCTCTGGAAGTCCGAGGACATCCGGCGAAAACTGCTGATCACGGGGCTCCTGCTGGTGATCTTCAACCTGGCAACGTATGTGCCCGTCCCGGGAATAAACACCGCTGCCCTCAAGGCCCTGACCTCCAATTTGAGCAGCGCGGGTTCGTTCTTCAACTTCCTTGACCTGCTTTCGGGCGGGACGATCTCCCGGTTTTCCTTGCTGGCGATGGGTGTTTACCCCTACATCACCGCCCAGATCATCCTGCAGCTGCTCACTCCCATCATCCCGGCCCTGCAGCGCAAGATGGAAGAGGACCCGCGCGAGGGGCGCAAGTTCCAGGAACGCTGGACCTATTACCTGGCTGTGCCCATGGCTGCGCTCTCTGCGATCGGTCAGATCAACATCTTCAACACCTATTCGCAGCAGATCACGGGCGGCGAGCCGGTGGTCAATTTCAGCCTGTCGGGCTCCCAGTTGGTGCCTTCCCTGGCGGTGCTGTTCAGCATGGTCGCCGGCACGATGTTCGCCATCTGGCTGGGCGAGCTGATCTCCGAATACGGCATCCGCGGCCAGGGCCTGTCGTTGATCATCTTCGCCGGGATCGTCGCCAGGATGCCGTCCAATTTCGGCACGCTCCTGGCGGACAAGCAGCACGGCTGGATCCTGGTGATTTCGATGATCATCGTCCTGGTGGCGGTCATCTTCGCCATCGTCTTCGTCCAGCAGGGGCGCCGCAACGTGCCGGTCATGTACCCCGGCCGGCGTGTGGGCAATCGCATGTCCATGCCGGTCAAGGGCACCCTGCCGCTGATGGTCAACCTGGCGGGCATGATCCCGCTTATCTTCGGCAGCGCCCTGCTGCAGTTCCCGGCGATCATCGCCAGCTACTTCATTGCATCCAAGAATGCGTCGGTGGCCAGCTTTGCCCTGGGCACGCAGCGGTTGTTCAGCTCCACCTCCTGGGTCTACTGGCTGATGTACTTCCTGATGGTGGTGGTTTTCACCTTCTTCTACACGGACGTGCTGTTCACCCAGCAGAACTACGGCGAGAACCTGAAAAAGGTCGGCGCCCAGGTCCCGGGCATCAACCGCGGCGCCCCGACGCAGAAGTACCTGACCCGCGTCCAGCGCCGCATCACCTTCCCCGGGGCGCTTTTCCTGGGCCTTGTGGCGGTCCTGCCGTTCATCATCAGCCTGGTCCTGGCTGCATTCAAGGTCTCGACCGCCTCGTCTTCCTCGGGCCTGTATTTGGTCTCCTCGGCCGGCTTGCTGATCGTGGTCGGCGTGGTCCGGGATACATTCCAGAATATTCAGGCCGAGCTCAAGCTGCACGGCTACGAGGACTCGCTGCTGGTCAGGTAGCTCATGCCCAGGTACATCGTCCTGCTCGGACCTCCCGGTGTTGGCAAGGGCACGCAGGCGGAGAACATCGCCGCTGCGACCGGGCTGCCGCACATTTCCTCGGGCGACCTGTTTCGTGAGAACATTAAAAATGGCACGGCGCTGGGCAAGCAGGCCCAGGAATACATCAACGAGGGCGAGCTGGTCCCCGACGGCCTGACCGTCGACATGATCCGCGCCCGGCTTTCCCGCCCGGACTGCAAGGGTGGGGCGCTGCTGGACGGTTTTCCCCGCACCACGGTGCAGGCAGACGCCCTCGCCCGGCTGCTGGCCGAGTTTGGCGGCCAGGTGGATTACGTGCCCTACATCACCGCCCCCGAGGCGACGCTGATCGAGCGCCTGAGCGGGCGCTGGACTTGCAAGGCGCAGGGACACGTCTTTCATGAGAAGTACAACCCGCCGAAGCAGCCTGGCGTGTGTGACCTGGACGGGTCGGTGCTCTACCAGCGCGACGACGACAAGTCCGAGACGGTGGTGCATCGCATCCAGGTCTATCTCCAGCAGACGGCGCCCCTGATCGCCTACTATCGCCAGCGCGGGCTGCTCGCCGAAATTGACGGTGCGCAGCCGATCGAGAAAGTCACTGCCGACCTTTTAGCGGTACTTGGAAAATAGCATGGCTTGGGATCGTGACATCCAGATAAAAACTCCGGCCGAGATCGCGCTGATGCGCGAGGCCGGTCGGGTCAACGCCCTGGCGTTGGCCGCAGTACGGGCACTTTTACAACCCGGCGTTACCACCGCAGACCTCAACGCGGCTGCTGAGGAAGTCCTGCGGAAGCACAACGCCTACTCGCCGTTCTTGAACTACGGTCACCCGCCGTTCCCGGCTTCGATCTGCGCCAGCGTCAACGAGGAGCTGGTGCACGGCATCCCGGGAAAACGCAAGCTCAAGCAGGGTGACATCATCTCGATCGATTGCGGCGCGGTCGTCGACGGCTATGTCGGCGACGCGGCCTTCACCGCCGGGGCCGGGGAGATCTCCCCGACCGCCCGCAGGCTGATCGAGGTGACCGAGCAGGCGCTGTCCGTCGGCATCGCCATGATGCGCGTCGGGAACAAGACCGGCGACGTCTCCGCCGCAATCCAGCAGTATGTGGAGAGCCAGGGGTTCCACGTCGTCCGGGAGTACACCGGTCACGGAGTCGGCCGGAAAATGCACGAGGGACCGCAGGTTCCGAACTATGGCACCCCGGGTTCTGGGGTCCCGCTGCGGGCCGGCATGACGATTGCCCTCGAGCCGATGGTGCTCGTCGGTACGCACCGGACCCGGGTCCTGTCCAACCAGTGGACGGTGGTCTCCGCGGATGGGTCTCTGACCGCCCACCAGGAACACTCGGTGGCGGTCACCGAAGGCGACCCTCTCATTCTGACCCTTCCGTGAACTGCAGCAGAGCAATACCGAAACTGGACGGATGATAATAGAAACAGTATAATCGAGACTTTGGCTGAGCCGACAGAAGAGCAAGGAGCACTGCAATCATGAAAGTATCTCCCTCCGTTCGCAAGCGCTGTGCGAAGTGCAAGATCGTCAAGCGCAAGGGCAGATTGTACATCATCTGCGAGAATCCGAAGCACAAACAGCGACAAGGATAGCAAACCATGGCAAGAATTGAAGGTGTTGACCTCCCGCGCAACAAACGCGCCGAAGTGGGCCTGACTTATCTTTTTGGGATCGGCCCCACGCGCTCCCGGGAAATCCTGGCCGCGACCAAGATCAACCCGGACACGCGCATCAAGGACCTGACCGAGAGTGAAGTCTCGGCCATCCGCGAATACATTGGCAAGAATTGGAAAGTCGAAGGCGACCTGCGCCGTGAAGAGCAAATGAACATCAAGCGTCTGGTCGAGATCGGCTGTTACCGCGGCCTGCGCCACCGCCGCAACCTGCCCGTCCACGGGCAGCGCACGCGCACCAACGCGCGTACCCGCAAAGGCACCAAGAAGACGGTCGCCGGACGCGGACGCCGCCGCGGCGGGAAGAAGTAATCAGGAGTTAGCGAGGATCTATGGCTCAAACTGTTCGTTCGGCGCGTCGCTCTGGTGGCGCCAAGAAAGGGAAGCGCACCCTGTCCTCCGGGCAGGTGCACATTTTCGCTTCGTTCAACAATACTATTGTGACCGTGACCGATCCGGACGGCAACACGCTTTGCTGGGGCAGTGCCGGGTCGGCGGGTTTCAAAGGCTCTCGCAAGAGCACGCCCTTCGCCGCCCGTCTGGCGGCCGAGCAGGCCATCAAGGCCGCCCAGGCCATGGGCATCCAGGAAGTGGAGCTGTACGTCAAGGGCCCCGGCCCGGGACGTGAATCGGCCATCCGCGCCGTCCAGTCGATGGGTATGAAGGTCAAGTTGATCTCTGACCAGACGCCGGTTCCCCACAATGGCTGCCGGCCTCCGAAGAAGCGCCGCGTTTAGTTTAAGAAGAAAGGTAAGAGCGTATGGCGAAATATTTAGGTCCGGCCTGCAAACTGTGCCGGCGTGAAGGTGAAAAACTGTTTCTCAAGGGCGAGCGCTGCTTCACCCCCAAATGCGCGTTCGAGCGCCGTGGCTTTGTCCCCGGACAGCACGGACCGACCGGAAGCCGCGGCAGTCGCGGCGGCACCGGCCGCCAGTCCGACTATTCCAAGCAGCTGCGCGCCAAGCAGAAGGCGCGCCGCATCTACGGCGTCTATGAACGCCAGTTCCGCCGCTATTACGGCAATGCGTTGAAGGTGCGCGGCATCACCGGTTTGATGCTGCTCCAGGTGCTCGAGTCCCGCCTGGACAACGTCGTCTTCCGGCTGGGCTACGCCTCGAGCCGCGCCCAGGCGCGCCTCTTGGTGACCCACGGCCACTTCACCGTCAACGGCCGCCGGACGGATGTCCCGTCCATGACCGTCAAGGTGGGCGACGTGATTGCGGTGCGCGAAGGTTCGCGCGATGCCACATATTTCAAGAACCTGCCGCCT
Source organism: uncultured Chloroflexia bacterium (assembly GCA_963739255.1). Lineage (GTDB taxonomy): Bacteria > Chloroflexota > Anaerolineae > Anaerolineales > Villigracilaceae > UBA877. Next base: position 376,402 of record CAVTZT010000007.1, read on the forward strand.
GTTGCCGAGACGCACAACGTACCGGCCTGGCTGGAACGCGACCTGAACAAGCTTTCGGGCAGCGTCCTGCGCCTGCCGGAGCGTCCCGAGATCGACGGCAACCTGAACGAACAGCTGATCGTCGAGTATTACTCGCGCTAATCCGAGCCGGCTTTTTTGGACGCGGCGTACCGTTTTGTACGCCGAGGGATAGGTGAACCGTGACTATCACGAACATGGTGATGCCCAAGATCGAGCGCGAAGCTGAAGCTCGGAATTATGGCAAATTCATTATCAGCCCGTTGGAACACGGCTACGGCGTTACGTTAGGGAATTCCCTGCGCCGGGCGATGCACGCTTCGCTCGAAGGCGCGGCCGTGACCTCCATCCGCATCGCCGATGTGCTGCATGAGTTCAGCGACATCCCGGGCGTGCGCGAGGATGTCCTGCAGGTCATGCTGCAGATCAAGCAGCTGCGCCTGAAGCTCGACGGCGTGGATACCACCCGCATGCACCTGGAAGTGCGCGGCGAAGGCGTGGTCACCGCGGCGGACATCATCGCTCCACCGGAGGTCACGATCATCAACCCGGACCTCTATTTGTTTACCGCCGACAGCGCCAAGACCCGCCTGGACATCGAGTTCACGGTCGAACGCGGCCGCGGCTATTCCCCATTCAACGAGCGCGGGCGCATGCCCATCGGCGAGCTGCCGGTGGACGCGATCTTCGGCCCGGTCAAGCGTGTCAACTGGGATGTGCAGTCGGCGCGCGTCGGCCAGAGCACCAACTACGACAAGCTGGTCCTGGAAATCTGGACGGACGGCACGATCTCGCCCGAGAGCTGTCTCTCGACCGCGGCCAAGATCCTGATCGAGCACCTGCGCTATGTGGCCGGCGTCAGCGAAGAGACCCTGACCATCGCCATGGAGAAAGAAGTCGCCGGGTCGCGCCTGACCAGCGAGGTGGCCGAGACACCGGTCGAATCACTCGACCTCTCGGTGCGCGTCTTTAATTCGCTCAAGCGGACCGGCATCACCACCGTCGGCGACGTGCTCGAACTGCTCGAAAAGGGCGACCAGGCGGTCATGTCCATCCGCAACTTCGGCGAGAAGAGCCTCGAAGAGCTGCGCACGAAGATGCGTGAAAAGGGCTATCTGAAAGACGAACCCAAGAAAGAAGCGGAGTAATCCTGCAATGCGACACCAAGTAGCTGGATATAAACTCAACCGAACCAAGAGCGCGCGCATCGCCCTGCGCCGCAATCTGATCAAGCAATTTTTTACGCACGAACGCATCCGCACGACGACCGCCAAGGCTGCCGCGATCCGCGGCGAGGCGGAAAAGCTGATTACCGTGGCCCGCAATGTCAAAGACGCCAGCGACGCAGAAAAAGTAGCTGCCCGCCGCTTGGTGGCGGCCCGCCTGGGCAATAACAGCAACGAGGTCGTGATGAAACTGTTCGACGAGATTGCCCCACGCTTTGCCGAGCGCAACGGCGGATACACGCGGGTGCTCAAACTGGGCCCCCGCTATGGCGACAAGGCGGAGATGGCGCTGCTTGAATTGGTAGAGGAATAGGTAATCAGGGACTAGGTAATCAGGCGGTCAGGCCTAATTCCTGAGACCTAATTACCTGGTCCCTAACTATGGCACGTTACCAGATCATCCTTGCTTACGACGGCACCGACTTCCTCGGCAGCCAGCGGCAGGCGGGTTCCCGGACGGTCCAGGGCGAACTCGAACGGGCCCTGGGCAAGATCGGCTGGCAGGGGCGCAGCCTCCTCCTGGCCGGGCGCACGGATACCGGCGTCCACGCCAGCGGGCAGGTGGCAGCCTTCGACCTCGACTGGGGCCACGGTCTCGACGACCTGCTGTCCGCCTTGAACGCCAACCTGCCGAGGGACATGGCAGTGCGGGAAATCAAACCCGCCGCGGATAAGTTCCACCCCCGCTTTGACGCCACCTCGCGCTGCTACCGCTATCGGCTCTTTTACGACCCGCTGCGTGACCCGTTACGGGAGCGCTATGCCTGGCGCCTCTGGCCGCCCCTCGGCGACATGAAGCCGCTGGCCGGGATCTGGCCCGGGACGCACGATTTCGCCGCCTTCGGCTCCCCGCTGAAGCCCGACGGCAGTACCCGGCGGACGGTCCTCTATGCTGCATGGAAAGGCCGCGGGCATGACTGGAGCTTTGAAATCCAGGCGGATGCCTTTCTATATAGAATGGTGCGCAGGCTGGTCTTTCTCCAGGTGGCAGTCGGACAGGAAAAGCTTCAGGCGGAGGACCTCGTCCGGGCGCTCGAGGCACCGGTCAGGCTTTCCGCCGGTCTCGCTCCGGCGAGCGGGTTGACACTGGTCGAAGTCCGTTATGATCCTATGGTTTGAAGAAATAATGGAGTACGACGGCAGGTCGTCGTGGAAGCAAGTTCCAAAAGAAATCGGAGAGACACAGTGTACAAATCTTATTATCCCAAAGCTGCTGAGATAGCCCCCCAATGGGTGCTGGTGGATGCGAACGGCGAAACCCTGGGCCGTCTTGCCACACGGCTGGCCGCGCTCCTGCTCGGCAAACACAAACCGACCTTTACCCCCGGGGTGGAGCTGGGCGATTTCGTGGTGGTCATCAACGCCCAGAAGATTTCGGTGACTGGCACGCGGACGCATTCCAAGCTGACCGAGAAGATCTATCACCATCACTCGGGCTATCCGGGCGGCTTGAAGTCGATCAACCTGCAGCAGCAGCTGCTCAAACACCCGGACCGCGTGATCCGTTCAGCCGTGTGGGGCATGCTGCCGCACAACAGGATGGGTCGCCACATCATCCGGCACCTGAAGATCTACGGTGGTGCGGAGCATCCGCACACTGCCCAGAATCCGCAGAAGGTTGCATAAGGAAGCAGGAAGGAATTTATGTCTGTTCAGTATTTCGAAGGTATCGGCCGCCGCAAGCAGAGCATCGCACGCGTCCGCCTGATGAGCGGCTCGGGCCGGTTCATCGTCAATGAAAAAGAGGCTCCGGCCTACTTCACGCGCTTGGGCGACCTGGATGCCATCCTGGCCCCGATGCAGGCCGCCGGACAGGAAACCAAGGCGTATGACATCACCGTTAAGGTGACGGGCGGCGGCGTGACCGGTCAGACCGATGCCGTGCAGCTCGGCCTGGCGCGCGCCCTGGTCAAGATGAACCCCGAGAACGTATCGGCCATGCGTAAAGGTGGTTTCCTGACCCGCGATCCGCGCGTCAAGGAACGCAAGAAGCCCGGTCTCAAGCGCGCCCGCAAGGCTCCGACCTACACCAAGCGTTAATCCAGAAAAGACAGCGAATAACGTAAAGTGTAAAACGTGTCGCGGGAAATCCGCCTGCGTTTTACGCTTTACACTTTAAAGGAGCAACCATGCCCGGTATCACTCTCCTCGGTCTCGGTCCCGGCGACCCGGCGCAGCTGAGCCGCGCCGCCTGGGAAGTGCTGTCCACGTCCGACGAAATCTGGCTGCGCACGAAAGAGCATCCGACCGCGGCCGGGTTTCCGGCGACGCTGGCGGTGAATTCGTTCGACGAGCTGTATGCGCAGGGGGAGTCGTTCGAGGCGGTGTACGCGCGCATCGTCGACCGGGTGATCGAACTGGGGCAGCGCGAGGGCGGGGTCGTCTATGCTGTCCCGGGCGACCCGTTCGTGGCCGAGGCGACCTGTCCCGCGATTGCCGAGCGCGCCCGGAGCGCCGGCTTACCCCTGCGCATCGTCAACGGCATCTCCTTTCTCGAGCCGGTCTTTGCCGCCCTGGGCCTTGACCCGTACCCGCGCCTGGTCCTGATGGACGCGCTGGAGTTAAGTCAGGCGCATGTCCCGATCCATCCCACCGACATGCCCCTGCTTGTCGCTCAGGTCTACTCGCAGCTGGTGGCAGCTGAGGTGAAGATGACCCTCAACGCCATCTATCCCGACGGGCATCCGGTTCGCCTCGTGCATGCCGCCGGGACGCGCGACCAGCTGGTTGAGGACCTACCTTTATATGAAATAGACCGCTCCACCCATATCGGTCTGCTCTCCGCCCTCTACGTTCCACCGCTGGGGGAGGGGACGTCGATGGAATCCTTTCAGGAAGTTGTCGCCCATCTGCGGGCCCCCGACGGATGCCCTTGGGATCGTGAGCAGACTCATTTGACCCTGCGTACCAACTTGATAGAAGAGGCGTACGAAGCGTTGGCAGCCATGGATGCCGAAGACCACGCCCACATGGCAGAAGAATACGGCGATTTGCTTCTCCAAATTGTACTGAATGCCCAGATCGCCAGCGAGGAGGGCGAGTTTAACCTGGCGGACGTGGTCAAGGGCATCTATGATAAGATCATCCGCCGGCACCCGCATGTGTTTGGCGACTACCAGGTCGACGGCGTGCAGGGAGTGCTGAAGAATTGGGAGCACCTCAAGGCCGCCGAGCGTGCCAATAGTGACCAGCCGGATAAAGGTCTGCTGGACAGCATCCCGGCGGCGCTGCCGGCGCTTTCACAAGCGCAGGAATACCAGGATCGCGCCGCCCGGGTCGGCTTCGACTGGCCGGAGGTGGGTGGGGTGCTCGATAAAATCGCCGAGGAGATCCAGGAGGTGCGCGCGGCGACAAACGAAACAGAATTGACTGAGGAGTTGGGGGACTTGTTCTTTGCCCTGGTCAACCTGACCCGTTGGAAAAAGATCGATGCCGAGTCTGCCCTGCGCGGCACCAATCTGCGCTTTAAGCGGCGTTTCACCTACATTGAACAAACCGCCAGAAAACAGGGCAAGAATCTGGCTGAGATGTCACTAGACGAAATGGAAGCTTTATGGCAGGAAGCCAAACACATTCAAGAGTAGGACTCGGTCACGGAAAAACCTGCCAGCCGAATTAAATCCTGGGTTCTTCATTATTGATCTGTCGGGTTTTCTTTTCCGGTAAAACGTGTAAATGCCTCGACAAGTTGTTTGCCCTCGGAGAACATGTGTACCTGGACTTTCCGTTTGGATGCCAGGCGGATAAAAACGGCATCCTTTCGAAATGTCATCGTTCTTATGTTGTCAAGGGCCGTTTCTTCGGGCTTGCTCCAGGAATAAGGAGATCCTTTTACCCATATGCGACGGGTCGTGAGGATGAGTTCGCTGGTAAAGATCCTGGCCACGTCATCCACAACCCAAGGGGTGATTAGGAGAGGTACCAGACCCAGGCATAGGAATTGAGACACTACCAAGGCAATTTGATTGGGAAGATAATTCTCCAGAAAGCCCTGGGTTGGGGCTATAAAGAGAACATAAACTAGAAAGGTGAAAAATGAGATGGCTACCAAGCCGACAACAACTTTCCAGGCGACGGCATACCATTTCCGATCAGGGCTGGTCTGGAAAAGGATGGCTTCGTCAGGTTGCAGTTGGAAGGAAGACAAGCTCATGATGTCTATCTCCGGCCAGAGTGATGCAAGGATTTTTCTCGGATGGTATCTGGCGGGTTCATTTTAACCCACATATTTCCACAGCAACGCTAAATATCATTGCTGAAGTAAAGCCCTTCTCAATCACCTGGCGAATAAGCCTCGCCTCACCTTACAAAACTTTTAAGGAAAATCACCCCTTGGTCCCCTTGTTTTGAGTTGGCAGTTATGCTAGAATAACATGCAGTCGACCCATATTTAGGGGGATGATACTTGTTACACGCTATATATGGCGGCTACATTTGTTCTATTAATTATGGAGGTTTTTTCATGCGCTGTCCATATTGTCATAACGACGATTCGAAAGTGATTGACACGAACCATGATAGTCATGGTGGAATTCGTCGGCGGCGGGAATGCCTGCACTGTGGGCAGCGCTTTAGCAGTTATGAACGTCCGATTTTGGCAACACCCTTGATCGTCAAGCAGGATGGGACGCGTGAGGAGTTCGATCGCGAGAAACTCGAAAGGGGCATCCGCATCGCCTGTGCCAAGCGTCCGGTCTCCGCGGCGGATATCGAACGGCTTGTCGGTCAAGTAGAAGCGGAGTTGCAACGGATGGGGAAGTCTGAGGTTTCGTCGCGGATTATTGGCGACATGGTGATCAACGGCCTGAAAGAACTGGACCAAATTGCCTACATCCGATATGCCATCGTCTATCTGCGTCTGGATGATCTGCATGCTTTGCGGGGAGAAATCGATCGGCTGCTGGGCGAAAAATCATAGCAGAAATTTAACATAGAGGAGAATCAATAATGGTAACCAAGGCACCTGCGTCGAAGAAGGGTTTACTTCCCACTCCCCCCATGCCAAAAGACCTTCCCAAGGTGAATTTGATTGAGAACGCCCGCCAGGTCTTAGTGCGCCGCTACGTCCGCCACGGAGATGATGGCGAACCAGTCGAGACCCCTGAGCAGATGTTCTGGCGTGTGGCTTATCACATTGCCAAGGTGGAGGAAAGCTACGGCAATGATGTCATGGCGACGGCCCGTGATTTTTATGGTTTATTGACAACCAAAAAATTCTTTCCAAATTCACCCACATTTACCGGTGCGGGCACTCCACTTGGGCAGCTGGCGGCCTGCTTTACTGCCACGATGAGGGTCACCACGGACCAAGGAGTAAAGCCGATCGCCGATCTTCAAATTGGTGATCGAGTTTTGACCAGTGCTGGCTCATATGAGCCAATCACTCATCTTTCCCGGCGGGCTTACGATGGCGAATTATTGCGGATCAAGGTTAAACTCATTGGAACGACCTTGGAGGTCACCCCAGAACATCCGATCTTGACAGTTCATGGGTGGGTCAAAGCGGGCGAGCTAAAGGTTGGAGACAAATTAGCAATCGGCTATCCAAAGGGTGTTCATCCACGGCCGCAATTTGATCTGGCAGAGACCGTCTATGCGGGTGAATTGGAGCTCCAATTGAGGGAGGATGCAGTTCGCGTCAGGCGACCAAGCACCTATCAGAATTCAGGTCGTCAAGCAGAATGGAATGTTCGTTTTGTTGAGCTCACTCCCGACCTGGCACGCTTGTGTGGCTATTACATTTCCGAAGGCTCGATTGACCCGGAAGAACGCGCTGTTCGCTTTGTCTTCTCGAAAGATGAGGTCGATTATCAAAAGGATGTTGTCCGTCTTGGAAAAGAAATCTTCGGTGTGCGTTGCAACCAGTCCGACTCGAATTTTGGGAATTGGACGACCTTGAATTTTTATAGCCGCCCTTTTGCTGCGTGGCTTCACTCACATTTTGGAAGCGGGGCGGGAAAGAAGCGACTACCGATCTGGCTTCAGTTTGCGGATGTTGAAATCCAGGAAGCTTTTTTGATTGGTTTGCTGCGAGGCGATGGATTATTTTTCGAAAAAACCTATACCCCTCCTTCGCGGCCGCATCCCCGCGTTTATCGGGCGCTGCGACTGACCCTGAGCAACCCTGGGTTAATTCAACAAATCTGGCACATGGCCCTCCGATTAGGATATGATACGGCGATCCGAACCGTGGACACGACTTATGTCACACCGAGTGCAAACGAGACCGGCCAGATAAGTCTGCCTCCTTTACAATCCCGGAATCTGGTGAAAAAGGCTTTCAACATCGAATTACCTGAACCAGATCGTCGTTACATACGCAAATATATCACGCGCCAAGATGATCAAGTATTCTTTGAGATTGAAGGGATAACTGGCCAACCTTTCGAAGGCACTGTTTATAATTGTGAAGTTGCTTCGGAACATACCTATGTAACGGAAGGGATCGTTGTTCACAATTGCTTCGTGCTGCCTATTTCGGACGACATGGGGCGCGACGCGGCCGGAATCTTCCAATCCCTGCGGGATGCCGCCTTGATCCAGCAAACCGGCGGCGGGAACGGTTTTTCCTTCTCGCGCCTGCGGCCGAAGGGCTCGCTGGTCAAATCCTCAGCGGGACAGGCTACGGGTCCGGTTGGTTTCCTGCGGGTCTATGACCACGCCTTCGGAGAGATTGCTCAGGGGGAACGCGCAGGGGCGCCAACATGGGCGTCTTGCGCGTCGACCATCCGGACATCGAAGAGTTCATCACCTGCAAGACGGATGAGAACCAGATCACGAACTTCAACATATCGGTGGGTATCACGGATGCTTTCATGCAGGCGGTCAAAGACGATGCCGAATGGGAGCTACGCTTCCCCGACGTGAGTTCGCCGAAATATCGCGGATTCAGCGGAACCTTGGAACAGGCTGAAGCTTTGGGGATCCCACTCCTGACTTACAAGAAAGTCCGGGCTCGGGATATTTTCGACAAGATCGTGCTGCAGGCACACCACAACGGCGAGCCGGGCATGCTCTTTTTGGATGCCGCCAACCGCTCCAATCCGGTACCGCACCTATATCCCCTGGAAGCAACCAATCCTTGCGGCGAACAATGGCTCGGGCCTTATGAGAACTGCTGCCTGGGTTCGGTCAACCTGGCAGAGCACTGCGGTCCGGACGGATCAGTGGATTGGGATTCGCTCCAGCGCAGCGTCGAGCTCTCCACGCGCTTTTTGGACGACGTCGTGGATGCCAATGCTTATGTCCCGGCGGTGCCGCAGCTCGAGCAGGCTGCCCATCGCGCCCGGCGCATCGGCCTGGGGATCATGGGGCTGGCGGATCTGATGTATCACGTCGGCGTGCGCTACGGCTCGACCGCCGGGCAGGAATTTGGCGCTCAGGTGATGGAGTTCGTGCGCTACCATGCCATGCGCACGAGCGTCAAGTTGGCGCGCGAGCGGGGCGCCTTCCCGGCCATCAAAGGCAGCATCTACGATTTCGAGGACATGCGCTGGACGCCGCCCAAGTCCCTTATCCCCTATACCCAAGAATGGGGTCGCCCGGCCCTCGATTGGAACGAGATCTTGGAAGGGATGCAGAAGTTCGGCATCCGTAATGCCGCGCAGACCACGGTCGCACCGACCGGGACGATCGCCACTGTGGCCGGCTGCGAAGGCTATGGCTGTGAGCCGGTCTTTGCCCTGGCGTATATCCGTCATGTCAACGACCATGGAAAGGATTTGAAGCTGACCTACGCCAGCCCGCACTTCGAGAAGGCGCTGGAAGCGGCCGGGTTCGCCGGGGAGGCGCGCCAGGAGATCATCGAGCGGGTGATGCAGCACGGCTCCTGCCAGGCCATCTCCGAGGTGCCTCAGCAGGTCCGGGACGTGTTCGTGGTGGCAAGCGATATCAGCGCAGAAGAGCATGTGCGCATGCAGGCCGCCCTCCAGGCGTTTGTGGACAACTCGCTCTCCAAGACGATCAATTTCCCCGAGGGGACCACGCTCGAGGACGTCGCCAAGGCTTACCTGCTGGCCTGGGAACTGGGCTGCAAGGGCATCACCGTTTACGTGACCGGCTCGCGCGAAAAGGTCGTCCTGGAAACCATGGCGACGGCCGACAAGAAGCAGCAGGGATCCACGCCGGTTATTCAATCCTGGGCTGCGCCGGCCGGTGTGGAGGCGTCTCCTTCCCGGGATGCGGCGGGCCGGGATTTTTCGGCGGCTCAGGTCGCCTCCCAGGTGGCTGCCTGGCACGAATTGAAGAAGCCTCGGCCGCGGGCGTTGGTCGGGCGCACGTTCCGGGTCGAGACGCCGCTTGGAAAAGCCTTCGTCACGGTCAACGAGAACGGCGGTCAGCATCCTTTCGAGGTGTTCATCAATACCGCCAAGGCAGGATCGGAAACCGCCGCGGTTTCTGAGGCCATCGGACGATTGATCTCGTACATTCTCAGGCTTGTCTCTCCCATCCCGCCGCGCGAGCGCCTGGCAGAGGTCGTGCGACAGCTCTCCGGCATCGGCGGCGGACGGTCGCTGGGCTTCGGTCCGAACCGGGTGCGCTCGCTCCCCGATGGAGTAGGCCAGGTGCTGGACGAGTATCTGCAGGGTAAGAGTCGCTCCGAGGTGACCTCTGAAGATGCGGGTTCTGGGCATGGCCACAACATTCATGACGTTGAACCCAAACCCGAAGCCTCTGCCCGGCAGGCGGCCTTGAAGATGGGGGATTTGTGCCCGGAGTGCGGGGAGGCTACCATGGTCAACGAGGAGGGCTGCCGAAAGTGCTATACTTGCGGTTATAGTGAGTGTTGAAATACTCTGCGATGGTTGCATCACCAGCGGGCTGGAACAATCCAGCCCGCTTTATATTTATAAAAAAATGTATTGACAATTGATAAAAAATGGTTATACTGTTCTTTGTAAGTCCATTGAACTTACAAAGTCATCCCAAGCTATTCTGGAAACCGATCCATGCAAAAAGCAACCCGACAGCAAACCAAGGAACACAACACCAATCTCGTTTTGAAGACGATCTTCGATCACGAGAGCATCAGTCGGGCAGAGATCGCCCGCATCACCAGTCTGACACGGACAACGGTTTCTGACATTGTCGCTGACTTGATCGCCGAAGGGCTGGTAAAAGAGGTTGGGATGGGTTCCTCAATCGGAGGCAAGTCTCCTATTCTCCTCAGTCTGGTAGCCGATTCCCGTTATTTGATCGGCCTCGATTTAGCACGTAACAAGTTCAGCGGGGCGATTGTTAATTTACGCGGTGAAATCCGCTACAAAGTCGATCAAGATATCCATGGACTGGACGGTGAGGCAGCTCTGGCCTCCATCTATGCCATCCTTAATCGCTTAACTCAAACCTCCTATAAACCGCTGGTCGGAATCGGAGTCGGGACCCCGGGACTGGTCAATGCCAGTGAGGGGATTGTGGTTAATGCGGTTAACTTGGACTGGAAAGATCTGCCGCTTGTCCGCCTGCTACAAGAGAGATATCGCCTGCCGGTTTCAGTATTCAATGACAGCCAGGCAGCTGCCATGGGGGAATTCACGTTCGGGGAAGGTCATCCACCGGAGGGCAGCCTGATCGTCATCAACGTCCGATACGGGGTCGGCGCAGGCATTATCATCAACGGCCAATTATTCCACGGCGACGGCGGTGGTGCCGGCGAGATCGGGCATGTCGTGGTCGAGGAGGCAGGTCTTCCCTGCCGGTGTGGCAATAACGGCTGCTTGGAGACGGTGGCAAGCACCCAGGCGGTGGTCGAGCATGCCCAGAGGTTGGTAAGCCAGGATTCCATGTCATCCCTGGCAAAGACAGCCGGAAAAATCACCCTTGAGACCATCGTACAGGCTTTCAATTCCGGCGACCCCTTGGCACGACAGGTTGTGCTGGAGGCCGGGCGGTACATGGGGATGGCCATATCGAGTTTGGTCGGGACTCTCAACATCCACAGGGTCATTCTGGCAGGTGACATGACCTGTTTTGGCGAACCCTGGCTGGAATCCATTCAGCAAACCATGCGAAAAACGACCTTGGCCCGATTAGCGGAGGAGACACGGGTCGAGATCGGCCGCCTAGGTCCCGACGGAATCATCCTGGGAGCCTCGGCATTGATATTGAAGAACTATTCCCTCTTGTTCACCGGCAATTTACGCTCTGCCGGCCCGGCGGAATGAGAGAGCGGTGTGGATCAACTTCGTTTGATTCAACCCCGATTGGTACCTCCCCTGGAAGAAGGATTCCGCCCGGCTGTCCTGGCAAATCAGGCGTTTCAAGACGAGGTTGGGGAAGCAGGCGTCCCTTTGAAAATCGGCCTGCTGCGCGATAACGACGGGTTTGGACAGTTCACGACCAAGGTCTTCCCCGAGAAACATCCCCGGGCGGCAGCCAACCTGCCCTACATCGAGCGCCTGGTAAAATTCCTGCTCTGGCAGCGCGGCGGGTACAAGGTTTACCTGGGTGGACCACGGAGCATTGGGGAATACATTCGTGATTGTTATTCTCCGAATGGTAAGCGCCGGTTCGATTATCAATTCATGGGTGAGCAGGTTTACGAACAACGTTTTACGGTCATCCCCAGCGATCCATCCGAAGTTCCTCCCGCGAATGAATCCGGAAAACCTTTGGGGCGCCATCTGGACGGCTGTCGCATCGGTTTCGACCTGGGCGCATCGGACCGGAAGGTCAGCGCAATCATCGACGGTCAGGTTGTGTACAGCGAAGAAGTGATCTGGGAGCCCCGCCAGTACTCTGACCCAGAATACCACTATCGTGAAATCAAGGCTGCCTTGAAAACGGCTGCCGGAAAGATGCCGCGGGTGGATGCAATTGGCGGCAGCTGCGCGGGGATCTATATCGAGAACAGGCCAATGGTCGCGTCACTGTTTCGAGGCGTCCCTTTGGAAAGATACGACAAGGTCAGAGGATTGTTCCTGCGCCTCCGGGATGAATTGAATGTCCCCTTGGAGGTCATCAACGACGGTGATGTCACCGCCTTGGCCGGTTCAATGTCGCTTGAAGACAACGGTGTCTTGGGGATTGCGATGGGTTCCAGCGAGGCGGCCGGCTATGTAGACCTCAACGGAAACATCACGGGCTGGTTGAACGAGCTGGCCTTTGCGCCGATCGATTACCAGTCTGGGGCGCCGGCCGACGAGTGGTCGGGGGATATCGGTGTGGGCTCGCAGTACCTGTCCCAGCAATGCGTATTCCGCCTCGCTCCCAAAGCAGGGTTGCATATCCCGTTGGAATTGAAGGACGTCGAGAAGCTCAATTTCATCCAGGAAAAATTGGAAAATGGACATGAAGGGGCGGCGATGATCTGGCAGAGCATGGGAATCTTTCTTGGCTATGCCCTGGCGCATTATTCCGATTTTTATGAAATAAAACATGTTCTCATCCTCGGACGCTGCACCTCCGGGCTGGGCGGGAGATTAATCCTTGAGGGAGCGACAGCTGTTTTACGCACGGAATTCCCCGAGCTTGCCGACCGGATCCAGATCCAACTGCCGGATGAGAAAAGCCGGCGGGTGGGTCAATCCATCGCTGCAGCCAGCCTACCAGAGTCGCGATCCAGGAAATAGGAACCAGGTATGCAATTCCACCTCCCATCTGCCGAAATATTCATTCCCGACAATCTGCCCGCTGAGCAGGCCCTGGCTCGCACGACCCACATGGCGGTCAGCGCCCATCAGGATGACATCGAGATCATGGCGGCTGCCGCGATCCTGGAATGCTACCAGCAGGAGGAGAAATGGTTCACCGGTGTCGTGCTGACCGATGGACGAGGCTCGCCTCGGAGTGGCCTCTATGCCAGCTATGATGACGAGAAGATGCGTAAGACACGCTTCAAGGAACAACGCAAGGCTGCCGTGTTGGGCGAATACGCCGCCCAGGTGATGCTCGACTATCCAAGCCGGGCGGTAAAGGACGGCACCAACCGTCAGCCGGTCGACGACCTGGCTGCTTTGTTCAAAGTTGCCCGGCCGAAGATCGTTTATACCCACAACCTGGCGGACAAGCACGATACCCACGTTGGCACGGCACTCAAGGTGATCGCCGCCATCCGCAGTCTGGGGAAGGCCGATCGGCCTGAAAAACTGTACGGCTGCGAGGTCTGGCGCGACCTGGATTGGATGGTGGATGGTGACAAGGTCCCCTTCGATCTGAGTGCACATGAGAACCTGCAGGCTGCATTACTGGGCGTCTTCAATTCGCAGATTGTGGGCGGCAAGCGTTATGACCAGGCCAGCCTGGGACGACGACGGGCCAATGCCACGTATTTCGAATCCCATGGGGTCGATGAAACCACAGGGTTGTCTTACGCCATGGACTTGACCCCCCTGCTCCTCGACCCTTCGAAAGACATCCTCTCGTTCGTGAATGAGCACATCCAACGCTTTGCGCAAGATGTCGCTGATCGCCTGGAACGATTGAAATGACCAGGTGATACGGGAAAAATATCTGAATGTCTTGTGAACGACCGGCGCAGCGAGAGTTGAAAGGAGGTTCCAGATAGTCTATCAAACTCAAATTTGTAACTGATCCAGGTTTTGTTTAGTCAAATTACTAACTCGAGAATTCGAAGAAGGAGAATCAAGCCATGCGTACCAAGTTGTTTGTGCTGCTTACACTGGTCAGCATCCTGGTCTCGGCCTGTGCATCCGCCACCCCGGCGCCCCAGGCTGCTCCCACCCCGGTGACGGTCATCCAGCAGGTCGTCGTTACACCCACGCCCGGCCCCAACCCGGAAGCGGTGATCGCCAACGTCGAGCCGAACGCCACCATTACCTTCTGGACCTTCTGGCTGTCGCCGACTTTCGATCAATACATCAAGGACACCATTGCCCGCTTTAACCAGGCATACCCCGGCGTCACGGTGAAGGCGGAAGATCACCAGGCCACTTTCCAGGATGATTTAAAGGCTGCCTTTGCAGCCGGGAACGCACCGGATGTCATCAACCTGTCGGTCGGTGAAGGCTGGGTCAGCGACTATGCCACCCAGGGTTTGTTGCTCCCGCTGGATGACAAGGTTCCGCAGAGCGTGAAGGACGTTTACTTCCCAGGCTTGTGGAAGGAACAACTGGTCAAGGGGGTTAACTACCAGTTCCCGTGGTACAACTTCGTCGCGGTTGAGCTGGTCAACACCCAGATCTACACCGGCACCCCAAGGTCGATGACAAAGGGAATGTCACCTACACCGGCGGAGCCGGCCTGAAGCTGGCGGATTTCCCCAAGACGATCGACGGCCTGCCCGCGCTTTGCAAGACGATTAAGACGGCCACGGGCAAGCTCTGTGACATTCGCTTGACTGTCAACGACCTGCTCTCGCAGATGGTCTACGAAGGTAATGTCAAGGTCATCAGTGACGACGGCAAGAAGTTTACCTTTGACTCGCCGGAAGCTGTCGCCTGGTTGAATATGTACGTGGGCATGGTCAAGGACGGTACGGTGGACAAGACGATCATCGTGGCAGATCAGGACCGTGATGCCTTGAACCTCTTCACCACCGGACAGGCGCCATTCTATCAGACCGGCCCGAACCTGATCCGCATTGTACGCCAGAACAATCCGGCGCTGTACGGCTACCTGGGCGTCGTCCCTGCTCCTACGGGTAAGTCGGGCGTCAATGGTAAAGGCGGCATGGGTATTTCGGTGAGCGCGAAGACCAAATATCCGAATGCCTCGATCGCGTTGGCGCAGTTCTTCACCAACCCGAAGAGCATGACCGCATTCGCCAAAATGGTGGCCGTCTATCCGTCCTCGCCGTCGGCATACGACGATCCCTTCTTCTCGCAGCCGTCGGCCGCCATCGAAGACAGCGCCAAACCCGCAGCCAAAGACTACATCTCCAAGCTGGCCGACATCGTACCGACCATTCCGCATAAGGCGGACGTCAACCAGTTGGTCCTGCAGGCCGTCCAATCCGCGCTGTTCAACAAAGTCGATCCACAGAAGGCTCTGACCGACGCGGTGACTAAGGCAAATGCTCTGCTGCCCTGAGTGAACTTCATGTGATCTAAAGCCAGCCCTCTCCCGAGAGGGGAGAGGGCTGGTCTCGGCGGAGACCTGCCATGACAAAAAAGTTTACTTTCACGCCGTACTTTTTCCTGACCCCGTCTTTGATTGTCATCGCGGTGTTTGTCCTGTACCCGATCCTGGCGGTCGTTTATTACAGCTTTACCGATTACACCATTGTGAATCCACCAGTGTGGGCCGGTTTGAAAAACTACATCTGGCTGATTCACGATACGATTTTCTGGAGGGCATTGGCTCACTCGCTTGTTTACCTGCTCGTGACGCCGACGCTGATCGTCTTATCCATCCTTCTCGCCATCGTCGTCAACCGCAAGCTGCCTGGAATCAATGCATTTCGCGCCTTGTTCTTTCTGCCTGTCATCAGCGGCAGCATCGCGGTAGGGATTGCCTGGCGATTGATGCTGGATACCAATGGAATCATCAACGCGATCCTTCTTGCGCTCGGATTTATTCGGGAGCCCATCCAATGGTTGGCTGAACCGGCCTATACCTTGCCTTTTTGCATGTTGTTGACCGTCTGGCTGGGACTTGGTTATTACATGATGATATTTCTTGCCGGTCTTCAAGGTATTCCGGAAGAATTGTACGATGCCGCCATGATCGATGGCTGCAACGCCTGGCAAAAACATTGGTATGTGAGCATCCCGGGCTTGCGCCCACAAATCACTTTTGTGGCTGTCATCTCCAGCCTGGCTGCGTTGCAAGTTTTCAATGAGGTGTTCACATTGACCGGCGGACTGGGCGGCGTCCTGCAGTCCGGTTATACGATTGTTTACTACCTCTGGCAGCAGGCGTTCAGGCTTGCCCATGCCGGCCGGGCTTCGGCGATCGCTATGGCCCTGCTGGTGATAACGCTGGCCTTTTCAATCATGAATATTCGTCTTCTCGAACGTGGTTCGGAGGCACAATGATCGATCAACCCCGGGCTAAAAGTGTTTATACTACCTCGTCCGCCAATCGAATCCTATCGAATATTTTCTTGTATATCATTCTCTGCTGCGTGGCGATCGTGACAGTTTTTCCATTCCTGTGGGTGCTTTTCACGTCCTTCAAAGGACCGACGGATGCCGTCTTTTCCGTCCCGCCGCAGTTCATTCCCCGCGATCCGACCTTTGATAATTTCGTCCGGGTCTGGCAGCTCTTACCGGTTTGGCGTTTCTACATCAACAGCATTGTGGTGACATTAAGTGTGGTCGTGTTCAACCTTTTTTTCACTTCGCTGGCGGCTTATCCATTGGCCAAGATGAAATTCCGAGGGGCAAATCAAATTTTTTACTTGCTGCTCGCAACATACATCGTTCCACCGGCCCTGACTGCTATCCCCAGCTATATCCTGGCCGTTCGTTTCTTTCATTATTATGATCATTTGCAAGCCGCGGTCTTCCCCTATCTTGCAACCGTATTCAACATTTTTCTGATGCGGCAGGCTTTCAAGGGCGTGCCCGACGACCTGCTCGATGCCGGGCGCATGGATGGGGCCAGCGAGTGGATCATCTGGTGGAGCATCGCCATGCCGATCGTGCGCCCCTCGCTGGCCACGGCTGCGATCATTACTTTTGTCGAGCAGTGGAATAACTTTTTTTGGCCGTCGCTGATGCTCCCGACACTGTCCAACAAGACCTTGCAAGTCGGGCTGGTCGCATTGCAGGGAGCGTTCGTGAGCGATACCCGCGCGACCGCTGCGGGCGTGGTGATGACCGTTGTTCCGATGCTTCTCTTCTTCGCCTTGCTGCAGCGCCAGTTCATCCAGGGCCTGACCGGCGCAGTGAAAGGTTAAGTCACATCTCACTGGTTTCGACCGACGGGTTTCCCAACTCATCAAGTAAATTTCCCTTGTTCAACCCGCGACGAACAAAAGTGACGGGCGGAGAAATTCCTCCGCCCGCTCTTTTTAAAGGCAAGCGGCGTATAATCTATGCCTGTTGCTCATCTCTCCGCCATCGGTATTTTGAGGCTGACTTGGAAAAAAGTGGTTCCGTTCGCGAGGAAAGATCGAACCTGCGCCCGTCTGAGACCTTCGCGGCTCTCAGACATTACAATTACCGGCTGTGGTTCATCGGCCAGATGGTCTCCCTGATGGGGACGTGGATGCAGAGCACTGCCCAGGGCTATTTGATCTATCAGCTTACCAGTTCACCGACCTATTTGGGCTTGGTGGGATTCATGGGCGGCCTGCCGACCTGGCTTTTCACCCTCTTCGGCGGGGTGATCGCCGACCGCATCTCCCGCCGCACATTGATGGTCATCACGCAGACCTCGATGATGATCCTGGCCTTCATCCTGGGCGCCCTGGCGTTTGTCAATGCGGTCCGACCCTGGCATATCCTCGTCCTGGCCTTCCTGCTGGGCGTGGCGAACGCCTTCGACGCTCCGGCGCGCGTTTCCTTCGTCATCGAGCTGGTTCCCCGCGAAGATATGACCAATGCCATCGCTTTGAACTCGACCATGTTTAACATCGCCACCGTGGTGGGACCCTCGGTCGCAGGTCTGACTTACGCCGCCTTTGGCCCGGCCTGGTGCTTCACGCTCAACGGCATTTCCTTCATTGCCGTGATCGTTGCCCTGATCTTGATGCGCATCAAACGGGAGACCATGGCTGTCCGCCGCTCGACGGCTTATGCGGACATCGCCGAGGGCTTGCGCTACGTCTTTGCCAGCCGCCTGGTCCGCAGCCTGACCGGGGCTGTCGGTCTGGTGAGCGTCTTCGGGTTCGGCCTGATGAACCTGATTCCGGCCTGGGCGACGGACGTGCTCCACGGTAACGAGGTGACCAATGGCCTGCTGGTCTCGGCGCGCGGCTTCGGGGCTCTGGTCAGCGCCTTGATGCTGGCTTCGATGGTGAAGCTCAAAATTTCGCGGAAAAATGTGGATGGTCGGCGTGCTGGTCATGCCGGTCGCGCTTTTCATCTTTGCCTGGGTTCGTTGGGTTCCACTGTCGCTGGCAGTGATGGTCGTCCTGGGCTGGAGCCTGATGATGATCACCAACAACAGCAATGCACTGATCCAATCCGAGGTCCCGGACGTCCTGCGCGGACGGGTCATGGGCGTTTATGCGTTGATCTTCAACGGCTCGATCCCGATCGGGGCTTTATTAGCGGGCACCGTCGCCCAGCGCATCGGCGCGCCGCTCACCGCGGCGCTCAGCGCGGCCGTCTTGTTCGTTTGCGCCCTGGCCGCCTGGATTTTTTTCCCGGACATCCGCCGGCAGTCTTGAGATTCACAGGAAACGATATAAAAATAGGGAGCGGCTCGCAGGCTGCTCCCTGTTGGATTCTTTGAGGCCGGAGTTACAGCTTCCCAAATGCGATGCCCTTGTAGCTCCACCCGCTGACTGCCACGGCCTCCTGGATGGGCTTTTTCAGCTCTTTGGTGTTGAACTTGTATTGATAGACCTGGCCGGGTGCGAGTGTCTCGGTGAAGGCGTAGCCGCTTCCGAAGGAGATGGAGGTCTGCTGGCCCCTGAAGGTGCTGGCCGCCAGGCTGAGTGATGGGACGCCGGCTTTCCACTCGAGGGTGTACTCCCGGTCCATGGCGCGCACCTGGCGTTTTTGCGGGTCGAGCTTCATGTAGATGCGGAAGACCTTGGTCAGATTGGCTTTGGCGAAGATCTCGTACCATTGGGCATCCACGATCTTCCATTCGGCGATCAGGTCCACCCCCTCGGATTTGCCGTCCACGATCCGGTACGGGGCGCTTGGACGGTTGAGCGCCAGCAGGCGGTTGTAAACCTGTTCGAGACCGGGATCCCGCCTCTCGGCGGGAGCCGGCGGATCAGCGGGCTGCGCTGCAGGCTGGGAGACCGGACTGGCCGGGGCCTGGTCGGTCGCTGCCGGAGCCGGGGCGGCTGCCTGAGCGCGCTTACGCCGCAGGGTCAGGAAGCCAACCACGATCGGGATGGCGATCAGGACCAGCCCGCTGACGACGAAAAGGAATAGGGTGACGATGCTGTCCGTTGCGGTGCTGCCCGATGGCGCGGTGAGAGAGGATTGCGTGCCGAAAACGGTGATTACTCCCACACAGATCGAGATCAGCCCGGGCACCCCGCACAGCAGGCTCGTCAGGACAGTGGCGATGATCGCACCTTTTCTATTCATGAGTTTCTCCTTGGACCGGATTGGGTAAAGGAAGTATATCGTCAAATCCGGAATGGCACAACCGGCTCACAATCAATCCGGTCGGACAGGCCAATCTTCGTGTAAAATAGCCCCAGACCATTTGGAAGGAGGGAGTATGCCGAAGCGACTTGTGGTGGTAGCTGGTAACATTGGCGCGGGCAAAACATCGCTTACCGAGCGCATCGGGTCGCGCCTGGGATGGCGGACGGATTTCGAATCGGTGGCAGACAACCCCTATTTGCCCGACTTTTACAACGACATGCGAGCCTGGTCGTTCCACTTGCAGGTTTATTTCCTGGGGCATCGCGCCGAACAATACCTCGAAGCCGCCCGGGATCCGAGGCCGGCGATCCTCGACCGGAGTATCTATGAAGACGCCCACATTTTTTCGCGTGCCCTGCTGCATATCGGCAACATGGGCGAGCGCGACTACCTGGCCTACCGGCGCCTTTTTGACCTGGTGGTCGGAAGCCTCCCGCCTCCGCACCTGCTGATCTATCTCAAGTGCCCGGTGGAGGTGTTGATGGAGCGCATCCGCCGTCGCGCCCGCAACATGGAATCCGGTATTTCTGACGAGTACCTCTCCCTGCTGGATTCTTTTTATAACGAATGGTTGAAAGCCTACGACATCAGCCCCGTCCTGACCATCCGCACCGATGACCTGGATTATGTCAACCAGCCGCAAGCCCTCGAGGTGGTGGTCGGGCGCATCCAGGAGCGGTTAGGCGGCAAGGAAGAGATCGATCTGCGGGCAGGTTAGGATGAAAAACTGGAAAATGCTCCTGTGGCTGCTCGGCGGCCTTCTCATGTTGGCCGCCTTGGTCCTCTACCTCGGGCAGGTGACCAGCTGTTATCCCCCCGCAGCCATCTGGAAAAAATTTACCATTGACCAAATGACCGCCTTTGTCGAGGCCTGCCGTCTGAAAGCCTCGCCAGCCAGTCGCTTTGCTGATTTTCTCAGCCTTTCCGTGCCCGGCGTCATCCTGTTCACCACCTATTGGCTGGTCCTGCCGCCCAGGGTTAAAATCCAGCGGAACGCTGTCCTGGCAATCGCCCTGATCCTGATGATGCTGGTCTGCCTGTTTGTGACTTTGACCGGCATGCTGGCTTACCCTGTCCCGGGAAATCCGATCCCGTCCGCAGCCTGGGTGGGGGAAGCCATCGCTGTCCTCGGTTTTCTGGGTTATCTCGGCCTCCTGGCACTCTGGCGCTGGAAACGATGGGGTGGGATCCTCTTTCCGGCTGCCGCAATCGCCTTGGCGGCGTTTCTATTGCTTGCGGGTGGTCCGCGCCTGCTCTCCGGGATCCTCGTCCTGGGCGTGGTGATCGTTGCCTTGCTCGTGCGCCCCTTCCGGCACAAGTTGGTGTAAATGCCTTCCCCATCTGCCAACAAACTCGCCAACGCCAGCCTGTTCCTCGGTCTGGGTGGCTGGGCGGCGTTTGTGCTGCAGGGCTGCTTTGACCTGACCCTCGGCTTGATCCTGACCCTGGCGACGGCCGGGGCCGGCGCGTTCTGCTCGACGATCCTGGATTTTCTGCCGTTCTTTTTGTGGCTGGCCGGGGTCGTCAGCGGGCATGCCGCCCTTGGACAGGTCAGGCACACGGGTGAAGCAGGACGCGGCAGAGCGATTGCCGGATTGGTGCTGGCATACTCTGGATTGTTCTCCGTAATCTTCTTAATCGTGATCCTCCTTGCTCTGGTTGCTGCGGGGGTAAAGACGGGTTGGTTGGGAAGGATCCTTCCGGCTTTTCACTGAACTGGAATCTTTTTATAGGTATCCCATGGATAAAATTGACCTCCTCCGGCAAGTCCCCCTCTTGAATGATCTTCCCGCACACGAACTCGAGCACCTGGCTGCGACTCTCGAGGTGGTCGAGGTCGGCTCAGCAACCGTGCTCTTCAACGAAAACGATCCGGGCGACAGCCTGTATATCGTCATCGCAGGCAGCCTGGATATCATCATGGGTCTCGGCACGCCGGACGAAAAGGTGGTGACCAGCCTCGGTCCGGGCGAGTTCGTCGGCGAGATGAGCCTGCTGCTCCCCGGCGGTCTGCGGACGGCGGGCGTGCGTGCGGGAGAAGCGTCGCGCCTGTGGCGGATGACGCGGGCCGATTTTGATGCCCTGCTCGTGCGCCAGCCGCGCATGGCCTATGCCATGATCCGCACTCTCTCCAAACGACTGGACGCCACGACGATGGGCGGGTTTCGTGACTTGCAGGAAAAGAATCGCCAGCTGCAGCAGGCGTACGACGAGCTCAAAGCCGCACAGGAACAGATCATCGAGAAGGAGCGCCTGGAACGTGAACTCCAGGTCGCCGCCGAGATTCAGATGTGCATCCTGCCCCAGGAGCTGCCCGAGGTACCAGGATACGATTTCGGGGCGTTGATGGTACCCGCCCGCATGGTGGGGGGGGATTTCTATGACGTCTTTACGATCGATGGCGGGAGGGTCGGATTTCTGATCGGCGATGTGGCGGATAAGGGCGTACCCTCGGCGATCTTCATGGCCCGGGCGCATGCCCTGGTCATGTCCGAGGCGAGCCATAGTTCCTCCCCGGCGACCGTCTTGAAGCGCGCCAACCATCACCTCATCAGGCTTGCACAGGCGGATTTATTTGTTACCGTCCTCTTCGGAATCCTGGATTGCCGCTCCGGCGAGTTCGAATATGCCCGCGCCGGGCACGAAATCCCTCTCATCGTAACTGCACGGGGCAAGGTGGATGCTCCTCCACATACCCTCGGCCAAGCGCTCGGGATGTTGGACGAGCCCGTCCTGGACGAGGGCGAGGTCGTGGTCCCGGCAGGGGGAACCTTGTTGTTTTTCACCGACGGGATCACGGACTGCTCCAACCCAAAAGGAGAGCCGTTCGGTCGCCACCGCCTGACAAGAACGCTGGCGCGTCTCGCCGGACGGCACAGCCAGGAGACCTGCGGCCGGCTGTTGAAAACCCTGAGGCATTTCCAATCCGGAGCCGCGCAGTTCGATGACATTACCTTGCTGGCCATCCATTCGACCGGGGAATAAATTCTATTCCGATCTTGAATTGCATTTTGCTCATCCGCCCGGAGCAGGGTTTTTCCTCCCCGGGCGTTTTGATTGGGGACAGCATCCGGATTTTCCGAGCAGGCATAGATAGTTTACATTTTAGACTAAATTTGTTATAATTATATTGTGAAATATACCACAAGTTTAATCCTGGTTGAATGATCCTGGAGCATTGCATATGGATAAAATTCCCCATGTCGTTATCGTCGGTGCAGGATTCGGCGGGCTGGAGACCGCCCGCAGGCTTGCCGGGGCTCCCGTGCGCGTGACCCTTATCGACCGGCACAACTACCACCTCTTCCAGCCGCTCCTGTACCAGGTGGCCATTGCGGGGCTGTCTCCGGTGGAAATCGCCTATCCGGTGCGGGCGATCGTGCGCCGCCAGCAGAACCTGACTTTCCTGATGGGGGAGGTGACCGGAATCGACATGAAGGCCCGCCGGGTGACGCTCGACCACGAGAGCCTTTTCTACGATTTCTTGGTCTTGGCCGCCGGGGGACAGACGAACTATTTTGGGCTGAGCTCGGTCCAAGAAAACAGCCTGGATGTCAAGGATATCGAGGGCGCGGTCGCGGCGCGCAACCACCTGCTGTCCATATTCGAGCAGGCCAGCCGCGAACCCGATGTGGACAGACGACGTCGTTTGCTCACCTTTGTCATCGTTGGAGGCGGGCCGACCGGCGTGGAGACGGCTGGTGCGCTCTCCGAGTTGATCCGCCTGGTACTGACCAAGGATTACCCCCATCTGAACCTGGATGAAACCCAGGTCCTGCTCCTGGAAGCCGGTGAGAACGTGATGGCGGCGTTTCCGAAGTCATTGCAGTCTGCCACGGAACGAACGCTGCTGCGTAAGCACGTCCTGGTACGCACGAATACCATGGTAACCGGTTACGACGGTGCCAGGGTCGTACTCAAGGACGGGTCCACCATCCAGGCGCGTACGCTGATCTGGACGGCTGGGGCGCGGGCCGCCGGGCTGGTCGACCGGCTCGGAGTGGCGCAGGCCGGCTCGGGCCGGGTCCGCGTCGATGCGACCCTGCAGGTGCCTGGTCATCCGGGAGTCTTTGTCATCGGCGATGCCGCCTACCTGGAAGATGGCCACGAGCCGCTGCCCATGCTGGCGACCGTGGCTCTCCAAGAAGCGCGTTGTACGGCGCGCAGCATTGCCCGCAAGGCAAAAGGGATGGAGCCGATCCCATTCCGGTACAAGGATCCCGGCTTGCTGGCAACCATCGGGCGCAACGCGGCTGTGGCATACATCGGCAGGATCCCCTTCCACGGCTTCCTGGCTTGGGTGATTTGGGTGGTGCTGCATATCTTCCGCATTATCGGTTTTCGCAACCGCCTGGTGGTGATGATCAATTGGGCCTGGGAGTATTTCTTCTATTACCGAGCCGAAAAACTCATTACCCGCGAATAGCCTGATCCGGTTACAGCCCCAACCTGACCGTGCTTTGCGGCGTTCAAACCGCGAATTGACTTTTTACCCGGCACGCCAGGTTCTTACCGGCTGGATAACCTCCCATTTTATTAAAAAACGTACCAGGGAGCCGCATGGGGGGACTCTTTGCAATTTTTTAAGGATTCTTGACTTCAAGAATCCGATGTGCTAGAATGTGAGCAGCCTAGCCTCTTTCGTATAAGCATAACTGTGTCCAATCCTCGTTTTCCTCTGCGGCTCAATATCGGTTTCCTGATCAAGTCACCGATCGGTACGAGCCGCGATTTTAATTTTGATTACGAGAAGATGCGCCTTGGCGAGGACCTGGTGCTGCACGACTTCCTCGCCGCGGCTCGCTTCGACCGTACCCCCCAGGGTCTCGTACTGCAGGCCGATTTCAGCGGCCGCCTCCAGCTGGATTGCGTGCGCTGTCTGGATCCGTTCGAGCAGGACCTGAGATCGTCCCTGACTGAATTGTATGCCTTTGACAAGCGTTCTGTGACCGATTCCAATCTGCTCGTGCCCGAGGACGGCCAGATCGACCTGGAACCGCTCCTGCGCGAGTATGCTTTACTCGAAATTCCCATTAACCCAATCTGCAAGCCTGATTGCAAGGGTCTTTGTCCGTTGTGCGGTGAGAATTTGAACCAGACCGATTGCGGGCACGCAGGCGTGGGGTCTGAATCGCCCTTTGCGGCGCTGAAGGACCTCTTGAAGTTGGATGGGCCGGTGGGAGGAGAGTGATTAATGGCGCATCCCGAACACCGTCGCAGAAACCGTGAAGTTTTGAGCATGCTGTTGGAAAAGGCCTCCGTCCAGGGTTATCTGACCACGGACGACCTGCTCGAGATCTATCCCGATGTCGGCGAGGACTCCGAACATCTGTCAGTCATCATGCTGACCCTGCGCAACCGGGGCGTGGAGGTGGTGGACCCGGAATGCTATGACAGCCCGCCGCTCTATGACACGGCCGATCCCAGCCTGGAACCCTGGCTGGACGTCGACACGGCGGAATATTCCGGCGACGACACGGTGGGAATGTATCTCAAGGAGATGTCCCGCGTTCCGCTCTTGAAAGTGGAAGAGGAATGTGAGCTGGCGGTGCGCGTCGAGGACGGCCGTAAAGCCAAGGCGGACCTGGCCCACATGGGATGCCACAAGCGCAGCCTTGACCGGCAGCGTCTGGAGGCCCTGGTGCAGGATGGGCTGGTGGCGCGCGACCACCTGATCAAGGCCAACACCCGCCTGGTGGTTTCGATCGCCAAGCGCTACATGGGGCGCGGCGTCCCGTTCTTGGACCTGATCCAGGAGGGCAACCTCGGCCTGATGAAGGCCGTCGAGAAGTACGACGTGCACCGCGGCTTTCGCTTCTCGACCTACGCTACCTGGTGGATCCGCCAGACGATCACACGCTCGATCGCCGACCAGGCCCGCACCATCCGCGTGCCGGTGCACATGATCGACCGCATCCGCCAGACGTACAAGGCCACGCATGAATTGGAGCAAAAGCTGGGCGCGCGTCCCTACCCCGGAGGAGCTGGCCAAGGTACTCAAGCTGGACCTGAAGAAGGTGCAATGGATCCTGAAGGTCTCCTGGCTGCCGCTCTCGCTCGAAAGCCCGGTGGGCGACGACGAGGAGTCCGAGCTGGGCATGTTCATCGAGGACGAGTTCAGCCCGACCCCAATGCAGAGCGCCTACCAGACCATGCTCAAGGACAAGATCGACGAGGTGCTGGGCACGCTCTCGCCGCGCGAGGCGCGCGTCCTGCGCCTGCGCTTCGGACTGGACACTGGCACACCCTACACGCTGGAGGAGGTGGGGGAGAAGTTCGGCCTGACGCGCGAGCGCATCCGCCAGATCGAGGGCAAGGCCCTGCGGCGACTGCGCCATCCGCGCCGGGCGAGGCAGCTGAAGGAATACTTGTAATTCAGTCACCTATTGACAAACCCTTGCTCCCCGTTTACACTTCGCCCGATGAAATCTAATTCCGTTCCCCTGTCTTCCATGATCATGATGGCCATGCCGGGTTGCGCACGGACAGCGGCGGAGGCTTCGCGTTAGCAGGTACCAACGTAGAATGCACGGGCTGTCCAGGAACGCGGACAGCCCTTTTTATTGCCAAAATGGGGCGGACAAATGGGTCCGCCCATACGAATAGACGAGGACGCCATGCCCGAAAACATCCTGATCGCCATCGCCTGGCCCTACGCCAACGCCGAGATCCACGTCGGCAACATCACCGGCTCGCACCTGCCCGGTGATATCGTCGCCCGCTACCACCGTCTGAAAGGGAATCACGTGCTGATGGTCTCGGGGACGGACTCGCACGGCACGCCGGTCTCGATCCGCGCCGATGCCCTGGGCAAGCCGGTCGAGCAAGTCTATAAGGAATATCACGACGGCTTCCTCGACCTGTTCCAGCGGCTGGGCATCCAATATGACCTGTTCACTACCACCCACACCGAGAACCATTTCAAGGTTTCGCAGTCCATTTTCCTCGCGCTGCAGGAAAACGGCTATCTTTACACGGAGACCCGCCCGCAGTGGTACTCGCCGTCGGCCAAGAAATTCCTGCCGGACCGCTACGTGGAGGGTACCTGCTACATCTGCGGCTTCGAGGGCGCCCGCTCCGACCAGTGCGACAACTGCGGCAACGTGCTCGAGCCGGAGAAGCTGATCCATCCCCGCTCCAAGCTGGGCGGGGCGCTCGAGCTGCGCGACACCGAACACTTCTTCCTGGATTTGTCCAAGATGGAGCCAGCCGTGGCCGATTTCCTCAAGGCGCGCCAGGGGTACTGGCGCGAGACGGTCATCGGCGAGTCGCTGCGCAAGATCCAGGCCGAGGGATTGAAAGCCCGCCCGATCACGCGCGACCTGGACTGGGGCATCCCGGTCCCGGTGGAGGGCTGGGACGGCAAGCGGCTGTACGTCTGGTTCGAGGCGGTCATCGGCTACCTGTCGGCTTCGATCGAGTGGGCCAGGATCAGCGGCCAGCCCGAGGCCTGGAAGGACTGGTGGACGAATCCCGCAGCCCGCACCTTCTATTTTATCGGCAAGGACAACATCTTCTTCCACGCTACCATGTGGCCGGCCGAGCTGATGGGAGCCGGGGAGCAATTCCTGCAGATTTTCGCCGAGGAGAGCGGCCAGCCGCTCAACCTGCCCTTCGACGTCCCGGCCAACCAGTTCATGAACCTGGAGGGGAAGAGGATCTCCGGCTCACGCAACTGGGCGATCTGGGGGCGGGACGCCCTGTCCCGTTACGACCCCGACCCGCTGCGCTACTACCTGACGATCAACATGCCCGAGAACCATGATTCGGATTGGGATTGGAAGGAATTCGTCGCCCGCAACAACAACGAGCTGGTGGCAACCTGGGGCAACCTCGCCAACCGGGTGCTGGCCTTTTGCTACAAGAACTGGGACGGGCATGTGCCGTCCTTTGAAACGGGCGGAGACAAGGCTCCGCCCTTACGCCCCGAGGATAAGGCCCTGCTGGCCGCGGTCGAGGCCGGATTCCAGTCTGTCGGCGGCCTGCTGGAGGCGGTGAAGCTGCGCGCAGCCCTGCAGGAAGCGTTCCGCCTGGCGACGTCGGTCAACCAGTACCTCGACCAGATGGCCCCCTGGCAGGCGGTCAAAACCGACCGGGCCTCTGCCGCACTGACGATCTACACCGCCCTGAAGGCGATCAACTCGCTCAAGGTGCTGTTTGCCCCGTTCCTCCCATACACCTGCGAGAAGCTGCACGGCTTCTTCGATTACAAATCCCCGCTCTTCGGCGAGCAGTACACCGAGACGGTCCAGGACGCCCTCGGCGAGCACACCGTCCTGCGCTACCGGCCTGCCGGCGATGGCGGCCAATGGAAACCGAGCGAGCTGAAACCCGGAGCGGCCTTGCGACCGCCGGCTCCGCTCTTCAAGAAGCTGGAGGAGAGCGTGGCGGAGGAAGAGCGAGCCAAATTGGGGAAATAATATTATATAAAGAAGTGAGGTCCGACGCACTTCTTAAGTGCGTCGGATCTTATTTACAGCGACTGTCGCGGAACAGGTGGGATTTACCGGGGGATGCAAGAGCCACCGGTCGAAAATCCCTGAAGGGCCCCGGAGGGGTACGCAGGGGGCCAGTTGCCCCGATCGGTCTTCCTTCTATCCGTGTCCTCTTTCCGGCATCAGGAACAGCAGGAAACCGGCCAGCCGCAGCCCGGCGCTGACCCACAGCGCCCCGCCCAGGCCGATGTAGTTGGCCAGGAACGTCCCCAACAGCGGCGCGGCAACCGTTGACAGGTACTGCAGACTCTGCGCCAGCGCCACCAGCGTGGCGCTGTACTCTGCCGGGACGGTCTTCATCAGCTCGTCGAAGAAGACCAGGTCCAGACCGGCCTGGAACAGCCCGGCCAGGGCGGCGAGGGCGATGATCGAGCCGACGTGTTGGGTGGCGGCGGTCAGGGCCGGGTAGAGCACCATGCCCAGCGTGGTTGCCAGCAGGACGAACCGGCCGCCGCGCCGCCGCGAGACCCACGGCCACAGCAGGTAACCGCCCAGCATGATAAAGGTAAGCGTCATGTTGATCGCCCCGATCTCGCCGTCCGAGGCGCCGACCACACGCACGAAATACAGGGGCAGGATCGGCGCACCCAGGGCCACGGCGGAAAGATAGACGAAGCGTTTGGCGGAGAAGGAAACAAACGCCGGTGACCGGCGCAGCAGGGTCAGGGTATTGCTGGCCGCCTCGCGCGCCGTCCTGCCCGCGGAGAGCGGCGGAGGCGTCTGGTCCGGAAGGCTGATGCGGCTGGAAAAGTAAAAGCTGATCAGCCCTCCCAGCGATAAACCCAGGAACATGATTTCATAGTTGAGCGGAAAGGCGAGTCGGTCGATCAGCTCCGTGACGATCAAGGTGACGGTGAAGTTGGTCAGTCCCAGGATGGCCCAGCGCCGGCTGAGCAGGGCGTAGCGCCCCTCCTGGCCGGCCACGGCGTTCATCACCACGGAAAATGCCACCGACAGGGCCGTCTGTGGCAGGGTGGCGGAAGCCCAGATTAAAAGGGTGGAGGCCACCGCATGCTCCCGGGGGATGACCAGGGTCACCAGGCCGGTCAGGGCGTAGCACGAAAGGACCATCAGGCGCGACAGGCTGAACCAGGGGACGATCCGGCGGCGCGTCTGCAGGAAGCGGCCGACGACCAGGGCCAGGACCAGCCCGGTGATGCCCGGCATGGACGAGAGCAGGCCGACCTGGAAGTTGGTCGCTCCCAGACGCGCCAGGAAGACCGGCAGGAAAGGCGCCGCGGCCGACGCCAGCCCGACGCCAACAGCATCGATCTGTACATTGCGGAAGTTGCGCTTGCGGGTTTCGGGGACGTGCTCGGGCGATGGGAAGGTCATCAAGATCGATATTTGCAGGGGATTGGGATGATTATAACGCTCATCCTTCGGCAGGGCGGACTCCCGGGTACCAGCGGGCAAGTGCCATGCTATACTGGAGCGAGCGAGACAGCCTTTGAATCCTTTGCGAAAATCCACCTCTCATCGGCGGCTCAGCCGGCGTGACTTTCTGAAGCTGGGGAGCCTGTCGAGCCTGGGGCTCCTGTTGTCAGGCTGCAGCCTGGGCGGGAGCGTAGCCGAGCCTGCTCCACCCGCCGCGACCGCGGAGGCAACCTCCAGCCTGATCGCCACCCCGGCCCCGACCTCCACGCCGGCTCCGGCACCCCGTGCCCGGGTCGCCATCGGACAGGCTCGTAGCTACGCGCCTCAGGGGCTGCGCACTGAGCTGGAGCGCATGCTGGAGTCCCTCGGCGGTCTGAGTGACCTGGTCCGGCCCGGGGCACGCGTGGGCATCAAGCCCAACCTGACCGGCGAGACCTGGTGGGACGCCGGCCTGCCGGTCCCGGCGACGGAGCTGTTCGCCACGCACCCCACCCTGGTCCGGACGCTGGCGGAGATCCTGCTCGACGCCGGGGCGGGCAACGTGACGGTCATGGAAGGACTGGGCGACCCGTTGATCTTCTCCCGCTGGGGTTATGTTGAGATGGCCAAAGAGCTGGGCCTCGACTTGGTGGATTTGTGCAGCCCCGCCCCGTACCTGCAGTTCAAACCCTTCCCGGTTGGGCCAAAATTCAACGTCTACGATTCCTTTTATCTCAACGGCCTCATGAGAGAGCTGGATGTTTTCATCTCGGTGGGCAAGATGAAATGCCATGCCACCACCGGGGTGACCCTCTCCCTGAAGAATTTGTTCGGGATTGCGCCCATCAGCCATTACCGGCGCCAGGCGGAGGATAACAACCGCTCCGCCTTCCACGACACCGCGGCTTTCGATCGGCGCGTGCCGCGCGTCATCCTGGACCTCAACCTGGCACGCCCGATCCATTTGGCGCTGATCGACGGGGTGCTGACCGGCGAGGGCGGCGCCGGTCCGTGGGACGCAGGCCTCAGCCCGGTCCGACCAGGGGTGCTGGTGGCGGGTCGCGATCCGGTGGCGGTGGACGCGGTGGCGGCGGCGATCATGGGCTTCGACCCGGCAGCGCCCTCCGGTTCACCGCCTTTTGTCGGCGGCGAGAACCATCTCGCCCTGGCGCATGACCTGGGCCTGGGCACCAACCAGTTCAGCGAAATCGGCGTCACCGGCCCGCAGGTCCGGGACGTCCTTTTCCCCTTCAAGATGGTCAAATGACCCGCGGATCATGTAGATGAAAAACAGCTCCATCCCAATCGGGAGGGAGCTGTTCGTATCAGGGGGCAGAGGAGCTATTCTTCACCCAGCCGGCCGGCCCGGCGGACGAGATCGACGAATTCCTGGACGTTGGGTTCCTCGGGCAGCCGCCGGCTGACCCGTGTCGCCTCTTCCTGCACGTTATACAAGGAAACATTCTGAGCCCAGTAGCTGTCGCGCAGCACTTCGGCGTATTCGGCCACGACCGCCGACCATTGGAAGTGGGGGTCGGCTGCCTGGAAGCTGCGGGACAGCTGGTCCGTGTAGAAGTCTTGTGACATCTCGATCGGGCTGCCCGAGGCGGGGTTCTTCCAGCGCAGGTAAACCGTGGCGATCTTCCCATAAGCTTCCGGGGTGAGCTTGATTTCATATAGTGCAGTCACGCTGTGGCCGGCACCTACCTCACCGGCATCCACCCGATTGTCCCGGAAATCCTGGTCGGCGATGGCGCGGTTCTCGAAGCCGACCAGGCGGTAGCGGGAGACCACTGCGGGGTTGAAGTCCACCTGCACCTTGGCATCCATGGCGATTACCTGCAGGGTGCTGGTGAGGTTCTCGACGAAGATCCGCCGGGCTTCCTCGATCTCATCCACGTAGGCATAGAACCCGTTGCCGTTGTCGGCGAGCTGTTCCAGGAGCACGTCGTTGTAGTTGTCCATGCCGACGCCCACCGTGGTCAGGGTGACCTTCTTCCCGGCGTATCTTTTGATCTCATCCCAGATCGACCCGGCGCCGGTTTGACCCATGTTGGCGACACCGTCCGAGCACAGGATGACCCGGTTGAGGCCTGCGGGGTTGTAGGCCTCGTCCGCCATCTGGTAGCCCAGCACGAGGCCGGCCTCGGCGTTGGTCACGCCTCCTGGATGGAGCGAATAGATGGCATGCAGGATCCTATCTTTGTGGTCTCCTGGGGTGGGCTCCAGGATGATGTTGGCCTCGGTGCCGAAGGCCACGATACTGACGCGGTCCCGGGAGCCGAGCTGCCTGACAAGCAGCTCCAGCGAGCGTTTGACCAGACCCAGGCGGTTGTCCATGTTCATCGAGCCCGAGGTGTCGATCACGAAAGTCAATGAAACGTCCGGGTGCTCCTCTGGGGAAGCGGCATAGCCCTGGATGCCGATGCGCATCAGGCGGTAATTGTCGTTCTCCACGAAGGGGCTGGGCGCGCCGTCGATGGAGATGCCGAACGCCTGTCCTTCCGGCGGGTAGGGGTAGCCTTGGTCGAAGTAGTTGACGTACTCCTCCACACGTACGGAGTCTTTCGGCGGCAGGCTGCCCTGGTCAACGTAGCTGCGCATGATCGTGTAAGAGCCGGTATCCACGTCCAGTGCGAAGGTCGAGAGCTGGTCATCCTCCGTATCGACGCGCGGGTTGACCCCATAGTTTTGGAAAAAGGTGTAATCGTAGGATTGGTTGTTGGGGGAATTTTGGGCGCCAGAGCCGCGTGACGGTCCCTGAGTGGCGGCCGGGGCGCTGTATTGTGGCAGCGACTGACTGGAAGCCGCGGTGCTCATGGGCGCCAGGTTAGCAGCCGGCGGGTTGACCGCCAGAGGAGCCTGTGTAGCGGCTTCGCGATATTGGGTGGCAACGGCTTTGGGGCCGCAGGCAGTCAGTGCCAGGACAAGTGCCAGGATCAAGGTTGTGGTGCTTCGTTTTGTGAACATGTCTCTCCTCCTTGAGAAAAATATCAACTCGACATTCGATGCAGCATCTGACGGACTACGTAAAATTTCATGGGTTCACCTCCTCGCTCTCCTGCATGACGAAGGGATCACGATCCTATGACGCTGCTCTGGAAATGAAAGTTCCCGGGGGCAAGCACCGACCGGGCAACCGCCAACGAGGGATGGAGGAGAAAGAAATGAGACTCAGCGACCTGGGGCAAACCTGGGGGTCTCGAATAGACTAGGGTAAACCATTGAATTCGATATCAGACGGTAGTATGATAAAAATCAGGAGAGGTCGGACATCGCCACATTCAGGGAACATGGAGGGCAGGCGGCAAGCCTGCCCATTTACTTAGTCGTTGGGAAAGCCGCATTTTATTGGGAGTTTCGAATGGTGACGAAGAGGTACTCCAAGGACGGCAAGACCTGTCTGGTAAAGTTTCAGCTCCCGGCATCCGTCAGCGCGCGGACCGCCAATCTATACGGGGACTTCCCGGAAGATGACAGCGCTCAAAAAAGAATGCGGCGCCTGAGCGAAGGCGGTTTTTCCACCACCATCACGCTGCTCACGGGTCACATGTACCGATTTCATTATGTCATGGATGGAACACGCTGGATGAATGATCCCGCAGTGGAGGATTCCATGCCCAATGTCCTCGGGATGGAAGAGTCGATTGTCAAGGTCTGAGGGATGGAGGCGATGAAATGCCGTCAGTCTTACGTAGGCAGTCCGATCCTGGGCTGCAACGAGCCGGCTGGTAAGTGCGTGTCGATGATCGGAGGGAGGTGGTCCTTATGACGGGAACCCACTTGCAGGTTTATCCGACGGTGTCAGTCCTGAGCAAGGCGGCCGCGGATCTGTTCGCCAAAGCGGCCAGGGATGCGGTGAACCGGCGCGGCCGCTTCCTGGCGGCCCTCTCGGGAGGCAACACCCCGATCCCGTTTTTCAAGCTGCTCGCCCAACCGCCCTATCCGCATGAACTGCCCTGGACGATGATGCACTTTTTCTGGAGCGATGAGCGCTGCGTCCCCGCAGACCATCCGGATAGCAATTACGGGCAGACCAGGGGTGTCTGGTTGTCCCACGTCCCGGTCCCGGAGGAAAATATGCACCGGATCAAGGGCGAGCTGGAACCCGGGGATGCAGCGAAGGAATACCAGGAGCGGCTCGCGGAATTTGCCGAAGGGGGCCTGGGGTGGCCGCGACTCGACTTCGTCCTGCTCGGCCTGGGGTCGGACGGCCACACCGCCTCCCTGTTTCCAGGGTCAAAGGTCGACATTGACTCGCGGCTTGCGGTCGAGGCCGTGCGGGGAAGCTACGCCGGCCGCCCGGCTGAACGGATCAGCCTGACTCCCAACGTCTTTAATTCCGCCCGGCTGATCCTCTTTCTCGTCGCGGGCGAGGAGAAGGCAGAAGCCCTGACCGCCTCACGACAGGGGCGCAGCGATCCGTCACGCTGGCCGGCCCAACGCATCCACCCACGGGACGGCAATGTGTTATGGCTGATCGACACCGCCGCAGCTAGCCTTCTCTCCCGATAAAAAAACACGACCGATTTAGGCTATACTTGCAGATTGAAACTCGACCAGGAGCAGATCCTCATGCAGACGAGATCCAATACACATGGCAATTGTCGACCGGCTTGATGCGGCCCGACTTGTCCGCTGAATCGGAGTAAGCCATGGACACAGCCTGTTCCCCCACCACGATCGTCATCTTCGGAGCCTCCGGTGATTTGACCTGGCGCAAGCTGGTCCCGGCGCTGTACAACAATTTCAAAAAAGGGCGCCTGTCGGAGTGTGCCACCATTGTCGGCTTTGCCCGCCGCCCGATCCAGCCGCAGGATTTCCGTGACCATCTGCGCGCCGGGGTCATGGAGTTCAGCCCGGAGAGCTTCGAGGCCCCGGTCTGGGAAAGCTTTGCCTCCCGGCTGCATTACTTCCAGGGGAACCTGGATGTGACCGGGGATTATCCCCGTCTGGAGGCTTTCCTCGCGGGGTTGGAGGCCGGACCAGCCAACCGTCTTTATTACCTGGCCACCGCGCCGGAGCATTATGCCCTGGTCGTCGGGGCGCTGGGCGCGGCGGGGATGGCGAAAGAGGCCGAGGCGAGCATTCCATCCGGCCGGCCGGACGGAGGGGTCCTGTGGCGGCGGATCGTCGTCGAAAAGCCTTTCGGCCACGACCTGGCCTCCGCCCGGGAACTTAACCACGCCCTGCACGCGGTCTTCGACAAATCACAGGTTTATCGCATCGACCACTACCTCGGCAAGGAGACCGCCCAGAACATTCTCTTCTTCCGCTTCGCCAACACCATCTTCGAGCCGGTCTGGAATCGCCGCTACGTGGACAACGTACAGATCACCGTGGCAGAGAGCGTGGATGTGGGTCACCGCGGGGGCTACTACGACACCGCCGGCGTGCTGCGGGACATGTTTCAGAATCACCTTTTCCAGCTGCTGTCGCTGGTTGCCATGGAGACTCCCCCGTCCTTCGAGGCTGACGCCATTCGCAACGAAAAGGTCAAAGTGTTCCAGAGCATCCGTCCGATCGCCTTGGCAGACACGGTGCGCTCCCAATACGCCGGCTACCGGGACCTGGAGGGAGTTACCCCAGGTTCACAGACCCCGACCTTTGCGGTGCTGAAGCTTTACATCGACAACTGGCGCTGGAAGGGAGTGCCGTTCTACCTGCGCTCGGGGAAGGTGCTCGCCCAGAAGGTCTCGGAGATCATCGTCGAGTTTCAGCGCCCGCCCCACCTGATGTTCCAGCTGAAAGACGAAAAGGCCTTTATCCCCAATATCCTTTCTATGTGCATCCAGCCCGACGAAGGCATCCACCTGCGCTTCGAGGCCAAATTGCCCGACTCCGAGCAGGAGATGCGCTCGGTGGACATGGATTTCCATTATCGCACCTCCTTCGGCGGCAGTCTGCCGGACGCCTACGAGCGCCTGCTGCTGGACGCGCTGGAGGGTGACGCCACCCTGTTCAACCGCAGCGACAGCATCGAAGCCAGCTGGCAGCTGATCGATCCGGTGCTCCGGGGCTGGGAGAATGAAAACACCCCTCCCCTGACGACCTATCCGCCCGGGAGCTGGGGTCCGCCCCAGGCAGACGAGCTGCTGGCGAAGGACGGGCGCGGCTGGCGCCTGGGCTGCAACGATGAGCCCGGGACCGTGCACACTTCGGCGGCGCAATCGAGCTTAAATCGTGAAAATGACCGGAGTTCGCCATGAAGGGAAAAAGTGATCCGATTTTGCGCTTTGCCTCGGGTTTCTATAAAATCAGCCCTCCATTAATTAGATCGATCTATCTTTCTGGCAGAGCCATCGTGGTTCCAGGTGCCTAGCGCTTGATCAGTCATACGTTTTCTCGCACGACAGGGGTGACAGCCTTGCAGGTGTGCTACAATATTGTCTATGTCTGGACTGGGATTGCCTTTCTGATGGGCAGATCGGGAGGAAAAAATGGCAGGTGATTCATGGATCAGCGCGATCCTCGACTTTATACGCAAATTATTTGGATTTGTTAAACCCCCAAATGGGGGGGAAATACCCACCGGGACGGGGACACCGCCAGTGGAGGAGGTGCCGGCCGTCATGAACCGCAAGGTCATGGTGATTAATTTCCTGCCGCCGGCTGCTGTGGCAAAGGGGTGGTTTGATCCCAATGTCCTGATTGCACAATATATTGCGAAGATGAAAGAGTTGAGCAACAACATGCTCGTCTTTGAGGTGGCCAAGCGGCAGGAAGTCGCCGCTTACCCTCTCCTGGAAGACGGCCGCTGCTACGACGATGTCACCTGGGCGCGGGCATTAGTCGATCCGGCTCAAAGGTTTTACCGTCCAAACACTAATCCTCCCCAGCTGGCCATCATTAACTATCCCCGCCTCATTCAGGATTATCAGCTGCTGCCTCTGGTGAAAAACGGGACCGTGGATGAGGTCTGGTTGTTTGGCGGCCCATACTTCGGTTTTCAGGAAAGCCTGATGGCAGGCAGGGGGGCGTTCCCGTGCAACGGACCATTCATCGAGGCGGATTCACCCAGGTTCGTGATCATGGGCTTCAGTTACGAGCGCGAGATGAAATTGATGGTCCATGATTACGGCCACCGGATGGAATCCATCCTGTCTAGGAAGTTCAACACATTGTATGTGACGTCCTTTTATGCTCCCAAATTGCCGGACGATGCGCCGATGCCCCCTGCCGGTCAATTTCCGGCTCCGCAGAATGCCTTCGAACAATTCCTCCTGGATCATGGGACGGTTCACCGACAGCCGGGTGGAGCGAATTACAGTCAGGACGAGTACGTCTGGCTTTCAGCCGTTCCCCGTGAATGGTGGCCGGCGACGATCGACCCGAACCGGGTTTAAAAGGCTGTTGGTTCAACGCCATGTGCATCACAAAACAGGCGCCTACGTGGGGCGCCTGTTCATTTCAACCATTCCTGCAGCTGCCCGAGCAGGTTTTTCATCACCGCCTTCGTACGCTCATGGAAAAGCTCGATGTTCCCATACGCCTCTCCACCCTCGACGCTGACCACGTCGGTGACCCCGCGCAGGATCAGGCAGCGGATCCCGTTGCGCTGGGCCACCCAGGCGATGGCGCCCAATTCCCAATCCGCGGCGATGGCACCATACTTCTCCACCAGCGTGGGGACGTCCTCCTTCAGGATGTCGCGGTCGGCGGAGACCAGCAGGCCGCGCTGGAACGAGCGCGACGCAGGCGGGTGGAGCCAGGACAGGTCCAGGCGGGTGGTGAAATGGGCGATGGCCTCGTCCGGGTCGGACATCTGTTCGAGGATGTCATAGACGATCGTTTTTTCGACCAGGATCACGGTCCCGGGCGCGATGCGTCCGGCCAGCCCGCCGCAGGTCCCCAGGTTGACGAGAAGGTCAGGGGAGAAGTGGTCGATCACGTACTGGGTCGTCGCCGCGGCCGAGATCTTGCCCCATCCGCCGTGGAAGAAGATCAGCCTGCCGAAACCCAGGTCGGCAAGGAAGGATTCGCCCAGCTGGGTGGGCTGCGGATTGGTTTTGGGCAGCAGGTGCTTGACGGCCCGCCACTCGGCTTTGGCGGAGATCAGGACGACAATTTTCATGGTACGGTCCGATTATTTTGAAGCGGTCGCCTTCAAATCCGCGTCCAATTCCCTTTCCCCATTCAGATAATCGAGAAGCAACCGCAACGCCGCCTCGGCAGACAGGATCTTGTTCCCTTCCCGGTCGCCGGCAAAGCAGTAGCAGCGTGCCCATTCGCCGTCTGGGGCGACCAGTCCGACCCAGGTGGTGCCGACCGGTTTATGCGGCAGTCCGCCGCCGGGTCCGGCGATGCCGCTGACCGAGACGGCCAGGTCGGCGGATAATAAGCGGCGTGCCCCACGCGCCATCTCGAGCACTACCTCCCGGCTGACTGCTCCGTATGCCCTCAATGTCTCCCAGGAGACGCCCAGCGCGGCCACCTTGGCCTCATAGGCATAGGCCACCACGCCGCCCAGGAAGTAGTCGGACGAGCCGGGTATGTTGGTAATGCGGTGACTGGCCAACCCGCCGGTGCAGGATTCGGCCGTCGCCAGCTTCAGGCTCCGCGCCCGCAGGAGCTTGCTGATGATCACTTCAGGCAGTTCGGGCTTTTTAGTTCCCATGACGGCGAATTATAGCATGCGAACAGATGTGTCGGTCGGATTTATTGCTGACACGGTCACAATCGGCGTCTTGGATCCAAATAAACCGGACATCGGTCATTCATCAATAATGGTTAATTTTGTCATGGGATTGTAAAGAAGGGGGAAGACATTTCTCCTATAATTACTTATGGAAGCCACATTTTCCGATATTTCTTGTTCTGTGGCGATGGGCATAGTTATCTGATCTAGTGATGTCAAGGATTGAAATAGACATTTATTGTTAAGACAAACCATTGTCCTTCGGCAATTCCGGTTAGGAGGAGCGAGGGACGAACAAAGGCGAGGCGGTTTTACGGGTATGGGTTGAGAAAAACAGGCCCAGGTTCTTTTTTCGTCATCATCCATAGTTCAGGAGAGAATGTCATGACCAAGACTCGTTATGCCTTGATGCCCATCGTGGTCGTTGCAACCGTGCTGCTGCAGATGGCCATGCCGGTCATCGCCCGGGCGGACGACGGGACCCCGCCGCCCGAGCAGCCCACCGAGGTCGCCACTGACCCCGGAACCGGAGCGACGGACGGCGGCACGCCGACCGACGTTGCCACACCGGTTCCGGTCGCCGCGGATGCAACCGCAGAGGTTTCAGCAGCGACCGAAGTCCCGATCGTGACGGATGCAGCCACGCAGGTTCCGGTGGCAACCGAGGTCCCGGTCGCAACCGATGCGGGTACGCCCACGCCGGAGGTCCCGCTCATGACCCAGGTCCCGGAGGGGACGGACGTGGTGGTGCTTAACGCCGACGGGACGGTCGAGCCGCTGGCCACGCAGGCCGCGGCTGAGATCATTGCCACTGGCGACCCGATCTGGTGCCCGGTGAGTATCACCCCTGGAGACGCCAGTTGTACCCCCATCGGTACTTACACGACCTTATCGGACTTGGTGGATTTTCTGAAAACCAGCCAGCCCAATCAGGCCGGGACGATCTGGATCGAGGCCGGCGCGGATCTCTCCGCCTCTCCCGTTACTATCGACGGTAATGATTTCAGTACCTCGAAAGCCTTTGCCTTGACCTTGCAAGGCGGCTGGAGCGGAGCGGCGAATACCTCGGTCAATAGTTCGACGCCATCCCTTTTCGGGGTTCCGCTCTCGATCATCAACTGGGAAAATACTGTCACGGTCAACGATCTCAGCATCATTCTTCCCACAGTAACGCCCGGTCCGTATGGCTACGGCCTGGACGTCGAGACGACCGGTGACATTACCATCTCCAACGTGGACGCAAGCGGCGCGGTATTCAACGGGGCTTACCTGGCGAATGATGCCGGAAGCGGGGATGTGTCTGTCACGAATGGCGACTTTTCGAACAACAGCGGCACCGGGTTGGAAGTCTGGACCACCGGAATGATCCAGGTGGACGGTGTCACCTCCGGCAACAATACCAATGGCAGCGGAGCGGACCTGAATGCCGACAGCCAGATCGACGTCTCCAACAGCACCTTCAATGATAACGGTTTTACCGGTCTCTATGCCGGGACCAGCTCCGGGGCCGTGAATTTATCGAATGTTACCGCCTCCGGCAACCAATACGGCGCGCTGGTGGGCACGGACAGCGGGGATGTCCAGGTCACGGACAGCACATTCAACGACAACACCACCCCGGATCCTGAATCGGATGGGCCCGGGATAGGCCTGCAGGCTGGAACCGGGCTGGGCGATATCACCCTGACCAATTTGATCGCCACCGGAAACGATATCGGGGCGCTGGCCGGAACGGAGGAGGGGGACGTATTGGTCACCGGCGGGACCGGGAATTACTCCTCGAATCACGCCGTTGGCCTGGAAGCCGGGTCAGCCAGCGGGGATGTCACCCTTAACGCCGTCATCGCCAGCTCCAACGGGACGGTCGATCTGGATGGCATTGGTGCCTTGGTAGGCACCCTCGATGGTTTGATCACCATAAACGGCGGAACGTTCGATGCCAATACCTACAAAGGATTGTTTATCGAGACTACCGGCATCGCTCTCGATCCGGATGTGACCTTGGATAACGTCGAAGCCAGCAGCAATAGCGTCAAGGGCGTCTACATCGAGTATCTGGCAATGTGCGGCAGCACAGGCGGGGTCTCAGTTAATGTTGTCGATGGTCTCTACCAATCCAACGGCGCCTTCGGAATTTACGCCGTGGTGGGGCCGGATGGCAGTCTCGTCCTGGATGCGGGAACCCCTCCCGACTTCGGTTTGCACAATGGGACCCCTGCGGACAGCTTGTATGATACCGCCGTGAACACCGACGTTTCCCCATGCCCACCGCCCGAGCCTGAACCGAAGCCGGAGGAAAAGCCCTACCATGTGGTCGAAGTACCCGGGACAGGCGGCGAGCCGGTGTCGCAGGATTGTACGGATTATTCCGGCACGGTGCTAGTCCTGCCGGGTGAGGACAAAACCACCCTGAACTGCCCCGCCACCGGCGAGATAACGCTTCAGTCGCTGGTCGAAGGCGGGCTGCCCGGCGGCAGCCTCCCGGTTGGTCCGGAGTTCGTCTCCGCCCTGCAATTCGGATTGATGGACGGGGGCCAGCCGGTGACAGTCCTCACCAACGGTGGTTCGCTCAAGCTTGCTTTCAAGCTGCCTGAAGACGCCAAGGCGTCCGATCACTTCGCCATTCTATATTGGGACCCGAGCGCCAACGGCGGTGCCGGGGGTTGGGTGGAGTTGCCGGGGTTCGCGGCACGCCCGGGCGGCACACCTCTCGTGTTCGCCCTGCACCCGCATGCGGAGCCGGACGATTTGATGCGCATCCTCTCCGGGGTTCGCCAATTGGGCGGCTACGCCAAAGCGACCGTCAATTTCACCGGCGTCTTCGTCCTGGTGAAGAAGTAAACTCTAAGGTAACTGTTTGTGCTACAATCCTCGAGGGACGGCTCGCTGCCGTCCCTCAAAATTTGTGGAGGCTGACGAAAAGATGAAACCTGCCAGAGATCCGACCTGCTTCCTGCTGCCCGTCGCCCTGGCGGCTGTGCTGCTGGCTGCCTGCAGCCAGCAGGCACCTGCCGCACCGACGGCCACATCCACCCCCGATCCCTGTGCGCCGGAGAACATCGTGACCGAGGTCAAGAAGGTCAACGACCTGCAGCGCGCCTTCGACGATGCCTCGCAGCTGGCGGCGGTGACTTCGTTCAACCAGATGGCGATCGTGGTCCCGCCCATGCAGGACATCCGCCGCCAGGCGCAGGACCAACAGGTGCCGGCGTGTCTGGTCACTCTTAAAACCCTTCAACTCCAGGAGATGAATGCCAGTATCAACACCTTCCTGACCTTCATGGCCGGCGGTGCGCAAAACCCCAATAAACAGTTGCTGTCCCAGGGAATTGCCCTGGCGAATGGGCTACACCAGCAGTACAACCAGGAGCTGGCAACCCGCATCGGTGCCACCTACGTCCCGCCGGCCCAACCGACGAGCAGCGGCGCCACTGCGACGCCTGGCACCTCCGTTCCGGCAAGCGGAACGCCAAGCGGTGCTTTTGTCACCAACGTCGGGACGACGACGGTCAATCTGCGCGCCAGCCCTTCCATGGATGCACAAACTTTAGGCTTGCTGGAAGTTAATCAATCTGCCAGCGCTGTGGGGAAGACGGCCGACGGGCAGTGGATCCAGGTGCAGGATCAAGCGGGGAACAAGGCCTGGGTCTTCGCCACCCTGGTCAAGGTCACGGGCGGGGATGCGCTGGCGGTCGTGACGCCCTAGCCCAAGCCGCCCAAATACAAACTCCCGCAGATGCCTTCTGCGGGAGTTTCTTGATTTCCAAAAGGATCAGTAACCGCGGCTGTTGAGGAATTGTTGCAGGATGTTGGGCATGTATTGGTCCACCACGCCCCGCAGGAAAATGCGGATCACGATCGCCGAGAGCAGACCGACGGCGGAAAGGATGATACCGGCAATGGCCATGCCTCTGCCTTTGGAGTTGATCCCGAGCGCGCCGAGGATGATACCGACCAGGCTGAGGATGCCGCCGCACCAGATGACTCCCGAGCCGCACAGGGACAGGATGCCGAGCACCAGCGAGGCGATGGAGAGGCCGTTCCCTTTTTCTGAAGTCGTCGGCGTAGAAGATGAAGCTTGATTAGACATAGTTCCTCCAATTTGTGTGAAATTTCCCTTTTATATCATCCTTCCCGGCTTCTGGCAATAGCCCTTTGGTATTCCTCAGGTGAATCAATAAAAATGCAAAAGACGCAGTAAAATAGCCTCGATGGAACTCTCCGAACATCTCCAGGGCATCCTCGACACACTGCCGGCCAAGCCCGGCTGCTACCTGATGAAGAATGCCGCAGGGACGATCATCTACGTCGGCAAGGCGGTCAACCTGCGCAACCGCGTGCGCTCGTATTTCCACGCCGATGCGGGCCACGACCAGAAGACCCGCCGCCTGGTGCGCGAGATCGCCGACATCGAGTGGATCGTGGTCGGCTCGGAACTCGAGGCGCTGATCCTCGAGATGAACCTGATCAAGCGCCACCGCCCCAAGTACAACGTCCGCCTCAAGGACGACAAGCGCTACCCGTACATCAAAATCCACTGGGGCGACCCGTTTCCCAAGGTCACCGTGACCCGCCTGATGCAGGACGACGGGGCGCGCTACTTCGGCCCGTACACCTCCGCCTGGGCGGTCTACCAAACACTGGACGTGCTGCGGCGCGTCTTCCCTTACCTGACCTGCGACCGGGAGATCACCGGCCAGCGACCAGCGCGCCTGCCTGTACTACGATATCAAACTGTGCCTGGCGCCCTGCATCGGGGCCGTGGACCAGGCCGGCTACCGCCAGATGATCTCCGACCTGCAGGCTTCCTGAACGGCCACTCGGGGCCGATCGTGGAGCGCATCCAGGCGGAGATGGCCAGGGCTTCCGACGAGATGAAATACGAGCGCGCCGCCGCCCTGCGCGACCAAATGAAGGCGCTGCAGTCGATCGTCGAGCGGCAGAAGGTGGTCTTTGCCGCGGATTACAAGGACTCGGACGTGATCGCCATGGCGCGCGCCGACGACGAGGCCTGCGTGCAGATCTTCTTCATCCGCGGCGGCAAACTGATCGGGCGCGAGTACTTCGTCCTGGAAGGCACCGAGGACACCGCCGACGCTGAGGTCATGTCCCAGTTCGTCAAGCAGTTCTACACCGAGGCGGCCAGCGTGCCTCAGCAGGTGATGCTGCCCCAGGAGATCGAGGAGGCGCAGATCATCGGGCAGTGGCTGCGCTCGCGCCGCGGCGGGGAGAAGGTCGAGATCTCCGTGCCGCGTGGCGGGCAGTCGCGCGAGCTGGTCGAGATGGCGGCCGAGAACGCCGCCGAG
Source organism: uncultured Chloroflexia bacterium (assembly GCA_963739255.1). GTDB lineage: Bacteria > Chloroflexota > Anaerolineae > Anaerolineales > Villigracilaceae > UBA877. The sequence goes on from CAVTZT010000007.1 coordinate 419,623, forward strand.
ACCCTCCAGGCACTGCGCGCCCAATGGCAGGCGGACACGCACAGGCAGGAGAGCGCCCTGGCCGAGCTCCAATCGGCGCTGCAGCTCCCGGCCCCGCCCAACCGCATCGAGTGCTACGACATCTCCAACATGCAGGGCGCGGCGACCGTCGGCAGCATGGTCGTCTTCGACCAGGGCGTGCCCGACAAGAAGCTCTACCGGCGGTTCAACATCGAGGGCACGTTGGGCGCCCCGGACGACTTTGCCAGCATGGAAGAAGTGTTGACGCGGCGCTTCAAGCGCTGGCAGGCAGCTCAGGGAGCGGAAGCAGGCCCGGGGTCCAAACCGGACGCCTCATTTTCCTTCCTCCCGGACCTGATGATCGTCGATGGCGGCAAAGGCCAGCTGGGCCGCGCCGTGACTGTCCTGGAGCAGGCTGGTTTGCTGGACAAGGTCCCCGTGGTCGGCCTGGCCAAGCAGAACGAGGAGCTTTTCTTCCCGGACAAAGCCGATTCGCTGCTGCTGCCGCGTCATTCCCAGGCACTGTATCTTGTCCAGCGCATCCGGGACGAGGCGCACCGCTTCGCCATCACCGCCCACCGTGCGCGGCGCACGAAGCAGGGCATGGCTTCGGCCTTGGATTCCATCCCCGGCATCGGCCCGGTGAAGCGCAAGGCTCTTTTGAAACTTTTCGGATCTGTAGACAAAATTCGGGAGGCGACGGTGGTAGAATTAACAGGCGTGCCCGGCATCAACCAGGCACTGGCGGAAGTGATCAAGGCACATCTGGACTGAGGATTAAAAGGCCAACCCACACGATCGCCTATCGCGGCGGGGAGCGTTTATGAATACAGCCTGGATTGTCGACGACGATGAAGAGATGGTCGGCGCCGTCCAAATGATGCTCAAGCTGCTCAAGTACGAGTCGCGCTTCTTCCTGGCGGCCCGCCCGGCGGCTCAGGCGTTGCTCGACGGGGAACGGCCTGACGTCATGATCCTGGACATCAACATGCCCGAGGTAAGCGGGATCGACCTGCTGGAGTTCATCCGCCAGAACCTGGACTGGGATGGCATCCCGATCGTGATGCTCTCCACTGAAGCCGCCGATGTCCAGGTCGATCAGGCCCTGGAATTGGGCGCGGATGCCTACGTCACCAAACCAGTCAGCATCGAAGAGCTGCAAGGCGCTCTGGAAAAAGCCTTCAGCGCACGCCAGAAAAAATAAAGGCAAGAGAATCCATGTCCTCCAAGAAATCGACCGGGAAGACGCCGGCCAATCCAGGCAAGCCAAACCGTGAGGCGCGCCGTCGACGCACGACCCAGATCATCTTCATCATCATCTCCGTGATCATCATCCTCACGTGGGTGCTGTCGCTTATCGTTAAAATATAAAAACGGTTTCCTTACGATGATATCCCCTTCGGGGATGATATCCCCTTCGGGGATGATATCCCCTTCGGGGATGATATCCCCTCCGGGGATGATATAATCAGCGGGCGCGGCGCACGTGGCCGCGCTTTATGTCGGGTTCAACCCCGCCGGTCGATAAGACCACCGGGTATGACGCGGTCCATAGGCCGTCGTGTCCTGTGAGCTAACACCAAGGATTTTATGCTCGAGAAACTTGCCGGGATTGAAAGCCGTTACGAAGAGATCAACCGTCTGCTGGTGGGGGTTGGCAGCGACTACCAGCGCGCCGGCGAGCTGAACAAGGAACGCCTCGAGCTGGAACCGATCGTCGAAAAGGCGCGCCGCTACCGCCGGGATCTGGGGCGGTTGGAGGAGGCGCGTGCCTTGCTCGCCTCCGAGGCGGACCCGGAACTGCGCCAGCTGGCCGAATCCGAGTTGAGTGACTTGGAGCCGCAGCTCGCCAGCCTGGAAAAATCCCTCAAGCAGATGCTGGTGCCCAAGGACCCGCGCGACGACAAGAATGTCTTCGTCGAGATCCGCGCCGGGGCGGGCGGGGATGAGGCGGCCATCTTTGCCGCCGACCTGTACCGTTTGTACACCCGCTACGCCGAGCGCCAGGGATGGAAAGTGGAGGTCATGTCCTCGAGCGACATCGGCGTGGGCGGGTTCAAGGAGATCATTTTCCGGGTCAGGGGCAAGGGCGCCTATTCGAAGCTGAAATATGAGTCCGGCGTGCATAGGGTCCAACGGGTGCCGGTGACCGAAGCCTCCGGCCGCATCCACACCTCCACCGCCACGGTGGCCGTGCTGGCCGAGGTCGAGGACGTGGACATCGACATTCCCGAATCCGACATCAAGGTGGACGTATTCCGCTCCTCCGGGGCCGGCGGGCAGAATGTCCAGAAGAACGCCACCGCCATCCGCATCACCCACCTGCCGACCGGCATCGTGGTGGCCTGCCAGGATGAGCGCTCGCAGCTCCAGAACCGCCTGCGCGCCATGTCCATCTTGCGCGCCCGCCTGTACGCCATCGAGGAGGAGAAACGCCGCTCGGAGCTCGAGGCGGACCGCCGCTCACAGGTCGGGACCGGGGAGCGCTCCGAAAAGATCCGCACCTACAACTATCCGCAGAATCGCGTCACCGACCACCGCATCAACCTGTCAATCTACAACCTGCCAGGGGTGATGGAGGGGAGCATCGACCAGTTCATCGAGGAGCTCTCCACGCGCGATGAAGCCGAGCGCCTGTCTGCCAGCGGAACGGATGAGGATGAAGACTAAGGCTTTGCAGGGCGAGACGGTCGCGGCGCGGCTTGAGGAGCTCGTTTCCCGCTTGCAAAACAGGACCGACACCCCCGGCCTGGACGCCCAGGTCCTGCTGGCGCACGTGCTCAAGGAGCCGCGCTCTCTGGTGCTGGCGCATCCGGAGACGCCCCTGACCCGCCGCCAGGCCGCCTCGCTGGATGAGCTGGCCGCCAGGCTGGAGCAGGGCGAGCCCCTCCCTTACGTGCTCGGCACCTGGCAGTTCTTCGGCTTGGAGTTCACCGTCACCCCTGACGTGCTCATCCCCCGGCCTGAGACCGAGCTGCTGGTCGAGAAGGCTCTGGACTGGCTGCACCATCATCCGGATTGCCGCCAGGCAGCGGACATCGGCACCGGTTCGGGTTGCATCGCCGTAGCTCTGGCGGTCAACGTCCCGGACCTGCACATTCTGGCTACCGACATCTCCTGCCCGGCCGTCGAGGTGGCCCGCAAGAATGCCAAAAAGCACGCTGTAGCCAGGCAGGTGGAGTGTTTCTGCTCCGACCTGCTTCCGGCGGATGGGCGCACTTTCAACCTGGTGGTGGCCAATCTGCCCTACATCCCCACACATACCCTGCAAGGGTTGGACATCTTCGGTCGTGAACCAACCCTCGCCCTGGACGGCGGAGCCGACGGCCTGGACCTGATCCGCCGCTTCCTGATCCAGGTCCCGGAGCGCATTGTGCCGGGCTGCCTGGTGTTGATGGAGCTCGAGGCCTCCCAGGGTCCGCAGGTTCTGTCGCTGGTCTACGACGTCTTCAGCGAAGCCGAAATTCACCTGCATAAAGACCCTGCCGGGAGAGACCGGCTCATGGAAATACAGGTCTGAGGCGATGAAAACCGAGTTCCTGAACTCTGGCGACCCGGATGCCCTGATCTACGCTTTCCAGACTTTGCTGGCAGGCGAGTTGGTGGCATTCCCCACCGACACGGTCTACGGCGTAGGCGCCCTCGTTTTCGACCGCAAGGCGGTGGAGCGGATTTTCGTCGCCAAGGGACGCTTGGCGGAAAAGTCCATCCCCGTGCTGCTGGCCAGCACAGAGCAGCTGGAAAAAGTGACCGTGCAGGTGCCCGAGCTCGCCGCCAAGCTGGCGGATCGTTTCTGGCCCGGCCCGCTGACCCTGATCGTTCCAAAGCACCCTGCCGTTCCGGACGCAGTTTCCGCCACGGAGACGATCGGGGTGCGTGTACCGAACCACCCGACGGTGCGCGCTCTGCTGCGACTTTCCGGTCCGCTGGCGGTCACCTCGGCCAATCTTTCCGGCCAGGAAAGCTCCTCTACCGCCGCGGAAGTGCGCGCCCAGCTTGACGGCCGGATCGCGTTGATCCTCGACGGTGGGCGGACACCCGGCGGGGTGCCGTCCACCATTGTTGACTGCATGGGGCCGGAACTGAAGATATTGCGCCAGGGGCCGGTCACCCTGGAGCAAATCAAACGGATTTTGGCCTTGACTTCCTGATCGAATTTTCTAATCCACTTCTTATATAATGCTCATCTGATTTTTATCTTGCCGCGTATAATAGCAATTGCATTCTCCTCCTTACAAACCCCCCCGGGACTTGGGCCAGTCCTCGAGGGGTTTGCTTTTAAATCTATAGAAGACAAATGACCCACCGATAATTGCCGGTCATTTGTCTTCTTATTCAGGAGAGCGGCCAGGTGGGAAAAATATCGATCTCCAGCCCGTCCCGGTGCCCCAGGGCGTAGCGGAAATAGCCGGCTGCGGCGACCATGGCGGCGTTGTCGGTGCACAACGAGAGATGCGGGATGTGGACCGGGAATTCTGTCTGGGACTGGAAGGCTTCGCGCAGGGCGCGGTTGGCTGAGACACCGCCGGCGACGAGGATTTCCCTGGCTTTGAATTCCCGCGCCGCGGAAAGGGTTTTTTCCAGCAGCACATCCACCACGGCGGCCTGGAAGCTGGCGGCCATGTCTGCCACCGGCAGCGGTTCGCCGGCATCCTCCAGGTGCTTGACCTCGCGCAGCACGGCAGTTTTCAGCCCGCTGAAGGAGAAATTCCAGGTCCCCTCCAGCCAGGCGCGCGGCAGCTTGAAGGCAGCCGGGTCGCCCTGCCCGGCGGCCTCCTGGATGGCCGGCCCGCCGGGATAGGGCAGACCCAGCAGCCTGGCAACCTTGTCGAAGGCCTCCCCGGCGGCGTCGTCGAGGGTGGCGCCCAGGCGGGTATAGTTCAGATGTCCTTCCATCAGATCCAGCTCGGTGTGTCCCCCCGAGACCAGCAGGGTCATGATCGGGAACTGCGGCTCCGGTGGCGGCTCGACATCCGCCTGATACACCCAGGCGGCGTAGATATGTCCCTCCAGGTGGTTGACTCCGATCAGCGGCAGGCCTGCGCCCAGGGACAGGCCCTTGGCAGTGTTCAACCCGACCAGCAGCGAGCCGGGCAGGCCGGGCCCGCGCGTGGCGGCGACCGCATCCATGTCGTCCAGGGTCATGTGGGCATGGGCCAGAGTTTGCTCGACGACCGGCACGATGGACAGGATGTGCTGGCGTGAAGCCACCTCCGGGAAGACGCCGCCATAGCGGGCGTGGATATCCATCTGGGAGGCAACGGTGGAGGCAAGCAGCCGACGTCCGTTCTCGATGACGGCCGCAGCGGTCTCGTCGCAGGAGGTCTCGATGGCCAGGATGCGGGCGGTAGGCAGATCAGGCATGGTATCCGAATGATACTACACTGTCGCCGCTAGCGGCGTCCTGGATCGGCGGGTGACTTCCACTTAAGACTTCTTCCACTTTTTCATCGGAAGGACGAAATCGTAGGGGTAATCGGCCAGGATTTCCATCCTCCCATCCGGGCGCACCCAGAGGGTGTCCTCGAGGCGCACGGCAATGCCCCTGTCCGGATAATACAGGCCGGGCTCGACGGTCAGGACCACCCCGGCTTTGACCTGGTTGTCGTCCGTGGCGGTCAGCCCGGACCAGGGGCGCTCGTGGACGTTCAAACCCACGCCGTGACCCAGCGAGTGAACGTAGCCCTCGAGCGGCGCCGTGGTGTGGAGCGGGGTCGGGTGGCCGTCCTTTTCGTATTCCTCACACACCAGCTGCTGGTAGTTTTTGAAGGGGGTATTCAGGTCCAGGTTCTCCATGACCTTGTCGAAGACCGCCCTGACCTGGTCGTAGAGCTTCTGCGCCTCGGGCGTGGTGTATCCCAACGACCAGGTGCGGGTGAAGTCGTAGAAGTACCCGCCGCCCTTTTCGCATGGGTAGATGTCGAAGATGATGGTTTGGCCCAGGCGCAGCAGATCGGTCGGCGTGCCGGACGAGTGGGGGACACCTCCATCCCGCCCGATGGCAAAGATCGTCCCTTCGGGGTTTTCGGCGCCCAGCTCGGCGATCCACAGGTCGATCTTCGATTTGACGTCGCCGATGGTCAGCGGCGTGCCGTCCTCCTTCAGCAGGACCTCGTCCTTGCGCACCTTGCTGCCGGTCAGGTACTCGGCAACACGGCGCACGACTTCGACCGTGACTGCACCCATCTTGCGGATGCGCTCCACTTCGGTCTCGTCCTTGGTCTCCATCGCCAGCAGGAAGGCCGAGTCACTGCCGGATTCCCCGACCAGCTCCACCTCCGGGACCAGCTTCTGCAGGCGGGTCAGGGTGGCGAACGCCGAGCCCAGGTCGACATGGCCGTAAACGCCGACCCGTCCATGGACACCCTGGTCGGCGAACATGCGCTGGTAGCGGGTGGCCATCGCCAGCACCATGTCGCCGCCGGCCGCTTTGAGCAGCTCATCGAAGTTGTAAGTGCTGTACGAGATCACTTTCAGCCCGGATTTGGCGGCTTCCTCGCGTTCCATGTCCCCGCAAAACAGCACCGGTGCCTCGTCGCGCTTCTTGATCAAAGTTGCGCCGGCGAAGTTGCCTCCGCCGGTCATATAAATCATGGGGGGATTGTGATCGCCAGCGCCGACCACCATCAGGGCGTCGAGGTTTTTGGAGTGCATGAGGGCATCGAGATCGGATTTCATTTTGATTGCTCCTTGAGGTTTTTAAACGCGAATGACACGAATGGACGAATAACGCGAATAAGGGTGTGAGGTTTTTGGTTATCGCGCTCTAGGGCTGTTTTTTGAGAGCTGGAGGAATCCGCGATGAGCGGATGGTTTTTTCGGGTGTATTGACCACTCGGCTATATTGGACGCGCGACCTGCCGAAGTTGATGACGATTGCCAGGGGCAAGCCGGTGGCTTTGAGATAGGAAAGTGCCTGTTGTTCGTGAATGGGGGCTAAATCTGAGACGGCTTTATATTCCAGGATTATCTTATGGTTTATAACCGCATCTAAAATATGTTCGCCAATGACTTGGCCTTTGTACTTTACGATCACTTTTTTTTGACGAGTTATTTCCGTCCCTTGTGCCTTGAGCTCTAATGCCATGGCTTCTTCATAAAGAGATTCTAAAAAGCCAGGGCCCAAATGATTATGAACTTCAAAGGCGGCCTTCATGATCATAAAAGAAAGCTCTTTCTCGACAATTACGCCAGTCATCGTTTCCTCCCTTAACCTTCATAACATCAAGCTTTATAAGTCATTCGCGTCATTACCCTTCGGGTACGATGTCGCACTTTTGCGTAATTCGCGTTGAATCTTTTTACACCTGCCCGACGATCTGCACAACCTGCTCGCGGCTGAGCTTGCCGGTGCCGTTCTGAATGGCGTTGAGGGTGGCTTCGGCCAGGAGCAGGGGAATTTCGACGAAATATTTGAAGGACCCCTTCGGCATGGACTCGACCCCCGACCTGGCCAGGTTGAGGTAGTTGCGGGCGTAGGCGAACATGCGCCGCTCGTTCCAGCCGGCGGGGTAGAAATCCACGCCGCGTTGCACATCCTCCGCCCGGTTGCGGATGATATTGACCGCCTGCAGGCCGCGGCCGAACTGGATGGCGCACATGCGGTCGATCTGCGTGCCGTCGAACCAGCCCCAGACGTCGCAGATCAGCAGGCCGACCGCGCCGGCCACACTGAACGTATAACCGTCCAGGTCGGTCTCGGTGCGGATCTGCCAGTGGTTGTCCACCCAGTAAGCCATGCGTTCCGCCATGGCGATGGTCGCATCCCAGACGCGCGGCGCGATTCCGGGTGGGGCGCTCAGCAGCCATTCCCCGATGCGTAGCGTCACCTCCGGCAGGACGGCATGGAAGGGAGCAAAGATGGCTTGCAGGGCAGGCAGGGTGTTGACCGGGTTATGCAGACCGATCTGCCCCTGCAGGATCGGCCCCAGGCTGCGCAGCAAGGTTGCCTTGGTCCTGCTGTCTAATTCGGGATGGTCTTCGATCTCGTCGATGGCACGCATGCACAGGTAAGCGGCGGCGACCGTCTCCTGCAACCGGGCTGGCAGGCGCGTGATGGGTATAAAAAAGGTCCGGCTGGTGGCTTTCAACACGCGGGCATGATCGGAATGGAGAGTCATAAGCTTTGCGACAATCGAAAGATGGGATTCAAGAATTACTTTGGATGCCTGATAGAACCCAGAAGATTGGACAGGTTGACCAGCAGGGCGCCGTCCTGTTCCGGCAGCACCGTGCGCGGGTCGAGCAGGACGCGGTCGTCCTCGGTGCGGGCGATGATCGGCGGCTGCTGGCGGCGCAGCTTTTCCAGCAGCCTATCCGGGTTCTCCACCTCCAGGGCCAATGCCCAGGTTGGCATGGTCTCACCCGGCAGGCTGCCTCCACCGACGGTCGACTGTGCGGCGATCACCTTGCCCAGGCCGAGCTCCTGGGCCCAGCCTTCGGCGCGCGCCTTGATCTGTCTCGGCGAGCTTGCCAGCATGCGCCAGATGGGGATCTCGCGCTCGGCCTCGTCCCGCAGGTAGTGCAGCAGCGTGGCGGTCAGTCCGGCCAGACTGAGCTTGTCGGAGCGCACGGCGCGTGCCAGCGGGTGCTTCTTGATCTTGTCCAGGAGCGCCGCTTTCCCGAGAATGATCCCGGCCTGGGGACCGCCGAGCAATTTGTCCCCGGAAAAGCATACCAGGTCCGCGCCGGCCTCCAGCAACTCCTGGACCGTCGGCTCGTGTCCCAGACCGTAGGATTCGGTCGGCATGAGCGCTCCGGAGCCGAGGTCATCTACGAGAATAACCCCATGCTCGTGCGCAAGTTTTGCGATTTCCTTGCGTTCCGGCTCCTCGGTAAAGCCGACGATCTTGAAGTTCGAGCGGTGGACGACCATGATCAGGGCAGCCGGCTCGGCCAGTGCCTCTTCATAATCCCCCAGGTGGATGCGGTTGGTCGTGCCCACCTCGACCAGTTTTGCCCCGGACTGCTTCATCACGTCCGGGATGCGAAAGCCGCCGCCGATCTCGACCAGCTGGGACCTGGCCAGGATGACGCGCTTGCGGCTGGCCAGCGCGCCCAGGATCAGCAGCACCGCGGCTGCATTGTTGTTGACCACCACGGCCGCCTCGGCACCGGTCAGGCGGCGCAGCAGCCCCTCGGCATGGACCAGGCGCGAGCCGCGCTTGCCGGTCGCCAGGTCCAGCTCGAGGTTGGAGTAGCCGCGCGCCACCGCTTCCATGTATTGGACGGCTGCCGGACTGAGCGGGGCGCGCCCCAGGTTGGTGTGCAGGATGACGCCAGTGGCATTGATCACCGGAATCAGGGTGGGCTTCGTCCACTCATGCAGCTTCCTGCGGGCATTCTCGAGCAGATGTTCGCGATCCGGGATGGTCTTTTGGCTGCCCGCGGTGAGCTCCTGGCGCACGTCATTCACGCTGAGGCGGATCGCCTGCAGTGCCAGCGGCCGGCCGAACGACGCAATCAACTCTGCAGCCAGTTTGGTCTGGAGAAGCTGTTCGATGGAGGGAAGGGAACGCAGCTCAGGCATGCGGCGGGCGGGCTTCGGAATTGGGGGCGGGCGGCTCCGGCGGTGGGGCCGGTTTCCAGCGCGAGCGCTCGCGCATGCGGATCAGGTACTCGATCGCGATCACACCGAGGGCCAGCCCCAGGACCATCCAGATCGTGACCAGGCGGACGGTTTGCAGCCAGAGCAGGGTTGCACCGTAGACCCCCACCCAGATGGCCTGGCGGACGATCACCGCCGGCTCGGCCGGCGGGTCGCTGGGGAAACGCAGGTTGAAGAACCAGGTGAACGGTATGGCCAGGCCGGTCAGGGCCAGGTTCCAACCGAAAAAAAACAACCAGCGTGGCAGGATGGTGGGCTTGAGCGCAAACACGGCCGCAGCCCACGCGCCAAGTCCGAGGACGAGCAGGGAAATGGTCGCAGCTAGGTATGGTCGGAAGGAAGGTCGTGCGTTCATTTCATCCAATTATACTCTAGGGGTCTGCAGTTACCATCTACGGATCGTTTCTCATCCTCTGATCAACACAAAGGCTCTCTCGTGGTGGTCTCCAAGGAGGAAAAATCAGGATGGGTCCTGTCGTATAATTTACGCATGGATGCTACCCTTTCGCCGTTTTTCAGCCCCCAAGGCGTGGTCGTGGTCGGCGCCTCGACCGACCCGGCCAAGCTCGGCCACGCCGTCGCACGCAACCTGGTACGCAGCGGCTACCCGGGCGCGATCCACTTCGTCAATCCGAAAGGCGGGGAGCTTTTCGGACGGCCGATCCACCGGACGGTCGCCGAGGTCCCGGACCCGGTCGACCTGGCGGTGTTGATCGTACCCGCTCCATCGACTCCAGCAGCTTTGATCGAGATTGCCGGGCGCGGCATCCGGGCGGCGATCATCGCCTCGGGCGGGTTCCGGGAGGTCGGGCCCGAGGGTGCGGCCCTGGAGGCCGAGTGCCTGGAGATCGCCAGCCGGCACGCCGTCCGCCTGATCGGCCCCAACTGCATCGGCCTGATCGACACGCACCTGCCGTTGGACACCTCCTTCCTGACCCTGCCGCCGCCGCCCAGGGGCGAGCTGGCGTTCATCTCCCAATCCGGAGCGATCTGTGACCTGGTCATCGACTGGGCGCAGGAGCAGGGGTTCGGTTTTTCGCGCCTGATCAGCCTGGGCAACCAGGCCGATGTGAATGAGACGGATATGCTGGCTGCGGCGGCCGAGGACGAAAACACGCGCGCATTGACCCTGTACATCGAGAGTGTACGCGACGGGAGGCGTTTTATCGAGGCGGCCGGCCGGGCAGCGCGCCTCAAGCCGGTCGTGGCTTTGAAGGTCGGACGGTTTGCCAGCGGACAGCGCGCCGCCGCATCCCACACCGGGGCCCTGGCCGGGCAGGATGCTGCCTATGCGGCCGCCTTCCGGCGGTCCGGAGTGCTGCGCGCCGCGTCGATCGAAGAGCTGTTCGACTGGGGAGCCGCCCTGGCTGCCTGCCCGCTGCCGGCCGGACGGCGCGTGGCAATCCTGACCAACGCCGGCGGGCCGGGGGTCATCGCCTCCGACATGTTGGAGGCGAACGGCCTGCTCCTGGCGGAGATCGGCCTGGACACGAAGAAAGCATTGAAGGAGGTCTTGCCTCCGGCAGCCAGCCTGCAGGACCCCGTCGACATGCTGGGCGGAGCAACGCATGACATGTACGCCGCCTGCCTGCGCCTGCTGCTCGACGATCCCGGCGTGGATGGCGTGCTGGTCATCCTGCCGCCGCCCCCCACGGACCCTGCCGAGGTGATCGCCGAAGCATTGATTCCACTCATCCGGACTGCCTCCAAGCCGGTCCTGGTGGCGCTGATGGGCGGGCCGTCGATTCGCAAGGCGGCGGGGCTCCTGCGCGCGGCCGGCCTGCCCGAGTACCCGTTTCCGGAGCGTGCCGTGGCGACCATGGCCGCCCTGGTGCATCGTTCGGAATTTCTGGCGAGGACTGAAGAAAGCCCGCGTACCTGGCCGGAAATCGACCCGCAAGCCGCCCAGGCCGTACTCGCTGGATCAAGCCCCGGCACCTTCCTGGACCCCGAGGCCGCCGACCATTTGATGGCCGCGTACGGCATCCCGACCGCCCAGGTCCGGCTGGCCCGGACGGGGAAGGAAGCCGCTAAAATCGCCGGCGAACTGGGCTTCCCGGTTGTGCTGAAAGTCGCCTCGGTGGACATCCCTCACAAGTCGGACGTGGGCGGCGTGCTGATGGGTGTCGGATCCCCATCGGAGGCTGCGGCCGGTTTCCTGGCGGTGACTGAACGCGCCCGGTCTGCCAGGCCGGAGGCACACATCGACGGCGTCCTGGTGCAGCGCATGCTGCCGGACGGGCAGGAGGTCATCCTCGGCGCAAGCCGCGACCCGCAGTTCGGCCCTCTGATGATGTTCGGTTCCGGCGGCGTGGAGGTGGAGGGCCTGAAGGACGTCGCCTTCGCCCTGGCCCCGCTGCTGCCGTCCGAGGCGGACGAGCTGCTGCAGCGCACCTGGGCGGGCCGCAAGCTGGCCGGCTACCGCAGCCTTCCGCCCGCCGATGCGGAGGCAGTGAAGGAGATCCTGCAGCGCCTGGCACAGCTGGTGAGCGACTGCCCGCAGATCGATGAGATCGAGATCAACCCGCTGCGGGTGATGGGCCGCGGGGCGCTGGCGGTCGACGTGCGCGTGAAAACGGTTGAAAGAAAATAAAGTCCTGCCCGGCAGGGCATGCAGCCGTTGAAGTTTGGACATGAGTTCGGACAAATATGGTTATCGCCGTTTTTACCGCCGAGATCGCCGAGAACGCGGAGCTTTTTCAAAGATTTCTCCGCGCTCTTTCCCGGAAGGACGCCGGGACGGTGTGCGGGCTATCCCGGAAGGGCACCGGGACGGTGCGCGGTGAATGTCCGAACTTTTGTCCGAATGCCAGAAGCCTGCGCTTGACAGTTCGGCGCAGTCCGTGATAAGCTTGGCTCGTTGTCAAACCAAACACTAAAGAAAGGAGCGCACACAGTTTTATGTTAAATATGGCATCGGTCCTTGTCCGCGATTCGATTGCATGTGTGCGCCTGTGATCCGAGAGGTTTCCGGCTTTCTGCCTGATTGACGTCCTCCGCCACGGGTGCATGCGTGCCCCGTGGCTTTGATTTAAATTGCCAGCGGATCGAGTTCCGCGCCTCGCCTGAGGCCGGAGTTCCGCCGCCGGGCAAGTCAGACCTGCCAGCCACGGGATCCATCCTGTGGCTGGCTTTTTTGTTTCAGGTTAGGAAGCATCCATGAATACTCGTAATACCAATGCGAACGAACAGGGTGTGGTGGTCAGGAAGACCGTCGGCAGCTATGAGGTCAATGCCGGCGGACGCATCCTGTCCTGCACGCTGACGTCTTTGCTGCGCAAGCAGTTGATCTACCCCATTGCCGATCCGACCTCCTTGCGTCACGTGGTCATGGAGGTAAAGTCTATCGAGCATTTCGAGCCGGTCGTGGTCGGGGATGAGGTCCGGATCGTCGATCTGGGAGGCGGGAGTGGACAGATCATCGCAGTCCTGCCGCGCCGCAACCGGCTGGCGCGCCGCTCCCCGGTCCCGATGCCTTCGGCGCATCCCTTCGAACAGGTGATCGTCGCCAACCTGGACCAGGTTGTACCCGTGTTCTCCGCTGCCGCCCCGCCGCCCAAGTGGAACCTGCTCGACCGCACCCTGGCTTCGACCGAATCGCTCGACCTGCCGGCCTTGATTTGCATCACCAAAATGGACCTCGTCCAGTCCGGCGTCGATTCGAAGCAGAAGGAACTTGAGGCGGAGCTGGAAGAGTATCGTACCATCGGCTACCCGGTCGTGTTGACCAGCTCGATCAGCGGGGAAGGCATCCCGGCGCTCAAACAGGCCCTGGCCGGGCGCGTTTCGGTCTTCTTGGGGAAGTCGGGCGTGGGCAAAACCGCACTGTTGAATGCCATCCAACCTGGCCTGGGTCTGCGGGTCAAAGCCGTGAGTCAAGCTACCGGAAAAGGACGGCACACCACGACCAACGTCGAGATGATCCCCCTTGAGATCGGAGGTGCCGTCATGGACACTCCAGGGATACGCGAGTTCGGCCTTTGGGATGTGGACGATGACAATCTGGCGCTGTTCTTCCGCGAGATGCGCCCGCTGGTCGGAAGCTGTAAATTCGGATTGGACTGCCGTCATGATGTCGAGCCCGGCTGTGCCATCCGCAAAGCGGTCCAGGACGGAGAGATCAGCCCGCGCCGCTATCAAAGCTTTTTGCGTTTGAAAGAGGAGATTCGCTTTGTATGAAATACCCGCAGGTTCACCAAGAAAGCGCCGGTCACGGTCGATTTAGAGGTGTTTCCTGGAGGCGGCAGGAACAAGGTTTTACCTGTCTCCATTGCCATGGCTATGTTGATTCATCGACCGCATGCTCCGGCGTGTGTAACCGTAATCACTGCCCATATTGCTTATGGTCCCGGCACCTCGATCTGCACGCGGCCGGTGACCGCCTGTCGGCGTGCAAGGCCGGCATGCAGCCGATCGGGCTGACTTTCAAGAGGTCGGCCAAGAAGTATTGCCCCGGCCACGGCGAACTGATGCTCGTCCACCTGTGCGTGGAATGCAGCCGCTTGTCCGTCAACCGCCTCGCTGCCGATGACCATTCCGGGACAGTCTATGAGCTTTTCCATGTTTCGCTTGGAATGGATTGCACGACGAAGACGTGCCTGTCGGAAGCGGGCATTAACATCCTTGAAAGGTTGGACACTGAAGCCGTCCGCCGGCAGTTGTTTGGTTGGAAAAACCGTGATGAGGTGTTCTCCCCAGATCTGATCGAAACCTCCCTGGCGGTCGAGCCGTAAAAATACCGGGCCGGAGTGGAAACCCCGGCCCGGTTCATGATGCCTGCCTGTCTGGTGCGGCATCCCGCCCGCAAAGGTCCAACAGGGAGCTTATAGTTCCGCTAGTTTGCCCCACCCCTTTTTTTCGCCTCTTTTCCCCCTTCCTTGGGGAAGGGGGTCAGGGGAATGGGGAAAAACTTCCCCCGTTTCCTCGAGAAGAAGACCAACAACTCGACTTTAAGCAAGCCGTGAAGGTCCAAAATGACGTCTTGAAACTAACCCAAGTGTATGTTAAACTTTACGTGAGAGGAAGTCCTTCGCGGGTGACGGGATGAAAGTATGACGATCCAAATTTATAGTACAGCGCTTTTCATGGGGGAGGTCGACACCGAGCGCGTTGATATCGGTTACATCAACAACGATAGTAACGTCCGTGTGGGCCGTGTGGAGATCGATTGGGGGGATGAGACCAACGTCGATCACCTGGCGTATGTCTATCGCGGGGAGGAATGCATCGCCAATATTTCGCTGGACCGCTATATGGCCAACGTGGGACAGATCATGCGCCGGGACAGCAAGATCGGCGAGGTCAGGCTCGAGTCTTCCGGTGACTGCTCGGTTTTCCGGGGCACCAAACTGATTGGAACAGTGAAGGGGGGCGGCAGCCCACGGCATCTCATCCTGCTCGGAGGCGGCGGAGCAATCGTGCTGCTAGGGATCTAAACTATTTCGTCTACACTAAAAGACTTCCGCCTGGACCAACCCGCGGGAGTTTTCGTTTTAAACCAACTCAGTCTGGTAACGGTCAGCAAAAAGCGCCGGCTGCCCGCCGGTGTGCAAGAAGAGCACGCGCTCGCCTTTTTAAAGAAGCCCTTGCGGATCAGGTCGATCAACCCGGCAGCCGCCCGTCCGGTGTAAACCGGGTCGAGCAGCAGGCCTTCCAGCCTGGCAAACAAGCCGACGGCTTCGCGTTCCGCGGGCGTCAGCACGCCGTATCCGGAGGAGCAATAATCCGCGTTGACCAGGATTTCCTGCGGGGTGAACTCCAGGCGCTGCCCCAGCTTTAACGAAGTCTCCGTCGCCAGCCTGGCGACGCGCTCCTGAAGCACGCTCTGCGGCTCATCCACGCTGATGCCCAGGACCTTGCCCGGGAAACTGAAGTGGCGCGCCCCCAGCACCAGGCCGGACTGCGTCCCGCCGGATGACGAGGCGAAGACGACCCAGTCGGCCGGCGCCTCCTGCGCCATCAGTTCCTCGATCGCAAAGACGTATCCCAGCGCCCCGGTGGAATTCGAGCCGCCATAAGGGACCAGGTAGGGTTTGTGTCCCTGTGCCCGGGCCTTGTCGAAGGTCTCCTGAAGGACCGCTTCCCGGCGGGCTTTTTCCGTCCAGACAAGCTGCGCCCCGAAGAGCCGGTCAAGCAGCAGGTTGCCGCTGGCCTCGGCAGGCGGCTCACCGACCAGCACCAGCGTGCAGGCGAAGCCGAAGCGGGCTGCGGCTGCGGCGGTCTGGCGGCAATGATTGGATTGTAGCGCACCGGCGGTGATCAGCATGTTTGCACCCTGAGCCTGCGCCTCGGCGACCAGGAACTCCAGCTTGCGGGTCTTGTTCCCGCCGAAAGCCAGGCCGGTCTGATCGTCGCGTTTAACGTACAGGTGCGGGCCGCCGAGCG
Source organism: uncultured Chloroflexia bacterium (assembly GCA_963739255.1). GTDB lineage: Bacteria > Chloroflexota > Anaerolineae > Anaerolineales > Villigracilaceae > UBA877. Next base: position 435,614 of record CAVTZT010000007.1, read on the forward strand.
CCTGTGTCAGGCGCGGCAGAGGCTCGATGGGGGTGGGGAGGTGGGCAAATTTTAGGCGAGGGATCATAAATATTCTCCACGAAGGACACGAAGAAGCACCAAGGGATGATGACTATTAATAGCAAAAACTATCAAAAAGGATGAAGAGAGACGCTTCGAAAGATCAAAGTACAAAACGTTTCCATTCCAATTTGGGATGGCTACCGAAGTTGATCAAGACACCAACTTTCATACCAGTCGCCTTTAGGTAATTCAGGATTTGCGCTTCTTCTTTACCGCTCAAGCTGTCCAAGGCTTTCAACTCAACGATGACCTGTTCGAAGTATATCAGGTCAGCGATATATTCCTTCTTAAGACGGCGCCCCTTATATTGAATTGTGATTGTTTTTTGCGGTTCGTATGCAAGCTCCCGCATGGATGACTCAATTTCCATAGCCTCTTGATAGACAAACTCCAAAAAACCGCAACCCAGCGTCTTATGGACTTCAATTGCTGCGCCTATGATCGCATAGACTTCATCCTTCAGAAATAGTTCAGTCATAGACCCTCCTTTTTTCAAACCAATTTAGTGCCCTTCGTGTTCTTCGTGGATCTTATCCTCCAATGCTTTGCCGCGTATGCCTCCGCCCGCGCCAGCGCATCACGTCCAGCAGGCGCGGCAGGACTTGGGTGTACAGCTTGTACAGCAGCGGGCTGGCGGGGAAGTCCCAGGCGCCGATCGTGCGCATCACGGTGCCGCCCAGCCCTTCCTTGAAGCGGAACACCCCCCACAGGCCGTCCGCCTCGTTGAACTCGTCCGGGGCACCCCACAGATTGTAACTGCGGCAGCCGTAAGCCTTTGCCCGGCGCATGGCTTCCCATTGGAGCAGCGCATTGGGCATCTTCTCGCGATGGGCGTCGCACGACATGCCGAACAGGTAATAGGCCTCCCCGGCGAAGTAGAAAACCGAGACTGCTGCCACCGGCTGGCCATCCACTTCGGCGATCAACGGCTCGGAAAATGGCACATCCGATAATGGACTTGTGCTTGATGGTTGTTGGATGAAGGTGCGCCAGACGGTCTGGTAGTAACCCTCCTCCCGGATGATGAAGCCATCCCGGACCGAGGTCTCGGCGTACATGCGGTAGAGGCTGGGCAGGTCAGCGCTGGCTGCCGGCCGCACCACGACGCCTTTGCGGGCAGCCAGGCGTACGTTGTAGCGCGCCTTTTGTTTCATGCGCTCGAGCATTTCCTCTTCCGACGGGCGCAGGTTGACCAGCACCGTGTTGCGGAACTGGACCTGGTCCTGGGAGAACTGCCAGCCCCTCCGGGCCAGGTCGGAGCGGACCTCTTCCCCGGCGGGCTCTTCGATCGCTTCCGGGCTGCCGGGGATGCCCATCCCCAGGACGACGTCCGGGTCGATCTTCAGGAAGATTGCCCCCTGGCGGCGGGCGAAGGCTTGCAGGTCTTCCAGCACGCCTCGTCGCAGATCCGCATCCGACCAATCCAGGAGCGGACCCTTTGGGATGTAGAAGACCGCCATCCGCCTGGCGAAGCCGGCGACGGGCAGGCTGCGCTTGAGGACCATTGCCGCGGCGCGCGCACCGGCGGGCGCAGGCCACACGAAGGGCAGCGCCTGCCAGCCGTATTTGGCCTTGACCTGCGACCATTCCCAGGTCTGCAGCAGATGCGGGCCGGGCAGACCGGCGACGAGCCGGTTCCACTCCTGGGGGGATCCATTAAAGGCTTGCATGGGGAAATCCGAATCGGTCAATCCTGGCCGCTTCCCGAAAATCGCCACAGGTACAGCCGGTACAGGGCCGGGTTGTAGACCCGGTCCAGGGTCGGGACGCTGCGTTTGAACGTCCCGCCGAAGCCTTTCTTGAAACGATAGACGCCCCACAGGCCGTCTTCACGCTCCTCGCCGGAGGCTTCCAGGGTTCCCTCATCTTCGTTCGGGACGCCCCACATGTCGTACTCACGGCAGCCGCGCCGCTTTGCCCACAGGATGGCTTCCCATTGCAGCGGGTAGGTCGCTTTACGGTTGCGCTCTTCGTCGGAGGAGGCGCCGTAGAGATAATACGCCTGCCTCCCGCTGGCAAAGACCATGACGGTTGCCAGGAGCCTGCCTTCACATTCCGCCACCAGCAGCTCGCACATGCCTTTGGGATGAAATAACTCATAGGCGCGGCGGTAATACTCGAGGGAATGGACGTGGAAGTCCATGCGCCGGCTGGTGACCTGCATCACCTGGTAGAAGCCCTGCAGGTCATCTGTGGCATGCACCACTACTCCTTTTCTACCTGCCAGGCGGATGTTATAGCGCGTCTTCGGCTTCATGCGCTCGAAGATCTCCTCCTCGCTGCCCGTCAGGTCGATGATCAGGGTGCAGGCGGGCTGGACGTTCAGGGGACTGGGGTTCATCGACAGCCCTGGGGAGGGGACGGCGTTCTCATCTTCGGACGCCCAGACATTCTGCTCGACTTTCAAGAAGATCGCCCGCCGCCTGCGGCAGAGGCGGTTCACCTCCGCCCAGAACCTTGCCACCACGGCAAGCGGCGGCTTGTCCTTGGGCAGCAGTGGACCCTTGGGGATGTAGGCAAACGTGAGCCCCAGCGGGATGCGCCTGAACAGGATCTGGACGCCGATGTCTTCGACCACCAGGCGCACGGCGCTCCAGCCGAAGGAGGATTTCAGCTCCCCCCATTCGCCAGTCTGAAGGAGGTGGACGTCCGGGTGTTTTTCGAGAAAGGCATTCCACTCTGCGAGGTTGAGTTCGGGCATGAAGCGGCGTGTCTCCGGATGGCTCAGATGATGGCGGTCAGGTTGGGCGGGGGCGTGGCGCGCACTGCTGCGCCCGGGATGGTCTCGTCCAGCAGGTTCAGGATGGCGGTCGTCTCGCCTTCCTTGGCCAGGTGGTGAAGCTCGTCGATGCTCTGCTGCAGGTTGGCCGGGAGATTGGCCTCCTCCGCGGCGAGGCGGAAGATATCGGGATGGTCCGTGGCCTGGTATTGGGCATTTACCTCCCACAGATCTTCGCTCAGCTTCTCTCCGGGCCGGATCCCGGTGAAGACCACCTCGATGTCCTTGCCGGGTTCCAGGCCTGACAGGCGGATCAGGTCTTCGGCCAGGTCGAGGATGCGCACCTGCTGGCCCATGTTGAGCAGGAAGACCTCGCCGCCCTGGCCCATCGCCGCAGCCTGCAGGACCAGGTGGACGGCCTCGGGGATGGTCATGAAATAACGCTTCATGTCCGGATGGGTGACGGTCACCGGACCGCCGTGGGCGATCTGCCGTTTGAAGAGCGGCACGACACTGCCCCGGCTGCCCAGCACGTTCCCGAAGCGCACGACTGAAAAAGCCCGCCCGGTGCGCTGCGCCGCGTCCAGGACGATCATCTCGGCCACCCTTTTGGTGGCCCCCATGACGTTGGCCGGGCGGACCGCTTTGTCGGTGGAGATCAGCACCAGGCGTTCCGTTTCCGCTGCCACGGCTGCCTGGACGACGTTGCGTGTCCCGATGACGTTGTTGGTGACGGCTTCCTCGACGTTGCTTTCCATGAGCGGAACGTGCTTGTGCGCCGCGGCGTGGAAGACGACCTGTGGGCGGAAGTTTTCGAAGACCGCCTGCAGCCGCGACTGGTCACGGATGTCGGCGATGACCGGCTGGAGGGGCAGGGTGGGGAAATCCTCCTGCAGCTCGAGGGTCGCTTCGAAGATGCTGTTTTCCCCGTGGCCGAGCAGGACGAGCATGCCGGGGCCCCAGCGTGAAATCTGGCGGCAGAGCTCGAGCCCGATCGAGCCGCCCGCCCCGGTCACCAGCACGCGCTTGCCGGTCAGGGCGGCGCCGATCAGCTCGTTCTGGATCTGGGCGGGCTCACGGCGCAGCAGGTCGGTGATGTCCACCTCACGCAGCCGGTTCACGCTGACCTTGCCGCCGATCAGTTCGTACAAGCCCGGCATGGTGCGGAAGGGCACGCCTTTCAAACGGCAGATGTCGGTCACCATGCGGACGATCTTGCCGCCTGCGCTGGGGATGGCGATGATGACCTCATCGACCCGGCGGTTGGTCAGGACCCGGTTGAGGTCCGCCAGCCTCCCGACCACCGGGACCCCGTAGATTTGATGTTTCTGCTTGCTCGTGTCGTCGTCCAGGTAGCCCATCGGCCGCAGGCCGAGCTGTGGATTCTTCTGCATTTCCCGCACGACCAGCGCCCCGGCATCCCCCGCGCCGATGATGAGCACGCCGTGGGCGGCACCCGGAAGCGGCCTTTCCCCAGCCGCGCGGCTCTCGGAGATCAGGCGCAGGGAGAAGCGGAAGCCGCCGATGCACACCAGGGAGAGCAGCCAGTCGATGATCAGGACGAAGCGTGGAAACCCGACGAACATGCGCGCCGTAAGCAGGGCGATCATCAGTGCCGAGACGGCGCCTGAGGCTACGGTCACCGCTGCGCTGATCAGCTTCAGTTCATTTGTGCTGGCATATGCCCACAGGCGGCGGTACAGGCCGAAGAAATAGTAGATGATGGGTTTGATCAGCAAGCTCACCCCGATCATCCAGTAGGCGGAGGGCAGGTATTGGTAATAGAAGATCCCTTCCAGGCGCAGCGCATATGCCCCCAGCACGCAGGCTGCAGTCAGGAAGAGGTCGACCAGCAAGACGTAACGGTTACGGATCTGAAAACGGTTTTTTGCTTTCATGAACGCATCCAATCAAGAGTTTGTTTCAATCCTTTGGCGAGCGGGGTGGCGGCGCGAAATCCCAGCAGCCGTTCCGCCTTGTCCGGGCTTCCGACCGAGCGGTAGATGTCGCCCGGCCGCGGCGGGGCGAAATTGACCTCGGGCCCGCCGCGCGGGCAAGCTCGCTCAATTGCTCCAGCAGGTCGAGCACGCTGATCTCGCTTCCGGTGCAGATGTTGATCGCTTCTCCTGCAGCCCGGTCTGTTTCGGCTGCCAGCAGGTTGGCGTGCGCCACGTCGGAGACGAAGATGAAATCGCGCGACTGCCTGCCGTTGCCGAAGATGGTCAGGGGCTGACCGGCGGCCAGCAGACGCACGAAGATTGGAATTGCCGCGGCGTACTCGGAATCGGGCCGCTGGCGCGGGCCGTAGACGTTGAAATAGCGCAGGGCGACCACCGGCAGGCCGAGTGCTCGCGTATAGAGAGCGGCGTAGAGCTCGCTCACCTGCTTGGAGAGCGCATAGGGCGAGAGCGGCCGCAGCGGCGTCTCCTCCGGGGTCGGAAAGACGTCCGTGTCCCCGTAGACGGCCGTGCTGGAGGCCAGCATGACTCTCCGGACCCCGGCCTGGCGCGCGGCCTCGAGCAGGGTCACCGTCCCGGTGACGTTGATGGCAAAGCAGGTCTCGGGTTCTTGCATTGACTGGGGCACGGAGATGAAAGCTGCCTGGTGGAAGACCAGCTCGACACCCTGAACGGCCTGCTTGACCATGCGCGGGTCGCGCAAGTCGCCCTCCAGCACCTCCAGGTCTCCCTGCAGGCGATCCAGGTTTTCCCGCCGGCCGGTCGAGAAATTGTCCAGCACGCGCACGGCATCGCCGCGCCGCAGCGCCTGCTCGACGATGTGTGAACCGATGAATCCGGCTCCGCCGGTGACCAGGATTTTTGCCATGCTATCTCCCGCGGAAACCGATCATTTGCCCGACGGTGCGCAGGATGATGGTCAGATCCATTAAAATGCTGCGATGCTTGATGTAGTAGAGGTCGTATTCCAGCTTCAGGGTGGTCTCCTCGACGGTGGACACGTAGCCGTAGTTGACCTGGGCCCAGCCGGTGATGCCCGGCTTGACCAGCAGCCTGGCCCGGTAAAAGGGGATCTGCTTCTCGAAGTGGGTCACCCATTCCGGACGCTCCGAACGCGGGCCGACCATGCTCATCTCGCCGCGCAGGACATTCCAAAATTGGGGCAGCTCGTCCAGATGGGTGCGGCGCAGGAAGTAGCCCACGCGCGTGACACGGTCGTCGCTCTCCTGGGCCATGCGCGCCTGGCCGTCCTTCTCGGCGTCCTGGCGCATGGTGCGGAATTTGTGGATGCGGTAAGGTCGGCCGCCTTTCCCCGAGCGCATCTGCGAGTAGATGATCGGGGACCCGCTGTCGATGGTGATGATGAGGGCGATGAACGGGTACAGGACGAGGTAGACCCCCAATCCAGCCAGGCTGGCAAGGAGATCCAGCAGACGCTTGCCGGTCTCGTAAAAACCGCCCGCCCGGGCCTCGACCACGAACGAACGGATCAGCCATTCACTCTCGAGGTGATGGACCGGGACGCGGCCCATCAACTCTTCGTACAGGGCCGGCATCGGGATCACCTCCACCCCGCGGTCCTGGGCATCCAGGATGGTCTGGAAGGTGGCACCCTGCATCTCACCGGTGATGGCGACCACCAGGTCGGAAATGGCCTCTTTTTCGATCATCATCAGGAGCATGTCGCTGCCGGCAAGCACCGGGTAGCTTTCGAATTTCAAGCCTTGCTTGGACGGGTCGTCGTCAATGAAACCGACCAGGTAAAAAGGAGGCGGCCACAGGTTCTTGTACGCCTGGGCGAGGGTCCTCCCGGCATTCCCGGCTCCGATCACCAGGACGCGGCGCATGAAGGCCGGGGCGGTGAAGATGCTGATAAAAAGCAGTCGCCAAAGGAGAGTTAAGATGGAGGCGAAAACAAGGAAAAAACCGATCCCGATGCGCGCCAGGGCGCGATCGACCAGGAAGAAGATCATTGTATAGAAGATCAGGCCGGTCAGGGCGGCGATCAGGATGCCGCGCACGGTCAGGCGCCAGTTGTTGGCCCGGTGCGGCTCGTACAATTCCACCAGCAGGAGCAGCCAGAAAAGCGGGACAAAGTAGTACCAGGTCTGGAGGCGGTCGCTGAAGAACGTAAAGTGCCATTGGTCGCGCAGGCTCCAGGCATAGATCGCTGCCGCCAGGGCCAGATAGGCCACCAGCAGGTCGCCGATCAGCAGGAGGGTGCGCTGCTCGCGCGGACGAACACGCCAGCCGGACAGTTTGGGTCTTGCAGAAGGGTGCATTTACTTCCTTTTCGCCGCTCCGGGAGTGAAAATCCCCCTAATCATACTCCATAAAAAGCCTGCACCCCAGAGGACGTGCATGGTCATCGTGGCCAACGGCATACCGACCGCCAGGAAGGCCTTATTTTGGCGTAATGCAGCCTGGACTCCGGCTGCCACCAGCACCGCGAGGTAGACGAGTACTTCGGCCGACAGCAGGGCCCGGAAAAGCGGTACGAAGATTGCCAAGACTCCCACGATCAGCAGGCTGGCCACGAAAAGGGGCGGCAGGGCCTGGCGCCAGCGGACGGTCTCCGGGTAGCGGCGCAGCATGCGCCACTTCCAGAAACCGTAACGGGCGTATTGTTTCGCCAGGGCTGCCAGCGTGGGCCGGGCAAGATAGATCGAGCGGATAAAGGGGTCGAGCCAGACGCATCCCCCGGCTTTGCGCACCCGGGCGTTGAACTCATAGTCTTCGTTGGTCAATAGAGTCTCGTCGAAGAAACCGGCCAGGGCGAGCAGCTCGCGTTTGAAGGCTCCAAACGGGACGGTGTCCACGGCCGCCGGTTTGGCGGCGTGACGGTAGAGGGCATCGCCCACCCCCAGAGGATGGGCGGCCGCGGCGGCGATGGATTTTGCCATCCAGGTCTGCGCGCCGGGATGGATCTCCCACACCCCGCCGACGTTGGCACCCAGCCCGGCCTCCAGGTCTGCCACGCAGCGGGCCACGTAATCCGGATAGGGCTGCGAGTGCGCGTCCAGCCGCACGATGATCTCGCCGCGCGCCGCGCCCAGGGCGCGGTTGAGCGCCGCGGGGATGATCCGCTTGGGATTGTCCACGACGGTCAGCTTCAGGTCCGCGTGCGCCCGGCTGAATTCGCTAATTGCCTCGCGCGTCCCGTCGCTGGACATGCCATCCGCCACGACCACCTCCATCTTCGTCCGCGGGAAAGTCTGGTTGTAAATGGCCCCGAGCAGGCTGGGAATGCTGGCCTGCTCGTTGTAACAGGGGACGATGATGGAAACGGTTGGCTGCATGGTCGTTCGATATGTTCTTCGGGGGATTTGGGTCCCGCGCGGGTTTATTTTTTACGCCGGACGATCGTGGCGGCTTCCCGGCTGTCCAGCGGCAGGTGCACGGAGAATGTGCTTCCCTGCCCCGGGGTGCTTCGGACGCTTATTGTACCACCATGCGCCTGGACGATTTCCCTGGCGATGGTCAGACCCAGGCCGGCTCCGTGTTTTCGGCCGCCCTGGCGGGCCGGGTCCACCTGGTAGAAGCGATCGAAGATGTGAGGGACGGCCTCCGGCGGGATGCCGGAGCCGGTGTCGGCCACGTCCACCCGGACCCCGGAACCGGCAGCCGAGGCCGTCAACGTGATCCGCCCCCCTGCCGGGGTGTACTTGAGCGCGTTGTCCACCAGGTTGGTGAATACCTGGGACAGCCGGTCACCGTCGCCGGTGATGGCCGGCAGGGGCGCCGCCTCCACGCGGATTTCCACGTCAGCGCTGCGCGCCTGGGGGGTGATTTTTTCGGCCAGGTTCCTGAGCAGTGCGGCCATGTCCACGGGGCCGCGCTGCAGATCGGCGGTGCCCGCGTCCAGGCGGGCAAGGTCGAGCAGGTCGAGCACCATGCGGTGCATGCGCCCGGCTTCGTCGTAGATGACCGCCGCGGCCTGGTGGCGCGCATCAGGCGTGTCGGCGGCGCCGTCCAGGATGGCCTGGGCAAAGCCCTGGACCGAGGTGAGCGGGGTCTTCAATTCGTGCGAAACGTTGGCGACGAAATCGCGCTGCGACTTCTGGCTGGCCTGGACCCGGGCCGCCATCTCGTTGAACGAGCGGGTCAGCTCCTGGACCTCGCGCGGGCCGTGTGGTGTCAAAGGCTTTGCCTGCCCGGACGGGACGGCGTGAGCGGCTGCGACCACGTCCTGCAGCGGGTGGGTGATCCAACGGGTGAGCAAAAAGGCCAGCAGGAGCGAGAGCAGGAGCGCCGTGACGCCTGCCACGGTCATCACCGGGACGAGCTCATCAGCCAGGACGGCCAATAAGGCCACCCGCGGGCGCAGAACCCCCAGGACCAGGAAGCGGTTCTGGCCGAGGCGGCTCAAGACCACCAGCCACGCCTGACCGCTGGTATCCTTGATGGTCGGGTTGAGCAGGAAGTTTCGTAAGGTGGGGATGACAATTGGGGGGGCGGTCGCAAGGCGTGAATCGGCCAGGATCTGCCGGCTGCGGTCCAGGATGATGACGCGCACGTTGAAAAGCTGGTCGTAGGTTTCGCTCTTGGACTGCAGCCCCGTCGGTGTCTGGGTCGCAAGGCTGGCCTTTTCATTCAGGATGACTGTTTCGTCGGCGTGCAGGCGGGCGACCGCCTGCCGGTTGGCGACCGGGTTGTTGACCAGATAGATGATCAGGATCGCCGCCACGACGAACAGGGCAGTGAAGGCGAGTAGGGCGTAAGAAAGCCAGAGGCGCGAGCGCAGAGAAGAGAACATGAGGTTTGGGAAGCTGCCTTTTCCCCAAGAAGAATGATCCGCGGACCGCCCAGATCAGGCCACCAGCTTGTAGCCGATGCCGGTCACCGTCTCGATGCTCACCGAGCTGCCATCCAGTTTTTTGCGCAGGTGGGCAATGTGGACATCCACGGTGCGGGTCTGGCCGTAGAAATCGAAGCCCCAGGCCTTCTGGAGCAGCTGCTCACGGCTGAGCACCAGGCCGCGGTGCTGGGCCAGGGTGAGCAGCAGGTCGAATTCCTGCGTGCGCAGGTCGAGGCTCCGCTGGCCGAGGCGGGCTTCGCGGCGGGCGGGATCGATGGTCAGGTCGCCGAGGTGGACAGGATGGTCGTCCGGCTGGGCGGGGCGGTCGGTCCGGCGCAAGATCGCCTTGGCGCGCGCCACCAGCTCGCGCGGGTTGAACGGTTTGGTCAAGTAGTCGTCGGCTCCGAGCTCCAGGCCGATGATCTTGTCGATGTCCTCGTCGCGGGCGGTCAGCATCAGGATGGCGACGGGATTGTTCTCCGCCCGCAGCTTGCGGCAGACCTCGAACCCGTCCATTTTCGGAAGCATCACGTCCAGGATGACCAGTGCGGGCTGCAGTCGGGAGATGGCCTCCAGGGCGCTTTCGCCGTCACCCACCGCCTCGACGCGGAACTTTTCCCGCTCCAGATACATGCGGGCGAGCTGGACGATGGAGGGTTCGTCATCGACCAGCAGGAGCAGTTCGTTCATTCTGCCTGCCTGGCCAGGGCGACCACCTCGATCTCCACGCTGGCTCCTTTTGGCAGCCCGGCCACCGCAACGGTCGAGCGCGCCGGCGGGTCAGCAGGGAAGAATTCAGCGTACACGGCGTTCATTTTGGCGAAATCGCCCATGTCCTTGAGAAAAACGGTGGTCTTGACGGCCTGGGACAGATCGGTCCCGGCAGCCTCCAGGACGTTTTTGAGGTTGGTCAGTGCCTGGCGGGTTTCGGCCTCGACCCCGCCGGAGACCAGCTCTCCCGCGGCGGGATCCAGGCCGGCCTGCCCGGAGGCGAAGACGAAGGCTCCCGCCCGGATGGCGACCGAGTACGGTCCGATCGCCTTGGGAGCCTTGTCGCTGTGAATCACTTTCTTGGATAAAGGAGTGTCCATTTAGCCCTCGCAGAGAAATTATTTGAATTGATTCTACTGCAAAAGCAGGGCAGGGAGGCACGCTATATCTGCCTCCCTGCCCGGAATGGCGATCAACTCAGGGCGTGCTGGGGGCGGGCGTCGAAGCGGGCTTGTGGGCGAGGCGCAGGTCCTTGAGGGCCTGGACAAGAGCCCTGCCAGTGCCGTTCAGGGCTGCGCGTGTATCCTGGATCACCTGGTGGAGTGCCTTGACGGTCGCGACGGCCTGGGTCCGGTCGGTCACCTTTCCGTTGGCGTCGAAGCCGGCGTGAGTGGCGATGAGGCTGGTACCGCCGGCATGCACGGTCTGGGCGTCCTGGACGGCGGATTGGAAGGCAGTCAGGGCGGCCTGCACGGCCGACGTGTCCCAGCCTTTTCCATTGGCTTTGTCGATCAAGGCCTGCACCTTGGAGATGAGCTCGCCGGCCTTGGACAACCGGTTACCCTGGTGCTGGAAAACCTGCTGCTGGCGGGCCCAGGCGTTCTCCAGGCGGCTGGGATCCGGCTGACCCGTCGGAGGAATGCCCACGGAATCAGGGCCGGCTGCGAGGGCACCCATCGTTGGGAAAGCCAGCAACCCGGTGGCCAGGATTAAGAGGATCAGAAAAGGTTTTTGAAGTGCAGAGAGGAATTTGGACATGGCGGTTCTCCTTTGTAGGTTTACAAGGTAAGTGTAAATCTCTCGGATTACCGGCGCATGGCTGGTTTGTAAAATCAGTGTAAAATCCAGCAGCCCTTCTGTTTGCCTTGCCTGGGGAGGAAAACCTGATAGACCGTGCGGCAAGTTCTCCGCCAGTTGCTTGACAATCTATCCTTCAACGGGTAAAATCTCACCCGCCCAAGAAAGACCCTGTCACCAGGCCGAGATAGCTCAGTTGGTAGAGCACGCGACTGAAAATTGCGGTGTCGCCAGTTCAATTCTGGCTCTCGGCACTCTCGGCCGGTTAGGACGGCCATCCGCGGGCGTGGTTCAGTGGTAGAACGTCTCCTTGCCAAGGAGAAGGTCGTGGGTTCGAATCCCATCGCCCGCTCTTGAGTGTGGTGATCGTAGATTGAGGATTGTTGATTGAGGTTGCCGATTGACAGGGCCGTCGATCATCAATCCTCATTTTCAATCCGCATTTCATACCGGCGTCGTGGCCAAGTGGGAAGGCAAGGGTCTGCAAAACCCTGATCACGGGTTCAAATCCCGTCGACGCCTCTGAGGGACGAGCCTGGAAGGGCTCGTTTTTTTTATTGTCATACCGGCACGGACTCGCGCTCCTGCGGAGCGCTCGGCAAATCCCGTCGACGCCTCTGAACGACGAGCCTGGAAGGGCTCGTTTTGTTTTACTTTTCCCTGGGCACGGCCTCGCTTTCCGGCAGGCTCCTCACATGTCCCGTGAATGTCTCTTAATAGCCGCTACCAGCTGCCTGGTTTGGGTCATCTGCTTTCATCCCTCGCGGGTAAAGAGGATCAAGCCGCCGACAATGACGATGGCGGAAATGAGGTGCATGCTGCTCAACAGGAGTTTGGTCGCCAGGCTGGTGTCGCCCGTCAGGCTGAGCGGCCCTCCAAAGGAGACGAGCAACGCCGCGGCAGCGATGGACAGGAAGGGCGGCAGAGGGACGTGCGTGATTTTCAAGAGCAGGGCGAAGATCAGAACAGCCCCGATAGCCGCGACCAGTGTGGCGAGGACGATCGAAAGGACAGGCAGCGGGATGGCTGGCTTTGACGGACCGCCGAAGGTCATCCGGTATTGCGCGCCCAAGGTTTTGCTCACAGCATAAAAAAGAAGATTGGCCAGAACGGCCAATCCAGCCGTGAGTGGACCGGCCCATAATAGGCGTCGTGGTGAGAATTTTTCCATGCGGGCTCCTTGGAAGATGCCGGGGAACAATAATGGCGGTGGGAATAATTGTCAAGGGAATGCGGCCTACTTATGCCAGCCGGTATGGGAATCTGCTCTATAATAGTAGAGACATACTGGTATAGTTCCAAGTACGGAGACACGCATGAAAGGCCAGAGGTCCAGCACAGCCAAACAACCAGTCAAAAGAAAGGCTCGCATACCGGTGGCAGAGTCGCTCCACCGGCGCGTCGAAGAGCTGGCAGAGCTCCAGGCGACTGTGCTGGATATCACCGTCCCTCATGATCTTCCGGACCTGCTCCGGACTATCGTGGAAAGGGCAACCCGTCTGCTGGAGGCGAAGGGGGGAGGCCTGTACCTGTGTGATGCAGCTTCCCGGGAATGCCGCCTGGAGGTCACCTTCCAGACTCCCCGGGATTACTCCGGAACGGTGCTCAAATATGGGGAAGGCGTGGCCGGGACGATCGCTGAGAGCGGCAAGCCTTTGATCATTGACGATTATCGAAAGTGGCCGGGGCGCGCTCCGGTGTTCGATCGAGATAAGCCGTTCCGGGCTGTGCTGGGCGTGCCGATGATCTGGCAGGGCCAGGTGATCGGGGTGATCGATGTCCTGCGGGACAGCGATGGACATACTTTCACCCCTGAAGATCAAGAGCTGCTGACCATGTTTGCCAACCACGCTGCCATCGCGACAGCCAATGCACGCCTTTTACGAGGTATCCAGGAAGAACTGAAGGAGCGGAAAAAGATCCAGCGGGCCATCTCCGAGAGCGAGTTGAAGTACCAGACGCTCTTCAATGCCGCCAATGATGCCATCCTGCTGGTGGATGGTGATTGTTTTGTGGATTGCAATTCGAAGGCCATCGAGCTGTTTGGCATGGCTAAAGAGAGGATCCTGGGTTCCACTCCCTTGGCACTCTCACCACCGCGCCAACCGGATGGCTCAAGCTCTAAAAAGGAGATAGTCAGCCGGATCAAAGCCACCATAGGTGGGGAAGCACAATTCTTCGAGTGGCAGCATCTACGCGGCAGATGGCACGCTGCTTGACACAGAAGTCAACTTGAACCGGATCGTTCTGAATGGCAGACCGTATATTCAGGCGATCGTGCATGATATCACCGCGCACAAACGCGCCGAGAACGCGCTGCGGGAGGCCGAGACGCGCTATCGCGGCCTGGTCGAGCAGGTGCAGGCAGTGATCTACGTCGATGCCCTGGACGATCTTAGTACGACCCTGTATATCAGCCCACAGGTAGAGACGGTTACGGGCGTCCCGGCGGAGACCTGGCTTGCCGATGCGAACACCTGGTGGCAAATGATCCATCCGGAGGATAAAGAGCGCGTTCTGGCGGAACATAAACGCACCAATAAAACCGGTCAGCCTTTCAATATTGATTACCGCATTCTCAGGCCGGATGGTTCCGTGGCCTGGCTGCACGATGAAGCTGTTTTGTTAGAGGGCAACGCCGATCAGCCAGCCCGCTGGCAAGGTGTGATGATCGACATCACCGAGCGAATGCAGGCGGAGATGGCCTTGCGCGAATCCCAGCAAATGTTGCGTTCCATCCTGGATACCATTCCGGTGCGCGTTTTTTGGAAGGACCGCGATTCGAATTATCTGGGGAGCAACCAATCATTCGCCCTGGATGCTGGCTGCCATTCCCCGGAAGAGTTGATCGGCAAGAACGATTTCCAGATGGGGTGGAAGGATCAGGCGGAACTATATCGTTCGGATGACCGGGCGGTGATTGAATCCGGTCGACCAAAGTTGAACTACGAGGAGCCGCAAACAACCCCGGACGGCCGCCAGATCTGGTTGCGGACCAGCAAGATCCCTCTGCTGGATGCCGATGGGAAAGTCAAGGGGATCCTCGGTACATACGAAGATATCACCGAGCGGAAAAAAGCCGACCAAGATTTGCGGGAGAGCGAAGCAAAATTCCGCAGTATTATCGAGCAAGCCTCCGAGGGTTTTATCCTGATCGACGAGCAGGGAATCGTCATCGAATGGAACCAGGCTAATGAAAATATCTGGGGGCGGAAACGGGAAGATGTAATCGGAACACCATTCTGGGATTTACAGGCTGCCGCCACGGCCCTGGAAAAAATGACCCCGGAGCGTCTTGAATATTACCGCTCGACAGCCCTGGAGGCTGTCCGTACGGGTGAATCTCCATTATTCAATCGTCCCGTGGAAGGGATTGTAGTGCGGCCGGATGGAGAACGCCGCTATATCGAGCAGACCATTTTTCCAGTTAAGACCTTCCGGGGTTTTCGAGTCGGTTCCTTGACCCGCGATATCACGGCCCACAAGCAGGCCGATGAAGCCTTGCAGCGGCAGTTGAAAGAGTTGACCATTTTACATGAGGTGGCGCTAGCTGGAACACGAGCCGAAAACGTAGACAATCTCATCGAGCAAATTACGAACATCATCGGGAGATCCTTCTATCCTGATAACTTCGGCATCTTGTTACTGGATCAAAATAAGCGCGCATTGATATCGCACTCCTCGTACCACCTAGGGAAGGTAAAGGAAAATACGTGGACCTCGATTCCTCTGGGGAAAGGGGTGACAAGTTATGTGTTAAAGAAAGGCCGCCCTTACCGCGTGGCGGATGTCCAGGCTGAGCCACGCTACGTTGGGGTGACTGAAGATATCCGATCGGAACTTTGTGTCCCCCTTTTGGTGGCCGGGCAACCGGTTGGGGTCATTAACGCCGAAAGTATCAAACCGGAATTCTTCAGTCTTGAAGATGAACGTTTGCTCGAAACAATAGCAGTCCAGCTGGGTATTGCGATTGAAAAGCTGCAACTTTTCCAGGCCGAGAAGAAGCGTTGGCAGGAGGCGGAGACTTTGCGCCAGGCTGCCGCTGCAGTCTCCTCATCACTGGAAGTGCGTCAGGTGCTGGATACCATCCTTATTTCACTAAAACAGGTTGTACCATACGACAGCGCCAGCGTGATGCTGCGGGAGGGTGACCGGTTGCGGTTGATGGCCATCCAGGGCTCACCTCAGCCCGAGCCGGTCAACGATCATATCTTCCTTGTGGATGACAAATTGTTCGGCAAGTCACTCGTGACCGGAAAACCGATCATTTTAGCGGATGCCAGGCGCGCTCCGCGTTTCCAAAAATGGGGTGGGGGGGGGGATGTGCGCGGTTGGATGGGGGTGCCTTTGATCTATCGCGATTCGGTGATCGGTTATATCACTCTCGATAGCCGGCATCTGGCGGCCTACGATAACGAAAGTGCCGGCTTGGCTCTCTCTTTTGCCCAGCAGGCTGCCATCGCAATTGAAAATGCGCGCTTGTATGAGCAGGCGATCAAGGCTACCGACCGCTGGCAGATCCTTCACCAGGCCAGCCAGGAGATCGCCCGCGCCAGCCAGGACCCAGAAAGAGTCTATCAGGCGATGGAGCGCGCAGCCGGACGGTTGATGCCGGCCGAGGCCTTCGTCATCGCGTTGTTGGACGAGGTCAGTCAGAAGACCATCCCGGTCTACCTGGTCGATAAGGGGGGGCGCTGGAATATGGATCCGATCCCGCCCGGGCAGGGCTTGTCCGGCCGGGTGATCCAGACCGGCGAACCGGTCATCATACCCGACCTTGCCGAAAGCCCGGATCCGACCCTGCTCACGTATGGGGCGGATGGAGAAGATGTCAGGTCGATCCTCGGGGTGCCCTTGCGCCTGGGCGAAAAAGTGATCGGCATGCTTTCTACCCAGAGCTATCAGCCGCATGCCTACTCGGTCGAGGATCAGGTCTTTCTGGAGATGCTGGCGGCACATGCCGCGGTGGCCATTGACAATGCCCGCCTGTACGCAGAAACTCGCCGTCGCTTGACGGAGCTGGAGGCGGTCAGCCGTATTTCAACCGCCCTGCGGACCGCCCAAACCGTTATGGATATGCTCCCGCTCCTGATGGACGAAACCTTAAAGGCAATTGAGAGCGATACGGGAGCGATCCTCCTGTACGACGCGGCCAGCGGTTTTCTCAGATGGGTGATCTCACGGGGTTGGTTTACACAGATCAGCAAGGATCCTTTAGCACCGGATGAGGGCATCGCCGGTAAGGTTTTCAGCACCAATCAGTCGATCATCACCAGTGATTTTCTGGCCGATGAGCGAACCCAGAATGGAATCCGCGCCCAAATCCCGCCCGGTTGGAGTGGCGCCTGCATCCCCATTCGCACCGTTCAGGAGACCATCGGCGTGATGTTCGTAGCCGTGCGCGTCCCGCGCCAGCTCCAGGCGGACGAACTGCATCTCCTGGGAACGATCAGTGAAATGGCCGGAAACGCCATCCGGCGTGCCGACCTCCATCAGCAGACGGAACGGCAGGTGCAACGCCTGGCTTCCCTGCGGGCCATTGACACCGCCATCAGCACCATCCTCGACCTGCGCGTCACCCTCGGCGTCGTGCTCGACCATATCAGTTCGCAGTTGAAAGTGGACGCCGTGGATGTGTTGCTGCTCAACACGAATACACAGACCCTCGAGCATTGCGCCAGCACCGGATTCCATACGGACAATATCCAACGCACCCATCTTTATATCGGTGAAGGGCTGGCCGGCCAGGTCATACGCTCCCGGGGCCTGGTCTATATTCCAAATTTGATGAAGGACAATCTCTATTTTCGTCGCCAGCTCCTGGCCGATGAGGGATTTGTGACCTATTTTGGAATCCCCCTGGTCGCCAAGGGACAGATAAAAGGAGTCCTGGAGGTCTACAACCGCAGTCCCAAAGAGCTGGACCCGGAGTGGCGCGGCTTTTTCGAAACCCTGGCCGGCGAAACCGCCATCGCCATCGAGAATGCGACCCTGTTCGAAGAGCTTCAGCATACCAACCTGGACCTCTCCCTGGCCTATGATGCCACCATCGAAGGCTGGTCAAAAGCCCTCGACCTGCGCGACCGAGAGACGGAAGGCCACACGGTGCGTGTCACGGAGAAGACCCTCCAGCTGGCACGCAGGATCGGTATCAGCGATTCGGACCTGGTCCACATCCGTCGCGGGGCTCTGCTGCATGACATTGGCAAGATGGGCGTCCCCGACAGCATTCTCTACAAGCCAGGGAAGTTATCCGAGGAGGAGTGGCACATCATGCACCGCCATCCTTCCCTGGCCTACGACATGCTTTCCCCCATACCCTATCTCAGCCATGCCTTGGATATTCCTTATTGTCACCATGAAAATTGGAGCGGTACCGGCTACCCGCGCGGCCTTAAAGGCGAGCAGATCCCCCTGCCGGCGCGCATATTTACCGTGGTGGATGTTTGGGACGCCCTGACTTCCGATCGTCCCTACCGGAAGGCCTGGCAGAGACGGGACGCCTTGGACTATATCCGGGAAAACAGTGGGCTGCTCTTCGACCCGAAGGTGACTGGAGTATTCCTGAAAATGATCGAAAATGATTAAGTCAGCGTGCTTCCGGGTAACTCCCTATCTGGAAAACAACCGGGAGGCAGATCTGCCTCCCGGATTTGCTTCGTGCAGCAAGCGGTCCCGCTTAGATCCGCCGGTTGATTGTGTAACGCGCCAGGTCCTCCAGGGCCTGTTTCTCGACCCCGTCGGGCATGTCGCTCAAGTATCCGATCGCCTTCTCGACAAACCCTTTGGCCTCTTCCAGCGAGGTATCCACCGCGTCGCTGGAGCGGACTTTGCGGACCAACCGCTCGATGCAGCCTTGTTCTGCGTTGAAGTTCCCCTCGAGGACGCAATTGATGTCGGTGTCCATGGGGTGCTTTTCGATGTAATAGAGGGTTGGCAGCGTGATCAGACCCTGGAACAGATCGCTGCCGACCGGCTTGCCCACCTCGGCCTGCTCCCCGGTGAAGTCGAGGATGTCGTCCACGATCTGGAAGGCCATACCCAGATGGTAGCCATATTGACGCATGCGCTCGATCGTGTTCTCGTCCGCCGGGCTGACCATGGCTGCCGCCCTCGCGCACATTTCCAAAAGCGAAGCGGTCTTGGCATAGATGCGCTGATAATAGTTTTCCCGGTCGGCGAAACCCTTGCTGGCAAACATCTGGGTCAGCTCCCCATTGACGATGATCGCCAGCGTCTCGGCAAAGATGTTCATCAGCGGCAGGTGATCGGTCTCGGCGGCCAGCTTGGCGGCGCGGGCGAAAATGAAGTCACCGGTCAGGACCGTGGCAGCCGGCGTCCAACGCGCGTTCAGGGTCGGGTTGCCCCTGCGCAGCAGCGAGCCGTCGATCAGGTCGTCGTGGACCAGCGTGGCGGTGTGCAGCAGCTCCACGGCCGCGGCCAGGGTGACCAGTTTCTGGTGCGGCGCGCCCAGCATCTTTCCGACCAGCAGACCCAGCGTGGGTCGGATGCGTTTGCCGCCGGAGGACAGCAGGTGCGCCAAGGCCGCCCGCAGGTCGGGATGGGCGTCGTCTGCCTGGGCGCGCATCAGCACCTCGACCTCCTGCATTTCCTCTTGAACTGGAGTAAATAATGTGACCGCGTTCAAACCACTTCTCCCCAGGAGAATAGCCGCCTCGCATTGGCACTCGTCGCGCTGGCGATTTCCTCCTGGCTGCGGGAAAACAATCCCGCGATTTTTTCGGCAATATATTTGACGTACGCCGGTTCGTTGCGCTGACCGCGAAACGGCGCGGGGGTCAGGAAGGGTGCATCCGTCTCGATCAGGATGCGTTCGAGCGGAAGGGCGCGGACGACTTCCTGCCTCTTGGCGGCATTTTTAAAGGTTACCGGCCCGGTTACGCCGATGAAAAAACCCAGGTGCATCCCCTGCTGTGCGGTTCCCAGGTCACCGCTGAACGAGTGCAGCACCCCGGGACGCTCCGCCAGCGGATTCTTTTCGGACCGCAGGCTGGCAACCCATTTCTCCAGGATTTCCATCAACTGTGCGGTGGCAGGACCGTTTTCGTCGTCGTGCACCTCGCGCAGGTGGATGATCACCGGGTACCCGCAGTCGGCAGCCAAGGCAAGTTGCTCGGTTAAGACGCGCTGCTGCAGGTCGTGCGGGGCATGCTCGCGGAAGTAATCCAATCCGATCTCGCCGATGGCGACCACTTTGCGGCTGGCGGCCAGCTGGCGCAGGGCGTTGCGCGTTTGCGCGTTCCAGGTGCGCGCCTCGTTGGGATGGACGCCGACCGCCGCAAATAGCATCGCCTGGTCCTCCGCCAGACGAACCGCGTCCTGGCTTGAAGTCCCGGTCAAACCAGGCACCAGGATGCGCGTCACACCGGCCTGTACGGCGCGTTCCAAAACCGCCTGGCGGTCTTCATCGTACCAGTTAATGTCCAGGTGACAATGCGTGTCGGTCAGCGCCATGTGATCCGGTATTCCGTGTGCCGCAAGGCTGGGCGACGTGACACGCGTGCTCTATCTTAAACCTGCGACCTTCAGCCCGTCCTGCAGGATCGCCTGGACCTTGTCGGCGTGCATCGTCTCGCAGTAGACGCGCAGGATCGGCTCGGTGCCGGAGAAGCGGATCAGCATCCAGCCGCCGTCCTCCAGCTTGAACTGGTAGCCGTCCACGGTGACCAGGTCGACGACCTTCAAGCCGCCCAGGCGGTCGGGCTTGGCGTCCAGGATCATCTTCTCCCGATTCTTGCGGTCGCCGCTGAAGGGGCTGTCGACGCGGTCGTAGAAATATTCGCCGCCGACTTTATCGAAGAGCAGCCTGAGCAGCTCGGTCGGTTTCTTTCCGGTGCGGATCATGAAGTCGAGAATGTACAGACCGGCCAGGAGGCCGTCACGTTCCGGGACGTTACCGCGGAAGGCGTACCCGCCCAATTCCTCCCCGCCGATCAGTGCATCCGTCTCGAGCATCTTGGGGGCCACGTATTTGAAACCCACGCCGGTCTCGTAAACCGGGACAGCGTAGATCTGCCCAAGCTTGTTGAGCATGGTGGTGGTGGAGAGCGTCTTGACAATTGGGCCGCGTAGCCCGCGCACCTCGAGCAGGTAATACGCCAGCAGACCGTAGACGCGCAGCTGGTTGACGAAGCAGCCATTTTCATCGCCCACTCCCAGCCGGTCGGCGTCGCCGTCGGTGATGAGCAGCACGTCGGCGTGGTGTTCGAGCGTGGCCTGCAGGCCGACGTCGATGTTGGGCTGGATCGGCTCCGGGCGCCTCATCTCCGGGAAGATCGGATTGCGCTGGTTGTGAATTTCGACCACGCGGGTCCTGCCGCTGTCCAGCAAGCGCGGGAACCAGCCGGCCCCGTTGCCCCACATGGTGTCGACCATGACGGTCAGGCCGGCGTCCTTGATCGGCCCCAGGTCGATCAGCTTGCGCAGGTGCTCGCTGTAGGCCGGGGCGGGATCGAACTTGACGACCTTGCCGCCGGCCTCCGCCTCGGCATACGGTATGCGTTTGACCGCCTTGACGTCCTTGGGAATCAGTTTTTCGATCCGCAGCAGCCCTTCGGGGTCGATCGCGCCGCCGTGCTCGTCCCGGACCTTAAAACCGTTGTCGGTGCCCGGGTTGTGGGAGGCGGTGATGTTGACCGCGCCGCAGGCTTGCTTATCGACGACCGAGAAGGCAATCACCGGGGTGGGGGTTGCACCGTCGGTCAGGAAGACATTCAACCCATTGCCTGCCAGGACTTCGGCGACGGCGGCGGCGAAGAACTCGCTGCCGAAGCGCTTGTCGTACCCGACGACCACTACCTGGCCCTTTTTCCCTTTCTCGAGCAGATAACGGGCAAATCCCTGGGCGCAGCGGCGGACGTTATCGAACGTATAATCTTCGGCGATGACACCCCGCCAACCGTCGGTCCCAAAGTGGATTTCAGCCGCCATAAAGCCTCCAATAAGGATAAGAACGCAGGTATTATATCAGCATCCCCCACGGGCTGACCAGCCATCCGAATTTGGTCCAACTCTTCTCCCATGGGCAGTCGCCGGCTGGAAAACGGATATACTGCTGCTTGTATAAATATCTGCACTTTTTTGTCTCGAAGTACACGCAAAAAACGGGACCCTGGTTTAAATATGTACGCAGTACTCTGTAATTTGCCCGAATTAATCTACCCGCCTGATGGGCTGACCTTCCAGCCTCAGCACGGCGTGCTATAATCGCCTGACCTATGACCGAGAGAGTTTATCTGGACTACGCCGCCACCACACCCGTCGACCCGCGCGTGCTCGATGCCATGCTGCCGTACTTCAGCGAGACCTTTGGCAACCCCTCGTCCGTGCATCGTTTTGGACAGCAGGGCGAGGCGGCGGTCGATTCCGCCCGCGAGACGGTGGCCGGGGTGCTCAACTGCCGTCCGGACGAGATCATCTTCACCTCCTGCGGCTCCGAAGCGGACAACCTGGCGCTGCGCGGGGCGGCATTGGCTGCTCGCGCCAGGACGGGCGCCGATTGGATCCTCACCAGCCGGGCCGAGCACCACGCCGTCAGCAAGACGGCCGAGCAGCTCGCCGCGATCCACGGCTTCAAGCTGGAATGGCTGGAGGTTGACCAGTACGGCACCGTCCGGCCGGAGAGCGTGGAGCAGGCGCTCCGCGATGGAACGGCGCTGGTCTCGGTCATGTACGCCAACAACGAGATCGGCACGCTCAACCCGATCCGGGAGATCGCCGCCATCTGCCGCCGACGCGGCGTGCTCTTCCACACCGACGCCGTCCAGGCGGCGGCTTACCTGCCGGTGAACGTCACCGCCCTGGGCGTGGACCTGCTGTCGCTTGGGGCGCACAAGTTTTACGGGCCGAAGGGCGTGGGCGCACTCTACGTACGCAAGGGGACGCCGCTCTTCCCGGCCCAGACCGGCGGCGGGCAGGAGTTCGGTTACCGCGCCGGCACACACAATGTGCCGTACATCGTCGGCCTGGCGGAGGCGCTGCGCCTGACCGCCGCCGAGCGCGAGGCGCGCGCGGCAGCCGTCCGCCCGTTGCGCGACCGGATCATCGGGGTGGTGTTGGAGACGATCCCGCGGGCGCAATTGACCGGCCACCCCGACCGTCGCCTGCCCAACCACGCCAGCTTCGCCTTCCAGGGTGTGGACGGCAACCTGCTCCTGACCCTGCTGGACGACGCCGGGTTCGCCTGCTCGTCCGGTTCGGCCTGCAAGACCGGCAACCCCGAGCCGTCCGAGGTCATGGCCGCCATTGGCCTGGAGCGCGAATGGGGCCTGGGCTCGCTGCGAGTCACGCTGGGTTCAGGGACAACGTCCGCGCAGGTCGAAGTCATTCCTGAAGGTTCTACCGGCGCTGGTCGAAAAGGCGCGTGGGTTAACCACAGATAAACACAGATAAACACGGATTAGGTTGATAGATATGATGGAGGTGGGAAATGACAAGTCTTGAGCTGAATCAACTTACCGAAAAAATCATGGGGTGCGCATACAAGGTCAGTAATGGACTCGGCAGTGGATTCTTGGAGAAAGTATATGAAAATGCATTAGTACACGAGATTGTTAAAACAGGGTTGAAAACCCAGCAGCAATTCCCCATCCGGGTACACTATGATGGTATCATCGTCGGTGAATATGTGGCCGATTTATTGGTCGAAGACATGGTGTTGGTCGAACTCAAAGCAGTCAGGCTTTTGGATGATGTTATGGCGGCACAATGTCTGAATTACCTGCGGGCGACCGATTATCCCGTGTGTCTGCTGGTGAATTTCGGACGTCCACGCCTCGAGATTCGGCGAATCATCCCCAACAACTCCTGGCGGTCTCGAAGACCTCAAATTCTTACCAATTAACATCTGTGTTTATCCCATTCATCTGTGGTTTTCTATGACCAAAGTCGTCGTTGCCATGTCCGGCGGGGTGGACAGCTCGGTCGCCGCAGCCCTGCTCAAGCAGCAGGGTTACGACGTGACCGGGATGATGCTGCGCCTGTGGTCCGAGCCGGGCAAGGAGGACTCCAACCGCTGCTGCACCCCCGACGCCATGGCTCTCGCCCGGCGCGTGGCCGCCCACCTGGACATTCCCTTTTACGTGGTGGACGCCAAGGAGATCTTCCATGCCACCGTCGTGCAAGCCTTCCTGGATGGCTACGCCCAGGGCGTCACCCCCAATCCCTGCCTGATCTGTAACCGCTCCATCCGCTGGGAGTACCTGCTCGAGCATGCCCTTGCTCTGGGCGCCGAGTTCATGGCCACCGGTCACTACGTCAGGCGTCGGGTGGCGGAAGACGGGCGGATGGTCCAGCTCCTGCGCGCCGTGGACCGCACCAAGGACCAATCCTATGTGCTGCACGTGCTGACCCAGGAGAAGCTGGCCCGGTCCCTCTTCCCGGTGGGCGAGTACCCCAAGACCGAAGTCCGCCGCCTGGCCGGGACCTTCGGCCTGCCCACCGCGACCCGAGCCGACAGCCAGGATTTATGCTTCCTCGCCGGGCAGGATTATCGAGATTTCATCCGCCGCAACGCGGTCGAAATCCCTCGACCGGGTCCGATCGTGACCGCCTCGGGTAAGACGGTCGGGGAACATCGAGGGCTGGCTTTCTATACCATCGGCCAGCGCAAGGGGCTGGGGATTGCTTCGCCCGTCCCGCTCTACGTGATGGGAAAGGATGCCGCCTCGAACACGTTGGTGGTTGGGATCGGTGAGGAGCTGGGGCGGTCGGAGCTGATCGCCGCACCGGTGCACTGGCAGGGCGGTAGGCTGCCGTCCGGGCCGCTGCGCGTCGAGGTCAAGATCCGTTACACCGCCAGGGAAGTCCCGGCGCAGGTAAAACCGCTCGAGGGGGGAGGGGCGCGGGTCCGTTTCGACGAGCAGCAACGAGACATCACACCCGGGCAGGCGGCCGTCTTTTATGATGGGGATCTGCTTCTCGGCGGCGGAACGATCCTTTCAAATATTGCGCATAGCCACTTCTCTGGGAATGTGGCATCTTTGGTAAAATGAGAGCATTATGACCCTTCCAGCTTTGATTCTTGGTATCCTCCTTTCCACTGCTTACGGCACTGCCTTCCACTTCTGGAAAGGCGGCAGCCTGGGCAAGCTGGTCCTGTTCGTGGCCCTGGCCTGGGTAGGTTTCTGGTCCGGTCACATCCTGGGGGGACAGCTGGGCTGGCGTTTTGCGGCCATCGGTCCGATCAACGCCGGCATGGCCACCCTGGGAAGTGCCGTCGTTTTGTTCATCGGTGAGTGGCTGAGCCGGGTGGAAGTCACCCGGAAATGAATTTCCTTTCATGAATACAAAAAATCCCTCCCGCAGCCGGGAGGGATTTTTAATGGTTCTATTCCAGAACTACAGGGGCTTTACGTGGGCCGCCTGCAAGCCCTTGGGGCCTTGTTCGATTTCGAACTCGACCTGCTGGCCTTCCGCCAGGGTGCGAAAGCCCTCAGATTCGATGGCCGAGTAGTGGACGAAGACGTCCGGGCCGCCTTCGCGGGCGAGGAAACCGTAACCCTTCGCCGCATTGAACCATTTGACCGTTCCGGTCACACGCTCGTTCATGTACTTCTGCTCCTTACTTAGAAATGAGAAAGATGAGATTGAGTGCAGGTCTTCGGTGCGGCCCAGGTGGTGCAGCGATGGTGGTAAAAAAACGCCGGCCTGAACGTGGTACTTGTCCCGGCCGGCTCCCTGTCGAATCCAGCACGAACACTTGCACCTGACAATACAGAGTTTATCAGTGGGGGAAGAATTCGTCAAGACTTCGTGATAAGATTAACTCGCTCGTTAGAAAGGTTAAACCATGCCTGTGCACATCGAATCCTTCCTCTCCGCCCGGCTGCATGTCGCCCCGCAGCTCGTCGGGGAGCGTATCTACTTTATCAGCAACCTCTCCGGACACCTGAGCCTGTATGCCATGTACTATGGCGGTTCGGTCCCGGAACCGCTCCTGCCGCCTCACATCGCCCTGCAAAATCCGGAGTTGGTCGAAGGAAAATCCTTTTACGTTTTTCCGAAGCTCGCCAAAATTCTGGTCATGATCGACCGTGACGGCGACGAAAACTACCAGCCCATGCTCATCCCTCTGGAGGGTGGCTTTCCTGAGCCGGCTTTTGGGGATTTTTTCCACCAGCATCGGGTCCACCTGGGCAATTGTGACCCCGAGCAGAACCTGGCCTATTTCAATGCCGAGTCCCGCCTGCGCCCGGTCCAGGAGGCCTACCGGGGTGACCTGTCGGCAAACAAGCTCGAAAAGCTGGCCGAATCGGAGTGGGGTGCCAATCCCGTCGGCTGTTCCGAGGATCACACCGCGTGCTCCTGGCAGACGGATACACTCTGGGCGATGTGGTCTTATCCTTGTTGGAGGGCGGCCAGAAAAAAGTAATCCTCGGCAAGCCGCTCGACCAGCGCAAGGAAGGAGAGTCTGTTCCGCCCAATGGACTGCTTGCCAGCGAATTTACACCCAGCGGGAACGGCCTGCTGCTGATCAGCGCCGTCTTCGACGATCAATACAGCCTGGGCTATCTCGACCTGGCCCGGCCGGGCGAGCTCCAGCCGGTCAAGCTGACCGGCCTTGCGCACACCGGCAGCGGTGAGATGAAAGGGCTGGCCCACCTAAAAAGCACGCATTACGCCGTGGCCTTCAACATCGACGGCATGCAGCTGGCTCTATGAGGGAACCTTCAACGAAGACAAACGTCAAATGAACCTGCGCTCTGTCCTGGTCGGGGAAGGGGACCTGGCCGGAGGCGTGCTCGAGCGTTTTGATTACGACAGGGACGGAGATCGCATCGTGCTCTCCTTCTCGACCGCGGTTTCGCCCACCCAGATTTACACGATCGAGGGAAAGGAGCGCGACACGCTCGTGATGCACACCGAGGAGAGAACTCCTGGGCATCCCCGAGGAGCAGCTATCCAAAGGCGAGGACGCCTCCTTCGTTTCGTTCGACGGCACACGCATCTCGGCCCGGCTTTACCTGCCAGCGGAGTCGCTCGGTTTTGCCGGCCCGCGCCCGCTGGTCTACTACATCCACGGCGGGCCGCAGAGCCAGGAGCGCCCGGACTTCTCCTGGTTCTCCATGCCGCTGATCCAGTTCCTGACCCTGCGCGGCTTTGCCGTCTTCGTGCCCAACGTGCGCGGCTCGACCGGCTACGGCCTGAGCTACACCAAGCAGGTGGACCGGGACTGGGGCGGCCAGGACCGCCTGGACCACGTCCACGCCATGACCAAGGTCCTGCCGAAGGACAAGCGCCTGGACGTGACGGCGCGCCGCCGTCGTGGGGCGCTCCTACGGCGGCTATATGACCCTGACCCTGGCCGGCCGCCACCCGGAGCTCTGGTCGGCAGCCTGCGACATGTTCGGTCCCTACGACCTGGTCACCTTCTCCGAGCGCATCCCGCCCACCTGGAAACCTTATTATCACATTGCCTTGGGTGACCCGGACAAGCCCGAAGAACGGACTTTCCTGCAGGAACGCTCCCCAAGACCTACCTCGAAAACCTGGCCTGCCCGATGCTGGTCATCCAGGGCCGCAACGACCCGCGCGTGGTAGCGAAGGAATCCGAAGACCTGGCTGCCGACCTGCAGAAGAAAGGCAAGGACGTCCGCATGCTGGTCTTCGAGGACGAAGGCCACGACGTGCTGAAATACGAAAACCGCGTTGCCTGTTACAATGCCATCGCGGATTTCTTTGCCGGTATCTTGAAACCGTGAGACGTAAGGGCAGACCAGCGTGTCTGCCCGCATTCGCCTGCTCCGGGCGGACACACAGGTCCGCCCCTCCTATGGATGGAATATGCCCTGGAACCTGACTTCAACCCACGCCGGTCCCGGCGACCTGGCCTTGCTGGTCGGTCTGCGGCACAAGCACTTCATCTTTCCGCTCATCCCGGGCGGGGTTTTCCACACTCATCGCGGCATCCTGCGCCACGACGACCTGATCGGCAAGCCGTGGGGCAGCCAGGTGTTCAGCCACCAGGGCAGCCCGTTCTTCCTGCTCCAGCCTTCCCTGGCGGACATCCTGACCGACCTGCCGCGTCACACCCAGATCATGTACCCCAAGGACATCGGCTTCATCCTGACCAACCTGAGCGTCGGCCCGGGGCAGCGGGTGCTGGAGGCCGGCACCGGGTCCGGATCGATGACTGTCGCCCTGGCGTACCTGGTCGGCTCGACGGGTCGCGTCGTCTCCTACGAGATTCGTCCCGAGTTCCAGAAGCTGGCGCGCAAGAACCTGGAGCGCCTGGGGTTGGAGGCGCGCGTCGAGTTCAAGCTGGGTGACATCCGCGAAGGTTTCAGCGAGACGGACATGGACGCCATGTTCCTGGATGTGGCCAACCCGTGGGATTACATCCCTCAGGTGCGGGCGGCGCTCAAGCCGGGCGGCTTTTACTGCAGCCTGCTGCCGACCTTCAACCAGGTCGAGCAGCTGCTGGTCACCCTGCGGCGGGAGGGTTTTGCGTTCATCGAAGTCTGCGAGCTGCTGCTGCGCTATTACAAGCCCGAGCCGAGCCGCCTGCGTCCCACTGACCGTATGGTGGCCCACACCGGCTACCTGATCTTCGGCCGGCGGATCGAGCCCAGCCAGGACGAACGCACCCGGGACCTGCTCGAGGAGCAGGGAGGTGAGTCCGACATAGAGAAGCCCGAGACGGACGGGGGCCAGGATCAGGGTGTTGGTCGGCGGTGATGCGCGCGGGTCGAAATCCCGCGCTGGTCCATTCGCATTGTCCCCTCTTGAACATGCCAGAGAGATACAATCATGATCGAACGCCTCCGACCGTATTTCATTCTCCTGGCCGTACTCGCCACAGCTGGGCAGGCCGCCTGCAACCCGGCGTCGATCCAACCGACCGCCTCGCCGGCGCTGTCTACAGCAGTCCCTGCCCCAAGTCTCCCCCCGACCGCCGCCCCCAGCCTGGTGCCCGAAGGGCCGTGCGCTAATCCCCTCGTACCTCTGCTTCCCGGGTACACTTGGACCTATGCTTCGACCGGAACGGCGCGCCCCTCCCGGGTGGAAATTTCCGTCATCTCGGTCAGCGCCTCCAAGGCTAACTTGCAAATATTGGATGTTAACCAGGGAGCTGCCACACAGGCTGCCGCCGGCTGCGTCCAGGGCGCGATCATCAATTTCCCGCCGGTTTTTTTCCGTATGCTGCTCGCCGACATCATGGATACATTTGTGAGCACCGAGACCCTTTACGGCGTATACGCCCCATCTAAAGACACCCTGGTCAAGAATAGCTGGGTCTACCTCTGGAACCGGGTGGAGTTGGCGCAGGAGGGAGTAAGAATAACCTTGCCCGGTTCCGGCGGCGAGACCTTTACGTCGATCAATCGGGAAGTTCTCTTCATCACAAAGATCGGCTCAGCGCCCGAACAGGTCACCGTCCCGGCCGGGACGTATCCCCAGGCGGTCCGGGTCAGCCAGGTGGTGAAACTTCCGGTCACGCAGCTGACCGCCTCGGGGAGCGAGGACGGCGAGCTGATAGTGGAGTTCAGCCAATGGTACGAGCCGTACGTGGGCCTGCTCAAGATGCAGGTCGAGAACGCCGGGCTGTCGTTTGACTCGGACGCCAGCACACCGGTGGCTGTGAAGGCTGCCATCGCATTGACCCGCTTCCAAACGGGCAGGTAAAAGAACCAGGAGGCGCTTATGTTCCGACGCGGTTTTGGTCGACCCTTCCGGCGTTTCCCCGCCGACATCCCTCCGGCCCTGCAGCGCGCCAACGAACTGCTGGCGCAGGGCGATTTCCCCGCAGCGGCAGTTGCGTTCGAACGGCTGGCGCGCGCAGCCGAGGGACAGGGCGGTCCGCGCGCTGCCTGGCTTTACCTGCAAGCCGGGCGGGCCCGCCTGCTGAACAGCCAGCCCGACCAAGGTGTGACGCTAATCCAGCAGGGGCTGGAAGTGTTTGCCCGTCGCGGCGAGCCGGCGCTGCTCTGGCGCGCCGGCCGGGGAATCGTGGATGAATTGCAGAAGCGCGGACTGGCCGATGAGGCCGGTGGAATCGAGAAATACCTGCGGACGAAGCTCCCCGGTGGATTTTCCCCAGCGCCCGGATCGACCGAAAAGCCGCCGCCCCTGCCGTCCAACTGTCCGGGCTGCGGCGCGCCGCTGCACCCCGACGAGGTCAGCTGGACCGATCCATCGACCGCGGAATGCCCCTACTGCGGCAGCGTCGTGCGGACGGGGAATCACTCCCCCGAGAATTAAAAATTTTGCCCTCTTTGCTGCTTCGCGGTATGATGATGGGGTGAGACCGCTTTCCGAGGAAACCATCATCCGGAAACTGAAAGACGCATACCGGCCGGGCACGGTCGCCTCGACCGACGGCTACGCCAGCATGTATGCAGGCGTCGAGTTGAAGTGTGCCGCCGTGCTGCTTCCGCTCGCCTGTCGACACGACGCGTGGCACCTGCTCTTCACCCGGCGTACGGAGATCGTCGAACACCACAAGGGGCAGGTCTCCTTCCCGGGCGGCGGCTGCGATGCGGACGAGGAGACGCCCGAGGCGACCGCCCTGCGCGAGGCCCGGGAGGAGATCGGCCTGGCGCCTGGCGACGTACGCCTGCTCGGCCGCCTGAACGAGGTCCTGACCATCACCCATTTCCGGGTCACGCCGGTGGTGGGGGTGATCCCCTACCCATACGAGTTCCGGCCGGAACCGGCCGAGGTCGGGCGCGTCTTCACCATTCCGCTGGCCTGGCTGGCGCAGCGTGAAAATTGGGATGAGCAGCTGTTGGGTCCGGCCGGCGCACCGCGACCGTTCCCGGTGATCACCTACCACCCGTACGATGGGGAGACCCTGTGGGGGGCCAGTGCACGCATCACGCAAAATTTTTTAGGCGTGCTGGGATTATTAAAAAGTAGGGGCGACCGGCCCCCTTCGTGCCCCTACGGGGTACTTCGGGGATCTGCGACCGGTCGCCCCTACTACGAAATTCGCAATGGGGGAGATTATTTCTTCTCGCCCTCTTCGGCGCCTTCCTCTTCTTCTTTCTTGCCCTTCTCGATGACTTCGGGCTCGGCGGCTTCCTCGGCAGCCACTTCGGCTTCCGGAGCCACGACCTCTTCCACCTCTTCCTTGGCAGCGGTTGCCAGGACGATCATCTCTTCCGGCTCGTCCAGCACGCGCACCTTGTCCGAGACGACAATGTCGCGCACGTGTATGCCGTCACCGATCTTGACCATGCTGGAGATATCGACCACGATGCGCTCGGGCAGGTCCTGGGGGAAGGCCTCGACCTCCAGCTCGGTCAGGCCGGTGACCAGCACGGCGTTGAAATCCTTGACCGCCTGCGAGGAGCCGGTCAGTTCGATGCCCACGTTGGCGCGGATCTTCTCGGTCAGCGAGACCACCTGGAAGTCCACGTGGATGACATTGCCCTTGACGTAGTTGCGCTGCTTTTCGCGCACCAGCGAGGGGTACTCTTTGCCTTCCAGGTCGATAGTAACCAGGCTGGAGGATGTCAGGTGGTACAGGATTTGTGAGGCATCCCGTGCGTTCATCGAGATGGCGATCGGTGCGATGTTATGTCCGTAGACGACCCCGGGGAGTTGTCCGGCGCGGCGCAGGGCACGCACATGCCTGCCGGTCACGTTCCGATGGGTGGCTTTGATTACGACTTTCTCCATACAAACCTTCCTCGAGCGCCTCTCACCCGTGTCGAGCCCATGGCTGCACGGATTACCTTCGCTCTTGTGTGAATTGATCCGGCGGATTCCGGACGATTAATCTTTCGAACGACCGAACAAGAACTGGCCGAGCAAGACGACTGCCCCCGCGGCGATCCCTGCCACGACGGAGGCCAGCAGGACCTGACGCGTGTTCAGCGTGGTCTCCACCGGACCCTCGACCTGCCTGGCGATCAGAATGGCAGTGCGCACCTTTTCGGTCTTCACGGAATTGGCCGCCAGAATACCAACCCTGGCGCCCTCGGTCAGCACGGCGTTATCGGTGATGGCCGCCGCGACCGGGCCGTTCAGGGCGGCATCCTCCGACTGCAGGATGCCGACGGCCCCGTTATTGACCGTGACCGCTCCGGCCTGCACCGTACCCATCAAGGCGGTATGGGCGGACACATATTCCGAGTTGACTTGCAGTGCGCCGCTCTGGTGAAGCTCCACTTCGCTTGCCTCGACGCGGTTCACCACACTGCGCCGTACGCGCACCAGCTCGGCGTTGACTTTATCGGCCCGGGCCTCGCTCAGGTTGATGACTTCGGGCAGTTCAGGATTTTTTCGCGGGGCTTAGGATCTTTTGCGGCCATCGCATGCTCCTTCGGCAAAAAAACGCGCCTCCGCCCAGGAGACGTCGTCAGGACGAAGCGAAATTGTAGCCGCCAATTCGGGTTTCGTCAAGGTGGGCAGCTTTCGCTAAGCGGATGTTGGCCTCACACATCCAGCCTGGATTTCCAATTTCTCGCCCATTCCGCATCCATGCGCAGCAGGCGATCCTTCTTCAGGTTTTCCTTCATAATCCAGCGAATATCCTTATCCGTCTCGACCAGCCATTTTTCCATGGCTTTTTTCCCCTCCTCCGGCAATGCGGCTGCTGCGACGCTCCAGCAATATGCCAGCCCCTTGCGCAGGACCAGGAAGTCCTCCGCTTTGCGATCCTGCGCCCGGCGAAGGGAAGCGGTGATTTGGTCTAGAATGCGCAGCACGGCGCGAGCATGCACATCCTGCTTCAATAACCTGGGTTCGCATAAAGCGGCCGCCGCGGCGCGCTGCTCGAGGGACGTCCCGGTGCGCCATTTTTCCATCTCCTGGAGGAGCGAATCCATATCATGATCCCCTAAGCGTTGCAGCGCCATGGCTACGCCTTCGCGCACGCGCCAGCGGCGGTCGGAGGCGAAGCGCCGCAGCGTCGTAAACCGTTCGCGTTGCCCTTCGACAAGCAACCGGCCCAATCCTACGACCCCGCAAAAGGCCAGGAACTCGAGTGGTGAGTTGGTGGGTGCTCTCTCTGCGTCCAGGGAGAGGTAGCGTTCGAAAAGCTCCACGCTTCCTGTGTCTGCCACGACCTGGGCCAGCTCGAGGTTGCCGCGCGGCCCCGGCAGGCCGGATTCTTTCAATAAAAAATCATCCCAGTTTTCGAGCGATGCCAACCTTTGCCGGTACTGTTCGGTTTTTGTCATACCCGGCCGATCCTTTCCCCTTTAGCAGGGTAGGTCATTCCAGGGTTCTGCCAGAATTGTAGACACGGCGACGGCTGCATTTTCCTCGGCCCGCCTTGCATTGCGTTCCACGCGTAAAAGCCGGGGCAGCAGACCCGGTCTGCGGATGATGTCCCCGATCATCCGACCTGTCCGCAGCCGATACTCCTCGTCGTAAATTTCTTCGATCGGGAAAGGGATCGGTTCGGCGGGTGTGTCGCTGATGGCGCGCAGTGCCAGGAGAGGAATTTGCCGTGCCGAGGCGACCCGGGCCACTGCAGCAGTTTCCATTTCCAGAACCGGATGGGTGAATTCCGGCGGCCGTCTGCTGATGGTTTGGCTGCCGGGCGTGGTGACGATCGTGCCGGAGACCAGGCTGGCACTGCGCGCCTGTAAAACGCGAGCCGCCGCCTGTTGGGCTTCCGGCGGCAGGGACGCCAGGACGATGGGCGTGCCAAGCATGCCATCCTTGAGGAAGCAGACGCGGCTTCCGGCGACCACGTCCCCGATGCGCAGATCGTCTTCGACCGCACCGGCAATGCCGAAGGAGAGGATCAGGTCCGGCCGGACCGCCTCGACGAACGCCTGGGCGGCAGCCTCGGCGCTCCGGGCTCCGATCCCGGTCTCGACCAGCAGGCAGTCCAGGTTGTCTGCCGCGAGGCGATAACCGTTGAAACGGCCGAAGTGCAGGCGTTCCTGCACCCGGATCCGCTTCAGGAGCGGGGCGATTTCCTGCGGCATGGCTGCGATCAGGCCGAAAGTCTGCCTTTGCATATTTCCTCTAAAGCTTCTGGCAGCCTGAACAGTAGTATATGCTGCCGCCCATGTAAGGTTCTTTTCTGATCTTCGTACCGCAGACTGGGCAGGGCCTGTCCACCGTGTTTTTGCTCAGGACGGTCTTGTAGCCGCCCGGACGACCAAAGAGATCGCGCTCCGTGTCCCGGCCGCCCTCCGCCGTCATTTTAGCCAGCACGCGCTTCACCTCTTCGAACATTTCCTGGAGTTCTCTCCCGGACAACTCGGCAATCCTGCGCTTCGGATGGATGCGTGCCGACCATAAAATATCCTGCAGCACGCCGTTGCCAAGCCCCGGAATGCGCTGCTGCGTGGCAAGGAACGCTTTGGCCGTGAGCTTGGATGCCTCGTCATCGAACAAAGTGTCAAAGTAGGACCGGTCGAAGGCGCCGGTCAGGGGTGACGGGCGTTGCTTGGCGATGTCGTAATCGGGGAAACCGCTCTTCTCGCCTGCCGGGAAGCAGAAGAAGCCTCCCCACATTTGGGCGCTCGAACTGATCGCCGTTCCGTCCTCGAGCTCCACCAGCAGCTGGTGTTTCCCGGGCCGTTTCTCCCCCTGGACGTGGTAGCGGATTGGGGCGCTGATGGAGAGCAGCATGTCGCCGGCTTGAATTTCGACGAAGGCGGCGACGCCGGCGGCGGTGCCAACGCTCTTCCCCACCAGCCGGTCGTTGTACTCCGCCGGGTCGCCCGAAAACCAGGCAAATTTGTGAGGCGACTGATTCGCGACCGCTTTTAAAATCCGCCTGCCTTTGATCGTGCCGTTGATCTGTTTTGCGATCGTTGTTGATTCCGGTAACTCGATCATGGGTCAACCTTCCTCTCTCAGATAGGATCTCAGTATTTGAGCCTCTCTGTTGGAGGCTGAGGTGGCTTGGAGAGATCGCGCAGCAACAGCACCCCGCCAACGCCGATTGCCGCAAGCGCCAGGGTATAAACGACAATCGAGGCCAGGACGAGCGCCCACCACCAACCCGTCGGTTCGGTCCGACCTGAGGCCAGTCCTGTGACGACGGCAAGCATCTGGCCACCGACCAGCAGGCCTATTGCGATGCCGAGGCTCCAGCCGATGAGCCCCCGGCGCGAGCGTGCCCGCAGGGCGGCCCAAAGGAGCAACCCTCCGCCGATCAAGGCAACTGGGAAAAGCTCAGCCGGCATGAGATAGTCGAACCGGAAAACACCCCCCCTAAGGATTGCAGCTATAGAAAACAAGACCGGCGCGAAAATGGGGAACCACACGAGCACCGTTCCAACAATTGCCAGAATTCTGGTGAGGATGCCATTTTCTTTCATAAGCAACCTTCCTTTCAATCTTCCATTTGAATTTAATGGCTGGATCTGGGGATGCAACTCATCCAACGACCTTTGTGTTCCCGTGTTCCCTTAGCCAGGCGAGCAATTTTTCAAAATGCTCTTGATGATGGTCATAAGAAGCCAAGAGAATGAAAGCGAGAGAGTATCCTTTCAACCACGGGTATCTATCCCCATCCAGCAGATCTTTCTCCGAGATCTGGTTTCCTAATTCAAGGAAGCGCAGGAATCCCTCTCTCCAATTCTGATACACCTCTGACCATGGTTTTCCGTGGTAGGTTGCAAAAATCTTGGCATTCGTTCGATCCGCATTTTCTTCCCAATCCCCGTGCAACACCGACACCCACTTTGGAAACTCCGGTTCCCGATCGAGCAAGCCGGCTTCCATCCGTGCGATGGAAATCTGCTGCCAAGTCCATAAATGGGTGATCACATCTTTGATTGACCAGTCGTAATCAAAATGCGGGGCGGTGATATGTTCTTCACTCAGGCTGGCGAGCAGTTCCTCCCAGCGATCGAATTGCTCTCTCAGCGCGGTCAGGATATGTTCCTTCATGTTCATGATCGTCCTCCAATCAATCACTGTCAAGTGCTTGTGGACACACGCCTGGATCGCTTCGATTGACTCCCTGATGTAGCCCGGTGATCGGTGAGGCCGTTTACCTGCGGGTCTGGAGTCCTGTTTATACCGACAACGCCTAATCCCTTTCAAGGTCTGAGTATTTGGATTTTTTGTATGAAAACCTAACGAAAGCGATTGTGTCATACAGTCCATGGCATAACATGACGGTCCACAAATTGTGCCCGCTGATTACAAACAGAACTCCAAACAGAACCGAAAGTTGAGTTATGACGACGATGGCTCGAGGACCCTGGTAGAAATGGAGAACACCGGCACCTAACGCCGCGATGCATACGGCAACACCAGATGCAGCCGGCTCGAGGAGCCACGGGGCCAATAATGACTCAATCGAATTCAGGACAATCCCTCTGGCAATTAACTCTTCCAATATGCCTCCGAGCAACCAGGCTGCTGCAATGCCAGCAACGAGTTTACCCTTGGATTGCTGGATTCCGCGGAATGTCTCGAGCGTCGGCGGCTTGTCAACCCAGCGAGTCGCCAACCGGTCAGCCAAGGGGCTGTAGGCGACCATCAACCCCAACCATGCCAAGGCAAATCCGATCGTAGGCAACCAGGAAATGGCAATGCCCAGTCCAAGCTCATCCAGCCTTACTTCACCGTCCACTAAGGCCGCTAGCGTGTACAATCCAATCACAAAGAGACCGGCGATTAAAACGATGCTGGAGCGGCGAAATCGGACGACGACCATCGACAGCCAGGTTACTGTCAGGAGTAGGGCGGTGATTTGAAAAGACGTCAAGGTTATTGACTCCCTGTTTTACTGATGAGATCAAACCCGTCCGTCCGCCCCATGCTTTGCTGGGCGAAAAGGTACCCGCGGCGTCAAGCGGTCAGTGCGATCTGCCGATCTTTGTGATACGGAACCCAGCTCGTTGTAGACGTTCCGGAATCCCCCTCAGCCCTGTCCGTCGCGACAGCGTACCCGCCGGAGATACCTGGCGAAGGGGGTTGGATCCGGTGTTGGGCAGCTCTCTTTGAATGGCCTCGTAAAGGTTTCTGATTGCTAACTGCTTTCTGTGGATTGTAAGCCTTTTAGATAGTCGATCTGACCACTGTGGTGTGCTTCATGAGCTGATCCAGAAGAAAGGATCAACTCCAACAACGTGAGGCCATCCTCCGGTGCAGGAACCTTGAGCAGATCAGCATCCTTCAATTGGTAGAGAACATGTTTTTGCCGTTGGTGCGTTTCTTTCAGCCGCGCCAAAGATGCTTGCCAGGCAGCATCATCGCCGGAAGGATCTGTCCAGACGGGGGAACTGGCTTTCCCATGCTCCAGCATCTCGATCAGCCATTCCTTGGATGCGATGAGGTGTTCCACTATCTGCCAAATCGAATTCTGAGAAGGCGTTGGTTTCCAAAGGGCTTGTATGACCGACATGTTGGCGATGTCTTCGAGGACCGCCGAATAGTCGCCATTTGGACCTTCAAACACACTGTCAAAGTGTGCAATCAGTGCTCGAACAAGTGGACCTGGCATAGTCAAATCTCCTCAATTTCTTTACGAACGTGGGAGCAACCCAACGCTTTGGCTTTGCGAAGCCCCCCACAGCGGGAGGACAGCGGATCCGAAACTGCCGGCGCTGCTGCCTGTCTCGCGTACTCTGCGGGAGAGCCGGTGTTGGGCGCATTGATCCGCGAATGAAATCCGTTGAGCCTAGCTGAGGTCAGCCTTTGTTTTCCTTTCCTTTCATAATGAGCGCGTTTTTAAATTCACCATAAGTCCAACCATCAATGTCTGGAGGAGTCACTCCCAGCGCGCTGAGCATGCTCTTGATCTGCTCGCGATGCTCGGTCGCATGGTTGATTATCTGGACCATGATCACCCAGGGCTCCACGAGGAACCCATCCCTCGTTTGGAGCCGATCCTTCATCGGCATACTCGATTCGCCTCGCAACAGGGCTACCAAAGCTTCTCCACTGACGTTTACAACCTTCTGCAACTCGGCGAATGGCGGATTAGGGACAGGTTCCAGCCGCTCCTCAAGTGGCAAGGTCAAGAGTCTCAGGTAACCCTGCTGCGAAGTCACGAGATGAAATAAGGTACTGCGAATGCTCCCTAGCGTGGCAGATTGTGGTTCGGCGTCGAGTTGCTCGTCATTAAGGACTAAGCAGGCTTGGATGATTTGAAGGTTCGCCCAGTTGTTGTGCTCAAACAGTTTCTCTAGACTATGCTCGGTCATATAGAGACTTCTTTCGGAATGCTCCCCTACGGAATGGTTCAGCAGCCCCGCTGCCCGCCCCGCGTGCTCTGCGAGGGAGCCGGTGTTAGCCCGCTGAAGTGTCGCCATCCTTATGCTTCTTTCGACCCAGTTTGTCGAGTATGGCGTAAGCTCCCAAGTATATTCCCAGAATATCTGCCATTGGACTCAGCCAAAGGGTTATGGACGAAAAAATGTGTGACCATTCTTCGCTGACATTCATTTCCTGCAGTGCATCTTGCAAATGCCATGAGATTTTGGATACCGCGACCGGGTAAATCGCCATGTTCTTTATCTCATGGACTGTGACTACATTACAACGAGGCCAAAACCAATCGATAAATATGAGTCTCGAGGTAATCGGCTGGCCCAGGTTTCCAAAAAGGATATACTGAAATAGTTGGCCTATCGAATAGTAGGAACAATTCCCGAAAAATGTCAAAACATAGAGGATCGCTATCAAAGTAAGACAGACATAGAAACCGATCCAAAAGACTTCCTTCAACGGCTTCTGAAGCAAGATATATACAGGTGCTACAACCAACGAAATCAGAGCCACAGGAATAAAGAAAGCCAATAGTTGAATTATGTCCAAAAGAAAATAGCCAAAAGCAAAGTCTGCCGCGATCTCGACTGTCTGCCAGGAGGGAGGTGATGAATGACTGCGCAACGATTGGTAAGCACCATGTAAGTTAATTACCAGGAAGGGTAATACAAAGATTAATACTACTAAGATTGATATTACCCCAAATGTATCCGCTTCTTTGGGCAGCAAAATATAGACGCACAGCATTGTACAGAACAAGACAGCCGCAACTGATATCATGAAAGGATAGCTTAATAAAATATCCCAGAGAATCATAGCTTCCTATGCTGGATCTGAAGTAATTAGTTGGCGATGGTCAGTAGATGCGTGTTTCTTGGTTCTGCTTATCTCGCGGCCCAACGGAATGGCTAGTATGATAAAAAGGAGTGGGCACGGCAGTTCCGGGGGTTTGCTGCTTGTCCCGCCAAAGGTCCCGCGTTCTTTACGGGGCGCTCTTTGCGGGGGAGCCGGTGTTGGGCGTGTTTATCCATATGCGACTTGTCATTTGGCATAAGGCCCTAACGGTTAATTTTATTCGTCCTTATGGACAAGCTGGAGAAGTCTTCGCCCAAGTAGAATCAACCACATTATGTTTAAGAGCCCGCCGCCTATGGCAAATAACATAGCTAGTTGCCTGAGCGATGGTATAAAAGATGTACACACCTCAAAGATTGACAAGAGTGTAAAGCCTATAATCCCTATGTACGCGGTCGTTCTACTGAAAATCTGGCCTCGTAGCAAAACAATCGACATTAGGACTCCTGCAAGCTCTCCGAGGAAAAAGCTTATGAAGGTACCAGGAGAATGACTCCTGCCGACCGAAAGCATTGCCTGCCCAGCCGCTGCGAACATCGATCGCTGAGCTTCTGTTGTCGCATGAGCAGATTGAGCGCTCAACTCAAGCATAGAGAATGCCCTATTCGTAGCCAGGAAGACCGCTACCCCAATAAAGGAAATGATCATTGCGAGCGCTGCGAGTGCTTTATTCCCTCTTCGATGGGCTGCATAGAGGGCAAAATACATAGGGATTCCTAATGTAACCATGGCAATATTCAGAAGTCCCAGATTTCTGAGGCCCATAAACCAATTGCTTTGAAGTTGAGCGAACCAATCGAATACTGTTTCGACTGGTGAATTTCCTCCTGGCAGGAATGTGATGATCATCTCGCCAAATGCCACTACTACGGTTAGCAAGGCAGCCAAACCGCCAATGGTATAAATCGTCTTCTTGTTGGATTCGGATAGTTCCACATCGCTTGTATTCTGGTCATGCATTGGGGTACCTCCCTGGTCTATATTGCTTTCATGCCATTCTGACGCACGCCCCACGGTGTGGCTCACCTGCCATCGGGACGGGCGGGACTCCATAATCATAGTAGCACGAAAGTTGGCGAAAGCGAAGTGTAAATCCGCGCCGGCTGCGAAGTGTCCCCACCGAAGGTCCCTCACGAAGCACACCCGGAGGGCGCGAAGGGGGAAGCGCAGCGAAGTGGAAGGCGGTCAGGTGGAGCCGGTGTTGGGTGGCTTTTTGCGGTTTAAAACCAATGCCATTTGGACGCGTCTTTGCGGTTATATTTCTTACCTCTTCCTCACCACGAAATGGTGGAACCCGCTGCCCGCGCCTTCCTCCTCAATCGCCAGGCCGGCCTGGTCGATCCATTCGCGCACCTTCTCCAGCGGCGGGTAATAATGATATACCGAGATGTCCGCCTGCTCCCCGGATACCTCCGGCTGCTCCATCGCCTGCTCGAAGGCTGCCTCATCCGCCACTTCCCCAAAGACCACCGGAAGACCGGCCGCTTTCGCTCGTTCGTAGTGCGCCTTTAAATCGAAATCGGGTTCCTCTTCCCGATCCGCAGTAAAGTACAACACCCCACCCGGGTTCAATGCTTCCTGGAAGCCGCGCAAGATCCCGGGGTAATCCTCCGGGCAGATGTGCTCCATCGCGTCCATGCAGATAATCCCATCAAACGTCTCCCGGAAATGCATCTCCTGAAGAGCCATCTTACTGTATCGTACCTCCGGAAAGTGTTCCTTCGCCCGCGCCAGCATCCCCGCTGACTGGTCGATGCCGACCACGGGATGGCCGGCGTCCAGCAGCGGGCCATCATAGCGGCCTGCCCCGCACGCCGCCGAGAGAATCGCACCGCCCGGGACGACCCGCTTCAGAAACTTCTGGAGATATTGCTGATGAGTCTCGTCCTCGGAGAGCCCGAACGTCACCCAATACTGGGACGAAATATGGTCGTATAACGCCTCTGCCTTGCCCCGTACCTGTTTCAGCCACTCCGCTCGTTCCATCCCGTCACCTCCCGGAAACTTATATTTGACAATAGAAATATTTTGACCTATTTCAGAATTTTCATGGTTATTGTCAGCCGCCCAATGGATTGTCTCATCGGCCCCGGCAGTTCCGGGGTCTGCTGTTTGTCCCGCCAAAGGTCCCGCGTTCTTTACGGGGCGCTCTTTGCGGGGGAGACGGTGTTAGCCGTCGTGGTGCTTCATTGTGATGTAGATACTTGATTACCAAATGCCTGGTAATAGGCGATAGCGCACCTGACGAGAATAATCTGCATAGCCAGTCAACTCGGTCTGTAAGGTGCGATCTTCGAGAGCTGTGCGGAGAAGGAGCAGGATTGCACACAATCCGCCAGCGACTAAAGCCCACCATGAAGCGAGCAGGGTGGATAAAGCCAATTCAAACAGAATCATGCCGACGTATGCCGGATGACGCACATAGCGGTACGGACCACCGGTAGCGACAGTGTGGCCATGGTTGGATTGTATGCGAACAATTTGCGAGAAGAAGGTGTTGGAGGCCATAGCCCATGTAAACAGAGCAGTACTCAAGACACACACTGTAGAGGCAGCAATTTGGGCGGCCAAAGGGAAATCGCCTGTCCAACCATATCGCTGATCAAGTCCGGCGAGGATATAGCGCATCAATTGCGCCAGGCGCAGGATGCTCAGAATGGCTCTGTCCCAGGTCTTAGCCCCCTTGGGAGGAGAAAGTCGCTCAGCCATCAGGTCTGGGTTAAACCGGAGGATGATGATATCCATCACCGTAAACCAGATCAACCACACGGCAATTGCTGCCCAGGCAGGCCACCAGTCGATCCGCCCGGCTGACCAGAACAGAGCCACGCTCATGCCGACAATACCTAATATCTGATCCAAGATATAAAGAGCGATAAGTTTTATGTTCATAGTCTTTTACGTCGCCAAGATGGCGCTTAACTATTGGTTATACGGACAATCTAACGGCAGGGCTCAGCGACGGGCGGAGCGGCGAGACTCGCTGGGCTGCGGAACCGCGATTTTCGGGTGCATACATTCGGCGGGCGCCGCGAAGCGTCCCTCGCGTAGCATCCCCGAAGGGGGCGGAGCGACACCTGCATTGCACTGCGTTCGGTGCAGTGCAGGTGAGCGTAGGGGGCAGCCCCGCCCGTCCGCTGCCTGTCCCGCCAAAGGTCCCGCGTTCTTTGCGGGAGGCTCTTTGCCGGGGAGCCGGTGTTGGGCCGCATTTCTGGGATCTACAGATTGTGTCTATCAACTCATTGTTCCACGATTCGCTCATAACGGGCGCGACGGCCAATCGTTGCGAAACCGAGCTCGGCATAGGTCTGTATTGCCCCAGGGTTGTTGGTGTGGACGGTCAGATCGGCCCAAAGGGCACCGGCGGCCTGCATTCGCCGCATCGTCTCGACCAAAAGCGCTGAGCCAAGCCCGCGCCGGCGCGCAGCCGGCACCACCCCAATCTGCCATACGAAACCACTCGCAGGGTCATTGTCAGATTGGTGTCCCCAATGACAAAGCCCAGCGGCACACCTCCGGCACCGCGAGCAGTGACCACTCGGGTATGTGGTCATTCTCGGTCACTCGGGCAATCCACTCAGCGGCACTCCAACCCGGGAAGCCCGGCCGCTCACGGAACGCCGCGTGGTAGGCCTGGTAGAACTCCTCAGCCACCGCCGGCTGCTGCCATGCCGTGAGCGTCACACCATCTGGCAGGGGTTGGTCTGGCAGGGGCTGGTGAAGGTCACGGCGCATGACGAGCTCCTCAAACACGGACTTAAAGCCTTGGGCCAGGTACAGGCGATGGGCTGGCTCGGTGAGGGATTCGGTGGCGATGCGTAGCAGCCGCTGGTCAGCAGCGGCACCGGCGAGCAGTGACTCGGCTTGTACTTGGCCCCAACGCATCAGGTAGGTGCCGAACCCTCTTCCGCGTATGTCAGGGCGCACATAGCCGACGATCGTGGCCCGTAGTGTACTTGAATCGCCGGATACGGTTACCGTATTACAGGCGACAAGCTGCCCGTCGGCATTCAATGCACCGATTGCAGCACCTGGCTTATCCGGGAAGAATCGGCTGATGATTTCATCAGGCTCGACCATAAAGTTAAGACCGCCATCCGACAAGTAGCACGTTTTCGCCAGGTCGACAAGCTCGGTTAAATCGTCACGAGTGATCGGTCGCCAGATCAAGCCATCTAGGCTTGGCGGGGGAGGATTAATTGTTGAATTGTTCATCTGAGATGCCTCTAAAAGAAATATGATTCGGACATGGGCAAGGCAGTATATCTGTAGGCCCAATTTGTAGCGGCCCAATGGCAGG
Source organism: uncultured Chloroflexia bacterium (assembly GCA_963739255.1). GTDB lineage: Bacteria > Chloroflexota > Anaerolineae > Anaerolineales > Villigracilaceae > UBA877. Next base: position 478,255 of record CAVTZT010000007.1, read on the forward strand.
CGTTACCGGCTGGTGGGTGGGATGGAACAATGCCGCTTTGACGGAACCAGCTTTGAGCCAAGTGTAAATCTTTTTTGGCGGTGCGTACCCACCGGTCGGGTGCACGCGGTGTTGGGCGGCCCTTTAGCACGCGCACCGCGCAGCGGGACTGGCGAATTTGCGCCACGTTCACCGGCGTCACGCGCAGCGCCTTTTTGGACGGTATCCACAAGAAAAGGGCTTACCAGTACTGTTCTCCCAGGAGAGATCCTAGCGTTGCCCTGCGCTTACCATCTCGCGCCCATTCAAACAACACTTTTGGCTCGTTGTTGAGTGGGTTGGGACAATGCGCCACGACCACACACCCTGCACGGGCCGCGCCGCCGGTAATAGTAGCCCAACGTCGCCACCGCAAGCGCTACACCCCAAACTGGGAACAGCAAGGTGGGGCCGACCTGGAAGATTATTTCCCCGATGATTCCTATACCCTCTGCCCCACCGGCCGCCAAGTTAGCGACCATCTGGGCTAAGCCGGACCAAATCCCGATGCCACCCACCACCAGCAACACCGATACGAGCGAGGCCGGGACTACCGCCAGCGCGATGGGGACCCGGCGTCCAGCCAGGCCGATCATCCAGCGCGGGAATACCTCACCCCAGCGCTGCACCAATCCGAGCATGAGTACCGCTCCCACCAGGCCGAAGGTCGCCAGGAAGAGTCCCGAGGTCCACGTCCCACTCTCTTGACCGCGACGCAGGTACTCCTCGCTCATCCCCAGCGGGAACCCCAGCGCCCAGGCGTAACGGGTGAGGGCGTAGAAGACTGGCGCCACCATCGCCACATACACGGCGATCCGGCCCCAGCGCGCGGCTTGGTTCGGTCTCTGCCACCCCTCCGGGCCGTCTCGGCGGCCACAATACAGGCAGGCGCCCACGCTCCGGCGGCCATAGCAGACGGTAGCTGCCAGCCAGAGAAACCCGCCGATAAGACACAGCAATTGGTGGATCGTCGCCCATTGAGTCAAAAACTCCAGGTAGGTCTGGCCGAACTTCGCGCCAGTGAAGAGGCTGAGGACGGCATAGGGGATATAACCGAGCTTGACCAGCAGGTCGAGGGCAGTCATGAGCAGCAGGAGGACCCCGGCGAGCAGTGCTCCGGCAGTTATGAAGAGAGGCCGGAGCGCCCTGCTTCGCACCTCACGCAGCATCGCCGCTCCCACCGCCGCCGCAGGAATCCCTGCCACCATCACGACGATCCAGGCCACGCCCGGTCCGAACCGTCCAAGCAGCGGTCCCATAATGTCGGACACGGTTTCGGGGGTGTAAGGGAACCCGCGCCCGCTCACCGCCCAGTAGACCCCCAGCGCGGCGTAGATTAGCGACCATGCCACTGCCGCGTAGGGCGCCCAGCGCTGCCAATCGCGGACCCATCCACCACGAGCGGGCACCGCGAAGCGTCCCCGAAGCGAAGCGGAGGGGGCAGCCCCGACCGTTCCAATCGCCTGATTTTTCCTCATCATCCACCTCCTCTCAATAACTCATCTTACACAGTGCGACGCACCCCTTTATGCTGCGTGGCATCAGTGAATGAGCTGTTTTGATTTCACATGGCTGGTTGAGCATTCACAGACTGGCCTTGAGCTTCGCTCGGGATTTTCTGCCGCTCCCGGATCACAGGAAGGAGATACAAAAGCCCAAAGACAAGGCAGAGACCAAACAGCGGCATGCTGGCCGCAGTCAGCCCGTAGAAAGCGATCTGGTTGACCCCCCGCAGGAACCAGAACAGCGAGATGGCAATCGCCATGATATTGCTCAGGCGAGTCGTTAGCAAATCACGCCACCGGAAGATCGCGAAGTAAGCAAAAATTAGCAGGGTGAATGCCACATGGATGTTCAACGTGGATACGGCCGCCCGGATGTCTGAGGATAGGGGCGCCAATCCTTCACCAATTGGCTTCACCATCGCAAGATGGAACAGAACGAACAGCAGGTTGATCGCCCCACCAATTCTTAGCAGGATCTTGTTCATGATTTTTCCTGTTATGTATGAAAGAATGATATTCTATTCATCAAGGCACCGGCGTACTTGCCAGCACATTCTGTACGTATTCATTAAGCGAAGTCAGCCGGACACCAAACTCCCTGGCGACTTCGGTCGTGTCGATCAATAAGTCTGTAGCACAACCCAGCCTACAACCTTGCCAACAGGTTGTCCCCACATCACGATGTAGTTTCTGGATCGCAAATATGGCAGTTTTTTCAGCACTTTCCAGTTTGGATAGTCTCCCCGTTGAGCACACTTGTTTTTTTCGCCGCGGAGGAGTGAAGTCCGCGAAGTCTTTTGAATATCGCGAAGGAACTTTCTTGGCGCCCAACGGTTTGCGTTACTGGCGTTGGGGCGGACGGGGGAACGCCGTCCGATGAGAAAAAGGCTGAGGCTTGGAAATGCTTGAAAACGGCGCAGAATCCCCTGCGTCAGGTGCACGCTGTGTTGGGCGTGCTTTGACCGATCAATACTAATGCCTCTTGAGTTCAAACAAGCTCTCAAACTCGGCAATGATCGTTAGAAGATCGCCTGAATCGAGCTCAAATCCTGCCGGGCCAGGGCTGGCGCTCCTGGCCGCTGCGCCAGATAACGCTGGGATTGCCTCGCTTCGCGGCAAGCACTATATTTGCGAATCTACTGTCATTGCCTCAAGATCTCTCATGAGTAGAAATCAGGCTTAGGGATTTCCATATAATTGAACCTGCCCTCCATAAAAATCGCGCGTCCGGATTAATTTCTTCTGGGATGCAAGCGTTTGCGGGATGAGCCCCATGGGATCAGTATACGAGTCATGGCTGTAAACCAGCCAGACTCTGTTATGCCCGCTCAACAATGAAATTAACCCGGGTATATCCTTCGTCGTCATCTTGGGTTCCAGGATACCACTATCGAACAGATCTAGAGGAACTCCATGTTTCACCACCTGGAGAGAATACTGCTTTTCATAGGGTTTAAAATAATAGTCGAACGGAATTTCCACAAAGTTGGAGTTGAAAAGGACCAAATCATCCTTTTCAGCGAAATTTGCTACATAACCGGCAGCAGTGCTCCAATCCTCTTTTTGAAAGAACCTGTAATAATCGCCGGTAGATAACAGGTAGTTTGTGGCTAAAATTCCCAGCGCCACGATCATAAGAAGACGAAATCTTAATTGAGCGATGCCAGCCGCCAGTACCAGGAACAATGGAATCGTTATCCAGATCAGAGTTCGATCTAAAAAAATAGGCCGGCGGATGCTGACGATCAGCTCACCTAAGATGGGAATGGCGAACAGGACAGCCAGAAATAAGAATATCGAAAGTTTTTTTCGATAATACACCAGCCCGAAACAAAGCACCGCGCACAGGATCCACGTCATGACCTGACTGGCTTGACCTGGCGCAGATGGATTTAATAAGGCTCGAAGCGTCTGGGTAACGGCGTCCCAACTTGGTTTGGGAATCCAAAACTCCTGATTGACTCTGCTGGCTTGCTGGATAAAGGCAAATATCCAAGGACTCCATAGGAAGAAGATGCCAATCTGAGCCTTCACCCAGTTCCCAATAGAGGGAGCCTGGAAGGCGGGTTGAGACCCGGATTTGTTTACCCTTTGAAAAAGCATGAGACCAAGAACGAAGATATTCGTGGCTAAAGAGAAAAAGAAAGCTGTATTGTGGCTGAGCAGGGTCGCAGCCGAGAACACGATAAATGCAAACCAGGCCAGATCAGTCTCAATGGTCTGGATGGGTAACCAGCGATGGCGGAATATCCAGGCTCTCCATCCGGTCTGAGTGCGGGTCTCATCCTTATAACTGAAATCACCTTGGGTGTTTGGTTCAACCGGCCCGGATGTACGCCAGGCATGCAGATATTCCAAAAATTGGCTACCGATGGGCCTGACGGAGCGTGAATCCGTAAGCAGTCTGACCAATGCATAAATTGCCACGGCTGCATTGAACGTCAGGAGGGTGTACATGCGCGTTTCCTGGGCGTAGTAGATGTTGAAAAGCGAAAGAGCCAGGAACACTGCTGCTGCCAATCCCATCACTGCACCAGACATGCGTTTGCCGATCAGGTAAATAATCGGGATTGTGGCTGCGCCGAATAGTGCAGAAAGCAGACGGACATAATAGGGCGTATCTCCCTTGAGTGCCACCCAGTAATGGAGCAGGAGATAATAAAGGGGCGGGTGTTGGTCGATCTTGACAATCCATTGCAGCATATCGACAACACTGTGGTTGGCCAGCCACACGCTGAAGGTTTCATCCAACCACATCCCTTTATTAGCGAGTAGCAAAACTCGTAGCCAACCACCAAACAATGTGATGAAGATGATTACCAACCAGGACGCCAACTCGTCAATTTCGATTTCTTCGTTCATCATTCGGTATACATCCTCCAAGTGAAGCGCCGCCCGATAGTTGAATACTCGGTTCTTGGTACGAGCTCTGTATATGGAACGATTATAATATGTACGTTGCAATCGCAGAGATTAGTATTAACAATATCCCACTCAGCACACCAAGTATAACAAGGCTTATAGGGCTACTTTCGTTAATGATAAAGATTACCCGCTCACTACTGCTCATTTCGTGAAAACTATCTGCATTGAGCAATTGAAAATTATTCCACTCTTAACCTGCAGCATAGCGAGACGACGTTCCAGCGATGATCAATAAACAACCAGCCACGAAAAACGCATTGCTATATGCAATCGACGAATTCCACTTATTGATATAGCCAATAATACCGATTACGACTCCAATAATAGTGGTGAGCGCGATAGATTTCGCGCACATTTTGATGATCGCCATAATGACTAATCGTTTCATGTGGGCTTTATCAACTCTTTTCAAACGAATTCCAGACAGCCTCCCTTCAACAGCGAAAAGCACATACCAACGCTATCTCGACACCTCTAAAATTGGGTTTTCAAAATTCTATTCCACCACCATGGCATTTCCGTCAAAATCGCCCCTTTAGCATTAAGAATAGAACAAATAAAGTCAAATTTCAATTACCTTTACGCCCAACGGTGTGGCTCACCTGCCCCGCTGTACTTGCGGGGTCAGGTGGAGCCGTTGTTGGGCGGTTTTTAAAATTAAAACAAATACTGATTGACAACCACTGCTATTATACTTTTTTACACAACCTGACGATTTATTGAATGGCTCGATTCCTCTCCCAGTAGGTAGTCCCTGATATCCTCTATCGTCTCTCTCTTGTCGAAGATCGTCAGGTGATTGCAGTGCCCGACCTTCTTGATAGTTGCTCCTGGGATCAATCTGCCCATATCCTTTATGTGTTCCTCTTTTATCATATCCTTTTCTGCATATAATATTCGTAAGCTGGTTTGAATACTGCCCAATTCCTCCACAGTGATCCCAATGTCGTTCAGCATCAAATCGAACCGCATGATAGCTTTCTTGGTTGGCAGCCCCAACATCTCAAGTAATCGTAGTATCTTTGCAGTAGCTCTAATGAATATGAGTGCTCCGTCTGTTGTGCCGCTGACAAGATAGTTTGGGGAAATACCCACTATCTTCTTGAAGATTTTTGGTTCCTTCTTCGCAAGAAATAACGCGATATTGCCTCCATCACTATAGCCAATGACAACAGCCTGAGTAATGCCCTTTGCCTTGCACAGCCCTATTACGTCCTCACTGTATTGGCTTATGCTGTATTGTGTATCGTTTGAGATGGTCTCTCCATGCCCCCTACTGTCTATTGCTATTGTGCGAAACATATTGAAATAGATCCTCTGGTATTTGGAGAAGATCTCTTTGCTCTCTGAATTCCCGTGGAGAAGTATGAGTGTAGGGCCAGTTCCATGTTCCCGATAGGCAATCCTTGCATCTTCGAGGTCTAGAAATTCTGTTGATAGTTTTTCCATACCAGTGTCTCACCTCTCTCCGAGCAGAACAGTTAGGTTTTACTGCTTACTTTCACGCTGAGGGCCCAATCTCTAGAGAGCAAATTTCAGAACCGCCCAACGGATTGGCTTAGCGGCAGCGGCGGGACTGGCGAGACTCACCTGAATGATTGCTTCTTTGCTGGCAAGCCGCGCTCCTTCAAGAAGCGGCATAGCCGCTGTCCGCTGCAGCTGGTGTTAAGTGGCAAATATCGGATTTTTCGTTATCGGCAGCGGATCAATTTCATCCACCAAAACAATAATGTACTTCATATGGTTTTGATTTGACAAGGTAACTTTTATTACCATCATCTACAAAATAGAAATCCTCTGTGGCGCTGCTGGCAATGGTGGTGTATTCAGGTCCGATAGGTGTCAAAGTGATTTTGCCCGCGATGCTTGGGAGATATTTATTATCCTGTCTTTGTTCATCGTATTCCATGGGCGTGATTGAAAGAAGTATGGCGGAATCCCCATCCCACCATAAATTGCGGTAGACCTGTATGCTCATCTCATCCAAGGCCAAGTTTGCTGCGATGTCTGGAAATACTTTCCTGCTCTTGAAATCGTACCCGCTAACAATGCTGCCGCAAGCTCCTGGCCCTGCCCCACGGAAGGTAAAAAATGCACTGCGGCTGGCATTCCACTGATTCACCCCTCCGGGGATGATTATTTTTGTCGATGGAGGAGGCCAACTGATCACCCAGGTGTCCACAGGCGAATTGATATCGGTCCTGATGATGACTAGATCGCCGGTGGAACTCCAGGCTAAGCCGGCGACCAACTTTTTTTCTTCTTTGGTAACTAAGTAAACCAATTTTGCCTCTTGAGAATTCACTTCGAGAACCTTTACAGCCTCTCCGCACACAGGTGGAGTGGGTCCGCTGTCGCAGGTCATCGTTGAATATGCCAGATAGCGCTCGTCGGGAGAAGGCTCCATAAAGCTACACCATCCAATCATATTGAAGTTGTGCATTTTGTACAGGCTGTAATCAATGCCTGGTTGGGGTGTGAGACACTCCGTTGGGAATAACATCCGTGCAACGTTCGGCGTAAGAATGGTTTGTAGCGTTACCGCTTGAGTTACATTGACAATTCTTGTGATTTCAATGATTTGTGGAGTCGGATTCTGATTGGCGCAACTGACCAAGACGATCAATAAGGCGATCAAGATTGGTATATTTCTCATTCTCCATACTCCAATGTGGAAGTGCCACCTAACGGAATGGCTAGTATGATAAAAAGGAGTGGGCACGGCAGGCCGAGATTGGGTTGGTCCGCTGGAGCGAGACCGCAGGTGAGTGAAGGTCGCCGTGCCCATACTTCAGACAGCCCGAACAGTTATGGGGTCTTGAAGACCGAATTTTGCTAGATCGGGCATATTTATTATACGAGAAAGGTGGCATCATGGCAGAAGGAAAAATGTATGTTGGGGTAGATGTATCCAAAGCCTGGCTGGATGTGGCCATCGAACCCAGTAGGAAAACAATGCGGGTCGGAAACAATGCAAAGGGGATTGGTGAGCTGATCGGATCCATCCGAGGACTTTGCCTTGAACGGATCGTTGTCGAGGCGACTGGGGGATATGAGAGTTTACTGATCGAGACATTGGTTGGGGCGGGACTGCCTGTATCGCTGGTCCATCCGGCCCGGGTGCGGAAGTTTGCCCAGGGGATGAATTGGCTGGCCAAGACGGATAAGATCGATGCCCGTCTGTTGGCGCGCCTTGGAGAAAAAGCCAATCCGCGCCTGGTGGAGATGCCCAGTGAGCAGGAAAAACAGCTGAGTGCCCTGGTCAAGCGGCGAAAACAGGTCCTGGCAATCGTGGTTTCGGAGCGGAATCGCCTGGAGACCGCTGACCCATCGGTGCGAGGGTATATTGAGAGCAGCCTGCAGGCCCTGCGTGGACAACTGGTCGAATTGGATGCAGCCATCCAAGCCTTCGTTGAGCAAACCCCTGCTCTCAAGTTGAAACAAGACTTGTTGCAAAGTGTGCCCGGCGTAGGCAAGATCACCGCTTCAACCCTGACTTCCCAGCTGCCCGAACTCGGAAAATGTAACCGTAAAGAAATCGCGGCGTTGGTCGGTACAGCACCCTTCAATCACGATAGTGGCTACAAGAGAGGCAAGCGGGTGGTGAAGGGCGGTAGAGCTGACGTACGGAAGGTGCTGTATATGGCCACCCTGACGGCCAGCAGGCATAACCCGGTCATCAAGGTGTTTTACGACCGCTTGATCAAATCAGGAAAAGAGAAAAAGGTTGCTCTGGTGGCTTGCATGCGGAAACTGCTCACCATCTTGAATGCGATAATTCGAAACAATACTACCTGGCAACCGACGTTTTCCTATTGACATCCAAGACAGTTACTCACCTGCCGCCGGGACGGGCGAGACTCCTAGCACATGGTAGCACGAAATATGACAAATTGCGTCAGCATCCCCACGCCGAAGGCGGTCAGGTGGAGCCGGTGTTGGGCGCTTCACAGAAAATTATTCTCCATAAATAAGAAATTCTAATGGTTCTTTCGTCGAAAAAAATATCTTTCCTCTATCGCCCTTTTTATACTTAAAATAGATTTTTTCACTGACTCTCATTTCTATAGGTTTTGAATGAAATTGTTCAAATAATGGGTGTTCTATTTTCACCAACATTTTTACTTTATAAATATATGATCCACCATACTCATCGTAAAAATCGATTAATTTTTTATCGATAATCGTGCATTGAGTAATTTGTGATTGTTTAAACCATTTTTTTCTCTTTATTAATATTCCAAACCCTCCAATTATCGCAATAAGGCATCCTCCTCCCCAGAATAATACAAAGGGGATTACACATATCAATTCAATTATTGGGGATATGTCTTCAATTGTAAATTTTTCTGAAAATACCTTCATAACACCCATTATTCCAATCGAATCAATTAATATCGATCCAAGCAATCCGACAATTATGGGTTCGATTGCCATTCCTATACTAATATTGGGGTCTTTTCTAGTAACAGGAAGTGATAAATCCATAGCTGAAAATTATCTTGAAAAAAGCCCAACGGCTTGGCTCACCTGCCCCGGCAGTTCCGGGGTCAGGTGGAGCCGGTGTTGGGCAATTCATGAGATTCCGAAAAGCCCTTTCTTTACTACGCTCATCCTATTAACATCTAGCAACTCATCAACATGGTCTCTTTCAAATCTTTCAAGCAAAGCCTCAGCGCCGTGTTTCAATTTGTATTCCATTTCTTCACGATATATCGGAATCACACTGTGGAAAAAAATCGTCTTGTCCTTATTGATCCTTAGCCGATATGCCTTTTCAGGTAGGCGAATGGGTGCTGATAATAGTGAACAGCATAATTTCGTGTTTTTTGCAAACGACTTTATCGGGTTATCATTTGGGATTGTATGCATATTCCAAATCCAGGTCTTATACTCGTGTGGAAAACGAGCAAGGAATTTGAGGCATCTAAAGGGCCAGTAATTGACCTCATCTTCGAGATTTTTCTCGCTTATGCTCCATTCTCTTGGTAAACACATATACAGTTCCGAATATTTGCATTGTGAGTATTGTGGAGGGGCGCTCATTGGAAGAGTGCTTAGGCCCGATGTGATAAGTGTATAGTAATTTCGAGATTCGTTCGGCTCGATAAGGTTTATATCTACATGAATCTTAACAGGCAATATCTCATGGAATACCCTGCTTACTTCTCCGAAATTGTTCTTGATGTGCTCGTCTATGTCTCTTTGCGCAGGATTTTGTAGAGATGGCTCCAATTCTGGTGGTGGAACAGGTTCGTATCGGTAGATCGGATGACCGGATTCTGATAACTCTTCCCTTTTATTTGACATTTTGTCACTCCAAATGAATTGCCCAACGTTATGGTTCAGCGGCCCCGCTGCATTGCGGGGTCCGCTGGAGCCGGTGTTGGGCAGACCTGTTACGATGGTTTTCTGCTTGCACAACAAATCCAGCCTTTTTGATAATTCTCAAATATCTGAATGTCAGAATAGCCAATGCTTGATACCAGCTGAGCGAGTCCTTCGATGCTGTACTCTGCCGCATTCACTAATTCTAAGAACTTTCGATCTCGCTTGTCGTATTTCCCGCCCTTATAAGACTTCTCCGATGAGGACCAGCTGGCCATCGGACTTCAAAACTCGGAGAACCTCCTTCATATCGCTGACCAAGTCGGGCCAGTAATAGTGCGAGTTCACTGCTGTGACGATGTCGAACATTCTATCAGGGAATGGTAAGGAAGATACGGAGCCATTTAAAATCTCCACACGCCCCATTCTTATTTCCCGCCTATTGGTTCTACGAGCGACAACGACACAATCTTCCGAATAATCGATGCCATAGACCTTGCCTGTGGTTGTGATTCTAGCAAGTTCGCGAACGAAACCGCCTCCCCCGCAACCCACATCAAGAATGATCGAGTCATTTTCTACGGGGACATGCTGCAACCCCCATTTGGTCCCCTTGGAATGAGAAGCGTTCAGAACGGTCGCGAGCATTCGACCAAGTCGACCTGTTGGTTTTCGCCACTGATTCAAGAACTTGCTCGTGAGGCTCATCAATTCCTCAAGTCACGAATGGTCTGCCCAACGGCAAGTGTTAGCGGCAGGGCGGACGGGCAAGACTCCTTTGCAAACCAGAACGATTGATAGCCGACGCGCCCCGTACCCTCAGGGCGAAGCCCAGTCCGCTGCACACAACATTGGGCCGCTTTTATTATTTATCAGTAGTCTCTACTTATTCGCCTTTTCTCATGCAGAATTCCTACTCCGCTTTCTTCCAACTTTCCCATGCACCTGATTTAATTTTTTCCAACCATTCCTTATTCCGTAAGTAGTTTTCATAGTAACCACAATCCGTACAAATATGGGTTTCCCAATCTTGAGTAGAAACCATCCAGTCATGATCTTGATGGACTTTCACATTAAAATCATATCCAACTCCCCATTGGCTTACATATACGTTATGCGATTGGCATTTAGGACAAATCTTCATCTTTCAATCACTTAGCTCCTTTACATCTGATAATGAAGTGAGTTTTGCTTGATACCTAATTCCCAATCAATACCTTTGCCGTAGATAAAAGCCCATGAATAGTTCGTTTTGCGGCCTAACGGTGAGCGTTACCCGCTGGTGGGAGGGACGAGATGAAGCTGATTTGACGGGATCGGCTTGAGCGTAGTTTACTCCTTTTTAGCGGGAGGACTCCCACCAGTCGGGTGCACGCCGTGTTACTAGAATGTAACTTGGGTTGGGGCGTGGCGGATGGTATCCTTTGTGCGACAGCGCACCGGGGATGCCATCCGGGGCAGGAGCATCTGGGCAGGCTGATGCGGCCTATGGGAGAGAGTTAGGATCTCAGCCCGTGGTGTTACTTAGCCGCCCGGTGGATTCTCGTCTGGGCTTCGAGCCCGAATCGGTGTGTACAACTCTCTGCCCGAAAATCCACGCCCCAACCACAAACCCAAGGAGAGTGTAGCATGGAAGATAATCCAAGTGCAAGTCCCTGCCGTTACGTTGCTCTGGACATCCACAAGTATTATTCGGTAGTGGCAGGGGTGGATCGAGAGGGGGCAGAGATCCTGCCCGCCTGCCGGGTGGAACACCTGGACCTGGAGAACTGGCTGGTCAAGCATCTCCAGCCAACGGATCGAGTGGTGATCGAATTCGACGACGAATGCCTGGCACGTGTATGATCTGTTGGAGCCGCTGGTGGGGGAAGTGCTGGTGGCCAATCCGATCAAGGTAGGGCAGATTGCGAGTGCACGGGTGAAGACAGACAAGAAGGATACCTTTATCCTGGCCCGCTTGCTGGCAGCCAACCTGGTGCCGACGGTGTGGGTGCCGCCGAAGCATGTACGGGAGTTGAGGCAATTGATTTCGCACCGGCGTCGGATGGCGGGGATGCACACCCAGGTGGTGAACCGGATGCACAGCGTGGCGCACCGGCATCATCTCAATCATCCGAAAGGGAAGAGCTTTCAGCCGAAGAACACGCTCTGGCAGCGGGATGAGAGCTTGTCCAGGCTGGAGAAGATGCAGCTGGAAGTGGATATGGAGACGCGGGAGCACCTGGAGAAGCAGATCGAGCGTATGACGCGGGAACTGGGGCGGATGAGCCACGAGGAACCCTGGGCGAGCGACATGCTGTATTTGATGCAGGTGCCCGGCTGTGGGGTGGTGACGGGAATGACGATCCTGGCAGCGATTGGAGATATCAGCCGCTTTGAGACACCGAAAGCGTTGGCAAGTTATTCGGGGCTGGTGCCGGGGTTGGAGCAGAGCGGGGTGAAGTTGCGGGGAAAGGGGATCACGAAGGAAGGACGAAAGGAGCTGCGCTGGGTGCTGGTGGAAGTGGCCTGGAGAGCGGTGAAAGCTGATCCGCACTGGAAGAAGTATTTTGAAGAGCTCAAGCGGCGCATGCACCCGAACCAGGCGATCGTGGCGATTGCCCGCCACCTGCTGACCATGGTCTGGTTTGTTCTGACCCACCATGCACCCTACAGCCACTACTCACCCGAGCGGATCGCCTATAAATACCTGACCTGGTCGTGGGCGCTGGACGAAGAGCAACGGCAAGGGATGACCCGCCCGCAGTTCGCACGCTACTACTTGATGCGCCTGGGGATAGGGAACGAACTGAAACGAGTGGCGTTAAATCCGAAATTCCCATACAGGCTGGCCAGTGTGGAGGAAGTCCTGGCGATCAAGCCGGAACTCAGACCGCCCGAATAGAGAATGATCTTTTTTCTGAGAAAGAAGACCTCCACCAGAAAAGACTGGCGGAGGCGGGGTGGTTTAAGGCCTGAATGAAAAACAGTCGCGAAGATGCTCTTCTCCACAGCTGTTCTTGGATCCAAACCTTATTTTGGATCAGTTTTCCCTTTAGACCTTGACACTGCAGTTAATCGGTAGGCCGCCTGAGACTTCGACCGACGGCGAGCATGAGCAGCGAGAGGGGATTCCTCATTGCCGATGAACGTAGCCACACACCGGACAGGTAGCCTCCGGCCGACGAGGTTGGCAGCTGAGCATCAAGCCTGGATCTTGCGTTTGAAGGACTCAAAGAGCTGAGGGTTGGCTTTTAGGGCGTCGATCAAGTCATCTATAGCCTTCTCGTCTTCCGTCATCATGCCCGTCATGTACCCTGACATGCCCCGTCGCATGCGTGTGCTGGCCCGCCCGGCCATGGATCTTAAGGCCGGCATCTTGGCGATACCCAGTCGGTAAAAGACAATGGCAAGAACCAGCACCAGGACAAAGAGGCCTGCTAAGCCAAACCCCACAAGCCTTATCGCGCCCTCCTGTTTGGAAGCGACGACAAGGATGGCATAGGGGTAGCCCAGGATGCCGGGAAGCAAGAGGGTGCCCAAGAAGTAGAGGAGGTTCATACCCTTATATCCTTTCCCCGCTTACCGCGGAGATGACCCTATGTAGTGCAGAACTCGCTGCGGACCTGTGTTCGCCACAGGCGGCCTAACGGCTTGCGTTACCTGCGCTGGGGCGGAGCGTGGACTCTGTTTGGGAGCAGGATTCTGTCGAGGCGTTGAAAATGCTTGAAAACGGCGCAAAATCCCCAGCGTCAGGTGCACGCTTTGTTAGGCGCCGTGTAGCAAATTTCGACCTCGTATACTAACATCTATCTTATACATTAGACCTCTTGCGAAAGTAAATCATTTGGCGCACTCGAGTTCCAGGTTGTAGATAGCAGCAATAAGATTAAATCTGAGTGAAAATCGTTTGCGCCGGTTTCTGTATCGTTCACTCAAGATCCGGAAAATCTTCAACTTGCGGATGACATTCTCGACCAAAACACGTTCATGAGAAAGTTGTCGATTGCTTGCCTTCTGTTCCTTCGTCAATGGATGAAGCTTTGATTTCTTAGCCGGAATTTGGTTGTTCGCATGAAGATTGCTCAAGCCCAGATACCCGGAATCTGCCAGGATACGGATCTGTTTGGAGAACAGACATCGGCTTTCTTTGAACAAATCAAAATCATGCTGGCTCCCATTGGCAAAGGCTGTGGCAATGATCGCTCGTGTCTTTTGGTCGACAATCAACTGCGTTTTCTGGGTGTGACGCTTCTTTTTGCCGCTGTAGTGCTGGCGTTGCTTTTTTTCGGCCGTTCGATCGGCTGCTCAGTCGCATCGATCAGCACTACTTCGATCAATGTGTCACTCGGTTGCAGTGCCTTTCTACCTGGCAGGCGAAATTCGCCCGACTTGATCAGTACATTCTCAACTTTTTGGATCGTCCGGCACACCGTTCCTTCGCTGACACCATAGGTGATCCCGATATGAAACTCTGTACGATATTCACGCCAGTACATCAGCGTCATCAGCAATTGATCAGCTCGACCCAACTTCGGCGGTCTTCCAAAATCACGCATCTCTTTCTGCAAGACCACCAGCATCTTTTCAAACATTTCCCGGCTGACACCGGTTGACCGTTTGAAATCTTCATCCTTGAGCGTTTTGACTGTTTCGTATCGCATGCGCCTATTATGGCACAATTAACACTTATGCAAGAGGTCTATTATATTTTCTAATCGCGTTCTCCCAATTTCACGAGCGGGCATTTGCAATAAAATCTCGCGAACTTCTGGAGTGACGTGTTCTATTGCCCAAATAACTTCATTATCACCAATAGAATGGTCGCCACCTTGGTTAAACTCAAGTGCCAGTGCAGCATAGGCTGCGGGACCGACAATATGTTTCGTTTGTTGAACATCCGCCAATGGATGCGTGTAAGCGCTCGACGCTGCAAGGCCGGCGGCGCGAGCGGCTGCTGCTGCAGCGGGATCGTCTGCCTCACGTGCAGCGGAATACGCCGACAAGGCAAGGGAACGCAACTGAGCGGTTCGCTTTCCCCCACCAGCAAACACCCGAATGCCCTCAATCGCGGCACGTGGCCGGGAGTCTGAATTAGCATAATTCTCGTAGACCGACAGCGCCCTCTCAGCGCAGTCCGCGGCCCAGCTCCCCAAGGCCCTAAGTAACTCCAAACTTAGCGAAAAATACTTGGGCTCACGCGCCATCATTCACCTTCATAAATTTTTCAAAATCATGTGACGCCATATAAGATTCTCTGTTTACAAGGTAGGCGCCCAACGGTGAGCGTTACCGGCGGGGCGGATTGGCAAACCTACAATATTATTATGGCATGAAATTCTGCAAAACGCGCCCCGGATCACGAGGGCGGCAGCCCCGTCCGGTGCACGCGGTGTTGGGCGGCCGGGTCCCGGTGCTACGTTGACTTACCCGCTTTTTCGAGTGCGATTTCGGTGTCGCTTTTGGCCCTGCTCACGCTCTGCTCGCTTGGCATGTGGTCTTTCCAAGCCTACTCCAACGCGATTGCCACCAGCTTGGGCCTTCTCACGCCGCAATGCCTCATAAGCATCGACCGCCCACCTGATTTGTTGCCGTTTTGCCTCCGGTATGACCTGGACAAATACGGCCACGACTACACCAGTCCAGAGGGACCAGCCGAGCGCGTGGAGCAGGTCAGCCAGGAGGCCGATCAGCCCGCTCGGCACCGACGATAGGAGAAGGTATCCACCGACATGAGCAGCCAGACCGACCACGAAGCCGATCACAAGGCTCTGGTACAGAAGGCGTTGCCCTGAAACGGTCTGCTTCAATTCCGGCAGGTGTTCCTCCATCCATTCCACCGCCCGCTCATCAGCGAGCATGGATGAAATGTCCTTCGATTGCTGACTTTCGGTCATTGTCGAATCTCCTAATAAGAGTCCACTCATTCGTGAGCTGCCTGATCCGAACCGATAGGTGAGCGGACAACATTCCTCTCGCCGTACTCGATGTGTTCGGGAAGCCGTGATTCCTAGCCGCCCAACGGTTTGCGTTACCGGCGGCTGGGGAGAAAAAAGCTTGGAAACGGGAAAATGCTAAAGCTCAGAAAAGCCCTAAAAACGCGCCGAGTCCCAGCCGTCCGGTGCACGCTTTGTTGGGCCGCATAGAATTGAAAATGGCAACCATGCACGGTAATGCCGCTCCTCCAACCTTGATAGTTTGGTTTCGCCAAATCCACGCACAGTTCAATCTACCCCAGCACGGTCAAGATTGCGATCTCTCGGTGGGATGTGCGAGATGATCTCACGTGACCGCTGAAGGTTTTTGCGTTTTACATTCCTCGGGATCGTAATCCCTTGCTGGCATCCTAAAATCGGTAGACCACCGTACGGTTCAGCCTGCGCAACGTGGAGTTGACCTCCTGGACGCGCATTATGGCCCGCCACCACAACGGGAATCGGGAAAACGCGACCTGTTCGCTTGGTCTGAACTCTTTGATCAATTCAAGCTTCGGCTCAAGCTGCTTGATGTCCTGAGGATCATCAAGTCCCCACTTATAGGTTGCACCTGTACCCCCGACGTTTGAGCCTACTTGTTTGAGTATCACGGGATGAACTACATCGAAGATCATCTGCCCGCCGGGGAAGTGAGCGACCACCGTATTGAGCAGCGCTTTTACATCCGCTTCGCTCACGTACATCAGCGCTCCCTCGGCGATAAGCAACGCGGGTCGATCCCGTGGAACCTCGTCCAACCAGCGCAAATCGTTCAGCGGTGCACCGATCAGGTGATACTGGCCCGCAGACGCAGCCTCCCGTTCGGGCAACAGTTGGCGGCGCAGGTCGATCACATCGGGGTAATCCACATCGAACCACTGGACACTGGCGGGCGGATCGATTCGGAAAACACGGCTGTCCATGCCGCAGCCCACGTGGAGCACGGTCGCATCCGGGTGATCAGCAAGATAACGGTTCGTGAGCATATCAAAGGTTGCGGCGCGCGTGGCGATGATGGTACACCCAATGTCCTTCCACATGCCCCATGAACTCACTCCCTTGAGGGTCTTACTCATGTCATAGTCGATGTGCCGCATGGCTTCTTCAGCCCACGGATCACGCAAGATCGGATTCTTCCACGCGCTCTGAACCGCTCGACCGTTCAGGGTGATAAGCATCGTTTCTTTTTCTTTTGTGAACTGGATCTTATCTGTTGTCATTGATTGCTCCTTAGCGTATTATCTGCTTCGTGTCCTTTTCCTGTTTGATTTGCTCCATCTGTGCTCGTGCCGCATTCCCTCCGAGAAAAAGTGTGCAGCCCAACGGTGAGCGTTACCGACGGGGCGAATTTGCCAATCTACTCAATGATTATGGCGCAAATTTTGCAAAACGCGCCCGAATCGCCGGGCGAATAGCCCCGTCCGGTGCACGCTTTGTTAGGCGCACATTTTGATAGACTACCCGCTCAATACCCAGGGACCATAAATCGCATATTCCATCGCGTCCATGATGATTTTGTCTGCTTCGCTTTCAGTCATGCCAGATGGTACTTTCAAATTAGTGTAGAAAAAACCTATTGACCCACAAGTGAAATCAAGACCAGGGTATTGAGCCACCAATTGCGGTTTTACACTTGGGCAATTGCTTGCGTCAGATGGGATATGAACTTCATTAATTGATATTTTGACAGGTTCATTGCCATAATCATTTGATCCGACAGGAAACTCAAAGAAAAAACAACGGTACGAATTAGTATATGTATTTGGATCCTTTGAATTTTTTAGCCTGAAGGAAGTAAATTCTGCTTGAACACTTCCTGCATACAACACGGCATAGTCAAGAATCCAGCCCCGAGTATCAGGCAATTGAGCGCAAATTTCCGCCGTAGTAGTTGCGGCTTCCTTTTGTAAATTGACCAATTGTATTGTTACATTGCTTGGCTTTACTGAATTAGTTACTGCTGACACATTGCCAACCGTAACTTTGAACCAAATTTCATTACCATCTCCCGAAACAAATTGTCCATCTGCATTCTTGAGTTTGTAATGAACTTCGTAAAGAGTATTGGTCTTTGGAGCAGTGATATTTGCTGAGATTTCCACAGTCTCGCCTGGCTTTACTTCGCGAGGCAAGTTAATCACGGGCGGATGACCTTGCGATTCGCCAAGAGGATATGAGGCTTCTGTCATTATCAATGAATAGCCAGTTGTCCATGTTGTAGTTCCAGCGTTTTGCAATTTCCATGTTTTGGTAAATGTTGCGCCAGTAGAGACATTTGTACCATCAGGATAGTTTTCACCAACGAAATGCGCTACATCCATTATTGAAGGCACTGCCGCCGCTGTCATGGTCGTCAACACTGGCTCTAGTGTCAGCGTTGACGTTGGAGGCAAAGACGTTTCTGTAGGCAGTTGAATAACAGATGTTGCGCTGGCTTGCACCGTTGGTATAACTTCTGTATTTTGAGCAGGCATGTTAGCAAGCACAAACACAACAACCAACGCGGTCATCAATAAGCCGCCGCCGATAAGCATATACATTTTATTCATGGGAATCCTCCGTGTTGAAATAGGTTGAACGCCATTGTCGGCGGTTTCATCATTCATTTCAACTGTGGATTTCCCTAATTCACTCGTGACATTGTCACCTACGGATTTCCCCAAACGTATAACCGCCTCAGTTCTAGAGTTTACTTGAAGTTTTTTATAAACATTTTTCAAATGATATTCAACAGTACTTGCAGAAATACCGAGCGCCAGAGCAATTTGTTTATTGCTTTTGCCCTGTAAGAGAAGTCCTGTTACTTCTTTTTCACGCTCACTGAATTCGCTAGTGCCAATGTACATTTTTTCGTATTCACTTGGACTATGTGTCGTGCGCCTAACTAAAAATTCGGTTGGCAGACTCAATATAACGGTTTGGCTCACCTGCCCCGCTGCACTTGCGGGGTCAGGTGGAGCCGGTGTTGGGCATTTTATGTTTTTAGAACCTTCCAGCGAATTGGCAAGAACATTGGCGTTTTCCGGCGATAAACTTCATATTCGTCACCAAATTCGTTCTTGAGATCAGCATCTTCTTTGCGAGCCAACAGATAATACATAAGCACCAGGATTGGATACATAGCCAACGTGAGCGTAGTCTCCCAATGTAAGAGCCACCCCGTCATTACGAGAAAGAATCCAGTGTATTGGGGATGGCGGATAAATTTATATATCCCCTTGGTGACAAGCCCCTTCGCACGATGTATCTGGTGCCATCCAATTATCACAATGATCATTCCGATCAATGTTAACCATACACCAATTACTGCTCCATTCCACCCAAAGATGAGCGGATTGTTTAGCCAACCACCATCACGTTTAGCATAATAAGAAATGCGCATTACAGGAGACAGGATGTAAAGAAGGAGAGGAATACCGAACATCTCTGCCATCAAAGCCAGGATAAATGCAGCGAATACACTTTTTGAACGCCATTCAATTTTGGTTCGATAGGGTAGAAATAATAGGAACAAGATGAAAAGGCCAGCGTTCACAGCAATAGCCCAATTGTGTCCCAATTGGTAGAAGAGATAGCGAATGGCGGGAGGCACAATTCCAATGCCCAAGAAACGCGGGAAGTACAAGATAATAAAACCTGCGATGAGCAATCCACCAAGAGCATAAAAGAGGATTTCTTTCAGGGTGGATGGTTTGCGAAATTGAGCAGTCATGGTTTTCCTTGAAAATCGGAATGTTTTTTATTGCAAGGAAACGCCCAACGGTATGGCTCACCGGCGCGGAGCCGCAGGCGAAGCGTCCGGTGGAGCCGGTGTTAGGCCGCTCAAACTCTATTCAAAATCACCTTCTGTTCTCAGACTACTGCGAGGCCTAGGCGGTGACTCGGATTGGCCAGATCACCACGCCTTTTCTGCGCCAGTACCTGCTTTTCCTGGAAGGAATTGGGCACAATGCGGGGGGCAGGTCAGTTTGCAGGGTCCCGGCCAGATGCGGCACATCTGCGCTGAATTGCTCGATGGCCTTGTGGAAGGCCAGCACTTCCGGCAGCTCGTAACTGACGAACAGGGTCAGCAGGGCATCCAGGGCGGGGGCGTCGGTGAAATCCGCCCGCATGGCTGCCTCGCCTTCCCGGTAGAGCACGGTGGTGTGGATATCTTCTCCCACCGAGGAAAGTGTTTCTCGTCAGCGCGCCGCTGCTGTTCACCCGGGAAGCATACCGCCGGCCATCGTAGCTTCGATCTGTGAACCGGTTCAGGAGGCCTGACGATGGCTCTGGTCAGAAGGCATCACGAACCGGAGACGTGTAATACGTCTCACTGCCGAAAACATCGCGCACCACTTCGAGCATGTCGAACTGGTAGTTTCCGGCTGGATACTTGGGCCCGAGGTTGGCCGTGGGCTCGACGGTGGTCGTTTCCGCCCAGTCATTCCAGGTGTTGATCCAGATCAGCTTCAGACCGCTGCTGCCAACGGGCTCGGCGTACTTGCGGGCCACCATCGCCATCTCGATGACCTGATCCTTGCTTTGCGCCGGCACGTATATGGGATGGTCTAAATCGAATTTCCTATCGTCATACTGCGGTGCCCATGCAGGCTGAAAGTTCACCAGGTCTTCTCTGCCAGCCACCTTTAGGCCTGCGATCTGGTCGGTCCACCACTTAAAAGCGCCATCAACCTTCACGGCCGCTTTGCCCATATCACCCATCCCATTCGGGTCGAGGCCCGGCATGAGCATCGTGAAAGTGCTGCTGCCATCGAATAATGAGGCATGCTGCCGATCGAAGCATCCGAAGCAAACCTCGTCTCCCACGATAAACACATCATAACCAAGCTCTGACACCTGTTTGCGGGCCTCTTGTATTGCCCCAGCCAAATTCCCGACGAAGCTGTTCGTAGCCCAGATGTAGATCACGGGCCGGCCATCGATGGTGAGATACTGGGGATTGCCAAAGTACTTTTTCGCAAAGTGGACGAAATCCGATACGAAGGTATTGTACACGTCTGGCTGATCGAAATTGATGTTCGGTACCACATTTACGTCCAGGTCTGGGGTTTGATCCAGGCGCAGCGGAAAGTCATAATCGATAACCCACCGGATCTTATTGATGTTAGGCGATTTTAGAAAGACATCATCCAGCGTGACCTCCAAGTCATTGCCACGACCAACGCCACGTGGTGTTGTCCACTCGATGGAGAAGGCATCGACGCCGTATTCAACGGCCCACTCAATCTGCTGATAGACGACGGACGGGTTGCTGGCGTAATATGTCTCGCCCAAGAGCGGGGTAAGGGGGGTATTCCGATCTCCATTTTCATTTTCAAAGCCGCCCCAAAAACCTGAACCGTAGTACCAGAAGTTGAGCTGCCCGATGACGATGTATTCGTTGGGCGCCGCACCCAAGAATGGTTGCGGAGAGACCTTATAGACCTGGGGATTCCTCTCACCAACGTTGATGCCATCCCAAGTGAGAATGGCAACGACAATTGGGGTCTCCTCCGAGTAGCTGGAGATCTCGACCTGGGTTGAGCCAATATGACCGCGGTCGATCTCAAATCGGAGCGGATTTGCTGGTTCGAGATCGGTAAGAAAAGCCTCGGCAACCAGTTCCACGCGCATGCCTCCCTGAGCCCGGTCCAGTGACTGGCTGAGTAAGATGGATTTACCATCGAGTCCTGCAGACTGTGCCTCTTCGCTGGCCGAGGTCACGTTGACATCATGCCAGGACCCGCCGGCAGTCAATTGAACGGCAGTCCAATCAGAGGTAGTGCTGATCCTGATCTGGGCGCGATAGGATGGTGAGGAACTCTGCGTTCGAGTTATAGCGAGTATGGGAGAAGGCTGCGCAAGTTCTGAGGGTGGGGTTGTCGGCATGGGCAGGGCAGCTTGCTGGCTGGGGTTGGGGGTGTCGTGCACAGGCGTCAGCGTGGCTTTGGGTGCTAGCTGAGGCAGTGTACAGGCAACCAGGCACAGCACAATCAATGTGAACCGGTATATTTTTTTCACTTGTTCCTCCTTTGCTGCTACAAGCGCACACAAGTAGCGACCTTTCCGCTACAAGAAAAACCGCAGTTCAATCCCGCTCCGCAGTATGGATTTGACTAGCTGCCTGCCCGGAATGACAGCTGGTTATGGAGAAGTGCTTTTCTCCCAATACCGCATACGAAACCCTATCGGGAGGGAGTCCAACTATTGATAATACAAACTCCTGCTATACTGCATATTCGCCAGGTTCTTGCTTTCTAGTACATCCTTATTGAAATTCTAGCATCAATATCTTAAACCTGGAGCAGTGGCGTGTGAACCATCCTTGCCCACCAGGGTGAAACCGGTTTTGAGCACGCTCCTTTCCAGAAATGCCGTTTTCTGTGTGCCATATGCGCCCAATGTACAGGGAAAATAGGCAAAAAAAAGGCAATAGCTCATAGTAAATTATGCGCTATTGCGAAAACACTCTAAAATCCACAGATACGCCGCCAGCGAGAAAACCATTTTCTTTTTCTTTATGTTCAGGTTCGAAAACAACGGGCTAACGGAGGGGCTCACCGGCCCCGCTGCACTTGCGGGGTCCGCTGGAGCCGGTGTTGGGCCGTCTTTTGGGTATCAATTGTCTTTACTTTTGTAATTCCAACTTCGCCTGAGCAAATCACCGGATCATTTGACTCACTCTTTGCACTCATTCGACGCCTTTGTCTTTGAAAAATGATCGATATGCCATGTCGTCCTCGAGGATGTGGTGGACCCACCAATCGACAAGATACTCTAGCAAGGCCTCCGGTATGTGATCAACCCCAAGGTATGTGGCCGTGGAGAAGTCGACGGTTTTTTTGCGAAAATCGCGATGCTGTATTTTTTGCTCTTCCAAACCAGGAAAGCCATAAGCTTCCATCAGGCTTTCCTCGGCTTTGAAATGCGCCTGGGCGTAGCGAGTCATTGCCATGAGAGTATCGGAGACCGTTTCAGAGTGCGTGTTTATCGTTCCCTGTGTTGAGATCAGGAGATTCAGCAACTTGATCAATTGTTGATGCTGTTGATCCAACTCTCTCACGCCAACACTGAACTTTTCAGACCATTGCACTGGTTCCATTGGCATTTCTCCTTTTCGATAGATACCTTTTCCTGTTACAACACCGAGCAGTTTACAAGCAACACTTTCCAGCTCATTATCTCACTTCGCGAAGAGAGCGTTCCAAACATATTCTCTTCGGTCTGGCGGCCCAACGGTGTGGCTCACCGGCGCGGAGCCGAAGGCGAAGCGTCCGCTGGAGCCGGTGTTGGGCCGCTTATGGTAAACGACTGAAGAGTACGTGAGAAAAAGTCATATATTCCATGATTTTCTTGTATGTCTTTCGGAGTCCGAGTTCTGAGGTTGCTGATCAAATTTCAAACTTGTAGCATGCCATTCAAGGCAAAAGTTTATTATGGTAACCAAGTATTTCCTTGCTTCCTCAAACTCTTGGAGGCGAAGTTTTACTCCTACAACTTGCATATGGCTAGCTATCGTTAGGAGAATTGGAGATATAACTTCTACCACACCGGATTTTTTGGCTATTAAGTCTTCGCAATTTAGAGTTATATAAGCTTTTTGCCAAGTGTCTAGTATATCTGGGGATGGTAATAAACCATTATCAATCTTTATTGTCAATTGAGCACTGGGGTCAAGCACCTTTGGCGGAAATGGTCTAAGGCAATTTTGACACTGGACATATTCGCCGAACGTCTCTGATGAAAGGGTTATTACGCCAAAGAATGATTCTTTAGCGACTCTAAATCTTTTGTACGGTCTCTTTCGGCAGCATAGTGGACATATGAAATTTCCTTTTTCAATCAGCTTCTCGCTCGGACGTGTCCCGTATCTTATAGGAATTACCATAGGGTATCCTCTTTTTAAGCGCCTAACGGTTTGGCTCACCTGCCGCCGATTATTGCCAGACTGCTAACCCTGAAAATCACTTTTTCTGCCGAATGGCCGCCGCGGACCGCGCCGACTGCGAAGCGTCCCCGTAGCGTAGCGAAGGGGAAGGCGGTCAGGTGGAGCCGGTGTTAGGCGAAATACTTTGCCTTCAATTCTCTAGCCAGGCCGAATTGGCCGGGATAGCCAAGCCTCGGTGTTAAAGTCTAAATCAATGTCAGGATTGCACTTCAGTCGTCCTAGGTTGCGCGTTCTAGCACATTCATGGCACAATCACTGTGCCAATTGAACGTAAGAAGGATTTGACCACAACAGCAAATCGCTCGGGCTGGTCATAATGGAGCCCATGGCCGACTTCCGGAATTTGTTCAACTTGAAGTCGCGGATTAAGACGTTGAAGATCTGCGGCAACATCAGACGAAACCACGCCTGCTGAACCACCAATCACAAGTAGGCTTGGAACTTCAATGGCACTCATTACCTGCATATAGTCGGGGTTCGGTGGCGTGAGAACGTCGAAAGCGCCCATGCTGGTTTGAAGTCGTGCCCGGGCGATCAGCTCAATTGTATCCAATGACCGATCAGGGTGTCTAGTCCGCGCTTCTGCCACCACGTCATCCAATGACATATTGAGATATCGCCGATGCTGATCTGCCACGTCGCTGTCTCGAATTTGGCGCTGAACTTTTGGACTCAAGAACGTTGGATCAGCTAAGATTAGACAACGAAGAAGCTTTGGGTTACGACTTGCCACCACGGCGGCAGTCATACCCCCCATGGAGTGCCCGATTAGGATCGGATGCGCAAGTCGTAGAGCCTCTATAAGACCAACGACATCGTTTGCAAGGTCTTCGTATCGGTACCCATAGTCAGGCACACTCGACTTGCCATGGCCTCTGGCATCCGGCATGATTACGTCATAATCTCCCTCTATAGCATGGGCCAGAGCAGCCCAGCAGGCTCCATTAGCAGTTAATCCGTGTAGCAAAACTAAAGGGGGCTTGCTTCCTCCAGTTCTCGTGTAGTGTATGTTAATTCCGTTCGTTTCGCAGTTTCCTGTGCTCCAGTCGGTCAATTGCTATCTCCTTCGAGCATAAGATTCATGGTTTTCTCCTACTGTTTGTTTGCGCCTGCAGGGTCCGCCTAACGGTCTGCGTTACCGGCGGCTGGGGAGAACAAGGCTCGAAAACGGGAAACCGTCATAGCTCAGAAACAACTTCAAAAAACGCGCCGAGTCCCAGCCGTCCGGTGTACGCTTTGTTGGGCGGCCATTACTACGAGATGTATATAAATTAAATCAAATGCGAGCAACAAAATCTAATCTAACAGTTGCTTTTTATCCACTGGGTTAGGATAGTCGTGTATTCCTCAACCTGAGATCCTTGATCTCCTCGAATGCCAGACTGCGAAATTGATATCATAAAATGATTTGCATCTTTGATTTGCTGGACGGTTATATTTTTTGATCCATATTCCTTCCATCGTGCAATACTTTTGGCGATTGGCACCCACGGATCATGTTCTCCATAAAGAAGCAATACAGGTATATCTACATTCTGAATAATTGGAATTGGGTCAAAATCCATTTCTTGATACCACTTTGAAATGGTCGGGTCTTCAGGCAAAGAATCATCAAGATACGCCAGCGAAAACCAAGCCTCGTTACGAAACACATTGAGTTTTTCCTGTACCTCAGAACGATTAGCATTTCCCCGATAATACTTATCGACCTGCCCACGTAATTCTAACATCTGCTTTATTGCTTGCGCAGAAAAACCCTTCTCTCGAAGTTCGTACGCAGCACTGTAGTTCATCTGTTCAGCAGGTGACACACCAATGGCTGAAACTGCAACAACAAAGGTAACATCCGCAGATTTAGAAGCAACCAGTGGGGCGATCCAGCCCCCTTGGCTCATTCCCCACAAACCAATGTGCTTTGGCTCAATATCACTTCGCAACTTCAGATGATCAATCGCCGCTTGTATATCAGCCGCCAAATCGAAAAATGTCGCGGTCGCAAATTCACCCGTTGACTCTCCTGAACCTCGTCGGTCGAAAAGAAAAACCGCTATATCACAAGTTGGCAGTATGCGGGCCAGATGTTGATATACCCCAAAATCACGTGTCCCGGCATTTGCTGTATGCGCTACTATTACAACAGGATAGGGACCAGTTGTATCTGGCTTTGTAAGCGTACCGTTGAGAAGTATCTCTTTATTTTGGAAAGTTATATCTTCTTTCATAATACCTGATGAAACATTATCTTATGCTGTGATTTGGCAGCCCAACGGCAGGGCTTAGCGGCGGGCGGATTGGCGAGACTCGCGGGAGCAGCAGCCTCCATTTTCGCGCAGATCCCTTCGGGCGGACGCAGACCGCCCGTCCGCTGCAGCCGGTGTTGGGTTGCGCCTCTGTCTAGACGCGACTTGATGGTTGATGAAAGACTTTTACTTCTCTGTTGATGCGATCACTTAACTGACCCTGGGCAACTTCCAAGTCATAACGAACCTGCATGCGGAGCCAAACGGCTGCACTGGTGCCGAAATAGCGGGCAAGACGCATAGCGGTATCAACTGAGATCGCGCGCCGTCCATTGACAATCTGGCTGATGCGAATGGGAGTCACACCGATATCATGAGCCAAGCGATATTGCGTGAGGCCGAGGGGCTTCATGAAATCTTCAAGCAGAACTTCGCCGGGATGAATAGGGGAGAGAGTGCTATCCATGGTTACCTACCTTTTATGAATGGTAATCGACGATCTCGACATTTTTAGCTTTGTTATCGCTCCACTCGAAACAAATTCGCCATTGGTCGTTGATACGGATACTATATTGGCCAGATCGATTGCCTTTGAGTTTCTCAAGGCGATTTCCTGGTGGAGCGAGCAAATCATGAAGATCTTCAGCATCATCGAGATAGATCAATTTGCGACGAGCGGTGCGCTGAATGTCCTTGGGCAACTTTGTTGAAACAAGACCCAGGAAGATTTTCTTGGTTTCTTCGGAAGCGAAGGATTCGATCACGCGACAATAATATCACGACGCGATACTATTTTCAAGACCCCGTTTCACCTAAAAGCGCAACCCAACGGCCTCGAGCTAAGCTGCCCGGCGGAAGCGGGCAGCTCCTCTATCACTCTACGCCCGACCTGCGGGCGATTCAAGCATCCCGGGAAGCGCCGCCCGCCGGGTCAGCTTCAGCGAGTTGTTAGGCGGTGAGTCCAAGACACCTGAGCGGGCTTTGGCGGCGTCTGCTCGACGATCGGGAGCGGGCCCAAAATGAACTCTGATTCGTGGTCTTGAAAGATCTCCTCGATCGTGGACCCGGGGCAGATGTCATCGTGTACTCCGCAGAAGTCCATGCGTACGATTCCATCCCGTGTGACCTGAAGAATGAAGACAAAAGCAGATCCCTCGGGAAGGAAGGCTACGGCGAACTCCCCCGCGGGGAAGAACTCGTCAGAGTAGGTGTAGGACCCAGTTCGATAGACAGCGTACAGCTCAGCCTCGCCGATCCCTTGCCACGAGTTGATCTCGTTGATCCTCAGATGGCCCAAATCAGCGCTGAGCATTGGCATGGTTTGGACAAGGGTGCCGTCTGTCTCGCCTTGAAGGCACAACGGTTGTCTGAGGAGCCATCTCTCAGTTGTGCACGGAACCGTGCGAAGAGAGAACAGGGCCTTGAGGACCTGCGGGTCTCCAGATTGGCCCGCCTCGATGACTGCGTCAACGTAGGGTATGCCAGTCGGCGTAGTGGGCGGAGTTGGGGAAGGCGCAGTAGTGCAGCTGGCCAGCAAGGTGGCAGCCGTCAGAGTCATGAGTATTGGACGAGGGAAGGGCCGCATGTTCATGTGACTTTCTGCGTCTGGTGTGATCCAGACACTCGCCGCCTAACGGTGTGGCTCAGCTGCGGGGCGGTTCTGGCAAGGCGACACTTTCTTCGGTGTATCTCGAAAAGCAAGCCACTTCATTTTGGGCGCCCAGGTGCCCCGTCAGCTGGAGCCGGTGTTATTAGAATGTTGTTGACTGGGGCGTGGCGAGTGCTACCCTCGGGGTGATACCGACGCCGGGGACGCATTCGGGGTAGGAGCGTCAGGGTCAGCCGTCGCAGGCTATGGGATGTGCTTGGAGTGTATGAGGCACAAGCCCGTGGTGTTATTTGGCTACCCGGCGGATATCTAATCTGGAACCCCCACTGCGAGTGGGGGGAATCCGCATCGGTAGGTGTAGCTTCTGACCCAAAAATCCACGCCCCAGTCATACACCAAGGAGTTTAGCATGAAACGAATATCCAATGCAATCCCCATCGAACGCTATGTGGCGCTGGACATTCACAAGGAGTACATAATGGTGGGGGGAATGAACCGTGCGCAGGAGTGGGTGCTGCGTCCGCGACGGGTGGAGATGGGGCGTTTCCGGAGCTGGGCGGAGGCCAATCTGCGAGAAGGAGATGCGGTGGTTCTTGAGGCTACCACCAACGTCTGGGACATCTATGATGTGGTTGCGCCGTTGGTTGGGCGCACCGTGGTAGCGCATGCGGCGGCGGTACGGCAGATCGCCGAAGCGCGGGTCAAGACCGACAAGCAGGACATCGAGCGGTTGCTGCGACTGCTGATCACAGACATGGTCCCGGAAGTGTGGGTGCCGCCGGTGCCGGTACGGGAGCTGCGCGGCCTGATTTCCTATCGCTGGCGGCTGGTCAAGATGAGTACCATGATCCAGAACCGTTTACACAGCCTGTTGCACCGGCATAATATTCATCCACCGGAGGGTGGATTGAACACGAAGAAGAATCGAGACTGGTGGGAGCAGCAGAAATTCAGTTCGATCGAAGCGCTGCAGGTGAAACAAGAGCTGGCCACCCTGGAACAGATCGAGAGGCACAAAGAGGAGATTGAGCAGGAACTGGGGCGCTTGAGCGCCAGTGAGCCGTGGGCCTCGCAGTCGGTCTATCTGATGCAACTGCCTGGGGTGGGCGTGGTGATCACCATGACGGCACTGGCCGCCATCGGAGAGATCTCCCGCTTTGAGAGTCCCAAGAAGTTGGTGGGCTATGCTGGGTTGGGGGCAGGCGTGCACGACAGTGGGAAGGAGCACCGTGATAAGAAGATCACCAAGAGCGGGCGCAAGGAGTTGCGTTGGGCGATGGTTGAGGCGGCCTGGCGGGCGGTCCGGTCTCACCCCTACTGGAAAAAGCAGTTTGAAGCTTTGAAGCGTCGCAAACACCCGAACCAGGCCATCGTGATGGTCGCCCGCAAGCTGTTGGTGATGGTCTGGTATCTGCTGAGCAAACAGGAAATCTTTCGTTACGTCAGCGAAGAAGATCTGGCCTATAAAATGCTGATCTGGTCGTGGAGCATGGGCGAACAGGCCCGCCAGGGAATGACACCACAACAGTTCGCCAAATATGGACTACTGCGGCTGGGCATCGGGCAGGAGCTGACCCACATCGTGCGGGATGGGTATCCACGGCGGCTTGCGCCTGCGGAGGAAGTCCTAGCGTTGAGGCCGGAACTCCGCCCGCCTGAATAGCTGCTAAAGTTCCCTTTCCCCAGAACTAGCGAACCCCGCCACAAACAGGGCTGGCGGAGGCGGCGAAGCATTCCCAAATAAGGAAAAGGGCTTTCCTGGAAAGAAAAAACGGCCTCCCAAAAAATGCTCTCTCGGCCGTTTGACCTATCAAAAGCTATTCGGACTCAGATTTCTTCTCAGACCTTGACACTGCAACTCATCGGTAGCCAGCCCTATTCGTTTGACGCTCGTGTATTCCTATAATAGTTCACCAACGGTGAACACAAAAGAGTGCGGCTTTCCTTTTTAGATTCTAGATGCTCGAAAATATGTCTGAGAAAAAGCGGTAGCGGATGTAGCCGATGCCGCCAGTAACGCAGCACTCCAAATACAGCTCATGATTGCCCGGATCGATGAAGAAACTGGACATGTGGCAATGCATCTCGTATTTCGAGTTGGTGGTGAGCACCACGGTGCTATCCAACATTGGATAAGGGCCCGGGTTGGTCCGGGAGATGCGGGCCTTCAGTTCATGCCCTCCCGTGACCCGGCATTCCACCACGAACAAGATCGTCGCCAGAAGAGGCTTTGTAAAATTGACGAGCTCGGTCGGGGTTATCTTAACTCCTGGGAAGCTGGTCTGCGTGATTTTGAGCTCATCAGTTCCACCGCCAGTATAGATAACTTTCGGTACATTTGCCATGTTCTCTCTCCTTTTTGTGAACTAGACCTCTTGCTTAGGTAACGGATGAAACTTGATTTTGCAGGCGTTCTGCTGTTTGAATGAAGTTCATTTGCTCCGAAACCAAGGAGCGGGCTAACGGTTTGCGTTACTGGCGCTGGGGCGGGCGTGGATTCTGTTTGGGAGCAGGAAAAACTCGAAGCCAGAAAAGTGCTTGCCGCAGATTGGGCGAGTGAGCGTCAGGCGAACATCGCCCAGCCCAAGCGCATGAGCGCTGGGCAATCCCCAGCGTCCAGTGCACGCTGTGTTGGGCGGCGTTGATATGCAAGATTAGGTTTTGTCATACGATAGATTAACGTGTGGTTCGATGATCACTGCGATATTGAGATGCCACTGTACTATGTCTTCTGCACCTTTTGTGCCGATACGCATCAACCACCAACTTGCGTTTAGGCAGGCGTAAGCGTAGGTAAATGCCAGTACGCGCGGCAGGTCGAGCGAGAGTTTGTCCGCCAGGATCGCTGCATTGGTTAGGAGGCGGGTTTCATTGTGGACAAGGTCTGGCATAACTGGGTTGCATAGCGTGTTGGCGCAGTCGTAGGTGCGCTCGCCCACCAAGCCTTTTGGGTCGAAGGTGAGCCAGCCGCGGGATGTCTTCCGAATATTGCGGTGATGGATATCACCATGTAAAACCCGCACATCGCGCTGGTCAACGAGTAGCCGCTTGGCGAGAGAGGCACTACGTACAAAGATAGAGTCGATACCTGCTTGCCTATCGGATGTAGCTTTCTTGAACAACGCCTCAAACCAGTACTCGAGCTTGAACAAGCCGTCGTGTGGAATATTTTGAGGAACACTATGAAGTTGCTGGATTACATGCGCGATGATCCGCGTTGCATCTTCATCCTCACCACGCTCAACCAACGTTACGAGTTCATCACCTGCGGCGTATTCCATCAGGTGCGCGCCTTCGTCGTAACGGAGTAAACGCACCGCTCCATGACCATCAAAGTAACGCAGTGCCACGGCACCTCTTTGCTCATCCATCTCTGACGGAGACAGCAGTTTGAGGATCGCTGTCGCGGTTTCGTAAGTTACGGTGTAGATACGACTGGTCATTGTCTGCGTAAGAAACTGGGGATTCGAAAGATTCCACGCTGCTAAGTAGTAGTTCAGCTTTTTGTTGTCGATAGTGTTCATAGCAAACCAAAAATCAATCCTGATACTTGCCGCCCAACGGCTTGGCTCAGCGGCGAAGCAGAGCGACGTCCGCTGGAGCCGGTGTTGGGCAGCGTTACTATATTCCTTTATTCTCTCCGCAAGAGTTCATCTGGCGTCGGCTTTTGGAAAAACTCAATCCATGGATTCATCATCTCGACAGATATGTAGAAGGTCTCTTGTGAAGGTTGTGAATTCCTTTCCTCGAGTCTCCTAAATAGCTCGTCTTCCGACACATCTAGATAATGGACTTCACTACTGGCACCAAGCTGCTTCGCACGCAACCGATAATCTTCACGTTCTTCCCGTGCCCAAAAGCCGAAATCGAGGATTACATTCACTCCTAATTCAAGCGCTCTACTTGCTATTTTCCAAAGGATGGCCTCGATCAATGTATGCCTGGCATCGTGGTCGGGCTCTTTTGCATCTTGACCAAAAAGTAGCACATGCCACTCATCAGTTGTCAATCGGAGTGCCGAACACTCCCGTTCAAGCTCTTTCGCAAGCGTCGTTTTCCCTGAAAAAGGAAGCCCAACCATCAAATGGAGAGTTGCCAAAATTTTACTCCTGATGTTTCTTATAGCTGCCCAACGGTTTGGCTCAGCGGCGGGCGGAATGCCAAGTCTCGCCGGATGGGGAACCATGATTTTCGGGTTGCATACCTTCGGGCGGGCGCAGGCCGCCCGTCCGCTGGAGCCTGTGTTAGGCGCACTGTAACCTGCATTCATGATCCCCACATTGCTTGTAGCTCACTAATCTCCCATTCTGCCTTATCGTTTAATTTCAGAGTGAAGAGTATTCCATGTCCACATGCGCTCCCACAACTGGCACTTAGATATACTTTAGAGGATTTCAGATCTTCAGTTATCGAAACAATTCCATATTCGTAGTAACCCCATGTGAAAATACTCGGAATGCTAGGATTGTTGTTCATGTATTTATGTTGGTAATCTGCAATAGCACCTTGTTCATCTTCTTGAACAACTAATCCTTTATCTCCATACTTCCATACCTTGTAGGCGTTCGGTGTATCAAGCCAATTAAAGGGATCGGAAGTTTGGTAATCTGCAATTATTGGTGACCATACGATAATTTGCGCTTCAGGTGGTGCATCTAACCCAGGGATGTTTTCAGTTTTAAAAATATCCAGCATAGGCACGATTTCATTATCAATAATATAGTTCTGCATGAATACGGATAAACTCTCCTCGGTCTTGGTTCTGGGATCAGGTGTTGGGGAAGGTGTAGGAATAAACTTATTGGCTGCATTGCATCCAAGGAGATAGAGAACTAAAAGACATGCTAAAGGCCTAATGAATATAAGTCCTTTGTATTTCATGAGTTTTGTCTCCTCATAAGTCTCAAAAATTACGTGCGCCTAACGGTTTGGCTCAGCGGCCCCGCTGCACTTGCGGGGTCCGCTGGAGCCGGTGTTGGGCGGCCTTGAAATCAAACCTCACCATCGCTGCTGACCGGCGTTATTCTCCAATCAGAGATTTCAGGGACAAGAAGCGGGTTGATACCTTTTACGCCAGAAACGTCATGTAGATATTTAATTATTTCTTCGGTGTCATCGAAATACCTCTGAACAATTTCAGCCGTAATATCCTTCTGCCATTCTGCTTGAGGTAATTCTGGTTTGTCTCCGTCCGATAAAAACTGTATGCTTTCTTTGGATATATATTCGGTTCTTCCGTGCGCGAGAAAATCTCTAAGTTGGAAAATCGACTTGAATGACTGAAATGGACGACGTCCATAATCGATCGATTTCGATAACTGGACGGCGATTACCTCAAGCTTTTTCGATGGGCTCAAGCTTCTTTCAATTGTTAGCCAAAAAGGAATTATCTCCGCTCCCAAATGATTGAGATAGGCCTCAATGGTAAATGCAGAGAAAACCAGTGAAATCATCAGGTTGTAATAGGAACCCTTTTCATTGTCTTTGGCTTCTTCGAGCGCTTGTCGTGAGGCCGCGTGAAGATAACTAGCCGTATAAACTGTTGTTGCAGCAGCAACATGTTTCTTCTTCTTTTCCACTGCCTTCACTCCTTTGTGTCAAATCCCTCTGCTTGCCGCCCAACTAGGTGTTCAGCCGCCGCCGGGTCTGGCTAATATCCACCACCCGACTCTACTACAAGTTGGCTTTTGACACGTGCGTACCCGCGCCGTAGGCGGTCGGCTGCAACACGGGGTTGGGCAACATTTCCCAATTCAATGCATTCTGATTATAGGATTATCGCACTTCTCCTCACCTAGCTAATGCCCCACGAAGACGTAATTGAAGTAATCATCATTAAGGTATTTCAAGGATTTGAGAAAATCTGTATTGATCAGATGAGCCACTCCACCTATTTCTCTGGATAGGAGCATTCCATTGCAGCAGCAATAAAGATAATTGTCTTTATCAGCCCAGCCAATAATTTCACCCTCACCAATATAAGTTGGTAGTTCATCTATGCTGCCTATATACAATTGATTGGAATAATCCATACAAACGAAATGGACACTATCAGGACTCCAATTACAGTAAGACAGAGCGCCTGGCAGATACAATTGAGATTTCCCATCGCGCATATGACCCTTGTAAAGACCGGAGGGTACTGTCTTGTCTGTCTTACCAGGGTAGTAGTAATAATTGTAAAGTATCCAATTCCCATCCGGCGAAATGCTGTAGTCATTATCATTACCCATTGGGGGCGGATCAAATTCGGTTGGATATGCAATCTCACCGTTAATGGGATATTGCCAAATAATGCGATGGTCAGGGCCAGCGGAATCAGGGGCATACCCTTCCGCAATCGGAAGCAATACAAGTAATAAGCTCGAATCCTGTGGCCAATATATACTACTGATTGGCCAAACGATTGCGGGGTAGGTTACCAAGTCTCGATAGATGACTTGCCCATCTATGTTGATTACCTTAATGTGATCCTTTGCTAAAATCGCCACCAATTTTCCATCTGGTGACGCCTTAAATTCGCCACCCTGTCCTCGGGCTAAAAGCTGCTTGATCTCGCCATTCTCTGCATTCACGAGAAGCAAATCTTCGTTTTCTTCTGGGCCATCGGTACGATCTGGATTGAGTGTATTAAACAGCAGTTGGTGCGATCCGGTCACAAAGACCAATGAACGAACGCCGGTGGATTCGTTATACACTAAATTTAGAGCTGTCAATAAACTACCCGAAATGATAACCCGTTCTTGCCTGCCGTCGGTGTTGATTGAGTACACTCCGGTATGATTATCACGGTTACTGTAGAATACAATCTTCTCGCCATCATCTGAGAAGATAGGATGCCAAACGTTCCCGCTGGTAGTCAATTGCATTGGTGCAGCGTTGCCATTTTGAACATATAGATTGCCGTCAATCACAAAAGCCATCCACAACCCTTCGGAAACAGCAGATGTGCCGACGATGGGCGTTGGTAGTAATGTCAGAGTCGGCGTTTCAGTTGTGGTAGGCGGAAGCGAAGGGGTATCATAAGAGAGAGGGGTTGGCCGGATTGTCGCTGTAACCATTGGCGTTCCCGTCCAGACCGGCTTAGTTGCTGTAGCTGGAGTAACGGGCATAGCGCCTAACTGTTCCAAAGATAGGCTACAGGACGATAGTAATAAGAACATAATGAGACTTAGAAAAACCTGTTTCATAGCCTGCCTATAAAAGACCCATTGTTGCCCAACGGATTGGTTCAACGGCGGGCGGACTTGGCGAGACTCGCCGGGTGCGGAGCCGCGATTTCGGGCTGCGTACCTTCGGGCGGGCGCAGCCCCGCCCGTCCGCTGGAGCCGGTGTTAGGCAGCCAATTTTCAATCAAAATCTTGTTGTCCAGCGATTTCTAATCTCTTCAAGAATATGAATTCGTCTTATCAGATTAAGCAATGTCTGTTGATGTTGAGGATTATAAATCTGGGTTCCGATTGATAATTCAGGAGGAAACAACCCGAGGGTGTTGAAATTGCCAGCCTCAGCCGGGTGCAATAGATATACCTTTTCATGAGTGTTTCTCATCCATTTGTTGACCTTCTTGACCCAAGCATCTAGCTCCTCCTGATTAGAGAACTTCCTTCCCTGAATCTGCAATTTCACCGCCACCGCACGAGCTTTTTCAATGTTTTCGAGTAAGTCAATAAGGTGATGCTTATCATCCCACAATGCTTTGTATTCATCTCGTTCAACCCGCAGGAAATGAAATGCAACCATTGGTGCGACAATCACACCAAGGGCGAGAAGCGCGATCCAGACCGAAGAATCAATGTTGGTTATTTTTGCGACGGTAAGGCCAAATGCCACTATCCCACTCAGGAGAGTAAGAACCCATGCGCTAAACCACCACTTACCAGCGATTTCACCGCCGACTACCATAGATCGCCAGATGCTGTGATTTACCTCAGTGGTACGGATAGTTTTATATCGTTCGCTAATCATGAAACGACCTCCCCAACTACAATAACTC
Source organism: uncultured Chloroflexia bacterium (assembly GCA_963739255.1). Classification (GTDB taxonomy): domain Bacteria; phylum Chloroflexota; class Anaerolineae; order Anaerolineales; family Villigracilaceae; genus UBA877. The sequence goes on from CAVTZT010000007.1 coordinate 513,760, forward strand.
AATCCTTTGGCTGCCTAACGGTTTGGCTCACCTGCCGCCGATTTGGCGAGACGAGACAGCCTGAAATCACTTTTTCTACCAATTGGCCACCGCGGACCGCGCCGACTGCGAAGCGTCCCCGTAGCGTAGCGAAGGGGAAGGCGGTCAGGTGGAGCCGGTGTTAGGCGGCTACGGGACTTCGACAATTATAATCATTGTTCGATTTTCACAAATTCGGGCATTCCACTTTGCCCTACGGACATGAACTTATAGCTAACAGATTTCATAAAGAAATTTGAGCCGTCCAGTTGGATGCGAAATATAAAACCATCCTCTTTGAGTTTATTATCAGGATATTCATTACTCTTGTAACTATCATTATTCATGACATACCAAATCCCGCCTTTAACCCCTTGCGTAGCTATGTCTAAATTTTGCTTGTCTCCTGGCAAAATATCAATAAATCTCAGCTTCTCGAGGTTTTCATATGCTGATGGCTGTTGTGATGTTTCCCACCTTCCGTCAAATTCCCTTCCTTTGCCTATCGGATTTCCTTCTAAATCAAAGAAACAAAGTTTAGCGTAGACATTCTTGGCAATACTATCAGAAAGCTTGGATTTCTGCTGATTATAGACTGGGATGTGGATGTAATGTCTCCACGAAAAATCATTTTGGCCGATTTGACCTTCTTTTCTCAAAACATCTAAATAACTAGGCGAAACAGTACCCGGCGAGGGTGTGTAATCAATGTGCTCCAGAGGTATGTTCTTGATTGATGAAAGAAGTGGGCGGTTATCGACAAATGGGTCGCCAAATTCCAATTTGGGGGCTCCTAAAATTTTCATAAGGCCCTCAAATGCTGGATTACCAATTGCTAGAAGAATTTGAAGCAATATATTTTCCATGATCTGATTATTGCATCTTGTCTAATTTCTTTCTATCCAGAAACAGCCGCCTAACGGTTTGCGTTACTGGCGCTGGGGCGGGCGTGGACTCTGCTTGGGAGCAGAGAAAACTTGAAGCCAGAAAAATGCTTGAAAATGCCGCAGAATCCCCAGCGTCCAGTGCACGCTTTGTTGGGCAACCTTGCGCCTACCAGAACGATGATTGAAAAAAGACACCACCGCCAACACACCAAATTTTTACACCCAACTTAATCTTTGGCAATTGCCAATATCAACCCACCAAAACGCTGACCAAAGACATTAAGCCAATTTATGTTCCTTCCGCAGCGCGCTTCAAACGCGACAACGCATCAGCGACGCTATCGTGCATTTGCTTTAAACCAAAGTGTTCCCAAATCCAGCCCCACCATACAGGTGAGAAGGCAAAGTCTCAGCCAAACGAAACTTGCGTAGCTGAATTAGGGAGCGCGATGCAGGTGATGTGATTGAACCCCGTGATGCCGAAAGGAAACTTAGTTGTCAAATGGATTTGATATTTCGATTCATCCACGCCATTGACTATGGCAAGTATATTCAAACCGCCCGCCTTTGCAAAGATTTTTTGCCCTGCCTGTGCGCGTCCTTCGGGGACGATGGAACGTGTTTTTGCATCCCACCATAAATCATAGTTGGCGGGCTCAGCTAAAAATTTCCACACGCGTTCGATGGGCGCATTGATGGTGGCGATGGGACATGTGCTAATAGTCATAAGCAATTCCTTTCTCATCCGAGAGTGTTTGCATTTCATCAACAAAATCACGAAGCGAAACGACACAGCCATAAATGAATTATAACCTTTGCCGAAGAAGGGGTTGCCCAACGGCAAGTGTTAGCGGCAGGGCGGACGGGCATGACTCCTTTGCAAACCAGAACGATTGATAGCCGACGCGCCCCGTACCCTCAGGGCGAAGCCCTGTCCGCTGCACACAATGTTGGGCCGCTTTTATTATTTATCAGTAGTCTCTACTTATTCGCCTTTTCTCATGCAGAATTCCTACTCCGCTTTCTTCCAACTTTCCCATGCACCTGATTTAATTTTTTCCAACCATTCCTTATTCCGTAAGTAGTTTTCATAGTAACCACAATCCGTACAAATATGGGTTTCCCAATCTTGAGTAGAAACCATCCAGTCATGATCTTGATGGACTTTCACATTAAAATCATATCCAACTCCCCATTGGCTTACATATACGTTATGCGATTGGCATTTAGGACAAATCTTCATCTTTCAATCACTTAGCTCCTTTACATCTGATAATGAAGTGAGTTTTGCTTGATACCTAATTCCCAATCAATACCTTTGCCGTAGATAAAAGCCCATAAATAGTTCGTTTTGCGGCCCAACGGTTTGCGTTACCCGCTGGTGGGCGGGCGTGGACAATGCTCATTATACAGAAAAATGCTCGGGCGTAGATTCTGCCCCTTTGATCGCGGCGAATCCCACCAGTCGGGTGCACGCTATGTTGGGCAGATGGTTTCGAACTAGACAAGCTATTGTTTCTCAGCAGTAACGAGACAATGAGTACCATTAACTCTTCCAATGATCTTGCCATTTGTGTCACTGAAATATGCCTTCTCAAGGTCTTGTGCATCTCTGTGATTGATTAACTGCATTGCATACCTGGCGAGAAACTGCTCGATCTCTCCCTTCTCTATCCCAAACTGCCATTGCTCACCCGCACTAGAAACTGTTTGGGCAATCCCCGTTTCACCATAGTAAATGCCTTCATTCCGAAGAACAGACGCGTAAACGTAGTCAAACACAACAAGACTTCCCTTTCCAGCGTAATCCCGAATGGTTTGAAATGTCGCATCAACTGACTCGGGCTGTAAATACATTGTCAGACCCTCTAATATAAATAGGCTCCGTTGATGCTTGTAAAATCCCGCCTCATCGAGTTTCGTAGGCAGTGCTTCTTTGTCAAAATCGATAGCAATGAATTTAAGATTTGGAGGAACAACCAATCGTCGTTTTTGATATTGACCAATTTTCGCTTGTTGTGTCACTGAAACATCTAACTCGAACACCCTGGTATTTCCTATTGCGTCTTGAAACCGTAAAGCCCGGGTGTCAAACCCCGCTCCAAATATCAGGACTTGATCGAAGTGTTCTGCCAAAGCTTGTCTGAAAATGGCATCTATGTATTTGGTTCGCGCAATCACATATTCATAAATGCCTTTAGGAGCAGCCACCTTGGTAAAGAGCCTTCTGAATGATGATATATGCAGGAGTGGCTTAAGGGCACTGGGGAGGAGCAAGGGGGCAATATGATCATCGCTCTTGTAGTAGCGATTTGTTTCCATTGCAGAACATGCACGCGACAAACAAGTCATCTCCGCTGTTCTTGAGGTGGTTGATTCGATTCTTCTTTTCAAGGCCGGACTCCTATATATATCCACTTATCCCTTTGCAATCTGCCCAACGGTTGGCGGCTCAGCCGCTTGGCCGAGTGTGCAACACCTGACTCATTTTACATGAAACCTCAACAACGCAAATTGCCTACCTTTCGCAGCCTTAGGCCAAGTCGGCTGCAGCCGCGGGTTGGGCGGTAAAATAATAATAATAATATTTTCATGAATCTTAAGTCACCTTAGAAGGTGGAATGGCTTGCTAAATTGTTACCAAATAAATGGTATAAGTCGATAGCGAACCTTTTTCGTATATTCCTCATATCCTTTAAGCCCTTTCCTTAATACTTCTTCCTCATTCCAAATTCGAATTGTCAATAAGAAAGGGATGCAGAGCGCTGGAAATACGGCGAACCATGACCCAAGGACGATAGAACCTGAAAAGAACAAAATCGTGCCCGCCAAATACATCGGGTGGCGCACGACAGCATAAGTACCAGTGTCTATCAGCTTTTGGTCTTCCTGAATCTCAACTACTCTTGAAGCATAGCTATTCTGTTTCATCACAAAGAAGAACATCAGAAGAGATAGCACCATAATCACCGAAAAGCTCACTACAACGATGAAAGGAACATGAGACCATCGGAAGCGGAAATCCAAACCTGCGACAACAAGCATTACCAAAGCCGAAGCAATGAGGAGGCTCATCGCCACTTTCTGCGCTGTTTCGGTTTCCGCTGCTCGATATCGAGTTTGAGTGTATTGTGGATTTGTGAAGGAGAAATATACGAGAATGGATATGTAGCAGATCACGAAAATCCCAAGGAAGAGCCAGGCGTTCAGGAACTTTATCGTTCCGGCTGAAATAAATAGGGGAATCCCGAACATAACGAGAGCGAGGATTCCATTTAGAATAGCTCTGAGAGAGAGCAGGAGTTTCTTTTGGAGATTATTGGAGTTATTTGTCATGGACTCCTCCAGCCCATAAAGTCTAAATATGTTCTCTAATTGCCTTACCAACATTGATACAACCGCCCAACGGATGGCGGTTTAGCGGCTGGCCGTTCTACTTTCAACCAGCATTTTACCCGGAATATTTAATCTGCATTTTGAGTGATTTTCGCCACAGCATTGGCCAGTCCGCTGCAACCGCTGGTTGGGCGGCCATTAGCGTTGCACATGACGAGATAGATATTTCGGACCGTAAACGATAACGATGCCGGCCGCGGCCATCCAGAGCAAACCAACCGCGAGGTAAAACACACGCGAATCTCCAATCGCCTGCGGCGTTATCGGTAGAAACCACACCGTCACATTGAATGCGGTGTGAAAGAGCAATGCCAGCAACAAACTACCTGCGCTGTTGTTGGAGATCCAGGTAAATAAGAGCGCCAAGGGAATATGGTAGAGCAGATAACCCGTAAGCGGCAACCCAAATTGGTTGGAATAGGGGATCCAAAAAAGAGGAATATGCCACAGCCCCCAGAGAATGCCGATCACGGCACTCGCAAATATCGCGCTGTGATTGTTTTGAAGTTTGGGCAAAGCATATCCACGCCAGCCGAATTCCTCTTGTAATGGGCCACCCAGCAACAGGACCTGAAGGAATACCGCGGGGAACAAATAACCATATTGATAGAGCCGGATGAATTCCGGCGCTTGGCCGCCCAAAAAGATATTCAGGCCGATCGCGGCGAGAATAATCAAGGCTGGCGCGAATAGAGCCACTCCATACCAGATAACTGGGACCTTCCATTGAACCGCACGACGGAAAAGCATTTTAAGCCCCGTTCGGCCATCGAGGAGAGCCGTAAGCGCAATCCCGGCGATGCTCGGAGCAAAACTGCCAATGATGATGAGAATAGCTCCCGGCATCGCTGAGATTTGGAGAAGGATAGTCGGGACCCAAAACGCCCACGCGAATGCAAATGCCGTTATAAAAAAAACAGTCGAGGGATATTGCCTGATTAACCTGCGTGCAGCTATCACGTCATCTCCTTAGTAAATTCACATTAGGCTTCACGTTGCCCCGGTTTGCCGCCCAACGGTATGGCTCAGCGGGGGGGGGGGGGGGGGGGGGGGGGGGGCGGGGCGGCGGGGGGAGGGACTTGGGGGCTCGACCAACTCTATTACGTAGGGGCAGCATCCCTTCGGGGCGGGGGGGGGGGGGGGGGGGGGGGGGGGGGGGGGGGGGGGGGGGGGGGGGGGGGGGGGGGGGGGGGGGGGGGGGGGGGGGGGGGGGGGGGGGGGGGGGGGGGGGGGGGGGGGGGGGGGGGGGGGGGGGGGGGGGGGGGGGGGGGGAAGATGGCAAGGGTAATACGTGCGGGGTAGGTGATACTAAAAAAATGGCGGGCGGTATCCGGGACCTGGAGAACTTGCGGGGCTCGACCAACTCTATTATAGGGCAGTCATCCCTTCGGCGGCGCATGCCGCCCGTCCGCTGGAGCCGGTGTTACTAGAATGTAACTTGGGTTGGGGCGTGGCGGATGGTATCCTTTGTGCGACAGCGCACCGGGGATGCCATCCGGGGCAGGAGCATCTGGGCAGGCTGATGCGGCCTATGGGAGAGAGTTAGGATCTCAGCCCGTGGTGTTACTTAGCCGCCCGGTGGATTCTCGTCTGGGCTTCGAGCCCGAATCGGTGTGTACAACTCTCTGCCCGAAAATCCACGCCCCAACCACAAACCCAAGGAGAGTGTAGCATGGAAGATAATCCAAGTGCAAGTCCCTGCCGTTACGTTGCTCTGGACATCCACAAGTATTATTCGGTAGTGGCAGGGGTGGATCGAGAGGGGGCAGAGATCCTGCCCGCCTGCCGGGTGGAACACCTGGACCTGGAGAACTGGCTGGTCAAGCATCTCCAGCCAACGGATCGAGTGGTGATCGAATCGACGACGAATGCCTGGCACGTGTATGATCTGTTGGAGCCGCTGGTGGGGGAAGTGCTGGTGGCCAATCCGATCAAGGTAGGGCAGATTGCGAGTGCACGGGTGAAGACAGACAAGAAGGATACCTTTATCCTGGCCCGCTTGCTGGCAGCCAACCTGGTGCCGACGGTGTGGGTGCCGCCGAAGCATGTACGGGAGTTGAGGCAATTGATTTCGCACCGGCGTCGGATGGCGGGGATGCACACCCAGGTGGTGAACCGGATGCACAGCGTGGCGCACCGGCATCATCTCAATCATCCGAAAGGGAAGAGCTTTCAGCCGAAGAACACGCTCTGGCAGCGGGATGAGAGCTTGTCCAGGCTGGAGAAGATGCAGCTGGAAGTGGATATGGAGACGCGGGAGCACCTGGAGAAGCAGATCGAGCGTATGACGCGGGAACTGGGGCGGATGAGCCACGAGGAACCCTGGGCGAGCGACATGCTGTATTTGATGCAGGTGCCCGGCTGTGGGGTGGTGACGGGAATGACGATCCTGGCAGCGATTGGAGATATCAGCCGCTTTGAGACACCGAAAGCGTTGGCAAGTTATTCGGGGCTGGTGCCGGGGTTGGAGCAGAGCGGGGTGAAGTTGCGGGGAAAGGGGATCACGAAGGAAGGACGAAAGGAGCTGCGCTGGGTGCTGGTGGAAGTGGCCTGGAGAGCGGTGAAAGCTGATCCGCACTGGAAGAAGTATTTTGAAGAGCTCAAGCGGCGCATGCACCCGAACCAGGCGATCGTGGCGATTGCCCGCCACCTGCTGACCATGGTCTGGTTTGTTCTGACCCACCATGCACCCTACAGCCACTACTCACCCGAGCGGATCGCCTATAAATACCTGACCTGGTCGTGGGCGCTGGACGAAGAGCAACGGCAAGGGATGACCCGCCCGCAGTTCGCACGCTACTACTTGATGCGCCTGGGGATAGGGAACGAACTGAAACGAGTGGCGTTGAATCCGAAATTCCCATACAGGCTGGCCAGTGTGGAGGAAGTCCTGGCGATCAAGCCGGAACTCAGACCGCCCGAATAGAGAATGATCTTTTTTCTGAGAAAGAAGACCTCCACCAGAAAAGACTGGCGGAGGCGGCGGGTTTAAGGCCTGAATGAAAAACAGTCGCGAAGATGCTCTTCTCCACAGCTGTTCTTGGATCCAAACCTTATTTTGGATCAGTTTTCCCTTTAGACCTTGACACTGCAGTTAATCGGTAGGCGCACTGTAACCTGCATTCATGATCCCCACATTGCTTGTAGCTCACTAATCTCCCATTCTGCCTTATCGTTTAATTTCAGAGTGAAGAGTATTCCATGTCCACATGCGCTCCCACAACTGGCACTTAGATATACTTTAGAGGATTTCAGATCTTCAGTTATCGAAACAATTCCATATTCGTAGTAACCCCATGTGAAAATACTCGGAATGCTAGGATTGTTGTTCATGTATTTATGTTGATAATCTGCAATAGCACCTTGTTCATCTTCTTGAACAACTAATCCTTTATCTCCATACTTCCATACCTTGTAGGCGTTCGGTGTATCAAGCCAATTAAGGGATCGGAAGTTTGGTAATCTGCAATTATTGGTGACCATACGATAATTTGCGCTTCAGGTGGTGCATCTAACCCAGGAATGTTTTCTGTTTTAAAAATATCCAGCATAGGCACGATTTCATTATCAATAATATAGTTCTGCATGAATACGGATAAACTCTCCTCGGTCTTGGTTCTGGGATCAGGTGTTGGGGAAGGTGTAGGAATAAACTTATTGGCTGCATTGCATCCAAGGAGATAGAGAACTAAAAGACATGCTAAAGGCCTAATGAATATAAGTCCTTGGTATTTCATGAGTTTTGTCTCCTCATAAGTCTCAAAAATTACGTGCGCCTAACGGTTTGCGTTACTGGCGCTGGGGCGGGCGTGGACTCTGCTTGGGAGCAGAAAAAACTCGAAGCCAGAAAAATGCTTGCCGCAGATTGGGCGAGTGAGCGTCAGGCGAACATCGCCCAGCCCAAGCGCATGAGCGCTGGGCAATCCCCAGCGTCCAGTGCACGCTTTGTTGGGCAGCTTTTATGGATGACGCTCAGCTTTTACGGCAATCGGTCGTACATATTGCACCAAACTCATTAGAGTTTTACCAGGTTCTTCAAGCGGAATGAGATGAGCCGATTTCTCAAACCAAATTCCTTTCTTATAAGGTGCTTTTACTTTCTTAAGCCAATCTTCTGTCATTTTTGACGGCGTATAGTAGTCATGGCGCCCCATAAACATTAATATGGGGATTGGAAATGCAGTGAGATCCTTGTAATCTAGATCAAGAGTTTCAGGCAAAACCCGTTCCAATGTAAAGATACTGCCTTGGTCGAGAGCAGATACCGCATTGTGATCATATTCGGGTGAAAGAAGCGGTGCCGAAAAATAGTAACTCGCCTCAGTTCGAAATGCACTCAAACCACCATAATATTGTGCCCATTTTCTCGCAATAATGATTCGCTCGGGTGTTAGTGGCGTTTGACCAGGATATGGGGCAATGGTCTCTAGCTCAGAAAGTGCTTTTTTATTTCTGTTCCTTTGGGCTTCGGATACTGCATAGTCATAACTAACTCGCTCATTATCTCTTGTATTTATTACCTGACCAATTCCAACATATACGCTAAAAAGTTCAGGGCTCTCTAATACGGCTCTTAGACCAATGATTGTGCCCCAACTATGCCCAATCAGAATTACTTTATTCGCGTCATATCGGTGTTTAATCAACTCTGCAAGTTCAATTGTGTCGTTGACATATTGCTTTATGTTTATTGTGTTGTCCAACGAATGAGGGTCTGCTTCTAGATAAGTCCTTCCTGAAGCGCGTTGATCCCAATTGACGACCGTGAAATATTCTTCAATCGGGCGTTGGTACATCCACATCACTGGCGACATCGGTGAGGCCGGACCACCATGAATGAACAAAATAATGGGATTGTTTCTGTCCTGTCCCCGTGTGTAAATCCATTGCTCCACACCACCGATCATAGTCTTGAAAGTTTCCTGGATTCCTCTTGGATTTACGATTTTTCCGAGATCGGAAATGATTTGTCTTGCTTTTGGTTTACTCATGGGCGTAATGTTGTTAGCATTCAACATCCCTTGCAGAAGGGGTGGCCGGGTGCGTTTGGGAGTAGACTTCCCGATGGTTAGGAACGGGAACGTACTGCTCCGGGTGTGTGACGTTTGGGCCAGCCGTTGTAAGGTATGAGAAGCCACTGGCAAGCTCGCAATGTTGTTTGGCTGCCCGTTCGGATCCGCTAGCCTGGGAAACTCTTTGAGTTAGCCCGTGTCCGTGTGTGATGTCCTTGCCCATAAATCAACGTACCCGGCCCAAATCCATTCTCACGGAGGTGTTGATATGGCAGATGGACCCACACGGTTTTTTGGATTGGATATCCACAAAGAGTACTTCGTCGCAGTGGGGGTCGACGCACAGCGCGAAGTCGTCTTTGGACCACAAAGGGTCTCAAACTATCAGCTGGACGATTGGGTCTCCCGGGTCCTCACGACCCAGGATACGGTGGTCCTGGAGATGACCACCAATACCTACCTATTCTATGATACTTTGGAACCGCAGGTACACTCCATCATCGCGGTCCACCCGCCGAACGTTACGCTGGTGACGGGGGCTCAAGTGAAAACCGATAAGAAGGCGGCCCTGGCACTGGCCCAGCTGCATGCAGCCGGGATGCTTGAGGGAGTGTGGATCCCGCCGCAACCCGTGAGAGACCTGCGTGCCTTGATTGCCAGGCGGGAGAAGATGGTTTGCCTCTCGACCATGGCCAAGAACCGGCTGCACTCGATGCTGCATCGCAATCATCTGGTCTTGCCGGAAAAACCTTTTTCTCCTGAACAACGCACCTGGTGGGAGAGCCTGGCGCTCTCTGCGACCGAGCAGTTCCTGGTGCGCTCCGACCTGGACACGCTCGAATTCGCCCAGAAACAGGTCGAGCAGGCTGAAGAATGCTTGAAGAAGGCAAGCGCCGAGGATGAACGCATTCCCCTGCTGATCCAGCTCCCCGGCGTGGCCATGCTCACCGCCATCACCATCCTGGCAGCTGTCGGCGATATTTCCCGCTTTCCAACTGCCAAAAAGCTGGTGGGGTATGCCGGGCTGGGCACCCGTGTCCACGACAGCGGTATGACCCATAATTCCGGCCGGATTACCAAAGCAGGCAGGCGGGACTTGCGCCGTGCCTTGGTAAATGCTGCCAACCACGCGATCATGCACCACCCCCACTGGAAGAAGGAATTTGAGCGCCTGGAACCCCACCTGGGGCGTTCCAAAGCTGTCGTGGCGATCGCCCGAAAGCTCCTGGTGGCCGTCTGGCATGTGCTCAGTGAGCAAACCGCTGATCGCTTTGCAGACCCGGGTGGCGTAGCTCGTTCGTTATATTCGCATGCCTATCGGGTGGGCGTGAGAAATCTGCCAAAAGGGCAGTCTGCGTTGGCCTACACTCGGGAACAGCTTGATCGCTTGGGTATCGGCCAAGATTTACAGGAGATCGCATGTGGATCGAGGCGCTACAAGCTTCCACTCTCCAAACTGCTCCTCGAAAATAAATGAGCGGTGTCCCAAGTAGGTCGGCGCTCCTGAGAACAGGATATATTCCTGACGCCCCGGGATAAAGACCTATCCCGGTATTTGGAAACGGGCTCACCGCTCGAATCCATTATACAACTCAAGTCAAGAGAACGTTTCGTTGAATGGCGAAGCGCGGTGAAAGTGTTTGTATTTTTAAGGTGCATTTTTCACTATTTCAATTTGGGTT
>CAVTZT010000008.1:0-497336 GCA_963739255.1 uncultured Chloroflexia bacterium
ATATATTATTGGGACGGTGGCCGGCATACTATGTAAGGTTTTGACAGGATCTATTCAAAATGATCTGAATTTACTTATAAAAGTTACTGCCAATGAAAATCAAATCATTATAGGAGCCCTCTTTTTGTTAATTATGGGTTTGGCACTGGCGATGGTTCCAGTTATGATGTTTCCGATCTTAAAAAAACAGAATGAAGCCTTAGCACTTGGGTATGTTGTTTATAGGGGGGCGCTTGAGACCGTTACCACTATTGCAATGGTAATCGGTTGGTTATTCCTAACAGTATTAAGTCAGCAATATACTGCAGGAGCTCCAGATGCTTCCTATTTTCAAACTTTGGGCACTTTATTGCTAAACGGAAATGATTCGATTAGCACTATTTCGCAAATCGTTTTCCCCCTGGGTGCTCTGATATTCTACTGTTTATTGTATCAATCAAAACTCATTCCTCGATGGATATCAGGTTGGGGTCTCATTGCCGCCATATTGTGGATAGCTGTGACCTTTTTAGATTTGTTCGGTATCATCAGTGCCTGGTCGACAGTCCAGGTCGTTTTAGCTCTTCCGATAGGCCTGCAAGAAATGGTTATGGCGGTATGGCTGATCGTTAAAGGATTCAATCCATCTGCAATCGCTTCTCTGTCTGCGAAAAACGGAATTTAAGCGAGATAAAATGAGCATATTCACAATGAGAAGGAATGCTCATAAAAGCGATTGTTCTCAAAATACGACCGCCGGAGGTCCGTTAAACTAAAGGAGAAGAAATGAATACATACAGAAAGACCGCAATAAGCGTGGGAGTATTATTTATCATTGCAACGGTTCTGAACGTGCTGGGTAGAAGTTTTTCACAACCTATTCTGGACGCCCCGGATTATCTTATCAAAATTTCTGCAAATGAAAACCAGGTGATTATAGGAGGCCTCTTGGTTTTACTCTCGGCTTTTGCATCTGCTGGTATTGCAATTGGGCTGTATCCAGTCTTAAAGAAGCATCATGAAGCTTTAGCCCTGGGTTCTGTTGGGTTCAGGGTTATGGAGGGTATGCTCTATATTGTTGGTGTGGTTGGCCTGCTATCAATACTGACATTGAGTCAGGAATATGTAAAGGCAGGAGCCTCGAATGCTTCCTTATTTCAAGCTTCAGGCACTTCATTACTAGCAGTACGTGATTGGGCCGGCAAGTTAAGTATAATCGCTTTTACCCTGGGTGCTCTGATGTATTATTATGTATTTTATCAATCAAAACTCGTTCCTCGATGGTTATCCGGCTGGGGTTTTCTGGGAGCTGCATTATCGCTTGCAGCCGCCTTGTTAGCGATATCTGGCCAGATAATATATTTTTCGACGGTTTTCATTTTATTACAAGCTTCCAATAGGCGTGCAAGAAATGGTTCTTGCGGTATGGCTGATCGTTAAAGGATTCAATCCATCTGCAATCGCTTCCGGGTCTGCCAAAGTCGAATGAATTAAGGAGATAAAAATGGAAACCCGAGCCACAGGTCAAAGCAAGCGACAGAAGTCATACGAGTTCTACAAGAAGCTCTTCAAACTGCCTATTGGGGGAGGAGTAGTATTCTGGGCAATTACCATCGCAACTTCCCTGCTTCCCATCGCAGCAGAGTATAGAGCTGCCTTTTCAAAATGGAGTTGGAATATTCAAACGGTTTAGGTTGATTCTTTGCTTGCTGGTATGATTATCGGATGCTGCGTCAGCTATTCCTTGCTTCGTTTTTTGATAAGATTCCAACAAAAAATCCAATTCTAAAATCCGTATCCTGATGCATGTCTCTACCGCCTTTTTAATCTGGTTCCGTCTCGTCAGTCCTGGCATATCGCTGACCCTGTTCGTGGTCAATTTTCCTATCCTCATTCAAGAAATGGTGATGGCAGTATGGCTGATAGTCAAAGGATTCAATCCATCTGCAATCGCTTCCCTGTCTGCGAACAAAGCGACGAACGAGCTTTTGAGCGCGTCATAGATTTGCTATATCGGGGAAAGGGAGGGCTGAAGACCCTCCCTCTCCCCGCTCAGCTACATGTAAACGCTCGTGAAATAGACCTTAAAAAGCGGACACAAAACATCATAAGGAGAAAGCAAATTGTTAAAAAAAGGTTCTACCATCCTCTCAAAGAATCTGTTCAAACTGACTATTGGGGGAGGAGTAGCATTCTGGACTTTTACCGTCGCATTTTCCCTGCTTCCCATGATGGCGGAGTTCAGAGCTGCCCTTTCAGTTCCTTATATTTCAGGCGCTATTGTTGATCCTTTGCTTGGTGGTCTGATTATCAGCTGCTGCGTCAGCTATTTCTTGCTTCGTTTTTTTGACAAGATTCCAACAAAGAATCCAATTCTAAAATCCGTGATACTAAGCTTCGTCGCCCTAGGCATTAACTTTATCTTGCTCGGAGTTGCCGCAAGTCGTACGAGTGATGCCTTGCATGTCTTCCTCATCGGAGTAATGCTTAACATACCAAGGTATCTCTTTTTTGGAATAGTTATTGGCTATCTTTACAAAGGACTGTACGGGTCAACGCGCGCACAAATTGAGGGCAATGGTTTGTCCGGCTATTCCATATTCAAAGGAGATAAAAAATGAATACGGCCAAATAAAGTCCCCATGGGACAAACAGAAAGACCGCAACTGGCGTAGGCGGCTTATTACGCCAAAATCAATCACAACAAGGAGATTAAAAATGAACACAAACAAAAAGACCGCAAGATTGGCAGGGTTCCTGTATCTCATTTATATGGTAGTCGAGATATTGGCAGATGTGTTTGGTCGCTCGCCACTGATTGTATTTGGAGATGCCGCAGCAACAGCCAGTAATATTGTGGCTCATGAATGGCAATTTCGGATCGGTTTTGTGGGCGATCTGCTCGCTGGTGCGCTTTTCTTTTTGGCGGCCTGGGCTTTATACGCGTTATTGAAACCGGTGAATAAGAATCTCGCTTTGCTCTTCCTGTTATTGAATCTAGGCGGTGTCGCTGTACGGTTCGCTATTGACCTTAATTATGTTGCTGCTCTACTGCTCTCAAGTGGCGCTGATACCTTAAAAGTATTCCAAGCCGATCAACTGCAAGCCCTGGCAATGGCATTTCTCTATTTACAGAAAAATGGATATTGGGTCTCCCAGATCTTTTTTGGTGCCTGGCTCTTTCCACTTGGTTATTTGGTTTTCAAGTCGGGCTTCCTTCCCAGAATTTTGGGCATCGTGTTGATGGTTTCTTGTGTTACCTGGACGACAACTTCTCTTCTGTATTTACTTTATGTTCCGGGTTACACAGCAATAACTAACATCAGTTTCCCGCTTGGCTTTATTGCGGAATTCGGGCTAACTTTGTGGCTTTTGATTATGGGTGCAAAGGAGCAAAAACCTGCATGAGTTGAGGCCGGCTGCGAAAGCGGAAACGAACGAGCTGTTGAGCGCGGCATAGATTTGCTTTATAGGGGAGAGGGAGGGCCTTCAGCTCTCCCTAAAACCCTCCCGCTCAGCTACATGGTAATGCTCGTGGAATAGACCTTAAAAAGTGGACGCAACACATCACAAGGAGAAAGCAAAATGTTAAAAAAGGTTCGACCATCCTCTCAAAGAAGCTGTACAAACTAACTATTGGGGGCGGAGTAGCATTCTGGGCAGCTAACTTCGCAATTTCCCGGACTCCCATCGCCGCCGAGTATAGAGCTGCTCTTTCAATTTCTTATCTTCCAATGCTTGTTGAATCTTTAATTGGCGGCCTGATTATCGGATTCTGCGTCAGCTATTTCCTGCTTCGTTTCTTTGATAAGATTCCAACACAGAATCCGATTTCAAAATCCGTAATACTAACCTTCATCGTCCTGATCATTGTCACGATCCTGATCGGAGGGCCCTCAAGTTTTCTCGCGACAGGTAATGTCTTGCGCTACTTCCTCATCGGCACAATATTTAACTTACTAAGGTTTCTCGCACTTGGAATAGGGATTGGCTATCTTTACAGACGGCTGTACAAAGGATTCGATCCATCCGCAAATGCTTCCAAGTCTGCTCAGGCGAAATAGGTGGACAACCATGGAAACCCAGGCCACAACTCGAAGCAAGCGACAGACGTCACACGAGTTCTACAAGAAACTGTATATGTTGGCTGGAACGGGAGGCGCAGCCTTCTGGATAACTGACTTCGTAATCTCAGTGTCTCCCATCGCTGCGGAGTATAGATCTGCTTTCTCGATTTCTAATCTTCCAATGGCTCTTGTTGAAGCTTTGCTTGGCGGTCTGATGATCGGATGCTGCGTCAGTTATTTCCTGCTTCGTTTCTTTGAAAAGATTCCAACACAAAATCCCATCTTAAAGGCATTGATCCTTAGCTTTGTTGCCATGCTCATGATCGAAGTCCTTTCAACTCTTGTTAATCCAAGCAATGCCTATGTCTACCTTTTGATTGACACAGGAATGAACGTGCCAAGGTTTCTCGCTCTTGGAATAATTGTTGGCCATCTATTCGATAAGCTCAATGGAGGCGAGTGATAATGAAAGCAATTGTATGCACAAAATACGGTTCACCGGATGTCCTTCAGCTCCAGGAGGTGGCAAAACCTGCTCCCCAGGATGATGAAGTCTTGATCCGAATCTATGCAGCCTCCATTAATTCCCGCGATTGGCGCCTTATGAGAGCAAAACCGTTCTTTATCCGCCTGGTGCCGGGAGGCTTTCTGCAACCCAAAAACAAGATCCTCGGGGCGGATGTGGCCGGGCGGGTCGAGGCGATTGGCAATAACGTCAAGCAGTTTAAGCCAGGCGATGAAGTTTTCGGGTACTTACCTAGTGCAACCGGTCGTGGCACTTTTACAGAGTATGTATGTGCCAAGGAAAATCTAATAACGCTGAAACCTGCCAATCTAACGTTCGAGCAGGCTGCGGCTGTACCTGTAGCGGCGATGACCGCCTTGCAGGGTTTGCGCGACAAGGGAAACCTTCATCCAGGGCAAAAGGTTTTGATTAATGGCGCCTCTGGTGGTGTGGGAACTTTTGCCGTGCAGATCGCCAAAGCGTTTGGGGCTGAAGTCACCGCGGTGTGCAGCACTAGGAATCTGGAAATGGTGCACTCGCTTGGGGCAGACCACGTCATCGATTACCAGAAAGAAGATTTCACCCAAAACGGGCAGCAGTACGACCTGATCCTGGCCGTGAACGGATATCATCCGATTTCAGAGTATCTGCGTGCATTAAGTCCTGAGGGAATCTATGTCGTCGCCGGAGGTTCCATGCTTCAGCTCTTCCAGGCTGCACGCCAGGGACGGCAGACTTCAAAGATTGGGAGCCAGAAAACGTATGTTGTGTCGCTAGTGCAAAGTCAAAAGGATTTAGTTTTTTTGAAAGAACTCCTTGAATCCGGAAAGGTCGTACCAGTGATCGATGGATGTTACCCGTTAAGTAAAACTCCCGAAGCCTTCTGGTATTTTGAGAAAGAACACGCTCAAGGGAAAGTCGTCATCACTGTGGAGCATAATGGTAGATGACAACCCACCCGCAGGAGTAAAGTTCGAGCGATTGTCCCGAAGTCCTTCAAGTTATCCGGTTAACAAATATCGCCCTGCCATAATTGACAGGGTGCGAATATGGATATGAAAGATGATACTTCTTTCTTGCTGAATTTATAAGAACAAATATATTTTGCGTACCCTCTCGACTTTGTATTATCCCTATATACAGTATCCCCTTGGTGGCAACAAAAAGACCATATGGAATATGGATTCCATGTGGTCTTTTTGTTGTCGATATTTACCAACTCTACACCGAAAAAAACGGACGATCCCCTCTCTGGCGTAATGGTTGAGGTAGAAAGAGACGAGGAACTGGGAAGTGGTTGTTAAACTAAGCACCCGTCGAGCGCGGCACGAGTTTGATGGTCGCGGAGCGTGCCCCCAGACTGATGATGCTACTGATGATGCTTGCGGCATAGCGGCGGTATTTTGTGCAATAGGCGGCATCGATCTGGTCATTGATCTCAGGACCAGCCTCCTCCATAAAGGTGACATCTTTCTCCACACCGCCTGCGCGGATGTGACCTTCATGCCGTGTCTGTACGCCTCGGAACCAGCCAGAAGTGCGCCCGTTCACGGATCGAACGTACAGGTCGTCGCCGAGGCGCACGACCCAGATAATCACCTGCTTGCGCAGTGTGCCATCCGTTCGTAGCGACGCGATCTGCAGTTCTTCCGCTTTTCCGATCTTCTGGAGCTCGTCGCTCGTCCAGGTTGTCATGAGTTTGTTTCCATTATTTTCGATTTGCGATTGGGGAACAATTCCTCATGGTTCTTCATTGCTGTTTCACTGATGCTCATTGTTTTTGCCTTTCCAAATTGATTTCAGCCAGATCCGCAAGATCAGCGACCAGTCATCTTCTTCAGGTCTTTGGGGTACCGATCCCCTTGCACCGTGATCTTCGAGATGGCGCTCTTAATTTCCTGGAGATCGTCCGCCGTAAGTTCGACAGCAAGTGCGCCGATATTCTCATCCAGGCGCCCGAGCTTCCGGCTGCCCGGGATGGGAACAATCCACGGCTTCTGAGCAAGCAGCCAGGCAAGCGCGATCTGAGCCGGTGTCGCTCCCTTCTGTTCTCCGATCCTGGCAAGCAGATCAATGACCACCCGGTTTGCTTTCCGCGCCTCCGGCGTATAGCGAGGCAGGCGGCTGCGGATATCAACACTGGCGAACGTCGTCTTCTCGTCGATCTTTCCCGTGAGATAACCCCTGCCCAAAGGGCTGAATGGCACGAAGCCGATACCGAGTTCCTCGCATGCAGGCAGCACTTCCACTTCAACCTCTCTCCACCACAGCGAGTATTCACTCTGGACTGCCGTGACTGGCTGGACCGCGTGGGCGCGAAGGATGGTTTCTGCTCCTGCTTCAGAAAGACCGAAGTGCTTGACCTTGCCTGTATGAATCAGATCCTTGACTGCTCCGGCCACATCCTCGATGGGCACCTCCGGGTCAACCCGGTGTTGATAGAATAGATCGATGGCATCGACCTTGAGTCGCTTGAGCGAGGCCTCGGCGACCCGCTTGATCTGCTCCGGTCGACTATCCAGGCCAACCGCAGGACTCGGCCCCTTTTGGGGATCGTGTTTGAACCCGAACTTGGTGGCGACCACCACTTGTCCACGGAAAGGGGAAAGTGCTTCACCAAGGAGTTCTTCGTTGATGAATGGACCATAGACTTCAGCCGTATCGAAGAAAGTGATGCCACGGTCAACCGCCGCGTGAAGAAAAGAGATCATCTCCTGTCTGTCGGGAAGCGGGTCTTCATCATAGCTCATTCTCATGCAACCGAGCCCGAGGGCCGAAACTTCCAGACCGCTGTTTCCAAGTTTACGCTTTTCCATTTTCTCTACTCCTGTCCTTTCGTTATTCGGTTATTTCTTTACCTCCGCATCTGCATTACACGTGTTTCCCTGCTCAGAGATACGTGCTTTTTTCCAGCGCTTCGGGATACCGATCCCCCTGCACCTGGATCTTTGATGCGGCGTTCTCGATCTCCCCGAGATCGTCGGGCGTAAGTTTGACGGCAGCTGCTCCGATGTTCTCGTCCAGGCGCTCCAACTTCTTTGTGCCCGGGATCGGGACGATCCACGGCTTTTGGGCAAGCAGCCAGGCGAGGGCGATCTGGGCAGGCGTTGCCTGCTTTTGTTGCGCGAACCTGCCAAGTAGATCCACCACGGCCTGGTTCGCTTTTCGGTTCTCCGGTGTAAAGCGAGGAATGACGTTGCGGAAGTCGGTTTTGTCGAGCTGCGTATTTTCGTCCATCTTGCCCGTGAGGAAGCCCTTGCCCAACGGGCTGAATGGAACAAATCCGATCCCGAGTTCTTCCAGGGTTGGCAGCACCGCCTCCTCTGGGCGTCGATACCATAGTGAGTATTCGCTCTGAACTGCCGCGACCGGCTGGACGGCGTGGGCGCGGCGGATGGTCTGCGCGCCTGCTTCGGACAGGCCGAAGTGCTTCACCTTGCCTTCCCGGATCAGGTCCTTCACCGCGCCCGCCACGTCTTCGATCGGCACGTTCGGGTCAACTCGGTGCTGATAGAACAGGTCGATGGCCTCGACCCTGAGCCGCTTGAGTGAGCTCTCGGCGACCTGCTTGATGTGCTCCGGCCGGCTGTCCTGGCCTGCTGGCCCCGTGGGACCGATTTTGAAGCCGAACTTGGTGGCGATCACTACCCGGCCGCGGAAAGGAGCAAGTGCTTCGCCCACGAGTTCTTCGTTAATGAACGGACCGTATACTTCCGCGGTGTCGAAGAATGTGACGCCGCGTTCGACGGCGGTGCGGATCAGCGAGATGCTCTCTTGCTTGTCTGGAAACGGAGGGTAACTTTGGCTCAACCCCATGCAGCCGAACCCGAGAGCCGAAACATCCAGTCCGCTGTTTCCAAGTTGACGTTCTTGCATCTTCTGTACTCCTCTCTTTTCGAATCAGATTATTTCTGGTTCCTCTGTTTGAACGATTTCTTTCTCTTTTTTCAAAACCGCGTTTTCATACACTTCAATTTTGTGGTCCAGGATGTCCAGTGTTCTTTGCATTTCTTTCATTCTGGCTAAAAGCTGCTCCCGCTGCTCTTTCAGGATCTCTTTCCTGGCTTCAATGGTCCCGTCGCCCTGCTGGACCAGTCCGACATACTCGATCAGCGCTTCAATGGGAAGCCCCGCGCTCCTCATGCACTTAATGAATTCGACCCGCCTAATATCGATTTCGCAGTAATCCCTGATACCGCTTTCATTTCGATTTACGGGCGGGATGAGTCCAATGCGTTCATAGTAGCGCAGCGTATCCGATGAAATACCATAGCGCTCACTGACTTCCGCAATCTTCATAATTTCACCTCTCAAAAAGAGTGTACCACTTGGAGTCAACTCCAAGTCAAGGGTTGAACAGTTGTACAATAACGAAGGAATCCTCACATTTCAGGGTTTACGGCATCAATCTCCCCCTCTCGACCATGTATTATCCGTCTATACAACACCCCCTTGGTGGCACTACAATACGCGGGTGTTTGCAAGGCTATCACGGTTGAATGGACCCCATGACCATGCAGAACACCCGCCTTGTTTTTAACCTGGGGAATCTAACCCGCGACACGGGATTCATCCATACTAACATGATTCATCCCAAATTTAATCTTGGGATGATCTAAACCGAAAATGATCCTCGCCCATCCCCCCGACCCCCTTCCCAATGCTGGGAAGGGGGAGGGGGAGGGGTGGGGGTTCTTATTCAAGCAATCACCCCAAAATTATTAAATTCGGGGTGATTCATGTTCGCGATTCCATTCGACCTGATATTCCAACATAGCACTTTATCAACCAAATAACACACCCGCCCGGCGGCTCACTAACCGTCTAGAAAAGACCGATTGAGGGAAATGAGACTATGTGATTCTACTCCGTTCCCGCCGGCAGAACGGTAAAATACCGGTCTGGGAAAAACCTTGAGGGTCACCTTGGTCACGGCTGACCACTGAGCATGAGCATGACGGTTGTGGTTCCGTTTTTTACACCGATATTGACAACCAGCATGCGGTTTGACATCATCCAGGTCTGGATGACTGTATCGACAGCCGGTTTCATCTCGTTCTGAAGGTTCCATTTGAACGTTTTTAATTGGTCGCGGTAGAACTTTGCCACGACGTCTGGCGCATCACTGGTTGAGAAACTTACGCCGAAGTTTGGCAGTTTTTTCAAGTCCGTCGCTCCCGGGTAGAGCGGCACATCGGCGGGCAGCCCGCTCTGTGATGCATTGATAGTCGGTTGCGGTTCAGGAGTAGGGCTGGGACCGGGAGTCTCAGTCGGTTCCTGGGGCGCCAAGGCGGGATTGTAGAGCCCGACAGTGACCTCCAGGCTGTCTGCGGTCTTATTCAGGAAGATGGTCAGGCGTTGATCCCCCTTCGTGTACTCCAGAGCTTGCGAATCGCTCTGGGCCGGGGTCACGGACGGTCCGACCGGCACCCAGCCAAGGGGAGGCAGTGCCTGGTTGTAAAAATCGACCGCCTGGGCAACCGCGGAAGGACTCGTGTAATCCATGTACCCGCTGCCGCGGTAAATATTCTGCGCATCGGCCATGGCAGGGAAATCGACCAGCACCGGAACACACCCCGCCGGCAGCGTAATCTGATCGAAGGAATTGATTTTTTTTAATTCATAGCTTAGTGTCTCGGCGATTTCATCCCCTTTGCCGGTCGGTTTTGTTGGCCCTGGAATGCTCAGCGTATATTTGACCACATATCCCCCCTGCTGGGCGATCCATGCCTCGCCAGAAGCACCCTGGCCCTCTAGCGGCAGCCCATCCTGGCCAAAGTGATAATGCTGCGTAGCCACCCCGTTCACCGTCTCAGCGCCCACCCGGCTGGCCTTGGTCACCGGCAGCAGCAGGCTGGTCGGCTGAGGGACGATTTCCGCGGGCTGGTCATTATACTCACCCCAGCAATCCTGCCCGTCCTGGCTCCGGGTGTACACGGTACTGCCCATCCTGAGGATGTGTTGGAAGACCTCCGAACTGCCGGTCTGCTGGTCCTGCCAAATGACCTCCTCGTCTTGGGAATGGGTGACAAAACTGTATTCGATGTGGGACTGCCGATCGAACGATTCCCCGTCGATGGCGCCATGAAGCGTCAGGTCATAGACGGCCTGGTAGCTTTGCAGGTCGCCCAGGCCGACTGACGGTTCGGGCAGGAGGCTGCCTGGATTAGAATTAACCGAAGGCACGGCCTGAAACCCGGGAATGACGCAAGCGAAAAGCACAATCGCCAGCGCCAGGGAGGCCAGGGCAAGGGGCAGGTACTTGCGATAAGAGCAAGCGAGCGCTTTCATTTGATCCTCCATACGGTCAATACTGCCGTATAGGAAGCGCTCGTCCCCGGGCTCTTATTCAGTCTTTTCACCCCTTGCTCCATCTGATCGATCTTGATCTGTCTGACGTCACCCCAGGCTGGAAGCTGCTCGTAAACCCATTGGCTCTCGAAAAAACTCATGGGGAGCGTTCGTTGAACAGTACCGTGCTTGCAGGGTGTTGAGAAGGCAGGAGTGTGTTTCACATCAACAGCATTTAACTCAATCGTCACCCCATACTCGATGCCGTTTTTCACCCATTTCCCTTTGACGGTATTATCCCCGGATCCATCCAAACCGGTCCATGTCGTTGCCGGCACGTTACACTCGTCCTGCTTCGGCAACTGTGCATCATTGACCGTCAGGGTTGCTTCTATTTTACCATTCGGTACCAGGGGAGTCAGTGGCTCCAGGTCTTCGGCTACCGGCGTATAGGTCCCCTTGGATTTTATAACTTCCGTCCAATCAAGAATGACACCGTCTAAATTACTTTTCCCGTTCAGCGTGACGATAAGGTCGTAGGAGTATTTACATTCCTTGACCTTGACGGTTGTCGAGGGCAGAAGCACCACCTCCCAGGAGCTGTGCAGAGAGCTTGGCGTCACCTTCGTCCGTGGCTTTAAAAGTAAAAGGCTCATAGCCGGAACCTCTCGCCCCAGGTTTGGAGGTTTTCGGGTCAACAGTTCCATGGGTGGCTTGAAAGGAAAAGCGCGGTAGGATTCCCCCGTCGGTCTGGCCCTCATTCAATTTGTAACCCACTGCCGGGGTTATCGACTGCCCAACGCAGATCTCTGTTCCAGCGCCATAGATCTTGAGCGAATATTTTTGTTGCGTATTCTGGGCATGCACAGCGGGCCCGGTGGATAAGAACAATAAGGCTGCCGCCAGAATTTGGCAGGCCAGCCGGATGAAACGATTCATGCCTGTTTTATTCATCCCATTCTCTCCCTAACCTATGAGCAAGGCGGATGTTTGAAATAATAGCATGCGATGTATTAAGACTTGGGCTTAGATATTTATAACAATATAACGAATCAGACCCTCTGTCAATATATACGACTCACATTCAGAGATGAGACCAATCTAATATGGTGATTTGCATTCTATTCCCAGATGCCTGCATTCATGGGTAATCTTGCAGCCTACTCGCTCAAAGTAATCGTCTGAATTTTTTTCGTTCCATCCGTATTTAGCAAAGACCCAGTCAGCGTGGTGATAATTCATGCGGTCGATGATGATATAGTCAACCTTTCCTGACAGAACCTTAACCAAATTCTCCGCTTCCGGAAGAATCGGGGCGATCATCACATACGTCTTGATTCCATTCCGATGCAATGCTTCGATGGTTCTCAGCCGTTCCTGTATCGGTGGTGCATGAGGTTCGAATATTTTTCTTATTTCGTCATTCGCGGTAGTGATTGAAAGCCCAACTTCCAGATTTTCCGCTTTCTTGAATAAATCCAGATCCCGAAGTACCAATGGAGAGCGTGTCTGAATGATCACCGGCCAGGATTTTTGTATCAGTATTTCGAGACATTTTCTGCTCAATTTGTATTTTGCCTCCAAGGGCTGATACGGATCACAGACCCCGCTTACCCATACTTTTCCTTTCTTTTTCTTTATAATTTCGACGGCCAACAGATCGGGGGCGTTAATTTTCACATCCACAAAGTCCCCCCAGGATTCCTTATGCCCGCTGAACCGCCTCATGAAACGGGCATAGCAATAAGAGCATGCATGCTGGCACCCGACATATGGATTAATGGCATAGTCATAAACCTGGGATGAAGAGAGAATTACTTTGGAGTGAATCTCATTTATCTTCATTTTTGTACAAAGGTTCCAGGCGCGGCTATGCTGAAAGCAAACGTATTGATATGCAGCTGCAGCATAATTCCACAAAGGATTTTAGGATCTTGAACTGCCGCGGTGCTGAAAATAGTATAGTTCCTTTGCAGTTGGGAAACAAGCAGATAATGAGGTCTTAACGCCCGTCGTGGTTCAAACCCCGTTGGGGGCACAGTAACATATCGTCTATTTGTTCTGTACAATGCACCCTGGTTAAGGGAGCTCTTTTCTATCCGCCGTCTAATGGCTATCTCGGCCGGTCAAACCGAGAGGTTAAGATACTTATCACCGGCTGTACACTATCGAATGGTCGAGTCGACAATAAAAAAGTTGGATGAGCTCTGAGAAATCGCTGGTGAGTGGTTGATGGTATTCACTGTTCGCGATGGACAATTCCTCGCTGCCAGGCATAGACAGCCACCTGAGTCCGGTCAGCGACGTGGAGTTTGCTCAGGATGTTGCTGACGTGCCCCTTGACGATATTTTCGCTGATGACCAACTTTTCAGCGATCTGGCTGTTGGTCAGACCGCTGGCATCAGTTTAAGCACATCCAGCTCGCGCTAAGTCAATTCCGTGAAAAGCGGTTCGGCATCCGGGTTCTCGCCGCGAATGTTCTGCAACACACGTATGGCGACACGCGGGTGAAGGGTTACTTCGCCCTGGACGGCGCGGTGCAGGGCTTTAACCAGTTTCTCCATTTTCATGTCTTTGAGAATGTATGAGATCGGACCGGCTTTCAAGGCCGGAAAAATATGGGCGTCTTCGTGGTAGGAGGTCAGGACAACCACCTGGGTACGAGGGCTGATCTTCTTGATCTGGTGGATGGTCTCCACGCCATCCATGCCTGGCATAATCAGATTCATAAGAACCACATCCGGAATCAGTTCGGAAACCAGGTCAATGGCTTCTTCGCCCGACGAAGCCTCACCGACCACCCCGAAATCCAGCAGGGTATCGCTGCACTATAACTCCTGCCAGACGACCTTAGTACTGTTTGGCGGAGAATGTTCGAAAAATATTGCCGATGGAATAGGGACTGCTTGGCAAAGGTAGTAAAGTGGGTTGTGCCCAAAAGGCCTTCTCAATTTTTGATCATCCATATTCAAGCTATCTCCTAGGGGGCGCACGACCCGCCAGGAATTGGCGGGTTTTGATTCTCGAGGCAGCATAAAGATTGACGGGCTGCACACGATCGAGAAAAAATCGGCATGTGTATGATCGAGCCCGGCCTCTGCACCCGACCCTTCACGCGAACCCTCATGCCTGCTTCCGTACGGCATGAGGGTTTTCTGCCATGGATTTTTGGGCCGGTCTGTAGTAAAGTTCTCCATGTTCCATATCGAAAAGGATGCCACTTCTTGTGCTATGATTGGGAGGAACCGCGCAATCCCCCGCCGATCGACGTCGCCCGGGATTCAGAATATCACCATCAGGCGTGAACACCCCGCCTTCCAGATCGTATTCGATCAGAGCCGAAAAGATTCTGAGGGAGAAGCCAAATATGGCACCGAAACGTTTTCACTTCCGATCGAAATCTTATTCCCTTTTCATCGGGCCGGTCGTCATCTGTCTGCTGACGATGAGCTGTGGGCTGCCGGCTTCACTCCTCGGCTCTGCCGCCACCCCCCTGAGCCCCAGCCCGTCGTCCTTGATTGAGCTGGCTTCGCCGACAGTCCTTCCCAGCCCTACGATCGAAACAACCACGGAGACGCCGACTGTCGTTCCTCCCAGCCCCACGCCGACGGTCGTTCTCCCCAGCTCCACGCCGCTGGCGACCGCCACCCGTTCGATCCCGCTCGGGAGTATCGTCCTCGCCTCGGATACAACAGCGTCAACACTCACAGGCACCCTCAAGCCCGGACAGGTCGTGACCTATACGATCGGGGCGGGACAGTCCCAGCCCATGACCCTGATCGCGGATTCTCCGCACAACGACGTCAGCCTGGGGGTTTTCGAGGAGAACGGGAACGTCCTGCTGGATCCGGCCCTCAAGCAGAACGCCTGGCAAATGGCGCTGCCCAGCACCGAGCTGTATACGATCAAGGTGATCGGCGGGGCGACGACGGAGGACTATATCCTGACCGTCAAAATGCCCCAGATGGTGACCCTAGCCCCCGATACTACATCCACAACCCTGACCGGCAAAACTGCCCACGGGTATCTCTATTCCTACGCCTTGAACCTCAACGCCGGCCAGGCTCTGACCGCGAGCCTCAACGTGCCCTCCAGCACGGCCTACATTGACATCTATGGGCTTGTAACCGGAACCCTCCTGAGCGCTTCCAGCGAGGTCAACACATGGACAGGTACCCTGTCACAAACACAAGGTTATGTGATCGAGGTCGTCCCGGTCAATAACCAGGTAGTGGATTACACCTTGACGGTCTCCATTACCACTGCGGTCGCGAGCGGCTCCGCCGGATCAGGGACCATCACCCTCGCGCCCGGGACGACCGCAGCAATCGTGCAAGGTACCGTACAACCCGGACAGGTCCTGACCTATACGGTGCAGGCAGGCAAAGCCCAGCCGATCATCCTGCTCCTGGAATCCCCGAAGACGGACGTCATCCTGGGGTTTCTCAATCCGGATGGCAGCGTGCTGCTCAGTCCGACTAACAAGTGGTCGTATTGGCAAAAGCAGCTGCCCGCGACCGGGTTGTATACGATCCAGGTGAACGGAGGGAAGACCACGGAGACGTACACCTTGACCGTCAAATTGCCTAAACTGGTGTATTTCCCCACTGAGCCCAAAACCGTCACTTTGCACGGCAACACGTATCCGGGATACGTCGTTTCCTACGCTTTCCGGATAAGCGGCGGCATGAGCATGACCGTCAGCCTCGACGCGCCGTCCGGTGAAGCCTTCATCGACGTCTTCGGGATCGCGACCGGCTCGCTCTTGAGCTTTAAAGAGGGCGCCACTTCCTGGTCAGGCAAGCTGCCGGAAACGCAGGAGTACGTGGTCGAGGTCGTTCCACGGCACGGCGCCTCGGTGGTTTATTCACTGAAAGTCTCCGTCCCCTGATTCTTTTTCTCCTTGAGCAAGGACGAAGGGCTGCCGGAAACCGGGATCCTGCATCAAACGGCCGTCCGTCCCCCTTTTCGCCTTTGTATGATCCGTATATAAGGCAACCCCTTGGGGGGCAAAGAAAAATAACGTTCACCGGCTCCATGCAATACACCCTCAACGAGGGTGTATTTGTTTTGACCGTCCCATCCGGGCCGCTGCGTCTGGTCAAACCGTCCGGACAGAAAACCGGCCCTCCCTGCCCCTCTTTAATTTTCCGGTTCTTATCGGGACCAACTGCCCAAGAGAATAATCATATCGGGAGCTGTCGTTCTCCTCCAGCAGTTTCTCGACCAGTGAATTCAACACCCGGCCGACTCCTATTCCGTTCCCCTCTTATAACTTAGTCGCGGTTTTCGAAGAAGGTCACTTCCACAATCTGTTCCTGCCTCGGCGTAGGTAGTCGCATTCAATTCTGTAATGAATAAAGCGCTTCTTGGTACTTGACATTTTTCATTTTTTGATATAGAACACTCTATATTGTAGAGTACTCTATTCTGTACGGCTCAAAGGAGTATTACATGGACATCTCCCCTAATGAAGCCGAAGAAGCCCTGGCCGCCATCCAGACCATAGCCCAGAAAACCCGCCACTCGATCGCCTCCGGCGGCACCTACATCACCCTGATCGTCACCGGCATCGTCTGGCTGGTCGGATTTCTGTGCACCCAGTTCCTGCCAAAGGAAATCGTTGGCTATATCTGGACCGGACTGAGCATCCTTGGCACAATCCTGGGCATCGTCCTAGGTTTCCGGATGGGCAAGCGCGTCCGCAGCCCGTCGACAGTCCCGACGGCAAAGCGAGTCGGCCTCTTCTGGCTGTTCTTGGTCTTGTACGGCATTACCGCCATTGCCATCGCCCGGCCGACAGACGGTAAACAAGCGACCATGTTCGTCATATTGTTCATCATGCTCGGCCAGCTGGCCATGGGCTTGCTGTTCTCTTTCTCCTCCGTCTGGTGGGCGCTGCCGATCACCGCCCTGGCGTTGGTCGGCTACTTCCTGCTGCCCGATATTTTCTATCTCTGGATGGCTCTCCTGGGTGGCGGCGGGATGATCGTCCTTGGCTTGTACATCCATGTCAGGTGGTGAACCGTGACCGAATTAAACGAAACCATCCACCAGCCTGTGCGCCTGCGCATCATGGCCGCCCTAGTCAGCCTGGAGCCGGCCGACGAAGTAGATTTTACCTACCTGCGCGACCTGCTGGAGGTCACCGACGGCAACCTGGGCGCCCACCTGCGCAAGCTGGAAGAGGCTGGCTACATCGCCGTCAATAAGATCTTCGTCGAACGCAAGCCGCGCACCTTTGTCGCCGCCACTGCCGCGGGGCGCAGGGTCTTCCAGGAGCATGTGGCAGCATTGGAATCGATTTTAAAACGGAAATGAGGAAAAATATGGACATCACCGTACAGGTTGAGGGACCACGCAAGAGCTTCAGGGCAACCGTGGTCATGGAGCAAGGCGAAGGTGGCTCGGTAGTGACCCGGGGGTGGCTTGGGTGGCCCGGATGGAAAAGCAAGGCGTCCCTGCCTACAAGCCCGATGGACAGTGGATTCCCCTCCCCCTCTCTTTAAGCATAGAAGCATCGATTGATGACCCGGGTTGACATTGTCAAAGCAGTCATGATTATTGAAGGCAGGACACGAAAGGTGCAAACGCCATGCAAGCAAAAGAATCGTATTCATTTCCACTTTACCATCGCATCGGCAAGGCGGCTCGACCCCTCATAGCCTCGCGATACTGGATCATCATTGTATTGATCGTTGCCACCCTCCTGTATATCCCTTTCCTGTTCGCGGGCTTCTTTCAAGATGATTATGGTTTCCGTCTTAATTTCTCCCCGCAAGCCTATGAGAAGCTCGGCGCGCCTGCAGAGCTCCTCCGCAATGGACCGCTGAACTTATATGGCTTCTCGTGGGAGTCGGCGACTCGTTTCGCTCTTTCCCGAGAGAAGGGATTCGTCCCGTGGTGGGCCTCCGACCAGATCAGGACCAATTTCTTCCGGCCATTATCCTCGCTGACGCTGGCCCTGGACTACACTCTGTGGCCGGACACCCCTCTCCTGATGCACCTGCACAGCTTGTTGTGGTTCGGCTTGCTGATCGTTCTGGCCTACCGGCTGTATAAAAGCGTGTCCGGCAGCGCCGTCGTGGCCGGGATCAGCATCCTGCTGCTGGTTGCAGACGATGTGTTTACAGGCCCGGCGGGCTGGATCAGCAACCGGCATGCCCTGATCGCGATGGTCTTCGGGGTGCTGTGTGTGTGGCTGTACCATCAGGGGGTATCGAAGCAGAAATGGCCTTACATCGCCGGGGCGTGTGGCGTTTACATGCTGGCCCTGCTTGCCTCGGAAATGGGGCTGTTCACCTTCGCCTATCTTTTCGCCTATCTGTTGGTGCTGGACCGCGACAAATGGCTGGGCAGGGTTAAACGGATCGTCCCATTTATCCTGATTACGGTGGCCTGGCGATTGGCGTATACAGGCTTGGGCTATGGAGCCAGCGGAACGCTCCTGTACATCGATCCGATCTTGGATCCGGGCGATTTCATCACGCAGCTTCTCACCCGTTTCCCGGTGCTTTTATTCAGTGCGGTCGGACTGCCGGTGATCGAGTTGGTGCTCGCCTTCTCGCCGCAAGCGATGGGAGTCCTTGCTGCGGTCTGCGTAATTCCTCTCGGATTGTTCGTGTTGGCCGTCTATCCCGTCTTGAAAGTGCATCGAACATCGCTCTTCTGGTTCATCGGGCTGGTGGTCGCGGTGATCCCACTCGTTTCAGGCATCCCTCAAAATCGCATTCTTGGGCCTGTCAGCCTCGGCGTGATGGGGTTGGCTGGGCAGCTGCTGGTCGTTGTGGCCACCATGAAGAAGCCTTCGCCGTTGAAACCTTTCCAGTTGATCCTGCTGAGGCTTGCCACGCCTGTCCTCTTGATCCTTTATCTCATCGTTTCCCCCATTGTGGTGGTCTCGAACCCGGCTTCCACGCGCACGATGGCAGAGGACCAGGCCCAGGTGGTCAATTTTGGGAGCGATCCGGAGTTGTCCCGGCAGTATCTGTACGTGATCAATCCACCAGGCACGATGATCTACATTGCCGGTCTGATGCAGCGGGTGTTTACCGACGAACCTGTCCCCGCCCGGATCAATTACCTGTCGTCTGGATTCGCGCCCGTGAACATCGAGCGGGTGGATGATCGGACGATTGTCGTGACGCCGGAAGGTGGGTACACGCCGTTGCCCGGTCCCATCATGGACGATGCCACCGGAATGGTGACTGACGTCCATCTGGAGAATGTATACCGGGCGCTTGACGAGAATTTCTACAACCCCCGGAACCCCATGCGCGTCGGACAGGTGGTTGCCTTGAGCGAGGTCACGATTGAGGTCACCGAGATGACCGCTGACGGACGGATCGCCCAGGCTGTCTTCACATTTGCCCATCCCCTGGAAGATGGGCGGTATGTATGGCTGCTGTGGGATGAAACCGCCTCGACCTACGAAAGAGTCCAGATGCCCCCGGTCGGGGAATCGAGGATCTATCCCTGACGCGATGAACTTTCGTCTGGCACATCCTCTCATTGTCCAACACTGGATGCGTGCGGCTATATCTCCGTCAAGATGCATGGTGTTCCAGGGACAGGTAGCGGCATTGGAATCAATTTTGAAAAGCAAGTGAGGCAAGATAGGAACACCCGCCGTGCCCGTCTCCTCCAGGACCATTTGGGGAATAATATGGAGAATTCCCCAAAATCATGGCCCGCGGACGAAAGCGGCCGATTAGCGGCCTGCGAGGTTCAGCTGCAGGGTATGGACGCCTCCGGAATATTCCCGCCCCATGACAACACTTATGTCGCCGTTCGTCATGTCATAGACGATCGACCATTGGGTGTTCGATTGGGCTTGAGGGTCGACCTGTGAAACATCTGCCAATAGGCCGAGAGCTCCCTGGGTGGTTTGTTGACCTCCCGTTACTTGAAGCCGCTGGTCGATATGATCGTAACGCGCGCAATGGCCGTGGGTGTCCCCGTCGGTGGAGGCCACCAGGAAATTGGTGGCGAGCTGCCAGGGGTGCTCGTTTCTGAACACAACCATCCTCCCCCGGTAAAACTCAACCAGAGCCGAATTGCCGGAGGCGCTGGCGATCAGGTAATGCAGCGGCACATTACCCATATCGATATTATAGCTTGACAGGATGTCGACTGCCTCGTCGACCGTTGCGGCATGGTCGAGGATTTCGCGAATCGCCACCAGCTCATCGATGGTCTTTTTGTTCGCGTCGGGATGCATCTCGCCCGGAGGGACGGCGGCCATCCCGACCGCCAGCCCCTGCTCGTTCATCCCGTCAAATGGAAGGGCGGGGGCAACCAGCAACGCCTGGCGCTCGAGAAGAGGCAGGTCGGTCAGCCCCTTTGCCCGGAGACCTGAAAAGCCCAGGTACGCAATGTCGACCATCGAGACCGAGGCATAGCCATCCGGCGGATCTGTGAATAAGAGCACTGCCGGGCTGAAGCGCCAATCAAAGTTGCGCCCATAAAGCCGCATGGCAGGGTCACCCAACGCGGCAAAAAGCGAACAGCCCCAGCCGGCCGGACAGGCGTTCGAGGCAACCGGTCCAGCGGTTTCAGACTGGAGGGGGCGTGTGGCAGTCAGGATTGTTTGGGAGTAATCCCCGCTATAGTGCATGCTGTAGAGTGGGTAATCATCCAACTCCTCCAGAGAGCTGAGCGTGGCAAGTTCGTCTTGCGACAAAGCCCGGTCACCGGGGTGGAGGGTCGGAGTCGAGGGAGGCGTCGGCCGGGAAGGGGCAAGCGCGCATCCTGACAGCAGGATGAACACTAAAAGCAGACCGATCAAGCCCTTCCGGCCTGGATGTTGATGGCTACGCAAGCGGATCATAGCATTCTCCTCTCTTACCTTTCCTCATGCCGACAGACGGATCAGGAAGGGGCAACCTCCCGGCCGATCAATACCCATCACGTACGTTTCCCCCTTGGATGGTCCGATCAGCTTTGATGGGCTAAGATCAACAAAGAAAGGCCAGGATCACCGACAATACCCGATTGATTTCTGTGAATTCTTGTTCGTGATCAAACCCTTCAAAAATCCAAACCTGGATTTTCGATCCTTTGAGAGATTTTTCGTACTTCTTATAAGACGCCATCGCATTCCCGTTCCTGGAACCGAACAGCCACAAGGCGGGGCAGCGGACCATGAAACCGGACCTGCCAGACCAATCGTAACATCGACGGCCTCCTTAACACAAGCTTCCCCAGGCTGCCCGGTGACGCCAGGTCCGGCACGCACAACGCCAGCGCCACCTCGGATTTTTCTTCTCGCCCGGGCTGGCAGGGCAAAACAGATTGTGATACATTAAGACTCGTCATGCCCGTCCTCGCCCTCGTCCTGCTGCTCAGCTCCGCGGCCATCCATGCCCTCTGGAACCTGCTGCTTAAACAATCCCAGGATAAATACGTTGCCATGGGCTGGCAGGTCATCCTCAGCAGCCTCATTTCGGTGACCGCCCTCTTTTTTACCGGCCTGCCGCCGCGTTCCATCTGGCTCTTTGTGCTGATCAGCACGACCCTGGAGGCCATCTATTTCGGCCTGCTGACCTTCGCTTACAACGATCATGATTTTTCGCTCGTTTACCCGGTGGCGCGCGGGGCCGCGCCTGCCCTGGTGGTGGTTTGGAGCGCCCTGTTCCTGAATGAGATCCCCAGCACCGGAGGTTTCCTCGGCATTGCCCTGGTCGTGTGCGGTTTGGCAATCATCGGCGCCACCAGCATGTTCCAAAATCACGCCGGCAGGCCGCAATTCCGTGGCATCGCCATCGCCCTGTCCGTTGCGCTGATTATTTCCTTTTATACCCTGGTCGACGGTTTCGCGGTCAAACACAGTCCGGCGTTGCCCTTTGGTCTGAGTTTGTTTGCCTTGATGCCCGTCCTGACCACGCCGCTGATCGTCCGCCATTACGGCTGGGATCACCTGATCGAGGCCTTGCGCAGACAGCCGGCCCGCCTCATCCTGGTCGGTTTCCTGGGCGTGATCGCCTATCTGTTTGCCCTTTTCGCCTACTCGATCGCCCCCGTGAACTATTCGGAAGCCATTCGCGAGGTCAGCGTGGTGATAGGCGCTTTTGCCGGCTGGTACTTTTTAGGCGAGCAGATGGGAAAGATCCGCACCCTTGGTGCGGCCGTGATCTTTGCCGGGATCGTCTTGATTGCAGTCTTTGGGTGAAGGTCAAACCGCCAGGAAAGGGCGGACGGGTTGAACTTCTGGCGATATATTGTGTGTTATGGGGCCGCACGATCGCGCGAGGAGGAGATAAATTGCCGGGCTTGGGTCATTTCGATCTGCTCTTTGTCGTCTGCGCTTTCCTTTTTCAAATCATCCTGATCGTCCATTTCTCCCTGCGCAAATGGCGCTTCGACATCGCCATGCGCTACGGGCCGATCGTGTACGCACTGGGCGTCCCTGCCGCGGCCGCGAGCCTGGCCCTGCTCCTGGGCGGCATGGCCTGGTCGTTTTGGCTGGCCGGTTTTATTTATCTCGCCTGGGGGACTTTTGGCTATGTGGTGGAGTATGTCAAAAAAATCCAATGGCGGACCCCCATCCACTGGCCGGTCTTTGGACCGTATGTGTTTTTATACCTGGCGACTGCCATGTTCTATTGGTTTCCGCTGGCCCTGCTCTGGAAACCGCTGTGGTACGCATACGCACTTTTATTCGTGGTCAGCACCCTGCTGAACGTCACCTCCCACAAAGGCGCGACCTGATCGCCAGGTGAATACGCCCGGCCTGTTTTGTTTCATCTGGGCCTGCCGGGGATGCAACCTCAAAATCACTTCGGTCGGATGACTGCCGGGATGGGAATCGTTACCATGGCAGCATAAAACATAATTGAAAAAGGAGACCAATATAAAAAACCAAGACCCTCATCATCTTCGCGGCCCTGGCCATTGCGGGCGTCTGCCTGGTCGTCTTCGGGCAGGGAGCCGCCGATAGCGCCGTCCGCGCCGTGCTGCCCCTCCTGGGCACCGGGATCTTCGCCGCCGCGTTGACCTACTTCCTTCTCAAAGTCGGTTAGCCGGAGCCGCATCCACCCAGCAGGCTGCCATACCGCCTGCTGGTTTTTATTTCCGAGGGATACCTCTCCGATACAATTTATTTGGATGGCAGTGAGGCAACCGGCGATTAAAATGGGAGTGAATCAGCGAACGTGAACACAGATCAGGAAGGTGTGATGATGAAAAGGATCAAGCTTGCCATTCGACCCCTGGACCCGGAAACCGACCTGCCCGACCTGGCGCGGCTCTACGGCTTCATCCGCCCGGAGCCGGTCAGCCTCGACCAGGTCCGGGATTGGTGGCAGCCGAAGACGGATGAGATCCGGCAGACGAGGTTGGCCGTGGATCAGGCCGGCCGGGTCTTCGGTCTTTCCGACGTGCAGCGCGAGCCCTGGATGCGCCCGGCGCATTTCTGGCTGCAGGTGATCGTCGCTCCCGAGCAGCGCCGGCGCGGCATCGGGACTACGTTGTTTACCCAGGCCGCCCGGTTCGCCCGCTCGCAGGGCGCGGCTGTCCTGGAGAGCAGCGTGCGGGATGACGACGCCGGGTCGCTGCACTTTGCGGAGCGGCGCGACTACCGCGTCGCCCGGCACAGCTTCGATTCCAGCCTCGACCTGGCGGCCTTCGACGAAAGCCGGTTTTCCGACTTGCTGGGACGCGTCGAGGCGGAAGGTTTCCGCTTCTTCTCCCTGGCGGACGCCGGCCCGTTGACCGAGGTGCTGAAACACAAGCTGTACGAGCTGAACCGAATCACCGCCCTGGACAATCCGGGCAACAACCGCACCTTCCCGACCTACGCATCATTCGACAAGAATGTCTTCTCAGCCTCCTGGTTCCGGGCCGATACCCAACTCCTGGCCGCGGACGGCGAACGCTGGGTTGGATTGTCCGCATTGGCCTGGTACCCCGAAGGCAGGCTTGCCGCCAACGCCTTCACCGGAGTCCTTCCGGAGTACCGCGGGCGCGGCCTGGCGACGGCGCTCAAGCTCCACGCCATCCGCCTCGCCCGGCGCCTGGGGGCGGGCTCCGTGCGCACCAACAACAACTCGCTCAACGCTCCCATGCTGGCGGTCAACCGCAGCCTGGGATACGGGCCCGAGCCCGGCCTCTATCACCTGGAATGTATCCTGGAGGCAGCAACGAAAAGGGATGCAAAGGATTCTTGACCGGTCCCGGCGCAACGCAATTTCAATTGTCATCGTCCTGACCCTGGCCGTGGCGCTGGTCGTCGTGCTGGTCTTCGGCGCCAGGGACCTGAGCCGCCAGCCGCGCACCCGTGTGGAATGAGGCTGGCGCTCCTGTTTCGATAGACGCCCCATGTTGCATCCGACGGGGATTTATCCTATACTGGAAGTGGATCAATATTCTTGGTCTGTCTATAAGCGGCTAGATGGTCCGTATAACCAAGTGTTGGGCAACCAAGTGGAGTAGTCGCAGTTTGGCTCAGGCATAGCAAGACTCAGAATTCATATGACCGATGAAAAATGGAATCCAGAGGCATATAACGTGAGTTTTCCCGATGTCCCCAAGTATGAGGGCCCACTTGAAGGCATGCCTTTTCTTCACAAGGTCTCCAGGATTCAACACTATGTCCTCAATGAGATTATCTCTGAGATCATAAGGGCTATATCCGCCAAAGCGGAATTGTCGGGGCTTGTGCTCTCCCTTGCTTTAATTGACTACATAGCCGGTTACTACGCTGGAAAAGAGACGGGTGGAAAGGATTACCTCGCCTTTATGAATAGTTATTTCCCTGAGGCCTATGAGGCTTATTCCCAATCAATCTACCGCGACCTTCGCAATGGTCTGCTGCATAACCTCGCAGCCACAAATCCCTGGCACCCAGAAAGGTCCTTCTTCATCCACCGCAACCTTGCTCAGCATCTTGTACCCGTGGAATCAGGAAGGGTATTGTTCTCTGTCCCCATTTTCGTAGAAGATATCCGAAGGGCGTGGATCATGTATCGATATGATCTCATCATGTCACAGCCAACAAGACCAAACCTGAAACCTAATTTTGAGAAGCGATTCAAACAGGTCGGAGGCCTCGGCGCATACATGGAGAGAATACCTGATTGACCTAGACCACAAGGAGATGTTCTCTGTGGCTGCCCAACACCGGCTCCACCTGACCCCGGAACTTCCGGGGCCGCTGAGCCCGTCCGTTGAGCGCTGGCGCCGGAACAGAAAGGATCAAGATAATGAACAGTAAAAGGCTAATGCAACACATGTCCGGCTTATTGTTAGCCGTATCCTTATTGACGGGATGCAGTAGAGCAAGGGTCGAGCCAACTGCCACACCCACACCTATCCCGCTGACATTAAGCGTCCGAGCGCGGATTGATGGGTTGAGTCGCTTGCTCATTCAAGGAAACACCGTACGCTGGTATCACGTAGCTGCTGCTGCACCGGGACGCTGGATACCAGCACCCACGTATATCAATGGGGTGGAATGGAATCCGGACTGGCCGGATGTGCCTGATAGTGGAAATAGGGACTGCCAATGTTCTTCTTCATCTTATCAAGGTATCCCTGCCATTGTAGAATACCCCCCGATTATGTTGGAGACCATCCAGGCACGTGGAAAAGTTGCCATTGTTCAACAACCAAGTCAAAGCAACGATTACACTCTTATAGTTGAATTTGACGATATTACACCGCCAGATACATATGGCGATGAATGGTATGAGATTGAACTGACAGCAACAGGTATAACAGGAGGCAATACGATTAAACTCATGCTGCTATATCTGGGCGCTGCACTTACTGCATTGTGGGGTATTGCACACCTCTTTCCAACTCGCTCGGTTGTAAAGGGATTTGGCACTATCAGCGCCGATAATCAGCACATCATAACGATGGAATGGATCGTCGAAGGAGTATCCCTGATCTTCATTGGTATTCTCGTAGCTACTGTAACATTGATTGATCCCGCGGGCACTGCATCAAAGGCTGTGTTCTTGCTATCTGCCATCGGATTATTTGTCTTGGCGACAGTCTCCTTGTTCACGGGCTTCAAGGTCAATTTCCTTCCCTTCAAACTCTGTCCATTCATTTTCCAAGCATCCGCTTTGCTTATTTTGGTTGGAGGGCTTCTGTAAACCCACAGACGGAGCCCAACGCTGGCTCCACCTGACCGCCTTGGGCGGAGGTACGCCAGCGCACTTCGCAAAATCTCGGGCTACGATGAATTAGTCGCCTTGCCAGCACCGGCGACAGATGCCCCCAAAAAGGATGTCTTGCCGGGCAGCACGTTGGGCGGTTCGCCGACCACAACTTCCGTTTTCTGACGCTTCTGATGTCATGATGTGAGGGGTCACAGATTTCAAGGAGGTTGAGATGAAAACCAGCAATTTGTTAGCTTTCCATCTTCCGACACACATCGCTGCCCTTCTGATGCTCGTCAGCACGGGCATCTCCAGTTGCAACATGCCAAAACTCGCTGCGAACGGCCAGGAACCGACGGATGTCCGCAACCTGGCGACCAGCCAGCAATCGATCCAGGGAACGAACCAGGGCAAAGCTGACATGGATTGTCAAAAGACCAACCCGTGGTACCTGGCCGTCAACCACGACTTTACGTTGTCGATATCGGAAACCTCCTTCACGATAAGCGTCCAGGGCAGTGGGACCCTTAGCGTGGACAAGACCGGGAATGTCACCGCGGGGCCGGCCACCGGTGTGGGCACGATGACGTCGGAAAACACGGATTGCACTTTCATGAGTATATTTAAATATAACGCCACGGTCACCGGCACGTGCAGCCGCGGAATCATGAACCTGAGCATCGAGGAACTCTTCGGGGAGGGTGGCGCCGTTACGGGCACGCTGAAGTGCGGCGATCACGCACCCGTCACACAATATTTCGGGTTCCCTGCCATGCAGCACGATCTAAATATGCCGCTTAATTCAAAGGCGGGTGGTGGGTCAAAGACCATCCCCTGGGGAATCGGGGGGACGGGTACCAAGAAATGGTATGTTTCCAACACCTTCTCGGCGCCGCTGGAGCCCCTGACCGGTCCATGATCGGCTGTCGAGCGACCCATCCGAACCCCTGCCCATCCCCAAGGGAGTAAACCGGCCCTTTAATCGTTGTTGCTCGTACGCGGAATCTGCCCTAAACTGATTGCAGGCGGTAGAGAGCGAGCGGTCCAGATATTATTCAAGATGGATGAGAAAACAGCTTGCCGTCTATAAGGGGTTAGATGGTCCGTATCACCAAGTGTTGGGCGGCATCATCCTATGTGATCAAGGGAGTCAAAAATGAAAAATGGTAAATGCCCGAAATGCAATTCGACAAACGTCTTCATGAACAGAAGTGGGATTGAATGGGCAGACGAGGGGGGATGGATCTCAATATGGATGGGAAGTCCAAATGAAAGGTTGGGCAAACAGTCTTACTATGATAGTTATATTTGTATCGATTGTGGATACTTTGAGAACTATATTCTCGACAAAGATATACTTCAGGAAGTTCAATCTAAATGGACCAAGGTTGCATAGCCGATATCATTAAACAGCTTTTATTGAGTGTCAAATCTATCCCTGCGGCTTGTTTCCTTAATCAGCGATTGAACAGGCAAACCACCCAACACCGGTTCCACCTGACCGCCTTCCCCTTCGCTGCGCTTCGGGGACGCTTCGCGGCCGGCGCAGGTACGGCGGCGCGAAATCCGCGAAAAGTCGTGCTATTATGATCTTGGCGTCTCGCGCATCGCGGCGGCAGGTGAGCCCTTCCGTCAGGCCGCTTGAGAACACAAGCTATGCATAACCCGCCCGTCTTTGCTTACCCGGAAGCCATACTCTTCTGGATCGTTTTTATCTGGATCTTTTCACTGGAGATTCTCCATTCTGGTATAGTCGCCGGAGCACCCTCCAACACGCAAGATGCGGGAACCCTGCGCCTGATCAATATCGGAACCGATATTGCCCTACTCCTGGCTTTCGCACTATCATTCCTTCCATGGTTGGTCATTCCCTACCCACGTGTTTCTCTATACATTGGCACTGGGCTGTTGATTGTTGGTAGTCTGCTGAGACGATATTGTGTTCGAATTCTGGGAAAGTATTTTACTGCGGCAATCACAGTTTCCTCCAATCAACCGATCATCGAAAAGGGTCCTTATCGCTGGATACGACACCCCAGTTACACGGCAGGTTTTTTCATGTTCTTCGGTATTGGTTTCGCTCTCGGCAATTGGCTTAGTTTGATTATCTTCTTGCTCGAAATATGCATTGTTTATAGTCGGCGGGTGAAGGCTGAAGAGGCTGCCTTGCTCGGTACACTCGGAGAGCCATATCGAGCCTATATGGCACACACCAAGCGGTTCGTCCCGTTTATTTTTTAGAAAAGCGGCCTAATACCGGTTCCACCTGACCGCTTCCCCCTTCCCCCTTCCCCCTTCGGGGATCTTCGGCGGGGACCTTCAGCGGGAGTGCTTCCCCTTCGGGGACGATATCGCAAAGCCACATATTGGGCGGCGGCTTGGCAGTTCCCTCCAAAGGTTATCGGCCCTGTTCAGGAGACCTGAAATGACCAAATGGACTGGCAAAGGCGAAACGATCTTTATCAAATTGCCCCGCATCGGCTCAGTCGTCTACGATCATTTAATGCAGGCATCTCCCATGCGGCTCTATTACCAGGAAATAGCGCAGGATTTGATGAGCAGGATCCCGGATGGATGCCTCCTGGATGTGGGCACAGGACCTGGCCGGTTACTACAAGCCATTCATAATCTCAATCCTGCCATCGACCTTTACGGACTGGATATTTCCGCCTCCATGGTGAGCCGGGCGCGGAAGAACCTGACCGGGATAAAAGTGGATTTGCGGCAGGGCAGCGTGCAAAAAACCGATTTTCCAAGCGATACCTTCGATTTAGTCACCTGCAGCGGGAGTTTTTATCTGTGGGACAAACCCGAAGAAGGATTGCAGGAAATCCATCGCGTTCTAAAGAGGGGAAAAACTGCCTGTTTGTATGAGTGTAATCGGGAATGTGACCGGGAAGCCATGCAGCTGTCACTCAGGGAAAACCTGCGGCATTTGAACGTGATCTCGAAGATCATTGGACCGTTAGCCATTCGACAAGCATTGGATGCTGCTTATAGTACAGAAGAGATAAGGGATATTGTCAGGCGCACAAGTTTTGCACCCAATTTTTCCATACAAGAGAAAACGATTTCGCGGCTGGCGATCTGGTTGTGTGTCGAGCTCAGGAAAGTATAAGAAGGTGCTCGGATCCAGGGATCGAACGGCAAGCCGCCGTCCGGCACCTGCGTCGAGCAGGCCCGCTCCCTTAGCTCGCCAACGAGCGGTCACGCCCTGGCCAGGGCGCACCAGCCGGATGGCGCGATAATTTAGGAAACAATCTTGTCTGCCTCGCCGTCAATAGGATATGAAATCCAGGTTTCGACCTCTCCTCGCGGTCATTTTCACCCTGGCCCTGCTGCTGGTTTTCCTCAACGGCTGCGGCCCGGCGGCCAGCCCTGCGCCGCAGCTGCCCCTGCCCCGCGAAGAGACCCTGCACCTGCTTTCCGCACAGCGGCCCGCCGCCCGCGATTGGGTCCGCCTGGGGCGCGAATACCGCGGCATCCAGGCGGTCACCGCGCCGCCCGCGGCTCCCAAAGCCTACCAGATCGGCGACCAGGAGACCTTCTGGGTCGGCCGGAACATCTTCGCCGGGACCTATGAACGCGTCCCGTTCACCCTGGGCTGCAAGAACGATGTCGCCTACCTGTGGGTCGAAAACGGGGTGACCTGGAAGGGCCATGCCGCCATCCGTGCCGCCGACCTGCAGGCGCTGGCGGATCTTTTTACGAGCAGGATTTATCCTCTCGGGCGCCGGCTGCTCGGCCGCGATCCGGACACCAGCCCGGACAACGATCCGCACCTGTACTTGCTCTTCACCCGCTCGGAGGGATTGGGGGCTTACTTCGACGCCAGCGACGACCTGCCGCCGGAGGTCGTCTATCACTCCAACCTGCACAAGATGATCTACGTCAACGCCCCGTCATATTCCCCCGCGCCCGGGTCGGTCGATTTCCTGTCCATGGCCCTGGCGCACGAGTTCACCCACCTGATCCATTTTGACGGGAACCAGTACGGCGAGGCCGGCTGGATCGGGGAAGGTCTGGCCAACCTGGGCGTAGAGCTGGACGGATTTCGACCCACGGAGGACAATGAGTTTGCCGCCCACCCCGCCATCCAGTTGAACCGTCTGATGCAGTACCCGCCCGACTTGTGGCGCGCCCACTACGGAGCCGCGCACCTGTTCCTATCCTATCTATACACACGTTTCGGGGACGACTTCATCCGCGACATCGTCTCCACCGGCACGTCGGGCATCCCCACCATCCAGCGCGCCCTGGACCGGAACGCCGCCGGGCTGCAGTTCGACGCCGTCTTTGCCGATTGGGCGGCGGCCGACCTGCTTGCCAACCGCTCCGCCGAGCCGCGCTACCGGGTCAGCGATTTCCTGTTCGAGAACCTGTCCGCCTTCCAGGTGGCCAAGTCCCTGTCCGGCTACCCGGCCCGCGCCGAGCGCACCGTCAGCCAGTACGGCAGCGATTACATCGAGCTCCTGCCGGCCGGCAGGGAGGTCACTTTCACCTTCGACGGTACCCAGACGGTGGGGGCCATCCCGGTCCAGGCGCACGGCGGCCGGTTCATGTGGTGGGGCGGGCGCAACGTCGGTGACGCACGCCTGACCCGCTCGGTCGACCTGCAGGGTGTGGTACGGGCAACCTTGAAGTTCGCCGCCTGGTATGATCTCTACGAAAACTGGGACTTTGCCTACGCCTCGGTCTCGACGGACGGCGGCGCAACCTGGAAGACCCTCCAAGGGGTGACGACCACGGACCGCAATCCGAGCGCCCTGAACCTGGGCAACGGCTTTACCTGCAAGTCCGGAATCGGCTGCGGGAAACCCGGGAAAACGGCACGCTGGGTCGAGGAGACGATGGACCTGACACCCTACGCCGGAAAGGTGATCCAGCTGCGCTTCGAGCAGGTTTCAGGCGACCAATCGGACGGCCTGGCCCTGGACGACATCGAAATACCCGAGATCGGGTTCCATGACGATGCCGAAACTGCCGCCGGCGGCTGGCAGGCGGAGGGCTTTGTGCGCATGGACAATCTCCTGCCCCAGCATTTCGTCCTCCAGGCTGTCGAGTTCCGTTCGACGCCCCGGGTGGTGGCGGTCCCGCTCGACGATCTAAACCACGCCAGCTATCGCACCAGCGGCTTCGGCCGCGACCTGCAGCGGGTGATCATGGTCGTCTCAGGCAGCACGCCGGTGACCGGGGAAACAGCTGGTTATACTTACGTAGTTAGATGACCCTGGCGCTCAAACGGCTGCTCATCCCCTGTCCATCGGGGCAGCGACCCTGGCCAGCATGACCAGGTTTCTCAAGCGATCGGTCGAACAACCGGGGACATAATTCGGGATCTAGCCATTCAGGGGGACGACCGATTGACCCAAGTCGGCTTATTTCTACATCCGCTTTATCTCCTGCCGCGCCAAGCATGCTTCTGCGATAGAGGCTTTGTCAAGTGAAATATCGTGCCCGAAGGGTATGCTCCTACAATTCATATCAGCAAGCCGTTGTAGTCCATAGTTCAATCCATATTCATCTGGGATGTATCATCCCCTTTCGTGCCTGTTTGCCCCCGCTTTTTGGGTCGTGGTTGATTGAAATCATATATGGCCGGGGCAAGATCACCAAACTCCGGACATTTATAACGTCGTGCGATTGTGCACTTTTTCATGATATTATGTAGCGGGATGAGCTGATGTTGATCGATAAAATCAAGGGGAGGAAGACCGATGACCATCCGAATTCTCATTGCCGACGATCATCACGTCGTGCGCCAGGGGCTGCGCATGTTCCTCTCGCTCGACCCCGAGCTGGAAATCGTGGGGGAAGCCTCCAATGGGCAGGAAGCGGTCCGCCTGGCCAGGCAGTTCAAGCCGGATGTCATCCTGATGGACCTGATCATGCCGGAGATGGACGGCATCCAGGCGACGGAGGTCATTCGCCGTGAGCTGCCGGACCTGGAGGTGATTGCCTTGACCAGCGTCCTGGAAGATGCCTCCGTGGTGGGTGCGATCAAGGCCGGGGCGATCGGATACCTGCTCAAAAACACCCAGGCGGATGAGTTGTGCCGGGCGATCAGGGCTGCGGCGGCAGGGCAGGTGCAGCTTTCCCCTCAAGTGGCTGCCCGGCTGATGCGCGAGGTGCGCGCCCTGGAACACCCCGCCTCCCTCACCGAGCGTGAGACCGACGTCCTGTGCCTGCTGGCCGGAGGCAAGACCAATAAAGAAATCGCCCTGGAGCTGCAGATCGGCGAGACGACCGTCAAGACCCACACCAGCAATATCCTGTCCAAACTGGGAGTGCCCAGCCGGACCCAGGCTGCCCTGCATGCCGTGCGCATCGGCCTGGTTCCCCTGACCTCTCTGCGTGCCGAGGATCAGCAATGAGTTTGCATGGATAATACGACCGCCCAATCCCCGATCCGGGTGGAGGATTTCCTGCGCCTCACCCAGGATGCCGTCGTTGTGATCGACCGTCGGCAGCACATCGTCCTTTTCAACGATACCGCCGAGCAGA
Source organism: uncultured Chloroflexia bacterium (assembly GCA_963739255.1). Classification (GTDB taxonomy): domain Bacteria; phylum Chloroflexota; class Anaerolineae; order Anaerolineales; family Villigracilaceae; genus UBA877. The sequence continues at coordinate 32,455 of CAVTZT010000008.1, forward strand.
TTTTCGGCTATTGTGCCGCAGAGATTTGCGGACAACCTCTTGATCTCTTAATCCCTGCTGCATTCAAAAAAATTCACCGCACATACGTCCGTAAATTTTCAACCCTGACCGGCTCCTTGCGCCGGATGGCAGAGCGGAAGGAAATAGCCGGCCGGCGCAAGGATGGGGCCGAATTCCCGGCCGAGGCCAGCATTGCCAAGATCACTCGCAACGGCCAGGATTTCTTCGTCGTCTTCCTGCGGGACATCACCCTGCGCAAGCGGATGGAAGAGGACCTGTTCAAATGGGCGCAGGCGTTTGAGAACGCCGAGTGGGGCGTGGTCATCGGACAGGCGAACGCCACCCGCCTGGAAACGATGAACCCCGCTTTTGCCCGCCTCTATGGATACAGCCTCGAGGAGATGGCCGGTAAACCCATCGAGGATCTTTATGCCCCGCAGGACCGCCCCAAGGTGCGCGCATGGATTCAAAAGGCGCACAAAGAAGGCCACATCACGTACGAGGCGACCCACCTGCGCAAGGACGGTTCCGTCTTCCCGGTCTCGGTCGACATCACTGCCGTAAAGGATCCGGAAGGGCAGGTGCAGTACCGCGTGGTCAACGTCCGGGATATTACCGAACAAAAGAAGATCGAAACCGAGCTCCGGGAAAGTGAAAGCCGTTACGCCTCGATCGTCAGCTCGATGGATGAAGGCATCGTCCTTCAAGATGCGGACGGCAAGATCCGGACATGCAACGCCAGCGCGGAAAAGATCCTGGGGTTGTCTGCCGACCAAATGATGGGACTGACCTCCATCGACCCACGCTGGAACGCGGTCCACGAGGACGGTTCGCCATATCCCGGCGAAACTCACCCGGCCTACCTCACCCTACACACCGGGAAGCCTTACTCCAACGTGATTATCGGCGTGCACAAGCCGGATGGCTCGCTGACCTGGACCTCGGTCAATACCCAGCCGATATTTCGCCCCGGCGAAAGCAAACCTTCCGGTGTGGTGGCATCTTTTACTGACGTTACCGAACAAAGGCGTGCTTACCAGCTGCTCGAGCAGCGCGTCGAAGAGCGCACGCGCCACCTGTCCGCCCTGCTGGAGGTCGCCCGGAATATGTCCACCATCCTGGAGCTCAAGCCGTTGCTCACGAGCATCCTGCAGCAGCTCAGACTGGTGGTCGATTTTACCGGCGCGGTGATCGCCAGCCTTGAAGGCGATGAAATCGTGTTCCTGGAATATGTGGGACCTTTCCCGCGCGCTAAGATGCTCCGCTTCCATCCATCGACTGCTCAGGACAATGGCTATACGCGCGTGATCCAGGCCCGAAAACCGGTCATCATCGGGGAACTCTGGGCTGATGACCCCTGGGAGCACAGCGTGGTGGACCAGGTGGACCCGGAGCTGTTGCCCTTCTTCGAACAAATCCACTCCTGGCTGGGCGTCCCGCTGATCTCACGCGATTGTCTGATCGGTGTGCTGAGGCTCGATCACGTCGAACCCAATCACTTCACCGAGAAACATGCCAACCTGGTGATGGCCTTCGCCAACCAGGCTGCCCTGGCGATCGACAACGCCCGGCTGCACGAGCAGGCCCAGGCAGGGGCCGCCCTCGAAGAGCGACAGAAGCTGGCCCGCGAGCTGCACGACTCGGTCTCGCAAGTGCTCTACAGCATCGGCCTGGGAGTGCGCACGGCGCGCGCCCGGCTCGAGCACGAACCCGAGAAAGCTTCCGAGCCCCTGGACTACTGCATCTCCCTGGCGGAGGCAGGCCTGGCCGAAATGCGGGCGCTGATCTTCGAGCTGCGTCCCGAATCGCTGGAGGTGGAGGGCCTGGTCGCCGCCCTGAGCAAACAGGCGGACGCGCTGCAGGCGCGCCATTCGATTGCGGTCGAAAAATCCTTTTGTGAGGAGCCGGGCGTCCCCCTGGCGATCAAGGAATCCCTTTATCGGATCTCCCAGGAAGCCCTCAACAACATCGTCAAACATGCCCGCGCCACGCAGGTGGATCTGGGCTTGAAACAAATCGATGGAACCCTGCTGCTTGAAGTGAAGGACAACGGACAGGGCTTTGACCCGGGGGAAAATTTCCCGGGTCACCTCGGGTTGAACTCAATGCGCGAGCGCGTCGAACGCGTGGGCGGCAGTTTCGAGGTGGAGAGTCGCCCCAGCGGGGGGACACGAATTTGCGTCCGGGTGCCGATCAAAGAATAAAACCGCGCCTCCTTCCCTTCTTTTGGTTCTTGAAAGAGAGTGAGTTGCAGCCCCACGGGAGCCTGCAACTCATCAAGCCCCTTTGGATTGTTCATTTGGCGAAGCCTCAGCGCTCAGGAAAGCGGGACACTTCTGTCCGCCTATGAGCCGTCGGACCCACCTCATCAAAAATCGCTGCGCCCCTGGCCGGAGCAAATCATTCCGGCGCAGGGGCGCTGGTGAGTATCACTAGTCTACTTCCAAGTCGTTATAGCAGCAAGTTCCAGTAATGCAGCGCCCATAAGGCCGCCCAGAACCAGACCGTCAGGAGCGTATAGAACAGGCGGCTTCTGACCGTCCAATAGCGATTCTTCCAGGCGAGCAACAAGAAGGGCAGCACCAGGACACCCAATCCCGCCATGACCGGGGCCAGGGAGACGATGAAATTCAGGCCGGGCGGGTTCCCAAAGAAAATCCTGGGCACGCCGTAGGCCGGGTCCACATTCGCCACGATCCCGATTAAACCAACCAGGTAGACGAGGAATACGAACATGAACAGGCCCGCCGCGAGGCGCGCCAGGCGCGAGCCCAGGGGCCGCGGCCGGCGCCGGATTAGACCGGAGAAGAAGGAGATCAACCAGCTGATCAATGTGCCCAGAAACAGCAGCAGGCCGCCGACGAAGACCAGCGCGTTGAACTCCAGGGTGGCGTACCAGGGCGATTTGATCAGCTCCAGTGGAAGGGATGTCAATAGAGAGACCTGTCCCGAGGGGTCGACCTTGAGCGCGACCCGGGTGACGGCCCCTCGTCCGCGACCAGCAGTCCCGGTTCGACCTCGGTGTAACGGATCATGCCCTGGAGGTTGATGAATACATGCCCCTTCGGGTCTGCGCCGACCTTGACTGTATTGAAGAGCATCATGATTTTCTCGAAGCCGGTGAAATTGCTGCGCGAATTGTGATATTCGCCCGTATACTGCGCGGCGCGGGAAGCAAAATCCGCCGGGGGCGTGACTGCCGGCTGGGGTTGGACCGGGTAGTAGCGATCCATGAAAACCCTGAAGACGGCTGCGGGGATCTTGGCACCACCCGTCGCGTTGGTGGAGATGAAGATCCCCAGGTTTTGGTCGGGGAGCAGGTACAGGCCGGAGTGGAACAGGAGCGTGTCGCCGCCGTGTGAGATCACCTGCTGGCCGTTGACCTCATCTTCGAAAAAGCCGTAGGCCATGCCATGCAGGCGCGGGTCCTGCGTGAACAGCTGGCTGTGCATCTGCCTGGCAGTGGCCTCGGACAAAATCTGTGCATCCCCGTAGCGCCCATTTTGCAGGTGGGCGATCATGAACTTTGCCAGGTCGGCTGCGGTGGCGCTCATCGCGCCGGCCGGATAAGGCGGAACGAACTCGAAACTGCCTTCCACATAAGCACCGTTGGAATAGTTATAGCCGCGCGCCATGTCGGGAGCCAGGTCTGCCGGCAGGGGTTGGACGAACGTGCTGTGGGTCATGCCCAGCGGCTGGAGGATGTTTTTGTCCACGTACTCGCTGAACGGCATGCCCGAGACCTTCTCGACGATATACCCGGCCAGGGCGGCCCCGTAGTTGGAGTAGGCGCTCACCGTCCCGGGTGGGAAGACGCGCGCCGGAATGTGCGTCTTGAGAAAGACGTCCAGCGGGATCATCTCATCCGCGTTGAGCTTGAACAGGTCCTCGCCTGAGTCCTCGAAGCCCGGGGTGTGAGTCATCAAATTCTTCAGTGTGATCGGTTCCGGGTAGGTAGCGGGGATGGTGAAGTCCAGGTAGGTATTGACGTCGGCGTCGAGGGAGAGCTTGCCCTGCTCGACCAGTTGCATGACCGACGTCCATACGAACAGCTTCGAGACCGACCCGGGGCGGAAGAGTGTCGTCTGCGGATCGACCGGGATCTGCTGTTCGAGGTCGGCGTAGCCGTATCCCTGGAGATATAACACTTGTCCATCCTTGACGACCGCCACCACCGCCCCCGGGACATGGTCGGTTTTCATCTGGGCGGCAAACACCCCGTCGAGGAAGGCGCCCAGCTCGGCCGGGTCACTCGGTCCGCTGGACGGCGCCGCCAGGGCACGGGGGATGTCCGCCGACAAGGACAGGAACAGCAGGGTGACGATCACTGACAGGTTCAATACGCGTTGAGACATGCTTCTCCTCCATTCTGTTCAATCTTTTCCCATTATAAAATGAGTCATCCCGAAAATCCACCTGGATCTCCGGGATAAGCAGTTAAAGGATCGTGCCCTCAGACTTACTCCTCCGGGTAAAACTTAAGCTTTACGGCACCAACGATCCGGACTGTAAGGTTTCATGTTGCTTCCCCCCGAGAGCGGTGAGGCCATTTCAGGGTCAGAACTTCCACAGGGTATGGCCGAAGCCCGACTTGAAGTACTTTTCGATCGCGGCGCGCATATCATCTTCGTCCACGTACAGCAGTGGGATCTGTGAGCGCTGGCAGGCAAATCCGTCCTGCCAGGCTTTAAGCCCGGCCGGGGAGATCTGGAGCGAAAAGGTCTCAGCCTTTGACGGGAGCCAGTCGGCCAGGTCGTGCTCGCCGTAAACCAGGTAGGGATAGTCGGCGTAATGCCACAGCGGGAGGCCCAGCCGTTCGGCCGCCGTGCGCGTCAGGACGTGGTCGCGGTGACTGCCGACCGCCAGCGGGACGACCAACTCGCAGCTCTCGGGCAGGTTCTTGCGCAGGAAGTCGGTCACGGGCGGGATAAGGTCCGACTCCCCCGGTTCGAGCGGCTTCATCTGGTCCTCGTTCTCCTTGATCACTGCCTCGTCGGTCCCTGGGATGTAACGGTAAATATTGTCCGGCACGGTGTAGCGCCGGTAGGCAGCCGCTCCCAGGACGGCGCAGCAGGCGGCGTCCTCCCGACTGCGTTTGAGCGGCACGTCCTCGCCGATGTTCCAGAAACCGTGCAGCAGTTGGGCGTACTCGGTCAGGGTCTTCCCCGCCGGCGGGTCGCCGGCGCAGATCGTCCAGACCTCGACCCGGTCGCCGCGCTGCGCCAGCTCCCAAACCAGCCCGCCCGCCGAGAGCACCACGTCGTCGAAGTGGGCGGAGAGGAAAATCCAGGTTCTCATTCTGCCTCCCAATTAACAAGTACCACGCACATACAAAACCTCAAAATTGCCACGCACCTGATAATGTGCGACGCACTTTGGAAGTGCGTCGCACATTTTCTATCCCTTGATCCGCTCGTCCAGTTTCTTCTGCGGCACCTTGATCCAGAAGACGAGGCCGCCGATCAGAAACAGGATGGCCGAGATGATGAACAAGACCATGAAGGTCGTGCGCGTCATGCTGACCAGCAGGACGCCAAAGACCAGGCCGGCCAGCGCGCCGGACAGCCCGGTCGAGAGGTTGTTGTAGGCCATGTACTGCCCGGCCTCGTCCCTGGGCGCCAGGTCGCTGGCCAGGGCCGGTGCGGTGGCCATGATCGGCCCGGTGGCCGCGGAGCGGATACCAGCCAGGATCAAGAAGAGGACAAAGTTGTTACTTAACCCCATCAGCAGGGTGGTGATGGCGCACAGGAACAAAGCCCACAGGATCAGTGGGCGCCGTCCGATCCGATCCGAGAGCGCCCCCGAGACAACCGCCGCCAGCATGGTCACCACCAGGCTGATGCCACCCATGATGCCGAAAGCGGTATCCGGGTTGATCGTGGGGAAATAGACCTCGAAGAAGTAGCGGGCGAAGAACTGCAGGCTGTTGATGCCCATGTAAGCCAGCAGCATGGCCAGGACCATCCAGAAGAAGACCATCACACGTGTGCGCACCTTGAACATGTCACCCATTGCCCTCCACAGGCTGATGCGCTCCGAGGGATCGGCGGGCCGGTCCTTGCCGCGGATGACCAGCACATTGACAATCCCGCTCAAGGCGAAGATGCCGCCCACCAGCCACAGAGCCAGACTCGTATAGCGACCGTCCTTATTGAGCGCCGAGACCACCACGATGCCGATGGTCGCACCGACCAGGGTCAAGCCTCCCTGGATGCCCGAGGCCAGCCCACGCTGGTGCTCGGGAACCACGTCCACCAGCAGCGGCCACCAGGCGCCATTGCCGACATTGGTGAAGAACTGCATGCCGCAGTAGCTGACTACGATGATCGGCAGGGCGGCAGGCAGAAATGCCGCTCGCAGGGCCGGGGCCAGGAAGAGCGACGGCAGCCCGATCAGGGGCAGCCCGATCAGCGCGCCGATCAGGATCGCCGGGGTGCGCCGGCCCCAGCGGCTGGCAGTATGATCGCTGAGGATGCCTGCCAAGATGCTGACCGTGATGGCGATCATCGTCCCGAAAAAGCCGACCAGGCCGACCGTCAGTCCCTTGCCCTCGGTCACCACCTTTTCGACCAGCGTGGGCAGCAGAATGCTGTTATACGCCGTCCAGACCAGATTGGCGCCCAGCATCAGCATGCTCATGCCGAGCAGGAAGCCGATGGAACGTTTCATCGCAGTGTTGGGTTGATCAGTCATGGGGGCCTCTTTAAACACGAAGGGCACAACCCCCGATACCCAAAGAACGGGTACTCGAGAGCGGGGGCTGAAGGAAAATCAGGGTTTCCTTCGCGGTCTATTGTGCCCTTTGTGTTGGGTTTTTTACATCATGATCTTTTGCAGCTTCATCAGGTCTTCCATGGCGCCCTTGACCTGGATCTTGCGCTGCATGTACGCCGTGGTGCCGTTGATCTTCTTGTCCATGATTCCGGTCAGGATGTCGGTGGCCATGGTGACCAGGATGTCCGGTTTTTCAACTGCTTCCTGCGTTAATGTCGCCTCCTTGCCGTCCACCGCCTTGATCAGCCAGGCTTCGTTCGTGTCGGTGAACTTGAACTGCAGGGTCTTGGTGAAGCCTTTCAGGCTGGCCTGCACGGACGGATTGGCGAAACGGTCCACCATTTTCTGAAGATAGGGTTTGATGTCGGCCATGGGAGTCTCCTTTTTCATAATATTTATGTGTCATTGCGAGGGCGTTCTTTGCCCGAAGCAATCTCCTCGCATGGGAGGGGATGGCTCACCTGCACTCCCTGGCACTCGCACAGGCTGCTCGTGCCTGGGCAAGTGTGCAGCAGGTGCAAGTGTCGCCCCTTGGGAGCTCGCAATGACACTTTAAACCTGCACGAGTTTGTTTCCGTTGCGAACCGATTGGTAGGCTTTCTCGATGACCTTGATGGCGTAGCAGCAGTCCAGCGGATCGACGGTCGGCGGGTGGTCCTCGCTGACGGTGCGGACGAAGTCCTTGACCCCTTCCACGATGGAAAAGTAGTGCCAGCCCATCGGGTCGTACTCCGGACCCTCGACCGGCGTTCCGTCGAAGTCGGTCGGCTCGGCGTAGAACTTGACCGGCGGGTTCGCCAGCTGGTCGACGATTAAAGCGCCGTGTGCCCCGTACACCTCCAGGCGCTCGCTGTGCGGGATTTCCACGGTAAAGCTGAAGCTGCATAGGAAATCCGCCCCGCAGACCAGCCTGCCGCGCACGTCGGCGTTGTCTTCCACCTCGCTGTCCACCTTGTAGATTTGCGAGGCGAAGGCGGTCAGCTCCTTGACCTCGCCGAACAGCCATTTGAGCAGGTAGAAGGTATGCGGGCCGGAGTCGATCAACGCCCCGCCGCCGAACGCCGCCTTCTTGCCCCAGAAGTCGTCGCTCGACAGGCGCACGCGCTCGTTGGCCGGCAGGAAGGTGCGCACCAGCGTGACCTCGCCCAGCTTTCCGGCCCGGATCAGCTTCTCTGCCTCGACGTAGGCGCGGATGAAGCGCGTGTTCTCCGCCACGCCAAAATGGACGCCTGCATTTTTAGCTGCTTCGTAGATCTCCAGTGACTGGGCATACGTCACCGCCACCGGCTTCTCCAGCAGCAGGTGCTTTTTCGCCCTGACGACGTCCATGGCTGCCGCGTAGTGCAGGTGATGCGGCAGCAGCACGTCCACCAGATCGAGGCGCGGATCGGCGATCAGCTCGTGATGATCGGCATAGATCTTGGCGTCGAATAACGCCGCCAGGTTCTCGGCGTTTTCCCGGTTGGTATCGCACACCGCCACCACCTCCGCCAGGTCTGGGACCTCCTGGAACCCGGCGGCGTGGTCCGGTGCAATCAGTCCGGCGCCGACGATGCCCACTCGTAATGGTTTGGATGCCATAATTTCCTTGGAGAGAATTTCACCGTTGAGAACGCCGAGATCGCAGAGGGTTTTTAAATATCTCCGCGGTCTCTGTGCTCTCCGTGGTGAACCTTAGAGTTTTTTCTCGATGATATCCACCGGCAGGGTGCTGAGCTTCTCCGGCGCCACCTCGGTCACCAGGAAGGTCTCCTCGTCGCCGATCATCACGCCCTCTTCGCTGGGCGAGTACAGCTCGATATTGAGCACCATACCCGGGGCGACCTTGGTCGGGTCGTCGGACATAATCCAGTGCTCCTCGACTTGCAAGCCCAGGCTATGGCCGACGTGTAGGAACATGGGCTCGATGCCGGTCTTGGCGTACAGCTCGCCGGCGTAGGCGTGCAGCTCTGAGAAAGTCTTTCCGGGGCGCAGCGCCTGGCCCATCTCAGCCACCACTCCACACAGCTTCTGGTGCAGCTCCTTGAGCGCCGCGGGGGCCGTCCCGGTGTAGGCCAGCCGGCGGTTGTCCGAGACATAGCCCTGGTAGACCGCGCCCAGGTCGAGGGTCACGATCTGGTTAGGCTCCAGCGGCTCGTCCAGGGCAATCTCCGGGTTGGCCGTCCCGAAGGCGACGGTGACGTGGTCCACCCCGTCGGCGCCGTTCTGCAGCATGCGGTACTTGGCCTCCCGGGTCAGCTCCAGGCGGCCCATCCCCAGACGCAGGTTCTGGGCCAGCTCCAGCACGGTCTTGTCGATGATCTGGGTGCTCTTGCGGATGCGCTCGATCTCGGCCGGCGACTTGATCAGGCGCAGCTTGTAGAACAGATCGTCGATCACCTGGACGCCGGCCGGCTTGGCGTGCTCCTGGAGCAGCTGGGCGGCGTAGTACGGGAAGGTCGAACTCGACCCCGATGGTGCATCCGGGCTTGAGCTTCTCGTCGATCAGGGCGGCCAGGTCGTCGGCCGCCATCTGGGGGGTGAAGGACATGCGCACGTCGTCGGCGCCGTAGTCGATGCCCATGGCCGCCGGCCCCCAGCAGAGCAGGATGATCTGTCCATCGGCCCCGACATAGACGAAAAATGGGTCCTGGTTGCGCAGGGCGTGGATGATCGGGTTGCCGCTGCCCGGCAGGCATGGGTAGCCGGTGGTGTAGAAGACGTTCTCGGGTGAGGACAGGAACAGGCCGTCCAGCTTGCGCTCGCCCATCAGGGCAGCCAGGCGGGCGCGATCCAGGCCGACGGGTTTGAAGGAAACTTCTGCCATACTGGTTCTCCATTTGTTGAACGTATGGGCGAACCTATGTGTCCGCCCGGGCCGACACTCAGGTCGGCCCTTACAGGCTCACCGGCTTCCCGGTCTGGATCGACCGGTCGACCGCCTCGACCGCCTTGACGGCATACAGGGCGTCCGCCGGGTCGACGCGCGGCGGGCGGTCCGCGATCACCGCGTTGACGAAATCTCCGACCTCGGCGACCATCGAGTTGAACTTCCAGGCCATCGGGTCGAAGGGCACATCTTCCACGACCGTCCCGTCGATGTCGCCCGAGCCGAGGTAGTATTTGACCACCGGGTTCGCCAGCTGGTCGATGATCATCCCGCCCTTGCTGCCGTAGATCTCGACACGCTCGGTCCAGGGGATCTCGAAGGTGCACGAGGTGTTGAGCTGGAACTCGGCCCCGTCCGCCAGGTGGCCGAGGATCAGGCCGTTGTCCTCCACTTCGCCCTCCGGGACGAGCTTGGAGGCAAAGCCGAGCACGTCCTTCACGCCGCCGAACAGCCACTTGAAGAGGTAGAAGTTGTGCACCGCCGAATCCAGGATCACGCCTCCGTAGGGAGCCTTGCCGTGCCACAGGTTCGGATCCTTGATGCGATAGACCTCGCTGCCGGCGATCAGCGTGCGCACCGACCAGATGTCTCCCAGCGTGCCCTGTTTAAGGAGCTCCTCCGCCTTCAGGTAGGCGGTGACGAAGTGGGTGTTCTCGGCCACACTGAATTTCAAGCGCTTTTTCTTCGCCAGGGCGATCAGCTCCTCGCCCTGCTCCGACTTGACCGTGATGGGCTTCTCCACCAGGACGTGCTTGTCCTTTTCCAGCGCCGCCTTGGCGATCTCGTAGTGCAGCACGTGCGGGACGGTGATGTCGACCATGTCGACATTCGGATCGTCCAGCAGCTCCTGGTAGCGGGTATAGCCTTTAGCCCCTTCGTACATCCCGATGCGGTTGTTGACTTCTTCCTGGTGGATGTCGCACAGGGCGACAATTTGACATGCTTCCCCCTTCTCACTGTACCCGGCTTCGTGCGCAAACGAAATGGATCCCAGCCCGATCAAGCCCACGCCAATCTTCTGCTCGGTCATAGCGCTCCCTTTTATTAAGTCGGTGGAATGTGGCGGCAGACCGTTGCTGGTCTGAAGCGTGAATGCATGTCTGCATGTAGGACTATAGCATAAAGGAAATTCGAACGCAATAGGGTTGGTAAAAGATTCGATGGGGTGGGAAACAACGCTCCCTGCAAATTTGTGATATTCTTAATTTGCCATCTTTTCCTAGAGCCTATATTCAAAATCATTTTCACCTGTCCTTCTGAGGAGCGAAGCGACGAAGAATCTCGGAATTCAAACCAGAGTGCCCTATAAACCAGAGATCCTTCGCTCCCTACGGTCGCTCACACCGACCCGGTGTCCCTCCGGGAGAATGACACAATACAAATTTGCATACAGACCCTAATCTATTGTTCCCTCGAAAAGGATCTCCCATGCAACCTCTGGTCATCATCGCCACCCCCAACAACTCCTGGCTGCACCCGGAGGTGGACTTCCCGCGCACGGCCGAAGCCATCGCCGAGGAAGCCCGTCTGTGCTACGAGAACGGCGCGACCATTCTGCACACCCACGCCGAGGGGAAATGGAAAACAACCATCGCCGCCGTGCGCGCCCGGTCCCCGATCCTCGTCCAATGCGGCATGTCCAGCCTGCCCATCCCGGAGCGGATGGAGGCTTTCGAGAACCAGCCGGAGATGATCTCGATCATCCTCAACCACCACGACGAGGCCTTCGCCAAGGCGGACTTCAACGTGCTGCATTCCAAGGACGAGCTGGTCGAGTACGTCAGGTTGTGCAAGAAATACCGGGTCGTCCCTGAATGGGAGGTCTGGCATGCGGGCTCGATCTGGAACCTGAACTACCTGATCAAAAAGAAACTGCTCAAGCCGCCTTACGTCACCACCCTGTTCTTCGGCTGGCCGGGCGGGACCTGGAGCCCGCCGACGGTCGAGGAGTATCTCTACCGCCGCCGGTTGATGCCGGAAGGCTGCGCCTGCAACGTCAGCATCATGGGCGAGGGCCAGAAGGAGATCCTTACCGCGGCCATCCTGATGGGCGACCATGTGCGCGTCGGGACCGAGGACCTGCCCTTCGACCACAGCGGCAAGCTGGTCCCCACGCACGAGCTGGTGCGCGAAACCGCCGAGATGGCGCGCTCCCTCGGCCGCCCGCTGGCGACGGTCCAGCAGGCGCGCAAGATGATCGGGTTGTGAGAAAACCACCACAAAGGACACGAAGGGACACAAAGGTTCTTATAAGTCCTTCGTGTTCCGTCGTGTCCATCGTGGTGAAAAGGTCCAGGAGGAATCATGGTCGATAAAAAGGTCGTCATCGTCACCGGGTCGGCGCGCGGCATCGGCGCCGCGACCGTCCGGGTCTTTGCAAAACACGGCTACGCCGCGGTGGGGCTGGACGTGCTGCCCGAGGGCCGCCAGGTCGCCGACGAGGTCAACGCCGGGGGCGGCGAGAGCCTCTTCCTGGCCTGCGACGTGGCCGACGAAAAGCAGGTGGCGGACTGCCTCGAGCAGGTCGGCAAAAAGTACAGCCGCGTCGACGTGCTGGTCAACAACGCCGGGATAGTGCTGGTCAAGCCCTTCGACCAGATCACCTGGGAGGAGTTCAAGCGCACCATCGACGTCAACCTGGGCGGGCACTTCCTGCTGTGCAAGTACGTCCTGCCGTTCATGAAGAAGCAGAGGAGCGGCGTGATCGTCAACATGGGCTCGGTCTCCGGGCACGTCGGACAGATGGACCACGTGATGTACGGGGCGACCAAGGGCGCCATCATCGCCATGACGCGTGCCCTGGCCTGGGAGCTGGCGCCTTACAACATCCGGGTCAACTCGATCAGCCCGGGCTCGGTCGACACGCCCATGCTGCGCGGCGACATCGACCTGGAATCGAAGCGCACCGGCGTCCCCTTCGAGGCGGTCAAGAAGGAGCGCGAGGCCGAGCAGGCCTTCAAGCGCTGGGCGGACCCGGCCGAGATCGCCGAGCCGATCTACTTCCTGGCCAGCGAAGGCGCCTCTTTCGTCACCGGCTCTGACTGGCTGGTGGACTGCGGCTGGGTGGCGAAGTGAAATCTCAGACAAACACAGATAAGCTTCTGTGTTTGTCTGTGGTCAGAAAGGGATTAACATGACCCAAGAACGCTTCCTGGTCACCGGGGCAGCCGGCTGCATCGGGACCTGGGTGCTGCGCAATCTGGCGCGGGAAGGAACACCGGTCACTGCCTTCGACCTGGACACCCGCCTGCACCGCCTGCCGCTGCTACTGAGCGACGCCGAGATCGCCCGCGTTCAGTTCATCCAAGGGGACGTGTCGGACTTCGCCGCGGTGGAGAACGCTCTGAAGACCAGCGCGGCGACGCGCATCCTCCACCTGGCCGCCCTGCAACTACCCTTCTGCAAAGCCGACCCGGTGGCCGGGGCGCGCGTCAACGTGGTCGGGACGGTCAACCTGTTCGAGGCCGCCAAGCGCCTGGGGCTGAAGAGCCTGGTCTACGCCTCCAGCACGGCTGTCTACGGCACCAGTGAAGAGTACCCGCAGGTGCCGCTGGCACACGATGCCCCGCTCAAGCCGCACTCGCACTACGGCGTCTACAAGCAGGCCAACGAGGGCACCGCCCGGGTCTACTTCCGCGACGACGGCATCGCCTCCATCGGGCTGCGCCCGTACGTGGTCTACGGCGCGGGGCGCGACCAGGGCATGACCTCCACCCCCACCAAGGCTATCCTGGCAGCCGCCGCCGGCCGGGCCTACAAGATCAGCTATGGCGGGCGCTATTGCTTCCAGTACGGCGACGACACGGCCCAAGCCTTCATCCAGGCCGCCCGGACGGAGCTTCAGGGCGCGCAGGCCTTCAACATCGGCGGCGAATCGGTCAGCACCCCCCAGGTCATCGCCGCCATCGAGCAGGCGGAGCCCGCCGCCCGCGGCACGCTCACCTTCGACGACGTCCCCCTGCCCTTCCCGGCCGAAGTGGACAACCGGGCGCTGGTGGAGGCCATCGGGCCGCTGCATTTCACCCCCCTGGAGGACGGTGTGGCCGAAACCCTGGCGATCTTCCGGCGCGCCCTGGCGGAGGGGAAGATCAAGGCGGAAGGGTAAAGCATGTCAATACAGCGTGTGTCGGCAAGGCACAGCAGGTCAAGACTGCTCACAATTACAAAAAGGGTACGGCCTGGTGATCGTCTTCCCGATGAGTGGAGGCGACCGGCGGGCGTCCGCCCGAGGAGGCACTTAAAGTCATGACTGCAAAATATTTAATGGGTCTGGATATCGGCGGCGGCGGGGGACGCTGCCTGCTGGTGAATGCTGAAACAGGCGAGACCACCAGCGTCTTTCGGCCCTGGGCATACCTTCCCGCCCCGGAAGTCGGGGGCTTCGCCTATAAAATGGACAGCCTCAATGTCTGGCGCGTCCTGGGCGAGACGGCCCGGGCTGCCCTGCAGCAGGCTGGCATCGAAGCCGGGCAGGTGGCAGGGATTGCCGCCACCAGCATGCGCCATGCGATCATCGCCATCGATAAAAAAGGCGGCGTGATCCTGGCAACGCCCAACCGGGACGGGCGGGCCGTCGAGCAGAGCTTGGGCCTGGCCATGGAGCGCGGCCCGGAGATCTACCGCATCTCCGGCCACGCCCCCAATCCTGTCTTCCTGGCCCCCCGGGCTCTGTGGCTGCAGGAAAACCGCCCGGAGGCATTCAAGTCCGTGCACGCCGTCCTCAGCATCAGCGACTGGGTCGGCTACATGCTGACCGGCGAGGCCGCCGCCGAGAGGGCGCAGGCGGCCGAAAGCCTGCTGCTCGACCTGCAGTCCCGCAAGTGGGCAGACGATCTGATCAAGTCCATCGGGCTGCCGGAGAAAATTTTCCCTCCGCTCAAGGACGCCGGGACCCGCCTGGGCAAGCTGACCAAGGAAGCTGCGGCGAACCTGGGGCTGGCGGCCGGAATCCCGGTGGCAGCCGGCGGCCCGGACACGCAGTGCGGCCTGCTGGGTGCGGGCGTCGTCTCGGCGCCTCAGGTCGGGGTTATCGCCGGTACCACCACCCCGGTCCAGATGGTGGTCGAAAAACCGATCATCGATGAAGAAATGCGCATCTGGACCGGGCTGCATGTGATCCCCGGCCTGTACGTCCTGGAGAGCAATGCCGGGCAGATGGGCTCGAGCCTGGAGCTGGTCGCCCGCCTGATCCACCCCGACGCGCTGGACCCGGTCGCCATGTTGGTGGCGGAGGCGGAAGCCGCCCCGCCTGGAGCCCACGGCATGCTCTCGACCATCGGGGCGGCGGTCTTCAATGCCTCCGCCATGGAGCCGCCCGTGGACACCCTGACCTTCTCATCCATCATGCTGCCCGTCGGCGACGAAGGCCGTGCCGATCTGGCGCGCGCCGTCCTGGAAGGGATGGCCTATGCCGTGCGCGCCAACATCGAGCAGGTGGTCAATATTTCCGGTGGCTTCCCCGCGGACGTGTGGCTGGGCGGCGGTCTCACCCGCAGCGCGGCCTGGACACAGATCGTCAGCGACGTGATGGGCTGCAGGGTGCACGTCTGCGCCTCGGTCGAAGCCTCGGCCCTGGGCGCGGCGATCTGCGCCGGGGCCGGGGCGGGCCTCTACCCGGACCTGGCGGCCGGGGCCAAGGCCCTGGCGCGATTGGCCCGCGAGCACGTCCCTGACCCAGAGGCCTCGGCGGCCTACCAGGCCTTCTATGCCGACTGGCTGTCGCTGCGCCAGGAGCGCCGCCCGGCGGACATGGTGGCGGCCAACCTGTTCAGCATGGCGATGATGTCCGGCCTGTCGGCGGTGGAGGGCGCAGCCGCCCAGGCTTCCTTCCGTCCGAAGATCTACATCAGCGCCGAGGTGGACGAGGCCGCCCTGGAGCAGCTGCGCCTCCTGGGCGAGGTGACCTACAAGCCCTACCGCGCGGAGGGCATCCTGCTGACCGGGGACGATCTGGTGCAGACTCTGCAAGGCTACCAGGTCTTCGTCACCGAGGTGGACATCATCGACGGGGAGGCCCTGCTCAAGCTGCCAGACCTGCGCATGATCGCCGTGTGCCGCGGCAACCCGGTCAACATCGCCATCGACGCCTGCACCGTGGCCAGCGTGCCGGTGGTCAACACACCGGCGCGCAACGCTGACGCCGTCGCCGACCTGGCGGTGAGCTTCATGCTCATGCTGGCACGCCGGATGCAGGGCGCGATCGCGTTCCTGCGCCAGCCCGGCGGGGAGGCCGGCGACCTGGGACGCATGGGCCAGGCTCACGAGGAGTTCCTGGGGGTGGAGCTGTGGCGCAAAACGATCGGCGTGGTCGGGGGTGGGGCCATTGGGCACAGGGTCGTCCGGCGCCTGCTGCCCTTCGGTGCCCGCCTGCTGATCTTCGACCCATTCCTGAGTACCGAACAGATCGCCGTGATGGGCGCCGAGAAAGTCTCCTTCGAGCGGCTGCTGGCCGAGAGCGACTTCGTCACCCTGCACGCCGCGGTGACCGACGAAACGCGCGGCTTGATGAACGCTGAAGCCTTCGGCCGCATGAAGCCCGGCGCCTTCCTGGTCAACACCGCCCGGGCGGCGCTGGTCGACCAGGAGGCTTTGCTGGCTGCCCTGAGATCCGGTAAGCTGGGCGGTATCGCCACGGACGTCTTTCCGGTCGAGCCTCCCGCCGCGGAAGATCCGCTCTTGGCCTTCCCCAACGTCATCGCCACCCCGCACATGGGCGGCAACACGCTGGAGGTGGCCGCTCACCAGGGCGAGATCATCATCGGGGAGTTAAAGGCGCTCCTAGCGGGCAAAAGACCCAGGTACATCCTGAACGCCCCGGCGCTCGAAACCTTCGCCTGGACCGGGATGCGCAAGACAGACGAGCAGGCGCTCAAGGCGCTGGCTGACGCACCGGGTCCGGGCGCGACCGACCTGGACGTGGCCGCGCAGAAGAAAGGGAGCGAAGAAAAAACCGCCAACCTGCCGGCTGTTGAGCCGCAGGCGGTTGCGACCAGTGGAAAGGTGGAAAGTATGGAAAACGAAGGTGCGCGTCAAAAGATGGTCGACATCCTCAAGGAGTTCACCACCCGCATCGCGGCGGACAAGGAGATGGCCAACTTCGCCAAGGGCAAGAACGTCGTCTTCCTTTTCACCGTCAAGGACATGGACCAGGCCTTCTTCCTGAGCTTCGTCGAGGGCAAGGTCGGCGCCGGGCCGGGGAACCCGCCGCGCGAGCCGGACGTGAAATTGAAGATGGCCGCCAACATCCTGGACGGCATGTTCACCGGGCGGGTCAACGCCACCAAGGCCGCCACGAGCGGCAAGCTGTCGTTCAGCGGTGACACCGGCAAGGCCATGTCCTTCATCCGCATCCAGGGCAGCATGTCCCGGCTGTACAGCGAAGCCCGCCAGAAGATCGGCGACCCGGGCGACCTGACCAAGATTGCCGCCTCCCCTCTCCCTGTGGGAGAGGGGCAAGGGGTGAGGGCCGCGCCCGCCCCGGCTGTAGCGGCCGCCCCGACCGCTTACGCTGCGGTTCCCGCCGTAGTCAAGACCGGCGACGTGCGCGACCAGATCCTGCAGATCACCAACGAAATGTACGCCCAGGGCCTGATCACGGCCACCGGCGGCAACGTCAGCGCCCGCTGCGACGATAACCCGAACGAGATCTGGATCACCCCCAGCGCCATCTTCAAGGGCGACTTAAAGCCCGACATGATGGTGCGCATCAACCTGGACGGCAAGGTCATTGTCGATACCGACTACACCGCCTCCAGCGAGCGGCGCGTGCACTGCGCCATCTACAAAATCATGCCGGATATCAGTGCCGTGATCCACTCCCACGCTCCGCAAGCCACCCTGATGGCCATCACCGGCACGCGCTTCCTGCCCATCTCCGCGGATGCCGCCTTCTTCGGCGATGTACCGGTGGTGTCGTTCATTATGCCCGGCACGGACGAGCTGGGCAACGAGGTGGCCAAGGCCATGCTGGTCAACGGCATCGCCGTGCTGATGCAGAACCACGGCCTGGTGGTGGCAGGCAGCAGCCTGCGCCGCGCCGCCGATATGACTGAGATCATCGAGACCACCGCCTACAAGATCCTGACCTGCAAACTGCTGGGCGTCGAGCCGGCGCTCCTGCCGGAGGAGGTGGTCAAGGAGCTCAAGGACATCGGCGCCATGATGGCGTAAACAAACCTTCCCATTGACCGGGACCGGAACATAAAACAAGACATGACTCATCCCAAAATTTTAATCTTGGGATGATCTAAACCGAAAATGATCCTCGCCCATCCCCCCGGCCCCCTTCCCAATGCTGGGAAGGGGTAGGGGTGGGGGTTCTTAATCAAGCAATCACCTCAAATTTATTAAATTCGAGGTGATTCATGTCTTGCTATTCTATCGACTCCCCTGCCTCAAAAGCAGGAGGGGTTTCTTGGAGATTGCTAACCTCCAGAGCTCGCCTGGCCCAGGGTGACCTGCAATTGAATGGTCCTGCCATTGCGCAGCACGTTCAGGGTCACCTGGTCGCCGGGCTTATAGGTAAACAGGGCGTTCAGATAGGAATGCGTCCCATCCAGCGAGACGCCCCCGATGCCGGTGATGATGTCGCCCTGCTGCAGACCTGCATGGCTGGCCGGGCTGCCGGTTGCCACCCGGGTCACATAAACACCCCACTGGGCGGGCAGGTTGTAGGTGTTGGCGATGTCCGGGGTGATCGGTTGGTAGCTGATCCCCAGGTATGGACGGGCCAGGGAACCATTCTGGATGAGTTGGGCGGCAACCGCCTGGGCGGTGTTGATCGGGATGGCAAACCCCAGGCCTTCGGCGACCGTGCCGCTGCCGCTGTTGCGCACAATCATGTTATTGATGCCGATCACATCGCCTGCCAGGTCGACGAGCGGTCCGCCCGAGTTGCCCTGGTTGATGGCTGCGTCCGTCTGGATCAGGTCTTCGAGCGAGTAGCCCTGGCCGGTGTCGATCGAGCGGCCGGTGGCGCTGACCACGCCCACCGTCACGGTATTCTTGAAGTCGCCCAGCGGCGAGCCGATGGCGATGGCGGTCTCACCCGGTTTGAGCACGTCCGAGTTGCCCAGCGAGGCCACGGCCGGGACCTTGCCGTCGGCTTTCAGCACGGCGATGTCGGAATACTGGTCGCTGCCAACGATCGTGGCCTTCTCCTGGCTGCCATCCGCCAGGGTGACGGTCAGCGACTTGGTCCCGGCCACGACATGGTTGTTGGTCAGGATGTAGCCCTGGTTGGAGATGAAAAAGCCGCTGCCGCTGACCGTCTCGTCGCCGGTCTGGCCAAATAAGGACATCTGGCCCGGGAGGATGCCAACCACGGTCACCACCGCCGGCCCGACCTTCTGCACCGCCTGGGTGATGGTGGTCTGGACGTCGGCGGTATTGATCACCAGGCTCTGCTTCTGGCTGGCTGGAATGGTCTGCGCCGAAGGGGCAGACGCCACCAGGGCATGGGATTGATTCCGGCTGACAGCCTGATACACGGCGACGCCGCCGGTGAACACGCCTGCCAGGGCTGAGACCCCGGCTACGGCAACAACAAATACAACGTACAAGATTCGTTTCCAAGACATATTTGCCTCCGATATTACCGGTCCGGGCGTTTCCTCTTGCCTGTGCGCTCCGTTTCCAAGGGAGGATAGCAATTCTTATCCGGACCGTGAATCACTTTGTCGGTTGGCCGTTGATCCTTTCTCGAACTGGCCTTTGACCGAACATGCGCATTCTAAACCATCAAAATGAAAAGACCATGAATTCCGGGAACTGAATAACCTGGGATGGTCCGTCGAAGGTGCTATTCAGAGTTAATCTATCCAGCTTTTCCAACCTGGAGTATCATTGCTGGCTGGCAGGCGCAAGGGGCCGGCCTGCCGGAAAATTCCACATTTACGAGGAGTAGATTAGAGGTAGCCATGTCAAACAAAATGATCGCCATCGCTCTGATTGTCGTCGGTCTTCTGCTCCTGGCCGGGATGCTGGCCTGGGGCTTCATCGGCCTGCACGGCCACGCCTTCGGGCTGCACACCTTTGGCCTGAAAAAACTGGCCGTGGCAGGTCTCGGCTTGGTGCTCGCCGTGATCGGCATTTTCATGCTGCCGGGCACACGCAAGGCGGCCGCCGCATCGTAATCTGGATTTCAAATGCCTTTAAGAAAAGCGCCGCCTGTGCACTGCCGGCGCTTTTCGTTTTTTCCCCGGCCGGATTGCCCCGCTCAATTCTGTCAGAATTAATTCCGACTTAACCTAATAGGAGTATGATTGGCGCTTGGCGTCATCCTGACCATCCCATCTCCTAGAACCGAGAGCTTCCACCACATTCTCCAATGGACCACATCGCCAAACTCACCTCCTTCGTCAAACCGTACTGGAAACGCGCCGCCCTGGCGCTCGTCCTGCTCACCTCCCTCGTCTTCGCGGATTTGTCCATCCCGCGCCTGATCCAGCGCATCATCGACCAGGGCATCAGCAAGCACAACCAGCCGCTCGTCATCCAGACCGCCCTCCTGATGATCGGCATCTCCCTGGTCAGCATGCTGATCGCGGTCGGCAACAACATCTTCTCGGTGCAGGTTGGGGAGAGCGTGGCGCGCGACCTGCGCCAGGCGATCTTCCTCAAGATCCAGACGTTCTCCTTCGGCAATCTGGACCGACAGAAGACCGGTCAGCTGATGGTGCGCCTGACCAGCGACGTCAACGCCCTGAAGAGCCTGACCCAGATCACCCTGCGCATCGGCACGCGCGGCCCGCTGCTGATGGTCGGCAGCCTGATCCTGATGATCAACACCAGCCCGGATCTGGCGCTGACCATGCTGCCTCTGCTGCTGGTCACCTCGGCCGTGATCGTCTTCTTCATCGTTAAGATGGAGCCGCTCTTCCTGACCGTTCAGCAAAAGCTGGACCGGCTCAATACCGTGCTGCAGGAGAACATCGCCGGGGCGCGCCTGGTCAAGGCCTTCGTGCGCGCCGACTTTGAGGCCCAGCGCTTCGAGGCGGCCAACGAGGACTTCACCGAGCGCTCGGTCAGGGTCATGGAGTTCATGGCGACCATGTCCCCCGTCCTGACCGTCTGCGTCAATATCGGCATGGTCATCGTGATCTGGGCCGGCGGGCTGCAGGCCATCCGCGGGGGGCTGTCGATCGGCCAGATCGTGGCCTTCACCAACTACCTGCTCACCACCATGACCCCGCTGACCATGATGGCCATGCTCTCGAACACCTGGGCCAGCGGGATCGCCTCGGCCCAGCGCGTCAACGAGGTGCTGGAGACCAGTGCCCGAAGTCGCAGGACGCCGCGGATGCGCGTCCCCTGCCGCAGGACGCCCGCGGCCGGGTCGTCTTCGAAAATGTCAGCTTCCACTACAATGGGTCGAGCGACGAAGCCGTGCTGCGAGCAGATCAACCTGATCGCCGAGCCCGGGCAGACGGTCGCCATCCTGGGCGCCACCGGGGCGGGCAAGTCCACGCCTGGTCAACCTGGTGCCGCGCTTCTACGATGTCTCGACGGGCAGGATCCTGATCGACGGGATCGACGTCCGCCAGCTCCAGCAGGACTCGCTGCTGGCCGCAGATCGGCATCGTGCCCCAGGAGACGATCCTGTTCTCCGGGACGGTGCGCGACAACATCCGCTACGGCCGCCCGGAGGCCAGCGACGAGGAGGTCGTCGCCGCGGCCAAGGCGGCCCAGGCGCACGACTTCATCCTGGAACTGCCGCAGGGCTACGAAACGCACGTCGAGCAGCGCGGCGCCAACTTCTCCGGCGGGCAGAAGCAGCGCCTGGCCATCGCCCGCGCCCTGCTCATGCAGCCGAAGATCCTGATCCTGGACGACAGCACCAGCTCGGTGGACGTCGAGACCGAGACCAGGATCCAGGATGCGCTGGAAGGGCAGATGGGCGACCGCACACCAGCCTCGTGGTGGCCCAGCGCATCAGCACCGTGCTGAAGGCCGACAAGATCGTCGTCCTCGACCGGGGGCGCATCGCCGCCGAGGGCACGCACGCCGAGCTGATGCAGACCAGCCCCATCTACCAGGAGATCTACGACTCGCAGCTGGGGGACGGCTTGCACCTGGAGCGCGAGCGGTGCCGAGCGAGGCGCGGAGCCAATGACATGAGCACGCCAATCCGGCCGCCGTGACGACCAGCGGCATCCGCGCCGAGCATGCAGCCGCGGCGGCCGGCCGCGGTCGGCAAGATCGAGAAGGCCCGGGACCCGCGCCGCGCGCTGCTCACGGCTGGCTGCCTACCTGGCGCGCCTATAAAGCCGCCATAGCGCTGGTGCTCGTCTTCGTTTTGATCTACACCGTGCTGGGGCTGATCGGCCCGTACCTGATGGGCGTGGCCATCGACCGCTTCATCAGCACCAGGCAGGCTCGCCGGGCTGGCGCGCATCGCCGCTGCTGATGCTGGTCGTCTACCTGCTGAACAACCTGTTCCAGGCCATCGCCAACTGGATCATGGCCGACGTCTCGCAGCGCGCGCTGCAAGCAGATGCGCGCGCGACCTGTTCGCCCACCTGCAGACCCTGCCGCTCGCGCTTCTTCGACCGCAACCCGGCCGGCGAGCTGATGAGCCGCCTGACCAACGACATCGACGCCATCAACCAGGCCGTCTCGCAGAACGTCACCGCGCTGCTGGCCAGCGTGCTCTCCATGGTCGGCATCCTGATCGCCATGTTCGTGCTCGACCGCTGGCTGGCGCTGGCCTCCGTGCTGGTCGTGCCGATCATGTTCTGGTTCACCGACTTCGTCGCCCGCTACACCCGCAAGGGCTTCCGCGAGCTGCAGAAAGCACCTGGGCGAGCTCAACGGCGTGATGGAAGAAGTCGATCAGCGGGCAGCGGGTGGTCAAGGCCTTCCGCCGCAACGAGTCGGTGATCGCCGCCTTCCGCGCAGCAGCAACCAGGAAGTCTACCAGCGCCGGGCGTCTACGCCAACACCTACGCCCTGCTGCTCATGCCGCTGACCAACGTGCTGGGCAACTTCTTCGTCATCGTGCTGGCCGGGCTGGGCGGCTGGCTGGCGCTGCAGGGGCTGGTCACGCGTGGGCATCATCGCCACCTTCATCAGCTACGCGCAGAACTTCATCAACCCCTGCGCCAGCTGGCCAACCTGTACAACACCATCCAGGCGGCACTGGCCGGGCGCGGAGCGGGTGTTCGAGATCATCGACACCCCGCCCGAGGTCGAGGACGCGCCCGGATGCCGTCCCGCTGGAAGCGATCCGCGGCGACGTGCGCTTCGAGCACGTGCGACTTCGGCTACGTGCCCGGGCACGCCGGTCATCAAGGACATGTCGCCTGGAGGCCAGGCCGGGGCAGATCCTGGCCCTGGTCGGCCCGACCGGCGCCGGCAAGACGACCATCATCAACCTGCTCACGCGCTTCTACGAGATCGACGGCGGCCGGATCACGCATCGACGGCAAGGACATCCGCCAGATCAAGAAAGGCGGACCTGCGCCGCCAGCTCGGCCTGGTGCTGCAGGACACCTTCCTGTTCTCGGACACGGTGCATGGAGAACATCCGCTACGGGCGGCTGGAGGCCACGCGACGAGGAGGTCATCGAGGCCGCCCGCATGGCCGACGCCGATCACTTCATCCGCCAGCTGCCGCAGGGTTACCAGACCATGCTCTCCGAGCGGGCCAGCAACCTCAGCCAGGGACAGCGCCAGCTGCTGTCCATCGCCCGCGCCATCCTGGCCGACCCGGCCATCCTGATCCTGGACGAGGCCACCAGCAGCGTGGACACGCGCACCGAGGCGCGCATCCAGAAGGCGCTGCTGCGCCTGATGCAGGGGCGCACCAGCTTCGTCATCGCCCACCGCCTGAGCACCATCCGCGACGCCGACCACGTGCTGGTGATCAACAACGGCGAGATCGTCGAGCAGGGCACCCACCAGCAGCTGCTGGACAAGCGCGGTTTCTACCACCACCTGTACCTGAGCCAGTTCAAGGGTCAGGCAATTTAGGAGGCTCTCCAGAGGGAAGATTGATCGCCTGGGCGATGCGGACTTTACTGCACTGTCAGCGGCGCATGGACGCCCTTTTGGTTCTATAATTGGGGAAAACCAAACCCGAGGTGGAGAATGGCAAAAAGGAGAAAAAGCTACCGGAGGAAGAGCCCGATTGCCGTCACGGTCATTGCGGCGGCGATCGTGGTGCTTTTCCTGATCCGGCTCTACCAGGTCTTTGAGCCGCTCTTCCGCCAGCAGGTTTTCAAGGACGGCATCTCCGGTCCACTGGTGGCCGGCCTGCGGCTGACCCCGCTCGGCAGCGCGCTGCTCTCCAGCCTCACGTACTTGATCCTGTCCGCTGCGGGGATCGTCATCCTGATCGGCTTCCTGCGCCTGCACCGCTGGAGCTGGGTGCTGCTGATGGCCTGGACGGGCGTCTCGCTGGTCATCTCACTGGTGGAATATTTCTACAGCCGTCCCAACTACGCCGTGATGGCCTCCAACGTGATCATCGCTTTTGCCCTCAACATCACCGACGTGCAGCGCATCTTCAAGATAAGGAGCGGAAATGGTGGCCCAAGCATCTGATCGTCCGACCGTTCCGGTCACCGCATCCGACCTGGAGCTGCTGCGCCGCTTCGAGCCGGTGATCCACTACACCCGCGGCGAGCAGTTCTTTCCCACCGACGTGGAGCAATACGTCCAAGACTGCAGCCTGTGGGAGCACTACCCGGACGGGCACGACGAGCTGCTGGTCAAACAGGGCGAGTTGGATCTGGAAAAGCTGATCGAGTCACGCCCGGCTGCTTTCGGCTCGGTGCGCTACCTGCGCTACGTCGAGCCGCTCAGCCTGGCGGAGACCGCCCAGGTGCTGGCCGCACAGGCGGTTCTGCGCCGCCGCCTGCGCAATTACTTCCATGCCGGGATCGGACGCCTGGCGCGCGGCGGGTTCCTTCCCCGCCTGGCGGACGGCCTGTTCTCGCTATCCTTCCTGCTGCGCGGCAAGGTCTCGGCCGCCACGGCCGCGGCTGCCGAACTGGATTACAACGAGGCTTTCAAGCTGGATCCGAAATACGTCTACTATGGCCGCGTGGTGCGCCAGAGCGGCTGGACGATTCTGCAGTATTGGTTCTTCTTCAGTTTCAACAGCTGGCGTTCCGGCTTTCACGGGGTCAACGACCACGAATTGGACTGGGAGATGATCCTCGTCTACCTGTACGAGGACGGCGGGCAGCTGATCCCGGAATGGACCGGTTACGCCTCGCATGATTTCCATGGCGATGACCTGCGCCGCCGCTGGGACGACAGGGGCGAGCTCGACCTGGAGGACGGCCACCCGGTGGTCTACGCCGGGGCCGGGTCGCATGCCTCCTACTTCTGCCACGGCGAGTACCAGGCCGAGGTGACCCTGCCGCTCCCCGGCTGGATCTCCGGCCTGATGCGTTCCTGGAACAAGTTCTGGACCGAGACGCTCGGCCAGCCGGCAGCCAACCCCTTCCGCATCCCCTTCGTGGATTATGCCCGCGGCGACGGCCTGGCCATCGGGCCCGGAAAGGCTGTCACCTGGACGCCGGTCATGATCGAAGAGACCACGCCCTGGGTCAGCCGCTACCGTGGCTTATGGGGCCTGTTCGCCCGCGACCCAATTTCCGGGGAGAACGCGCCCGCCGGGCCGATGTACAACCGCGACGGCTCGCCGCGCAGCGCCTGGTACGACCCGCTGGGTTTTGCCGGCCTGGACAAGGTCCCGCCCCCGCCCAAGGCAGTGACCCTGCTCGACCACAACTGCAAGAAGGTCATCCGCCGGCAAGAAGAGCTCGAAAAGCTGATCCCGGAGAAGGCCGACGAGCTGCAGACTCTGGGTGTCAGGCTGAAGGGCATGGAGGGCAACCCGCACTTGGCCAAGCAGCACGCCGCCCTGGAGAAAGCCATCAACCAGCTGGCCGAAGAGGTCAAGGGACTGCGCCGGGAGCGCTCGGAGAACAGCGCCCTGCTGCAGGGGCTCACCCAGCAGCTCGGGCGGCTGAAGGCCGGCGGGCGGGACGACCCACGCGCCCACATCCGACACCTGGCCGAGCCGGTACACGGCAGCCGGACTTTTCGAAATGAGCATGCCGCCGAAACCTGGGCGGCCATCAGCCTGAGTCTGATGCTTTTCGCCATTACCGCCCTGGTCTTCTTCCCGGTGCGTTTCATGTGGGCCGGCCTGGCGATCATCATCCTCCTCTTCCTCGTGGCCGACTCGGTCCTGCGCGGAGCCTTCATCCAGACCATCGGGCAGATCACCCTGATCCTGGCCATGCTTGCCACGCTGATCCTGCTTTTCCATTTCTGGAAATGGATCCTGGCGGCAGGCCTGGTGATCATGGGCATTTCGCTGATGGTCCAGCGCCTGCGCGAGCTGACCGGCTGACAAAACCAGCGGGCTGCCGCAACGAAAAAACCTGGCAGGCACGGAAGAGCTGTCAGGTTTCACGTTTTAAAGACGCCGGTCGGTTTGGCAATTCGACCCGCTAAACCAGCGGGGTCAGCGCCGCCGGAAGGGGCCCGTCTTCGATCCAGGCGCGCAGCGCAGCATTGAACAAATCCGGTGCGGTCATAGCCCAATTATGCTCCTTCCGCAGCGAGGATTTGGGCCCGACCGAGACCTGTACACCCTGTACCTTGGGCAGGACCCTCAGCAGGTCACGCCCGGATTGTTTCATCTGGGCATACTCGTGCTTTCCGACCGCTACCAACACCGGAACGCCGGCTTTCTCCAGCCCGTCCGGCATGCGGAAGGTTATGCCGCAGTAGAGCATGTCCGCAGTGCCGGATTCGGTCGCTTCCTGGAAGGAGCTCTTGAAATCCGGGTAATACTCCTCGGGAATGCCGGCCGAGTATTTCATGTTCAGGCGAATCCACCAGTCGTTGTTCTTCAAGGGTGCGATGAACCAGCGATAACTGGCCGCCATGAGGTTGCGCGTGTACAACCCGCTGCCTGGCAGCGGGCGCAGGATGGCGCTGCTGACCAGAGCATGATCGACGACTTCCGGGTGGCGCGACAGGAGCGCCACGCTCACCTGCGCCCCTTCCGAGAGGCCGACCAGGTGTGCCACGCCTCCGTGCGCCTGCGCCTGGATCAGCTCGACGACCAGGTCAGCGGCGCGCTCGGTGGAGTATGCACCGACGTCCGTGCTCCTGCCCTGGCCGGGCAGGTCCGGGACCAGCAGGTGGTAATCCGGGCTGAAGGCCTTGACCTGCTCGCGCCACATCCAGCCGGCCGCCCCGCCGCCGTGCAGGAAGAGGATCGTTCTGGGATTTCCATCCCCGTAGGAAGCGCAGTAAAGGCTCGGTTTTTGTTTAGCGACCATGGTCAGCCTCAGAGAAAATTAACCACGAAGGGCACGAAGGTTTATGACTTCTCATGTGGGGTGCTTGGATCATCCTGTCCGGATTATTCTACTACAAGAACCTTCGACAAAAGCCCAACTGCCGGCCGGAGCCTGATCCATTCGCCCTTTCGGGCAATATGCGTTTAATCCCTCTGGCAATCAGACTCGCCGGTCTCCCCGCAACCATCCGCCCTGACCCGAATCCTCCCCCTCCCACCAGCCGGCAGTCCAACTACCAACCCAACTCAAATCCATTCGCCTTTTCGCGCCTTTCGCGTTTACCCCCTCCGACGATCAGCCGGTCACCCCACCCACTCGACAGTCCGACGGTCGGCCTCTCCAAGACTACTTATTGCTCTTGCGGCGCACGCGCAGCACGGCAATCTTAGTGGAATGGTTGAAGGGCGCCGGGTCGGTGACCGGCGCACCCCGGCGCGTCCCCGGGTAGCCGGTGAAATCCTGCGGGACCGGGATGAGCTCTTCGATCTCCAGATACCCATCTGCACACAGCGACTCGAGCGTCGCCAGGTATGCCTTCCCGCTGACGAACAGGGCGTTGTTGACCGCCACCAGGCACCCGCCATCCTCCACCAGCGGGCGGACCTTGTTGATCAGCCGGGAGGAACTGGCCGCCAGGTCGACCGTCCCCTTTTGCGTGGTGGAAAAAAAGGGCGGGTCGAGGAAGGCGCAGTCAAAGCGTTCCCCGGAGCGCTTGAGTGCACCGACCGCGGGGAAGAAATCGCCGAGGAGAAAATCGTTTTCATCAAGGGGAAATCCGTTGAGCGTGTAAGAAGCCTTGGCCAGATCGAGGAAACGGCGGTTCCGGTCGAGTTGGAGGACGCGCCGGGCTCCGCCTGCCAGGGCAGCGACGCCCAGGCTGCCGGTGTAAGCAAAGGCGTTGAGCACGCTTCTGCCCTTCAGGTTCTGGATTGCCCAACCGCGCAAGGTGCGCGTGTCCAGATACAGGCTGGCGTCCCGGCTCATGCACAGGTCGACGGCATACCAGACCCCGTGCTCGCGCACTTTGCGGTCGGGAGCATCACCAAAGACGATCCTTCCGTGCCGGTCTGCGGCCGAAGTGCCACAGCGCCGCTTCAGCACCATTGCCCGGATCCACGGCAGGTGCGCCCGCAACTGCTCCTGGACAGCCCCGACGAGCGCCTCGCCTTGTTCCGGGGATGCAGAGTAGTCGTGCAGCACGGCCGTGGCGGCATACAGGTCCACGACCAGGTTGGGGCAGCCCTCGAGAAAACCGTTGAACAACCGCAAGGCGCCTTCGTGGCGCTCGTCGAAGAGCGGGCGGCGGGCTTCCAAGGCCCGCTCAAGCAAGGACTCGACCGGCTCCACAGCTGAATTGGTTTTCTTTATCGACTGGGACTTCAACCCGTTCGACTTTCTTCGTCCGCCGGAGGGAAAACGGCCTCGAAGGTCGTCCCCTGCCCGAGCTGACTGGAGACGTGCACTTCGCCGCCGTGGGCTTTGGCGATCCACTGCACGATTGACAGGCCCAGGCCGGTGCCCGAGGGCCGCTGCGGGTCCGGGGAGTTCTCGTCGAGGCGCGCCCGCGCCTGGTCGACGCGGTAGAAGCGGTCGAAGAGGTGGGAGAGGTGCTCCGGGGCGATCCCCGGACCATTGTCAGCGACCCGCAGCCAGGCCCTGTCCTCCCCGCAGCCGGTTTCCACGCACACCCAGGGCTGCGCGCCGGCACTGTACTTGATGCCGTTCTCAACCAGGTTGGTGATCATCTGCAGCAGGTATTGCCGGTCGCCGCACACGCGCACCTCGGGCAGCTCACCGGTACGCAGCTGGACCCCGCTGCGGGAGGCCAGGTCCGAGAGGCGCTCGACCACCTCCAGGGCGAGGTCGCTCAGGTCCAGAGGCTCCAGGGCCAGGGGGACCTGACCGGCGTCCATGCGTGCCAGCGCCAGCAGGTCGTTGACCAGGTGGATCATGAAGTCATTCTCGGAGCGGATCGCCCCCAGGGCGCGCTGGTACTCCGGGGCGTTGCGCCGGGCAGCCAGGGCACGGCTGGCCTCCAGGTTGACGATGGTCAGCGGGGTGCGCAGCTCGTGACTGGCATCGGCGACGAACTGGCGCTGGCGCTCGAAGGCGGCCTGCAGCCGGGCCAGCATGGCGTCGAAGGTGTTCGCCAGCTCTCCGAGCTCGTCCCGGCTCTTCAGGTTCAGCCGGCGGCTCAGGTCGGTGTCGCTGATCTCCCGTGCGGCACGCGTGATCGTATGGACCGGGCGCATCGCCCGGTCGGCAAGCCAGAGTCCGCCTCCCAATGCAATCGCCAGGGTCAGCAGGCTGCCGATCAGCAGGGTCAGAAACAGGGCGTGAAGGCGTCCGCCGGGGTCGAGCGGCGTGCCCAGGATGGCAAAGCCCTGCAGGCTGTCACGACCGACGAACGGGGCAACCAAAAAAAGGTAATCGGTATGCGTCTGCGGCAGGTACCCGGAGAGGACGACGAAGTCCAGCGCGCCTTGCTGTGAGCGCCTCTGCCAGCCGCTCAGCGCCGCCTGGACGAAGTCCTGGCTCAAGGACGATCCCTGACTCGCCAGCACGCTCCCGTCAGGGCTGGTGACGACCAGCGCCTCATCCTCCTGGACGAAATTGTCCGGGACGAGCACCGCCCCGAACGGCCGCCGCCCCACCAGCAGGGCCATCCGGCTTTCCAGGTGGGTGAGGACGTCGTTGTGGACATCCCGCGACTGGATAAGGTAGACGAATACGCTGAAGGACACCAGCACCAGGGCAAGGATGAAGGTAAACCAGAGCACCAGCCGGAAGCGGATACTGTGGACGAGGGCGCCGATCCGCCCCGGGAATATTTTGAGCCTGTGCATGCTCAGCGGTCCTCCGGCGGACGGATGCGGTAGCCCACGCCGCGCACGGTCTCGATCAGCTTCACCGGACTGGGGTCATCGATCTTGCGGCGCAGGCGGCGGATGTAGACGTCGACCACGTTGGAGGCGATGGTGTGGTCATAGCTCCACAGGTGTTCTTCGGCCATCTCACGCGTGACCAGTCGGTTGGGGTGGCGCACCAGGTACTCGAGCAGGGCAAACTCCTTGGCGGTCAGCTCGATAGACCGGTCGCCGCGCCGCACGGCGTGGGTGGCGGGATCCAGCTCCAGGTCCGCAACGCTGAGCAGGGCGGATTTTTCGGTTGACTCCCGGCGCAGCAGGGCGCGGATGCGGGCGCGCAGCTCGTCCACTTCAAAAGGCTTGACCAGGTAATCGTCCGCCCCGCTGTCCAGCCCGCTGACCCGATCCTGCAGGGCGTCACGGGCGGTCAGCATGAGAATGGGGATGTTGACGTGTTTCTTTCGCAGCGCCCGGCAAACCGCCAAGCCATCTTTTTCAGGCAGCATCACGTCCAAGATGATGACGTCGTAGGTTGCCAGGGTGGCCAGCTCCTCCCCTTCCAGGCCGTCGTAGGCGGCGTCGACAACATAGCCGTCGTCCTGCAGGGTCATACGCAGGGAATCACTCAGGCGGCGGTTGTCTTCGATCAGCAAGATACGCATAAATCACCTTCATCTTCACACAATGCACACAGATTTTAACACGCAAATATGACCCCAGGATGAATGGAAGAAACTCCACGGGTTATTCATCTTGGCGTCATCTTGGTTCTGTATACTCCGGCCATTCCAAAGAGGAGAAATTCGATGCGCAAACACATCTTGGCCTTACTGGCAGCAATTGTGATCACCGGCGTGACCGCCTTCGGCATGCTGGTCGTCGGGGTCAATGCCCTGGTCAACCCGAACACCACTTCGACCGTCAACACACCGGCTCAGGCGTCGGCGAGCACTTCCACCACCCCCTCCACCGCTACTTATCAGGCGGAAATCGCCCAGCTGCAAAGCCAGATCGCACAATACCAGGCGCGCGATCGGCAGTACCAGGTCGCCCTGCAAAATGACAACGCCCAGCTGAACCAGGCAGCCCAGGAGCTGCAAATGGTCCAGCAGCTGCTCGCCTACCTGCAGAATCGGGGGCTGATCCAGATCGACAATTCAGGCCAGATCACGGTCACGCGCTGACCTGCGTGTCCCGGGAGAGAAAGGAAACAAAATGAAAGCCTATAAATCCTTCCTGCATTTTTGGATCACCATCGCCAGTTTGTTGAGCTTCCTGGGCGGTTGGGTCCTGCTGGCCCACTCCAAGAAACCGCTCCAACCGGTCCAAAGCGGGCAGACTGCGGCGGTGGATATCGCCCCCCTGCCGACCCTGCCTCCGATCCAGTTTTTCAACGGCGGCGCGTTCAGTGACACCAACAATTTCACTGTAAACAACAACCCCGCGCCGGTGTCGAGCGGTCCCCTCTTGATGACAGGCGGGTCATGACGTGGAAACGTTCCGCTTCCGTGCGATGAACACCGACGTCGTCCTGGTCGCGGAGGGTGAATTCGACCGGATGGCAGAAGGCTTTGAACAGGCCCGTCAGTTCATCCAGGCAAACGAGCAGCGCTTCAGCCGCTTCCTGGAAGACAGCGAGCTGACCCAGCTCAACCGCTCGGCCGGGACCTGGTTCCAGGCCTCGGCGGACCTGTTCACGGTCGTGGCGCTGTCGCAGCAGTTCTTTCACCAGACGCGCGGCCTGTTCGACCCCTCGATCCTGCCGGACCTGCGCCGGGTCGGTTACGACCGGAGCATCGACCTGGTGCGGGAGCAGGGTGCGGCTCCACTGCTGGAAAGCCTGCTTGCCAACGAACGACCTTCTTTCGGCGAGGTACAGTTCGATGAAGCTCGTCAGATGGTCCTGCTACCCCAAGGATTGGCGCTCGACCTGGGAGGCATCGCCAAGGGCTGGATCGCCGAGCGCGCCGCCATCCTGCTTTCCGGATTTGCGTCCGCCTGCGCCGTAAACGCCGGCGGGGACATGTTCCTGGTCGGGCTGCCGGAAAGCCAGGAGCACTGGCCGGTGGCCCTGGAGGATCCGCTCGAGCCCGGCGCGGTCCTGACCACGCTCAAGGCCAGCCCGGGCGCGGTGGCGACTTCGACGGTCACCAAACGCACCTGGAAGCAGGGCGAGATATCCCGCCACCATCTCATCGACCCGCGCACCGGCGAGCCTGCCCTGACCGACTGGCTGAGCGTCACCGTGATCGCCGCCCACGCCGACGAGGCCGAAGTGTATGCCAAGGCCCTGCTGATCGCCGGCTCGCGGGGTGCA
Organism: uncultured Chloroflexia bacterium; assembly: GCA_963739255.1. GTDB lineage: Bacteria > Chloroflexota > Anaerolineae > Anaerolineales > Villigracilaceae > UBA877. The sequence goes on from CAVTZT010000008.1 coordinate 64,612, forward strand.
GAGCAGGTTGCCGGCAATCACTCATCCCAGATCTCCTATCTTGCCGTGGACCGGCACAAGAACATCTGGGGCAGTCAAAAAAGTTTGGAGCACGTCTATGTCAACTGAAACCCGGGCCGGATCGGACCGCCCCCAACCCATTCCGACGCTGCGCATCATCGTCAGCATCTTGAGCACCCTGCTGTTCATCGCAGTCCTGCTCGTTGCCACGGCCTTCGTCCTGACCCCCGCCGGGCAGACTTTCGTGGGCAGCCTGAAGCAGCTCTTCGCCGCCGACAGCATCCAGCTCTGGTGGTACGTCACGCGCGCCGCCGGGATCGTCGCCTACCTGCTGCTGTGGTTCTCCACGGTCCTGGGGCTGGCGGTCAAGAGCAAATTTCTCGACCGCATGTTGGACCGCATGTTCACCTATGATTTCCATGAATTCATCTCGCTGTTATCCATCGGCTTCGTCCTCCTGCACGTCATCGTGCTGTTGCTCGACCGCTACCTGCCGTACAATCTCGGGCAGGTGCTGATCCCGTTCCTGTCCCCCTATCGCCCGTTGTGGGTCGGGATCGGCGTGATCGCCTTCTACGTCACCCTGCTGGTCACGGTGACCTTCTACCTGCGCACAAAGATCGGGCAGAAAGCCTTCCGCCTTATTCACGTCCTGAGCCTGGTCGGCTACCTGGGCGTGACCCTGCACGGCCTGTACGCCGGGACGGACGCCGTCCTGCCGGCGATGAAGCTGCTCTATGACGGCACTGGGTTGGTAGTGCTCTTCTTTACGGTCTACTGGTTGGTGTTGGCGGCGTTCCGGAAGACGGAGGTGCCAGCCAAGCCGCCGGCCAACCTGCCGATCCCCAAGACCTCCAGCCGGCACCGCTACGGCGTGCGTTAGGGGACTAAAAAAACCGACGGGCGAGCAGCTCTTCAGGCTGCTCGCCCATTTTTATTTCCGTCTTTAGGATACGCTTGCCTGACTGATCCTACTTGTGGTGCTCCTGCTCCTCGGCGGCCTCCGCCTCGGCCTTGGTCTTGTGCACCGTCCCGTCCGGGTGGTTCGGCGGAGAATAGACGGTATACAGCTTCAGCGGCTCGGTTTTCGAGGTATTGATCACGTTGTGATAGGTGCCAGCCGGCACGATGGCGGCGTCGTTATCGTGGACCATGTGTTCCTCCGTGCCGTTGAGCACGAACCTCGCCTCGCCTCGCTCAATGCGGAAGAACTGGTCGACGCTGGCATGCACCTCGTTGCCGATCTCCTCGCCCGGCTGCAGGCACATCACCACCAGTTGACAGTATTTCCCGGTGAAGAGCACCTGTCGAAAATATCCGTTTTTAAGTGTCTGTTGCTCGATCGGACCAAAAAAGCCCGTCATCTGCCTCTCTCCTTTCTTTTTTTAGGTATTGCAGGCGCCTCCCTGCCTGCCAGGCCGGTGATGAGCAGGGACCATCCTGCCCCCCAGCCGGACTCAAGTCAAACTGATTTCCTTCGCCGAGGACAGCTCGAGCGTCTCTGTCTTCGAGAGCTTCCCGGTCTCGATGCGGCCTATACGACATATGAAAGCGGTGACGTAATCGTGCGTGTCGACGATCGCAATCTTATCTCCGACGCCAAGCTTTTTCTTGTCCATATACAAAGGATTCGCCAGGGTCACTTTTTTGGGCGACCCTTTGACCGACGACACCCAGCGATCGTTCGGGTGCGCGGCGACCGCCCCAAGGGCACGCAACTGCTCAATGATGCTCTTCTTTCCCATTTTTTCCTCTGCAGGGTGAATTCTACGCTCGTCGATGGAATGCGCCCGGGATTTCAGTATGGGGAATCGAACAACCAGGTCGCCCGGGAATAATCATAGACCAGGTTGAAGGAGTCGGTGCTGCCCACGGTCGATCCGCTGTTGTAGTAGTAAATGGCATACACGCGGACGACGGCGTAGCTGCTGGTCTGGCTCAAGACGGAAACACTTTGCACGCTGACGTTGTTGACCGTGCTCCAGTAGGCCACGTACCCGGTGTAGCCCCCCGTGGAGGGCCCATTTACGTTGTTCTGGAAGTTGGCATCCAGCAGCGACCAGGTCAGCGGGTAGTTGCTCAGGTTGATCTGGGAATAGTAATAATAGATGAATTGGGATGGAGTCTGGGACGGATATACAGGCGGGACATAATACGAGGTCGGAGAATCGAACATCCAGGTACGGCGCGAGTAGTTGTAGGTCAGGTTGAAAACGTCGGTGTTGTAGGTGACCGCGTCGGTGTTCCAGTGGTAGCGGTTGGTTACGCTCGCCACGGCGTAGTAGTTGGTCTGGCTGAGCACGGTCACGCCCTCCACGATGACCTCGTGGACGGTATTCCAAAAGTCCACGTAGCCCTGATAGCCGCCCGTGGCGGGTCCGTTGTTGGCGTACTGGAAGTTGGGGGTCAGCAGTGACCAGGTGAGGGGATAGTTGCTGATATTGATCTGGGAATAGTAATAGCGGATGAACTGTGCCACGCTTTGAGAGGGTGCCGGATAGACCGGAGCAGCCGGCGCCACGTAGGTGGTCGGTGTATAGTAAGGGGTTGCCGTCGGGCTGGGGAGGGCGAGGGTTGGGGTATCCGTTGGTGTGGTTCCTGCCGACTCGGGCGTACTCGTTGCCGTCATCGGAGAGGCCGTCGGCTGGGCGGTCAAAGTCTGGGCGACGATGGTCCCCAGCAAATCCCCGGGTGGGGTGGGCGCGGTCGCCGGGGCGTTCGTGCTCGCGAAAAGGCAGCCGGAGAGGGTCAACAGGCTCAAAGTCAGGGCGAGAGCAATTTTTTTCATGTCAGCTTTCCTTCTCTGGGAATCTACACCCAAAGCCATAAGCAGGCGGGGAAGGGAGGATTAAGTTTCAGGCTTGGGGATCGATTCCACCTGTCCATGTGTTAATTATACAACCAGAGCTTCCCACCTGCACAAGGGTTGTCGTGCCGGGGCAGGGGCGCAAGCACGCTTCTCGCACCGCAATTCCTGTACCCATATTGACTTTTGGATTTGAGTATGCTACCTTGGTAGCATGGGAGAAACCTGCCAGCCTGCGCGGCGCGAAAACGGAATTCCCCTGCCGCAATCAAAAAACCGACGCGTTCTCGGCCTTGCCCGGGAAGCGTCGCTTTTTTATTTTTAGAGGATAATATACTGGACAACGCTTTGTTTATCCCCAGTCCACCCACGGTCAATTGCTGAAGGAGAAACCAAATGACATCCAACCAATTCCTTAAAACGCTGGCGCAGATCAGCCTGCTTGTCCTCCTTTTCGCCAGCCTGGTCGGCTGCGGCCAGGCGAAAACACCCTCGAGCTCCATCACGGTCGTCATCCCGGAAGAGCCGCCCAGTTTCAACGCCGTGATCAGCGACACCGGCTACGACGCCCTGGTGATGCACATGACGCTGCTGGGCATGACCGGCATCGACCCGCAAGGAGACATCTATCCGGTCCTGGCGACCGAGCTGCCCACCCAGGACAACGGGGACCTGGTCGTGGACGAGCAGGCGGGGACGATGGACGTAACCTGGAAGATGCGCAAGGATGTCACCTGGGCGGACGGGAAGTCGGTGACCGCCGATGACGTGCTCTTCACCTATGAGGCCGTCAAGGACCCGACCAACGGTTTCGCCATCCCCGGCCTGGACCTGGTCACCGGCATCGACAAGATCGACGATTACACTTTCGTGGTGCATTTCAGCGCCATCTACCCCGGATACCTGACCTTCCTCGGCGGCCGGCAGATCGTCATCTGGCCCAAGCACTACTGCAAGCTCGAGCAGGGTTACACCAACTGGGACTGCGGGCGCAACCCCTTGAGCGACGGCCCATACACCCTCAAGGAATGGGCCACCGGGGACCACCTGACCTTCGTGCGCAATCCCAAATACTTCCAGCCGGGCAAGCCCAAGATCGACCAGATCATCGTGCGCGTCGTCCCGGACGCCTCGGTGCGCGAGACGATGATGCGCCAGGGCGACACCGACCTGCTGATGTGGGCCACCGAGCAGGTCGCCAGCGACCTGAAAGACGTCAGCAACGTCAAGCTCAGCATCAGCCCCACCAGCCGCTGGGTCATGCGCCTGTTCATCAACCTGGCCGCCAAGGGCACGACCGACCCCGTCGCCAATCCCAACCCCTTCTTCGGGGACGTGCGCGTGCGCCAGGCCATCCGCATGGCCATCGACGTCGACAAGATCACCAGCTCGGTCTGGTATGGCTATGCCCAGCCGGTGTGGACCGAGTTCTTCCGCCCGCCGTACAACACCTGCAACATCCCCCGTCCGAAATATGACCTCGAGGCGGCCAAGGCCCTGCTCGACCAGGCCGGCTGGGTCGCCGGCAGCGACGGCATCCGCGTCTGCAAGGGCTGCCAGTACGCCCACGAGGGCGACCGCTTCCAGTTCGAGCTGCTCACCTATTCCGAATACGGGGATCCTCTTATCCAGACCCAGCAGCTGATCGGCGAGATGCTCAAGGCCGTCGGCATCCAGGCCGACCTGACCCAGTCCCAGGGAAGCGTCATCTGGGCCGACGCTGCCAGCGGCGGCATCGAGCAGAGCGGGAACTTCAACATGGACCTCTACGACGACGGCTACGCCGGGATCGACCCGTCCTACTTCCTCAGCTATTACTACTCCTCCGCCGCGGCGAAGCCCGACCAGGGCTGGAACGTGGTGCGCTTCAAGAACGCCGAATTCAACTCCCTGCTCGATCAGGCCAATACCCTGAACCAGCAGGATCGCCAGACTGCCTTTTGCCAGATGGCACAGATCATGGACCAGCAGCTGCCGCAGATCCTGCTCTTCACCACCCTCAACGCCGAGGCATATTCAACCCGCCTGGCCAATATCGAGGCTAACATCAACAGCGTGGTCTCGTGGAACGTGGCCGACTGGGCGCTGGTGAAATAGTCTTTCCATCAGCCGGGAGGTAGCCAGGTTGCCTCCCGGCCATACCCCTGCATTCAGACGGAGGACAAGTTGGGCCAGTTCATCTTGCGGCGCCTGCTGCAAGCCGTGGGCATCATGTTCCTGCTCAGTATCCTGTTCTTCGCCCTGGTCAACCTGGCGCCGGGCGGGCCGCTGGCCGGCTACGGCGGTGCCCGCCGCCTGCCGCCGGAGCAGGTGGCCATGCTCAAGCGCCAGCTGGGACTGGACAAACCCCTGCCGGTCCAGTACATGGTCTGGCTGGTGGGCAACGATTGGATGAAAGTCGGAACGGGCACTGCGGAGGGCGGCACGAGTTACGGCACCCGCCGGGGAATCCTGCGCGGCGACTTCGGCTTCTCCTTCCAGACGCGCCAGCCGGTCCTGACCGTGATCAACGACCGCCTGCCGAACACCATCTACCTGATGGCCGTCACCCTGCTGGTCGCCCTGGGGCTCGCCATCCCGGCCGGCATCCTCTCGGCGGTCAAACAATACTCCTTCTTCGACATCTCCGTGACCACCTTCTCCTTCGCCGGGCAGGCCATCCCGGATTTTTGGCTCGGCCTGATCCTGATCATCGTCTTCTACGCCTGGCTCAAAAACCCCCTGACCGGTGCCTCCCTGCTGCCCTCCGGCGGCATCCTGTCCATCGGCACGCCCTTTTCAGTGGGCGATGCCGTCCGGCACCTGGTCCTGCCCGTGGCGACCGGCGCGCTGGGCTGGGTCGCCTGGTACTCACGCTTCCTGCGCTCCAGCATGCTGGACGTGATCCACCAGGACTATCTGCGCACGGCGCGCGCCAAGGGTCTCTCGGAGCGGCTGGTCATCTACAAACATGCCCTGCGCAATGCCCTGATCCCGCTGGTGACCCTGTTCGCCCTCGACCTGCCGTACCTCTTCAGCGGGGCGGTGTTCATCGAAACGATCTTTGCCTGGCCCGGCATGGGCCGGCTGTACTACCAGGCCGCCCTGCAAAGGGATTATCCCGTCCTGATGGCCGTGCTGATCATCGGCGCGGCGTTGATCATCCTATCCAACCTGCTGGCCGACATCCTCTACGCCGTGCTGGACCCGCGCATCCGCTACGCTTGAACGAAGGCCATGGACCGTCCGATCCTGCAAAAGAAGAAGAACGTGGTCGCAAGGGCGAGCGAGTTGGAGGAGGGCAGCCGCCCCTCTTCCAAGATCATGCGCCGCTTCCTCCAGCACCCGGGTGCCATGGCAGGCACGATCATCCTGGCCCTCCTGGTCCTGGCGATTCTGCTGGGGTCTCTTTCCCCGTACAGTTCGGTGGACTCGAACGTCCTCGAACGCCTGCAGGCTCCCTCCTGGAAGCACCCGATGGGCACGGATGCCCTGGGACGGGATCTGCTGACCCGCATCCTCTACGGCGGGCGAATCTCCCTGGCCGTGGGGCTGATGGTGGTCGCCATCACCATCGTCGTCGGCGTGACAGTGGGCGCCGTAGCCGGGTACACCGGCGGCTGGCTCGACAACCTGCTGATGCGCATCACCGACGCCGCCCTGACCCTGCCCTCCCTGCTGGTCCTAATCCTGCTCAGCGCCATCCTGAGGGAGGTCGAGCTGCCGGTTTTCGAAAAGAACAGCGTGGTGACCATCGCCGTGGTAATCGGCATGCTCTCCTGGATGACCTTCGCCCGCCTGGTGCGGGCTGCCTTCCTGACCCTGCGCGAGATGGACTACGTCACCGCCTCCCGCAGCCTGGGCGCCTCGCACCTGCGCATCATCGTCAATCACATCCTGCCCAACGCCATCGGTCCGATCATCGTCGAATCGACCCTGCAGTTGGGCTACGCCATCATTGAGGAATCCGGTCTGAGCTTCCTCGGTTTCGGCATCCAGCCGCCCACCCCCAGCTGGGGCAACCTGCTCAGCAACGCCCAGGAAAACTTCGTGCGCTATCCCTGGCTGGCAATCTTCCCCGGCCTGATGATCTTCCTGGCCATCATCTCGGTCAACTACATCGGCGACGGCCTGCGGGATGCCTTCGACCCCTATAAAATCATGGGCAAGGTCGGCGAAGTATAGCCCTTTCCAGCTCGACACCTAAACCGCAGCAATAAGGAGGCCCCATCATGTCCACCACCCCACGTCCGCCCCTCGAGCCCATCCGCACTGCTTACAAGCTCCAATTCCTTGCCCCGCAACAGCTGGACCAGCTCCAGGAAGCCACGCTCCAGGTCCTGGAAGGCACCGGGGTGCGCTTCCCCTCGGAAAAAGCCCTGGCCGTCCTGGCCGGTGCCGGGGCGCACGTGGACCGCACCAGCCAGGTGGTCAAATTTCCGCGTCGCCTGGTGAAAAAGGCTATGGCAAGCGTGCCGCGCACATTCAACATGGGCGGGCGCGAGCCGGTCTATGACTTCGATCTGAAAGACGGCGGCACCTACTTCACCACCGACGGCTGCGGGGTCGAGACGATCGACTTCGACACCCGCCAGCGGCGTCCGTCCTGCAAGGACGACGTCGGCAAGATGGCGCGCATTGCCGACTACCTGCCCTCCATCGCCTTTTACTGGCCGATGGTCAGCGCCCAGGACCACGGCAGGACGGCGCCCCTGCACGAGCTGGAGGCGGGCTACACCAACACGATCAAGCACATCCAGAGCGAGACGATCATGGGCGGAGCCCCGGCCCGCTACGCGGTCGAGATGGCCACCGTCATCGCCGGCAGTCAGGAGGAGCTGCGCAAACGGCCGAGCTTCTCATTGGTGGTCTGCACCATCGCCCCGCTGGTCCAGGATAAGGAGGGCATCGAGGGCGCCATGGTCCTGGCCGAGGCGGGCGTGCCGGTCGGCTTCCTGGCCATGCCCACCCTGGGCACCACCGCCCCGGCTACGCTGGCCGGTGCCCTGGCGATGGGCGACGCCGAGATCATCAGCGCCGCGGTGCTGATGCAGCTGGTCGCCCCCGGCGCCCCGGTCTTCCACTCGCTGATGCAGGCCTGGGCGGACCCCTCCTCCGGCGCCTATGTCAGCTATCCGCTGGATGCGCGCTGCCGCTACGCCCCGGTCGAAATGGCCCACCACTGGGGCATGCCCGCCCTGGGCGCCTGCTACGGGACGGACGCGCCCGAGGCCGGCACCTGGCAGTCCGGGGCCGAGGTGGCCCTCGACCCCTTCATGGCCGGGCTGGTCGGCACGGAGATCGTCACCGGCATGGGACTGGCGGACACCTACACCCTGCTCTACCCCGAGCAGCTGATCATGGACGAGGACATCTACCAGCGGGCGCGCCACTACCTGATGAGCCTGGAGGTGGATGCCGAGACGCTGGCCCTGGAATCGATCCAGGCGGTCGGGCCGGGCGGCAACTATCTGGCGCAGAAGCACACCCGCAAGTACATGCGCGACGCCCTGAAGCGCGGCATCACCCACCAGCCCGGCGCGAACGGCAAGTACCGCGACCCGCGCGCGGTCGCCATCGAAAAGGTCAAATGGATCCTCGCCAACCACCAGCCCGAGCCGCTGGAAGCCGGCAAGGCAAAGGAGCTGAAGCGCATCCTGGCCGCGGCGGATAAAGAGCTGGGCTGAAATGATCTATCCACCACCCCCGAAGTACGGGGGCAGGCGGACACGACACTTGCACCCCGTTCGGGCCGCGAGCCCGCCGGGGCGAGACGGCCTGCGCTGCGCGCAAGCGCACACCTGCCACCTGCCCCGCGAACTGCGCGGGGCGCGCGGGCGGTGCCAGGAAGTGCAGGTGAGAGGCACAAAGGTATAAAACCGATTTAAAGCACCGTGGCTTCTGGGATCACCTAGCCACCGGAAGGAAAGTACAGCATGGCCTTCGACCAAACCCCAGCGCTCCAGCCGATCACACCGGCGTATCATCTGCACATCCTGAGCAAGGCGCAGCTCGGTCAGCTCAAGTCCGCCACGCTCGAGGTGCTGCAGGAGGCCGGCGTGCACTGCCCCTCGGAAGCGGCGCTCAAGATATACGCCGAGCACGGGGCGCAGGTCGACTTCGAGGCGCAGATCGTCCGGCTGCCGGCGGAGCTGGTCCTGGAGGCCATGTCCCACGCCCCGCGTTTCTACACAATGGGGGCGCGCTCGCCAGCCCACGACCTCAAGCTGGACGGAAAGTCCTTCTTCTGCGCCACCGACGGCTGCGGTGTGGAGGTGATCGACTTCGACACGCGCCAGCGCCGACCGTCGCGCAAGGACGACGTCGCCCGCATGGCGCGCGTATCCGATTATCTCTCCAGCATCGGGTTCTACTGGCCGATCGTCAGCGCCCAGGATTTCCCCGCCACCGCCCCGCTGCACGAGCTGGACGCCTCCTTCGCCAACACGGTCAAGCACGTACAGAGCGAGACGGTCATGGGCGCCGGGCTGGCCCGCTGCGCCGTGGAGATGGCCAGGGTCATCGCCGGGGACGAAGAGACCCTGCGCGCCCGCCCGCCGCTCTCGCTGCTGGTGTGCTGCATCGCCCCGCTGGCCCAGGACCGGGACGGCATGGAATCGGCCCTGGCCTTCGCCGCCGCCGGCCTGCCGGTCGGGTTCATGTCCATGGCCAACACCGGCTCCACCGCGCCGGCCACGCTGGCCGGGACGGTCGTGGTCGGGGACGCCGAGATCGTCTCCGCCATGGTCCTGATCCAACTCGCCCATCCCGGGGCGCCCGTCTTCCACTCGCTGATGCCCGGCATGATGCACCCGCGCACCGGCGCCTACCTCGCCACCGCCCGGGAGGGCACGCTGCTCTACCCGGTGGGCGTGGAGCTGGCCCACGCCTGGGGCGTGCCCAGCCTGGCCGGGGTCTTCGCCACCGACGCGCCTGCCCCGGGCTGGCAGTCGGGCGGCGACGCGGCCTCATCGCTGATGCTGTGCACCCTGACCGGCGCCGAGACCGGCTCGGGCATGGGCCTGCTGGAGTCCTGCACCCTGCTCTATCCCGAGGCGGTGATCCTCGACAGCGACATCTACCAGCGCGTGCGCATCGAAGCCGCCGGGCTGGACACCAGCCGCGCCGCCCTGGCACTGGACGTGATCAAGGCCGTCGGGCCGCGCGGACAATACCTGGCACAGCGCCACACCCGCGAACACCTTCGCCGGCGCGTCTTCTCGGACCTGACCTCCCAACCGGAGCCCGGCGCGGGGTTCCGCGACCCTGTCGAGGTGGGGCGCGAAAAGGTCGATTGGATCCTCAAAAACCATCACCCCGAACCCTTGCGCCCCGAGCAGCAGAAGGAGTTCCGGCGCATCCTGAGCCTTGCGGACCGGGAGTTCAACCTTTGACATTCACGCTTGTTGGCCAAGTCGTCACACTTTTTCTGTCTGTCATGCTGAGCGAAGCGACACTTGCACCTGCACGAGCAGTAGGTGCGAGTGCAGGTGAGCATCTCCAGGCAGAATGAGAGACTCTTCGGTCGCAGGAACCGCTCTCTCTGAGTGACACGATTTAAGCGAATTTTATGAAAGTCGATAATTCGGCAAATCCACTCCCCGTCAGGAGATGTTCATGAAAACACAGATCCAGATACTATCCGAGGCCGAACGCATCCAAATTCACGAGCGCAGCATGAAAGTGCTGGCCACCACCGGCGTGCGCGTCCTGTCCGCCAGGGGGCGCAAGATCCTCAAGGCGGCAGGCGCAGACGGGGAAAATGGCTCGGATATCTTGCGCCTGCCCCGGACGCTGATCGAAGAGGCACTCAAGCAGGCTCCCAAGCAGTTCAAACTCGGCGGGCGCCGGCCGGGCTGGGACCTGGAGATGAACACCGGCGAATGCAGCCTGCTGGCCGACGGCGGCGCCATCTCCGTGCTGGATTGGGAGTCGGGCGAGATCCGCCCCGGCAATTTCGACGACTGGCTCGCAGCCACCCACCTGATCGACGCCATCGATGAGATCGGCGTCTACTGGAACATGGTCGAGGGCGGCTTCAGCGGCACCTCGTTGGGCGACTTTGTCTCCTACTGGCGCAACGTGCTCAAGAACTGCTCCAAACACATCCAGGATTCGACCGACAGCCTGAAAAAATCCAGGCTGCTCCTGGAAATCCTGCAGATCGCCTTCGGGAGCAAGGAGACCATCCGGGGAACGCACCCGTTCTCATACCTGCTGTGCCCGATGTCCCCGCTGGTCATCGACGACGTTTACACAGACGCCTACCTGGAGACCGTCGGCTACGACATCCCGGTGGCGATCATGCCCATGCCGTTGATGGGCACCACCGGTCCGGCCAGCATGATCTCCACGCTGATGACCGCCAACTGCGAGCTGCTGGCCATGCTCTGCCTCGTCCAGTCGTCCGCCCCCGGCACCCCAGTCCTGTACGCGCCCATCCCGCAGACCATCGAGCCGCACACCTGGCGTTACACCGGCGGGGCGGTCGAGACCTCGCTCTTCGGTGCGGCAGTCACGGAGATGGGACGCCACTACGGGCTGCCGGTCGAAGGCTCCACCGGCGGTACCGACCAGTATTACCCGGGCGCCCAGGCCAGCTACGAACGCGCCATCAACTGGACCTTCCCGTCCGTGGCCTGGCCGGATATCCTGGTCGGTCCGGGCTTGCTGGGCGGCTCGACCATCCTGTGCCCGGAGCAGATGGTCATGGACGTGGAGATCTTCAGGCGCTGCGTCAGGCTGCACGAGGGCATCTCCACCGCCTCGGAAGAGTGGCTGGAGGAAAGTATTGCCGAGACCGGTCCCGGCGGCAACTTCCTGAAACAGAAGTCGACGCTGAAGGCCGTGCGGGAGGGCATCTGGTACATCAGCGAGATGGGCTTCCACGACACGTACGAGAAGTGGAAGGATGCCGGCATGCCGGACATCATCGACGTCATCCAGGGCGTGGTCAAGGACATTCTCAAGGATTACCAGCCCCTGCCGCTCGACGCGCGTGCCGACCGCGAGCTGGAGCGCCTGGAACGCAAGGCCAGGGAAGCCGAAAAATAATTTCCACCCGGGTACACGAAGGTCACGAACATTTCGTGCCCTTATTGGATCGATCGCCTTGCAATCATTCCGCAGGATCACGAGGCCAACATGAAACTCACCGCGCAAGTGTTATCCGGGGAAGAGCAGGAACGCATCCACGCCGAAAGCCTGCGCATCCTCTCCGAAGTGGGGGTCAAATTCCTGGGCGAGCGCGCCCTGCCCATCCTGAAGAAGAACGGCGCCCGGGTGGACGAGGAGAGGCGCCTCGCCCGCATCCCGCCCGAGATGGTCGCCGAGGCGCTGCAAGCCGCGCCCAGGAGCTTCGTCCTGGGCGCCCGCAACCCGGCTTACGACTACCCGCTCCCCTCCCCGGTCACGCGCTACTGCATCGACGGGACGGCTTCCTTCGTGATGGACTTCGCCACCGGCGAGCGACGTTACGGGACGAAGCAGGACATCCAGGACAGCCTGCGCGTCTTCCAGCAGATGGACCAGGGCGTGATGGCCTGGGCCCCCACCTGTGCCTCCGAGGCCCCGGCCGAATCGCGCGCCCTGCACGAGTTCTTCGCCATGCTGCAATTCTCCTCCAAGCACGGCGAGCACGAGCTGCACTTCACCAATCAGGTCCCCTACCTGATCGCCGGTCTGACAGCCGTGCTGGGATCGGAAGCAGCCGTCCGGGAGCGGCACGCCTTCTCACTGATCTACTGCCCGGTCGCGCCGCTGATGCACGACGGGCAGATGCTGGACGCCTACCTGGAGCTGGGTGAGCTGAACCTGCCGGTGCAGATCATGCCCATGCCGACCACCGGCACCACCGGCCCCGCCAGCCTGTTCAGCAACATCTGCGTCGCCACCGCAGAGACGCTCTCAGGCATCGTCATCTACCAGATGGCGCATCCCGGCCGGCCGCTGATCTTCAGCAACGCCACCGGAACGGTCGACCTGCGCAACGGCGCCTACCTGGGCGGCACGCCGGAGATGGGTCTGATGAGCGCCGCCCTGACCCAGATGGGCCGTTTTTATGACCTGCCGACCGGGTCGGCCGGCTGCACCGCGGACGCCAAACAGCCCGGACCCGAGGCCGTCCTGGAAAAACTGGTCACCACCTTCCCCGCCGTGTGCGCCGGGGCGGACATCATCACCGGCATCGGCGAGATAGAAGGCGACCAGCTCCTGGTCCTGGAGCAGATCGTAGTCGACAACGAGCTGGCCCATTACTGCGAGCGCCTCTTCAACGGCGTGGATTCGAGCGAGGCCAAGGATCTGTATGCCGATATCGCCCAGGTCGGCCCGGGAGGCAACTTCCTCAAATCAAAGAGCACCCGCCTGGCCGCACGCAGCGACGAGTTCCTCTATCCTGCCCTGGCCGACCGGCACACCTACGAAAGCTGGAGCAAGTTGGGCAAACCGGGCATGTATTCGCTAGCCCGTCAGAAGGTCGAGGCGATCCTGGCTGGTCCGCTCGTCGACCCGCTGCCGGAGGCGGTCGCGCGTGAGCTGGACGAGATCCTGGCCGCTGCCGATCGTGAGCTGGCGAAGGAATAAATCCAGCCGAACCGCGAAGACGCGCGCCGTCCTGGTGTCCCTCCGGGAAAGGCCGCCAAGCATCTTCGATCTCCTTCGCGAACTTAGCGCCCTTGGCGGTTCATTTGAAGACTTGCGCAAGACGACTCGCACCGGACCAGGCGCTTTTTCACCGGCGGGACTATAATACAAGCCGCCCGCTGCCCCGGCACTTCTGCTCGCAGCGGGGTTATAGCTAGTGAATATTCCGCCGGTCATGGAGTGGGAAAAACGCCCCACGGAAACCCTGCAATACAAGCCATTATCCAGAACCGAACGTCGAAGGAGAACTGAAATCATATGGAGAAAGAACCCTATATCCTCGCCGTCGACCTGGGCACCTCCGCCTTCAAGACCGCCCTGGTCTCCGTCTCGGGCAAGTTCGCCGGCTGGGAGGTCCAGGAGATCCCCCTGCACGTGCTGCCGGAGGGCGGTGCCGAGCAGGATCCGGAGGACTGGTGGGGGGCGTTCCTCAGCACCGCCAAAATGCTGATCCAGCGGGACCTGGTCCCGGTCGAGGACATCGTGGCGGTATGCTGCTCGACCCAGGGCGAGTGCACCGTCCCGGTGGACGCCGACGGCAAGGCCCTGACCAACATCATCTCCTGGCTGGACATGCGCGGGGCGAAGCACATCTACAAGCTGGCCCACGGCCTGATCAACGTGGAGGGCTACGACCTGTTCAAGGTCCTGCGCTGGATCAACATCACCGGCGGAGCGCCGACCCTGACCGGCACCGACCCGTCGGCACACATGCTCTTCGTGCGCGACGAGCTCCCGGAGGTCTATCAGAAGACCTTTAAGTTCCTGACCGCCCTGGATTACATGAACCTGCGCCTGACCGGCAGGTTCGTCTGCACCCCCGACTCGGTCCTGACCGACTGGGTGACCGACAATCGCGACTCGGCCAACGTGACCTACAGCCAGGCCCTGCTCAAGGATTGCGGCATCGCCGCCGACAAGTTCCCCGAAATCGTGCAGTGCACCTCGGTGATCGGCAACCTGAAGCCCGACGTGACCCTGGAGCTGGGGCTGAAGCCGGGCGTCAAGGTGGTCGCCGGGTCGATCGACGTGACCGCCTCGACCATCGGGTCGGGGGCGGTGGACGATTTCGACGGGCACGTCTACATCGGCACCTCCTCCTGGCTGGCGGCCCACGTGCCGTTCAAGAAGACCGACCTGTCCTCCTTCCTGGCCTCGGTGCCGTGCGCCATCCCGGGCAAGTACCTGATGATCGTCCTGCAGACCACGGCCGGCGGCAACCTGAACTTCCTGCGCGACAAGATCCTGTTCCACAACGACGAGCTGTACTGCAACGGGGACGTACCGGACGTGTTCGAGACCTTCGACCGCATCGCTACCCGCACGCCGCCCGGCAGCCACGGCCTGATGTACATGCCGTGGATCTACGGCGAGCGCGCCCCGATCGACGACCGGCATGCCCGCGCCGCCCTGTTCAACCTGTCGCTGGAGAACACGCGCGAGGACATCATCCGCTCCTTCCTGGAGGGGGTGGCCTTCAACACCCGCTGGCTGCTGCCCGCCACCGAGAAGTTCCTCGGGCGCAAGGTGAAGGAGCTGGCCATCGTCGGCGGCGGCGGTAAGTCGGACGTTTGGTGCCAGATCATGGCCGACGTGATGGACGTGACCATCCGCCAGGTGTGCGACCCGATCCAGGCCAACGCCCGCGGCGCGGCCCTGATCGCCGGGGTTGGCCTGGGTTACCTGAAGTTCGAGGACATCCCGCAGAAGATCGAGGTCAAGGCGAAGTATCAGCCCAACCCGGAGAACCGGGCCATCTACGACAAGATGTTCGCCGAGTTCCAGGCCTTCTACAAACAGAACAAGGCCAGCTACCAGAGGCTGAATGGGTAATGAGATGTGCGACGCACTTTAGAAGTGCGTCGCACATCTGCATAAAAGACCGGTTAGCCACAACCCGGGAGACGCAAGGATATTGGGATAGGCTTGTTATCAAAAGCCTATGGGGTATTAAGAAGACTTAGGCTTTTTGCAAGCGCATCATAGGCAGGTTGTTTCCGGATGACTTTATGATCATCCCGGAGCATCCGCAGGATTCCAAAATGGCCCAGAACATTAAAAATGCCCTCATTGCGGTCATTAAAGAGTTTATACCAGTTCAAAATATATAAAGAATTTTGGTACCTTTCGTTTATCCTGCCTATGGCACTGAAACTGTCTTGAATCCACTTTTGTAGCCTCGAAAAATTCTTGATCGCCGGAATATAGGTAGAAAACCCTGTTTCCAAAATAGCCGGGACCTTGCCATACCAAAGATCACCGGGATCATTGACCCGATTTAACAAGGTCTTCAAAGGTTTCCAACTTTTCGCCCTACTCAAGCTATATGTCCCTGGATAATGATCAATACCAATGATGTCAATCGATGCCTGGGCTTTTTTCAGCAGATAATTTGTATAGGTTTCCCAAAGCGGCATCTCTACTAAAACATTGACGGCTATCTTCCGTTTTCTGTTCAGCCGGTTGCGGGCCAAATTAATCAGAGTAGGAATGGTTGCATATGAGACCAAGGAATAAAGAGGATTGTTATGCTCGTTCCACACTTGCACGACTTCAATGCTGTCTCCCAGAATCGTGTCCACCTTTTGACAGTAAATGCTCCACCGCTCAAAAAACTCATCGGTATGTTTTCGATATAGTGCTTTAGCCCAACCTGGCATCCCATATAGGTTGCAAATCGTTGCCAGACCGTGTTTATCCGCTTCTTCAAGGTAATGCTGATACCACTCCACTTTTTCTGAATCCAATTTTCCCTTTTCCGGTTCAATATCGGACCAGGATATATCCGTCCGAATACCATTGCCGTTGAGTGACAAAACCTCACTAATAGCGACTTGGAGATTTGAGGGTTCGAAATGCAGATCGGACGAATGGATCTGGAAGGTCAGCAAGGGAATTTTCTTCATCGGTCGGGTATGATTGGTTTGGTACTGACAACACGGCCTCATCTACATCATAAAACGCCGCGCGGTAGTCAATTTAAGGCGATATTCCAGCAATCTGGGCCGAAATGATCGCCACTGCTTATCTGCTTGTGGATTGTGGGATTAAGATTTATTTCGCAGAAGTCCGATTTGATGAATCGCGATAATGCTCGTGATGAAACAAAAGACGATGACTACGGTATCTATCCATAGCACAATCTGCCACCATGGAATAAGAGGCAGATGCGCGATCGAGACTGTGAAGTAAAACGCCACGAGCGACACAAGGATTGGCATGCAGATCAGAGCTCCCTGTCCAACCGGCCATAGCATGGTATGCAGCCATCTTGCAGAAAATCGCATTTCTTTATGAATAAATGTATCCCACCCGATGAACTGGTTAATTCGCGGGCTTCTTATATCCATGGTCAGTAAAAGATCTTCGATCTGCGTTTCGATATGCGAGGATACGTAATTGGAGAGGTTCGCGGCCGCGACCAAATGGCCGAGGAAAGTGATCAACATCGCCATGAAAGGCAGCGGCAAAACGATCAGGAAAGAGGCAAGCAAATTGGGGGAGCTATTGATCAACGTCACAATCAATGTGGCCAATCCGGCAGTGGATACGAGGGAGTAAATTGATAAATCATGTGTCTCCTTGAGCACCGCCAAAATCTCATCCCGAACGCTCTTGTATTGGGTAAGCAGGATATCTAAATACAACTTGGTCTCCTCCCGACTAGAGGCAGTGGTCGTGATTGGCGCTTTTGCCATGGCAAACTCCCATTTGAGCTTCCTCCAAGGATAAGAGATCGTCGGACAAGCGACGATCAAAAGGCTCTTTCCCAGCCTGCCTCGAGTATAGACCAAGAACTAGATGAATGCAAATGGTTCAGACCTCACGTCCAGAGCGAAATGCAATTCATGGTTGATGATAATCCATCACCTATTACATCTGGGGCTTTACCCACGCATCAGCAAACTTTGGACCAGCCCTGACATGAAACCATTCAATACCCGCCCTCGAAGTCCACCTGGTAGTTCAACGGCTCGCCAGCCAGCCAGCAAGCGGCGGTAGTTCTCAAGGTATTATCAACCTCCCCCGGCTTTGCCGGGGGAGGTTCACAAACAGTTGTTTGTCACGAAGCTTTTCTTACGGCCTGACACAGCCTACCCATGCTCCGGAAAATCTTGGGTCACGGTTCCGTGATCATAAAGCTTTGCTGGGCGGATTTGCTGTTGGGGCTTGTAACAATGAGCTTGACCACGTAATTGCCGCAATCCCCATGGTCGGCGCCGGGGTTGAGCGACTTGGTCGAGGCAGAAGCGAAAGCCAGGGTCGCGTCCGAGGTGGCGTGGTACAGGCTGCCGTCCTTCCAGATCTCCCAATGATAGACCACCGAGGCCGGCCCGTTGGTCGTGATCGAGCCAAGCGGGTTGAAGGCGTTCGGCTCATGGCAGTAGCCGTGCAGGGTCGCGATCGGCTGGACAGTGATGCTGGTCACGCGGGCAGCCGCGATGGTGAAGCTCTGCTGGGCGGACATGCTGTTGGGGCTTGTAACAATCAGCTTGACGACGTAGCTGCCGCAATCCCCATGGTCGGCGCCAGGGTCGAGCGACTGGGTCGAGGCGGAAGCGAAAGCCAGGGTCGCGTCCGAAGTGGCGTGGTACAGGCTGCCGTCCTTCCAGATCTCCCAGTGGTAGACCACCGAAGCCGGCCCGTTGGTCGTGATCGAGCCGCGTGGGCCGAAGGCGTTCGGCTCATGGCAGAAACCATAGATGGTGGCCGGGAACGGATCGACCGACACCTCGATGACCAGCCCCACCGGGATGGGCACGACCGGCACCCGCGACAGGTCGCCGGAGGTCAGCACAACGCTGTCCGCAACCCAGCAATAATGACCGGCGATGTCCAGCGGGTTCTGGATCTGCCACCAGCTGCGCGCCGAATTCGTTCCCAGGATCGGTACGATCTTCCCCACTTTAAGGGCGCCGACGGTCAGGAATTCGACGCCCGGTCCGAACCGGCAGTTAACCGCGGCTTCACGCGGCGTGACCATCGGCTCCGAGGAGGTCGCGGTCGCCACGACCGGCGTGGCGGTCGCCGTGGCCGTGGGCTCGACAGGCGTGGGCGAGGGCACCAGGGTCGGCGGGAGGGTCGCCGTGGCCGTGGACTCGACGGGAGTGGCCGAGGGCACCAAGGTCGGCGGGAGGGTCGGGGTGGACGATGGGACCAGGGTCGGCGGGAGGGTCGGGGTGTACGACGGTACCAATGTGGCCGACGGTTCTAGGCTTGGCGAGGCGACGGGGGTCGGACTGGCCGTGTCGGTCAGGATGAAATCCATCACCGGCCCCATGTAGAGGCTGAAGGCGGTCGGCAGGTCCGGGTTGGAGGCGACCGGGACGGGATACCCCAGGCTCGGATAGGAGCCCGTGAACTCCCAGCCTCCCTTGCTGACCGAGACGTGGCAGGTCCCTTCCGGAAGATTAATGAAGTTAAACCTGCCCTCCACGTCGGTGATCTGTGACGTGGCCGGCCCGCAGTCATTCAAATGGACTGTGGCGCCCTGCAGCGGTCCCTCGCCCGCCTCGATCGTGCCGCTGCCGTTCAGGTCCGCATAGACGACGCCCCTCACGATGCCCCCGTAACGGACGGGGACGCAGGCGGATGCCACCAGGCAGACGACTGCAATTCCCGCCAGCGCCCGGTAGAGTTCAAATCTGGACTTCATAGGCCTTTCCTCCTTTACTTTTGAGCGGATACGACCGGTATCCGGGACAAGCAAAGGCGCAACGGGCCACGATGGGCTGCTACACGCGTTCGTTTGTTCAGAGGGCTGCAACGATTGGATGCAATGTTCGCTATTCTTGTCCCGTCCCAATCTTATTTTCCTTGAAATCGACGCATTTGTCTATCACCCTTATGGTACAGCCAGGTCGAACGAACTGGCGGTGAAAGGACCGGCGGGCGTGAAGGCACCGAAACGCCAGCGACCCGATTTCAGCATCTCCCAACCCGCTTGCTAACCACCCGGTATGCCTTCGTGCAGCCGTCGAATTTCGGTACTCCCAAATGATCGCCGGGAATTTCGACTTTCAGTACCCGCGCTCGAAGTCCACCCGATATTTCAACGGCTCGCCCGCCAGCAAGTGGCGGTAGTTCTCGATGAACACCCCGGCCATGTCCGCCAGGATTGTGGGGGCGGCGACATGGGCGGTGATAACCAGGTTCGGTGTGCTCCAGAAGGGATGCCCGGGCGGGAGCGGCTCCTGCTCGAAGATGTCCAGCACCGCCCCGGCCAGCTTGCCCGACCGCAGGGCAGCTTCTAGGGCGGCCTCGTCCACGCTGCTGCCGCGCCCCACGTTGACGAAGACCGCCTGCTCGGGCAGACCGGACAGCAAAGCGGCGTCGACGATGTGCCGCGTGGCGGCCGTGCCCGGCAGGGTGTTGATCAGGTAATCCAGCTCCTCGGTGAAAGCCGGCAGGTCCGCCTCGTGAAAGTACTGCTCCACGTCCGGGCAAGATTCGCTCGAGCGGGTGTAGCCGCGCACGCGCATGCCGAAATGCCGGCCGGTGCCCGCCAGATGGCAGCCGATCGAGCCGACCCCCAGCAGGCCGAGCAGTTTCCCGCGCAGGCTGCCGGGCTCAGTGCGGTCCCAGCGGCCCGCCTGCTGGGCGGCAAGGCGCGCCTGGTGCTGGCGGGCGTGCGCCAGCAGGTAACCGAAGACGTACTCGGACATCAGCCCGCCGAAGATGCCGCGCGCGTTGGTCAGGGCATAGTCACGCCGCAGCAACGGGTCGAGCAGCGGCTCCACCCCGGCCCAGGTGGCCTGGACCCAATGCAGGTTCAAAAGCCCCGCCAGCACCTCTCTGATCAGCGCAGGCTCGCCGAAGACCAGGTCAAACTCCGCCCTACGCTTCAGCGCCTGCTCCGGCCCGGTCGCGGCGACCAGGCTCAGGCCGGGCAAGGAAGCCTCAGCGAGCAGACGCACATACTCCTGCGCCTGCTCGCTGAGAATGAGAAGCGTGTAGGGGAGGGTCATCGTTTATTCGCAACTGCTCAGCACGACCTCGAAGCGGTTCAGGGCGTCGTCGATGACCGCATCGGTGTCGGCCATGCTGGTGTACATGCGGCTGCCAGCCAGGGTGATGATGCCCTGGGACATGTAAGCCGCACCCATCTCCTGCATCATGTGGTTGCGAGGCTTGAGCTCGCGGGCGATCTTGAGCAGGTTGCGGAAGTCCAGCAGCATCACGCCGGCCGTCTCCAGGTGGACGATCGAGCCCTGGTTGTAGGCCACGAAGGGCAGGTGATGCTCCTCGATGATGTCCTTCAGCCCGCGGGTAAGGCGGTCGCCGGCCCGCCCGGCGAGCACCGGGGCATCCGTCTTCTCCATCTCGAGCAGGGCGTAATAGCCCGCCACGCAGGAGAGCGGGTTGGCCGAGAGCGTCCCGCCGACGTAGGCACGCTCGCCCGTGCCGCCGATGCCGGCCGAGAGGTGCATCATCACGTCCTTGCGGCCGCCCAGCGCCCCGGCCATCGGGTAGCCGCCGGTGATGCACTTGCCGAAGACGGTCAGGTCGGGCTTGACGCCGAAGTAACCCTGGGCGCTGCCCATGCCTAGGCGGAAGCCGGTCACGACCTCGTCGAAGATCAGCAGGGCGCCGAACTCGTCGCACAGCTCGCGCAGCTTCTGGTTGAAATCCTTGTAGACCGGTCGCGTGCCGCTCTCGGGCCCGACCGGCTCGACGATCACCGCCGCCGTCCCGCCGCGCACCAGGTTGAAGGTCAGCAGGCGGCGCAGGGCGCCCAGGTCGTTGGGGTAGAACTCCTGGGTGTGGGCACTGGAACCGCGCGGGATGCCCTTGGCCTCGAAGCGCCCGGTCCCGGGGATATGCAGCCCGTAGACCATCTGGTCGCTCCAGCCGTGGTAAGCCCCGCCAACCTTGATGACCTTCTTCTTGCGGGTGTGGGTGCGCGCCACGCGGATGGCAGCCATGACCGCCTCGGTCCCGGAGCCGGCCATGCGCAGCATCTCGACGTTGGGCATCAGGCGGTTGACCAGCTGGGCCAGCTTGAGCTCGTACTCGTGGAACAGACCGGTCACCGGGCCGGAGCGGTTGATCACCTCCATCACCTTTTCGCGTACCGGGGCGTAGTTGCTGCCCAGCACGGTCGGGCCGCCGGCCTGCAGGAAGTCGATGTAGCGGTTGCCGTCCACGTCCCACATGTAAGCGCCCTCGGCCTTTTCGATCGCCATCGGGAACGGATAGTTAAAGGCCAGGTTGTGCTGCACCCCACCGGGGATGAACTGCTTGGCGGCCTCGGTCAGCTCCTTGGACTTCCGGCACTTTGCCTCGAAGTATTGAAGGAACTCGTCCATCTTGTCGCGGCGGATGGGCCGCGGCGGCTGCTTGATCAGCTCCTTCAGCTGGGTGTAGATCTCGGCGGTGTCGGGCCACTCGGAGATGGCGTACTGCTGGGGTTCGGTCATGGCGGTCTCTTTCTGTCACAGGGAGATGGGAATCTTCCTCGATTATAGTTTAGTCAACCCCGCTTGGAAGCCTTGGTTTCGAGTTTTGTCCTTTTACCGCCGACCCCGGCACCCGCCCCGGACGCGGGTGCCGGGGTCGGCGTACTCTGCGGTGAGCTCATTCGAACTTCTTCTGGTCGGCGCGCAGTTTGGAAAAAGCGACTTCGCGTACCGGCAGCGGGATGCGGCTGACCTCGCGCCCGGTGCACAGCGCCAGCAGGTAAGCCAGGGCGCACTTTTCGAGGATCTCGACGTTGTGGGCGGCACGCTCGGCGTCCTCACCGAAGCACAGCGCCCCGTGGTTTTTCAGGATGTAGGCGTTGTTGTGGTCGCGGACGTGCCGGGCGATGGTGCTGCGGAGCATACCGGTGCCGGAGGGGGCATACGGGATAATCGCCACTTTCCGCCCGAGGAAGCGCGCCTGCTCGTCGAACAGGGCCGGGATGGGTGCGTCGATCAACGCCAGTGTGCTGGCATAGACCTGATGAGTATGGACGATGGCATTCACATCCGGGCGCGCCTGGTAAATGGCAGCGTGCATGCCCAACTCGACCGAGGGCTTGCGCCCACCTTCCAGTACGGTGAGGGCGAAGTCCAGCACGCACACGTCGTACGCGGTCATTTTCATGTAGTCGTAGTCCGAGGGGGTGATGGCCATCGCCTCCTGCCCGGGGATGCGCACCGAGAGGTTGCCTCCGGTGGCGATCAGGTAACCCTTGCGGGTCAGCTCCTGGGCCTTCTCGAGGACCTGTTGTCTGGCTGAATCAAAAGAGCCCATATTCATCTGCCTTTCTACGGATTCCCGTCAACGTATCAATTTGGAAGAGGTCTGGGAGGCCTGGCGGGGGAAAGCCTTCCGCTCAGCCAGCAGAAAGACGCCCAGGCTGACGAACGTGACGATCCCGAGCAGGCCGAACATGCCCGCCGGTCCGACGCGCCCGATCAACACTCCTCCCGCCAGGTTGCCGAGCGTCCCGCCGACGCCCATCAGCACACCGCTGAAGACGCCCTGCGCCGTGGCTTCCAGCCCCGCCGGGGCATTGGCGGCGGCATAGTTGACCCCGGCCACCAGCAGGGCCGGGGAGGTCAGGCCGTGGAGCAGCTGGACGGCAATGATCCCGGCAGGAGCGCCGATGGAGGCGTACAGCAGGCAGCGCACCGCGCCGAACGCCACCGCCAGGATGAAAAGGCCGCGGGGTTTAAGGCGGCTGAGCAGCAGGTGAGAGAAGAACATCATGGGCAGCTCGGATACGGTCGAAACCGTCAGGGCCACCCCGGTCAGCGTATTGGTCCCGCCCAGGCTGTTCATCAGCACGGCGAGATAGTTGTTGGTGGCCGAAAAGCCGATGCCTCCCACCATGGCCAGGAAAAGGAACAGCAGCCACCTGCGGTCGGCCAGCAACTTGCGCACACCCTGAAGGAAAGGCAGCCCGGCACGCGCCCGGTTGAAGGTCAGCTGGCTGCCCGGGATGAGCAGCAGGCACAGCGCCGCGGCATAGATCCAGAAAGCCCAGACCAGACCCCAGCGCTGCAGCAGGGCGCCGGCCAGCGGTCCGGCCAGACCCCAGCCGACGGTGCCCCAGATGCGGATGCGGCCGTACTTGTCCCGTTCCCCCGCCAGCATGGAGAGCGTGGCGCTGTCGGCCATGGGCGCAAGCGGCGCAACAAAGAAGGCGGACAAGCCGACCGCGGGAAACAGCCACGCGGTCGGGCGGATGGCCGGGATGACGGCGGACAGGATCGCCACGAAAACCAAGGTGCCGAGCAGGATCGCTTTGTGGCGGTGTGTCAGGTCCGCCAGCGCCGTCCACAGCGGGGCAGCCAGGAGGATCACCAGCGGGATGAAACCCATCAGCAGGCCGATCTGGTCCCCGGACAAACCCCGGCTTTGAAAGTAGAGCGCCTCGAACGGTCCCAGGGCGGCAAAACCGACAAAGTAAATGAAATAAAAGGCGGACGGCCAGAGGCGCGGCGGCGGGGAAAATTTCATGCACCCATTCTATCATGCCGCCGGAGCAGGTATAATAGCGCCACGGGAGAAGGACGCATGAACAAATTCCTGGAACGCTTGCTGGCCAATCAGCTCCTGATCGCCGACGGGGCGACCGGCACCAACCTGCAAAAGATGGGGGTCAAGCCGGGCACGCCGCCCGAGGAGCTGGTGATCGACCGGCCCGAGCTGGTGCTGGATCTGGAAAACGCCTTCGTCGCTGCCGGCTCGGACCTGATCCTGACCTGCACCTTCGGCGGGACGCGCCTGCGCATGAAGGAATCGAAGTACGTCGACCGCGCCCCCGAGATCAACCAGCGCGCCGTCGAGCTGGCGCGCAAGGCTGCTGCGACCCGCCCGGATATGCTCGTCGCCGGCTCCATCGGACCGACCGGCGCGCTGATGAAACCTCTCGGGCCGCTGACCGCCGAGGAGGCGACTGCGACCTTCGCGGAGCAGGCCAGGGCCCTGGCCGAGGGCGGGGTGGACCTGCTGGTCATCGAGACCATGTTTTCCTACGACGAAGCGGATGCCGCCTTCAACGGGACGCGCTCGGTTACCGACCTGCCCATCGTGGTCTCCTTCAGCTACGACCGGGGCGTGCGCACGATGATGGGCGTCAAGCCGGCCGAGATGATCAAGAAATATAAAGCCATGGGAGCAGCCGTGGTCGGCGCCAACTGCGGCACGACCCTTGAAAATATGGAAAAGATCCAGCAGGAGTACGCAGCTGCAGAGCCGGGATTCCCGCTGTGGGCCAAGCCCAACGCCGGCCTGCCGCGCATGGCCGATGGGGTCGCAGCCTACGACCTGACCCCTGCGCAGATGGGGGAATACGCGCTCAAGTATGTGGCTCTCGGAGCGCGCGTGGTCGGCGGCTGCTGCGGCAGCACGCCTGAGCACGTGGCCGCCATCGCCAGGGCAGTGAAAGCCAAAAAATAACCCTCTGCATCCAAACCCAAAGCGCCCCGTTTTGGAGCGCTTTGATTTTCGAACAAGCCCAACCCCCAACGAACGGCTTTTATTTATTGACACACTTTCCTGCTCCTGTTGCCCCGACGACCGATTGCCACTTGCATGCCTGGACCGCTATGCAGCTTTTGGGGTCCTTGTACTGGCTGCAGTCGACCGGGACGGGCGTGAAGGTGGGGGTCGGCGGGGAGAACAGCACGCGCAATTTGGACAGATCGCCTGAAGCCGAGCCTGTGGACTGCAGCACCCAGCAATACCTGTTGGGTCCTAGCATGATCCGGAACCAGGCGTTTCCGGCATCGCGCCCGTCGATCGGGTACGACTGCCCCTTCATGGCCACATCGATCGAGTCGAAGATCGGGTCGGGGCCTAGGCGGCAAAAGGCATTCAGGTGCGGGATGAAGAATAAACCTAAACCAGTCGGCGTGAAAGTCGTTGTGGGCACGAGGGTCGGCGGGATGAAGATGGCGGGCGTCGGCGTAAAGGAAACCACCGGCGTCGGCGTATACGTTACCACGAGCGTGGGCAGCGGTCCGACGAGCCAGGTGAACGTGTCGACGATCAGCTCAAATATGACCGACTCACCCGCCTGGTTGAATTCCGGTGGCGGTGTGGCATAGACGCCCGGGGGATGTGAATGCAAGACGAAGGTGAGGCTGACACAGATGTCCCCACTGCCGGTCGAATAGCCAGTCCATTGGTAATACGAGCCGGCCGCCCCCTCCCCGCCACTGACCTTCGTCCAGTCCAACCCGTTGATCGTCAGGTGGACCGGCGTGAGAGAACCGGGTTCATATCCGGCCGCCTCCGGGCTCAGGCACGGGAAAACGCCGGTCGCCACGGAAATATCCAGGTATTTCTCCGCCAGGTTGGTCCCCGCAGCAATCGGGAGCTGGATGCGGGCGGCAGTGGGCGTGTTGGTCACGACCGCCCCTCCCGGGGGAAATTGTAGCTGGAAATGGTAAGTCATATTGGCGTATGTGTACCAGGACGGCAGGTTACAGGCAGCCAGGATGGATACAAGGATGAATACGGCAACGAGCTTGACTAGATTTTTCATACGGTCTCCCTCCCGAAAATGAAAACGGATCGCGGGCCTGCTTGGCCTGAAGATGTTACTGTGTTCGTCAGGCAGCTTGATTGTCGCGCCAGCCGCTATTTAGTTCAATAGTACAAAGGCTTGATTTTGTAGAACACCCCCAAGAATCGACCAGCCTCCATGTTGAATGGAGGCTGGTCATTATCTATAGTGTCAATTGGCCGCTTTTCAACCAGCCCGGCTACTTACAAGGGATCAAAGTGACATCGTTGTACACCGGGCTGCGCCCGATGACATCCCCCTGACCAGCGGTGGCGGCGAACTGGTATTCCAGCCAGGCCTTTGCATTGAGCCTGGAAATGTCGGAGAGATTGGGGATCTGGTCCGAGGAGAGGTCGGTCTCATACATCCCGTTCCCCTGCGGGGACATCACCAGCCCTTGGTTCCACGGCGTCTCTGCGCCGGTGGACTGGTTCTTCAAACGCAGGAAGAGCACCACGCTGTGCACCATGGACGGATCGGAGACCATCACCGCAAAGTGGATTTGCCCATCGTTTGGATTGCAATTCCTCAGATAGGGGAAGACCGGCGGGGTTGTTTTTGGAGTGAAGGCCAGACCGGCGGTGGAGGGCGTGCCCGACGACACCGACGTGGGCGTATCGGAACTTTGAGGCGTGGGCGTTCTGGTCGATACCGGCGTGGGCGGAGGCGTGGCCGTACTGCTCATTACTGCCATGGCCAGGTCCGGGGTCGGCGTGATCGCCGCGCCGTTGAGCCACTTGAACGTATCCACGATCAAGATGAAGACGAATGACTCCGCCGACCGGTTGAACGTCGGTGGAGGGGTGACGTACACGCCCGGGTTATGGGAGTGCAGGACAAAGGTCAGGCTGACGCACACGCTACCGCTGACGGTCGAATACGCGGTCCAGTCGAAGATCGAGCCGGCCGCGCCTTCCGAGGCCTCCTCCCTGACCCAGGTCAGTCCATTGATCGTCATGCTGGTGGGAGTCAGGATGCCGGGCGCATACCCTGCGGCAAGCGGGCTCTCGCAAGTCGAGACGCCGTCCTGCACGGATATTTCCAGATATTTTTCCACCAGGTTCGTCCCAGGCGTAATCGGCAGCTGGATGCGGATCGAGGTGTCGGTTGCACCGGCAACGATCGAGCCTCCCGGCGGATATTTCAGCAGGAAGCCGTAGGCAGTATTGGTGTATGTAAGCCAGGTGGGGAAGCTGCAGGCCGACAGCACGGACAAGATGACGAGCATCGATAAGAAAGGTGACAATTTTTTCATAGGGTCTCCGTTACGGATAAAGAAAATAGTTTAATTGACTGCCTGTTTTGATGTCACCTCTGCCCTCGGAACCTTGATCGCCCGTGGCACATCCGAAACTCCAGATTCGATCGGACGTCATCCTCCGAACGTCCTTCCTACCCCGCCACAGGACGATGACATTGTCGCACACTCCCGACGGGAAATCAATAGTACCAATGCGTCATACAACGCGGCATCGCGGGGCACCGGCCGGGAAACACCAAACATCTTTACACGATAGGAGTCGTCACATCATGATGGCCTCCCGTAATTTTCCACGGAAGGTGACATTCGTCACTTGAATCCGCTCACCCGGCATGCGAGAATATAAGCGGTTATGATTGATTGTGATTGTTTATGAGTGGTAGCCAGATCAGGCAAAGTGAACATTTCCCAGCCCATCTCTGGCGTTGAACGCCAAAACCAGATCGTCCAGCTGCTGGTGCGGAACCGGCGCATCAGCGTGGTCGAGATCTGCGAGTCTTTCGAAGTCAGTGAAGCCACCGCCCGCCGCGATCTGGAAACGCTGGCAAGCCAGGGGAAGCTCCAACGCGTCCACGGCGGTGCGATCCCGGTCGCGCATGCGCCGCCCGAGTCTCCCATGCTCATGCGCCGGGAGCAACAGGCTGAATGCAAACAGCGCATCGGGCGCGCCGCGGCTGAACTGGTCCACGACGGCGACACCCTCGTCCTGGGCAGCGGGTCGACCGTCCTGCAGGTGGCCCAGCACCTCAGGGACCGCCGCGGCCTGACCGTGATCACCAATTCGCTGCCTGTGCTCAACCTGATGGTCGAGATACCCGATATCACCCTGGTCAGCATCGGCGGCATGCTCTTTCCAACCGAACTCTCCTTCATCGGTCACATCGCCGAACAATCCCTGGAAGAGGTGCGCGCCGACAAGGCCATCATCGGCATCCGCGCCATCAACCTGGAACAGGGCCTGACCGGCGAATACCTGCCCGAGGCGCAGACCGATCGCGCCATGCTGCACGCCGCG
The DNA here is from genome assembly GCA_963739255.1 of uncultured Chloroflexia bacterium. Lineage (GTDB taxonomy): Bacteria > Chloroflexota > Anaerolineae > Anaerolineales > Villigracilaceae > UBA877. The sequence continues at coordinate 92,819 of CAVTZT010000008.1, forward strand.
CAGGAGACGATCATCGTGGCAGATCATACCAAATTCGGCCGGGTATCCGCCGCACTGCTCGTGCCGATCGAGAGCGTGCGGACCATCATCACCGACCGCGAGACGCCCAAGGAATTTATCGCCGGGCTGCAGGAACGGGGCGTCCGCATCATCATCGCCTGAGCCCGCCTCATCCATGCCAAACTTGTTTCGCGTTTTCGGAGAGTGAATGGAGCTTGAAAAATACCACCCGCGGTCGGCCCTAGTGACCAGGACCACTTTGGTCGAAAAACCGCGCTTCCCGGCCATCGATGCCCACGATCATCTCGGTGACGAGTTCGGCGGGGGCTGGATCCGCCGCCCGCTGGCTGAGCTGCTTGCACTCCTGGATCAGGCCGGGATCGTACGCTACGTCGACCTGGATGGAGGCTGGGGTGAGTCCGTTCTTCAAGAGCATCTGGAAAAACTCAAACCCGCCGGAGAACGCTTCCTGGTGTTCGGCGGCGTGGACTGGTCGCAGTGGAAGGAAAAGGGCGACCGCTTCCCCGAATGGGCGGCGAGCAGGCTAAGGGTCCAGAAAGAACGGGGCGCGGCCGGGCTGAAGATCTGGAAACCGTTCGGATTGCAAGTCCGCGACCAGGCCGGCGAGCTGGTCAAGGTCGACGATCCGCGCCTGGACCCGGTCTGGGAGACGGCCGCCGAGCTGGGCTGGCCGGTGGTCATTCACGTCGCCGATCCGGTGGCCTTTTTCGACCCGCTGGACGAGACCAACGAGCGCTGGGAGGAGTTGCACATCCACCCGGACTGGCATTTCCCCAGCCCGCCCTTCCCGCCCTTCCTGAGCATCCTGGGCGGGCTGGCGGAGCTGGTGGCCCGCCACCCGCGCACCGCCTTCATCGGTGCGCACGTCGGCTGCTATGCCGAAGACCTGGCCTGGGTGGGCGCCCTGCTCGACCGTTGCCCGAACTTCCACGTGGACTTCGCCGCCCGCATCGGCGAGTTGGGCCGCCAGCCCTATACCTCCCGGAGCTTCTTCCTGAAATATGCCGACCGCATCCTGTTCGGCTCGGACTTCGGGCCGAACCTCGAGGCGTATCGGGTCATCTACCGATTCCTCGAGACCGACGATGAATACTTCAATTACAACGCCTCCCCCGTCCCCGAGCAGGGCCGCTGGCATGTGTGCGGACTTTACTTGCCCGAGGACGTGCTGGAGAAAGTCTATTTCCGCAATGCCGAACGCCTGCTCTTTAAGCGCAAATAACCGGCCGGTCCAAGTTGACTGCGAAAAATCAAAATGTCGTGTTTAATAGAGATGAAAACAACCTGGTGTGAGTGGAAGGAGGCCAAAACGAAAATCGCAATTCATTTGCCTAAAACTCATTCGACTAAACTCAAAGCTTGAAAGGAGAGAAATATGAAGCGCATTTTATTTTCTGTCGTGGTGATCCTCGCCCTATTGCTTGTCTCCTGCGGCGGAGCCTCTACCGGAGGCGGGAAGGTTACCCTGCGGCTGTGGTCCAACCAGGATCCGGGTTTCCAGAAAGCCAACCAGACCCTGATCGACAAGTTCATGGCGCAGAATCCCAACATCCAGGTCAAGTACGAGACCTTTGAGTACGACCAGTACATCCAGAACCTGCAGACCTCCATGGCGGCGGGAACCGAAGCCGACGTGCTCGAGATTTTCGGCACCTGGGTGTGCTCCTACGCGCTTGGCGGTCGCCTGCTTGAGGTTCCGGCGGACATCATGACCTACGCCCAGGCCCAGCAAATTTATTTTCCCTCAACCTTGAATGGATACTACTGCGGCGGCAAGCTCTACGGCTTCCCCCAGGAATCCAACCTGGAGAACGGCGGCGCCCTGGTCAACCCGGCGCTGTTCGAAAAACACAATGTACCCTACCCGCCGAAGTGGAACACTTTCGCCGACATGATCGCCGACGCCCAGAAGATGACCGAATTCGACGCCTCCGGCAAAATGATGGTCTCCGGCTTCGATTTCGTCACCGCTGACGGTCTGCCCGCCACCCTGATGGCCGGCATCCTGGAGCAGGGCGGCAACTACTTCGCCGCCGATGGAAAACACTTCAACCTGGACACGCCGGAAGCCAAAAAGACCATCCAGCTGATGGTCGACCTGGCCCAGAAGGACAAGGTCGTCGACCCGATCCTGTTCAACGACACCTCCAACGCGGTTTCGACCTCCTTCTTCACCGGCAACATCGCCATCGGTTTCGTCGGCTCCTGGGCAGCCGGGACAGGCGTGTCCGAATACCCGGATATGAAATTCGGCTACGTCGAGATCCCAACCTACTTTGGCGGTGAGCGCCATTTCGCCGCCGACGCGGGCTGGGGCAAGGTGATCTCGGCGCACACCAAGCACCCGGCCGAGGCCTGGAAGCTGGCCCAGTTCATGGCGACCGTTCCGGAGAATGCGATGAGTTACAATATCGACTCGCGCACCATCCCGGCGATGAAGGTGAATGTCGAAAAACCGGATGCCTTGCTCGCCGTCGCGCCATATGTCCAGCCCACATTTGACATCCTCCCCCATGGCCAATACCTGGGGGATGTCACCAACCACGACCAGCTCTACTACGAGATCATCTACCCGGGACTCCTCGAAGCCCTGCAGGGCGTCACCACGGTGGATGAGGCGGCCAAGAAGATCAACGACGAAGCCAATGCAATGGTGGACGCGAAGTAATCCGTGATTCCTGCCTGGGGCAGCCGGCTTCTGGTTGCCCCAGGTTATTCGCAGGAGTGAATTATGGCAAATCTAGCAATCCCGCTAAAGAAAACAAGCTCCAAGGACGGCCAGGGCATGCGCGCCGGTCAAACCGGTTTCGTGGCCGAGACGATGACACCCCTGATGTTGTATATGATGTTCTTTGCACTGCTGCCCATGATCTGGGCATTCGTGCTGGGGTTCTTCGATTATTCCCCCACGCGTGCCGGAGGCGGCTTCCTGGGCCTGGGTGGCGCCAATCCCTTCATCGGCCTGGAGAACTACAAGGCCATGTTTGCCAACACCCAACCGGCGCGCGTCTTCCGCATGGCTGTCGGCAACACCTTCCTGTTTGCCTTCCTGGTCCTGCCGCTCAATTTGATCATCACCCTGCCCCTGGCGATCATGGTGGAGAGCGCCCACAAACGCGTCAAGGGCTTCTTCCGGGCCGTATTCTTCCTGCCGACGATCAGCTCGGCCGTGGCCGTGGCCATCATGTGGAACTTTATCTACAACCCGCAGCAAGGCCTGTTGAACTCTTTGATCAAATCCATCGGGCTGACCCCGCCCCTCGCGTGGCTGACCGATCCCAACGCGTTCGTGCTGGGCGTCCCCCTGGCGATGCTCGCCGTGATCATCGCCTACCTGTGGCAGGATTTCGGCTACAACCTGGTGATCTTTATTGCCGCCCTGCAGGGCATCCCCGGTGAAATCCGGGATGCGGCCCGCGTGGACGGTGCCAATACCTGGCAGGAATTCTGGCAGATCACGCTGCCGCTGCTCCAACCGACCACCCTGCTGATATGTGTGATGACCATGCTCTCGTCCTTCCAGGTCTTCGTGATCTTCCAGGTGATGACCAACGGCGGGCCCAGCAACCAGACCACGCCGCTGGTGATGAGCATTTACCTTAACGCCTTCAAATACCAGAACATGGGCTGGGCAGCGGCGATCTCGTTCGTCCTGTTCCTCATCATCCTGGCAGTCACCGCAATCCAGTTCCGGGTGCTGCGTACCGATTGGGAGTACTAGCCATGGCCAGTGCACAAGCTGTTTCCCTGTACGTGACCCGGCGTCCGCGCATCCGCCTCCAGCAGCTCCTCGGAAGGATCGTCGTCTACACCATCCTGATCCTCGGGACGGTCGTCACGCTGCTGCCTTTCATCTGGGTAATCCTGACCTCGCTCAAGCCTGCCAGCGAGATCATCCGGATTCCACCCACCTTTTTGCCGCAGAAGTGGACCTTCCAAAGCTATTCGACCATCTTCCATGATCCCAATGTACCGCTGGGGCGCTTCTTCATGAACAGCGTATTCGTGACCGGGATGCACGTGCTCTTCGTGCTTTTCACCAGCTCGCTCGCCGGTTACGTGTTTGCCAAGTACCGCTTCTGGGGAAGGAATGCCAGTTTCGCTTTCATCCTGGCGCAATTGATGGTCCCCTTCCAGGTAGTGATGATCCCTTCGTATCTTATCCTCGTTAAGATCGGGCTGGTTGACAACCTGTGGGGCCTGATCGTCCCTGCCGCGGTGGATGCGTTTGGCATCTTCCTGATGCGCCAGTTCATCGAAAGCATCCCCAGCGAGCTGATCGACGCAGCGCGCATCGATGGGGCTTCGGAGTTCCTGATCTACTGGGGGATCATCCTGCCGCAGCTGGGCCCGGCCATGGCCGCTCTTGGCATTTTTACCTTCATGGGCACCTGGAACGACTATCTGTGGCCGCTCATCGTCATCACCACCCACGAAAGGCGCACCCTGCCCCTGCTGCTCACCTGGTACAACAACGCCCACGGCACGCGCTACGACCTGACCATGGCCGCTTCCATCCTGGTGATGCTGCCCGTCCTGATCGTATACATCTTCTTCCAACGCTGGTTCGTGCGCGGCGTAGCGATGACTGGATTTAAATAAAATCCATGGTCGCCATCACGCCCCAGGACCTCTACGTCTGGTGCAAGATTCCGTACGATCAACTGGAAGGCCATCCGCAACTGAAAGTCCCGTTTCGTCTATGCCGTGACGCAGACGAAATGGGCGCGCTCATGGCCCGCGAGCTGGTCGACGAAATCCAGAAGCGCAACCGAGGCGGGGAGACCACCCGGGCGATCATCCCCTGCGGACCGGCCGGCTGGTACAAACCCTTTACCGACCTGGTCAACCGAGAACGGGTGAGCCTCAAAAACCTGGTCGTCTTTCACATGGACGAATGCCTGGACTGGCAGAACCGCGAGCTGCCGCGCCAACACCCGTACAGCTTCCGCGGCTTCATGGAGCGGCATTTCTACGCACCCGTCGAGGCAGACCTCGCCGTCCGGCCTGAAAACCGGAACTGGCTCAACGCCCGCAACGTCGAGGCGATCCAGAAGAAGATCCGGGCCGCTCCAATCGACATCACCTACGGCGGGTGGGGCCAGGACGGGCATATCGCTTACAACCAGGCCCGGCGCCACCCGTATAGTTCCATCAGCCTGGATGAGCTGCGCAACTCCAGCGTGCGGGTGCAGGAGAACAACCCGGACACGATCCTGGCCCTGGCCCAGCGCACCTTCGGCGCGGCTTACCAGTTCGTGCCGCCCATGTCGGTCACGCTGGGGGTGAAGGAATGCCTCTCGGCGAAGAAGGTGCGCCTGTTCAGCGATACCGGCGCCTGGAAGCAGACCGCCCTGCGCGTGGCCTTGTTCGGCCCGCTGACCGCCGAGTACCCGATCACCCTGCTGCAGGAGCATCCCGACGCCCTGCTCACCGCCACCGTTGAGACCGCCTCGCACCCGATCAGCCAGCACCCCGAATGGGACCTGGGATTTTCCGAGGCCTAGGATCGCACCCATGGCGTCGTTGAACGTGGACCTCTCCGCCTGCCGCTACCGGGCTTTGCTGGGCGTGGGCGGGATCGGCAGCGGGACGTTCTTTGCCCTGAACGGCGAGCATACCCTGGGCCGCGAGGAAAGCCGCAGCGGCCACTTCATCGACCGCCGGGACTACTGCAAGCTGCACATCATTTCCCATTACGTCAAAGTCCTGCTCGGCGAGGGGTTTGCCACGCTGCCGATCGGCAGGGTCGGCGACGACGAGGCCGGGCAGCGCCTGTTGAAGGAAATAGGCGCCGCCGGCCTGGACCTGCGCCACGTCCAGGTTGTCCCGGGTGCCCAGACGCTGGTTTCCTTCTGCTTCCTCTACCCGGACGACAGCGGCGGGAACCTGACCACGGACAATTCGGCCTGTGACCAGGTGGGGGTGGAGGACATCTCCCGGGCTGAGGCCGATTTCGCCCGCTACCGCTCGGGCGGGGTCGCCCTGGCGGCGCCCGAGGTGCCGCTGCCGGCGCGCCAGGAATTGCTGCAAATGGGAACGCGCTACGATTTCTGGCGCGTGGCGATCTTCAACTCGGCCGAAATCGTCCCCGCCATCGAAACCGGTCTGCTCGCCGAGACCGACCTGCTGGCCCTGAACCGGGACGAGGCCGCTGCCGCGGCCGGGATGCGCTCGGACGAGGCGCCGTCCCTGACCCTGATCGAGGCAGCCCTCGCCCGGCTGAAGGCAATCAATCCACACCTGCAGGTGACGGTCACCGCCGGGAAAGACGGCAGCTGGAGCTGGGACGGGGAGTGCCTCCACCACGTCCCCGCCTTCCCGGTCAAAGTGGCCGGTACGGCCGGTGCAGGCGACGCCTTCCTGGCCGGGGTGATCGTTGGGCGGGTCGCCGGCCTGGACCTGGACGCGGCCCAGGAGCTCGGGACGCTGGTCGCCGCCCACGCTGTGACATCCCCTCACACAATCGACCCGCGCCTCGACCGCCGTTCCCTGCATACCTTCGCCGTCCAAAATAAGCTCGCCCTTTCCGGGCGGGTCGACGGACTGATCCAAGACACTTAGGAAGGAGATATCATGACGAAAATCGCTTTCATCGGTGCGGGCAGCCTGGGGTTCACCCGCGGGCTGGTCCGGGACATTCTGACCTTCCCCCTGTTGAAGAACTCCACGATCTGCCTGATGGACATCGACCCGGAGCGCCTGGACTTCGCCCAGCAGGTCGGTGCGAGCGCATCGTCGACGATGGGCAACTACCCGGCCAAGGTCGAGGCCACCACTGGACCGCGCCGAGGCGCTCAAGGGCGCCGACGCGGTCGCTGGTCACCATCCTGGCCGGCGGCGACGGAGGTCTGGCGGCACGACATCGAGATCCCCAAGAAGTACGGCGTGGACATCAACATCGGCGACACGCGCGGCCCGTCGCGGCATCTTCCGCGCCCTGCGCACCATCCCGGTGATGCTCGACATCGTCAAGCGACATGGAGCGCTACTGCCCGAACGCCATCCTGCTCAACTACACCAACCCGATGGCCATGCTCTGCCGGGCGATGCAGCGCGAGACGCAGCATCCAGGTGACCGGCCTGTGCCACAGCGTCCAGGGCACGGCCGATGATGCTGGCCGGCTGGATCGGCGCGCCGTATGAGCGAGATCACCTACACCTGCGCCGGCATCAACCACCAGGCCTGGTACCTGAAGTATCGAGTGGAAGGGCAAGGACGCCTACCCGCTGATCCGCAAGGCCGTCACCGAGCGCCCGGAGGTCTACAACGAAGAGAGGTGCGCAACGAGATGTTCCTGCACCTCGGCTACTACGTCACCGAGTCCAGCGGCCACAACTCCGAGTACAACTGGTGGTTCCGCAAGCGCCCCGACCTGATCGAGAAGTACTGCACCCACGGCACCGGCTGGAACCCCGGCGAGTACGCCTACATCCTCGACGAGTACCTGAAGACGCGAGCAGACCTGGCAGCGAGGACGTCAAGAAGTGGCTCGCGACGAGGCACGCCCATCAGCCTGGAGCGCGGGCACGAGTACGCCGCCTACATCATCAACGCCTTCATGGGCGGCGAGCCGTTCTAGTTCAACGGCAACGTGCCCAACACCGAGCCTGATCACCAACCTGCCCGAAGGCGCCTGCGTCGAAGTGCCGGTCTACGCCGACAAGGGCGGCTTCAACCCGGTGCACGTCGGCGCGCTGCCGCCGCAGTGCGCCGCCCTGACCAACATCAGCGTGCATGATCGAGGAGATGGCGGTCGAGGCTGCCCTGACCGGCAACCCGCGCCTGGTCTTCCAGGCCATCGCCTACGACCCGCTGACCGCCGCCGTGCTCTCCCTGGCCGAGATCAAGACGATGGTCAACGAGATGTTCGCGCAAGAACAAGCCCTACCTGCCGCAGTTCAAGCATTTCGAAGTTTGACCGGACAGACATGTGAGACACGCGAGCTGCATCCAGCCAGGCACCCCGTCTGGAAGGATGTCATCTCCTCATGAACACCGGCAAAGCGATATGACCACGACTTTAAACATCGACCATGCCGAGATCGAGCGCCGCAAGGCGTTCTACCGGCGCGTCTACGACTACCAGCCGGTGGATCACTTGCCGGTCTTCGTCTGGCTGCAGGGTGCCACCCGGCCCGAGCACACCATCCGCTGGGAGCTGGAGAGCGGTGAAAATCAGCTCGCCGCCAACCTGGCCTGGATCGAGCGCTCCCTGCGCCTGCTGCCCGATGACTACATCCCCGTGGTACGCATCACGCAGGGTTACATGACCATCGCCACCCTGTTCGGCTGCCAGGTGCACTGGAGCGACGACCCTAACCAGCCGCCCGGCGTGCTGGAGCATCCCGTCAAGGACCTGGGGCAGGTCTACAGCCTGAAGCGCCCCGGCATGGAGGCCGGGATTATGCCGGAGAACATCCGGCGCATGCGCCTGTTCGCCGAGAGCCTGCCGCCGGATGTATCCCTGACCGGCGTGGACAACGGCGGTCCGCTCAACAACCTGAAGGACCTGCTGGATACCAACCTGTTCTACACCGCCTTCTATGACGACCCCAAAGCCGTCCACCATCTACTGAGCTTGCTCACCGAAGTCCAGCTGGAGATGTTCCACGCGTTGGTGGCAGCCGCCGGCGGCGACCTGCACCGCTTTGCCTGCCTGGACTTCGACCCGCTCTGGCATCCCGAGAAGTACATCAGCTTCTCCAGCGACGACGTCTGCGCCACGATCAGCCCGAAGACCTTCCAGGAGTTCAGCCTGCCCTACAACGACCGGTTGTACGCGCCCTGGGGCAGCGGCGGGCTGCATAACTGCGGCCCGCATCCCTGCCGGGAAATGTACGTGCGCCACCAGCACCCGGTCAAATACCTGAACTGCTCGCACCACTACTCCCATAAGGACTATCCCGCCTTGCGCTCAGTCTTTGCCGGCTGGGGTGTGATCGAGCCGATGTTCGACATGGGCGAACGTGCTGAGGAGATGCTGGCCGGCTATCGTGAGATGATGGAGACACTGGCACCCGACACGCTGGCCATCCCGATTTGCATCCTGGACAACACCTGGAGTGACGACGACATCACCGGCTTGTACCATGACATGCGCAAGATCAGCGAAGAGTATGCCCACCTCATGCACTGGGCGAAATAGGATCGAGAGCGAACGATGCTGCGCCGTTTTGTCGTCGGTGTGCTTCTACTGCTGAGCGCCTGCCGGGCGCCTCAACCGTCCTCCTCACCGGTCCCGACCGTCGCCTCACAGATGCCCCAGGCCGCCTCCACGGAAATGCCGACCAACTGGCTTACGCCCGCTGGCTGGCCGACGAGGCTCACGCCCGCGGCTTAGCCATTGGCATCAAGAATGCCCCCGACATGGTCGCCGACTCGCTGGCTTTCTTCGACTTCGCCATCACCGAGGACTGCTTCTACTACGACCGGTGCGCCGACATGCTGCCCTTCATTTCAGCAGGGAAACGGTCTTTGCCGCCGAGTACACCGACATGGAAGTCGATTTCGAGGCCGCCTGTGTCTGGGGCCGCGAACACAACGTCAGTTTCATCCTGAAGAACCGCAACCTGGACGCCTGGCGCCAGACCTATCCTTGATTTTGGACTGCGACGGCAAGCCGTCGCAACCGCCGGAGCTCGTTCCTGCAACAAAAACCCAATCATCTCTTTTGTCTGCATTCGTCTATGGAAAAACTCAATCAGATACCCGAATTCGTCCCCCAGCATACTTGGGGAGGTTACGATTGGGGTCGCAGCCTGTCCCGCCCCGACCGGTTGTACCAGGGGCCCTTTCCCGAATTCGATCGCGCCAGGCGCGGAGGTTTGCATGGTCACCACACCCTCCGACCAGCCCCTGCAGAATTTTGGCATGGGCCTGGTGAATTACATCCTTGGCGACCAGCTGCCCAAAGTCAAACCGAGTGAGACGATGAGGCAGTGCATTGAAGACATCGCCAGAATCCCGATGGGCAGCAAACTCTATATCCGCCCGACCTGGCGGCAGATGCAAAGCCGGCCCGGCAAGCTGAATCCCTTCGACCCGTGGAAGATCGCGCTCGAGATGGCCGAGAAATACAACAAGCCCCTGGCTTTTCGCATTTTCCTGGCCAATCCCGATATCGAGGAAGAATCCCTGCCTGACTTTGTACTGGAGAAAGTTCCCATGCACCGCCTGGGGCAGGGCTGGGTGGACGAGGGTGGCGTGAATTCACAGGAAATCCGCGCCCGGAAAACGCATTTCCTGCCGCACTATCACCACCCCCGTTTCCGTGAAGCCCTGGCGGAGTTTGACGCCCTACTGGCAGCGCAGTTCAACGGGGATCCGCGGATCGAGTTTATGGACACGTATCTGTATGGCTTCTGGGGGGAGGGACATTCTTGGCCATTCGAGAGCAATCCCTTCCCCGACCCGGTTACCGCCCAGGAGACATGGAGCGAGTTTTTCGAGATGCAGTGCCGCCACTGGGACAAGACCCCACTGGCGACCAACACCCAGCCTGACATCCAGAAGGTTGGCAATGCCGAAATACTGGAGCGCACCATCCACTCGGGCAACTGGATCCGCTCGGATACGATCTTCATCGAGCCGCAGCAGATCGAAGCCCTGAGCAACCGCCCAGCCTGGATCGCCGTCATCTCCGAAGTGGGCATGTCGGACGGGACCTCCGAAAACTTGCGCCTGGATGAGAACGGTCTACCCCTGACGGAGAACATCATCGCTCATGTGCGCGACATCGGCGCCAACTACTGGTCACTGTGGAACTGGCACAACATCCATGCCAGCCACGTGATGAACTATTATCGCCAGTTCCCGCACGGCATCGATGCGCTTAACCGCGTGATTGGATACCGCGTGCGACCCTCGTGGATTTGGGCTTTCGATCATGCCGGACGCAATGGATTAATTCTGGGCATGGTCAACGATGGCATCGCCGGGGTGCCAGGTATGCTGGTCTTCTCCCTTCTGGATGAAGACAGCCGCGTACTGGCCAGCGGCAGCCTAGACGCAGGTTGCCCGGTGCCGCATCAGGTACGGCAGGCACGTTTCGTCCTGCCAGCAGGCCGCGGGTGGGAAGGGATCCGCCTCAAGGTCGAGTTGGATGTAAAAGGCGTGCTCCATCCTGTGCGTATGTCGTGCCGCCAGGCGCTGAATCCCGATGGCACGCTGACGCTCAGACGGCAGGGATAACAGCATAATCCATACCAAACAAAAAGTAGGGTCGCAAATATCCGATTCCCCTGTACAGGAGGTATATTATGAAACAGCTTGAAAAGAAAAAAGCAATGGGCATACTATTGGGCATGGTTCTATTGGCCCAATTGGCGACAGGCTGCACCAGTCCGCAGACCATTCCCGTTACGGAGGCACCTCCAGCGCCGGCCAATGCCGGGAGCACCACACCCACCGCCATTCCATCGGATACGTCCGTTCCCTCCTCCCAGGGCTATTATGTCTCAACCGAGGGTGACGACACGAATGACGGCAGCGAGGCTGCCCCCTGGCGGCATATCCAGTTCGCTTTGGACCAGGCCAGACCGGGCGATACGATCTACGTGATGAACGGCGTGTACAACGAGATGGTGATCTTCAACAACCCCGGCTCAGCCGACGGCGGCTACATCACCTTGCAGAATTACCCCGGCCATACGCCGGTGATCGATGGCAGCGGGCTGACTTTAGAAGGCGAGCCCGGGTTAGTGGTTATCGAGAACATGGCATACATTAGACTGATCGGTTTCGAGATCCGCAACTTGATGGCGGATGGGAACCCCGATGTCTTCCCGGCAGGGATCTGGGTCAGGGGCCTCGGAAATCATATTGAGATCCGCGATAACGTGGTGCACCACATCAAGAACAGCTGCAACGAATGCGGCGCACACGGGATTGCTGTCTATGGCACTGACGCCAATGCCTCGATCCATGATATTATCATCGACGGCAATGAAGTCCGGGACAACAAGCTGGGCTGGAGCGAGTCGCTGGTGCTGAACGGCAATGTCGAGAAGTTCGTGGTCTCAAACAACGTCGTCCACGACAATGACAACATCGGGATCGATCTGATCGGTTTCGAGGAAACGGCTCCTGACCCGGCTGTGGACCGTGCCCGTGACGGTGCGGTGGTCGCGAATCTGGTCTATAACATCGATTCGTATGGAAATCCCGCCTACGGTGAGGAACGCAGTTCCGATGGGATCTATGTGGATGGCGGCACGAATATCGTCATCGAACGCAACATCGTTCATGACGGCAACATCGGCATCGAACTGGCCAGCGAACACGCCGGTAAGAACACCAGCTACATCACCGTGCGCAACAATTTTGTCTATAACAATTCGCAGGTCGGCATTGCCTTCGGCGGCTACGATGAGGAACGCGGCAGCACGGAAAACTGCGTGATTGTTAACAATACGCTCTACAACAATGCTACCCAGGGAGACTGGGGCGCGGAGTTGTACATCCAGTTCGACACGCGCAATAATCTGGTCCGGAACAACATCATCTATGCCAACAAGGCGCGCCTCTTGCTCGAAAGCTGGAGCGATGTGATGACCGGCAACATCGTGGATAATAACCTGTATTTCGCCCCCGGCGGCGGGACCGACGGTTCGTGGATCTGGAGAGGCAAGACGCACACTACCTTCACCGAATACCAGCAGGCTTCCGGCAACGATGCCGCCAGCCTGATTGAGGTGGATCCGCTTTTCGTCAGTCTGGACACGCCAGACCTGCATCTCAAATCTGCATCGCCCGCCGTCGATGCTGGCAAGAACCTGCCTGAGGCTGGCAGTAAGGATATCGATGGCGAACCCCGCGTCCAAAATGTGATCGATATCGGCGCCGATGAAGTCCGGTAATATGTTTCCTCGTGGGACAGGATATCCTCCTGGCCAGACTTCGAGAAGTGCGCCGCATCGACCTGCTTGCCCCAATCATGAGCGCCCGCCTGGATCTGTGTGCCGCCAAGGGCTTCGACGGGGTTGAACCGGACAATATCGAGGTCTACGATAACGACACCGGCTTCCCGCTCACCTACGCCGACCAGCTGGCCTACGCCTTGTGGCTGGCGGACGAGGCTCACGCTCGCGGCCTGGCCATCGGGCTGAAGAACGCCTCGGACATGGTCGCCGACGCCCTGCCGCATTACGACTTCGCCATCGCCGAGGACTGCTTCGATCAGGGCTGGTGCGCCGACCTGCTGCCCTTCATTTCGGCAGGGAAACCGGTCTTCGCCGCCGAGTACACCGACACGGGCGTGGACTTCCCTGCTGCCTGCGCCTGGGGCCGGGTGCACCACTACAGCTTCATCCAGAAGGACCGTGACCTGACCGCCTACCGGATCACCTGCCCCTGAGTCGGTTCACATATTCATTTTCATTACAACCCACCGGCCACTACCATGGAACCGCGCGAGCCCGAATCCACTGCCTTCGCAGTTACCCGCCTGGACGGGCTGATTGCCGTGGCCTGCTTCCTCGGCGGGTTGGTGCTTTACGTCCGCACGCTGGCACCCGGCCTGCTCCCCGACGACAGCGCCGAGTATCAGACCCAGGCATTCATGCTGGGCATTGCGCACCCCACCGGTTACCCGGTTTACATTTTGTTAGCCAAGTTGTTCACCCTGCTGGTCCCCATCCGGGAGATCGCCTACCGCGTCAACCTGCTGAGCGCGGTCAGCGCTGCGCTGGCCCTGGCCCTGGTCTACCTGGCCGGCAGGCTGCTCGCCGGCTGGCGGCTGGCCGCGGCTGCCGGCGTCATCGTGCTCGGCACGCAGGGCGTGTTCTGGTCGCAGGCCATCATCGCCGAGACTTATCCTCTCTCCGCCGCCTGGATCGCTGCCGAGCTCGTCCTGCTGCTGCGCTGGAAGCAAAATGAGGACTGGAAGCTGCTCTTCGCCGCCGGTCTGCTCGGTGGGCTGAGCCTGGGCGTTCACGGCATGATCCCGCTCATCGCACCCGCGGTGCTCATCTACCTGCTGCTGACAGCCCGGCGCCGCCAGGACTGGCTCGGCGCCCTCGGCGGGACTGCCCTCGGCCTGGCGCTCTGGCTGGCGGCCTACCTCGTCCTGGACGCGCTCAATTCTCCCAGCACTTATTTCAATGCCAGCACCCGCACCGCCCTGAGCATCTGGGGCATATCCCCACACGGGTTCGACTCGCCCTTCGAGCGGCTGGCCTTCCTGCTGTCAGCCCGGCAGTTCCATTTTCTCATGTTCACTCACCCGGGCGCCCCCCGGAATATCGCCGGCATGTATCTCGACTACCTGGATTGGAAGATCGTCGCCCTGACGGTTATCGGGCTGGCTCGGCTGTTCACTCGCAGCTGGAAAATCGCCGCCCTGCTCCTCCTTGCCTGGGCCTGCCAGATGGTCTTCGTCTTGAATTACGATCTTTGGGATATTTACACCTTCTTCGTACCCACTTACGTTACCCTGATGCTTGCGTTCATCGCCGGGTTGGGCTTTGTCATGGAGGCAGCCTCCTGGCTGCTGGCCCGGCTGCGCCTCGGGAAGTATCGTCTGCCCCTGACCAATCTTGTCGGACTGGTCCTCGCGACGGCCCTGGTTTATCCGCTCCTGCCGATGGCCGCTGGCAGCCTTCAGGCCGGTTACCCGCTCGTGCTGGACCGGATGCGCTTGAAGTATTACCCTTACGACATGCGCACGCCCCAGCTTCCACATGTCCTGGCCGAATCGGTCGTGGACAGGATCGAAGACAATGCCATCGTCTTCACCGATTGGAACCTGCTTTATGGTTTATACTACGTTGCCTACGTGGAAGAGGGTCGCACCGGCATGGCTTTCCACGAGACTTTTCCCCAGGACGGTGTGACCCGGCTTGCCCAGACCACCCGGGAGTATATCGACGCCAACCTGGGCCGGCGTCCCATTTATACCACCACCTACTCTCCCGAATTTTTGCGGTATTACCAGTTGCGCCCGGCAGGCAGTATGCCCACCCTTTATCGCCTCGAAGCCCGCCCGTAAACAGGAAAGACCATGCCAAGCCTCTCGATCGGAAAGCTGCGCGGCCTGCAGCAGTGCACCTCCCCACAGGGCACCTTCACCTGCCTGGCGCTGGATCACCGCCAGAACCTGCGCCGCGCCCTGAATCCCTCCGACCCAGGCTTGGTCAGCGATGCCGACCTGACCGGCTTCAAGCTGGTCGTGACCGCCGCCCTGGCCGACCGCGCCACGGCTGTGCTGCTCGACCCGGAGTACGGTGCCGCCCAGGCGGTGGCCTCCGGCGCCCTGCCCGGCGGGACCGGGCTGGTCGTGGCGCTTGAATCCACCGGCTACGGCGGCGACCCGACCGACCGCCAGAGCCGGCTCCTGCCCGGTTGGAGTGCGGCCCAGGCCAAGCGCATGGGCGCCTCCATGGTCAAGCTGCTGGTCTATTATCACCCCGCGGCGGGGAGCGCAGCCGAGATCGAGGTCTTCGTCCGGCAGGTCGCCCAGGAGTGCGCCGGGCTCGACCTGGGCTTGATGCTCGAACCGCTCTCCTATCCCCTCGAAGCGGAGCGCAAGCTGTCCTCGCCGGAAAAACGGGAAGTGGTGGTCGAGACCGCCCGCCGGCTGACCGTCCCGGGCGTGGACGTGCTCAAATCCGAATTTCCTCTCGACGCCGAGGCCGGCGAATCCGCCTGGGCCGAGGCCTGCGCGGCCATCTCCGCCGCCAGCCCTGCCCCCTGGATCCTGCTCTCGGCGGCGGTCGAATACGGGACCTACCTGCGCCAGGTGGAGGACGCCTGCCGGGCCGGGGCCTCCGGCATCGCCGTCGGCCGCGCCGTCTGGCAGGAGGCGGTGGGCCTGTCCGCCTCCGCGCGCCCCGAGTTCCTCAAGACCGTTGCCCGGCCGCGCCTGGAGCGCCTGACTGCCCTGTGCAGCGAACTGGGAAAACCCTGGAGCGATTTCTACACCCCGGCCGGGGTCACGCCTGGCTGGTACAAAACCTACTGAACCGGAGCCAACTCGCCAACCATGCCCTCCAAATCCTACGACATCCTCGTGGCCGGTGAGATCAACCCCGACCTGGTGCTGACCGGTGACGTCGTCCCGGCCTTCGGTCAGGTCGAGAAGCTGGTCGATTCTGCCACCCTGTCCATCGGCTCCTCGTCCGCCATCTTCGCCGCGGGTGCCGCCCGCCTGGGACTGCAGGTGGGATTTGTCGGCATCAGCGGCGACGACCTCTTCGGGCGCTTCATGCTCGACGAGATGACCCGCCGCCAGGTGGACGTCACCCCGGTCGTCGTCGACGCCTCCCTCCAGACCGGCCTGTCCGTCATCCTCAGCCCAACCGGCGACCGCGCCATCCTGACCCACCTCGGCTGCATGGACCGTCTGCGCGCCGAGCAGGTTACGGACGAACTGCTCGCCCGCTCCCGCCACCTGCACGTCGCCAGCTACTTCCTGCAGACCGCCTTGCAGCCCGGCCTGCCGGACCTGTTCCGCCGCGCCCGCCTGCTCGGCCTGACCGTCTCCCTGGACCCCAACTGGGATCCCTCCGGCGAGTGGCGCGGCTTCGAGGCGCTGCTGCCGTTGGTGGACGTCTTCCTGCCCAACGAGAACGAAGCCCTGGCCCTGACCGGGGCAGCGACGGTCGAGGAAGCCCTGTCCCGCCTGGGGCAGACGTGCCCGACGGTCGTCGTCAAAATGGGCGCGGAGGGCGCCCTGGCCGCCCGGGGGGCAGAGACGGTCCGGGCCCCGGCGTTAAAGATCAAGGTGGTGGACACCACCGGAGCGGGGGATTCGTTCGACGGCGGCTTCCTGTACGGTTTCCTGAACGGCTGGAGCCTGGAGCGCGCCCTCAGGCTGGGCGCCGCCTGCGGCTCGCTTTCGACGCGCAAGGCCGGGGGTACGACTGCCCAGGCTACCCTGGAGGAGGCGCGGCAATATGCCGGTTGAGTTCCTGGACGAGATCGTCCGCGGCCAGAAGCAGGGCGGGCGAGGCGGGGTGACCTCGGTCTGCTCCAGCCACCCGCTGGTGCTGAAGGCGGCCATGCGCCGCGCCGTCCGCAGCGGGACGCCCGTACTGGTTGAGTCGACCTGCAACCAGGTCAACCAGTACGGCGGCTACACCGGCATGACCCCGGCCGACTTCGTCGCCTATGTGCGCGCCATCGCCCGACAGGCCGGCCTGGCTCCTGAAAACGTCCTGTTGGGCGGCGACCATCTCGGGCCTTCGGTCTGGCAGGAGGAGCCGGCCGAGAGCGCCATGCAGAAATCCGTCGAACTGGTGCAGGCCTACGTCAAGGAGGGTTACATCAAAATCCACCTGGACGCCAGCATGAAGCTGGGCGACGATGACCCGCGGCGCCCGTTGGATGTTGAACTCTCCGCCCAGCGTGCCGCGGGTCTGGCACGGGCTGCCGAAGAAGCTCGCCTCAAGCGGGGAGCCGCCCCCCGCTACGTGATCGGCACCGAGGTGCCCATCCCCGGCGGCGCCCAGGTCCACGAGGAAGGTGTGCAGGTCACCGCGGTCGAGGATGTGCGCCGTACGATCGAGGTCACGCGGGCGGCGTTCCTGCACGAGGGGCTGGATTCGGCCTGGGAGCGGGTGCAGGCGGTCGTCGTCCAGCCCGGGGTCGAGTTCGGTGACGACTTCGTCCTGGACTACCGGCCGGAGGCTGCCGCCGGGCTGGCCCGCTTCATCGAGACACAGGCCGGGCTGGTATTCGAGGCTCACTCCACCGACTACCAGACGCGGCAGTCCCTGCGCCGCCTGGTCCAGGACCACTTCGCCATTCTCAAGGTCGGGCCGGCGCTGACCTTCGCCTTGCGCGAGGCCGCCTTCGCCCTGGCGTGGATGGAGCAGGCCCTGCTGCCTGCCTCCGAGTGCTCTGGAATGATCGATGCGCTCGAGCAGGCCATGCTGCGCGACCCGCGCCACTGGCAGAAGCATTACCACGGGTCGGCGCAGGAGTTGGCCTTCGCCCGCAAGTACAGCCTGAGCGACCGCTCGCGCTACTACTGGCCCGATGCACAGGTGCAGGCGGCCTTCGCGAAGCTGCTGGCCAACCTGTCCGCCCGGCCGCTGCCGCTGGCATTGATCAGCCAATTCCTCCCGGACCAGCTGCCGCGCATCCGTGAAGGCAGCCTGGAGAAGGTACCCGAGGCCCTCATCCTGGATCGCATCGAGCGGGTGCTGGAGGATTACGATTTCGCCTGCGAAGGATGATTTTTGGAGTGCAACGATAAACCGTTGCACTCCAAAGTCAATCGCATGAAAAAGGTGCGCCGACGGCGCACCTCGTCTTTTATCAGTCCATGCCCCCACTTCCCCAGCATTCGTACATCACGCTTCCCGGCGTGTAGACTTTCACCGGCCAGCCTGAATCGTCTACCCGGTACTTGTCCAGCTTTGCCTGCACCGCCTGCATCGCCAGGTCCGCCTGCCAGCCGGTCAGGGTGTAGCTGCGCCAGCCCTCGGTCGGGCGCATGCTGCCGTTGTGCAAACGGCAGACCAGCACCGCCCCGACCGCGTCACGCGTCATCCCGGGCAGCGACGGGGCGCGGAACTCCGCCGCCAGTTCCGGGACCGAGTCCGAGGAGAGCGAGGCCAGGTAGGCCACGTCCAGGCCCTTGCCTTCGGGTGCCCGGCCCACGTTCTGGCGCACGATGAAGGCGTCCACGTTGAGCAGGGTGAGGGTCACGGCAAAGCCGATGGCAGCCAGCAGACCGGCGGTCACGAACAGGCGTTCCCGGCGCAGGATCTCCAGCACCACCACGGCCGCCAGCAGCACGCCCAGCCAGAGCATGAAAACGTGCGTGTACGTGCGCAGGCGGGTGAATCCATAGGCCGCCTCATAGAGCAGCAGGCGCTGGAAGGCCGAGGCCAGGATCACGGCGATCAGCACCACCATGCCGATGCCCAGCCCGGAGAAAGCCCTGCGCTGGCTTGGGGTCTCGCGCTTGACGATGCCGCTCAATCCCAGGAAGAGCAGCAGGCTGCAGAAGGCCACCGCCACCAGTTCACCGAACCCCCGGCGGGCATAATCCGCATAGGTAAAACCGGCGGTATTGGGATAATTAAATTGATGGATGTTGGCTGCTCCGCCGAAGAAATACTGGAACTGGATGACCACAAAAGCGAGGAAGAGCGCCTCTACCGCTCCCAGCACCACAGCCGCCTCGGTGAAGCCGAGGAAGGCCGGGACGAGCGGTTTTTCCTCCCCGACCAGCTTCTCGTCGCGGCTCTTTTGGGCGGCATGCAGGATGACACCAACCAACAGGTAGGCGCCGATGAGGATGTAGACCGCGCGGAAGATGTACTCGGGCAGGTGCTCCAGCCGGAACAGGGCGATGAATTCGTTCAGCCGCTTGGCAAAGACCAGGTCGGCGGAGGACAGCAAGGCGGCGAAAATGGCGACGACCGGAACGGCAATCAGCACGCCCCGCAGGACCGCCCAGAAGGGCTTCCATCCGGACCGTCGTCCGGCCGCGGCGGCCTCGGCCTGATCCCCGGCTGCAGCCGGCTTGCGGCTTTCGATCAGGAGCGCCAACCCGCGTGAGAGCATGCTCCCGGCCAGCTTGAAGAAATTGGCAAGGTAGTCGAACAAGCCGTACCAGGGCCAGCGCCCGCCCAGGTAAGAGACCGCCAGCAGGCCCAATAGCCCCAGCGTGAAAGCAAAGGACAGGAACTGGCTCAAGGACTCCTGGCGGATGAAGGTCATGGCGCTGAAGAAGGCGATCGGCAGGAGCAGCAGGAGCGACTTCCAGGCGGGTTTGATCCCCTCCCAGAGCAGCACCAGGAAGCCTCCGGCCAGGCATAGCAGCACGTAGATGGCGAAGGAAATCCCCGGCGGCATATGCTGCCAGAACAGGAAATCGAAAGACCAGCCGAGGACCAGGGCCGTAATCCAGAGAACATTGGGGCGTTTCATGCGCACCTCCTCACAGGATTTCCCTACAGGATAGCCACGCCGGGCTTGCGGAAGCTATCAAAATGTATCAGATTGTCTCGAATTTCAAGAAACCGGCAAGGGGCGAGAGGCAGGGTATTCATTCAGGGCTAAATAATAATCACCTTAGAGGCAAAGGCGACGCTATGTCAACGTTTAATTAAAATGTCCCCTGTTTGCGTACAATTTAGAATGTCCCCATGCGGGACATTTTGTTTGACTTTATTGGGATACTTACGCCAGGGATGATCGGGACCAGGGACGGTACCGGAGCGCAGATACTTGAGCATGCTGTCCACGTGTTTGGTTGGTACGATTGGGGACTGTTTGGCCTGACAGTGATAGGTGATGTAAGGCAGGGACTGGCCCTTGTAGAGAATGCTGACCTGGCGCTGGAGATCCACGGAAACGGTGACGACTGCCTTGCGCATGGCGTAGGAGGGGCGCTCGACCTGGATCTGGTAGACGAGATGGTGGAACTGCAGGGTCAGGTTTTTGGTGAGGGTCCGGGATTCGCGCCAGGTGAAGATGTGGGCCAGGTCATCTGCTTTGGAGAGCGGCCGGTGGGCATCGAGTGAACTGCGGGGCTGCACCGCGAAGCGTCGGTTGAAATCCTCCATGAATTCGCCCAGGTA
The DNA here is from genome assembly GCA_963739255.1 of uncultured Chloroflexia bacterium. Lineage (GTDB taxonomy): Bacteria > Chloroflexota > Anaerolineae > Anaerolineales > Villigracilaceae > UBA877. The sequence goes on from CAVTZT010000008.1 coordinate 113,378, forward strand.
GGCATTGCCCGCCTGCCAGTCGGAGATGCCGCGCAGGCGCATTTCTTTCACCAGCCGATCCTGGAGGGTCTGGTTGGCCCGTTCCACCCGCCCTTTTGCCTGGGGGGTGTTGGCGCACAAGATCTGGATGTGGAGTTCCTGCATGGCCCGTCCGAACTGGGTCAGGGCATCCGATTTGCCCCGCGTGGCCTGATTGACCCGAAAAATGCCGTGTTTGTCGCTGTAGAAGGCGCCTGGCTTGCCGTAGCGGGTGAAATAGCCCCAGGCCGCCTGGCAGTAGGTGAAAAAGCTCTCGCTTTCCACAAAGAGCAACTGCACCAACTTCCCGGCGGCATCATCGATAAAGACCAGCAGGGTGCACGCCGGTGCCCGGCCCTCGAACCAGTCATAGGGGGAGCCATCGATCTGGACCAGTTCCCCAAAACAGGCCCGCCGTTCCCGCATCTGATAGGCTTCCATCTTCCGGGCTTTCTTTGCCTTCCACAACCCCTCTTCGATCATGATCTTGCGCAGACTCCCCAGGCTGAGCTTCAGTTCCTCCCGCTCCACCAGCTTCTCGTGCGCCAGCGTCGGCCCAAAGCCACGATAGCGTCCCTGCAGCAGATCCAATGCCCGTCTCACGGTCGCCGGGTCCATCTGATGGTGGCCCGGCTGCCCGCGCTGCTTCGAAACCAGCCCCAAGGCTCCCTGCCTCCGATAAGCCTGCAGCACGCGCTTCACCTGCCGGACACTCACCCCCAGCTCCTCCGCCGCCGTCCTTTGGTTCATCCGCTTTTCCTGCAGTTGCTTCATCACTTCCAGCCGTTGCATTTCCTCTTCGCTCATGGTCACTAGATCCATTTCTCGTCCCTTTCAAGGGGACATTCTAATTTGATCGCAAAGGGGACATTACTATTAAACGCCAACAGGCAAAGGCGACGCTATTGACATACAAATTGAACTGTGCGATACTACCCTCAATGCAGGCGCTCCGCTCCATGGAAAGGCCTGCTCCAAATCCGCCATCCTTATAGAAGAGGAGGTGGTGCCCAAAATGGATAGTAGTTTGAAACGAAGCGCTGCGGCATCCCTCCTCGCTCTGCGATGAAGATGCCGTAGCGCGAACAGGAAGACCGCCTGAAAAGGCGGCCTTCCGCTTTAAACCCTCACCCCTTCCCCTCTCCCACAGGGAGAGGGGTGTAGGGGTGAGGGTCACTCATCTCCAAAGGAGATTCCCAGGCCGCGAGCCGTGACGACCGCGTCGCCGTTAACATTCACACGCTTGGGGACTGCCAGGGCTTCCTCGAGGGGGACGTCGATCACCTTAGCATCCCGCAGGGCGACCATACGCCCCAAGCCTCCCGCTGCCGCAGTGCGCACGGCAGCCGCCCCATAGCGGGTCGCCAGCCAGCGGTCGAAGGCGGTCGGCGAGCCGCCGCGCTGCAGGTGGCCGAGCACGGTCACGCGCGTCTCGTACCCCTGGCTTTCGAGGGTACTGCCGACCTCCTGGCCGATCCCGCCCAGGCGCGGCACATAGACCGCGTCCCCATCGCGGGCGAAAACCTCCTGACCACCCAGCGGTCGCGCCCCCTCCGAAACCGCCAGCAGGCTGAAATGGGCGCCGCCTTCGGCGCGTTCACGCACCTTCTTCAGAACCGCTTCGTACTTGAAGGGAATTTCCGGGATCAGGATGACATCCGCACCGCCGGAGACGCCGGAGTGCAGGGCGATGAAGCCGGCGTCCCGGCCCATCAGCTCCAGGACCATGGCCCGGTGATGCGCCTCAGCGGTGGTATGCAATCGGTCGAGGGCCTCGGTGGCGATCGTCAGGGCGGTATCGAAGCCAAAGGTCACCTCGGTGCCGCCGATGTCGTTATCGATCGTCTTGGGCACGCCGATCACCGGGACACCCTTGGCACTCATCTCCATGGCACAGCGCAGCGTCCCGTCCCCGCCGATGACCACCAGCGCATCCAGCTTCAACTTCTTGATGGCGGCGATCACCTGATCGGAAACGTCTACGACGACCTCTTTTCCGTCTTTCACCACCTTGCGGGCAAACGGGTTGCCGCGATTGGCCGTGCCCAGGATGGTGCCGCCGCGCGGCAGGATGCCGCGCACCGCCGCCAAGTCCAGGGGGAACACGCCGCCGTCGGAGATGAAGCCGTCATATCCATCCCGGACGCCCAGCACCTCACAGCCATAGACGTTGACCGCCGTCTTGACCACCGCCCGGATGACCGCGTTCAAGCCGGGGGCATCGCCTCCGCCAGTCAGCACCGCGATGCGTTTCATGTCCGCCTCCTTTCCGGAAGGGGCGACCGGTCGAAGATCCCCGATGTACCCCGAAGAAGTACGAAGGGAGCCGGCCGCCATCTACAAATTACGGCATCAAGTGGGTGAAACGCCAGCCCTGCTCGTTCTTCGCCAGGCTCGAGTTCACCCCCACCACCTCGAACCAGGTCGTGCCGGGCTTCAGGGCGAACGTCGTCCCGTCGGGGTTGGTCAATGAGACCACATCGGTGGGGCTGCGCTTCCATTTGATTTGATAGGCCTGCCCATCCCGAAAAGCGTAGCCGTTCCCCGAGCCGCTGAACAGGATGTCGTAGATGTTGGCGGCATAGAGCTGGTGGGTGACCTTCAGGACCACCAGGTTGTCGAAGGTGATGGGCTTCTGCGTCAGCGCGTCGGTCAGCTGGTTGTACTGCTCGTTCTGACCGCCGGTCAAGTCGTTGGCGCTGTCCGAGTAGCGCAGATAGGTGCCGCTGGCGGGATCGAAATCCCAGCGGTTGTAGATGGCCGCGGAATAGCGCACGAAAAGCCTGGCCACCGGATCGCCCCCGGCAGGCGGCTCGAGCTTGAAGAGCATGCCGTCCAGGTTCTGGCGCCCGTTTTCTACGCCCTGCCTGGTGATGTAAGCGCTCAGGTCGGCGGTGTTGACCACCAGGCTGTTCAACCCATTGGGGTCGTAGCGCGTCAGCGGGGTGCCCGGCCCCTCGACCACCAGGCGGTTGACGAATTCCGAGCCGTACAGGCGATACAGCTCGGCGATATAGGCGTAACCGAAGGCAAAGATCGCCTTGTAGCCGCGCACGATGTGGACGTCGAAGAAGCGCGCCGAGCGGATCGGCCCGACGCGCGAGGCGTCCTGCCCGTAGAACAGGGCGATGAAGCGGGTCGAGCCCTCCTCGGTGTAGTATTCATACACGATGTCAGCCAGTGAGAGGCCGAACTGCGGGCGGATGTCGCGCGGCAGGTTGGACACCTTGATGGCCATCGGACGGCGCGCCAGCAGGGCCGGGTCGGTGACCGTCAGACCGGTCAGCGGATCGACGTCCGTGGGAAAGCCCGTCGGCCCGTACCCTTCGGGCGGGTAGGATGGAGTGGCGGTCGGCGTAATCGTGGGGGTTTCGGTTGGCGGGGCGGGTGTGGGCGTGGCCGGTACCGGGGTGGCGGTGGTCGTCGGAGCTGGCGCGGCACTTGCGCAGGCCGTGCCCAACACAATCAAAAGGACGATGAGCGAAAGTGCTTTTTTCATTGGGTCACACCTCCTCACACGAAGAACCTATCATACCGCATTTGTCCCGTTTCTGCACCCGGCTGCCCGGATGGAGGAAGGTGTCTGAACAACCCTGTATTTCAGCCGCCGCTGCCCGCCTCACCGGCGCGGAAATCAACCGGCCCCAGGGGACCTGAGGCCGGTTGTTCGATTTCAAGACTCACCCTGCCCGGGCATGGAGGCGGGAGAAGACGGGCCGGATCGGGCGCAGGCAATGCTTCAGCGTGACGACCACGCCCAGCCAGGCCATTTCCAGCCAGGCGGAAGGCGCATGGCGGCAGGCATATTCACGGCGCAGCCGGTACCCGTCGCGCTCGATCACGTCCAGGACGCGCGCAAAGCGGGCGCAATACCAGACACCGGCCAGCTTGCAGCGCAGCAGGTCGAGCGAGTCGATGTAGCCCTGGCCGCGGCGGAAGGCCGCCCGCGCCGCCTCGACCTGCTCACGGACCCACTGGCGGAAGGCTGCATCCTCGACGTCCTCCAGATTGAGTTTGCGAGCCTGCAGGGTTTCAGCCGGGACGTTGACCAGCCCGTCGGCGAGGTCGGCGCGCATATCGCGCAGCATGTGGGTGAAATGCGCCCCGACGACCGCCAGGGTGCGCTGCGGGGTATGGGGATAAGGATGGCCGTTGCCGATGAAGTACTGGAGTTCGTCCATGACGGCGGTGGCCAGGCAGCTTGTATACGCGACCAACTCGCTGCGGCTGGCCAGCCGCCCACGGCGCCCGGCGTCGATCTCAAGCACCGCCATGAAGTTGACGATGAACGAGCGCAGCCCGCGGTCAGGACCCCGGTCGTGGGCGATCAGGTCGGCGAGCATCTGCTCCTCAGGGGACAGGTCGCCTGGCCGCTCGCCGGCATACAGCTTCCAAATAAGCGCCTTCTGCCTCTCGACGAAGGCCGTGCGCGCCGTCTGGTCCGTGAGGGCGACGTCGATCGTGTCGTCGGCCCAACGGAAGTAGGCGTAGGCGCGCAGGCAGTCGTCGGACAAGTCGCGGTCGGCCAGCAGCCGGGCGGTGAGATAGGACTGCTTGCTGCTTTTCCAGGTGATCGAGCGCGCCAGGACGGCGCTGGCATGGGTCATGGTGGTGTCTCCTCCCGCCCCTGGAGCCGCGTGTCGGACGATTGGCTCCCTCCCCGGGGCGATAAAATGATGCTCTTGTCAAGCCGGGTCGAGGCCGGCATCCTCCAGAATGCGCTTGGCACCCAGCCCGGCCGAGACCAGCACGGTCGGCACGCCGGTACCGGGGTGGGTGCTGGCACCGACGAAGTACAGGTTATGATAGCGGGCGTGGCGGTTGTGCGGGCGCAGGTAGCCCATCTGGGTCAGCTTGTGGCTCAGACCGTGAGTTGAGCCGAGCGTCAGGTTGTAGCGCTGCTCCCATTCGGTCGGGACGAAGCTGACCTCGGTGCGGATGTGCGCCTCCAGGTCGGGCATGCCCAAATCGGCCAGCCGCTGGAGCAGGAAGGTCCGGGCGCGCCGCTGGAGGTCCGGCCAGTCCTGCGGCTGCTGCGGGTCGAGGTGAGCGACCGGCACGGCCGCGACCAGCGTCTCGTGCCCGGCGGGGGCCATGGACGGGTCCAGACGGACGGGAGCGTGGATGTAGAAGTCCGGCCTTTCCGGTAGACCTGAGCCCTTGAAGATGGCGTCGAAGTTGCCGCGGTAGTCGCCGCACAGGAACAGGTTGTGCGGCTCCAGCCGGGGGTACTGTTTGTCCAGGCCCCAGTAGAACATGATCGTCGAGCAGCCGTACTCCTTGCGATCGAGGCGGGTTGCCGTTCCGTCGTCGGGAAGGAGCTGGCGGTAGACGTAGCCCAGGTCGGCGTTTGCCACCACGACATCGGCGTTGAGCGCCTCGCCGGTCGAGAGAGCCACTCCGGTGGCGCGCTCCCCGTCGACCAGGATCCTCTCGACCGGGGTATTACAGCGGATTTCCACGCCCAGCTTTTCGGCAATGGCGGTCAGGGCCTGGGCGACGCGGTGCATGCCCCCGCGGGGTACCATAGCCCGTCGGCAAGCTCGGTGTACTGCAGCAGCGAGTAGCAGGCCGGGGAGGCATACGGGCTGAGTCCCATGTACATGTCGTGGAAGGTGAAGGCGATCTGCAGACGCGGGTCCTTGAAGAAGCGGGCCGCGTAGCTGGTATGGCGGGTGAGCGCCCCCATGCGCAGGAAAAGGAAGACGTTGCGCGGGCTGACGAACTCCGCCAGGCTGCGAAAGTCACGTTCGACGACGTTCGGCAGGGAGAGCGTGTAATTGCGGCGCCCCTCTTCCAGGTAGCGCAGCATGCGCCCGAAACTGCCGGGCTCGATCGCCTCCAGCTGGGAACGCATCTCCTGCAGGTCGGAGGTGAGCTGCAGCTGCGAACCATCCTGGAAGAACAGCCGGTAGGTCGGGTCGATGCGCAGCAAATCCAGGTGATCCTTCATTCTCTCGCCGAGGTCGGCGAAGGTCCGGGCGTAAAGCTCGGGCATCAGGAAGATCGTGGCGCCGGTGTCGAAGGTGTAGCCGTCGACGGTCATCTGGCCGCAGCGTCCGCCGGGGCGCTCGCACTTTTCGAACACCGTGACCCGGCAGCCGCGGCGCGCCAGCCGCGCGGCGACCGCAATCCCGCCGATGCCGGCGCCGACGACGAGAACACTCGGTTTGTGTTCAGCCAGTTGCATGGTCCATCCTTTGAAATCAAGCGGGGAAAACTCAACCTGCGCAAATTTTATCCCTTCTATATACGCAGGCGGCAGGGACATGGTGCAAGATTTCACAGGAAGATTGTCACATGCTTGGCAGACGGAATTCCCCGGACAGGCAGGCCGATCCAGGCAAGATTTCCCCCGTACCCCAAATTCCGGTAAGGGCCGCGGCTAGGCGTGAGGCAGGCGCAAGGGCAGAAGCACCCGGAAACAGGTCGCCCCCGGATGCGAGTCCACCTCGATATGCCCCTTGTGCTTGTGAACGATGGTGTAGGCGATATGCAGCCCCAGCCCGGTACCCTTCCCGGGCGCCTTGGTAGTAAAGAAGGGCTCGAAGATGCGCTTCTGGATCTCGGGCGGGATGCCGGGGCCGTCGTCGGCGACCTCGACCGCCACCTCCCCATCGTGTACGGCAGTGCGCAGGGTGATCTGTCCCCGGCCGCCCAGCCCGTCGATGGCATTGTCGATCAAATTGGTCCATACCTGGTTCAGCTCGCTGCCATATGCCTCGACGTGCGGCAGGTTCGGGTCGTACACCTTGACCACCCTGATCCCGGTGCCCAGCTTGTGGCGCAGGATGACCAGGGTGTTCTCCAGGTCAGCGTTTAGGTCGACCTCCTGGACCGGGGCCTGGTCGAGGTAAGAGTAAGCCTTGACGACACGCACGATTGCGGCGATGCGTCCGGCGGCGGTGCGTACCTCGTCCAGCAGAGTGTAGGTGCTGCAAGCGCCCGCCAGCCAGGATGCAATTCCCTGAAGCTGGGCGGGAGAGCAACCCTGGCACAGGTCGACCAGCCGGCTGCGTTCCCAGCCGCACCCAGCCAGGGCCGGGGCGAGGTCCCAGGCGTCGTCGACACCCTGCCCCTCCAGCCATGCCCGCAGCTCCTGCTCGCGCTCCTCCTGGGGACGCAGGCCCGGATCGGGTGGAGCGGCTTCCCGGACAGCCATGCCGGTGCGCAGCTCGTCCAGCTTCTTGCGCAGGGCGGCGTCCAGGCCGAGGTCATCCAACGCGGAGGTGTTCTGCAAGAATCCGGTCAGGGTCTCGGACAGCTGGCTGCTGCTGCGGACGACCGCCGCCGCCGGGTTGTTGAGCTCATGGGCCAGCCCGGCGGACAGGGTGCCCAGGGCGGCCATCTTCTCGGATTGGCGCAGCATGGCCTCGTTCTGATGCAATCGGCTGCTAACGGTGTGCAGCATCGAAAGCGCCGCACTGGAGCTGCGCTCGAGCAGCTGGTGAAAGGTCTCGGCGCGGACCTTCAGCAGGCGGCCGTCCCGCACGGCGCGCACCGTGGCGTTGCGCGGGGCGTCGTCGAGCAGAGACATCTCGCCGATCACCGCCCCCGGCTCGCGCAGGGCAATGACGATATCCTGCCCGTCGGACTTTTTGACGACCTCGAACTCGCCGTCGACGACGACATAGGCAGCGTCACCGGGCGCGCCCTCTTCGAGGAGCACCTCACCGGCTGCGACCGTCACCGGCTCGGCCCGAGCCGAGAGCCAGTCCATGTCTTCCGTGGACAGGCCTGCGAAGAAGGGCAGCTGGCGCAGAAGCTCGTCGCTCATAGGCTGTTGATGTACTCCTGGATTGCCGCCAGGGCTATGCCGCCGTCTCCGGTGGCGGAGGCCACGCGGTGGTTCGAGCCGTGGCGCACGTCCCCGGCGGCGAAGATGCCCGGAACGCTGGTCTCGAGGATGAACGGGTCACGCGCCAGCAGCCAGCCGGCCGGGCGTTTGCCATCGTGCATCAGATCGCGCCCGGTCAGGATGAAGCCATTGTCGTCGCACTGCACCAGTTCCTTGACCAGACCGCTCTGCGGCTCGGCGCCGATGAACACGAACATCGCTGCGCCTGGCAGTGTCCATTTCTCCCCTGTCAGGTTGTCTTGCACCAGAATCTCCTCCAGGCAACCCGGTTTGCCGTGCACCTCGAGCACATCGGTATTAAACAGGCGCTCGATCTTTGGGTTGGCGGCCTCGGCGTCCACCAGGTACTTGGAGCTCCACTGCGTGTCGCGGCGGATGAGCATGGTGACCTTGCTGGCGAAGCGGCTGAGGAACAAGGCCCCCTGGCCCGCCGAGTTGGCCCCACCGACGACGAAAACAGGCTGATCGCGATAGTTGCGCGCCTCGGTGTAGGCCGCCCCGTAGTAGACGCCGGCGCTGGTCAGTTCGGCTGCGCCGGGGATGTCCAGGCGGCGGAAGTCCGCCCCGGTGGCGATCAGCACGGCCTTGCAGGAGACCTCCGCGCTGTCCAAGAGGGTCAGCACGCGGTAAGGGCCTTCCAGGCGCAGCCTGGTCACCGCCTGGGTGGAGATGATCTCCGCCCCCAGGCGCTTGGCCTGCGCCACCGCCCGGCGGGAGAGGTCCATGCCGGTCACGCCGGATGGGAAGCCCAGGTAGTTCTCGATCTTGGGGCTGTTGCCGGCCTGCCCTCCTGGGACCTGCCGCTCGAGCACCAGGCAGTGCACGCCCTCCGAGGCGGCGTAGACCGCCGCGGCCAGCCCGGCTGGTCCGGCACCGACGATGACCAAGTCGTAAAAGGGCAGCGAGGCTTTGGTCTGGAAACCGGTCTTCTCGGCCAGCTCGCGGATCTCCGGGTCGACCAGGTGTGTGCCGTCGGGGAAGAACACCTGGGGCAGCTTGAGGCTGCCGTTCGAATGGCTGTCGACCAGGGCGCGCGCCGCGGCGTCACGCTCGACGTCCAGCCACTGGTAGGCGATCTGGTGGCGGGCGAGGAAGTCCTTGACCTCGTGGGAGCGCGGCGACCAGAGTGTGCCGGCGACGCGGATTCCATCGAAGGGCAGCTCGGCGCTGGCGCGCCAGGCCTCCAGCAGGTCGTCCAACACCGGGTACATATGTTCTTCGGGCGGATCCCAAGGTTTCATCAGGTAGTGGTCGAGCTGAACGCGGTTGATCGCCGCGATGGCCGCCTCGGTGTCGGCGTAGGCGGTGAGCAAGACCTTGCGGGCTTCGGGGAACAGCTCACGGGCCTGCTCCAGGAACTGCACGCCGCTCATGTCCGGCATGCGCTGGTCGCTGAGCAGCAGGGCGACGGCCTCGTTGCCGCGCAGGAACTTGCGCAGCTGCTCCAGGGCTGCCGCGCCCGAGGTGCTCCTGGCGAGGCGGTAGTCGCGGCCGTATCTGCGCCGCACATCGCGCTCAACGGCGTTGAGCACTGCCTGGTCGTCGTCGATGATCAGGATCACCGGATTTGCCATTCAATTTCCTCCATCACCAGACCAAACTCCGGGGACGCTCGTCCGACCGGAATTGGACAATTTTACTCTGATTGCAGAAGTTTGAGAGGGAAGAGGTGTGCAGGGAGGTGAAAATTTTCCCGCTGGAAATGATTGACACTCCCCCTCTTTAGAGTATAATACCGCCCGCACGGCCGACTAGCTCAATGGTAGAGCAGCTGACTCTTAATCAGTTGGTTCGGGGTTCAAGTCCCCGGTCGGTCACACCATATGTGGGAGTTGTCCTTCGGGATACTCCCATATTTGCTATCTTGGGGGGCCTAGAATGTCACGTTTTTCGGATTTTGGTTGCAATCTGGTTGCAATTCGAAATGAAAATTTGCTCCTTTTTTTGGGATCTAAACGCTCAACACGGAGCGTTCAAAAAACTCGAGCTTGATCATCTGGGCGCTGTCTGCGATTGGCAATGGACCATCACCGAGCAAATCGTCCATACGCTGGGCGGCTTCAGCCTGGAGTGATGGCAGGACATGCGAGTAGAGCCGCAGGGTGGTGGAAACATCGGAGTGGCCAAGCCTCTCGCAAACCACCTTGGGGTTGACCCCCTGCAGCAGCAGGAGCGAAGCCGAGGTATGCCGCAGGTCGTGGATGCGAATCGAAGGCAATCCGGCTTCCCTGAGCAGGTCCTTGAAGCGCCGGCTCATGTTGGTCGGCTCCATCGGCGTCCCAACCTGGGAAGGAAAGACCAAATCGTACTCCTGCCAGCGCCGGCCGGCCAGGAGCTGGAGTTGCTTCACCCGGTTCTGCTGGGCGCGCAAGCGTTCCATGCTCACCGGACCCATCACAATCCTGCGGCGGGAGTAAGTGGTCTTAGGCTCTTTGAAGATGAAATGCTTTTCACCCGAGGCTGTTTTTCCCGGCCACTGTACCTGTTCGACGACCAGGATCGATTTGGCCGTCCAATCCACCCGCGACCACTTCAGTCCCAGCGCCTCTCCTTCGCGCATACCGGAAGCGATCAGGATGGCATAGAGATCCTGTAATGGGTCTTCTTTTATGCGTGCAGTTTCGAGAAACTGGTGGACCTGTTCAGTATTCAGATAGCGGATGGGGGCCGTCACGTACTTGGGCCGCGGGATGACGCGTACAGGGTTGTATTTCACCACCCCCTGCTGCAATAGGAAACCGAAGAAGGCGCTGACCGTCTGCCATACATAAAACAGTTCCCGGTCGCTGACCTTGCCTTGCAGCTCGTTCAACATCTGCTGGATATCGGGGGGAATGAGATCCACCACCCGTTTTCGGCCGAGAAGGGGGCTGACGAATTGGTTTATAATCCGTTCGTACCCCTCATAGGTTTTCTTGCTCCAGGCAGGCTGGTGGCTCTTCATCCAAGTTGCTATGGCTTCGTCCATACGGGATGTGAACAGTTCCAGGTGGGGCGTGCCACGCAGGGATTGCTCAGTCGTTTGGATCCATTGACGGGCCTCTGCCCGAGTCTCGAAAGAGGCCGAGACGCGTTCCCCACGCGCATACACCTGTGCCAGGTATTTCTTTTTTCGGCCGACCCGCTGTTGAATGGTGCCTTCCCCATGACCTCGATGATTTGCCATATCGGTTCCTATAAGCTAATGATAAAATGGTAACTGTTACGTACTCGTTACTTAGATTTTATTCCATCCCTGTAACATTGTCAAGACTATTTTTCAAAGATGATTGATTTTGCTTCCTGGTTGCGTTCCGAACGTCTACAGCGTGATCTGGATATCCGCGATCTGGCCGCGCTCAGCAACCTGTCCACTGCACAAATCAGCCGGATCGAAACCGGGAAGTCGGTTATCTCGCTAAACTCCATGATCCGCATGGCATATGGTTTGGGTTTGGATTTACGAGAGGTTGCCTCCCGCCTCGAGCTAAAGGTAATTATCCCCAAGAAACAGGGATTGGAGTTGGGCGAAGGGTGGACTGTGACTGCCCAAGATACCTGGGCGTTTTGGAATTATTTCCACGATAATCCTCGCAGGGTTAAGGATCTATTGATCGAGCTTTACGACGAGATTCGCAAGAAAAATCCGGATCGGGTGGAAGAAATCCAATCAGGAGAACGAACCTCCGAGATCATCTGGCGGGCGACGGATGCCTTTCCTGGCATGCTAGTCCCCCTCCCATATCCGCAAGGAGTGAGCGACTCCGATATTCGTCATATCTTCCTCACCGGTGGGTTGATCACGTTGCGTGACCTAGGGGTTTTTGTCCGGTCGTGTCGGCAGAAGAAGGGTATCTCCCTGCGGGATACAGCCTCCAAGCTTAGTATCTCGCACCAAGCTCTGTTTCGATTCGAGAATGGAGATATCGATCGGATTTCTTTCCTTCAGGTGTTGGAGTTGGAAAAAGCGTTAGAACAAGAAGGGACATTACTTGGACTGGCCTGGCGCGCCGGAGAGTACGAGACCGGGATCCTCTTCAGCCGGCTGGCAAGCATGCACAGACCTGCAGACAGCTGGGATGAAAGGGTAAAGGCGTACACGGATACATTCATCACTCTTGCGCGCTGGTATATGTTCTTGCTTCCCGAAGAATCGGCATGGATGGATCAGCTCCACGAATATCTCCTCTTTTACGTGGATCGAGGAGGCCAGTAAATACTTTGTTCCATTTTTAGAGTATATTCCCCAGAGGAGATATCCACATCGTTTGTCCCCGCGCGAACGATATCCTACTGAAGGCCAGCTTCTATTTTGCGCCGAATGCCAGGCACAGAGATTTTCTCGCCACTACTCAACATCTCGCCATTGACTAGCACCAGCGGTAACTGCGCCTCGAGCGGAATGGGCGGGCAATCCGGGTCGAACAGGTCGAAGTATTGGACCAGCACTCCCTCACCAAAGCGCAGCCGTAATTGTCCACTCGCCCAGTCTGCGACTTCGCGCCAGGTATCTTTGATCCCATCCTTGCAGGCGATTGGCGCGCCAATGATCTGCACCAGGATTGGCGCTCTCATCCACAGCACCCGGGATTGCGATCCGGATCGCAGGCCGGCCCGGAAAAGTTTACCCCTTCCTTGTTTTGGATGAACAATCCGCCTGTGATCAGCTGCCTGACCTGCCTCCCGTGACATTTCGGGCATTCCGGTTCGAGCCCGGCTTCCTTCTCCTTGAACGAAGCATTCACATCGAAGACGGCATGGCACTTTTCACATTCAAAACAATAGATGCGGCATGGTTTTCTCCTCAGCAGCAGGAAGACCGGCGCGAGATCATGGCGAAATTTATCCCCAGGAGCTGGCTGATCTCGGTATTGATCTCCTGGAAGAATATCAGCATTTCCTGCTGCCTGGAGTTGTATTCCGTAATGACAGCGATTCGCCTCCACCTGCCCCTGCAGGTCGCCCAGGGCCTGAAGAGCCTCAGCAGTGACGACCCCGCCGGATTGAGCCTCCCTGAGGGCCGTCTGGGCCTCTTTTAGATTATTCAGCAGGCCGAGTGCTGCGGCATCGTTCCGTAGAGCCTGCTCCGCCTGCTGGTAACGCACGTAAGGTTCAGCAGCAACCAGGTTTTTCCCCAAGTGAATGGTGGCTTCGGTCATTTGTGGGTGAAGAAATTGTTGATCGCTCATATCGTCCTCTCAACTGCAGCAGCTCGACGCGCAGGCGGCCGGAAAATCAAGGCCGACCATCTCGGACAGCATATCCCCAAGTGACTGGCACAACCCGACCATCTCTGCCTGGGCCTCCAGATATTCCAACACCGTCTCGTGTGCAAGCCAGGCATCATGGAGACGTTCAAGCTCTGCCTGGTCCGCCGGGTTGAGAGCCTTCCTGCGAATAAGCGGACGAAGCTCCTGCTGTTTTTCCCGATACGCCTGCATGTCCTTCTGAGCAGCTTCATCCAGTCGATAACGAAGCGTGGTTTGTTCGAAGCTCTTGAACTGCTGTGTTTCGGCAAGCGCTGCCGCAAAATCGTGCGCAGCCTGCTTCACAACCAAAACTGATGCAACTTCCAGGTTGTCAATTGGATTATTTTCCATTTCTCCTCAGCTTTCTTCCTTCTGAAGCAGCGCAGGCAGTTGGCGGACAAGCTCATCCCGCACACTTCGGAAAGCGTTCACCACTTCCGCCTCGGTTCCCATCACCTTGGCCGGGTCGGGGAAACCCAGGTGGGCTTTCTTGCCAGAGCCAAGCCAAACGGGACAATTCTCGGCCGCATCGTCGCACACGGTGACGACCAGGTCAAATTTATCGTCCCGAAATTCGTCCGCCGGCTTTGAGCGACCCGTATGCTGGATGCCGATCTCTGCCAGCGCTGCCAACGCCTTTGGGTGGACGTAGCCCGCCGGCTTTGTTCCGGCGCTGAAGGCCTCCCATTTTTCTCCCAACCGTGCGTTGACAATCGCTTCCGCCAGCTGCGAACGACAGGAGTTGCCAGTACAGAGAAAAAGGATCTTGCGTTTGGCGGTCATGCAGCCACTTTTTCCGTTCCATAGATCCGATCGCCCAGTTCCGCCAGCATCGGCAACCCCTTGATCTCCTGGGGCAGGAGCGGGATTTGGGCGACCGGGAGGCCGAAATCGCTCTGCAATCTCGACCAGATACTTTTCCTGCATGAGCCGGCGGGTGCGGGCAAACGTGGTATCCGTCTGTTCCGGCAGGGATGACCATGTTGGCGACCACCAGGCCCGGATGGATGCCCACCGTGCCCAGTTCCCGTGCCGCCCGCCAGGCTTCCAGGATCGGCGTCGCTTCAGGATACATCACGAAGGCAAAGGTGCTTTGCGCCGGGATCGCGCATCATCTCGATGACCTTGCCAAAGCGCTGCTTGGCCACGTCATCGGCGGCGGAAGTATCCACCGAGGCAAAGATCTTCACATCGATCTGCTTGCTCCAGTCCACGGGCAGTTCCAGCAGGCGCAGGGTGTGGCCGGTTGGCGCGGTGTCAAAGACGACCGCCTGCCATTCGTCCTGCGAGGCGTATTCGATGAACTTGTCGAAGGCCGCCATCTCTTCGGTGCAGGGCGAATTGAGTTCCTCTTCCATCACCTTGATGGCCTTTCCGGGCCGGCCGCGCTGGCGGGCATCGTCCAGGATGCGCTCCTTGTAGGTTTCGGCGGCGGCTTTCGGGTCGATCTTGACCGCCCACAGGTTCGGTTGCCCTGCGACCGGGGCGGCCTCGTCGCCCACCGGGCTGTCCAGCACGTCGCCCAGGTGCGCGGCCGGGTCGGTGGTCAGCAGCAGGGTTTTGTGCCCCTGCCGGGCCAGCCAGACAGCCGTGATGCAGGAGGCGACGGTCTTGCCCACGCCGCCCTTGCCGGCGAAGAACACCGTCCGGCGGTGGCCGTTCGGCTGACAGCGCGTACCCGCACATCCTGTCAAGCGGGGTGACGACGGTCTCGTTCCGAGCGCTGGACCTGTTCCGCTTCAAACATGTCCGGCGGCCGAGTTCCCATCGAAGAAGATCTTCCCCACCTGCGCGCAGCCTCTCCACGCCCTTGATCTCGCCCGCCAGCAGAGGCATGCGCTGTGTCGGGTAAGGCAGTTCGCTGTCGATCTGTGCCAGGTAACGCGCCTGCATTTCGGCGCGCGCGGCAAAGAGCGGAGTTTCTGCGCCTTCGGGCGGGATGATGCCGTTGACGATCAGGCTGATAGTTTTGGATGCCCAGCTTGCCCAGTTCGGCGATGGCCCGCCGGGTTTCCTTGATGGAAATCGCCTCCGGGTGCAGGACGAAGACAAAGCGTGGTCTGCGGCGCTCTCGCGCATGGCGGCCAGGGCGCGCTCGTACTTGTGCTTGGCGTCCTGGATGGCGGCCGCCGGGCCCGATGCAGGTCTGCCCGCTGCCCGGCGCTGGCCGCGTCGATGGATTGGCTCCACTCGGCCGGCAGTTCCAGCAGGCGGATGGTATGGCCGGTGGGCGCGGTGTCGAAGATCACCACATCGAAGGCCGTGGCCATTGCTCGCTGGGCGCTTCGAGGAAATCGGTGAAGCGGTCGAAGGCGGCCACTTCCGCCGTGCAGGGGCCGCTCATCTGCTCTTCCATCACCTGCACGATCTGCGGCGGGAAGGCCGCGCGGATGGGCGCCATGGCGCGGTCGATGTATTCCTGCGTGGCCTGGTCGGGGTCGATCTCCATCGCCCACAGGTTCGGCACGCCGCGCGATCGGCGT
Source organism: uncultured Chloroflexia bacterium (assembly GCA_963739255.1). Lineage (GTDB taxonomy): Bacteria > Chloroflexota > Anaerolineae > Anaerolineales > Villigracilaceae > UBA877. The sequence goes on from CAVTZT010000008.1 coordinate 128,965, forward strand.
GACCTGGTGGCCGATTTCCTGTTCGAACATATCGGCAAGATTGGAGGCCGGGTCGGTGGTGACGATCAGGGTGCGCTTGCCTTCGTCCGCATACCGCACCGCCTGTGTGCAGGCCATGCTGGTCTTGCCCACGCCGCCTTTGCCGGAGAAGAAAATGAACTGCGTGTCATTGACCGGCTCCCGTTCAGGCTTTCATCCACTTCTGTCAAGCGTCGGGTAGGCACCGACCTTGATGATCTTGCCACGGACGACGACGATGGGCAGCGCGGCCATCTGCTGCTCGCGCACGATCTTCATCACTTCCGCGTTGGAGAGAAAGGCATTCGGGTGGCTGGCCATCTGGTAGCGCTCCACGGTGACGCCGTCGGCCTGCAGGGCCATCACCATTTCATTGAGGTCCAGCAGGGTCTGGTCGATGGTCGGTCCGCACATGCCGGTCGGGCAGCACATGGGCGGGTCGAAGATTTCCACATCGGCCTTTTCGGCCTTTGGTTGGAACAAATCAGAAATGGGGATCGGTTGGGTCATGATAATTCAGTCTCCGTTGAAGTAATTTGGTAAAAAAACTAAGCTTCCTTGACAAGGTCCAGGCGGACGAACTCGCCCTGCGGACCACAGGTCAGGCGGCGGGGTTTGATCCGCTCCAGGTCAAAGAATGCGCCCCAGGCCTGGTTGAGTTTTTCCAGCGCCTGGCGGTTGATCGAGTAGTACATCCAGCGGCCATCCACGGTGTCCCGTTCGACATCCACCAGCCCAGCCTCGCGCAGCACCCGCAGGTGGTGGGAGATCAGGTTTGGTGCCATGTCCAGGTTGGTTCCCAGTTCGCAGTTGCACTGCACACCTTCCAAGATGAAGTGGAAGATGAGCAGGCGGTTGGGCTCTGCCAGCACTTTCAGCCATTTGGCCATGCTGTCCAAGTCGACGGGGGGAGCGGGCGGATCGGGTAAATAGTTCAACATACATTGAATTATATTCTACGTATAGTTATTCGTCAAGCTGCGGGGTTCTGATCTGTAGAGTTATTAGGCTAATCCGAAGATCAACAGGCCTTCCCACAGAGCCAGCCCGCCGATAAAGACCCACAAAATATCGATCTTGAACCAACGCACTGCCACAAAGGCAGCACCGGCGAGCATAAACGCTGCCGGGCCGGTCAGTGCCAGGCCGCCCAACTGTAAGAGCACCACCACCAGCAGGCCGACAAAAGACGCCATCACTCCTGCCAGCGCGCCACGCACGGCCTTCAGGTTTCGAATGCGAGTAAACACCTCAGTGAAAACCAGCGTCATGGCAAACGAAGGTGAAAAGATGGCAAAGGTCGCAAGCAATCCGCCCCAGAACCCCGCCAGTTTATAGCCAAGGAAGGTGGCGATGATCAGGATCGAGCCGGGTGTAATTTGACCCAGCGCCAGCCCATCCGCAAATTGACTCATGGTCAGCCAAGAATGCGAATCAACAGCTTCGACCTGGAGGAGAGAAACGATGGTATAGCCGTTGCCGAAGGCGACCGAACCGATCTTGAACAGGGATAAAGCCAATCGGCCCATTTCGGATCTCAGCGTCCCTGAAAAGGCAACTACCACCAGAACGACCAGCACAACCGCTCCGATACCTGCCCACCGTTTCAACGAAACAGGTTGCGCAGCTGGAGTCACTTTCCCCGCCGTGGCCATTTTCCCTGCATTCTCTGCCGGGCGGATCAGCCAGGCCCCCAGTGCCAGCGCAACCAGCACAATCAAAATGGAATTGACTTTCAGCAATAAAGCGGCAAAAGCCAACAGCATGATGACTGCCTGCGTGCGGGTCTTGATATTACGCCCACCCATTTCCAGGGTCACATTGAGCACGATCCCCACCACCAGCGCTTCCACCCCCATAAAGAGCGGGTGGACCCAGGGTAAGTTGCCGGCGGAAAAGTAAAAAGCCGAAAGTACCGACATCAAAACAAAGGTGGGCAGGATAAAGCCGGTCGTTGCCAGAATTGCGCCGATGACGCCGCGCAGCTTGTAACCCACATAGGCGCTGAAATCCACCATGAGCGGGCCTGGATAAAGCTGTACCATTCCCATGCCCTCGTTCACTTCCTCTTCACTCAGCCAGTGCTTATCGATCACCATCGTTCTGATTTTTTGAATGATGGCCATGCCGAAAGCGGTCAAGCCGATAATGAAGTAGGAACTAAAAATAGCCCACAGCGAGGTTTGCGGGCGGGGTAGTTTTATCGGAATATTTCTCGAATCGGTTTCCATAATTTATCCATTCTTGGTAAAGATGCCTTTATTGGTAAAATCTGCTTGCGATAACTTTCAAGCTGGTAAAGATGCGAGTAGATCGCTCCTGTAAATGATTTGTGATACCGGGAACACATTCAAATATACGAATGGGTTCTTCCGAATTTTTTCCCCGCCCGAAAGCGGGGAAAAAATTACTACTGCTCGTTTAGAGACAAACCGTCAGGGTTGTTTTTCTTCTCCGGGCAAAAACTGGTCGATGGCATCCAGGGTGTGGGCGGCATAGATGGAACCCGGCCCTCCGCCCATCATCAGGGCGACCCCGACGGTCTCCAATAACTCTTGCCGGGTGGCTCCGGCCGCGATGGCGTCATGAACGTGGTAGGCAATACAGCCTTCGCAGTGCACCACGAGACTGATCGAAAGCGCCATCAATTCTTTGACCTTGGCGGGAAGTACACCTTCCTCAACGGACTTCTTGTGCAGGCGGGCAAAACCGCTCATCGGGCCGGGGATCTCCTGCCCAAGCTGCGCCAGGCGTTCTTCCAAGTGACGGTGTAATTCAACGTAATCGGTGGTCATGGATTGGTTTTCTTTTCCTGAAATCAAGCCTTGGCGCACATGAAGCCCAGGGTGGCCACGGGGCAGATATCGTGCAGCTCGCGTACCCCGGCGTCCTGGCAGACCTTCACCGCGGCCTCATTAAAGCAGCCCGGCGGCATCCAGATGACCTGGGCGCCCGAGGCGATCACTTCGGGCATGACCTTCTCGGTCACAGCCGGCCCGAGAGCCACAATGACAACTTCCGGGCGTTCGGGCAATGCGGCCAGCGAAGGATAGCAGGGATGACCGTCAATGTCCGGATATTTCGGGTTGATGGGCATGAGAGGAATGTTGTTCTTATGGAATGCTTCGAAGACTTCATAGCCGAAGCGTGCATGGTCGGCCGATGCACCCAGCAGGGCGAATTTCTTATAGGTATTGAAGACTTCAGTACCAGCTTCGTACATGATCGACTCCTATCGGATCGGCACTTTCATTCAAGGAATGAAGGTGAAATCGAAGTGTGTCTCCCACCCAAAGGATGGGGAGGCACGATTGTCATGCAGTTTCTTTTACGAACAACTGCTTTTTCAACCAGAAGGCCACGTTGACCAGCCCGATCATCACCGGCACTTCCACCAGCGGCCCGATGACCGCGGCAAAGGCCTGCCCGGAGGAGATGCCGAAGACCGCCACCGCCACGGCGATGGCCAGTTCGAAGTTGTTGCTGGCGGCAGTGAAGGACAAGCGTGGCGGTCTGCTTGTAGTCCGCGCCGGCGGCCTTGCCCATCAAGAAGCTGACCAGGAACATGACCACGAAGTAGATCAGCAGCGGGATGGCGATGCGCACCACATCCAGCGGCAGCTTGATGATGAATTCACCCTTGAGCGAGAACATGACCACGATGGTGAAGAGCAGCGCGATCAGCGTGATCGGGCTGATCTTCGGGATGAACTTGTTGTGATACCACTCCTTGCCCTTCAGCTTGCACCAGGATCAGGCGGGTCAGGAACCCGGCGATGAAGGGAATGCCCAGGTAGATGAAAACGCTCTTGGCGATCTCGCCGATGGTGATATGCACCAGCTGCCCCTGCCAGCCCGAACCAGGTCGGCAGGACGGTGATGAAGACATAGGCATAGACGCTGTAGAACAATACCTGGAAGATGCTGTTGAAGGCCACCAGCCCGGCGGCGTATTCCGTGTCGCCTTTCGCCAGTTCGTTCCAGACGATCACCATGGCGATGCAGCGCGCCAGGCCGATCATGATCAGCCCGGCCATGTATTCCGGGTAGCCGCGCAGGAAGATGATCGCCAGGGCGAACATCAGGATCGGGCCGATGACCCAGTTCTGCAGCAGCGAGAGACCCAGGACCTTCCAGTTGCGGAAGACATCGCCCAGCTCCTCGTAGCGCACCTTGGCCAGCGGCGGGTACATCATCAGGATCAGGCCGATGGCGATGGGGATGTTGGTCGTCCCGACCGAGACGGACTGGTTGAATGTCTGACCGCCGCGGGGAAGAAGAACCCGATCCCCACGCCGACCGCCATCGCCAGGAAGATCCACAGGGTCAGGAAGCGGTCGAGAAAAGAGAGTTTCTTGGTGACAGGGGCCTCAGCCATGTTACTTCTCCATCAACGCGGTGGTGAGGAAGGTGGTGATTTCTGCTTCGCTTGGCACGCGGCCGGCGGAGACCACCTTTTCGTTGATGACCAGCCCGGGCGTGGCCAGGATCTTGTACTTCATGATCTCGGCATAGTCGGTCACCTTCTCGACCTTGGCCTCGACGGCCAGGTTGTTGATCGCCCGCTGGGTCAGGGAGGCCAGGTTCACGCAGTTCGCGCATCCCGGGCCAAGTACTTTGATCGTGAGCATGTTCGATTCTCCTTCTTGTTGTGGATTTTCTTCGGCGGTTGGAACTACTTCGGCAAGCGCAATTGCGTTCCCGCAGCAGGCGGTCACGCAATCGCCGCAGCCGGTACATATCGCAAGTTCGAACACGATCCGCCCGCCGAGTGCGGCATTTTTATCCGCAACATGCCGGATAGCCCCCTCCGGGCAGGCCGGGATCGCCGGGCAGGTCTCCTGGGCGGGACATTTGCGTTCGTCCAGGACGGCTTTCAAGCCACCACCTCGATCTTCGGTTCGATGATGATCTCGGACTTGACCGAATTGGCGACCAGGCTGTACTTCTGCGCCGATTTGAGGGCGCGCTCGATCCGTCCGTGCACCTTCTCGGGTTCTTCCTCGCCGGCCGAGACGCGGATGACCGGCCAGAAACGCAGGTGGGTGAAGATCTCGGTGCGGTCCAGCTCGATCAGCTTGGTGCCCTCCGCCCGGCAATCGTAGGAGAGCAGGTTGAGCTTGAAGCGTTCGGTCGCCCAGATGAACATCATCATGATGCAGGTGTTGGCCGCAGCCACAAAGGCATCCTCCGGCGTCAGCACGCCGGGATGACCCTGCGCGTCGGGCGGAGCCGAGAAATCCATCTCCGGTCCGTTGCCCAGGAGCGATGTGTCCCCAATGCTCACCCTTCCAGGCGACGGTGGTGTTATAGGTGGCTGTGCGGCTCACTTGCCGGCTCCTTCCTTCTCGCAGAAGACTGCATATTCACGCGCAGCGACCGCTGCATAGGCTTCGTCTTCACCGGCCGGGATCGGGTTGTAGATCTTCACCGTATCCAGCAGTTCCTTCGACGTATCCGGGCTAGGCGGGTTTGCCGGCCTCATGCAGCTGCTGGAAGATGAGCGGCAGGGCGACCAGGGTGACCGTCTGCCCGTTGATGACGATATCTTGCACCGGGATGCCGGAACCGCAGGAACAGGTCGCCTGGACAGGCGCCTGCACGACAGGCGATGCCGGTTTCTTCCACAGCCCCTGCCGTACGGTTCCAGTGTTTTTGCAGCAGCTCGTCCACCAACTCCGCCATCTGGGCCGCGGTCGCATCCACAGCCTGCTGACCGGCCTCGTTCAGGCGGCGTTTGCCTTCCGGTTTACCCAGGCCGCGTTCGGCGACGAGTTCGGTGACGACGATGCTGGCGGCCGGCTTGCCGGAGTACATCTCGGTGCCGCGCGCCGCGCAGCGCTTGTCGCAGCCGTCGATGGCGATGGTCGGGTAGAACTTGGCAAAAGCCCGGTCGCCTTCGCCGCCGGCCAGGAAGAGCGGCAGGCAGATCGTGACCGTGTCTGCCGGGCGCAGCTGCTCGAGGACCTTCAGGGCGGCCAGGCGGGTCACCGTCCCTTCCGCCAGTTCCTCCCCGGAGCAGGAGACGATGCCGACTTTCTTCTTCGGCAGCTCAGGCATTTTCGCCTCCCTGTTTCCCGGCGAGGATCCCGTCCACCATGGTGGTCACTTCCTCGGCCAGGACACGCGCCAGCTGCTGCCCGCCCTCGTTCAGTTCGGCGATGCCCTGCGGCTTGAGGTCCTTGTGATGACGGTAGACATCCAGGACGGCAATTTCCTGCGCCACCGTGCCACCGCTCTGCTGGACCATCTTGGTGGCGCAGGCCAGCTTGCAGCCGTCGATGGTGATCGCCGGGATTCCGCCACGACAGACCGGGCTTCTTCGTCCCCGAGCACCAGCAGAGCCAGCGGCACAAGCTGGGTCTGGCCGGGCGCAGATCCGTCGGTGACCTCGTAGGCCGCTTCGCGGCTGACGGTCCCATACGGCTTGCCGATCCCGCTGCAGGGCACGATGACGACTTTTTGCGTTGGTGCCGTCATAGCTTCTTCGCTTCCTCTTCCGCCTGGCCCTTCATGAGCTTGAAGTAAGCCTGCGGATCGAGCAGCTTGGCGCGCTCGGCATCCCAATCTGTGGCTTCGATCACGGCCATCCAGCCGGCCCCGTATGGGTCCTGGTTGATGGCTTCCGGGGCGTCGCTCATGGCCGGGTTGACTTCGACGATTTTTCCGTTTACGGCGAGTGTAGGTGATGTTCACTTTGATCGTCTCGATGACTGGCGACATCATCGCCGGCAGCCAGGGTCGTCCCGGCCGGCTTGACATCTGCAAAGGCCACGTCTCCGCTGCGCTGCTGGACGAAGTCGGACAGGCCAATGCGGACTTGCCCGTTCTCCTCTTTCGCCCACACTCCTTCAGAAGAATAAAAACGATCCGTAGCGACCTTGAAGGTGAACTTATCCACCGTGGTTTCCAAAAAGTCAGGCATGGTCTACTCCTTTTGCGTGGAACACTTGGGGCAATCACACGTGGATTTTGCTGTATTTACTCGGGTGGTAATGGCGGAAATATCATAATCTGCCAGGCGGGCTGCCATTTCCACCATCTCCATGATTTCGGGCTTTTCCAGGCGGTAGAAAATATACTTGCCATCCCGGCGGGTGCTCAGAAGACCGGCTTCGCGCAATGCCATGAGATGTTGGGAGATATACGCCTGACGGTAACCGAGGCTGGCTTCCAGGTGACAGACACAGGCCTCCCCTGCGCCAATTGCCAGCAGGATTTCCAGGCGCGGTCCCGGACCGATGGCCTGAAATAGACTGCTCACTTTTTCAATACTAGGTGATGGATTAGTCATATTCGCAACTCCGAATGTATTATAGCATCACATTCGTTGTTGAGAATATGATATTTGTCACAGAATCATAGTGCAGTCATCACCCGGAAAATTCGTTGACCTTCGCATGGGCCCCCGATCACATGCCCTTTTCCCCTTGATCAGAGGGCTATGAATCAAAAAAAGCCTGTGGAGTTCACAGGCCTGGATGAATTAATCCTCTTTACGCGACGATCGGGATATTCTGTTCGGCCAGCCAGGCCTTCACCCTGGCGTCGATCAGGTCGCGCACCTGGCGGAACTTGGCCATCTTTTGTTCGTCGTTGCCTTCGAATTTCGCCGGGTCTTCGAAGGACCAGTGCAACCGTTGATTGACGCCCGGCCAGATGGTGGGGCAGTTCTTCTCGGCATCGTCGCAGACCGTGATGAGGTACTGGAAATGGACCTTTCCCAGATATTCGCCAATCCCTTTGGAGCGATGCCTCGGACATATCGAACCCGGCTTCTTCCATGACTTTAACCGTGAGACGGATTCAGGGCTTTCGGTTCCAGGCCGGCGCTGTGGACCTCGAAGCGGTCGCCAGCGTACTTGCGTAAAAAGGCTTCCGCCATCTGGCTGCGGGCCGAGTTACCGGTACAGAGAAAAAGGACGCGTGATTTTTCCATTCCATGCTCCTGTACGATTAGAAATAAAGTGTGACTTTATCATACCAGGAAGGGTTTAACAAGCCGTTAAAGCCTTGTAAGGGGTCAGTTAAGGGTTCGTACAACTACCCTTGTGTGAACATAAATCTCGAAATTATTCGCAGAACATGTCGCTCCAATGGCAATATGCCAAGAAAAACCCATCGCACAACAATAATAATAATGACCTGGTCTCAGAGTAACAGTCCCCTTTGATGGATTTTACATGAACAGATAAACTGGTTATATCGTAAAATAGAAGGCATGAGAATTCATCAGTAATGAGGGCAATATGGCCGAAGCTGCTTCTCCTTTGACGGTCAAACGAAATGAAAAGAAAGGCGTTGATCTGGAGTCATTTGCGCCAGAAATGGTTGAGCGAAACGCCCGAAGAGCGCGTGCGTCAGGAATATTTGTGCGTGTCTGGTCAATGAATATGGTTTTGCGCTTGAACAAATGGCCGAAGAGATGGAAGTCACTGGGCGCGGCTCTGGGCCACGCCCGCGCCGATTTTGTCATCTGGCGCAATGCACAGGACAAAGCCGACGGCAAGAACCCGCTTGATCATCGTCGAGTGCAAATCGGATAACATCACCATCAAGTCTGAAGATTACGGGCAGGGGGACAATTACGCCCGCCTGACCGGCGCCCGCTTTTTCGTGACCCACAACAGCCGTGAGACGCGCTATCTGGCGGGTCGTGCACGAGAAGATGCCCAAGACGCTCGAAGAAATCGAAAACATCCCCCACGCCGAAGCGACGCGACAAGGAAATTGAGGCCTTACTTGCCAAGCTGAAGGTGTTCAAGGAAGACGAGTTCGCCGATTTGTTGCACCAGTGCCATAACGTCATCCGCAACCGCGAGAAACTCGATCCCGCTGCAGCCTTCGATGAGATCGCCAAGATCCTGTTTGTCAAAGTGGACATCGAGCGCCGGCTGCCGCGAGGGGAAATCGCGCCGCAACTTGTTTACTGCTGAGTTCCTGGATGAGCAAAAGCAATATTATGCTGACCCGGTCGATACACTCTTCAAGCAAACCAAAGACGATTACAAGGATGACAAGATTTTCGACCCGGATGAGAAAATCAATCTGCGCTTCAATACCGTGCCGCGAGATAGTCAAACTGCTGGAACGATACAACCTTTCGGACACCAGCGAAGATATCAAGGGGATTGCTTTCGAGCGCTTCCTGGGCCGCACATTCCGGGGCGAGATCGGGCAGTTTTTCACGCCGCGCACCATTGTCGAATTCATGATCCGCATGCTCGATCCGCAGGAGGGCGAGGTGGTCTGCGACCCGGCCAGCGGGAGCGGCGGTTTCCTGATCCGCTTTTTTGAAATCGTCCGCCAGAAAATCTTGGCTGACGCTGACCGCGAATACCAGGAATACAAGGCCAAAGTGGAAGCTGAGAAATTGCCGGAAGAGAAGCAGGCCGAACTTTTGCGCAAGAAATATGCTGAAATCCAGGCAGACGCTCGACCAGAAGCAAGAAGGGCTCCCGTTTGTGGAAATTGGCCAACCGCTGCATTTACGGCACGGATGCCAACGACCGCATGGCGCGCACCAGCAAGATGAATATGATCATGCACGGCGACGGGCACGGCGGGGTGCATCACCACGATGGCTTTATCAACGTCAACGGCATTTTCGAAGACCGCTTTGACATCGTGCTGACCAATCCGCCTTTTGGTGCAAATGTGGAGCCGGGCGACGTGGTGCAGGAAGCTGAAGTGCAGACCAGCGAGGAACTGCGCCAGCGATATATTGCTGAATATGGCGCCGTGTATGAAGCCGGCCAAAAGAAAGTCGAAGCCGCCAAAGGCCAACCGATCGCCAGCCTGTTCGACCTTCCAAAGAACAGCAAGAGCAAAATCAAGACCGAAATCTTGTTCATCGAGCGCTGCCTGAATCTGCTCAAACCGGGCGGGCGCATGGGGATTGTGCTGCCCGAAGGGGTGTTTAATAATCCCTCGCTGGCTTACGTGCGCGAGTTTTGCGAACAGCGCGCCTTCATCCGGGCGGTGGTCAGCCTGCCGCAGGAGACCTTTTACTCCTCCGGCGCGAGCGTAAAAGCCTCGCTGCTTTTCCTGCAAAAGTTCACGCTGGCAAGAAAAAGCCGAATTCGAACGCCAGCGGGCCGCCGCGACCGCCGAAATGCAGGCCAAATACGCTGCCCAAATCGCCGCCGAGACCGAACGTCTGCAAGCGGAAATCGAAGCCGCAAAGAAGTCGGGCGAGGCCGAAAAACGCAAGGCTACGCAGAAAGAATTGGCCGAATACATCAAAAGACATGGAGGCGCGCCAGGCCGGCGAAGCCCGCGCCCTGTTCAAAAGAACGGGTGGATTATCCGGTATTCATGTACGAGGCCGAGCATGTGGGCATTTCAGCGCCACCGGTGAAGCCGACTACAACGAACTCTACCCCAACGACAACCCGCCTCCTGGCCTGGAAAAACCTACTTTGGAATGGTATCGGGAGTTTCAAGAAAACCATAAATCGCTAACAGAAAAGGGTTAGCCAATGGGTGAAGCCTTTTTTGTGATGTATAGAAATCTACGCCTCTTCAGCGTTGGGGCGTTTATTTCAATAGGCTGGAAATGGGACAAAAAACACATCCAGCCTTTATCCAATGCTTTAAGCCGAACGAAGATTGAAGTAGACAAAAAGAAAACCGCCTTTGAGAATTTACAACTAGCTACTATTCATTTTGATGGGAGTATTGAGCCGAGAAACCTGCGAGGGAAAAACAAGTTCAAAGGAAAGCTGTATTTTGCTCATGCTGGCGATGTTGTATACTCTAAAATTGATGTCCGTAATGGTGCAATTGGCATTATCCCTCCCGATATGCCATCTGTTGCAGTGAGTGGTGAATATCCGGTTTATTCTGTTCGCTCAGATATCGCTGATGCTGGATATATTCACCTCGTTTTAGGACGCCTGCTTTTCAAAAAATCCTAAACAGCATGATTAGCGGTGCGAGCGGAAGAAAACGGGTACAACCAAGTCAACTCGAGAATGTTGAAATCCCCCTGCCGCCGTTGGATGTCCAACGTGCCATTGTCGCCCGCTGGCAAGCAGCACAAGCGTCCGCGGGAAGCGGTGGAGCAAACCGATCAACTTGAAACGAACGTGCCTCGACTGGTCTTGGAAGCCTTGGGAATCCCTTTTTTATGAGAACAAACCGCTTCCCCAAGTTTTTGCGCAACCTTGGAGCCGCTTAGATAATTGGGGAGTTGGATATACCGCAAGGGCAATTTCAAGTTCGAAAGATTTGCATGAATCTAAATTCCCATTGAAACAATTGGGAGAGATATCCCAAGTTTCTTACGGCATTCAAAAAAGCCCGGCCAATCGCCCCGGTAAAAATGCAAGGCCATATCTGCGAGTTGCCAACGTTCAAAAAGGGCGACTAAACCTGGCAGAGATCAAATACATCAATGTGACCGAAGCCGAAATGGGGTCTCTGCGGCTTCAAACAGGAGATTTACTTGTCTGCGAGGGGAACAGCCCTGATTTGGTTGGGCGTCCAGCTATCTGGAATAATGAGATTCCTAATTGCGTCCACCAGAATCACATCCTAAAGGTTCGGATTAACTCCGATGTAGCCATCCCTGAATTTGTTCTGGAATATATGCATACTCATCCAGCAAGAACGTATTTTCGCGGTAGAGCTAAATTCACAACCCACCTCGCTTCGATAAACAGTAATGATTTGCGCGAATTACCAGTTCCTTTGCCCTCTCTGGACGTTCAAAGAGCAATCGTTGAGAAGACCCAAGCCAGCCGGGTCGAAATTGGCCGGCAGCGCAGCGGGCGGCCCAAATCCGTCGGGAGGCCGATGCCGAAGTCGAAGCGCTAATCTTGGGAACACAAAAAATCAGTTAACTCATGCCCTTGTTTTCAGTATGATATACATGTAGTACCTGATCCTGAAAAAGGATCGATAAATTAAAAAAAGACAGTGCCGCTGTTCCACCAGCGACACTGCCCTTTGGGCTTACGGTTTTACTTGAGTATCACCCAAACCACGATCGCGCCGAGCGTGACTAGTAGGGTGCCCAGGTAGATCACCACCGTAAGCCCTTTGTATTTCACTACGACAGCTTTCATGGCTCCTCCTTTCTTTGTAAGTTAATTTCATTGTACGGACTTTTCCTGATTTTGTCAGAATTTTTAGGCAAGTGGCGTGCATTTCAGCAAATTCGTTGCTTTCAAAATGCCGGCTCTCAGGAAAAATTGACAATTTCAGTGTATTTCTTTTTTGGGGAGATTCAAGAAAAGGGCTTAAATTGGGAGGGATCGGGCCTAAATCGGCCCTGATCCGGTCGGTGGAGTATTTCATTACAGGGATTCTCTTGGAGATTTACACGTCCACCACATCAATTCGATTATTGCTACCCTTCTGGATGGGCTTCTTTCATGCTTGCTGGCATGCCTGCCCTTTGGAATTCGGCTCGACATAGTCTCAAAGCTTGTTGTGCTTCTACCCGCAAAATGCTATACTCTGGGTGATTTACATTACCGGATTAGTCGAAATATGAGCCCAATATCTGTTAAAACTATTCAAACTACACCATAAAACCATGCAGAAACGTATCTCAATAATCCACGTAACCATCAACAACCGGAATTGCTGCGCTGGGCTCGTGAGCGTGCTGGGCGAACAGTGCAAGACCTCGCGGCTCCGTTCCCTAAGCTCGATAGGTGGGAGAGCGGCGATGAGAAGCCGACGCTCAATCAAGTCGAGCGATTTGCCAAGGCAGTCCATGCCCCCGTCGGTTTTCTTTTCCTGGCGGAACCTCCGGTAGAGAGCGTGCCGATCCCGGATTTTCGCACTGCTGGAAATGTGCACAGATCGCATCCTTCTCCAGACCTGCTCGACACCATTTACATCTGCCAGCAGCGTCAGGAGTGGTATCACGATTTTGCTCGATCCGTAGGGGAAGAACCATTGTCTTTCGTTGGCTCCACGAACATCAGGAACCCTATCGTGGCAACTGCTGACACCATCCGTCGGACGATTGGGTTCGATGTGGATGAGCGTCGCCAAATGCCTACATGGACCGATGCCCTGCGCCATTTCATCGATCAAGCGGATACTCTCGGAATCCTTGTGATGTGCAGTGGAGTGGTGCTCAACAACAATCGCCGGCATCTCGATCCGGATGAGTTTCGCGGCTTTGCGATGGCTGATAACTTGGCTCCGCTGGTGTTCATCAATGGTGCCGACACGAAGGCTGCCCAGATGTTTACACTGGCGCATGAGTTAGCGCATATCTGGCTCGGGCAATCCGCGGTCTCTGATGCCCAAGCGTTGGAACAACCTGACTATGGAAGTCGAAGTCTGGTGTAACCGAGTGGCGGCAGAATTGCTTGTTCCGCTTGCTGTTTTAGATGCAGAATATAAGCCGAATGCTGATTTGGGCGGAGAGACCAACCGTCTGGCACGCCGCTTCAAAGTGAGTACCTTGGTCATTCTGCGCCGGATTCATGACGCGGGCGGGCTCACGCAGGAAGAATTCTGGCAGGCTTATGATCAAGAGATTGCAAAGTTACGTGCGATCCCAAAGGGAAGCGGCGGCAATTTCTACTTAACCCAAGCTGCACGGGTCAGCAAGCGTTTCGCACGAGCGCTCGTCGTAAGCACGCTGGAAGGACAAACTCTCCATCGTGACGCATTCCGGATGCTTGGCTTCTCGAAACTCAGACTTTTCACGAACTCGGACGAAGCCTGGGGGTCATCGGCTGATGCCATATCTCCTTGACGCCAATGTGTTCATTCAAGCCAAGAACTTACATTATGGTCTTGATTTCTGTCCCGCATTCTGGGATTGGCTCATCGTTCACAACACAGCCGGCCAGGTTTTCAGCATCGAAAAGGTGGAAGATGAGCTCAAAGCCGGCGCGGATGAGCTCGCCACTTGGGCAGCAAGCAGAGGAGCCGGTTTCTTTCTCAAGCCGGATGCCGCACTGCTGCCAGCGCTTGGGAGCGTCAGTGCATGGGCTGCTGCTCAACACTATGAACCCGCAGCAGTGAGTACTTTCCTGCAGCTTGCAGATTATTACCTTGTCGCCTATGCGTTAGCTTCTGGGCACACAGTAGTCACCCATGAGGTCGCCTCAGCGTCAACGAGAAGGATCAAGATCCCTGATGCCTGCATCGGCCTCAGCGTAAAATTTATGACACCGTTCGAAATGCTCCGTCTCGAACGTGCACGATTTGTATTAAGGCCATAAATTTCGGACAACATCTCCGATATTATTACTGATAAGGGATGGTGAAAATCGCCATCCCTTTTGTTTAATCAATAAGGGGATATAGCCATCTGCCAATTCCACCCAATTACGTCCAAACCGACGTGAGGCCTCCGGCCGGACTTACAGGTTTTCCTGCGGGCTAGGTCAGCTCACAGTAAAGCCTCCAGATAGGAACGGATGACCTTCTCGACCCGGTCAATGCGGGCGAAATTCAGCAGGGTTTCCGGCTTGCAGCCCTGGGCAAGGCCTTCCTTGAGGGCCTCGAGCGCCAAGCTCAGGCCGATCTTGTTGCGATACTTGAAGCAGTCAGAGATCGTCTTCTCCCGGCTGTAGATACGGACGGCCACGCCGTCGAGAAGATGTTCCTCTACCCCGGCGGAATGAGCCGGCTTGGAAAGCCAGAACAGGCGTACCGGCGGGTATGCAAGGCGGGGCTTCTCGGCATCCAGTGGGCAGGGCGACATACACTTCATGCGGAATTTGCGTGGTCAGGTTATGAAACGCCAGGGCCGAGATCAAGCAGATGATCCCTTTCGGGATCCGCAGGGCCACCTGGACCAGGTCGGCATGCTCGATGGATGAAGCCTCAGAAAGGCGAAAAACGCCGCGAGTCACTTCCACGATCCGGCCGGCATCCCGCAAGGCATACAGGGTGCGCGGGGCAATCCCAAGTCGGATAGCTTGAGATGTGTGCAGCGCGCTCGGAATGCTGCCGGAAAATGATCATTGCTTTATCGATCGCGGTTGTTTTCATAATGTATAGAATTAACTGTTAATTTATATATCTACAGTTAATTCTATACAAATTCGGGGATTTGTCAATCATGCTTTTTAGGAACATAACTGAACGTCACATCAGTCCGGTTGTGGCCGCCATCCTGCGCAACCTTCTGCCGCGCTTCCTTGTCAGTCCACCCTTCAGCGATCAGCTTATCGTACGTGTTCTGGAAGCAGTTCGCCCGCAAGCGGTGCACCCCGCTGACTTGGATCCCCAGCGCCCGCGCCGCATCCCGTACGGCCTGGTAAAATGACTGTTTCCATGACCGGCTGGGATCGAAAAGATATTGCCTGGATGGGTTGAGCTGCTCCGCCAGGCCGGCCGGCAGGTCCACATCCCTTTCCTTCCCACCCTTGCCAACGACATGCAGCACCATCTTCTGCAGGTCCACGTGCTTTCCTTCCAGGCCGGCGATCTCGGAGATGCGCAGCCCGCAGCGCAGGGCGATCTCGGCCGGCAGGGCATGCTTCGAACCATGTTCCTTCAGGTAAGCCAGGATGCGTTCAGCATCTTCTGCGATGTAGCCGAAACGCGGTTGGCGCACGTCGCCGTCATCGCGGTAGGTCTTCACGTGGTCGCGGAGTTCGTCCGTGACCGGGGATGGCGCTTCCGTCCAGTCCACCTGCACACAGCCCTGGTGCACCTTGCCGATTGCGGCCAGCACGGTGCGCAGGGTGGAGGGCATGTGGTCACGGTAATAGGTGTCCAGGGTCCGGCGAACGGTTTCTGGGTCGAGCAAGTCGGCGAGTTGGCGCTTACCGGTCAACCCTTTGGCCCGTTGGAAGAAGGTCACAGCGGTCTGGAAGTAGCCGGCCCGTGTGCGGTACGAGAGAATGGCCGGCAGCGGGCGGGTCGGGTCGCCGTCTGGACGCAGGTCGCGTTTGACCGAGACCACCCCGTGTACGATTTTGTAATCCTGGATTTCTTCCGTGTCCCAGAACAGGGTATCCAGGACATGGGCGATCTGGTTTGCCAGGGATGCAGGGCACATGGCTCCTCCTTCGGACTTTTTCCGCAGTAGTCTCCGTTAGTATTAACCTGTCTGCGTTAAGCCGCTCGTCAGCCAAGGCTGACGCACTGCGGGAAGTTCATCGCCAGCCGCGGTTCCCGCGTTCCCGTCCTATGGGGCTGGCGTACTCTGTCCCTTGCGCCCCGGACCTGGAGGACGAAGGTTCCGGGAAGGGTTTGGTCGTGGGGGGTTAAAAAACATCCCCACACGCCTCGCATGTCTCGTAGGACATGCCCGTGGTGGAAATGCCGGCAACGTGCATAGAAGCTGCTGAGAGCTTCGCAACGAATGGGTTTGCCTCTGACCAAGCAGAGAGCAATAGAAGCGCTTATATTAGCGCATCAGTTCTGTTTATGGAAGGGGAACCTGTCGCACAAGAGCTGGTCAATTTGCGGTCAGCCGCTCGACCGCCTGTTCCAGGTCGCGCTGATTTGGGGTGACGTAGACGCGGGTGGTATTGAGATTGGAATGGCCAAGCAAAGCGGCCACTTTTTCGAGCCCGACGCCGGCGTCGATTAAATTCTTGGCAAAACTGTGACGAAGAACATGCGGGGTGAGGCGTTCCAGACCGGCAGCCTGGCCGAGGCGCAGCAGGGCGCGCTGGACCGAGCGGCCGCTCAGCGCCAGCGCGGATCTGTTCTCCAGCCCGATCCATAGGAACGATCCGGTGCCCTCCGGGCGGGCGGATCTGCCATTCCTGCAGGGCCTTGCGCGCTTCGGCGTTCAGTGGGACTAGTGCGGGATTTGCCACCCTTGCCCTGGCGCACGGTCACCTGGCCCTTGCGGTCGGAAAGCTGGAAATCGTCCAATTGCAGAGAAAGAGCTTCGCTCAGGCGCAGGCCAGTGTGCAGCAGGAAGATGGTCAGGGAGGCGTCGCGCTGGTGTGTCCGCCAGCGTTTCGGATAGCGCAAGCGGGCTAGCTGCAGATCCTTCTCGAGGGCGCGAAGCAGGGCATACTGCTCTTTCTTGTCCAGCGAGCGCGGACCTTGGGGGACTTGCGGCACGCGGCGCACCTCTTCGGTCGGGTCATGCTCGATCTGGCCGGTCCGTTTCGCCCAGGCCATCAGGGCCGAGAGCGCCGCCAGGTGACGGTTCACCGTAGCGGGCTTGCGGTGCCGGACCATGGTCAGGTGTTGGCGGTACTCGCGCACGTCGGTGGGCGTGACAGCAGGCAGAGAATACTTTTCCCCATTGGTCTGTTCGAACCAGCGGACAAAATCCCGGATGTCATTCAAATAGCCCTGGATCGTCAAGGGCGAGCGGTCTTGGCCTTCCAGATATTCGCGAAAATCATCCAGCATGCAGAACTCCTCTCGCCACGCTAATATTTCCAGCCGTCTGGGACAGCCTTGCGCCCATCTGGGCCATTCAAGTGGACGACCATCCCGTTAACGGCAAAGCGGTTATCCTCGATGCGGCTGCGCAGGTAGGTGCTCAGTTCGTCGGTGTTGCTGTAGTTTCCGGCGATGATCGTCAAAGCCTCCTGGCGCACAGCGCGCTGGTAGCGGGCATCCAAGAGCTGAAAGATACGCTCACGCGCCCAATCGGTGGAGTTGGTCTTGTCCAGCTCGTCGATGGCCAGGATGTCCAGGGAGAGCCACCAGTCCACCCGGCGGACCAGCTCGGTCTGCTTGTTCTCCTTCTCATCGAAAGCCAGGCGGATATCGTCCAGGACGGTCAGCATGTTGGCGTAGGCAGCGCGTTTCCCATCCATCAAAGCGACAGCCACGGCCACCTTGAGCGAGAGTGTCTTGGCCTGGCCGCTCTTGCCGTACAGGAAAACCAGGCCATGCCCGCGCTGGTAGGCGGACTGTACGACCTGCCGCGCCTTATGCCCATCGCTCAAGCCGTCCTTGATCGCCTCCCAGGTCAAGTTGCGGATCTCGTCAGCGGTCAAGCCGACACGTCCATCCACTTGGCCGCGGCCAAGCGCTTCTGAGAATGCCAGGCGGCGGGCCTGCGGACAGCGTTCGACCTTTCCGAAATCCGGATCGTGTACGTCCGCCTTTGGATTCTTGCGAATGTAGCCGCTCCCACCGCAGATCACACAGTTGGGAAGACATATACCAGTAGAAAACGAAGCAGCCACCGGCTGGTCGAGAAGCGGCTGGGAGGGTGTCTTGACCAGGGCTGATCCGACCTGCCCGGCGACATCTTTCAAAAGGGTTGGTTTCATGCTTATGTACCTTTCTGCTCGAACTGAGCGATCAGCGGGCCGAGTTCCTCTTCGGCCTTTTTACGCAAATCGTCGTAGTTGTATTGCGGTTCGGACTCGGAAACCTTGCGGCCGGTGCGTTTTTGCTTGCGGCGTTCCGGCGGGACTGCCTCGTTCATCCACCACTCCAACCAGTCCGGGTGGGTGCGGCTGTAACCGCGTCCTGTCCAGGCCGTGTAATAAGCCTTGCCATCCTCAGCCAATCCGGCCTCGTCCAACCCCGGATGCTTCATGCGCAGATAACGGACTCGTTCCACGATCACCAGCCAATCGGTCTGGCCAGGAAAGATCCCGCCGGTGATACGCCGGAAGAGCGCCAGGTCCGGGTGGCGATCTGCTTCCTGGGGGGTCTTGGGCAGGTTATCCTCCAAAAAAACTTTGGGGTCCGCCGCCGGAGGAGGGGGAGGAGAATCTTTGAGAGGAGTCTCTGTTAATGGTTTTGGGTCCGATTCCCATTCTGGAATGGGAGTTTTCCCAGTCCCGATTGGGAAATTTCCCATTTCGACATCCTGCTCTGGAACCGGCATATAAGGATTGACCTGGGGAGAAGTGATCAGGGCCTCCAGTTGGGCCAGGAACGCATCGACTTGCAGGCGCAGGTGCACCACCGGCTGGCCGCTGAATTTGAACACGCGCTTTTCGAGCAAACCCTTCCTTACTAACTTTCCAAGCGCATAATCTGCCTGCTCCGGACTGAGGCGGCAGCGCTCCCACCATTGACTGCGCGGGGCGGCGATCCACAAGTGGCCTTCGTGCTTGACCCGCAGCTTGGTTTCGCCGCTTTTGTTCGGCAGATACCAGTAGACGATCTCACTCAGAGCCACGCCGGCCGCCAGGTCCCCGGCCAGGTCGATGTAGATGCGCTTGACATCCAGCACATCCCGCGTGGAGGCTTCCCAGTTCAGGAATTGCTGGAAGGATTGAAGGGGGAATGATTGGTTGGCTGTGTCTGGCTGGATCCGAATTCATTGCTCTCCAATAACGTGTTACAAGTAGGAGTATTGTTACAACCGGGTAAAGGGAGTTAGAGCTCCACACTCAGACCGCTCATATCCACCGGCCGGGTGTCCGCATCCGCTTCGAAGGATGCCTGCCGGACCGTCACACCGCTGCGCATGGCCTCGCGCACCATGGAGGCCAGCCGGCCGCGCGGGGCCATCTGCACCAGGGCGATCAGATCATCGTCCCGGCCGGGCTTAAGGGTGATCCGCACCGTGACGACTGGCGTCCCGTCCGGGCGGACCTCAGGCGGCATACGCTCCCCACTTCCACAGGCCCTTGACGTTGGCAGCCACCGGGTCTTCCGGCCAGCAGACCGCCGCGCCTTTGGCGATCAACGCCAGGCGCAGCAGGTCGCCCAGCACCAACGCCCCGCCGCCGGTCGGGATGACCGCGTCGAAGCGGGTCAGGTTGGGCCAGAAGCGATCGACGGTATTCAGCACTTTGCCCAGCCAGGATTTCATTTGGGTTGGAGGGACGCGCAGGCGTCCGGAGCGCAGATCGGCGTCCAACTCCTCCGGGTCGCGGCCGTTGCCGGTCAGGAGCTCGAGCAGGCTGCGCACACCGACCTTGTCCCCGCCCACGAAACGCGGCTCGACCTTGCCCTCCTGGATGACGTACAGGTCGAGGGTGTTCATGCCCAGGTCGAGCACGGCCACTTCCGCCTGGCGTCCGCCCTTGCGCTGGCTGCAGGGCATCATCCAGCAGCCAGTCAGCGTACGCCCCGACCGGCTGGGCCAGGACGCGCACCCGGTCGATGAATAGGTCGTAATTCCTCGCCGTTGATAGAAAACTGATGCCCCTGCTTGTATTCTTTCAAAGCTTCCATGACCGCCTTGGCTTGAAGCTCGTCCACCAGCAGCGGGACCGGCAGTCCGATGACCAGGTGATTGATCACGATAGCTTCCAGGCGGGATGAGGGTGGCCAGCGTACCGAACGCCAGGGCGCGCCGTTCGAGCGAGGCCAAGGCCGAGTAATCGCGGCCGGAGAGCAGGCTGCCCCAATGCCAGGTTCCAGGTCCGATGGCAAACTCATTGCCCTCCAGATGGATAAGATGTCCACCTGCGCGGCGGTCTTCATGCCGATGGCAGCCAGCCCAACCTCCTGCGGGCGGGCAATGGCGGACTGCAGGCAGGCGACTTTGCCATCCAGGCAAACTTTGGTATTTCCATATCCGGGATCGAGCGCGAGAACAGTGGTCATAAGTTACTCCATGGGGTGAGTGGGGAAATCATGGGTGGACGCTTCTTCTGACGGATCGGGCAGGTCTCCCCGGCCGGGATGCCAGAGGGTATTTACCTGGGTAAGAGACCGAATGAGAGTGAAGAAATCGTCCTCCAGCGCTTTCGTGAAGGGCAAAAGAAAATCGAAACGCGGTTTGGATCGAATGCCGGCGATAAGCAACAGGATAAAGCCGGCGAGAACGACCAGGGCGAAGATGGTGAGGAGGATCAGAACAATCAACATATATTTCTCCAAGATCGACAGTTGATAATTGGTTGCAATAAGGGGCAGAATCAGTTGGTCGGATTTGATTGGTTCGGGAACCAAGATTGGAGATAATCAGTTGGTAGGCTCGAATTTGTCGAAATCTGGTTGTAAAATGGTTGCAAAACATGAAAAAACGGGTGGAAAATAGCGTCCATATGGTCTTTTTGCTCCAATATCTGGCGGTTAAAAATAAAAAGAATGCCCATATATACGGTATGGACATTCTAGGCGACAACTCTTAATCAGTTGGTTCGGGGTTCGAGTCCCCGGTCGGTCACTAAAATACCGTAGATGTACGGTATTTTTATTTAATCACCGCCATATATGGGGCTAGCCTAAATCACCCTAAAAAAACTACTGCAATTATAGGAAGTCAGGTGTAGAGTGGGAGAAAATATTGATTCGGGACAGAGGCATCTATAAAATTAGCAAGAAAAGAGTCAAGCAACTCATAATCGCTTGGTCGCAGGTCCCCTGGCGGGGATGATATCCGAATCCTGCCGGGCCTACTGAGATTCGCCTCCAGACTGCTGATGGGAGTCTGGAGTTTGTTTTGCCTGTTGCTACAAACCGTGGGACGCGGCAAACTTCAAGGTCGTTTTTATTCCATTCATGTAGACTTGTTGCATCTTATTTCCTGGGGTATACTTATGGATATTTATTATCTATAAGTATGTTCTATCGTAAAGGTTGTTTATGTCCGATCCCAGAGACCGATTTGACGAATTGATTGCCGCTCTGAAAGAACGCAACTTTCGGCTGACTCCCCAGCGGGTTGAGCTGGTCCGTTTGATTGCTGCCAGCGAAGGACATCCCAGCGCGGGCCAATTGTATGCCAGGATCAAGCACCAATTCCCCACCATGAGCCATGCCACGGTGTACAAGACCCTGGCGATGCTCAAGAAGATGGGTCAGGTGCTAGAGATCGGCCTGCGCGACGATAGTCATTATGACGGCAACCGCCCTGAGCCTCACCCGCACCTGATCTGTTCCAAATGCAACAGGATCGTCGATGGGGAGCTGAATTTCGATCCGGCTGTAATCAGGAAACTGGAGCAGGCATCTGGATATACACATCTCCGCCCGCAAATCTCATTTTATGGGCTCTGTCCGGATTGTAAGAAAGAGAGTGTTTAGTCCTCTTTTTTTAGACCCCATAGATAATAATTATCTCTTAGGAATGCTTATGAGGAGGTGGTCTCTCAGGGAAACGAACACAATCTTTTTTAGCCAACAACAAATGATTGTCAGAGAAAAGACGCATTCCATAACATAACCTTTGTTCTTTTACTTGACATGATGGTCTGTGTAATTAATAACGCTGGTCAATAATTCAGCCAATCGAAAGGAGTAAATACCATGAGCGAAGAGAGCAAGTGCCCGGTTCACGAACACACTGCCGGCGGCGGCACGACGAACCAGGATTGGTGGCCGAACCAGTTGAATCTCGATATCCTGCACCAGCATTCCTCCAAGTCCAATCCGATGGACGAAGGGTTTCAACTACGCCGAGGAATTCAAGAAGCTCGACCTCGCAGGCGGTGAAGAAGGACCTCCGCGAGCTGATGACCGGACTCGCAGGATTGGTGGCCGGCCGACTGGGGTCACTACGGCGGCCTGTTCATCCGGATGGCATGGCACAGCGCCGGCACCTACCGCACCGGCGACGGCCGCGGCGGCGCAGGCAACGGCAGCCAGCGCTTTGCGCCCCTCAACAGCTGGCCCGACAACGTCAACCTCGACAAGGCGCGCCGGCTGCTCTGGCCGATCAAGCAGAAGTACGGCAAGAAAATCTCCTGGGCTGACCTGATGATCCTCGCCGGCAACTGTCGCCCTGGAATCGATGGGCTTCAAGACCTTCGGTTTCGCCGGCGGGCGCGAGGACATCTGGGAGCCGGAAAAGGACATCTACTGGGGTTCCGAAGACAAGTGGCTGGGAGACAAGCGCTACTCCGGCGACCGGGATCTCGAAAATCCGCTCGCCGCCGTGCAGATGGGTCTGATCTACGTCAACCCGGAAGGGCCAAACGGCAATCCGGACCCGGTCGCTTCGGGCCGCGATGTCCGCGAGACCTTCGCCCGCATGGCGATGAACGATGAAGAGACCGTCGCGCTCGTCGCCGGCGGACACACCTTCGGCAAGGCCCACGGCGCGGGCGACCCGAAACTGGTCGGCCCCGAGCCCGAAGGCGCCCCCATCGAGGAGCAAGGCCTGGGCTGGAAGAACCGCTTCGGCACCGGCAAGGGCGCGCACACCACCAGCAGCGGCATCGAAGGCGCCTGGAAGCCCAATCCCACCCAATGGGATAACGGCTATCTGGAAATGCTGTTCAGCTACGAGTGGGAACTGGTCAAAAGCCCGGCTGGCGCCCACCAGTGGGTGGCAAAGAACGTCAAGCCGGAGCATATGATCCCCGACGCGCACGACCCGTCCAAGAAGCACCCGCCGATGATGACCACGGCTGACCTGTCGCTGCGGTTCGACCCGATCTACGAGCCCATCGCGCGCCGCTTCCAGCAGGACCCGACAGGCTTTCGCCGAGGCCTTTGCCCGCGCCTGGTTCAAGCTGACCCACCGCGACATGGGCCCGCGCGCCCGCTATCTCGGCCCGGAGGTTCCGGCCGAAGAACTGATCTGGCAAGACCCCATCCCTGCCGTCAATCACAAACTGATTGATGCAAAGGACATCGCCTCCCTCAAGGGCAAGATCCTGGCTTCTGGCCTGTCTGTCTCGGAGCTGGTTTCGACCGCCTGGGCGTCGGCGTCCACCTTCCGTGGCTCCGACAAGCGCGGCGGCGCCAACGGCGCCCGCATTCGCCTGGCGCCGCAGAAGGATTGGGAAGTCAACCAGCCTGCCCAACTGGCGAAGGTGCTCAAGACCCTGGAGGGCATCCAGGGCGAGTTCAACAGTGCGCAGTCCGACGGCAAGAAGGTCTCGCTGGCCGACCTGATCGTTCTGGCCGGTTGCGCGGGCGTCGAGCAGGCCGCGAAGAATGCCGGTTACGAGGTGACGGTGCCCTTCACGCCGGGACGCATGGACGCCTCGCAGGAGCAAACCGATGTGGCCTCCTTCGCCGTGCTCGAGCCGAAGGCGGACGGCTTCCGCAACTACCAGAAGGCCCGCTATGCCGTATCGGCCGAGGAAATGCTGGTGGACAAGGCGCAATTGCTGACCCTGACCGCTCCTGAGATGACGGTTCTCATTGGCGGTCTGCGCGTCTTGAATGCCAACTTCGGACAGTCCCAGCACGGCGTCTTCACCAAACGGCCCGGGGCGCTCACCAATGACTTCTTCGTGAATCTGCTCGACATGGGCACGGTGTGGAAGGCTGTATCGGAGGACGCTGACGTGTTCGAAGGTCGTGATCGCGCCACAGGCGAACTCAAGTGGACCGGCACCCGCGTTGACCTGATCTTCGGCTCGAACTCCCAACTCCGGGCCCTGGCAGAAGTTTACGCCTGCGAGGACTCTGCGGAGAAGTTCGTTCACGACTTTGTCGCGGCGTGGAACAAGGTCATGAACCTTGACCGTTTCGACCTCGCCTGATCGCATCGAAATCCTGTTCGGTTCGTTAGATTGAATTGCATATAAAGGAGAATAAAACATGAAAGGCAACGCAGAAGTAATCAAGATTCTGAACGAGCTCCTCGCCGACGAACTGACCGCCGTCAGCCAGTACATGGTCCATTCGGAGATGTGCGACGACTGGGGCTATACCCGGTTGCACAAGGCGGTGGAGGGGCGGGCCAAAGATGAGATGCGGCATGCCGAATTGCTCATCGGTCGTCTCCTCTTTTTAGAAGGCAAAGCTACGGTCAGCAAGCTCAACCCAATGCACATTGGGAACTCGGTGGAAGATCAGCTGGCCCATGATCATGAGGCCGAAGCCGGTGCAGTAGCGAACTACAATGCCGCCATCCAGAAGGTCAGCGAGCTGGCTGACCACGGCACGCGTGACTTGCTTACCTCGATCCTGAAGGACGAGGAGGTCCACATAGATTGGCTCGAGGCCCAGAAGGACCAGATCGCCCAGATGGGCATCCAGTTGTATCTTTCCCTGCAAGTGAAGGAATAGCGCATTAATCCTTTGGGCTTTGGACAGAAGATTCCTATTGGCAATGAAATTCCATTTTGAAAACAACCTCTTCTGATGAATACAGAAGAGGTTGTTCGTTTTACCAATTTGAAAGGATTCAATCAGCGGATGTCTACACTTATACCAGTATTCGTAGATGTCCGTGTGTCTGAGATTGCGGTCCTGCCTTTTTCTGTTAGAAACCAATGTTTGACAATCACTTGGCAGGTGCTGTTGACGGGACAATCCGGACAGCCTTTTTGGGGCTCAACGCAATCTGTCCCGAATTCCTGCAGGTAGCCCTTGCTGGTCAATTCTTTTGCCATCTGGAGAACCATATCCGGAGAGATGTCCATCCTGCGGGCAATCTCCAGCAAGCTTTGCACCTCCCCGGTCTGGAGCGTCTCTAGAAATCGACGGAGCATCTTAGAAGAGCCTCCCGATCTGATAAACGGCAACCGCAAATCCGAGAGACAAAGCCAGTTGCATGCCGACGCTGGTCGCAGTCCATTTCCAGGACTTGGTCTCCTGCTGGATGGCTGCCACCGTCCCGACGCAGGGGATGAAAAGGATTTGAAATACCAGGAAAGCCAACATCGCGGCCGGTGTAATTACGGTTTTTAGCAAGTCCAGATTGCCATAAAGGACAGCCAGGGTTGCCACCGTGTTTTCCTTGGCCACAAAACTGGTCAGCAGTGCCACGAGCACCGGCCAGGGCAGGCCCATCCACCTTCCGATCGGTTCCAGGAATTTTCCCGCCATCCCGAGATAGCTGGTCATCACATTTCCGGTTGGGAAGTAGGAGAGCGCCCAGACGATCAATGTGGCAACCAAAATAGTCGTGCCGGCCTTCTTCAAAAATCCCAGGATGTTGTCCCGGACATAAATGCCAATTGTCCTGAAGTTAGGGAGATGATAGAGCGGTAACTCCATGATGAAAGGGACATGCTCGTTTTCGAAGAAGAACTGATGTAGAACCAATCCCAGGCCTGCCAGGATTAACAAACTGCAACCCACCAGCCCCCACGCAATCCAAAACGCGCTTGAGCCGAAAAATACTGCAGCCAGGATCGTGATCACTGCCATGCGCGCCGTACAGGGGACCAGCGGGATCAACAAGGTGGTCAACAAGCGCGCCCGGCGCGATTCGATGATGCGCGTCCCCAAGATGGCCGGGACATTACAGCCAAAACCCAACAGGATCGGCATGAAACTCTTGCCGTGCAAACCCATCATGTGCATCCAGCGATCCGAAAGATAGGCTGCCCTGGCCATATAGCCAGTATCTTCTATGAAACCCAGGATGGCGAAGAAAATGATCAGGATCGGCAGGAAGGTCAGGACCATCCCAATGCCTCCCAGGATCCCGCCGGCGGAAAATTCGACCAACCACTTGGGTCCCTGCGCCCATCCGCTGCGTAGAAATTGAGCCAGTTGATTGATCAGCTGACTCAGCCAGGCCTGGATCGGGCTGCCAACTCGATAGGTCAGCCAAAACACCCCGCCCAAAATTGCGACCAGGGTCAATGTACCCCAAAAGGGATGAGTCAGGACTCTATCCAGACGGGCAGTCATCCCGACGCGGGTCACTTTTGGTTCCACGACCGCTGCCCGGATAATGCGGGCCACCCACTCGTAACGGGCGCCGGCAATGTCCAGGATGGCGTCTTCGTGCTGGTATAACAACGCGTGTACATTTTCCCAGGCTTCGACAGGCATGGCGGATTTCATCAACTCAGTGAGCTCTTCATCCCCTTCCAGCAACTTGAGCGCCACCCATTCCTCAGGATAGGATGGCAGCACAAAAGAGCCGATAAAACCTCTGAGCTGATCTAATACAGTCTGGTGGGCAGGCAAAATCAAAGGCCGCTTGGGCTGATATGAGATTTCGTGATTTGACAATCGAAGAATGGCTTCTTCGAGTTCTGTGAGGCCGACACCTTTGGATGCAACCATGGATACGACCGGGACGCCCAATGCCGCTTCCAATACTTTGGGTTCAACTTGAATGCCTTCTTGTTCGGCTACGTCGGTCATATTGAGCGCGACAACGAGTGGCACTGGCAGGAGGAGTAGCTCTGCAACCAGGTAAAGGCTGCGCTCCAGCGTTGCCGCATTGACCACGGCGACGATCAAGTCGGGGTGATCCTTGATGATATAGTCCCGGGCCAGGCGCTCCTCTTCAGAACTGGCAGTCAGGCTGTAGGTCCCGGGGAGATCGACAATCGAGAACCCCGTCCCTTTGAATTTGAATGTGCCGATCTTGCACTCGATGGTCTTGCCTGACCAATTGCCAACGTGCTGGTTCAGTCCGGTAAGCAAATTGAATACGGCGGATTTCCCTACATTTGGCTGGCCTGTCAGGGCAATGGAGATGTTACTTTGGTTGGACGGTTCTGTTTCAGCCGGTTTTTCTTTTCTGGTAAACGACACGAATATGTGGGCGGCTTCTCCACGGCCCAAGGCCACCCGCGAACCACGCAAGGAGACCAGAAGAGGCCCATGGTCGCTGCTCCTTAGAACAGTAATCACAGCTCCCGGTGTAAAACCCATTGCAGCCAACCGGGAAAGGACCGGGCGCCCGCCTTCCAACCGTCGAATGACCGCCTTCTTGCCGGGTAGTAATTCCATAAGCTGCATGTGATCATTCCTCTTGGATGCAGGCTTCATGCGGATTTTTCCACAAAGATGTACTTGGCAGTTGGAAAGCCCAACGCCACCTTATTTTTCCCCATCTGCAGGCTCAGGGTCTGATTGAAAGGTAATATCTCGGTCACTTCGGCCAGGGCCCCAGGAACAATGCCATTCGTTTCAAGGTACTCCAACAATTCATGGTTTTCTTCGGCCGTTTCGTGGATCCGCCGGATGATGACTTTTTCGCCCGGGAGCATGCCGGTCAGTGGAAGCCAGTCAGCCGCAACATGTTCATAGCCAGGGAGCGGATTGCCATGCGGACAGAGCTGAGGGTCATCCAGATTGGTGCGCATCTGGGTTTCGATCTCGTCCGAGATGGTGTGCTCGATCTGGTCCGCTTCGGCATGAACGCGCGACCAGGGGACCTTCAGCATGCGTGCGAGCATCCACTCGGTCAACATGTGGCGGCGAATGACGGAGCGGGCTGCCTCGCAGCCTTTATCGGTAAGGCGGATATCTTTGCCCTGCTCCGTAGCAATCCAGCCATCGCGTTCCATGCGCTTGAGCGTAACGGTTACGGTCGGCGGTGCCACTTCCAGGGATTCGGCCAGGCGGGCCGCAATCACTTCCCCTTCATCGCGCTCCATAACATAGATCACCGCTAAATAGTCTTCAATCGTGGGAGTGGGGCGGATTTCTATTTGGGTCTTCGTAGATTGTGCCATTTTTCACCTTGACACGAAAAAAGCGAGTGTGATATATTAACTATAATTATTAGTATATACTAATTAATGTAGTTGTTTCTTGCTAAAAATATTTTAGCATATCCTGTAACACTGTCAAGCACGCAAGCTCATATCCTATTACGACAAATGTAATGAGAATTTATTTATTTGGGATGGTCAATCGGTTTCTCGCTCGCTGTCGCCAGCTCAACTGGCAGGATAAACAAGGAGGTCGGGATGATCATCGATAATGCAAGGATCCTCGTGATTGGGGCCGGGGTGAATGGCTCGATTTGTGCCGTGGGACTTTACAACGCAGGCTTCGATGTGACCCTCCTCGCCCGGGGGAAGCGGTATGGAGAACTCAAGGATCAGGGGATTGTTATCGAGGATCCTTTCAAGAAGACGCGCAGTGTCTCAAAGGTTCCGGTCATCAACGCCCTTGGTCCGGAGGATTGCTACGAATATATCCTCGTCATCATTCGTAAGAACCAGGTCTCTGACCTGCTTCCGATACTGGCGCGGAACGGATCTCCGAATATCGTTTTCATGGTCAACAATCCTTCCGGACCGGATATTTTCATCGACGCTCTTGGTAAGGAGCGCATCCTGCTGGGCTTTGTCTTCGGGGCAGGGAAGCGGGTTGGCAGCGTCATCCATGGCATTGGCAGTGCGGGGAGTTCCATGGGCGCAACTCCCTTCGGTGAGCTCGACGGCAGGATCACCCCCAGGCTCACCCGCCTGGTGGATATTTTCAACCGTGCGGGTCTGAACGCAAAAATTTCCACCGGGATTTCAGATTACCTGGCGACACACGCCGCGTTGGTCGCGCCTCTTGCCCACCTCCTGATCCAGTATCACTGCGATAACTATGCCATGGCGCGCGCCCCCGCTGACTTGTATCTGCTTGTGAACGCACTGCGGGAGACATTCAAGGTACTGCGTGCCGTTGGGATCAAGATCACCCCCGGCGGGGCAGCCACCATCATCCAGGTGACTCCCGGGTTCATCCTGGTTGCCGCAATGCGTATCCTGCTTGGAACCCGCTTCGCCGAAGTGGGCGGCGCCTGGCATTGCACCCAGGCTCCCGATGAAATGCACCAGCTGGGCGTGGAATTGATGACGCTGGTCGACAAGTCGGGGCTGCCCGCGCCCGCGCTTCGCAAGCTGTTTGCCATGCGGCCACAGGAAGGATAGCCAGATGGGCATTTTCGATGTTTTCCAACTGGCAGGGTTGGTATTCTTCCTGGTCGTTTTCCTCGTCCGGACCCTGGCTCTATGGCTCAAACAAGATATTAATCCATTCGCCCTGGGTGCCAGGAAAAAAGGACTCCATCGCCTGTTTGAACTGGCCTTGTTCCCCTGGCTGGTCCTCTGGATGCTGGCGATCCTGGCATCGACACAGCACGGCCTTTTCCGATCGATCCCGGCGGCCTGGAATCCGCTCCTGCTGAATAATCTGCTCCTGAAGATCGCTGGCGCACTCCTGATCGTGTTAGGAGATTTTGTATTCATCTTGGCTTTGATCTCGTTTGGGAACTCCTGGCGTGTGGGGATCGATGATAAGAAACCGGGGGCCCTGGTGACAGGTGGGGTATTCGCTTTCTCCCGCAATCCGATCTTTGTTTTTCTCGATCTGTATTTCATCGGGACGTTCCTGATCGACGGCACCCTGGTCTTCCTGATCTTTGCCGGGGTGACAGTCCTGGGCATCCACTACCAGATTCTTCAAGAAGAGAAATTCCTGACCGGGAAATATGGTCAGGCATACCAGGAGTATTGTTCCCGGACCGGCCGCTATTTCAGCCTGCGGAAATTGTGGAAATGAGGAACCTGCCATGCAAGCTTTGATTCTCCCTTTGAACGTTGACGCCATCACACTCGAACAGGCGGGAGGCAAGGGCATGAACCTCGCCCGAACGGCGCGCGGCGGCTTCCCGGTCCCGCCGGGATTCATCCTCACGACAGCGGCTTACCGGACGTTCACTGATTCCAACCAGATCGATGCGGTCGTTGCGGACCTGCACCGGTCCCTGGATCCGGAACATACTAAATCAATGGATACAGTATCGGAAGCGATCCGCCGGGCATTCGAGGCGGGGCTAATCCCACCCGAACTGGAAAATGCCATTCTGGAGGCCTACCGCGCACTTGCCAAGCAGACCGGCGGCACCCCAGTGGCGGTACGTTCCTCGGCCACCGCGGAAGACCTGGCCGGGGCCAGCTTCGCCGGCCAGCAGGACACCTATTTGAACATCCGCGGCGAGGCGGCCGTGCTGGAATCCGTCAAGCGCTGCTGGTCCAGCCTGTGGACGGCGCGCGCCATGGCGTATCGCGCCCGCCAGGGCGTCCCGCCGGAGACGGTCGCGCTGGCAGTCGTGATCCAGCAGATGGTGCCAGCCGAATCCGCCGGCGTCCTGTTCACCGCCAACCCGGTCAGCGGGAACCGGGAGGAGCTCCTCATCAACGCTTCCTGGGGCCTGGGGGAAACCATCGTGGGCAGCCTGGTCTTGCCCGACAATATCGTCGTGGACAAGGCCACCGGCAGGACGAAGTCCCTGGCCATCGCCGATAAAACCGTGATGACCGTCGAGGCCGGGTATGGCACCGAGGAGCAGCCGGTCCCGGCGCACAAGCGCAAGAAACGCACGTTGAGTAAACGCCAGGTCGCCGAGCTTGCGCGGTTGGGCGAGGCGATCGAACGCTATTACGGTGCGCCACAGGACATCGAATGGTGCTTTGCGGGCGGACAGTTCGATGTCGTGCAGGTACGGCCGATCACGTCCCTGCAGGAACAAGTGGTGACCTGGGAGGCCCCCGGCGCAGGCCGGTGGCTGCACGGCGGCGGGACTTTCGAGATGATCACCGAACCGATCAGCCCGCTTTTCGAGACTTTCCTCCTGCCCATCTTCGCCGATACGCTCCTGCAAATGCTGAGCGATATCGGGTTGAAGGATGCCATGCCCGCCGTGCCCTATCGCATCGTCAACGGCCACATCTATCTCCACCTGGATATGCACCTGCGGCCTTGGCACTTGCCGGCCATACTTAGGGACTTTGCCCTGCACCTGAACTCGATGCAGGATCAGGTCTCCAAACAAGCCCTCTATCGTCAGACCGTAGCGGACCTCTCCGGGCTGCCGATCAAAGAACCAGACGCCACCAGTTTGCTCGAGCGGATGGATGCCCTCGGCTGGGCGGGAATGCGCTACTGGGTGCAGATCATGAAGATCGTGCAGGTGATCTATCGCCAGGAGCAGGCCTTCACCCGCTTTTACAACTGCCACCTGCGCCGGCCGGGCATTCCGGAGCCGGAGATCTTCCTGCGCGGCCAGAAGCTCAAGCCCTGGGAAGCGGAGTGCTCGATGTTCGCGTTGGCCCAACTGGCCAGGAAGTTGAAGCTGGACCGGGTGTTATCGGAATCTCCCGAAATGCTGATGGCAGGTCTGGATGCTGCTCCGGCTGCCCGGGAGTGGCGGCAGGCCTTGGAAGTGCATCTCGAGCATTTCGGCCACCAGATCTCCTCCTTCGACCCAATGCTTCCGACCCTGGCTGACGATCCCCGCCCGGCCCTGACCGCTATCCAAGCCTGCCTCGACGGGAAAGAATCGCCCTACGAGCGCCAGCGGCGCATGGAGGTGGAGCGGCAGGCAGCGATTGCCGAGGCCGAAAAGGGTCTCTCCCCCCGCTTCAGCCGGGAGTTCCACCGGCTTCTGGAGACCGCCCAGCAAGCTGCCCGCATCCGTGAAGATGCTCTGTTTGACGTGGGCCTGGCGTGGACGCCCATACGCCGCCTGGCCATCGAACTGGGGCACCGGTTGGCAGAGAAAGGCACCCTTGAACACCCTGAGGATATCTTCTGGCTACATTTGGACGAGATCCGTTCCGCCTTCGCCCCATCCGATCCGGCTGATACACTTACTGCGCGAGTGAAGGAGCGGCAGGCACAGCATCAAATCTGGAGTCAGTCCAGTGCGCCATATCTTCTACCGGCAGGCAGCCGGCCGGCGTTCTGGTGGAAGTGGGTCTTCCCCACCCCGGAACTGAACCGCCAGCTCGACGCACGCACGCTGGCCGGACTCGGGGTCAGTCCCGGAAAAGTCACGGCCGTGGCACGCGTGATCCACACCCTGGATGAAATGCAGCGTCTCAATGCTGGTAAGATCCTAGTCACGCGTACGACCACCCCGGCTTGGACTCCGCTCTTCGCTAAAATTTCCGGTCTGGTCACCGACCTGGGCGGACCGCTGGCGCACGGCAGCATCGTCGCCCGCGAGTACGGCATCCCGGCGGTGATGGGAGTCGGGAATGCCACCCAATCCATCCGAGATGGCGACACGATCACCGTGGACGGAGCGGCAGGTCGTGTATTGCTCAACTGAAAACAGGAATTATCCTCGATGCAGGAGGCGACCAATGATAGCTATGGAACAAGGGAGATCTGGTGAACGGAAAGACTGGCTTCGCCGCTTTAACCGGAAGGTGACCAATCCCCTCATGATGACCTTCGCCGGCAGGCGGGTATATACGATCATCGACCACGTTGGAAGACATTCGAAAAAGCAGTATCATACGCCTGTGCGGGGCCAGCCAGCCGGGGATGATTTTTTCATCCCTCTGCCGTACGGGGAGGATACCGACTGGTGTCTTAACGTACTGGCGGCTGGCGGTTGTGTTGCCCATTGGAACGGGGGCCACTATGACCTGACTTCCCCGCAGATCGTGGAGGCTGCTGTCGGGGAGGCGGTTTACCCAAGTTTTTATCGCTTCCTGCTCCATTCTGCCGGAGTGCGAAAGTACTTGATGACAAAACGACAAACGGGTAAGATGCAACCGTCCGGTATTCGCAGTTGAACAATTCAGATACGGAGACAACTATGTCCTCATTCATCCTCCAACTCTCGGACCTTCAGGCTACACTCGAAAACGTGGGGGGCAAGGGCATGTCGCTGGCAAAACTATCCCGGGCAGGGCTGCCTGTCCCCGGTGGTTTCCATATAACGACCGAGGCCTACCGCCGTTTCGTTTCGGAGAATGGCCTCCAGCCTCGCATCCTGGAAGCGCTCAAGGGGGCCGACCCGGCGCAACCGGACAGCCTGGAAGCGGCCTCCCGACGGATCGGGGAACTCTTTGGCGCTGCGCCGATCCCGGCAGGGATCGCCGATGCCATCCGCACCGCCTATGCGGACATAGAAGATGCTCCTATGGCGGTGCGTTCCTCCGCCACCGCCGAGGACCTGCCGGGGGCCTCATTTGCCGGGCAGCAGGAAACCTACCTGAACATTCACGGGAAGGACGCCGTGGTGGAGGCGGTCAAGCGCTGCTGGGCTTCCCTGTGGACCGGGCGCGCCATCGGTTACCGCCTCACCAACGGCATCGACCAGGAGTCCGTCACCCTGGCGGTCGTGGTGCAGGAACTGGTGCCTGCCGAGGCAGCCGGCGTCATGTTCACTGCCAACCCGCTCAACGGCCGGCGCGACCAGATCATCATCAACGCGGCTTGGGGGCTTGGGGAAGCGGTCGTCTCCGGGGCGGTCACGCCCGACACGATCACGGCGGACAGGTCCACCGGGCAGATGCTCCAGCGCACGGTCGCCGTCAAGCAGGTCATGACCGTTCAAACGGACTCCGGCACGTGCGAACAACCTGTTCCCCTTTACCTTCGAAAGAAAGCAGTGCTCTCCCGGCCGCGGGCGGAGGAACTGTCCCGCCTGGGCGGCAGGATTGAAGACCTGTATGCCATGCCGATGGACATCGAATGGGCAATGGCGCGAGGGAAGTTCGCTCTGCTCCAGGCACGCCCGATCACAGCCCTGCCCGAGGCACCCCTGGAATGGAAGCTGCCCGATCCAAAAGGGCTGTATATGCGCGCCAGCCTTATTGAGCAACTTCCCGAGCCGCTCACACCTTTGTTTTCCACGCTGAGCGGACCCATCATCGAGGAGGCCACGCGCCGCCTGTTTGCCACTATGGCGGGCGGAAAGGGACTGAAGCGGGAGCTTAGCCTGTTCGCAACGATCAACGGCTATGGTTACATGAACGTGAATTTCGGCTTGTGGAATACCGTGAGGATTGGCGTGGGTCAGATGGTGAAGATGAATTGGATCTTCAAGCAATCTCGATCGCGCTGGCAGCAGGCGCACGAGCATTATCTCGAGGTGATCCGGCGCTGGGGAGCCAAGCCCCTGGACGAGTGCACGGCAGTCGAGTTGCTCGACTGCCCGCGCGCCCTGTTCGCTGAGACAATGGAGATCTATACGGTGCTACAAACCGGCCCCATCGCCACCGCGCTGGGCAGCGAAACGATGTTCAACCAGTTTTATAATCGCCTGATAAAGAAGAAGGGCGACCCGGATGGGTCGACCTTTGTTATGGGCTTTGAATCCATGCCTATCCAGGCCGAGCAGTCACTCTACGACCTGGCAGAATGGGCGCAGGGCCGCGGCAAGCTGGCGGCCCACCTGACTGCAACCCCGGCAGCGCAACTGGCGGCCGAGCTGGAAAGCGCCGACCCGCCGGTCGATTTGGATGCCGGGGAATGGAGCGAGTGGCAGCGCCGCTTCCGAGAGCACCTGTCAAAGTACGGGCATTTTACCTACGATCTGGACTTCTCGAAAGCAGTGGCGGCAGACGATCCCGCTCCGCTATTGGAGACCTGCCGGATGTACCTGCTGGGCAAGGCCGGCAGCCCGTACGCCCGCGTAAAGGTCCTCACCGACCGGCGGGAGCAGGCTGCCGGGGCGATGCTGAAGAGGCTGCATGGTCCGATCCGGAGCATCTTCAGCCGGCAATTGCTGAGCGCGCAGAAGTACGCCCCCATGCGCGAAGATGGGCTCTCGGACCTGGGGTTAGGCTACCCGCTGCTCCGCCGGATGCTGCGCGAGTTGGGACGGAGGCTGGTGCAGGCAGGCGTGTTCGAGCAGCCGGACGATGTGTTCTGGCTGAACGAGCAGGAAGCTGTTGAGGCAGCGGGCGTGCTCGACCGGGGACGCTCCCCAGCCCCCATGAAAGCAGTCGTCCGAGACCGCCGGACGGTTTGGAAAGCCGAACAGCGCCTCTCCCCCCCAGTGGTTCTGCCGGTCGGCTCCAAATATATGGGGTTGGATGTCGAAAAGCTCACTAGCGGGGGTCTCACTGATGATGTACATGTGATCAAAGGCTTCGGTTCCAGCCAGGGCAAGGTGACCGCGCCGGCGCGCGTACTGTTCGGGCCGCAGGACTTCGACCAGATGCGCTCGGGCGATGTGCTCGTGGCGCCGCTCACCACACCGGCTTGGACACCCCTCTTTGCCCTGGCCTCAGCTATCGTCACGGATATCGGTGGCCCCTTGAGCCACAGCTCCATTGTGGCGCGTGAATACGGCATCCCGGCTGTGCTCGGCACCGGCGTGGCCACCCGGCAGATCCGCAGCGGACAGACCATCACGGTGGATGGTAGTGCCGGGACCGTCACCTGTGAACTGCCGCTGTATAACAAGTACGAAAGCAAAGCTTAATCTCCTCGGCAAAGATCTGGCAATAAAAGACAATATTTGAGAATGGAGTGATCGATGCGAGCAAACCAATCCAGCCTGACCGCCATGGGCACTGCGGCCGAACGCGCCATCGAAATGGAAAAACCGGCTGATGAGCGCATCTGCTGCGATCCCCTGGCCCGGGAATTCCTCCCCACCTGGTATTACGTTTTCATGAAGCGCCTCACCGCCACAGGTTACGCCCAAAGGCGCGCTGCGGGAGATCTCGGCTTCATCGTCGCCCGCTGCCGTTACATGGATGACTTGCTGTCTAAGGAGCTGGATCAAGGAATCCAGCAACTGGTGATCCTGGGAGTCGGCTTCGATTCGCGCGCCTACCGTATCGACCGGCTTAAAGGCGAGGTGAAAGTCTTCGAAGTGGACCACCCCGCCACTCAGAAGAACAAGCTGAAGAAGTTGGAGCGCATCTTGGGAGCGGGCGGCCTGCCGGGCTATGTCACCTTTGTCCCCGTCGACTTCACCCACGAGATCCTCGCGGCGCGCCTGCCCGAATACGGCTACTCCGATCGGTTGAAGACCCTGTTCATCTGGGAAGGTGTGACCATGTACCTGGACGCGCCATCGGTGGAGGCTACCCTGGCTTTCGTCGCCGCTCATTCTGCCCCTGGCAGCGCTACCGTATTCGATTACATGTGTGCGCAGCCTGCGCTGCCAAAGCGGGATGTGGTGATTGTGCTCTTAGACTTCCTGAGGAGATTCTTCGACGAGGTGCGCCGCTTCGAGATCGAGGCGGGACAAATCGAGCCCTTCCTGACAAGGCTCGGCTTCAAACAGATCCTCAACGTGACCGCTGCAGACCTTCATACGCGCTATTTCACCGGCAGGAACGCCGAGCGGAAGGTCACATCGGATTATGCGATTGCCGTGGGGATAGTATGATTTTTACAGTGTTGCGCGTTTCGTTACTCATTCCTCTTCACTGTTTGGAACCCAGTCTCTTAACATTAAGGCTAAAGGGGGACGGCTTTTTGTCCACAACGTGTTGATGACCGGGCCACCCTGCGCCTCCACGGCGGACAAAACATCACAGCGGATGGTGGTGCAAGCACAGTCATACTCGGCACAGACGAGAAGGCTGGAAAATGACCTCTCGTTTTCCCAGAAATGTCTGACGGAGGTAGCCATGTCCAAATCACTGCCGGAACGATCAGAGTCTTCCCCCACTCGAATTTCGATGGTTTCCCTGTTGCCTAATCTTCTGGCAGTCCTTCTCATTCTGGCAGCCATATTATTCATCGCGGCTGGCCGGCTGGACTGGTTCCAGGCCTGGGCCTTCGTGCTGGCCTTTGGCGGCTTTCTGACTTTCTACGGCCTATGGAGTGTGCGCCATGACCAAGGGCAGCTACAGGAACGCAGCCAGGTCGGAAAGAACACCAAAAGTTGGGATAAGGTGATCCTTGCCGCCTATACCATTCTCCTGATTGGGATGCTGGTCCTGGCCGGGCTGGATGCTGGTCGCTTCCGCTGGGCACTCGCGCCGCTGGCTTTGCAGGTGCTGGGCTGGCTGGGCACAGCCTTCTCCGGGTTCCTGATCTTTTGGACTGTCTCGGTGAATACCTACCTTTCCCGCACGGCGCGTATACAGGTTGACCGCAGCCAGCTGGTGATCGATTCCGGCCCGTATGCCCGGGTGCGCCACCCGATGTACCTGGGGATCATCGTCTTGATGGTTTCGATCCCGCTGCTGCTTGGCTCCCTATGGGCGTTGGTGCCGGGCCTTTTGATCGACGCCCTGTTCGTCCTCCGCACCGCGCTGGAGGACCGCACGCTAAAAAATGAATTACCCGGCTACGTGGAATACACCGGCCGCGTGCGTTACCGGCTGGTCCCGGGCATCTGGTAACCTTTAAGTAAATGTCACACTTAACTGGTAAGGAGTGAAAATGACCATCCACAAAGATTCGGAAGATATCAAGACTTTTGAACGCCGTTCCGCCACTTATGAGCGTTCATTATCGCAGGTCCTTTTCTTTGATTGGATCCACCGGGTTGCCCTGGGGGCAGTCCCGGCAGGGTTCGTTCCTGACAGCATCGTTGACATTGGTTGTGGGACGGGGCGCCTGTTGCGCGATGCGGCTGCGCGCTGGCCGGCGGCGCGCTTGACTGGCGTCGATCCGGCTGAAGGGATGGTGAAGGAAGCCCGCCGCCTCACCCCTAATGCCAGTTTCTTTGTCAGCCCAGCAGAGTCTCTGCAACTGCCGGACAGGTACGCCAGCCTGGTTATCAGCACGGTGTCCTTCCACCACTGGCAGGACCAATCCCGGGGCGTGCAGCAGGTAGCGCGAGTGCTGGAGGCTGGAGGCCTCTTTGTGCTGGCCGATATCTCTCTGCCTTTTGGGATGCAAAGATTTTTCCGACATGGCACGCAGCCAAGCCCCTCCGCCCTGCGCGGGATGTTCGCTCGGGTTGGGCTGGAGGTGCAGTCGCAGCGGCGGGCGATGAGCGGTTTCCTGCTCGTGACGATGGGCAGGCGCGGGAAAGATTGATCGGCAGCGAAGGAGATTACTATTGACAACGATTAATATACAAGCTAGAATATATAAGATAATACAAAGGAGTCTTTCATGACAGTTCGCCTGGTTATCCTGGGCCTACTGCGGGAACGCCCGCTCTACGGCTATGAGATCAAACAGATCATCGAGGAACACATGAGCGATTGGACCTCCATCGCGTTTGGCTCGATCTACTTTGCCCTGGATAAACTGGCGGAGGAGAAGTTCGTCGAAAAGGTGGAGGTCGAACAGGCCGGCAAACGCCCTTCCCGCAGTGTCTATCAGATCACCGCCTCCGGGCAAGAGGAGTTCCTGCGCCTGCTGCGGGCGGGCTGGCAGCAGTTCGAACGGGATTATTTTCCCCTGGATGTCTGCCTGTTCTTTCTGGACAGCCTGCCGCTGGATGAGGTGATCGCCTACCTGCAGAGCCGCCAGAGCGCCTTGCACACTGCGCTCGAATATGTTCAGGGTCACCGCGCCGAACAGCTGGCCTCTCCCGAAGTGCCGCCGCTGGCAGCTGCCATTTTCGACCACACGCTCGTCCACACCCGGGCGGAATTGGACTGGGTGACCGCCCTTTTGCAAAAACTGGAAAGCGGCAAGGATCGATAACGCGCCTCTTTTTTTAGCGCGAATTCTAGCTTGAATATTCTACATAAAATATAGGAGAATAAAATGACCAAACCCCGTATTCCCGAAACCGATCATGGCATCCAAGGGGCGATCACCGTGACCCAGTATGACCAGATGCAGCGCGGCTTCCGTGACCGGGGCTGGATCGAAACCCCCAGCCTGCTGAAGCACGGCCTCACGAACGGACTGGCGCTCGAGATCGGGCATGGCCCCGGCTACCTGGGCCTGGAGTGGCTTAAACAAACTACAGACACGCGCCTGGTCGGGCTGGATATCAGTCCGGATATGCAGTCCCTGGCCCAGCGCAACGCCCAGGCTTATGGATTGACGGCCCGCACAGTATATCGCCTGGGGAGCTGTGACCAGCTGCCGTTCGACGACCACACGTTCGATGCGGTCTTTACCAATGGTTCGCTGCATGAATGGGTTAATCCATGCGGCGCTTTCGACGAGATCTGGCGCGTGCTGAAACCAGGAGGCAGGTATTTCATCTCCGATTTGCGGCGCGACATGAACGGGTTGATGCAGGCCTTTTTATGGTTGAGCGTCCGCCCGACAGACATGCGTCCCGGCCTGGGCACTTCGATCGGGGCGGCTTATACACCGGTGGAGCTACAGACGATGATTGCGAAGACCTGCCTGAAGGAAGGAAAAATAACAGGCAATATGATTGGGGTGGATATTTCCGGGGTCAAGTGATTCGCCCGGTAACGAACAAGTGATCAGGTTCATTCCTGGTGGGCTGGTCGATCCAGCCTACCGGGAAGCCTCAATTAAATCGACCGACACTCCAGGTGATCTTCGAATTCCGATTCGATCTTCCATAGGCCAGAATCCAGGATCTTCCGGCGAGTCAATTCGCGTAACTGGTGACCATCGTCGATGATCAAGAGACCGTCCGGTTTCGCCAGACGTCTGAGTCCGGCTAGGAATTCGGTCGGCTGTTGAATGCCGTGGAATACATCCAGAGCAAAGATCCGATCGGCGATGGCATCGGGCAGCCCGGTGTTGTAGCCATGCGCCAGCACGGGCTGTACATTCGTCAGGCCATAACGAGCGATCTTTCTCTTCACCGCATCGATCGCCAGCTCGTGGATATCCACTGCGAACACCTTCCCACCCTCTCCCACGATCTTCGAAAAGCGCAGCGTATAACGACCAGGCCCGCAACCGTAATCTACGACGGTCATGCCCGGATGTACGCCGAAACTACCTGCCCGTCTTTCGACAAACGGAAAAAGTAGATCGATCAGTGAAAACATCCCGGTCATGAGTCTGAAAGATGTGTCGGACATTCTTTCCGTCGGCCTTTGCCGGTTATTCATATTGCCTCCTCGTGTTACAGTTTTCTTTCTACTGACCAAAAGTATAAAGAACAAGTATGGAGGCAGTGTGAATAGGTTGTAGAGAAGCTGCGCAGATTGTCGGAATAAAGTTCCTTCAAACTGATAAGATCAAACCCCGGCGATTTTTAGAACAAGGTCGGTCAAATAGCCAAACAGGAAACCGACGAAGAGCCCCCAACCTGCTGGTAACTTCATGTTGGGTCGTCGATTGAGGTTGAACAACTCCCCCAAGATATACACCAAAGCGCCGGCCGCAAGGGAAAGGAACAAGACAGACATTGCCGGGGATATAAGGTAGTATCCCAGGATGGTTCCAAGAAATGTAGGTCCCCCTCCGATCAAACCGGCCAGGCCTAGAAATCTCCAGGATGGCCTGTCTTTACCGAGCAGCGGGCCAACAATTCCAAAGCCTTCCGTCGCATTATGCAATCCGAACCCGATGATCAGAACCGCCGCCAGAGCGATCTGGCCGCTGCCTGCCGATTGACCGATGGCCAGGCCCTCGGAAAAATTATGCAGCCCAATCCCAGTAGCGATCATCAAGGCCAGTCGATAGGGGGAAATCGCAGGATTCGCATCGGGCTGCTGCTGAATGAAGTGTTGATCGAACAGGATTAGGCCGAGCAGGCTGACACCGAATCCGACGATCAGGATTGCCAGGAAGAGAGCGAATTCTCCATAGGTCTTCTGGTTGAGGGCCGCTTCAATCGGTTCAGCGATCTGCCCAAAGATGTCGAAGAAGAGGAAGAGCAGAATGCCTGCCGAGGTCATCGAGAGGAAGGTGCGCGTTTTCTCCGACATGCCTGAGATCCGTCCAAACGGCAGACCTAGATAGATTGTAAAACCGGCGATCGCACCGAGGAAGATGGTCTGTAAATAACTCATTGATACCTCCTATTGAATTGATTTCGAGTTTGTTACCTACTTGTTTGATAGTATAACTTTCGCACGGAAAATAGTCTAGATACTTATCTTAATAATAATATATATTAGAAGGTATCTATTTTTTTATCAAGAAGAATTTGTTGGTGAAGTCCATGGAGATTATTGCAGTGAGCCTGGCTATGCAATGGGATGCGGCGGAAATTTACTGACTACACCAGGTTCTTGATAAAGTCCCCTGTCAGGCATGGTTCATGCCTAATCTCTATATGAAACATGTGTCAAAATAATAAAGTACAATAACATACCTATGCACTAAAGATCCTTCATTGCCGGAATCGTCTTTTCTCGGAGATAAAAATGATCCATAGAACAGCCATGGTTTGCTGCTGTTGTTTTCTGATCATCGGAGTGGCTGCCTGCGCACCGGGGAACCAGACCAGCCTTCCGCCAAAGGTTACCCCCGTGGATATAACCCCCCTGTCAGTTACATCGACACCCGCGCTCACGCAGGTTCCTTCAAAGACGTCGACCCTGGCGCCTTCACCGACCATTCATCCGCTGGTGCCGAATTTTAAACATATCATCGTGTTCTTCTTCGAGAATCATGAGTATGGCTCGGTGATCGGAAATCGGGCCATGCCCAATTACAACCAATATGCAGACGAAAACGCGATTCTGACCCAGTATTACGCCATCACGCACCCCAGTCTGCCCAATTATCTGGCCGTATTTGGAGGTGATACTTTTGGAGTC
This sequence comes from uncultured Chloroflexia bacterium, assembly GCA_963739255.1. Lineage (GTDB taxonomy): Bacteria > Chloroflexota > Anaerolineae > Anaerolineales > Villigracilaceae > UBA877. Next base: position 170,775 of record CAVTZT010000008.1, read on the forward strand.
ACTTCCGACTGCAGTAAATGCTTTGTCTCTGCAGCCAATCTAGTGGATCAAATTGAAGCCAGCGGTCATACCTGGCGAGCTTACTTCCAGGATATGCCCCATCCCTGCTACCTGGGAGACACAATTACCTACGTCCAGAAGCACAATCCGTTTATTTACTTTGACGATATTCGCCAGGATGCGGCCCGGTGCAATCAATCGATCGTTCCCCTCTCTCAACTGGATACGGACATCGCCACCGGTGCATTGCCGGATTTTGTTTATATCATGCCCAACAGCTGCGTCTCCACCGACGACGATTTTAGCAATCCGGATTGCACCTTAAGTCTGGCGGATGGATGGCTTGGGGGAGTTATGGCTGAACTGCTTCCTTATCTGAATCAAAGGGCATCCGAGGAACCATACTTGATTGTTTTGACCTGGGACGAAGGCCAGGGAAATCATTCTTGCTGTGGATTGCCCACGGATGCCGGGGGGCGTGTCCCGACCATCTTGATTTCCCCCCTGGTAAAAAGCGGCTTTCAGGATGACACACCCTATACACACTATTCGTTGCTAAAAACCATCGAAGCTGCTTGGGGATTTCCTTTTCTCAGCCATGCCGCAGATCCGCAAAATGTCCTGATCACTGCCCCCTGGAAATGATATTCCATAAGATGTAGAATGCAATTAGCTCTCCTCCCAAAAAAGAGTGGGCCATCCTTATAACAACCTTCACGCGCCGTCACAGCCGGCGGCAAATCGCTGAAGGCATCATCCTACATAAAACCAGCTGCTGATCCTATGAACCGTTTTGCAAAACTTGCCTGGGCCACTCTTGTTTGGGCTATCCTCGATATCCTTTGGGGTGCATTCGTGCGCGCCACGGGCTCGGGAGCCGGATGCGGCAACCACTGGCCGGCCTGCAACGGGGAAATCATCCCCACTCCGCAGCACATCGCGACTCTGATTGAGTTCACCCACCGTACTCTGAGCGGTGTGGCGCTGCTCCTGGTCTTGGTGCTCCTGATTTGGGGCTGGCTCAAGTATCCAAAAGGCAGCCCGGTGCTTATCGGCGTCACCGGTTCGGCTGTGTTTATTCTCCTTGAAGCGGCCCTGGGTGCGGGGTTGGTGCTGCTCAATCTCGTGGCTGCCAATAATTCCGCTTTAAGGGCCCTCGCCATAGCCTTGCACCTGCTCAACACCTTTTTCCTCCTGGCCTTCCTGGCACTGACTGCCTGGTGGGCTTCGGGGGGAAAACCAGTTTCCCTGAAGAAAAAAGGCTATCTGCCGCTGCTCTTCGGCATTGGGCTGACCGGTGTGGCGGTGCTCGCGATGGCCGGCGCAATCACCGCCTTGGGCGATACCTTGTTCCCCGTCAAAACGCTTGCTCAAGGCCTGGCACAAGACTCCGATACGAATGCGAGCTTTTTGGTCCGCCTCAGGGTGATCCATCCGATCTTTGCGATTCTGGTAGGCTTGTATACGTTGTGTCTGGCCAGATATATTTACAGCAGATTTAAAAACCCGCCCAGCCGGCAGCTGTCTCTCATCTTGGGTGGGTTGGTGCTGGTTCAGCTGATGGCCGGAATGATAAATATCCTACTCCTGGTCCCTATCTGGATGCAGATCATCCATTTGCTCCTGGCTGATTCAGTCTGGGGCAGTTACATTCTGCTATCGGCCTCCACCCTATCAAAGGAGAACGACTTCAACCCGGGGTAGAATCTGCCACGTTGTTAGAACCCATTGAGTTAGTGCAGCGTATACATTACCTACTGGCCCATACGTCGTCAGAATGATTGAAATCGGAGCCGATAATTGGTCTTCCGAACCATAGAGTAACCTTCTGGGGATTTTGACACCCGCGTTATAATCTGTGCTGATCTAATCACCCTCTCGCCTTTGTATTATCTGTATATAAAGAACCTTTTAGTACATAGCTATATCGATTGAGAGCCTGGGGGTTAAAAGGATTTGGTACAAAATTATCGGGTTGGACGAACCGTCCCAGCTCGGCGTCATACCACCTTGAGCAGTAGTCGTATAACTTAATATAACTGTTATGAATTGTGGCTACATCCAAAATGTGCTCAATCCAATATTATTACTAGTTGACTAGTAAATATATTGGATATAAAATAAGGTGACATTTCCAGTAAGGAGACTTTCATGGCGATCTACAAACGAACCATCATTGACGAGATCAACCGGTTCCTCCAAACCGATGATATCGTCGTCATCCACGGGGCCAGGCAGGTTGGAAAAACCAGCATCCTAATGTTTCTGCAAAACCAGCTGCGATCCGATGGAGAACAAACCTTTTACATTGACTTGGAAGACAGCCGTTTCGTCAGCCTGATGGATAAAGGGGTGGACGAGTTTGTAACCTACCTGGCCGAGCAGGGGTTCAACCTCCCCGCCCTGCGGGCTTCCAACCGGAAACTTTTTGTCATGATTGATGAAGTGCAATACCTGGCAAATCCCTCCTCGTTCCTGAAATTGCTGGCGGATCACCACCGCTATTTGAAGGTCATCGTCTCCGGCTCATCCAGTTTTGAGATCAAAGGCAAGTTCAAGGATTCCCTGGTCGGCCGGACGGTCAATTTTGAAATCTATCCCCTTTCTTTTCAAGAGTTCCTGACCTTCAAAGAAGTCGCCTTCACCTCTGCCGGCCGGTTCACTGAAAAAAAGACTCTTGAACTGCAGCGGCTGTATTTAGAATTTGCGCTCTATGGCGGTTATCCCAAAATCGTGCTTACGCAGGGAATTGACATCAAAGAGAAATACCTGCAGCAGATCATTGACACCTATGTCCGCAAGGATATTCGTGATCTCGCCGAGATCAAGGATGTGAACAAGTTCAACCACTTGCTCGAAATCCTTGCCTCCCAGAGCGCCAACCTACTGAACATTACCGAGCTGTGCAATACCGCCGGCCTGGCTCGCGCCACCATCGAACGTTATTTGCTTATTCTGGAACAGACATATATCCTGCGCCGGGTGCGACCGTTCAGCCGCAACATTCGAGCGGAGCTATTCAAGACCCCGAAAGTTTTTTTCTACGATACGGGTTTGATGCAAATGCTCTGGCTGAAACGCCTACAAAAAGAGCTGCTGGGATCCGTCTTTGAGACTAGCGTGTTTACTGAACTGATCAAACGCCATGGCCCTGACCAAGTCTTTTACTGGCGCACCCAAGACAAGAAAGAAATCGACTTCGTGGTGAAATTCCCGGATGCGTCTCTCCCTGTGGAGGCCAAGCTGCAATTTCCGCGAAGCATTCCCGGCGTGCTTCATACTTTCGTTGCTGCCTACCAGACAGACGCCAGTCCTTCCCCAGCTTATAGGGTCGTCGGCCTGGACGGACAACCGTCTGAAGATGGAATGATTTTCCCTTGGCAGCTCTAGGCGATATAAGCTTCATATCCACCTATTCCTCTTTTCACTTTTTCGCCCCCTTTCAGCAAATGCTGAAAGGACATCAAATAATGAAAATCCGTATGCTTTAGATCATTTCATTCTGTTGGGGTTTTTTATTCCGAATTAAGCCAAACAATCTATCACATAATCAGGGTTTACGGGACCCAGTTCACCGTCCCCAGGATTCCCCCCATATCATTGAGCACCATCGTCAATCCCATCCCGTCTGGGTTCATAACGAAGACGCCATTTCCGCTGAAACTGGCGATATGCTGATTATCAGGCGAGAACGAGCCATATAAGCCTGGCGCCTGGATGTGAGTGAGTTGAGTAGGTGCTCCGCCGGCTGGCGGGACCGACCACCACTCCGACGGAACACTGTGAGCGGAGGCAACGATTGCGCCAAATAGCCTGTCCAGCCAGGGGGAGGCCGAAGATTGCACCGGGACCGGAGCGCTGAAAAGGATCAATCCGTTGTCCGGAGTAAACATAGGCGCATCGATGATCGTGGGGACTGTCGGTCCGGAGAGGACCACTTGCAGGGGATTGCTGCCGTCTGGGTTTGCCAGGAAGAGTTTGTTAGTTCCGTCGTCCGGGTTTTCGGAGACGTAGACAAGGTTTGACGAATCGGCAGACAGGCGTGGCCAGTAAGCCTTGTCCATGATTTTCTCGGGCTGGCCGCCCGGGTAAGCCATTCGATAAATTTCAAAAATGGGGTAGTGTTGGTTGGGGTCCTCGGGCGGGAGCGCGTAGTTGGCGTGTACGAAGTAAAGGTATTTGTCATCCGGGGACCATGCCGGCTCCAAATATTGATCATCTTTCGTGGGCAGTGGAAATAATTGTTGAGGCGGCTGCGACCCATCCATAGGGAGGGTGTAAAGCGATTGCCCTCCGGCAGGCGGAGAGTAGGCCATGACGATCTGCTTGTCATCCGGCGAGACTACGGCGCTATAGATCCAGGCCAGGGATGGCGCCTGGAAAATGGTCGTGAGGCTGCCGGTGCTCAGGTCGAGCTCCTGGATTTCCATCAGCGGGTTATTGCCCTGCACCGAAGCGACCACAAAGACCAGTTTCCCGGTCAGATTGAGATTGGACCAGGTAACCGGTAGGAAGGTCATCGGGAGCGATGGGCTCGAGGAGGAGTTCTGTGAGGTTACACTTATATCTGTGGGGCCTGGCGTCGGAAGAACACCACCAGCCTGCGCGCCGGTATTTATCACACAGCCACCAAGGAGCATGCCGCAGACGAACAGAGGGACAAGGAATTTTCCATAATTCATAGTGTATTCGCTTTTTCCAACCCGGGATCATCGGGCATGTTCATGGGATCCAGTTGACCGTTCCGGGGATCCCACCGACATCGCTAACGATCTTGGTCAGCCCACCGCCGTCCGGTCCCATCACGAAGACGCCGTTGCCGCTGAAGCTGGCCAGCAGTCGCCCATCGGGGGAAAGGGAGGCATACAAGCTTGGCGCTTGAATGTGAGTCAATTGTGTCACCTCCCCGCCGGTCAACGCGACCGACCACCAATCCTCCGGGAGGCTGTGGGCCGAGGCGACCTGTACGCCCAGCAGCCAATCGAGCCAGTTGGGGGTGTAAGACTGCGCCTGCACAAAGCCGCTGAACAGGAGCGTCTTCCCGTCGGGTAAAAAAAGCGGCGCGTCGATAATGGTAGGCACGACCGATCCCTTCAGCTCCACCCGCCGCGGGTTGCTCCCGTCAGCGGCGGAGATGAACAAGCGGTCGGTCTTGTCGTCCGGGTTCTCGGAGACGTATACCAGCCGGGAGCCGTCCGGAGAGAGGCGTGGCCAGTAGGCGTCCGTCAACAGATCCTCTGGCGTGCCGACCGGGTATGCGATGCGTTCGATATCGAACACCGGGAATAGCTGGTTCGGTTTCTTGGGCGGGGAGCTGAAGTTCGTGTGCGCAAAATAAATGTACTTCCCATCCGGCGACCAGACCGGCTCGATGTACTCATCGCTCTTGGTCGGCGGTGTAAAAAGCAACTGCGGCGCGTTCGAGCCGTCGAGCGGCATCAGGTAGATGGCCGCGAAATCCGTCGGGGTGGCGTACGAGAGTGCCACCTGCTTCTCGTCCGGCGAGACCGCGGCAGCCGAGATCCACCAGATGGGCGGCGTCTGGTAGAGGGTCGTGACGACCCCACTCACCAGGTCCAGACTCTGCAGCCTCACATAGGGATTGTTGTTCTCCTGGAATCCGGTCAGGTAGACCAGGCGACCGCTCAGATTCAAGTCGGACCAGGTCACCGGGACGGTCGTCGATGGCAGGACCGTGCTGGAGGCGGGAACTGGCAGGGTCGGGTACGATCCAGGATTCGCCTCCGCCGGCCCGGACGGGGACTGTACCGGAAGTGTCCCAAAAGCCTGCTGGTTGATGTCGACCGTGCACCCGCCAAGCAGAACGGCCAGGATCATAAGCGGGATGGGCAAGGATCGCTTGAACATTCATACATCCTAAAATCACTGCGGTGGCTGTGCCAGGACGCGGATGTAATTGACCAGGTTCCAGCGGTCGGTATCCGAGATGGAGTCTTTCCAGGCCGGCATACGCGTGCCCGGGAGGCCATTGGTGATCCAATCGTAGAGCTGGGCGTCGGTGTGGATGCCGGGGACGCCGTGCAGGGTCAGGTCCGCCGGGCGCGGGTTGAGGGTCACTCCCACCGGCCCGTCGCCCTTCCCCGAAGTTCCGTGGCAGGCACCGCAGTACTGGGTAAAGACCGCCTTCCCTTCGGCGATCGACTGGCTATTCGGTGGAACCGGGTTGGCGTCCCCGGTGCTGGCTTTAATTGGGAGGGTGACGTAGTAGATACCGGTAACCAACAGGAACATGGTCGGGAGGATGCCGATCGCAAAACGGCTGGAAGGCTTCAGCGGCAGCGAAACCATCAACAGGCCGAGGAGCAGCCCGTTGAATAGGATCAATGCGCCTGCGAGGTGGGGCGTGGCGGATGGCTGATCGGTCGCACCGGGATTCTTGATGGAAAAGTTGAAATTGGCATAAGCATCGAACTTGTTCGCCCGCCGCACCACCGCCTGGACCTGCCAGTTGCCCGGCAGGCTGAGATAAGTCCCTTTCGCCGTGAAAGTCCCATCCCCCTGGCTGATCAGCTGGCCCTCCGATGGGGGGAAATTGCCCTGGTTCGGGGTGAAACGCAGGAGAGCTTCTTTGACCGAAGCAACCGGCTGGCCGTTCGACAACAGCTTCAGGGTGAATGTATTTTGGCCGACCTGACCGGGGGCAATCGTCAGGTCCATCTTCAGATCGTCCGCGCGGGCGTTCCCGGCCAATGCCTGGACGGGAGGCGTGATCTTCGCCGGCGGGAGGTAGGTCAGCAGGCTCACCGCAGCCAAAAGCAGGCCGGCCAGGATGGCCTCCGCCAGGACCATTTTGCCGAAGCGGCCGACCAGGGAGACGTTGCTGATCCCGCGCACCCGGTCACGGTTCAGGCGGGGAGAGATAAAAACCAGGTTGACGCCGGCAAGCAGCAAAAGGGCAGCGACGAAAACCTGCTTGAGGAGCAGGGCATGACCATAGATCGACGTCAGCAAGGCGGAGATCGTCCCGACCCGCAGGCTGGCCGAATACAGGCCGGTGATGCCGATTATCCCCACCGAGACCAGCGCCATCGCCGAGAAACGGATCATGGCCAGGGAAGTCAGCCTGGTTCGCAGCTTCCCCTCGAGGGGAATGAGTCCCCGTAGTCCGGTCAGCAAAAATGCCAGCCCGCCGAACCAGAAGGTCATCCCGGTGATGTGGATCCAATCGTCCAGCACCGGTAGGGCCGGATGCGCCTCGGTGGCAGCGTGGCTGGTCAGGCTGACCGTAAAGATCAGGGCAAGAGCAGCGGCGAATCCCGCCCAGCGCTTCCAGGCCGCCGGCCGGCCGAGCACCAGCCAGACGCTGATCAATGCCAGCGCCAGGCGGATGAGCCAGATGATCCCCAGCCGGGTGGCAGTGAGGATATCGATTGTCGCTGGCGCCCAGGGAAGCGCCAGCTCGCTCCCGGTCGCCTGGCCGGCCTGGGCCAGCACCCCGATGATCAGGGCGATCAGGGCTCCCCACAGCCCAATACGGTATATCCTGCCCCACACGGCCGGCTCCCGCACAGCCTGGGGAAGTACATCTTTTTCCCTGTTCACCACCGGTTGCCAGACGAGATCGACGAACGGCAGCCTGCCGGTAAGGACGGCCAGAGAAACCAGCAATAACCATTTCGCGATGAGGGCGCTGGCAGGAAGGCTGGAGCTGGAGGTATTCTGGCTGACGGGCAGTGCCGAGGCGTTCACGTTTCCGACCCCGAAGGGAAACGTCCCCTCGGTCTGGTGACCGTCCGTGGCCGAGACGGCTTTCCAGGTTACCGTGTAAACCCCGTCGGAGAGCGAGGGCAGGGAAACGGTCATGCGCGTCGCGTCGGCGGGATCGACACGCACGTCCCCCTGGTCGATTTCCTGGGCGCTCGAATTGAAGACCTTGATGGTGCTGAGCCCCGGCGTGACGGTCTCGCTGAAATGGAGCTCCACCTGGGCGGGAGAGGTTGCCAGGACGGAGTTGGCGGCCGGGTTGGACTTGATCAGGAGCGCATGGGCGGAAACCGGCGCAGCCGCCCAGGCACAAAAAACCAGGACGGCGAGGGCCGAGAGCAGGGAACGGATTTTCATTTTAGTGGATAAGAGACTAGCCGGTCTTTCTCCAGGCGAGCAATGCCACGACCAGGCCGGCCAATCCGAAGACAAGGCCGGCGATGGCCAGCCAGCCGGTGAGGCCGAAGCTTGCGCCCCCTTGCGTCTGGGAAGCTTCCGGATTGGGGAACTGGACTGTATCCGCTGCCTGCACTTCCTCCGGCTGGACTTCGACCTTGACGTCCGTATCCGCCAGTTTGCCGGTCACATCGACCGTATATAGCCCGGGAATGGTCGGGAGGATGGGCGCGACGTATTGCCCGGTAGTATCCTCTCCCAACGGCTGGAGGGTGAGGATCTTGCTTTGCCCTCCGTATGAAACTGTAACTGTCAGTCCGGAGACATCTGCTTTCGAGGCGGCGCCGGATGCGTGGTCGGAAATGTTCACCACGATGGCATTCATCTGGCCGATGATGGGGGGCTCGTTCACCCAGCCGATCTCGATGTCGTATAGCCCGGATGTCACCGTCGTGTGAGCTGAGACGGTTCCGAGATAGACGGATGCCAGCATCACTGCAAGCAGGCAGGATACGACTACCTTTCTGAAAACCATTTTGACCTCCATTTTCATAAATCGAGACATACGGTCATGAATTACCCTGACCTTTTCCTGTTCCGCCCTGGCATCTACGATCTTTCAACGCGACAGGCCACGCCCTCATGATTAGCTCATAGATCTACTAAAAACACTTTTAGGACCGCCGGATTGAATGGTTATATTCTCAAGATTGGGGCGAGGACCAAATGGTAGATCACCGAACAGACGGTCAGGAGGACGACCGCCCCCAACGTGGCCTTTGCAATGGGTTTTTCCTTACGGGGTTCGATGCCTTCCTTTTCAGCTGCCTGCCGGGCGGTTTTTTGCTTCGCATTCAGGTTTGCTCCGACCGCTGCGGCGGCCGGGATGGCTGCACAGAATACGCACATGGTTATTTCTCCTCGAGCGATGGCTCGGCAGAAAATATAACATATAGCATAGAAAAGGTCAAATTATTCCGGCGGTGGCGTTGTCTGACGCCGGTGCACTTCCATGCCGGCATTCGGGTCGAGGGAGGCATGCAATTCCCCAGCCGGCTGGCGGTTGACCGCCATTGCTGCGGCGATCAGAGTCGAGATTGGGACGGCGGTGATCAGCCCCAGCGAGCCGACCAGGGTGCGGACGATCTCCTCCGCGACCGAGGCTACGTTGATCAATTGGGAAAAATTGCCGCTTTCCAATGTGAAGAGAAGTAACAACGGTAAGGCAACACCGGTATAAGCCATCACCAGGGTATTGATGGTGGAGGCGACGTGGTCCTGGCCGATGCGCAACCCTTTTTTATAGAGGGCACGCAGCCCAATTCTCGGATCCGCATCGTGAAGCTCGAAAACAGCCGAGGCTTGGGTGATCACCAGGTCGTCCAGCACGCCCAGCGCACCGATGATCATTCCTCCCAGGAAAAGGCCGCGCAGGTTGACCTGGATGCCCGGGATCTGGATCAAGTACAAGGCCAATTCATCGCCGTTGCCGGTCAGGAACGCAACTTGAATGAAAAGCCAGGCCAGCAGGCCGGTGATGAGCAGAACGGTCAAAAGGGCCAGAACGGCAGAGTGGGTTTTAAAATTCCAGCCATAGGTCAGGTACAGCGTAACCGTCAGCAGGATCATCGAACCGATGATGCTCACCCGCACCGGATCCTCGCTGTGCAAAATATGTGGGATGATATAGCCGGCAACCACCAAGAAACTTATTGCCAGGGCGATTAAACTTCGCAGCCCCTTCCAGCGAGCAACGACCAAAAGTGAAGCAGCAACAACCATCAGAAGAATTAGGATCGGCCGCGTACGCACGGCATCAGCATACCGAGCTACCAGGCCGCCGCTGAGATTCTGACTGACCACGACCAGGATCTCATCCCCGGGTCGGAAATGGATTCCTTCAGGTTGGATCTGGTCCTGCCCGTAGTTTACTTCCAGCACCGTGCCCTTATATTGGCCTTGAAGGATTTCGACGCTCAGATCCTGATACGGCTGGACGGTTCCGCCCAGGTTCACCGTTCCTTGGTCGAGGATTTGCACGATCCGAGCCGGCACCGTCTCGGAGCCAAATCCGACATTTGTGGGGGCGGGTAACGAGACGTTGAAAAAATAAGGCACATCCCAAATGATAAAGGTGATCACCGCAGCTGCGGTTAAAACCATCGAACCAATAATGATAACCAAGGATTTATTCATTTGTTCATGTTTTGAGATGACTTGTTTCTAAAGACCGAACGTCTATTGGTTGGATCGCATAAAAGGGAAATGCGATCCTCCAATTAAATCTGTGGTTTATGATAGCATCATTAATTCAATTGGAAACAAATCGTTCTATGCCCCCGCGCTTGGCGGCTTGATATTCACCTGCTACCCTTTCGCCAAGATCGCGAACCTTATCTTAAATGGGAAGTTACTTACGGCAGTCCGCACAGACCCCAAAAAGGACGAGCGAGTGCCCTTCGATCTCGAAGTCGGTCTGCTGGCCGATATCGGCCAATTTCACATCTGGAATGCAGACATCGACATCCACGACGCGATGGCATTTCCTGCACGTGAGGTGATGGTGGTGCGTGTCCCCGCAGGCGCGGTAGGTATGGCTCCCATCTGCGAATTCAATCCGGTTCAATAACCCCATGTTGACCAGCATCTCGACGGCCCGGAATACGGTGGCGCGGCCCAAGCGCGGGTCGAACTGCTGGAGATCATGCCAGAGGTCTTCCACGCTAAAATCCTGGCCGCTGGCAGCCAGTTCCGCCAGCCGGGCGGCAATCCGATTCCTGGGCTGGGTTTTACGCCGTCCATTCTCTTCGAACGCGGCCCTGATTTTTTCGGCTACAGCTGCAGGATTACTCTCCGTATTCAACGATTGGTTTCCCGTTTCTTATCTATTTGAGGGCGGAAATGATCGTCGTCACATCATATTTAATCATATCGATGTATGTCGGAGCAGGCCCATTTGGTCCGGAGGTGCTTTCCACATACAAGTTGGTGATCACCTTGGCACCTGTTTCCGAAGCGATCTGTTCGGCCAAATTGCGATTTTCACCAATATCCAGGAAAATAGCCGGAGCACCACTCTTCCTGATCGTATCAATCAAACTGGCAAGCTGCTGAGCGGAAGGTGAGGCATCGGTGGTTACGCTGGGGATCACCGCGCCAATAATCTTGAAATTATAAGCCTGGGCGAAGTATCCCAGGGCATCGTGGTTGGTGACCAGGAGGCGTTTTTCCACCGGGAGTTGGCTGACCTGGTCCTTGACCCATTGGTCCAAGGCCTGGAGTTTCTTAATGTAGTCAGTAGCATTCTGGGCATAGATTGCCTTTCCCGCTGGATCGGACTGAGACAACCCGTCCCGGATTTGCTCGACATAGTTAATCGCCTTGAGCGGGTCCATCCACATATGAGGATCACCTTCGGGGTGCTCGCCCGTTGGGTCAGGATTAGGGGCCAGGCCGGCAGTCGTGACGATCACCAACCGCTGGCCTCCGATGCCATCCAGCGTTTTCTTCAACCAGGCTTCGTAACCGAGCCCGTTCACAATCAGCACCTGGCTCTGGGCCAGCCTGACGATATCCTGCGGCTTCGGCTGGTATTCATGCGGGTCGACGGTCACGGGGAGGAGAGTATCGATCTTGATGCGATTGCCCGCCACGTTTTGGGCAATATCCCCCAGGAAGGATTCTGTCGCCAGGACGTTTGGAGTGTTCGCAGGGGGCGGGACGGCTGGCTTGCTGGAACATGCGCCGAGCATAAGGATCGCAATGGCTGAAATAAACAGGCTTACCTTTTGCATACCAATAAACCTCCGGATACCTATTCCATGACCGAACTAACTCACGTTCGCTATCGAATATTAATGATACTTGATATCAATAGCACGTGAGTTTACTTGAAAATCTTGCTGCTGTCAATATTGAGATGTAATCTCAATTACCCCCGAAGGCCCGATTCGCGAGATGCTTTTCCGACGGAAGAGTTTAATGCGAAAAAGGATTATTGGGCAGGCAAGCTGCGCAAGAAATCCACCGCCTGCTCCACTGTCGCCACTTCGACCACCCGGATATTCCTGGCGACTGAAACGGCGTCCTTGTAATTGTCCACCGGGCACAGGAAATAAGTGGCTCCCACCGCTTCGGCGGCGAAGACTTTTTGCTTCACCCCTCCGATGGGCCCTACGCTGCCGTCCAGGTTGATCGTGCCCGTCCCGGCAATCTTCCGCCCGCCAGTCAGGTCCTCCGCGATGAGCGAGTTATACACCGTCAGGGTGAACATCAACCCGGCCGACGGTCCGCCGCTGATCTTGTTGGGCGTGATCGATACCGGGAAAGGCGGGGTGTAATCGAACCCGGCAGTCTGGATCTGGATCCCTATTTTCGGTCCGCTGCCTAGAGAGACCGGCGGCATCAATGGCACGTCGACCTGGAGTTCCGCCTGGCCGCGCTTCACCTGCAGCTTGAGCGGAGTTTGGGAATTTTGCGCGCTGACTAGGTTGATCAGGTCGTCTGCGGTCTGCACCTGAGTCCCGTTCACGCTAATGATCACGTCCCCAACCTGGAGTAATCCATTGGCATGACTGCCCAACAGGATGGAATCCACCTGGACCCCTTTACCCACCAGCACCGTGGAATAGCCCGCCAGCCGCAGGCCGACCGCGATGGCGGTCGTCTGGGAGGTATCCAGCATCTGGAAATCCTGCCTGGCCTGCTGCTGGGGGGTGGTGTTCTTCGGGGTGACCGTCTCGGGCGGGACGATCTGGATCGCCGGGTCCACCTGTCCGACCAGCCATTCCCCGGCGGTGATCGGCGCCTGGGAAATGACCGTGAGCAGGAAAAATTCCCCGGAATGCGGATGACGATATTGGGCAGGGACCTGCACCATCGGCGCCACGGACAGCGCCACCCCCGGGGCGTCCAGACCGTTGTTGATCAACAACAGGCTGGAGGCGAGCCCCGACAGGACCAGGGTGAGCAGCCCTGCGCCGAGGGCGCGAAAAAAACGATGTTTTTTGTTCCGGGCAGTCTGAACGGTTTCATCCTCGGCCGGGGCCGTACGCAGCCTCCCGCCGTCGACGATCAGCAGGGCGAGCAGGAATGTGATCGACCCCGTCTCCCAACTGAAGCGCGAGCGCTGGACGATCAGGAAGATGCCCCAGCCGGCCAGGGCTGCGGCGAGCACGAATCCAAAAACCCGGAGCAGACGGGTCCGTGTCGCCGCCTCCCTGACCAGGCTCCGTAGGGTCACTCTAACGAGGCGCGCGCCGTCCAGCGGAAATGCTGGGATCAGGTTGATAATGAAAAGCCAGGCATTGAACCCGCACACGAACAGGGCGATGAGGTTGAAAATGCTGTTGGTCGCCATACTCCATAAAAAATACGCCAACCCGGCGAGAAGAAGATTGGCGGCGGGACCGGCCCCTGCGGTCAAGGCCTCGCGCCAGGCTGAGGCGGCCGCCAACCAGCGCTGGGCGGCGTCCCCGAAGACCAGTAGGCTCATAATGGAAGGGGTCTTGCTGCCGGTCGCCCGTGCGATCCAAAGATGGGCCAGTGCATGGCAAGCCAGGGAGATTCCTGCCAGGAGGATGATGATCGCGGTCACGGTCCAGGTCTCGATTTGGTTCAACCCTCCAGCGAAGAGAGGAATGTAGTAAGTTGCGATTTCCCAACCCGCAATCGGAAGGACAATCAGCCAGGTGAGGCCGAACCCAATTCTCGGAAACCGCCCTGACCTGGAATTGTTATTGACCAAAGGAATTGCCTGCTGCATAGAACCTCCGAGCTCGACTCTCATGGAAGCCAGTGGGGAAACAAACCATTTCCGGCGATTATTTTTAACGGCTGGCCAGCCTGCCAGACGGCTACCTGGGGAGAGAATGTCTTGTCCAATTCGGTCACTTGAACGACCAGGTGCATTCCCCACGGGTCCCAGCGAAAAAGGTCGTAGCTATAACCCGCCTGGTGAGCGATCAGGATTCCGTCCATCGTCGCCGGGCGATACAACCAAAGTTCCCGGTCCGGGTGCTGCGGGCTGATGCGCAGATCCAGCAGGATTTCTGTCCCGGATGGGGACCAGGCCGGGTTTCCAAAATCGTAATCAGATGGGTCGCTATCGTTGCCGATAAAAACGCCGACCTCCCCCGATTTAAAGTCGGCGCGGTACAAAACCGTCTGGGTGCCGTTCGAGTCCGTCATCATGTTCGGATAAAGCAGATAAGCACTATCCGGGGACCAGTTGCCCAGCAGGCCGAGTGTGCTCGGGAGCAGCACCTGCTGGCCGGATTTCAGGTTGACCACACGGATCTGGCCGGCGACGGTGTCGTAGCTGGCCAGCCAGTTGCCGTCCGGTGACCACAGGGCTCCAGAACCGATGGTTTGGGAATCAGAAAAAACGGGTCGGTCCTCGCCGCTCGTGGCATCCACGATCCGCAGGCGTGTCGCGCCTGGTGGGGACGCCGGGGTAAGGCTGGCCGGCTGGCGATTGTAGGCGATCAGCTTGCCGTCCGGCGACCAGGCGGGGGAAGAGCAGCGGTCTGCGCCGCAATTCAACAATCGGCGCGGAGCCTGCCCGTCCCGGCCGACCAACCACAGGTCGAGGCCGTTCTGATCGTTTGCAATGGAATAAACGATCCGGTCTCCGACGGGCGAGGCATCGAAATCAAAGACCTTCCCGCCGGTAGAAGTAAGCTGTCGCGGCTTCCCTCCTGTGACAGGGATCGTCATCAACTCGCGTTGCGGTTTGCTGTAGCTCATATAAACGATCGTCGGCTGCCGGACGGACAGTTTCCAGGTTATATCTCGGCGTAGCCAAATACCCCCGATGCCAATAATACTTCGCCCAAGATGGATGGTCAGTTTTTCGGGGTACGGCGAGCTGGGAATGAAGAGCAAGGTATGATCGTTCTGCCAGTCAAATTTGCCCACTACAGTAGGCTGCAATTTCAATTCGTTTTGCACGTCATCCGCTCTTACGGGTTGTGAGAACCTGAAGGTGATTGTTTCAAACGGGCCGATCTGGTCTCGCCGATCAGACGTATATAAACTGACATGTACCCCAAGCCAGTTGGAATACATGCTGACGCCGAATCCAAAGACAGCCAGGGCGAGACACATCGTGCCGGCAGTCAGGTCGAGGGGGCGCAATTTCCTGAAGAAGCTCATGGATACAGATAAGTCTGGGCAGGTGGATCCACCAGCTCGACCGATGTCGCCTGGATCGAGGGAAGGGTTTGCCCGTTCAATTGGGTGGACTGCACCGGTCCCTTGACCTTGACCCACTGGTTCGTGGGCAGGGGAGCGCTCTGGGTCCAATTCACGACCATGACCACAGCAAATGCATCTGCCGGACAACACACCAGGGCAAACCGGGCGACCAGAAACTGGCCGTCATTCAGATGGGAGTCGTGATAGACAAAGCCGATCACATTCGCATTCTGGCCCAGATAAGTGCTCGGGTCTGCATTGGAATTAAATAGACCGTTCCATTGGAGGATATTGCGGGTATCGGCAGCCTGACCAAACTGGATCGTCGAGTTACCTCCCGCAGTAATCGGGGCAGTGGAGCTGATGCCTTTTCCCGTCATGGCGGAAGCAGTAAGCGGGTGGGCCGGGATCAGTACACCGATTGCCAGCGGCAGCGTGACGATTGCCAGCCGCCAGACAGAGGGAGCATGCTCATGATCTGGACCCGCTTCTTCCTCGCTCTCAGGGTTGTGATCCTTCTCAGCCCGGACGCCTGCCAGGAAGACAACCAAACCAATAAGGAGCAGGACGATCACGGCCAGGACCGTCAGCGGGATGAAGCGCGGGTGGATATACCAGATCAACCTCCCGGAAGCGATCTTGGCGGTCAGGAATATCCCGAGGGCAATCAGCAAAAAGCCTTGGAAATACCGGTATAGGCGCAGGGACATCGAACGACTCCTTAGACTACGACCAGATTGATCAACAGCCCAGCCAGCAGGCTCATCAGGAATGGGAGCAGGATCAAGTAGACCACTGTGCGTTTCTTCAGCACGGAAAGGTACATCAGGGTGGTCTTGATGTCCACCATCGGGCCAAAGATCAGGAAGGCCAGGATAGCCCCCGGGCTGAAGATACTGACAAACCCGAGGGCAACGAAGGCATCCACGGTAGAGCAAATCGAAAGCAGGACTGCCAGGGCCATCATGACCAGCACGGAGGTCACCGGGCCGTGCCCGACCTGGAGCAGGACCTGCTGCGGGATGAAGGCTTGCATCCCGGCCGCCAGGCTGGCGCCCAGGATCAGGAAGCGGCCCATCTCGAAGAATTCGTCCGCGGCGATGACCGCCATCTGATTTAGCTTTTCGCGGAAGCTGCGGCGCTCCAACGGATGTGTGGATGCTGCTCCAGGCTTCCCGCTCCCAAGCCTCAAACTTGCTGGCAGCAGGATTTCCGATGGGCTTTTTACCACCGAGAATAACAAACCTGTCGTAACGGCAATCAGCATGCTCAACCCAAGACGGCCGGCCAGCATCCAGCCCCAACCGAACGCCGAGGCGGTGCTCAAGATCACAATCGGATTCAAAACCGGAGCTGCCATCAGGAAGGCGATCCCCGCCACCACCGGCAGTCCTTTGTTGAACAGCCGCCGCGTCAGCGGAACGACCCCGCACTCGCAGACCGGGAGGACCATACCGAGCAGCGAGCCGGTCAGGGCGCCGGTCAGGGAGCCGCGTGGGATAAAGCGCTGGATTTGACCAGGATCAAGGAAGGCTTCCACGAACCCGGAGCCAAGCGTCCCAAGTAATAGGAATGGAATGGCTTCGATAAATATCCCCAGAAAAATGGTGGCGAATGTGGAGATTTTGCTGCCCAGGAGCGGCAGGATCTGAATAAGTGGTAATTGGCCGGCCAGGATCACGATAATGACGAAGATGCTTGCTATTACGGTAATCAGCCGAGACTTCGAGCGCGCGGGAACTGAACTGCTGGTCATATTTTTCTAATGTGGGAATATTTGATTGAGCCATTGCATCGGATTGACCGTCACCCCGTTGACCCACACCTCCCAGTGAAGGTTTGGGCCGAGGATGCGCCCCGTGCTGCCGACCAACCCGATCAGGTCTCCCTGCTGGACCACCTGGCCGACGGTCACCTTGATCGATGATTGGTGACAGATACCGGAATACACTCCCCAACCGTGGTAGATATAGGTGGCATTCCCACACACCACCAGCGGGCCGGCGAAGACAACAACTCCATCAGCCGGCGCTGTGATCGGTTGGCCCAACCCACCGGCGTAGTCCATGCCGGTGTGATAGGTGTTGAGCGTGAGGGTAGTTCCGACGCCGATATAGGAGCGGCGGATGCCGAAAGGCGAACTGATGTAGGTCAAGGATGAGTAGAGGGAGGCAGGCGAAGTGAACTGGCCCTGCCAGTATTTATCTGGCGTAGACGGGGCGGTAAACGCCTGGACTTTTGCCGCGTCCGACCCGGTCTGTTTTGGGTCGATGGTGTTTGGGTTGACGTAGTAGATCGTGGTGTCGTGGGGATAATTCCCGGAGACGACCGGAACCATTTGTTCAAAGGATTGGACAGAGCCATCCTGTAAAGTGATCTGGAGATCCAAAGGATATAAACCCGGGTCGGCCATTGCATCCACCCCCTGCAGCGCCACGAAGGTGTTCTCGCCATACGGGTAGAAATGCAAGGCGTGACCTACCAGGCTCCCGCCTAGGGTGACTGGTCCGGTGGAAGTGACCTTGACCTGCACCGTGGTCCCCTGGGCGATGGGGAGGGGATCCACCGTCACCGACGTAAGAGCGGGCGGCAGACCGTTCGGGCTGGCATTCGAATTGCCGTATGGCAAGTCGAGCGTTTCGCCGGGCAGTCCATCCCACGTCCCGGCAAGGTCGTTGAGCCCGGCCAGGGTCCAGGGATCGGTCTTCTGCTCTACAGCCAGTTCCAGCAGCGTCCCACCCTTCCCGATATCCAGCCGTGCGGCTGCAGCAGGCGGATTATCCTGCTGCACGAGGGTCAGGTTGTAGCCGGCGTACAGTTCATCGGGGCTGACGATGTGGTTCAGCTTCCGCAGCAGGGATTCGTCGATGCGGTACTGTCGTGCCAGGCTGTGCAAAGTCTGCCCATACTGGACGGGGATGCTGGTCAGCGCGCCGGTCAGGTCTCCCAATCCGGGAATGACCAGCTTCTCCCCCACGAAAATGTTCGTGTCCGATAGGTTGTTGGTGGTTTCCAAGTCCGTGACGCTGACGTTGAAACGCAGGGCGATGCTCCAGAGCGTATCCCCGCTTTGAACGATATAGACGGGCCCGGCTGGCGGGTTGTCCGCGCCGGCAGGCATATTTGGAATTGCCCCCGCCAGTAAGATCAATACCGCTAAAAATACCGTGACTGACTTTTTCTTCATTCTCATACCGGGAATCGGCCCAAAGGATCGCCCGAAACTACGCCTTTTCCATGTTGGAAAAGGACGAGAAGCAATTCTTCCGAGCGAATATCGTTGATATTATAACGTTATCGGATATGGTATGTCCGGTATATTAATAAAAACCTTATCTCCGAAGCGACGAAGTTAGCTATTCACGAGGGATTAAACACGGCGTACAACTGCCCTTATATGACGGGTTTCCCTTGTAGCCAATCGTAAAATCCAAGGAAAAGGGACCTTATTGCAGAAAAAATATGTCGGATAATGTTCGCACGTATCCTAACGATTGGATGCCACCCTCTCACATCCGGCATTTTTGTGGTTGCTATAACACACCTTATCCGCAACAGCAGACAAGATTAAATCGGTTGGATAAAATAGGGCGCGCCCGCAGTCTATGACTGCAATCAAGGAAGGAGGGATGGAACTTTAGTAGGAAAGGGGTAATATAATTCAATTATGGGTGATAAAAAAATTCTTTTGGAATTGGAGAGTCTAGCCATTGGCACAACACCTGATAATCTCGGGGATAGATTGATTCGGACAACTGAGCTTTTGAAGAAAATTCAAGACCCGTTCGTTCGTCAAAATGCAGAAATAAGTATGTCAGGTCTGCGAAGCATGGCTGCTTCAGCAGATTATGGATGGAAACTTTTTGCTTCACCTCTCCATTTATTAAAGCAGCTTCAGGATACTAGCCACCCGACAATTTGATGTCATAGGTAGGCACAAAGAGGAACAGAGATAGAAAAGGCATTGATCAATCTCCTTTGGATATAACGCAAGCCAATCTGGAAGATGCTCAAGTCACGGCGGTCGTTGCGATCGACCAGATGGCGTAGGCCGGAATGGATGGTGCGACAGCCAACCGAGATCAACCAGACATACAAGAAAGCAACGGCCAGGGTAAGACGAGACAGCCGCATGAAATTACGTAACATGGTACTTTCCAAATCGAAACCGTGCTTTTTCAAATCGCCGAACATTTCTTCAATGGACTGATCACAAATGACAAGTTTTGCATGGTTCGCACCGGACAGTTGCGGCTAAATCATTGGCGACGTCCATTACGGTTGCGTGCTTCTGCCACTGAGCAAGGGGTTTCCTCTACACCAGAGAGATCTGAATGTGGAGGTTGCCATGAAACGTCAGTGGAAAATTCAACGGGAAGTAAAGGAGTATCCGGATGGACAGAACCGATGGGACCGAGCCTATCAGTTGGTACTGGAGATTGCTCGTTCCGTCGAGGAAAATCAGCTGCCGATGAAACTGGAGGTGCTTTATGAGTGTAGCGATCTATGCGAGAGTATCGACTCAGCAACAAGCACAAGCACAAACCATTGAGCAGCAGTTGGAACGGCTGATGGCCTATGTCAAGCAACAAGGATGGGAACTGCTGCAAGAAAACATATTTCGAGACGATGGGATCAGCGGAGCCAACTTGAACCGACCCGGTCTGGATCGACTGCGGGATCGGGTATCCGCCAGGGAAATCGACTGTATTGTGATCACGGCGCCAGATCGATTGGCACGCAACTATGTTCACCAGATGCTGCTCTTGGAAGAGTGGGAGAAATGTAGTTGCCGGGTTGAATTTCTGGATCGCCCGATCAGCCAGGATCCACACGACCAATTGCTCCTGCAGATTCGGGGAGCCGTTGCAGAATATGAACGTACCCTGATCGCCGATCGGATGCGACGTGGTCGTCAAGCCAAATTGCGGGCTGGGATCTTGCTGCCGTGGACGGGGCCATTGTATGGCTATCAGTTGGATCCGGATCGTCCTCGGGATCCTTCCAGAGTGACCATCAACGACGCAGAGGCAGCAGTTGTCCGAGAGATGTTCGACTTTTACCTGGAAGGCGGCTCGACTCTTTATCGCCTGGTTCAACATTTGCATGCGATGGGAGTTTTGTCGCCCAAGGGAGGAAAATACTGGAGCACTGGCACTTTGCGCGGCATCTTGACCAACCCGGCTTATACTGGACAAGTGTATGCGGGCCGACAGCGTATGGTTAAGCCCCACTGGCGTCGATCGGCTACGCACCCCATAGGCAAGTCGGGAGAAAGTCATATCAAAGTTCCAGAAGAAGAATGGATCCCTGTTGCAGCTATTCCAGCGATCGTTAAGCCACAGCAGTTTGAGCAGGTCCAGGCCAAGTTGATCCACAACCAACAGGTTGCCAGCCGCAACAACACCGCCCATTCTTATTTGTTGAGAGCGCTGGTAAGCTGTGGCTTTTGCCACCTCAGTTGCAGAAGTCGTACATTGAATCCTGGTTATGATTATTACGTCTGCCATGGGAAAATGGATGTTGTTTATTCGCATGTTCACGGACGGTGTGAAGCTCGCTATATCCCGGCCCACCAGTTGGATGAACTGGTCTGGCAGGATTTGTGCTCCCTCATGACACATCCTGAGATCATTGCTGCTGCCCTGCAAAGAGCACAAGGAGGCGGCTGGCTGCCCCAAGAACTGCAGGCGCGATGCGAAAACTTGCACCGTGGACAAGTCGCCTTGCAAACTCAGCTGGATCGGCTCACTGAAGCTTACCTGAATCAAATCATTCCCATGTCCGAGTACCAACGGAGGCGAACCGATCTTGAGAATAGGCTCCAAGGCATGCAGGATTTGGAAAACCAATTGGTTCATCAAGTGGACCGGCACAATGAACTTTCTGGCCTGACTGTTTCCATTGAGAATTTCTGTCACAATATCCAAGGTGGGCTGAAAAACGCCAGTTTTGAACAGAAACGAAAGCTGATAGAATTGCTCATCGATCGAGTGATCGTCAAGAATGAAAACGTGGAAATCTGTTATGTGATCCCTACCAGCCCAGCTAGCGAACATGTCCGTTTTTGTCATTTGCGTAAAGACTATTTCGATCCACATTCTGCGGCGGTAGTAACGTAAGGTCATCTCGCGATCAGGCAGGTTGGTCGCCAGACACCAGGCTTCGTCCTCGCCGACCTGCCAATGGATCAACAGATTGGTCGGGTAGATGTTTTTAGCAGTCAGGTAACCATGACCGAGCCAATGGCTTTCACCGGCCTTTCTGGCAAAGCTGCCAAAAGGTTTCCACTCGTTGTGGTAGTCGAACCAGAGACAAGTATCTGATTTTTGCCGAAGAACGAAGTACCAATGCCACTGATCCAGCCATGCCAGAGCTTCTACAGCGCCAAATTCGCAGTCTCCGACCAGAAAAACGACCGCACCCAGAGGCAAAAGCTGCCTGACATAGTTCAACAAAGCCAATTGCTTGGCTGCACCACTGTGGCCACGAACCTGTTTCACCCAGGTCCAGGCAATTGGGATGGCCCGGCTCCGATAGGCCAGAGAGACCATGAGTAACTGATGTCCAAAGCCAACCTTCGTACCATCCACGATCAGACGGATCTCACCCAGGCAACACCACTGGGTTTGCAACCATTGTTGGGCAATCGGCTCGTACCATTCCCGCACATGGATGGCCGGGTTATCCAGAAAGCGGCTCAGACGTCGGGTCAGGCTGACCAGCTTTGCTGGTCCGGGGATCTTCCCAGCTATCTTACTTACATGAACCGAGTGACTTTCATAAATGCCAATCATCAACCACACAAAGTTGCGAATCTGGGTAATTCTGGCTTTCGGCTGCAATTCACAAATCTGCTGCATCCAAGTATCATAAAGGCGGTTGGTCGACATTGGGTTACTCCGTTGCTAGAATGGTTCCGACAAACCAATTCTATTGGAGAATTCGTGCCGACCAACTATTCTTTTGTTAAAGTGTCAGGTGGCTAGATTTAATTCACTTACTATTTTTTAGACTTTAGACTACGGTGAAGTTACTCGGCAGAGCCGAGTGGTTAAACAGGACCTTAACAATCCAATCTCAAGAGACAGAAATGGCCTTGGAGCCCGAGGAATGGTGTTTTTTCACCACATCGAAACGCTCCCGGCACGCTCTTTGGCGGCCTTTTCGCCAACCCGGTGATTTTCCACGGGGTTTTGGCAAGCGGGCGGGTGTGCCAATCTGTGCGAAAATGTCGTTCATCCCCTGGCAAACCCGACCTGGCGTCAGTTCTTTCTGCTTCTTTTGCCAGGGAAGGGGTTTATCGATGCCGAGCGGGCGTGCGAACCAGAGTTCCCAGGTAATCAACGGCATCAGGTCGCTCCAGCGTTCGCCCTGCTCAGGCGTACTGAACATCGGCAAAGTCCAGTAGAGACGTTGTTTGGCAAACCGATACCAGTGGTCCACCGTGTATCTGCGCATGTAACGCTGCCACCAGGTCTGAGGCTCAGGCGGCTCTGCGCCGATCCAGGCGATCCAGATCACCTTGGGCAAGCGCCGTGTGCCTTTGCTCTCCAGGCGCTCCAGGCGGGCAATCCGCATGGGGCAAGTTGCCGCTTTGCGCAGGTGCAGATCATTCCAGAGCATGACCTGGATCTTGCCCAGATCCGGATCGTCCATTTCAAAGCGGTCGTCCGGCTCTCGCCAGGTGGCCGGGTCTTTGAACTTGAACCTGGCTCCGTGGATCGGGTGTCGGCCTCGTCCTTTGTAGGGCCCGGGCGGACCGGCCAGACACAGGTTCGGGCGCAAACGGATCACCTTGTCGGTCGGGATGTCAGCCGTCGCCAACAAGAAGGGTGCACAGCCGTATTCGGCATCCCAGAGCGAGATCGCACGCACCCCAAGCTGGCTCTGCACACTCCGCAGTTGATCGCTCCCGACTGCAAAAGGCGTTTGCTGGCTGGCAATGCGTTCGTGCAGCACAGGCAAGGCCCAGCTCCCCTTGTTCTCCGGGGTCCAAACCAATGTGCTGTAGCCATGTCCCAGGGTGATCGGCCGATTGCCAGGTACAGGTGTGGGCTGGTGCTCGACCGTTCGATCCCGCAGCGTGTAGGCCGATGGACGTGGCCAGGCGGTGTGATCACCCACCAGGGTCGGGCGCGACTTCACTTTCACATTTCGACAGTAGAGTCGCATCAGTGCCATCCGGTCCGGTCGTCCATCCTGTAGGGCTTCATACACACTCGGCCAACGCCGCCGGAAGTACTTCGAGCAGGAAAGTTCCGCAAATGAGTTGGCCGCAGATGTATCTATGACCGCATCGCTCAGTTCGAACAGCGCATCTTTCGCAGTCCCTAAATGGGCGTATGCCGCTGTTAGGAGAAGTTGAAAAGTGAACTGCAATGCAATTCAAAAGTGAACCGTTGGATCAACCATCGGGAAACTAAGGGAGTGAACCATTTGGTGTTCAAACCAGATGCGGACCTCCAAGGCCTGCTTGGCCACGTCGGGGATCAAATGGAGTTCCACATCTTCACGCACCGGAACGTGAGGAACGCCGATCTCGTGGTTGAAAAGTGAGATGCGTCCATACCCGTTGAGAGTACGCATCTCACGCAAGCAGAAGATGTCCTTAGAAGAAGTATAGGGCTTGGGCAAGACAAACGGGCGAAAGAGGCTGGCGCCAGATTTCCAGGCGTTGTCGAAGCGAATACTGGGAATCTCCCCGGTAGTGGAGTGGACCTGGTGGTTGTTGTAGCGGTCGACTTCGTCGCGCAGCACGCCACGGACGTCTTCGAGATCCGTGAGGTTCTCCAGGGCGCAGGTGCGGACGATGCGGTCTTGCAGCCAGCGGTAGGGACGCTCGATCTTGCCTTTGGCTTGGGGAGACAGGGCATAGGTGACGTCCACGCCCAGCAGGCGCAAACAGGTGCGCCACTGCGGATCGATGTCATCGGTCTGGAGGACGTGTTGACGCCAGACACTGTCCCGCTTTTGGACGAAGCGGAAGACACGCAGGTTGTCGACATAGTAGCGCAGAGGCAGTCCATAGGCCTTCATAACGGCCTGGGCAGCCTGAATGTGGGCCCAGGAAGTCTCCCGCTCCACAAAATCGGCATACAGCAGCTTGCGGCTGTAGTCATCGATGGAGGTGATCAGGGTCCATTTTTCTGCAGCGAACGGTGACCAGCGGTGCGTGGAAGCATCATGCTGCACCAGGGCACCAATGGCCGTCGTGATCACCTCCCGATCATGTCCCTTCTTCCTTGGCCGAGGTTGATGGCAGTCGAGCGCTTTCGCACGTTGAATGACCGTGTTGACCGATACACTCATCCCTTTTTTCTTCAGCCGGTCCCGCAAGGCCGTGTAGTTATAACTCGTGATGGGTAGATCCGGATCCTCTACAAGGGCTTTCTCCCGCAGCAGCTCCGCCGTGATCGCAACTTCCACTTCGGCCAAGAGCCGGGCAGGGGTCTGCCGCTCGTAGGCAATCGAAAACTTCTCCGGGTCTCGCCGATATTCCTTCAAGAGAGCAAAGAAACGAGTCTTGTTGATTTGCAAAATCTCCTCCACTTCAGCCCGATCGATTGTTCGCTGGACGTAGCTCTCCAAAAGTACTTTGACCTGCTCAACGCTAAACCGCTTGTGCACTTGGCCCATGATGTCCTCTTTTTGCCAGGAATTTATCACCTTTGACCAGTTCACTTTTGAAGTGAATACGGTTCACTTTTCAACTGAACAGAGTTCACTTTTCAATTTCAAATAACAATGGGCGTATGCCGCTTGACAAAATTGGATTAGGTTGGTAAAGTGCTGGGTGGCAGTTGAGTTATGTTTGCTAGACATGCCTCAATTTTGCCACTGGGCGGCTTGTGCAAACAGGCCGCCCTCCTGCTATCGCAAAATAGTCTAAAGTCTAAAATATAGAATGCTGGCAGATATGGGGGAACCAAACGATATGGAAAATTGGGTGCAGCTATCTCTTAATCAGTTGGTTCGGGGTTCGAGTCCCCGGTCGGTCATCTAGCCCCTCATAGGGGCATTCTTTTTTAAGATGAGGTTTTTACACCCTACGGGAGATTTGATGTAGTTATCCCCAACCCAATAGCGCCTCGCACGCAAACGAGGCGCCATTCTCAACTTTGATTAGGAGCAATTATCACAAGTTGCTTATTGTAGCAATTAAAAGGTATTTGTATAAATAAGTAGGGTGTTGCTCCAACTATCTATTACACAACTTTTCGATCTCGCGCCTTTGATTGTTCCAGTGTAGTGTCCTGGCGCGATCGTTCAGGATAGTAATCAGTCTGTCAATTTCATGAACTTCCTTCCAACCATCCTCGTATTGGTGAAGACGGGCTAATGCAAGTGCCCGATACGCAAGAACATCTATGTGCTCGTGAACGTGGATGTCTTTTGCGTCGCCGATGGTTGAGTATGCAGTATTGAAAGGGGATAATATCCAATCAGTTAAAGATGGAGTGATGACGGCTAACCACCCCAGGGTTTTGAACCGAAGTCGTCCAAGGTAAAGATGGAATAATGACTCATGAAGCGCAACGGATTCTTTATCGCCTGTTTCTCTCCGTAAAATCTCGATATCATTCTTATATTGCCGGAAGAGCTTTGGGATTCTCAATAACAGCCAAGGCCTGGAATTCAAATTGACAATCGTCATGGAAAGCAAACCAAAATCGATGCTGATCTTAAGGTGCAGATCCGGCTTGTTGCCTAAAGTCTTTCGTGCTTTCTGCAATAACGCTCTGGCTTGATCTGTCTCCCGGCCGCTTTTTTGTTGTTGCAATAAAGACTTTTCCTGTATGGCAGCAGCTTCTTCTTCAGGCCGTTCGGCCAGACGAATGGCTGCATCCAGAACGTTTTCTGCCATGTCAAGCCGACCAACACGACGGAGAGAAATTCCCACCATGCGGGTGACGCCCGAGCGTGAACAGTGGCTGATGGCCTCTGTAAAATCCGGAAAGAGGGCTTTCCGTTCCGGGTGTGACATGGATTTGATTCCAACGCAGTCGAGCATCTCCCCGAAGGCGCGATCTGCATCCGCCAGAATGGGATTTGCGCTTGCATATGGTCTGATGAGGGGGGAACAGCCCTCGATAGCGGTTGTCAGCGTAACGGAACCAGCCGGATAACCTTCGTAATGCAACCAGAATACAGGCAAGGAAGGATCTCTTTCCCGACGAGACTCCTCCAGCAATGGAGGAATGTCGGGATCGATTCCACGCCAGCCAACGAAACAGAGCGGCCGGGTACGAACGACTTCTTCAAGAATTTCAGCGCGATGCCCGGTTAATTTTGTTCCAACGTGTTCGAGCGCTCCCAGACAGCTTTCTGGCTCGTCCAGCGAGCCGTGAATTTTGAACAAGCAACCGCCTGTATTCAAATCATCTTGCCAGTGCTTGAAGCCTTCTTCATTGTATCGGCTTTTACTGGACTGACTTGTTTTCAGCCATCGTCTTTCAATCAAACGGTCGTAGTTTGTGGTCAGAACGATCCCGCCAGTCGAAAGCCAGTGGGCCAGAAAAGCGTGAACGCGGTTTGTCGAGCATTCGCCCTCAACTTTTGCAAATGCATCAAATAAGAGTGCGGTCGCTTGATGGCATATTTGCCAGAAGTCATTTAGAGTAATCTCAAACCCCACGTGGGAACCGGCGTCTTTAAGGATAGGCGCGAGTTCAGTCTGCCTATCGTCGAATGCCCCCGAGAAAGTGATGGCATCCAGTAAAAGACGATGGAGCAGGGCAGGCGTGCTGGGCATACCTGTGTTACCAGCCACCGAGGCGCCTGCACCGACGAAGAATACGAGCGAACGATCTTGACCTGTCAGATATGGCTGCAGCCGCTTTGTATTTGCGGCAGATGTCAACGCATCCTGTGTTATAGGTTTCATAGATGGATGTTTTAGTTTATGGGGTAATGGCTATGCATATTATTTATATCTCCTGCCCCGGTGTCGGATGACTAAGAGATGCAATTGAAATCCAGATCTCTGCACCAACTTGAGATATTGCTGATTTCGATGGATCCGTTCGATCACCTTTTCACTTCTTTCACTCGGCAGATATCCTTCCGGTGGCGCAGTCCGGTTGTTTCAATCGATTCAATCGTCCTTTCGACCGCTTCATCGGCTTCGAGCAGACTCTCACGGACGGCTAGGACGGCTGCAAAGCGCGACCCGGTGGAACAGTAGGTCTCACCTTTTTTCTCCACACCTGCGAAGATTAGCTTCGTCCCGTTCTGCTCAAAAACGCTCGGGGCGATCTTGATGCGGATTTTCTGTACTGGCTTTTCCGGGTAGCTTTCGGGGACAAGGTACTTGCAGACCGTAGCCTTCGCCTGGAAATCGATCTGCCCGGGCAGTCCACAGGCCGCGCCTTGGAATACCTCTAACGGATCCGCTGAAAGGATGGATAACACATTGATCGCCTCTGGATCCCCCAGCCGTACATTTACCTCTACGATGACCGGTCCATGGGCGGTCATCATGAACTGGCCGTACAGGATCCCATGATAGCGTTCGTTGTACTCGCCTTGAACCCCATCCAACAGCTTTTCAAGGAGCAGGATCGCTCTGCTTCTCATTTCCTGCCCCACAAACGGTAAGCCGTGATCGGCCATTGAATAAGCGCCCATGCCTCCCGTCATCGGTCCGGTATCCCCCTCCCGGGCATACTTTGCATCCTGGACCAACGGCATCGGTACGACCCTGATCCCGTCGGTGAAGATCATCTGTGAGAATTCATCTCCAAAAAGGCGCTCTTCCAGGAGGACAGCCCTGTCACGCCTCAGGAGCTCCAGTGCATATTCTTCAGCTGCTTTCTGTGTGGGTAGCTGCGCACCCATCACCTTAACCCCCTTGCCACTTGTTAACCCCAGCGGTTTGACCGCCACCTCCCCGAGCTCCTGAAGAGTTCGTTTGACCTCTTCGGGCGTCGTGCAAGTCTTGTAACGTGGATTCGCTTCCGGGATATATTTGGAAGCCGCCTGGCGAAGAAATGCCTTATCGCCCTCCATTTGGGCCAGCCTCTGGCGGGGACCCACGCAGGGGATTGCCCGCTTGTAAAGTTCATCCGCCAAGCCGTGAATCAGAGGTTCTTCGGGACCGATGACCACCAGATCCGCGCGCCTGCTCCAGGCGTAATCGGCAATTTTAGCCACATCCGACATCACACCGAGGGAGTACTCCCTGCAGAGGGCGGCGATCCCTGGGTTTTTACTGCTCATGAAGGCGTTCAATTCCAACTTCTGCGATGATCGAGTCAGCGCCTCAGCAATGGCATGCTCGCGCCCGCCCTGCCCCACCAGCAAAACACGCATAGGATCACCTCACCTTTCGAGCGATTTCCATAATCTGGAGAACCCGATCCGCATCCACAGGATTCGCCAGTTCCCCGTTCCGCTTGAAGAAAGAGCCGACGATCGCTCCGTCCGCAGCACCCAACATATCGGACAAGTTCTGAGGGGTGACGCCGCTTCCCACCAAGACCGGGATGTGGAGGCTCCTTTTCACCTGGCGCATGTCCTCCAAAGAGGCCGAGTGCCCCGTCCCCGATCCCGTGATGATCACGGCATCCGCCAGACCCCGATCCTGGGCGTCCTGAGCGGAGTCGGTCAAAGGCCTCGGGGAACAGGGGACCGTGTATTTGCCCTGCACGTCGGCAAAGATCCTGACATCGCTGCGCAGCGTCTGCCGTAGCCGCAGCAGACCGGGGGCGCACGCCTCCAGATACCCCAGGTCGGACCAGCTGGTGTCCACGAGCACCTCCGCCCGGATGAAGCTGGCGCCCGCCGCCACCGCAACCGCTATTTCCGCCTGCCAGTCATTAAAAAGGACGTTGATCCCGAGCGGCAGGTCCACCTGGCGCCGGAGGTCGCGGCCAAGCGCAGCCATGTAGGCCACCGTGACCGGTTGGACTTCCTTGGGAAGAAATGGGAGGTCGTTCTGGTTCTCAAGGATAATGCCATCCACACCTCCCTGCTCCAATGCTCGGGCATCCTGCAGAGCAAAGCGGTGGATCGACTCGTACCCCTCCCCCGTCCATTTGGGGCTGAGAGGCAGAGGGGGTAGATGGACCATTCCGATGATCGGTTTGCTGGTATGGAAGATCTCTTCAAAGACCATGTCTCACCTATTTTCCTGAAAGAAACTCCTGCACCTGCGCCCGCGTGGGCATGCCCGTTTGGGCCCCGATCTGGGTGGTCGCCAAAGCGCCCACAGCGTTGGCAAATCGTGCAGTCTCTGACAAAGACATCTCTTCCAGTACCCCGGTCAGAAAAGCAGCGTCGAAAGCATCGCCAGCCCCGGTGAAATCGCTCACCTGGACCTTGTACGCAGGAACGGATAGATACTCATTCCCCGTAATGACCGCACAACCCTTCCTGCCGAGCTTCACGACGGCGATCTGCGGACCGCTGGAGCGTATTTCATCGACGGCCTCATTCAGCTTTCTCTTTCCCGTGAGCAGGATGTATTCGGCTTTGTTCGCCATAAAGATCTTCGTTTTCCTGAGCAGGGGGAGGACCGCCTCCAGCCCGCGGGCAGCCGTGATGCTACCCGGATCGAATGAGATCAACCGGTCGCCAGGGCCGACTGCCTCGACAAATAGATGGACGATCCCAGGGAGTGGATCGCTCAAATGGATGGCCCTGCTCTGGTGGAAGAGAGCTACTTGTTCCGGTTCGATCGACAATAACTGGTTGGCTCCGCGGTAGCTGAGCATGCTCCTCTGCCCGTCCTTCCGGACCATGCTGATCACCGAACCGGTGCTCTCTCCCGGATGGACCTGAACTCCACTGGTGTCTACCCCCTCTCGGGCCATTCCCTTCAGCAGGGAACGGCCGTCCGCGTCCTTCCCGACCGATGCGATCAGTGCGGTGTGCAGTCCGAGCCGGCTAGCTGCGACCGCAATATTGGCCGCATCCCCTCCTGCAAACTGCTCCCTCTTGATGATCGGCACCTCGTCATCCTCGCCCGGGAAGTGAGGCACCATCAGCAGGCTGTCGATATTCAAATCACCGATCGTCACCAAGTCCAGTTGCATGGCAGGGTCCCTTATTTGCAAGCAGCTAGATACTTCTCCCGCGTACGTCGAGGAAGTCCCGGATGGAATCTCCCAACAGGTTGAATCCCAATACGCTGATCAGGATGGCGAAACCCGGCATGGTCGGCACCCACCAGTAGGAGAGCATATAAAGACGCCCCACCGAAACCATCGCTCCCCACTCGGGTGTGGGAGGCTGTGCGCCCAGCCCGATGAAGCTGAGCGAGGCGGTGAGAAGGATGGTTGCGCCGACATCCAGGGTGAGCTGAACGAACACCGGCCCGAGGCAGTTAGGCAGGATGTGCCGGAAAATTGTCCTCAGCGCAGGGCTTCCCAGAGACTGTGAGGCCAGAACGAACTCCCGATTGCGCATCGACATGACCTGCCCGCGCACCAGGCGGGCATACCACGGCCACCACACCGAGGCAATCGCGATCAGCGCGTTCTGCAGACTGGGCCCCAGGGTCGCCGAGATCGCCATCGCCAGGATGAGCGCCGGAAAGGCCAGGAAGACGTCGGTTGCCCGCATCAGCAGGTCATCGACCCAGCCGCCCCAGTACCCGGCCACAAGGCCGACCACCAGGCCCACCAGGAAGGAGAGACCAATGATGATGACCGCCGAAGCCAAAGATACCCGCGTCCCCATCATGATCCGGCTGAGGATGTCCCTCCCCATATCATCCGTCCCCAGCAGGAACCGGCCCGAAGGGGGCACCAATTTCTGACTCAGGTCGATTTTCAAGGGGTCATAGGGAGCGATCCAGGTGACGAAGATGGCAATCAACAGGTTCACGGCAACGATGGCCAACCCGATGATCGCCAGCGGGTTCTTCCGCAGAAAACGCTGCACAAGCGTCAGTGTCCTGTGCCCACCAACCTCGTGGGTTTCGTGACCAACAGCGTCTAGGGGCCCGATCATTTCATCCTCATCCGGGGATTGACCACGACGTAAAGGATGTCGACGATGAGGTTGGTCAACATGAACACCAGCGCTATTAAAAGTGTAACGCCGATGATACCGTTGTAATCAAGGAAAAGGATAGCTTTCATCGCGTAGGTGCCCAGGCCCGGCCAGGAGAAGATCACCTCGACCAGAAAGGCACCTCCCAGCAGCGCACCGAACTGCAGGCCAGTGATCGTCATCACAGGGATTAAGGCGTTCCTGAGCGCATGCCGGGTGATGACCACCCGCTCGCTCAAACCTTTTGCACGAGCGGTGCGCACATAATCTTCCTGCAGGACCTCCAGCAGACTGCTGCGGGTCATCCGCGACACGATCGCCAGGCTGCTGTATGCAAGCGTCACCGCAGGGAGGATCAGATAAGACAACGCGCTCCAGAACGTCGCCCACTCACCGGAAAGGAGGCTGTCCACCAAATAAAGGCCGGTGAGGCGCGGGGGCGGGTTGAGAGATGGATCCAGGCGGCCGCCGAACGGCAGCCATCCCAGCTGACGGTAAAAAAGCAGGACCAGGACGATCCCCAGCCAGAACACCGGCATGGAGACACCTACCAGAGAGAAGATCCTGGAAAGGGAATCGGCCAGGCCGTTCTTTCGGACCGCCGAGAGGATGCCCAGCCCCACCCCTCCGATCACGGCGATGAGCATGGCGGTCACGGTCAGCTCAAATGTTGCCGGAAAGTAATCCATCAGGTCGTCCAAGACTGGCCGTCGGCTCTGCAGCGACATTCCCAGGTTGCCCCGCAGCAGGTTGCCCATGTAAATGAAATACTGTTCTACAATCGGCTTGTCAAGACCGTACGCTCGACGGATCGTGGCGACCTGCTCTTCTTTCGCCTGCGGGCCAGCTGCGAGGCGCGCCGGATCCCCTGGCACAACATGGGATAGAAAAAAGACCAGCACGGTGACCCCCAATATGGCTAAGATCGAAAGCAGCATCCGTCGAACGATTTGATTGTACATAACTGGAATTGAGGAAGAAGAGGAGGCGTCCCGGCATGGTCATTCCATGAGGACGCCTCCTCTCACTTTATGGGTTATTGGGTGGGTTTATTGATGCGCATATCGTAGATATTGAACCCTTCGGTGTAGATCGGGTTGTAGACAAACCCTTTTACCCAATCCCGCATCATGATCGTCATCGTCTTTTGATAGAGATCCATGTCCGGGGTGTCGTTCACGATCAGCTGCTGTGCCTGCTCGTACAGACCGTAACGGGTATTGGCGTCCATTGTGATCAGGGCCTGATCCAGCAGCTTGTCCACCTGTGGATTGCCATAAAATCCAATATTAAGTGAATTCGGGGGCCATTGGGAGGAGTGATACATTGGATAGAGGTAATCCTGGACATCGGCATAATCCGGCCACCAACCGTTGGCGGTCAGGTCAGGGGTCTGGGTTTTGTCCTTGTCTGAGACCTTTCCCCAAATCGATTCCCAAGGCATGGTTTGGATCTGCAGGGTTATCCCCAACTCGGCCAGGTTCGATTGGAGCAGTTCGCCGACCATCCGGCGGTCTTCCTGCCCGGTTTCGTAAACGTAGGTCAACGTCAGGGGGGTCTTGACGCCCGAATCCTGCATCAACTGTTTGGCTTTTGCCATGTCCTGCTTAACCACGGGAAGCTGGTCGTTGTGACCGGGTAAACCGATCGCTGCCGGGCCCTGCATCTGGATGGCGTGTCCGCGCATGATTTGTTTGATCATCCCGTCATAATCAAGAGCGAAGAGGATTGCCTGTCGAACTTTGATGTTGTCCAGAGGCGGTTTGGTCACGTTGAAGCGGATATAGGTGCCCATCATGCTTGGCTGCTCGACGAATACTATGCCTGTTTCTTTGGAAACCTGGTCAAGATCGTCTACCGAGATGTTCATGGCAATATCGAGATCGCCCTTTTCAAGCTGCAGGCGCTGTGTGGCTGGCTCGGTGATGAACTTGATAATGACACGGTCGATCGGTTTACCGGTATTCGTTTCAGGCCACCCTCCCCAGTAATCCAGGTTGCGCTCTAACGTGATGTGATCCCCATGGACCCATTCCACGAATTTATAGGGTCCTGTTCCGACCATGTGATTTTGCATATAAGCCTGGCCCAAGTCGCCAGACTTTTCATTATCCTGAACTGCCTTTGGGCTGACAATGCCCGTTCCCCAAATGTTTGCCAGAACGGGGAGAAACGCGCTGAAGGGCGTTTTCAGGACGAATTTAACCGTGGAATCGTCTACAACATCAATGTGATCAATGGACGAGAACATCCAAGCCGGCCCCTGGTTTATCTTCAATACCCGGTCAAAGGAGAACTTCACCGCCGCGGCGTTGAAGGGGGTCCCGTCCTGAAACTTGACGTTTTTGCGAAGGTGGAACGTCCACTCTTTGCCGTCCTGCGATTGATCCCAGGAAGTGGCCAGCTCCGGTTCGATATCAGTGGTATTCCCTTTATAGCGGACCAGGCGTTCATACACAACCCGGTTGACCGCCATGGCGGCCGCCTCATATTCCGTGGCGATGTCCAGGGAAGATGGCTGCAGGGCGTCTGCGATGGTAAGGGTGGTTGGAGCTGCGGGGGCGGTTGGTTTGCAGCCGACCAGCGTTAGGCTGATGAACAGACATATCAAAAGGGTCATGACAACCAGAAGTCGAGATGGTTTCTTATACATGGTGACATCCTCCTTACCTAGAAAAGGAACGAGAAACTTTTTGACTTGGGCGAAAGAGACATTCGTTTCTATTTTGTCGGTGCACCTCTCTCAAAATAAGATGCGCTATCAAGGAGTACGGATGGCGCTGATTGCAAACTCATAGCGGTCTGAACGATAGATGGACCGCAGGTGTTCAATCGGGTATTCGTCCTGCGTGAACACGACTCCTTCCATAATGAGGACGGGTAAATTCGGGCTGATATTCAACAGCTCCGCATCCGTTTTGGAAGCGTGTGCTGCCCGTATCGTCTGCTTCGCCTGGACCAGGCGGATGTGATATTTGGTCTCGATCAAAGCATAAATCGAAGCGTTACCCAGATCCTCGTCCGCCAATCCCGGGCACGCATCCAGCGAAAAATAGGACATGTTGATTGCCATCGGAATATCATCGGCAAACCGCAGTCGTTCAACATACAACGCCGGCTCGTCTGGTAACAGTTGCAGTAGCTCACCAATACCAGCAGGAGGGATTTCGATACTTCGTTTGAGCAAGCGTGAAGACGGCCGTAGGCGACGTTCCTGCATGTCTTCTGTAAAACTGGTCAGGCGCAGTAACCCCAGTTTCAACTTTGAATCGGCCACAAATGTCCCCCGCCCCTGGTCGCGCTGGACCAACCCCTCCGCGGCGAGAACGTCCAATGCCTGACGGACAGAGTTGCGGCTGACCTCGTAGTAATGCATTAACTCACGCTCGGTAGGAAGCTGAGAGCCAATTTGATAGGCCCCTGAACGAATCTGCTTTTGCAGATTGCGGGCTAGCTGTTGATAAAGCGGGATAGAACTGTTCTTGTTGAGCCTGGGCATCTTGTAAATTGGTAGGGATGTACCAACCAATTTCATTATAGCATTTGAGGATGTAAATTTCAATACCGTGTATCTGACCTTCGGACAAGAGTTCGGACAAAGAAGTGGAAACCTTCTATACTGGAAAAGGCTACCAACCAAATCCAGAAAAAGAAGGTTTCCATGAACAAGTGTACCCAGCTTTTGCCCTTTATGCAGGCCCTCTTTGATGATCCTGCGACCGCCCGGAAGGCCACTGCGATCTTGGTCGGGATTTTGAAAGCCCGCTCACCACGCTTGAGTGAGATCGCCCGGGAGATGTCCGGGGGAGAAGCGGCGAACTACAAAGCCATCCAGCGCTTTCTGGATGACATGGATCCACAGGGAGTTTTGCTGCGCCTGTTTCGGGAAGAGGCGGCTTTTGTGATTGGAGATCCGACGGAGATGCCGCGTCCACAAGCGAAGAAGACAGAGTACGTCGGCACATTGAGCGATGGAGAAACCAAGGGCTACTGGCTGATGGTATTGGCGACGCCGTATCATGGGCGGGCGATCCCGTGTGGTTTTGTGGATTACTCTTCGAAGACGATCAACCAGGATGCCACTTCGCGCAACCAACATCACTTTGCCGCCTTTGGACAGGTCAAGGAGCTGTTGGGAGACCGGCCATTGGTGCTGGACCGGGAGTTCAGCTACCTGGAATTGCTCGAAAACCTGGTCACCGAAGGGGTGAACTTCGTCATCCGGTTGAAAGTAGGACCCAGTTTCTGCGATGGAGAAGGCAAACCGGTAGCTTTGAGCATCCAGAAGGGCGAAACCCGCATCCTCAACAAGCTCTTCTACAAAGGCAAAGTCTTCGTAAATGTCATCGGCGTCTGGCAGAAAGGCTTCTCCGATCCCATGTGGATTATGACGAATTTGAAGGCCGAAGAGGGTCTGGCCATCTATCTGAAGAGAATGAAAATCGAGCAAACATTCAGAGATTTAAAAAGCCTGCTGAACTTCCACAAACTCATGAACAAGCGCCGCATTCTGATGGAAAGAATGGTTGCTTTGATCCTGATCACCTATGCCATTGTCCTGGTCGTGGGCGAGACTTTGCGTGCACAGCTCTTCCCGGAAGGCTGCCGGAAGAACAAGCTTTACTCAGGTTCGTTTATATTCCTGAAGCTCAAGCCTGATCTTTCCCCTCCCCTTCTTTCTCAGGCATGGTCTGCTTTCTCTCAGCTTGTTCTCCCTGTCCGATGTAATGTCTGAATATCAGCGTGTATCAATCTTTGCATTGTTTCAAAACAAGGGAACCGAGGCCCTTATCAGCTTACGTCAATTTTCTGGGTGGCAGACACCACCCGCCGTTCATCATGGTTCAGAAATACCCCCGATCAATTTTCACCGGGTTTTGGATACAGGTGACAGGCCCGTAGGTTGCAAAAACCTCATCCAGAGATTTTAGAGGAGAAATGCAGTTAAGCTAACCAGTGATTGATGTCTCCTCTGGGAGGAGCGCTCAACTCTGTGCTGGTTGCTTTCATCAATTGATATACCTGTGCTGGCTACCTAGCGCATCCGCAAAGTAATTTGAGATATTCGGCGGGGACTTGACGAACATTAGCGCTCTGTATCAATGAAAGAGAAAGATGCCAAGCATGCGGATCCCTGAGTGTGATGATCTGAGAGTAATATCGCATCATACCTTTTTTAAAGTGACCCGATACATTGGTTTTTCTGTACAGATCCGGGCGGATGACTTAAGTAGCCAGGACAGGTCATTAAAACAACTTTTGTTGTCAAGAGTTTTATGGGAAATTTCCACTCACCGACTGCTTATATTACAAACACGTAATAAACATCAATTGACTTCATCCCTCATTTTTGCTACACTAAACTTACGGCGTCAGGCAATTCGGCCTGATATAAAAGTGAAAAAATGGAAGAGGAGAATACAAAATGAAAACTCGTAAGTTGTTCTTTGTTGTCTGTGTTGTTATCACTGCCATGGTGCTTGGATCCTGTACCGCGACTCCCACACCTACGCAGGCGCCAGTTGTTCAACCGACAGTAGCTGCTCCTACAGCAGTGCCAACCGCGGTTCCAAAAAAAGTATTATTAATCACCGGAGTTGGCGGTCTTGGAGATCAGGGGTTTAACGACGCCGGTAATGCCGGGGCACAACAAGCGGTAAAGGACTTCGGCATCAAGCTTGATTTGATTGAGCCAACTGACGCCTCCGAGCTTGAAGCAGATTATAGTTCTGCTGCCGCCAGTGGGGATTATGCTCTGATCGTCGGTCTTGGCTTTGAACAAGCTGATCCGGCTAATAAAGTTGCCAAGGATTTCCCAAATCAGAAATTTACCATTACCGATGCTTCCTCCACCCAACCCAATGTCCAAGGTGTGGTATATCGCGAGAAGGAGAACGCCTTCTTGGCTGGTATTCTCTCAGCGTATGTTACAACGCAGACCAATCTTCCCGAAATCAACCCCGATAAAAAACTTGGCATTGTCTTGGGAATAGATGCTCCTAGCGTCCGGTTATATGCATATTCTTACCAAGCCGGTGCACAGACAATTGACCGCAATATGCAGGTTCTGGTCGGTGTCGTGGGTAACTTCACTGATGCAGCCAAGGGTAAAGAGTTATCCTTGGCACAGATTGGCCAGGGTGCAGATATCGTCTATCAGGTAGCTGGCGGTGCTGGTTTGGGCGTTTTTGACGCTGCTAGTGAGAAGGGAGTATATGCAATCGGCGAGGGTGCGAACCAAAATCCGTTGCATCCCAACTTCATTATTGCCAGTACTTATAAGCGTATGGATACCTCCGTTTATGGAGCCATTAAGGCCGCGCTGGATGGTACCTGGAAAGGTGGCAATGTAGCCTTCGGTTTCAGTGATGGTTATTTGGTAGTTGACCTGACAGGTTCCAATGTTCCGGTGTCCGCCGAAGCCAAAGCAGCGTTGGATGCATACAAAGCGAAAATAATCTCCGGCGAAATCGTTCCCCCCACAACTCAGGCGGAACTGGATGCTTATTTAGCTACTTTGAAATAAGCTGTTCACCAAATAAGAAATTACGATCTATCACAAAGGGGCGAAGCAATCTTCGCCCCTTTGTTTTGAACCGTCAGCGGATATACTAAATGGTCACCGCACTCGAAATTCATGGTATTACCAAATACTTTGGGGGTCTTGCTGCTAATGATCATATTGACCTGACAATAGGACAGGGAGAAATTCATGCCATATTAGGCGGAAACGGGGCAGGAAAATCCACCCTGATGAATATACTATCTGGATTATACCAATCAGATGGCGGCACGCTCCGAGTTTATGGGAATCAAGTCAAAATTCGTTCTCCTCGGGAAGCCGCCGCATTAGGTATCCAGATGGTACACCAACATTTTATGTTAGGGTTGCCATTCACCGTTGCCGAAAATCTTGTCCTGGGAAATGAACCGCGATCCAAACGAATGTTCTTAAATAAACAGAGGGCGGAAACTATTGTGCGCAACCTCTCAGATTGGTATGGGTTAGCGATTAATCCCAAATCCCGCGTGGAAAACCTTTCTGTGGGAGAAATGCAACACGTTGAGATTCTCAAAGCCCTATACCGTGAGGCGAACATCCTCATTCTAGATGAACCCACTGCTGTGCTGACCCCTCCAGAGACCAAGGATCTTTTCAAAGTTATGCGACGCTTGAAAGAAGAACAAAAAACAGTTATCTTTATCACCCATAAATTGCGAGAAGTGATGGAAGTCGCCGACCGCATCACGGTCTTGCGCCAGGGGCGTGTGGTGAGCACCTATGATGTTCATGAGGTAAATGAGGCGAAACTAGTAGAGATGATGGTTGGTAAACTCGTCCAGCCTGAACCAACCGTGGATAAAGCCCACCAGGGCGCACCTGTCTTGCAAATGCAGGATGTCTGGTTCTCTGATCCACATAAGAAGATTGATACACTGTGTGGAATAACGTTGGACGTATGCGCAGGTGAGATACTTGGTATCGCTGGCGTTGAAGGTCATGGTCAAGCTGAGCTGGTCGAGACTTTGATCGGGTTGTTGCATCCCAAAAAAGGGAGCATTCAATTACAAGGGTTGGAATTGGTTGGATTGTCACCACGTAAGATCATGGAGGCCGGGGTTGCCTGCATCCATGAAGACAGACAAGTTAAGGGGCTCATTTTAGACTTTGATGTAAGCGAAAACTTGGTCCTTGGCGACCAGTATTATCCACCTAACCGTCGCGGTTGGATGCTCAATCGCAGTATTATCGCAGATATCTGCTTGAAGGCGATTAAAACCTTCGACATACGTCCTTCAAATCCAAAATTATTAGTTCGTTTTCTTTCCGGCGGTAACCAGCAAAAGTTAATCCTGGCGCGTGAACTTAGGGAGAAAAATATCAAATTATTGATTGCCTCGCAGCCGAGCCGAGGACTGGATGTAAACGCCACGTTATTTGTTCACCAGATGATTAGAAAATTCCGCGAAATGGGTTGCGCAATCTTGCTCATTTCGGCCGATCTGGATGAAATTAAGCAACTTAGCGACCGAATTGCTGTAATTTATCGAGGTGAAATTGTGGGGCTCGGTCTGAAGGAGACATTTTTCGATGAAGAGATTGGATCCTTGATGCTGACTGGACGTAAATCAACATCTATAAAGGCCTCTATTGATGAATTCCATAACTAAAAAAAATCCTTTAAAAGCTGTGCTGCTGAAATTGATAACCAGCCGATTGGCAAGCTCATTACTGAGCTTTGTTGTGGCGATCGTAGTAGCCACTCTGTTTATAGCTGCAGCTGGCTTCGATGTAAGTGATGGTTATCAGGCTATACTCAAGGGAGCATTTGGAAGTCCGGCGGCTGTAGCAGATGATTTATCTCGTGCTACCCCTCTAATCTTCACAGGGCTGGCAGTAGCAATAGCTTTGCGCGCTGGTTTATTCAACGTAGGGGTTCAAGGGCAGATGTATATGGGTGCTCTCGTCGCCTCTCAAGTTGGATTGATTCGGGGTTTACCTGCCTTGGTTCATGTCCCACTGGTATTTTTATCTGCTGCTATCGCCGGTGGATTATGGGGAATGGTGCCAGCCATTCTAAAGGCACGCTTTCGGGCACACGAGGTCATCTCTACCATCATGCTGAACTACGTAGTTATTCTCCTCACTGGCTACCTTGTGAATTATCCTCTGCATGCCCCACACGAGCCGACAGCTGTCACTATCATGGTGGCAATAAGCGCCCAGTTACCTCATCTCATCAAAGGTGGGGGGGTGACGATTGCCATATTCATTGCAATTGCTCTAGCCATTCTCCTTAAGCTGCTCATTGACCGATCAGTGTTAGGATACGAAATCCGTGCTGTAGGCCTGAACCCAATAGCAGCCGAGGCTAAAGGTATCAGTCAGACAAAATCTTGGCTTTACGCTATGGCAATCAGTGGCGCTATTGCTGGCTTTGCAGGGGCGAGCGAAATTTTAGGCACCTACGGGCGCTTCGCTGTCGGCTTCTCTCCCACATACGGATTTGACGGCATTGCCATAGCCTTGATGGGTTATAGTGATCCCTTGGGGGCACTAATCGCAGCCTTGATCCTGGGCACGATCCGCTCTGGTGCATTAGTCATGAATCGAACTACCGGTATCCCAGTTGATTTTGTGGTTGTCATTCAAGGTCTGATTCTAATCTTCTTGGCGGTCCCGGGACTCTTAAATTTCTTAAGAGATCGCAAGAAAAACGTCGATCAACCTACTTCATAAAGAATGTGGCGAGTATGAATCCTTTCATTATGCAAATACTCAATTTGATCGCCTCCGGTTTTCGTTTGATGACTCCGATCGCCCTAGCCACAATGGGAATTACCATCTCAGAATCAGCTGGCGTGATTCATCTATCGGCAGAAGGGATTATGTTGGCGTCTGCATTAGGCGGCGTTATTGGTTCGTATTATACCGACTCTGCATGGTTTGGATTGCTCGTGGCCATTATCGTCGCCTTGGTCTTCGGTGTAATCCAGGGAGTGGCAAATATAAAATTTAAAGCCAACCAAGTAATTGTCGGATTTGGTATTAATTTCTTAGGTTTGGGCTTGACACCAATTTTAGTGCAGCACATCTGGGGTAACCGTGGCCGTTCTTCTGAAGTCGCCAGGCTATCAACCTTTCATTGGAATTTCTTAGACCGGGTTCCTTTTGTTGGACAGGTGATTAACGGGCAAGGGGTCGCCTTTTTTGCCGCTCTTATAGCTTTAATAATCTTAATAGTGGTTTTTAACCATACAGCATTCGGATTGCGTTTGCGTATGGTAGGGGAACATCCTGCAGCTGCAGCCACAGCAGGGATTAGGGTTAATTTGATGCGCTACATTGCTGTCATCATTGGGTGCGGATTATGTGGCTTGGCTG
Source organism: uncultured Chloroflexia bacterium (assembly GCA_963739255.1). Taxonomy (GTDB): domain Bacteria; phylum Chloroflexota; class Anaerolineae; order Anaerolineales; family Villigracilaceae; genus UBA877. The sequence goes on from CAVTZT010000008.1 coordinate 211,978, forward strand.
GTGCCGACCTATCTCTCAATCAACTCGCGTTATTCACTCAAAACATGACTGCTGGACGCGGTTTTGTGGCCGTTGCAGCCAATGTGGTTGGCGGTTGGTCCCCTTTAGGCGGTTTTCTAGCCAGTATGCTTTTTGGCATGGCAGACGCCCTGCAATTGCGTCTCCAGGGTGGAGTTATTCCTAGCCAATTTGCACAAATGATCCCATATCTACTCACAGTGCTTGTCGTTTCGGGTGTCGGTGGCCGTATCCCACCACGTAAACTTGGCGTTCCCTATGACCCGGAGCAGGGATAATAGCAAACTACACACTTCACCTGACCGCACTTAATGAAGGTGAGTTTAAGGAAGATGGTACAAACCCAAAAAGAAGCCATTGATTTGTTAGTTATCGGCGGCCAGGTGGTCACCATGGATGACCAATGGACTGTCATTGAGAACGGTGGGGTAGCTATCCGCCGGGAAATGATACTGGAGGTCGGCCCTCAAGAGAAACTGCTCGGTAAATATGTGCCTAAAGAGATTATTGGTTCATCAGATCAGGTCGTATTTCCGGGGTTGGTCAATGCCCATACCCACGCAGCTACATCCTTATTTCGTGGTTTCGCTGATGACCGGCCATTGAAACAGTGGCTGGAAGGCTTTATCTGGCCAGCTGAAGCGACATTTATTACTCCGGAAACTGTCTATTGGGGGACTCTCTTAGCAGCTTGTGAGATGGTCCGCGCTGGTGTTGTCTCCTTTTTAGATATGTACTTTTATGAGGAAGAAGTAGCTCGAGCTGCAAAGGAGACCGGCATCCGCGTTGTCCTGGGTGAGGCAATCTTCAATTCGGCAGGTCCAAATAAGCTCAGCTTCGATCAGGGGTTGGATTACTCTCGCAAGCTGCTTGAAGACTATCGTGATGACCCTCTGGTCTCTGCTTCGGTGCAGCCCCATGGAACCTATACTGTCTCAGCCGGTAATCTGATGCGTGCTAAAGCCCTAGCTGACGAATTCGGGGTGGTTTTCGCCCTTCATGTGAGTGAAACTGCCCAGGAGGTCAATGACGTGCGGACCAAGACCGGCTTTACGCCGGTCATGTTGCTCAAGCATCATGGGTTATTAGACGATAAGGTGGCTTTATTCCATGGTGTCCATTTGGATGATGAAGAGATCGCCGTCCTGGCTGAGATGAAGACCGCTGTCGTCCATTGCCCGGAAGCAAACCTTAAGCTTGCCTCTGGCATTGCTCGCCTGCCGGAGTTACTTAAAGCCGGGGTATCGGTTGGACTTGGCACCGATGGTCCCGCCAGCAATAACGACCTCGATATGTGGACAGAGATCCAATTCGCCACCAAACTCCACCGCGGAGTGAGCCACGACCCGTTGGCAGTTAGTGCCAGACAGGCGCTTTATCTCGCTACTCGTGGCAGCGCCAGCATCCTGGGCCTGAGTAAAAGTAACGGTTCGCTACAACCAGGCAAACGCGCTGATCTGATCTTAATAGATTTCAATCGACCTCACCTGACTCCTATGTATGATGTATACTCTCATCTGGCTTTTGCAGTCGGTCGTTCCGATGTGAACACTACCATCATCAATGGCGTAGTGGTAATGAAAGACCGCCAAGTACTCACCGTTGACGAGAACCAGGTGATGGCACAGGTGAGAAAAATCGGAGGCGAGATCAAAAAATGGCTGGTGCGCCAGATGCTAATGTCTAATTAAGGTCGTTTTGGAAACAAAAACTCATGGCAAAGTGTAAAATTATTCCGCTCAGCACAGGAAGCTACGACGAAGCCGAGCTGACCCAGTATTACTACCTACCTGACCCGAATAGTGCAGGCGTCAAGCTCAAGATTGAATACTGGATGTTCTTGATCGATGCCGGTGACACCCTCATCCTGGTAGACACTGGCCCAGGCGACCCCGAGACCTGGGGGCGCAGTTTTCACCATTTTTATGACCGTAGGCCTGAGCAAACACCGGTGGCAGCGCTTAATAAATTAGGGGTCAAACCCTTTGATATTGATATCATCATTAATACTCATCTGCACTGGACGAGCTGTCATGGCAATGCGCTTTTCCCCAGGGCTACCATCTTTATTCAGGAGGATGAAATCGCTCAGGCGCTCAACCCCGTCCTGCCACACCTTCCCTTCTACACGCCTGCTTTTGCCAATCCCCCCTGGATGCAAACTCTCAGCAGAACCAAGGTAATTAAAGGCTCCACTAAGATCATTGATGGGGTGACTGCCATGATTATGTCGAGCCATACCCTGGGATTTCAGAGCGTATTAGTAGAAACTTTTCGGGGTCCAATTCTGATCGCCGGGGAGATGTGTCCGTTTTTCGATAACTGGACAGGCAGGTGGCGAATGCCGCATGTTCCCTCAGGTATTCTCCAGGCCAGTTTACTGGATTATTACGCTTGTTTTCAGAGGATCGAGGAGATCAACCCCCATTACGTCCTGCCGGGGTTGGATCCCAAGGTGAGCAAGCAGGAAGTTTACGGCGCGCAGGCTTAAGGAGATAGATTGATGAGAGGCAGAGAAAGGGCACTACGTGCACTCAAATTTCTACCGGTGGACCGGGTAGCTCTGATGGGTGGGGAGATCGAATCCGGTAAGACGCTCTCCAAGCTTGCCGGGCACGATTACTGGAAGGCGACGGATCAGCGCGAGGTGGCGATCCAGGCTTTTCGCAATCTAGGGATCGATTTGTTAATCCATCTCCTTTTACCGTATTCCTACGATATGGAGGTCAGATCCTGGGACGTGGAAACCATTTTCCGATACGCGAAACAGCGTTATCCAGATGTCGACGCGGTGGTAAAAGAGATTTGTACATTTCCTACCCCCGAACAAGTACGCAAGACATATGATCAGCAGGCAGCTTACCGGATTTACCTAAACGAGGCTATCGAACAGGACAGGATGACTGGTGATGATATGCTATGGCTGGCTGGTGGTTTCAAGGCTGGGGTGTGTAAGTTTATGTGGTATCTGGATTTTGGCTACCTGAATTATTTCATACTCCTGGCAGACCACAAAGAAATTGCGCACCGGCTTTATCTTTACTCAGCAGAGTGTGGACATTTACAGAATGAAGCCATTGCCGCTGCCATTTGTGAGAACGACCTGCCCCCGATAATTTACGTTGGCGAGGATTTATGCTATAACAGCGGACTTTTTGTCTCGCCCAAATTACTGGATCAAATATATTTTCCTGGGTTGGCATATGCCTTGGAGCCACTAGTGCGCGCCGGGATTGATATTATTTGGCATTGTGATGGCAATGTCACACCGATTGTGGACCGCCTTCTGGCTATGGGCATCACCGGTTTCCAGGGCTTCCAGGAGGACGCCAATGTTCATCTGGATTGGATCGTCAAGAAACGCACTAAATATGAGCGACGTCCGATCATCCTCGGTAGTGTGCAAGCCAGGGGTGTGTTACCATTTGGGTCTGTTGCAGATGTGCAGAGTGATGTAGAGCGCTGCATCAATACCGTCGGGCGTGAGAGTGGATTCTTTCTGGGTCCGAGTGCGGTGATCCAACCCGAAGTACCCATTGAAAATATCCGAGCTTTATATCAACATGGCAAGGATTATGGTCAAATTCAAATAAAGCCTTGGGGAGTATGAACGGAATATAAAATTTGGTCTTTCGGACGACAATGTAAAACGGTATGTTACAATCATAAATAAGCGAAAGGAAAAAATAAAATGGCTAAAATCTTACTAATTACAGGCGATGGTGGCGAAGCCTTAGAAGTGTTGTATCCCTATCAGCGTTTATTGGAAGAAGGGTATGAAGTGGATGTTGCTGCCCCCTCAGCCAAGAAAATTCAACTCGTTGTACACGATGTAGAGCCTGGTTGGGACACCTTCACTGAGAAACGGGGGTACCGTATGGATGCCAACCTTGCTTTTTCTGAGGTTAAACCTGAAAGCTATGTCGGGTTGGTGATCCCTGGAGGGCGTGCCCCTGAATATCTTCGTAACGACCCAAACGTAAAGCGTATTGTACGCTACTTCTTTGATAACAACTTACCAGTCGCACATATTTGTCACGCACCGCTAATCCTGGCTACAGTGGGTGTGTTAAAGGGTCGGCAAAGCTCAGGCTTCCCATTTGTACAGCCTGATATTGAGAATGCTGGGGGAACCTATATCGATGGAGCAGGTGTCGTGGATGGAAATATGGTCAGTGCGCGTGCTTGGTCCGACAATCCCACTTGGATGCGTGAGTTTATGGCATTGCTTAAAGGTCAAAAAGCTTCCCCAGCCAAGAAAGGACGCAGTAGTAACCAGGATGAGTTGGATGAGCGCATCGCTAGACTGGAGTTACAAATTAGACAATTAGAGAAATAAGCCCGATTTATTTCTGACTTGGTGATTGTCACAGTAAGTGACACACACACTACAGGTCACGCCAAATGGCGTGACCTGTAGTGTTTAGCAGAATGTGGATCTCCGCATACGGGCCTGTCCTGGCTCGTATGGTGCAAAAACTTGATCCTTGTGATTTCGAGGCAGGAATTGCGCATTTATCCAACATTCAGGGCTTGAAGTGTGGGTATGAAATGCTTGGAAGATCGGAATTTTTGAGAAGATTGACTTAGCCAGGGATAAAAATTAAGGGATAACTACGCTCAGAAGGTGCGAAGACATCTCGAAGCGAAGCGAATGATGTCGCTGTAGATTATCCGGCGATCGGGGAGCACTTTTTCAATCTGCGCTTTGTCTCAGTTGGGGGCCGATGAAAAGCTGCCTGAGGCGCGGTAATAATCGTTGAGGAGGCCACCTAGCAACTTGCGACGTCGGATAGCGCCGGCACTGATCGGTCGGCCACGAGGCAAGGGGATGCGTTGCTCAATCCCTTGATGAGGGCGAGCTACGTTGTAATATTGGTCGATATATTCAAGCAGCACGCGGCGCAGATGAGCGGCATTCAAAACAAGGATCAGATCCAGGCATTCTTCTCTTACAGTCCGAACCCAACGTTCGGCGTAGGCATTGGCATTGGGTGCCTGGAAGGGGGTATGAATGACATGAAAGGCTTCACTCTCAAAGACGGTGTCAAAGGCACGGGTGAACTTGCGGTCATTGTCGTGGATCAGGAAACGCAAGGAGGGTTCTCTGTCATCGAGTTCCCAAACAAGCTGTCGGGCTTGCTGGGTGAGCCAGATATTGTCGGGGTGGTCGGTGACACCGGCGAAATGCACCCGGCCGGAGCCGAGTTCGATGAAGAAGAACACATAGAGGGTCTGCAGCCGGATGGTTTCCAAGGTGAAGAAGTCGCAGGCCAGGATCTGATCATTGTAATGGCTGATGAGGTGACGCCAACCGATGGAGCAGCTGCGAACGCCTTCCGGGAGGATCCCATGGCGGTCGAGCACATTGCGAATCGTTGTTTGGGATGTCTTGTAGTCCAATTTCAAGAGTTCGCCTTCGATCTTGCCATATCCCCAGCGTGGATTCTCTTGTGCAAAGCGGAGGATCAAGTCCTCTAGCTCTTTGTCCACTGGCGGCCTCCCACCCTGGCGATGGTGCAGATAGGTCCACTTTCGGCGTACCAGCTCCCGGTGCCAGCTTATTACAGTTTCAGGCTGGAAAATGCGGATGATATTTCTCAATTGACTGGTGGTTTTATGGCTGATCCGTTTCAGCCTGGCAGTAAGGACGGCAAGCGTCATCTTTTCGATGCGGTTCGGTTTTACCGGTTTATCACATTTGCGTTGGAGAATAGCCAGTTGGTGGCGTAACACCAGGATTTCGAGTTCTTTCTCTTGTTCGGATAATCGACCGAAACTGAAGATCGACAACCAGGTTGTGAAAACGTGCACCAGGATGAACCAACCCATCCGATTTTATCCTCGCTTAGGAATGAAGCATCATTCTACCAAAGACTGAAGATAGGATTGGAATTCCTGCAGGTTTTCAAATAAATCTATCTTAGATGAGGTTTTGGCACCCTACGGCATGATCCACCCGACTTTAGAACCTTCCATTTCAACATAATTGGCGAAGGTATTGTATAATGTACCCAATCTTTATCGGTATTGCAATTGAAAGACAATCACGATGATCCATCCGCTGTGCTGGCTACTTAGCTCATCCGCAAAGTAATTTGAGAAATCCGACGGGGATTTGACGAACATTAGGCTTTGTATTTATGAAAGAGGAAGATGCCATGCATGCGAGTCCCTGAGTGTGATGATATGAGAGTAAAATCGCATCATGCCCTTATAAGGTGACCCCATCCATTGGTTTTTCTGTACAGATCCGGGCGGATGACATAAGTAGCCAGGACAGGAAAGGGACCAGCCATCTTACTCCCATCAACCAACTGCGTGACTTGCTCATCCGGTTGAGTGAGACTTGGCCAAGCTTCTGCGCTTTCTACAATGATCCAGCTATTCCCTGGACCAACAATGGCACCGAACAGGTGATCGGCAGAATGAAAATGCGCGCCCGCACGGTGCGCGGCTACAAAACTTGGCCGGGTATGCAGACGGGCCTGATGTTAGCAGGAATCAAATCCGATTGATATTGAGCTCTTCGCGGAAAAGTCGCTCGTCCTACTAATCTCTCAAACTCACCCACCGTGTATGATACAGAAACCAACTACGGAGACTGTAACATACATGGTAGGTTTTTGGAATCGTGGGAGAAACATATCTCATAAGCGCGAACTCTTGGCGCTCCAGTGTGACGAATTCGGCAATTTAGTGACCATAATGAGACGTGAAGTGGGACATTTAAACTCACCAACCGCGTATGTTACGGACTCCTTCAGCGCTTTTGGTTGACAATGGGGAATCAATCTTGCTATAATGAAATCAGTGTCCAATAACAATCTCACTGACGCACAACTTTCACTTCAAGCTACCTAAATATCCAGGAAGCGAGCCATGGAAATTCATATCCTTTATGGCAGCCAGATGATCGGATTTCAAGTGCCCGGGGCCAACCTAACCGGTATCTACCAGCCTCTCGAGACGCCGGGGTGTGATGACCCGCAGGCTGAGATTCGCCGCGCCCTGACCTTCCCGCTCGACCTTCCCCCACTGAACCTGATCGCCAAAGCCAACGAAAAAGTGGTCATCCTGGTGGACGACCACACCCGCACCACCCCCACCGACCTGGCGCTGCCCGCGCTGTTAGAGCAGCTCGACCAAGCTGGCGTGCGCAACGAGGATGTGACCATCCTGGTCACCCACGGCACGCACCGCTTGAGCACCGAAGCTGAATTACGGCGCAAGGTGGGCGAGGCAATCTACGCCAGCTACCGCATCGAGCAGCACTGCTGCGATGACCAGGCCAACCAGGTGTATATGGGCATCACCCGGCGCGGCACACCGGTATGGGTCAACCGGCTGGCAGTGGAGGCGGACCGCTTAATTGGCATCGGTCATGTCGGCCCCAGCCCCTACGCCGGCTATTCGGGCGGGCGCAAGCTGATCGTGCCGGGCGTGGCCGCGTTGGATACCATCAACGCCAGCCACACCCACGTGATATTGGGCTTCCGCCAGTTTGGGCGGGTGGACGTACCCTGCCGGCAGGATCTCGAAGAGGCGGGCGCGCTGGTGAAGATGGATCTGGTTCTGGACGTGGTGCTCTCCCAGGACGAGCGCATCGTGCGTGCCTTTGCCGGGACCCCGGAACGGGTGTTTCGCGAGGCCGTCGTTCTGGCGAAGCAGTTGTATGAAGTGACTTGCCCGGCGCAGGTAGATTTCGCCGTGACATCCGCAGCGCCCTACGATATCGACCTGTACCAAGCGGTGCGGGCGGTCGAATACGCCGACGCCCTGGTGCGCGAGGGGGGTAGCATCCTTTTGGTAGCCGCCTGCCCCGACGGGGTGGGGGGAGAGGAATTCTACCGCCTGATGGCCGACCGTTCCAAGAGGCCGGAAGATTACCTGCGCGACGTGACACGGCGCAGCGGCAAAGTGACTTTCAGTGTGCTGGGATACGCCTTGGCGCGCATCAAAGCGGAGAAGCGCTTGTATATGATTTCAGATGGCATCCCACCGGCCGAACTGGGGGCGATGGGCTTCAGCCAACCAGCCTCACTGCAAGCCGGCGTGGATGAGCTCCTGCGCCAGTATGGACCCCAAGCGCAGGCGGCGGTTTTTCCGCAGGGATCGGCGACGATTCCTGTGCTCCAGGAAGAGTCCACCTAAGGGATTACCGAGCCTCGGGAAGGGGGCTCGTTTCATCCAACAAGCAGCCCAGGGCCTTTCGCCCGGACGGAAGCAACGTCCGAAGGCGGCCTGGTTGCTTATTCTAACCGAAGGAGGTTTGATTCCTATGTCTCAACAGACCGAGAAAGTTAGTACTAGGAAGACGATCGGCCGGATCGGCGGAGCATCCATCGCCTGGGTCACGCTGTTTGGAGCGTTGATCGGCGTGACTGCGCTGATCCCTATCTTCCCCTATGTTGGTGGTGGGGGCTACGTGCCGCTGGCGACCCCGATTGCGGCGATCGCACCCCTGCTGCTGGGGCCAATCGGTGGGATTGTCGCCGCAATTATCGGGGGGGTTATCGGCATGTTTATCGCTCCCGCCGCTTACCCACTGCAATTAGTGGACGTGATTATTGGCGCAGCCTCACCCGCCATCCTGGTTGCCTTGATGATCAAAGATAAAAGCCTGTGGAAGATCAACGCGCCGTTGTTCATTGTCATTGGCATCCTCGGCTGGTTGGTGCCCTTCTACCTGCCAGGCGCAAAAGGTGGTTTTGGCAAAGTGCCTGAACCGCTCTATTTCATCCTGGCTGGGCTGTACTGGATTCCTTCGACAATCATCGCCGTCACTCCACTCGGTACCCGGTTGATGCCTGAATGGATCGTTTCCAAGAAGCGCGCCCAACGCTATGGGGGCATTTTCCTGGTGATCCTGGCCGCCATGCTGATTTGGTGGATCCCCTGGACACGCCCATACTGGTACCTGTATAACTTCTCCTCCGAGCTGGGCATAGCCACCCACCTGGCCTACTCCTGGTGGGTTGTAGCGCTGTCGGCCATCACCGCGGTGATCACCATCCCGATCATCGAGGCGCTGGAGCGTAGCGGCCTGCCCAAGATCGAAGGCTCCATCTGGTAATAAGATTGTCTAAGCCCCCTTCCCCACACAGGCGGCGAAATACATTCTTGCATGCCGCAAATTGAAGCAGAAAATTTATCTATGGATGAAAACGAAATCCTTTTCCTGCAGGACGTGACCTTCACCTACGAAGGCGAAGTGGTTGCGCTGCAGAACCTCAACCTGACCGCCCGGCGGGGGGAGTTCGTGGTCGTGCTGGGCGCCAATGGAGCCGGCAAGTCGACGCTGTGCTACCTGCTGAGCGGCATCGCACCGCAAATCTACGGCGGGCATCGGCGGGGGATCGTCTCGGTGGCCGGCATCGACCCGTGGGACGTACCACTGTACGTCACCTCGCAGGTCTGCGGCGCACTGATGCAAGACCCCGAAGTGCAGTTGTTCATGCCCACCATTCGCACCGAGCTGGCCTTCGGACCCTCCAACCTAGGCGTACCCCGCGAGGAGATTCTGCGCCGCTCGCAGGCCGCCCTATCTCTGGTGCGGATGGATGGACTGGAAGAGCGTAACCCGCGCGATCTTTCAGGCGGGCAGAAGCAGCGCACCGCTCTAGCCAGCGTGCTCACTATGCAGCCGCGCTTACTGGTGCTGGACGAACCGACTTCGCAGCTTGACCCGGCCGGGCGCTGGGAGGTGGGCGAAGCGATTGAGCGGCTGAAGCGCAGCGGTGATCTGACCATTGTAATGACCACCCATGAGACCGAAGAGATCCTGCACCTGGCTGACCAGGTGCTGGTGCTGGAGCGGGGCGAGACGGCGTTGCAGGGCACCCCGGCAGAAGTCTTCTCGCAAACCGACCGCTTGGAGCAAGCCGGCGTCAAGACCCCGGCGCTGATCCTGTTCCAATCCAGGGTGTTTGGTGACAAAACGACCGGTAAAAATAGGGACGAGAGCAAAATCACCCTGACTGTGGATGAAGTGGCCCAACGGGTGGAATCAGCGGTGCAGGCAGGAGAACTAAAGGTACGGCAAACCATCCCTGCGTCCCCTATCTCCCACTCTGCAGAGAGAAATAGCGGAACAGAGAAAAATGGGCACATGATACTGCTCGATGCGCGTGGGATCAGCGTGCAGTATTCTGGTCCGCCGACCGTAACCGCCCTGAAAGACGTGTCAGTGCAGATAAGCCAGGGCGAGATCGTCGGCATCGTGGGACAGAACGGCTCGGGCAAGAGCACGCTGGTCAAGTGCTTTGTCGGCCTGCTACGCCCGTCGAAAGGCGAGGTATTCTTCAACGGGGAAAGCATCCGTAAAATTCCGGTGGGCGAGATGTCCCGGCGGGTAGGTCTGGTGCTGCAAAACCCCGATTACCAGCTTTTCACCGCTTCATGCCTGGAAGAAGTGCGCTTCGGGCTGCGCAATGTGGGCGTGGCCGAAGAGGAGATCCAGCCGCGGGTCGAGCAGGCGCTGCGCCGGGTGGGATTAAGCGAGGTGGCTGACCTGTTCCCCTTCCGCTTGTCCTTCGGCGACCGGCGCAAGCTGGCGGTGGCTGCCACCCTGGCGCTCGAACCCCAGGTGTTGATCCTGGACGAGCCGACCACGGCGCAGGATCACCGCGGGCGCTACCAGCTCGCCGACCTGGCCAAACGCTTCCACGACGATCAGGGTGGAACAGTGCTGATGATCACTCACGACGTGGACCTGATCGCCCATTATGCCAACCGCTTGATCGTGCTGTACAATGGTCAGGTACTCCTAGATGGTCCCACCGCTGATGTATTCACGCAGGTGGAGGAGCTGCGGCGTAGCTTTGTCGTGCCGCCCGTGGCCACGCAGTTAGCGATGAAGCTGGCCCCGCTGAGCGTACCGCCGGATATCATTACCCTTGATCAGTTATATGCTGTACTGGGTTCATAACCGACCCGGGATAGGAATTTATCCGCGAATTGCTTGCTCCTCTATTCGGATATGGATCAATAAAAAGAAACCCCCATGCGCGCACCCGTCTTCCGCTATACCAACCTTGACACACCCATCCACCGCCTGCACCCGCTGGTAAAATTTTTATACGTGATGCTGACCCTGGTGCTGGTGATGTACCCGATCCGAATCACCGATATCCCCATCCTTCTGATCTGGCTGGGGCTTTCAGCTGTGCTCTGGATTATCGCCCGCATCGAGCTACGGCGTTTTACCACCCTGATGCAAATCCTGGTCGGCACTTTCATCTTTCTTCTGCTGATCCAGGGCTTCACCTACCGCGGCGGCCACACCCCGCTGATCACCTTTGGCCACCTGCGCTTGTGGGAAGCCGACCTGGGGGTGATCACCCGCGAAGGGGTGGTTTTCGGGCTGGTGCTGTGCGTGCGTATCCTGGTGGCCACTTCATCGCTGCCGCTGTTCGTGATGACCACCCCGACTTCGGGCATCATGACCGCCATGGGCAAGCTACACATTCCGCAAATCGCCACGTTCATGTTCGTCAGCGCATTATCGTTCACCACCCTGCTGTTCGAAATGTGGGGCTCGATTGTCGACGCGCAAAAACTGCGCGCCTTCGACATCAACTCGATGAACGTGATCAAACGCGCCTTCAAGGCCTACATCCCGATCCTAACGCCGTTAATCCTGCTGCTGTTCCGCAAGGCGAATGACTTCCAGATCGCCATGGAAACCAAGGGCTTCGGCGCCCCGATTAAGCCCACCGAGATCGAAGTGCTCACTGCTCGCCTGGCTGACTATGCCTGGCTGGCGTTCTTCATCGCTGTGTTCGTGACCTGCACGGTATTAAAATTTGGAGGATAAACCTATGAAACCCGACCGCCCCACTTTCGAATATTTAATCACTCATCGTGAAGACCTGCTGGCGCCGCCGCTGGCGCAAGACTGGCCCAACCTGCCCATCGAGCGGGCGCAGGGCGCCTACCTATACGACTGCTACGGCAATCGCTACCTGGACTGGCTTTCCGGCTTCGGTGCCTGCAACCTGGGTCATAACCACTCTCGGGTGGTGGCCGCTGCCCAGGCGCAAATGGAGCGCATGGTGCACGCGCCGGTGGGCGTTTCGACCTCCAAATCGGTGCTGCGCCTGGCCTGGGAGTTGGGCAAGGTGATGCCCGGTGGGGCGGATATGTTCTTCTTTGGCAACAGCGGCGCCGAGGCGGTGGATGCCGCCATCAAGTTGGCGCGCTACGTGACCAAGCGAGCAGGGATCATCGCCTTCATCGGTAGCTTTCACGGGCGTACGCTGGGGGCGATCAGCGCCACCACTTCCAAGTCGCGCTACCGCAGCGGGATGAGCCCCTACTTGCCTGGCTTCTACTTCGCCCGCTTTCCCTACCCCTTCCGCTCGAAAGCGCCCAGCCCGGAAGAGTGCGCCCAGGAAGCGCTGGACGACATCGACCGACTATTTGAGCATGTCATCGCTCCACAAGAAGTGGCGGCCTTCCTGGTCGAGCCGGTGCAGGGCGAGGGCGGCTACGTCATCCCGCCGCCGGGCTGGCTGAACGAGTTGCGCCGCCTGGCCGACCAGCACGGTATCATGCTGATCCTGGATGAGGTGCAGACCGGTTTTGGGCGCACGGGCGAGTTGTTCGCCGCGCAAACCTTTGGGGTCGATCCAGACATCGTCTGCCTGGCCAAGGGCATTGCCAATGGTTTCCCCTTGGGAGCCACCACAGCGCGGGCTGAGATCATGAAAGCCTGGGGCCCGGCCTCGCACGGCACCACCTTCGGCGGCAGCCCGGTGTCATGTGCCACGGCCCTCGAGACGCTACATGTGATCCAGGAAGAAAACCTGCTGGCTAACGCCCGTACCCAGGGTGGCTATTTGCTGGAAGGTCTAAGATCTTTACAGGGAAAGTCACCCATCGTGGGCGACGTGCGCGGGGTGGGGTTGATGCTGGCGGTCGAATTCGTGCAGCCGGGCGGCAAACAGCCCAACCCTACGGCGGTGGTCAATATCCTTAACCGCATGCTGGCCAATGGTATGCTATGCTACCCCTGCGGACACTGGGCGCAGACCATCCGCCTGATCCCAGCAATTAACGCGGATCATGCCGAGGTCGAGGCGGGGTTGGAGATCTTCACCCAGGCGGTGTTGGCCGAGGGCGGGTGAGGGGCAGGCTTAGCCAGGCCTTTTTCACCCCATCAAGCCGTCACCTTCACCGGCTCAACCAGCCGGAAGCCGAGCTGCCTCATCTGGCTCAGGCCGTCTTCAACTCCCCACATCTCGACGATCTTCCCGTCCCGGAAGCGGGCAAAAACCAATTCGGCCCAAACGCCTGTGCTGGCTACTTAGCTCATCCGCAAAGTAATTTGAGAAATTCGGCGGGGATTTGACGAACATTAGCGCCCTGTATTAGAAAAGAGGAAGATGCCAAGCATGCGAGTCCCTGAGTGTGATGATATGAGAGTAAAATCGCATCATACCTTTTTAAAGTGACCCCATCCATTGGCTTTTCTGTACAGATCCGGGCGGATGACTTAAGTAGCCAGGACAAGAGTATTCGCACAATAAAAGGTCACTGCAGCGTCAGCTCTTCGATCCAGTGAAGCCAGCTCAAGTGTACTTCCTTAAGGGCATTGAACAGGCGCTTATCGGCGGTCCAGAAATCGCTCTCCAAGGTCTGGGCTAGCACAAGATAGTAACTGTCATAAGCTGAGGCACGCTTGAGCCGCAGGGTCCAATCGAAGGCAGCGAGGTTTTGGTCGGCATCTGCAACAAACAAGCGTACGCCTAGAGTGTCCAGCTTCTCAAGCGACTGGCGCGCCTCGTTCTCAGTGATCTCCCCGAAATGAACGGCCTTGACAATGGCAGATGTGGTCTCATACGCCCACAAGGCTGGCGCAACCGGCTGCACCTCGGCAAAGGTTCGGACCAGTGCCAGGCAATACGCTTGCAGTGGGTTGGGCAGAACAGCTTTCACTGCTACACTGGCATCAATGACAACCAGGCTGCTCGTCATCTCGTTTCCAGGTCGTTGCGGGAAGAATCCAGAATGGTATCCACATCCACCGGTTTGCCCCGTCGCTTCTCGATTTTCCTGGAGAGCGCCCGGGTCCCGTCCAACCATTTCTGGATATCAGCAGCGCGTCCCTCGCTTTTAAGAGTCGCTCAAAATCCTGCATGCTAACCAGCGCAGCCTTAGGCTTGCCGCGGGAGGTGAGGATGATGCGATCTCCAGCATAATTGACGCGGTTGACCAGTTCGGAGATGTCTCTCTTGATTTGACCAATACTTACTTGGGTGTTCATAGAATGGCTCCTTTATTGCAATATCAGGATATTGCAATTATACCCCTTTTTGGGAGGCTTTGATGCTCATACGAGAATACCGGCGTTGCCACAATCCATGGAATATTTGCACCACACAGGTATTTCTGGAGCCTTATCCCAAAACAGTCTCCCCCTTGGGATGAAACCCGCCCATTTCAGCAAAGACAGTAAGCTATGGACACAGTGGAAAGATTCTTGCTTGACACGCGAACATTGGTTCCATATAATGATCTCAAGCTTTATTTGTATTGCTTTTGAACTTAGAGATAATCACGATGATCCATCCGCACATTAAAAACCGAATAGCGCAAGCAGCCATGTTCATCCAACCCCGTAAATTCGTTTGCATTTACAGAAAGGAGACATGAACATGGCAAGAAGACGAGCTAACCATGAGGGTACGCTCTACCGCCGCAAGGACGGTCTCTGGTGCGCACAGGTGAGCCTGGATGGGCACCGCCTAACCAAATACGGCAAAACCCAACGGGAATGCCACGACTGGATCAAGGCGATGCTGGCCAAGATCGACAGCGGGTTGACATACAGTAGCGTCCACATTACTCTGGAAAGCTTCATCAGCTCCTGGCTCAATGGGAAAACGCTCTCGCGCAGGGAACGGACCGTCTTCCAGTACCGGAAGATCGCTGAGAACTACATCCTCCCCACCCTCGGGAAAATGCACATCCAGGATATCCGCCCGGTCCACATCCAGCGCATGTACTCCACATTCAAGGAGCGTGGCACAGGCGCTCGCACCCTGCAGTTGGTCCACGCGGTGCTCCACAACGTCCTCGACCATGCTGTTCAGGAAGGAGCGTTGTCGCACAACCCCGCCGATAGCGTCGAACGCCCTCGCTGGGAGCACAAGGAATTCAAGACCTTCACCGAAGACGAAGCCCGCCAATTCCTCCTGGCCACGGCCGGACACCGACATGAGGCCCTATTCTACCTGGCGCTCACCACCGGCATGCGACAGGGTGAGCTTCTCGGTCTGAAGTGGTCGGACCTGGACTGGGGCAAAGGCGTCTTGAACGTCCAGCGCCAGCTCCAGCGCATCGAGCACAAGGGACTGTTCTTTGTCCCGCCAAAGACCAAGGCGGGCAGGCGGCAGATCAAACTGGGACAGGGCATGCTGGATCGGCTGGCAGAGCACCACAAACGCCAAGATCGCGAGCGGGAAGAGGCGGGCAGCCGCTGGCAGGAAAATGACCTGATCTTCCCCTCCTCGATCGGAACCCCCTTCGAAGGGCATCGCATCTGGGACGAGTTCAAGGAGCTGCTCAAGAAGGCCGGATTGCCGGACATGCGCTTCCATGACCTCAGGCATACGGCACTCTCGCTCCTGATGGACATGGGCATCGCGGTCACGACTGTCCAGCAGCGGGCCGGGCACTCCAAGGCCAGTGTGACTACGGACATCTACGGCCATTCCATGTCCAGGTCCCAGGAGAAAGCGGCGGAGCAAATCGAGGAATTGATCACTCCAGTTGCAGTAGGGTTGCAGTAGTAAAAATCGATCCCCCCTCAAAAATAGCGAAAATACCCCTATATGTTCGGCTTTGGAAAAGTACGACCGGCATATATGGGTGATGAAAACGATATGGAAATTGGGCGCATCTAACTCTTAATCAGCACGTTCGGGGTTCGAGTCCCCGGTCGGTCACCTAGCCTCTCTTATAGGGGCATTCTTTTTTAAGAAGAGGTTTTTGCACTCTGCGCGGATAGAAGTATTGGACTACTGACCAGTGTACAGATTGAGCTCGATTTCATGTTTGAACTCCAGTTAATTGGTTCTTGACTTTCAATCTTGTTCTGTGCTAAACTGACATTACAATTTACACGAGTAAGGTGATACGTGTAATGCTATTCCCTGAATATATTCATCTAATCCACAAGTTAATTATGAATTGACCCACCCAAGTTGACGTTGCTCGCCTCGCAGGTGTTTCTCGTGCCACGGTTTCATATGTGCTAAATGGGGTGACTGAAGGCCGTGTGCCAATTTCCAATGAAACCCGGCGGCGTGTTTTGGCAGCCATTGAAGAACTTGATTATGAACCGGATGCCCGAGCCCAGGCTCTGCGTTCTGGCAGCACAAAGACAATCGCTTTGGTCATTCCAGATCTTCGAAATCCCCACTTTTGTGAATACGCAACCGCCATAGAGGAAGCTGCTCGCGCCTCTGGCTATCACCTGCTTCTTTTTAGCACGACTTTAAACGACGAATACGCATTAGATATTTTCAAGGATCTAGCGCGGCGCCGGTTTGATGGGTTGATCCTCGTCAGCGCTTTTATCCTTGAATTGAAGGAAGCCCAAGCCACACTTACTCAAATACGCGAGCGGGGGCTTCCGGTTGTGGAATTAAGCGAAAATTACGGATTGGATGCGGTTGCTGCCGATTATCGCGAGGCGACCAACGAAGTAATGTCCTATTTGTCTTCGCTTCAACATCGTCGTATCGGTATAATTTACGGCGTGGGTGGACATGAACTGGCTGAAGATCGCCTGCAACCTTATCGGGCCAGCCTTGAAGCTGCGGGGATACCATTTGATGCAGATTTAGTTCAGAAGTGTGGTCCGACGATTGAGGATGGATACCAGGCTACAAAAAAACTTCTTGAACTCAAAGCTCGCCCTACAGCGATCATCACCATCAATGACCTGCTGGCAATTGGTGCTTTACGGGCGGCTGTGGACCTTAAACTACATGTTCCAAACGATCTCTCCCTGGTCGGGTACGACAATATTCCGATGGCCAATTATCTCATCCCCCGGCTGACAACTGTAACTAAAGACGCCTACACATTAGGAACACAGGCGTTCGAGATGTTGTTGGCGCGAATGCAAAATCCCGACCTCCCTCGCCAGCTCATTCAACACTCGCCAAGACTTATCATCCGTGAATTGACCGGACAGGCGCCTTTTTAAAATATGGTTTTATAAATGCATTTTGAATTAACAAACAACACGCGATTAACACTGAGTTTGAATTCGGAATGAACCGAATGGATAAGTAGTGGCGTGGCAATTGCAAACAAAAAGCGGTCCATATCCACTACTGGCTTTCCAGCCCGAAGGTCTGGGTACCAATAGCTTCAGACCAGACAGGCACCCCTCATTTTAGCTGAACCGGCTTGGGCGCAGGTAATCAGCCTCTATATCGAAAGGAGACACTGCCTATTGTCATGATGATATGAACCGCATCCCAATTGTAAATCAAATTCACAACAAAATACCTATCAAAAAATCTCGGAGGAGATCATGAAAAAGAATCAAGTGCTGTTGAAAGTCCTGTGCACGTTCTGTCTCATCGGCCTGTTGGTGGCCTGCGCTCCGGCAACCACCGCTGTCCCAACGACCGCAGCTCCAGCAGCTACCAGTGCCCCCGCAGCTACGGTTGCTCCAACCGCCGCTCCTGCTCCCGTCACGCTGAGCCTCCTCACGTCCGCAAACCAGAACGACCAGGTGATGATCAATGCGCTCGTCGACGCATACAAGGCGCTGCATCCAAACGTGACCTTCAACGTCGAAATAGGGCTGGCTGGCACCGAAGGTGATAACCTTGTCAAGACGCGCCTGGCGACGGGCGAAATGAACGACATCTTTTACTACAACTCCGGCTCGCTGCTCCAAGCCTTGCACCCGGCCGACACGCTCGTCGACCTCTCGAAGGAGCCGTTCATGGCCAATATCGTCGATTCGTTCAAACCTACCGTGTCGCAGAACGGGGGGATCTTCGGAGTGCCGGTCGGCTATGCGGCCGCGGGCGGTGTCCTCTACAACAAGAAGGTCTTCGCGAAGGTCGGGATCAGCGTGCCCAAGACCTGGGCTGAATTCGAAGCGAACAACGACAAGCTCAAGGCGGCCGGCATCCCGCCAGTGCTCCAAACGTACGGCGACACGTGGACTGCCCAGCTGTTCGTGCTCGCTGACAACTACAACGTCGCGCAGGCCGACCCGACCTGGGCGGCGGACTACACCGCCAACAAGGCCAAGTACGCTACGACCCCTGGGGCGATGGCCGGCTTCAACTATCTGGCGGAGGGCTTCACGAAGGGCTGGTACCAGAAGGACTTTGCGACCACGAAATTCGACGCAGGGTTGAAAATGCTCGCTGACGGTACGGTCGCCCAGTACCCGATGCTGACCCAAGTGATGCCCACCATTGCGACTAACTGGCCCGACAAGGTGAACGACATCGGGTTCTTCGCGCAACCCGGCACGGATGCCTCGAAGAACGGCGCGACGGTCTGGATGCCCCTCGCGTTCTATATCCCGAAGACGAGCAAGCACATCGCCGAGGCCAAGGATTTCCTGGCGTTCGTCGCCTCAACGGCTGGTGCCGATGCGATGACGGCGAAGGTTATACCGGCAGGTCCGTACCTCATCAAGGGAGCGAAGCTCCCCGACACCGTCCTTCCGTTCGTGAAAGACCTCACCGGGTACATCGATTCCGGAAACTCCTACCCCGCGCTCGAGTTTCTCTCTCCAGTAAAGGGTCCAAACCTCGAGCAGATCTGCGTTGCCGTCGGAACCGGCCAGATGACGCCCGCGGCCGCCGCTGCGGCCTATGACAAGGATGTTGAGAAGCAGGCGAAGCAGCTCAATCTGCCGGGCTGGTAACCAATTTATCTTGACGTTCGTCACCCTTATTCTTCTGAGGGCCGGAGGCTAACCCTCCGGCCCTCAGATCCCTGGGGGCCTGAACGCCACCGATGGCAGCGAGGTTCTATGACAATCCAGGCGCGGCGGCCGCGGGCAGTCCTGCGGACGTATCCTAATTGGTTTTATCTTCCGGCAGCGCTCGTGTTCGGCGTGTTCTTCGTCGTGCCGACTGCGCTCGCGTTCTACTTCAGCCTGACCCGCTGGACCCTGTTCGACGCAACGTTCATCGGCTTCGATAACTACGCCGAGTTTCTGGGCGATCCTATGCTCATGTCCGGGCTTCGCAACACGCTCATCTATGCCGTGCTCACGAGTGGGCTCAAAGTCATCATCTCGCTGCCGCTCGCCATGCTGCTCACCTCGAGGATCCGGCTCAAGGGGCTTCTCAGGGGCATCATCTTCTTCCCGGTGCTCGTAAGTACCGTTGCAGTCGGGATCACGTTCGCCACGCTCATGCAGCCGTCAGTGGGGTTGATCAACACGGCTCTCGGAGCCCTCGGGCTCCCGCAGCCGGACTGGTTGGGGAATCCCACCTATGCACTTTACTCGGTGGCACTGGTCGACGTATGGAAAGGCGTCGGCATAGCCACGGTGATTTTCATCGCGGGCATCATGTCGATTCCGCTGGATTACTTCGAAGCCGCTCGGCTGGAGGGCGGAACATGGGTGGCATTCCGTCACGTCATCCTTCCACTGAGCCGCAATGCGACGTTTACGGTCATCCTGCTGTCGTTTATCGGCGGGCTGCGGACATTCGACTTGATCTGGACCATGACACACGGCGGTCCCGGTTTTGCATCGGACGTGCTCACTTCGGTGATCTACAAGGAGTACCAGGCGGGGTTCTATGGCTTGTCGACCGCTGGCAATGTCGTGCTCTTCATTCTCGTCACGATCATCGTATATCCGCTGATGCGGTTCTTTAATCGTGTGGAGATCGAGCTGTGAGAGTCCGGAAGTTTATTGCCAGTGTCTGGTTAGATGTTGCAGCTCTCGTCATCATCGGCATCGTCTTTGTCGTGCCGTTCGTGTTCATCGTACTGACTGCTGCCAAGACGCGCCCGGAGGCTGCCCTGTTCGAGTTCAGTTGGCCGAGCAAGTGGCAGCTGATCGAGAACATCCGGGAAGTCATAGCGTATGGCAATCACCGCGTGCTCCTGGCGATGTGGAACAGCACGCTCCTGACCGTGGGCTCGATTGCGCTGATCGTTTTGCTCTCTGCACTCGTCGCCTTCGTGATGCAGCGCCGTCGCGATCGGTTGGCGTCAGTTGTCAGTTCGGTCATGTTCGCGGGGCTCGTCATCCCTCCGGCCGTCGTGCCTACGATCTTCCTTCTGCAGTGGATTGGCCTCTACAAGACACTCCTCGGCCTGATCATGGTCGAAGTCGCATTCACCATGCCCTTCGCGACCTTGATCTTCCGTGCGTTCATGGCATCCATCCCGAGTGAGATCGATGAGGCCGCAATCATGGATGGCGCGTCTCCGTTTCAAGTGTTCTTCTCTGTCGTTCTGCCGCTGTTGCAGCCGGCCATTATTACGGTGATCGTCATCTCGTCTGTTGCCATCTACAACGACTTCGCCGGACCGCTCTACTTCCTGCCTGGCGCGCAGAACGTCACCGCACAACTGACGTTGTACAGCTTCATGAGCCAGTTCAGCTCGCAGTGGAACCTGCTCTTCGCGGATGTGGTCATCGTCACTATTCCACCCCTCATCATGTTCATGTTCTTCCAGCGGCAGATCGTTTCGGGGATGACGACCGGCGCGATCAAGGGCTGAGGTCGCTGGCACTGTTTACCACCTACAATGATATTCATCTGATGTCAACCATTAATCAGGACTTTCCACACGGACGGTACAGGCGCGCGGTGAACGCTCATCATAGATTGATCCACTACCCGGCTGCCCGTTTGCTACGCCCTGTCTAAAAGTGATGGACGTTTACCACCAGGCCATGCCCAATAGAACTTCCCTTGGTGAGGGCAATGGGTGCGCTCCCATTCGTACGAGAAATGAATAGCAGGTAGAGAAAATGTCAAAATCCAAACCCGATATTACCATCTCCAGATTGCGCTTTGAGCATCTGCGCGAGACGCTTGGAATCGGCGTAGATCGTCCACGCCTGTCGTGGATGGTTGAAACAACTGCCCAAAAATGGCGACAGGCTGCTTATGAAATCGAATATTACAGCGCAAATGGTCCATTGCGCGGCCAGACCGGACGGGTCGAATCAGACCAGTCGGTGCTGGTGGCTTGGCCTTTCGAGCCGCTGCAATCCCGTGAGCAGCTGAGCGTGCGGGTGCGGGTATGGGGTAATGATGGACAGGTTTCAGCGTGGAGTCAGTCCGAAATGCTGGAAGCAGGTTTGCTCCAGCCTGCTGATTGGAGCGCCCATTTTGTATCACCCGCCTGGAAGGAGGATATTTCCCACCCGAACCCCGCTCCCCATCTGCGCCGCGAGTTCGAACTCCGCCCCGGAGTGAAAGCGGCCCGGCTGTATATCACCTCCCTTGGTCTCTACGAGGCCCAAATCAACGGTTCAATTGTTGGTGACCAGGTGCTGGCCCCCGGCTGGACGGTCTATGACCGACGCTTGCGCTATCAAACCTTTGATGTGACGGGAATGCTGCACGAAGGCCGCAATGCCATCGGGGTCATCCTTGCCGATGGTTGGTATCGGGGCCTCATCGGTTTTGGCGGAGGCCGCCGCAATATCTGGGGTGAACACCTGGCGCTGCTCGCCCAGCTCGAAATCCGGTATGCCGATGGTTCGAGCGAGCGCATTGTGACCGATGAAACCTGGCGTGCTGCGACCGGCCCCATCCTCTTGAGTGGAATATATGAAGGCGAAACTTATGACGCCCGCCTGGAGCAGCCCGGCTGGTCATTACCAGGGTTTGACGATGCTCATTGGAAAATCGTACGCAGTCTTGACTGGGATTTAAATACCCTCGTCGCTCCGGTCGGGCCGCCGGTGCGCCGGATCGAAAGGATAACGCCCGTTTCCATCACCCACTCTCCATCTGGCCGGACTCTGCTGGATTTCGGTCAAAACCTGGTGGGCAGGCTGCGCCTGTCGGTGCAAGGTTCGGCAGGGCAGACTATCACCCTGCGTCACGCCGAAGTACTGGAAAATGGCGAACTTTGCACCCGTCCGCTGCGCAATGCCGAAGCCACAGACCGCTATACCCTGTGCGGAGGGGTCGTGGAAACCTGGGAGCCGCGTTTCACCTTTCACGGTTTCCGCTACGCCGAAGTGGATGGCTGGCCTGGTGAACTGCGACCGGCTGACATTTGCGCGGTTGTGATTCACTCGGATATGGAACGTACCGGCTGGTTTGAGTGTTCAGACCTGCTGCTAAATCGACTGCACGCAAACGCTTTGTGGAGCATGCGCGGCAACTTCGTCGATATCCCCACCGATTGCCCGCAGCGTGACGAGCGCCTGGGCTGGACGGGCGACTTGCAAGTGTTTTCACCCACAGCCTCCTTCCTGTATGATGTGAGTGGTTTTCTCCAATCCTGGCTGGCTGACCTAGCCGTCGAGCAGGCGAAGGCGGGGGGCAGCGTGCCGCCCGTAGTTCCCAACACCTTGGGAGAGGCTTTCGGCGCAGGAGCAGCCTGGGCAGATGCTGCGACGGTCGTTCCCTGGGTATTGTATGATCGTTTTGGCGACCCGGGCATCCTGGCGGCCCAGTTCGAAAGCATGCGCGCCTGGGTAGATTATGTTGCTTCCGTTGCCGGAGAAAAACACCTGTGGGAGAGCGGCTTCCAGTTTGGAGACTGGCTTGACCCCGCTGCGCCGCCCGACAAGCCCTGGCAGGCACGCACTGATAAAACCATCATCGCCAGCGCCTATTTTGCTCATTCGGCGGAATTGGTTGGCAAGGCTGCCGGTGTGCTTGGGCGCGATGCTGACAAAACTAGATATCTCACCCTCGCCGCCGAAGCGCGCGCAGCCTTTGCGCGCGAATACATCACGCCAGCGGGGCGCATGGTTAGCGACACCGAGACGGCTTATGCATTGGCACTGGCTTTTGATTTGCTCCCTACCCCAGAACAGCGCCAATGCGCCGGGGAGCGCCTGGCCGAACTGGTACGGGATGGCGGTTATCACATTCGCACCGGCTTTGTTGGCACACCCCTGATTTGCGATGCGCTGTGTAGAAACGGGCATCATTTAGTCGCCTATCGCCTGTTGATGCAGCGCGAATGTCCCTCCTGGCTGTACCCGGTGACGATGGGTGCGACTACCATCTGGGAGCGCTGGGACAGTATGCTTCCAGGCGGCTCCATCAATCCCGGAGAAATGACCTCCTTCAACCATTATGCCCTCGGGGCGGTGGCCGATTGGATGCACCGCACGATTGGCGGCCTTGCTCCCGCCGAACCGGGCTACCGTCGCCTCGAAATCCGTCCCCGCCCCGGGGGTGGGTTGACCCATGCTCGAGCCAGCCACCACACCCCTTACGGTTTGGTCGAATGTGCCTGGAAAATCGAGGCCGGGAAAATTAAGGTGAATGTTGTAATCCCGCCGAATGCGACAGCGCTTGTCACTTTACCTGGCAGCGACGCATCCCCAGTCGAGGTTGGTTCCGGCTCCTGGCACTGGTCAACTCCTTATCAAGATCCCGATGCCCGTGCGCCCTATACTGTCGATGATGCGGTCGGAGAGATCATGAGCGACACCGCTGCCCGCACAGTTGTCATGGACACCATCTCCCGCTCGAAAGGGGCCAGCTTTCTCAGTATGATTTTCCAAAATCAACGCGATCTTACCCTGCGCCAGGCGCTTGGCATGATACCAAATTCCGGTGATTTGCTGACGTTAATGATTGATGCACTTGCCAAACTTGGAGAGCAAACGGAAATAACAAAATGACAAAATAGATAGACAGGTATGCGGAACGAGAAATTGTTCAGGCCGATCCCTTTATGAGTTATGTCGTCCACGATGAGGCAGCGATGGCGGATCGCGTTGGCTTTCTGCTTGATTTATTCAAACGCTGGTCATCATTTCTTGTGGACGGCTTTGACGCAATCGGCGCATGCTGGGATTTTGGAATGCATTTTCATGACTGGAGTTGTACTCCCACTCGTAATATGGTTTTTACACGTTGGGAGTTTTGCCCGCCGAGCCGGGTTGCGCAAAAGACTGCATCACACCCCGCTTGGGCGTCTTACCTGGGCTAGAGAGAATGTTCCAACACCGCACATACTTCAGCAATTGTCTGGCATATAGAATCAGATATTCGTATTTTCGGAGGAACAGCCATGTACGATGTATTTAGTCTACCATCGATAACCTTCCCGAAGGATTTCTTGTGGGGCAGCGCCACAGCCGGACATCAAATAGAGGGCGACAACATCCATTCTCAAATGTGGTTTGACGAACAGCAGGACAAGTTTTGGCTTGACGATCCCGGACGGAAAATCAAGGCGACATCCGGTAAAGCGTGCGATCATTACCGGCTTTATCGGGAAGACGTTGATTTGCTGGTAGAGCTTGGTCATCAAGCGTACCGGATGTCGATTGAGTGGAGTTGGATCGAGCCCGCCGAAGGCCAGTGGGATATGACGGCGGTCAACCACTATGTCGATTTGCTGGGGCGCCTTTGCGAACGGGGCATCCGGCCGTTTGTTACGCTGCATCATTTAACCCATCCTCTGTGGTTCGAGCAGCGCGGCGGTTTTCGAGAACGCGAAAATTTGCGCTTCGTTGAACGTTATTTGGAGTACCTCTTGCCGAAGATCAGCGCGTATGTGAGCGGATGGAATGTCATCAATGAATTCAATTTATGGGGGATCAATGAATTCAGTTGGGGAGGACTATTTCCGACGCCAGAGATCGGGAAATACAAGTTCAATATGCTGCGCTTTCATGCACTGGGGTATCACTTGATTAAACGCTATTCTTCAGCCCCGGTGAGCAGCGCCCATGCTTTTATCCATTGGTTCCCACGACGTTACCATGATACGCTGGATCGGCGGATGACGGATTATGCGGATTTCGTTACAAATGAATTCTTCTTCCATGCTCTGCGGACCGGCGAGCTGGTGTACCCCACGATGGACAGCGAATATGACCCGGATGTGAAGGGGGCATTGGATTATTGGTCAGTCAATTACTATACACGCCACATGGTGGATGCACGCCAGGCGGGTCTACAAGGGGCCCGGTTCAAGCACAAGGAACTCAAGATGATCCCGATGGACTTTTTTTTTGGAAGAGATGTATCCGGAAGGGCTGATCACGAACCTTGAACGGCTGACCGATCACCCGATTTACATTACCGAAAATGGGTGTGCGGCCACCGACGACCGGTTTCGGATTGTCTATCTCGCCTTGTATCTCTCCGCGTTGAAGGAGGCGATTGATCGCGGGGTGGATGTGCGTGGCTATTTTTACTGGTCATTGATGGACAATTACGAATGGGGATCGTTCATACCTCGATTCGGCTTGGTGGAAGTTGATTTAGAAACCTTTAAGCGAACACCGAAACCCAGCGCGATGTTCTATCGAGATATCATTCGGGAAAATGGATTTGGGGGCAAGATGGTACAACACTACTTGAAGGAATTGCCTACATTGCAGAAGAGCGAATGAGCAAGCGCGCTCAATCCCCGGCTCAAGTGGAAACCGGCTTCACCAATACGTTCCTGCTCAGGCTTGGGTTGCAGGTGCAGTCGATAATCATGAATTATGTTAAAGACAGCGTTGCAAGGGTTGTTGCCGAACAAATGGAAATATCTGGCAGCAGAGGTCATGCCACAGAAGAATTATGAAGAAGCAATTAGAACCCCACCATTCATTCGCCGCTGCACCTCTTAAAGAGTGACCACACCTTAATCGCAAGGCGCCTTAAGGAGAAAAAGTCAAGGAAGAACCCGCTGGAGATAATAAAACTGTAGAACCCGAGTGATGCCAACCGCCTGATCCCATTCCTGGTCCCGGGCGGCGTTGACCGGATGACCATCGTCATATTGATTAAGGCCACCATGCATACCACCGAGATCCAAAACCCGTAGTAGTAGTTAGTGTTTCTACTACTACCATGGCCCTTGCTTCGTACTACAATCGCGAGAGCGATTTAAGT
The DNA here is from genome assembly GCA_963739255.1 of uncultured Chloroflexia bacterium. GTDB lineage: Bacteria > Chloroflexota > Anaerolineae > Anaerolineales > Villigracilaceae > UBA877. The sequence goes on from CAVTZT010000008.1 coordinate 238,053, forward strand.
CCGCGGGGGCGTGAAATCTACCCATTTTCGCAAAGACAGTAAGCCATGGATGCAGTGGAATGAATCTCGCTGGACACGAGATCAATGGTTCCCTATAATGATCTCAAACTTTATTTGTATCGCTTTTAAATTTGAGGGATCATCACGATGCTCCATCCGCACATTAAAAACCGAATAGCGCAAGCAGCCATGTTCGTCCACCCCCCCCGTAATCCGTTTGCATTTACAGAAAGGAGGCATGAACATGGCAAGAGGACGAGCTAACCATTTTAAGAAGAGGTTTTTACACCATACGGCCTAATCATCATTGGCCAGTAATTATCCCACTTGTACGTCACCACACAAGTGTACACAAATGCCCATTTCGTCAAACATGGCTGCTTTGGCAGATAATCCTTTGTCAGCTAAATCCGAGGTGGGAGCATAAACCACATTGATGTGGTTTGCCTTGTGGCGAGCCATCAATTGGTCGCGGCTAATTCCGTGTAAGACGGCATGCATAATCGGCCATTCAGGTGTGGTCAATTTCCAACGACGGTTAGTTTCCCGTAATGGTAAGGTGATCGCTGTTCCGCGCCCCATGTCAACATGTAATTTTTGGTTCATAATGTAGACCCGAGACCAGACAATCTCGCCGGGCTTACAGATCCCTCTTAACGTACCCCCACCCAGGCGGAAATACATCGGCGGCTGGCGTACACTGGACGCGCCCGCATATCCCCCGGTCAGATGGGAAGCCGGCACGGCGCCGGAAATTAAAAACACCCAAACAAAAGCATCTATTCCATTCCCGTGATAATGCTCGCCCCAGCGAATATCATGGAGAGTCGTCGCCGGGTCAAGCTTCATTGAAGTCCACACACGATTTGTTACCAGGGCATCCACTCCTGCGCCTTCGTCAACTTCATTGAAATGTGGTAGCGCTCTCCCTTGATAGAGCTCTCGCTGAGTTCCGTGTCGATATACCGGTGGCCGTTCAACATTGTTTAGCAAGCCTTCTGCCAGGTCAGAGGCCACAGTCATATCTTTAAGGCCCTGCTGATACTGGATCCCGATTGCATCGCAGCCAAAGCTATCCGCGATACAAATTGCTGCAATGTACATCTTTAACTGTTCACGGATCTGGGAATCGGTTAACTCTGTCCCCTCAATAGTTCCAGTAATAAAGGTCATGCCCCGTTCGTCCAACCAGGCTCGCGCCTGTTGCGCTTCTTCGCCTGTAACATTACGCATCTCGGCGACCAAGGCAGCCTGGCTGAGCCTTTCCTTATAAATTCCGCAGGGATTTAGAAGTTCATCTTCCAGAATGGCATTGTACATCCCCATGCAGCCTTCATCGAAGACACCCAGGATTGCTTTCTTTCGCTTCAATTGTCGTGCCAATGCAGAACCCAGCTCGGCTTCAGGCCTGGGCAACTTGGCGGGATTCAAGTCGCGGACGTGGCTGTCATCGTGCGTGATCTTTCCCTCCTTAATCCACTGTTGGATTCCTTTCACAAAAAATACGTCGGTGAAATCCACGCTCCAAATCGTACTGTACTCTTTTCCCATTTTTGTGAGGCAGGCATTAAGATTCAAGAGCCCGACCAATCCAGGCCATTGACCGCTCCAGTTGGCGACCGTTAGGATCGGGCCTCGGTGATCGCGTAAACCAGCCAGGACATGGTTGCTGTACTGCCAGACTGATTCGGCTACGATCAATGGTGCTGTTGGAGGAATGTTCCCAAATACATCCATTCCCATCCGCTGATTCCAAATAAAACCATGCTTGAGCCCTGGGTCGTATGGATGGGCGCGCACAACCGTAACACCTTCTATAGAAAAAGCGGAAATTATGCGCTTTTCCATGTTTTCCTGTGCAGCCCAACACTCCTGATTCGCAGAAAGCCTAAGATCCCCATTAGCTACCAGATAAGCTTCATTTGGATTGGCTCGGGGAGCTTCTGGTAGTTTAGGCAATTGGTATTTTTCCATAATCCCTTCCTTCCATAAGGATTTTTTTTATAACTGATCTCTCGTCAGTGAACCAATACCTGACGACTGCTTAGACCAAAGATCCCATTGGGACATCAGGTGATCCTCCAACATATTGTCGAAATCAATCCAGCAAGATCTCGAGCGTTTCACTTTCGTGCAAAATCAGATCCTGCTCAAGGACGACAACCGCCTCATGACCAGAGCGTTCAATTCGTGCAGGTAAAGAATTCCCTTTTATTGTCACGTGCACAGATGACGGTACTCTTCTAAGGGTGAGACCGATCTTCCGGAGACATATATTCCCATACTGCAACGCGAGACTGGCAGAGAATTGATGGTCGGTTGTTTTCTGTGTAAAGCTGCCCCATCCACTTCCTGTACTAAAAAAGCAGTGAAAATCCTCAGCGCTAATTGCCGGAGCAAAGGAAATGAAACCCTCAGAGGCATTTACGTGAAATCCGCTCAACGCCAACAATAGTGCCCAGCTTGCCATGCTGCGCGCATAATGGTGACCACATTCAACTTCATCCCAAGGGTTACGCCGCAGGCCGTCATGTCGATCCCGTACGGCCTCAACGATCGCTAGGCCCTCGCTGATCCACCCTTCATAGATCAAGTGAGCAGCCACTTGATACTCGACGCCCGTCCATACCTCATCGGAGTAAACAAAAGGAAATTGCGGGCGGTTCCCTTGTGGCCAGGTGCACAAAACCAGTCCCGCCTCATCGTTCAACACAAAAGTGCGTTGGCAGTTCACGTGCTCTCTGAAGCTGCGTTTGAAGTTGTGCCCATAAATCGACCGTATCGCCGTGCGCACATGTTCGCCTGGAACCAAATCACCCAGGCCTAAGATGCGCGCATAGAGCTGGCCGAGAAGCTGATCAGCCAGGCATCCCAGGCCATGTTGATACTTGTGGGCGTTTACATCGTCCAGGCGTTGCACATAGTATTCCCCATTCCATAGCAAGGAATCCAATTTCTGGCTGCCACGTACTGCAAGCTCGCGCAGCTGTCTGGAGAGGTCCGGTTCCTCCATTTCTTCGGCCAATGCAGCCACGGCTTGCAGCCCGGCTAAATAGTAGATGCCGCAGAGCGGATTGGGTCCATAGAACTCAATGTCATACGTATTATGCTGGCGCCCATCTAAGACACCATCCCCATCAGTATCCCAGTGGGCACCCGCGAAAGCAATGGCACGTTTTACCCCAGGCCAGATTGCCCTCAACCAGTCGCGGTCGGCGCTCAACAACCACTCACGGTAAACGCGGAGGATGCTTCCCATCTGTCCGTCAGCAGCGGCTTCTGGCTTCTGATCGCCCCAAGGCCAAATGAACGCTTCCCCGAAGGTTTTATAAGTCCGAAAAGCCATATAACCGTCTGGCTCGGTTTCGATGGCAAATTCGATGCGCCGCATTTCGCGCTCAAGGCTGGGGAAGAGAAATGCAAGCGTTTGAGCATAACTCCACACATGGGTACATGACCCTTCACAACAGCCTCCATCATCAAAACATCCCTCAAAGCCATAAAATCGGCCGTCCTCGAGCCAAAAACAGGTGTTGCTGCGCAAAGGAACGATATTGGCCGAGACAGCATCCAGAACAGAGGTTGGTAGGGTACTGCCAAAGAGGGCGGCATGGAATCGCCGAGTCTCGTTCTCAAGGCGTGGTAACTGATCGACCACATACCGGGCCGCATCCCAGGCATCGGTAAAGTGGATGGCGTAATGGTTTCGAACCAGGGGTCCGCTTGGCTTGTTCTCCCAACTGTTGGTCCGGTTAGGAAAATACCATGTGAGAATGAAACGGTACGCCTTGCATATTCCTGGCGCCAACGTGTCCACCAGTCCCAAGGAACCGGTATCCGTCCTGCCCATGGCGGACGGCGTTTTATAGCCATGATCCTCCAATCTCCCATCAGCAGAAAAATCGTCCCAGAATTCTTGGAGATAGTCATACCAAGCGCCCCGCAACCAGGCGCGCTTGATGGTCACATCCGGTTGGTTGGTGCTCAGACTAAGACTTCCATAGCGTACATCTTTGGGCTCAAACTGCAAAGAATGCAGGAAGAGACCGCGCAGACCCGGCTCGTCGCGATACTCGTTTATATTCTGGCCCACATCCTCACTAGCCAAATTTCCAGAACGATCGAATCCAACACCACCAACCGGGTTGATCAACGAGCCAACAACAGTGATGTGCACCGGCGTAATTGCCGTGTTGGTAACCGTGTAGATCAATATTGCACAAGGCAGGCCGGAGTCATCGGGGTTTAATGGAATGAGCGGTGTAAAAGCTTCAAGCCGGACAAGAACCGGCAGGCTCGGGTCTTTAAATTCGATCGTCGCAAATGGATATTCACCCCGGAAAGTGGCGCTCGCGAAGCGTGGCAAACCAGCTCCAGTCCACGGCCAGTAACCGTGCGAGAGTATATGCGGCGGTTGCACTGGACCTTCCAAGACACGCATCACAGGCACCTGGTCGCCACTCTGAACTCGAATAGCAAAGAAGGTGTTCGGTAGTTGCGTGCCCTTACTGGCGTGATTAAAAATTTCCCAGTCGCGTAATTCACCGCGCGCGCCAAGTGAAACATTGCCAGTGCCAATACCGCCAAGGGGGAAGGCTACCGAAGTTGCGCTCGCAGGAAAGGCACGAATTATGCTAGAGGCTGTCATGGGACGACACCTTTTTCTAAGTGTTTCGATCAGGACCGGGAAAGCTGTCTCTTTGCTAGGACGCCCTATAGCTTTGGCGGCTAACACACGTATGCCAGAATTTTCATTCCGGGGTGTTTCATATTCCGTATTAGAAAGGGTGAAACAGAATCGAGGAAATAGTAAAGAGACACTTCTCCAAAGCAATCATGGCAGAGCTGAGAGCAAAACCAAAATTTTCTTGCTCTCCACTTTCATAACGGTTCTGGAAGGTTATAACCAGCGGTCCAAGAAGGAACAAATTTCCATGCGCATCGCAGCGGTTTCAAAATGACCCGTATTATATCGTAACAATCTCCAAGCACTTGGGGAGCCTGCTTCCTGATAGGCCTGTCGAAGCTCATTATCAATTTTGTCGAGACCGGCTGGAGGGGTTAGAGGGTCATAATTCCCGGCAAGGCTGAGATGGGGACGAGGAGCGATTAACATCATTAATCTGTGCTGTAGTAAAGTGTTTGAGTAGGCTCGGAACATAATAATAGACATTATGACAATCCAGCCCCCGAGTAGAGATCAGTGTGTGATAATCCGTCAAGCAGCACAGATCAATACAGATTTTAATGCGCGTGTCCAGAGCAGCGGTCCACCAAGCCATAGTACTGCCCATGGAGATCCCCATCGTCCCAATGCGCTCCGGATCCACATCTGGACGGGACACTAAATAATCCACGGCGCGCAGGTTGTCGTAGACCATCATGCCCCACATCACCTGGCCGTACCAGAGCATCTGCTTGAAGGTTTCCGTCTCAGACCGTCCCCGCCGTTCCCCAAAAACCCATGCATCAATACACAGCGCGGCATAGCCTCGCTGCGTGAGTACATCAGCATAAGGAGGGCGCTGAAGCGAATCGCGTCCGTTGATCAGCTCATCCTTCCCTAACCCATAGTCTCCACCATGAGCATGGTTATATAAAACGACAGGCAGCTTTCCGCTGGCGTTTTTGGGGCGGACATAATAAGCCGGTACAGGATCGATCCCATTCAAGTCCAGGCCGAATTTCTCAAGGGTATACGCTTCGCGCTCCTCTTGAGCAATCCGCATCACCGTAATTTCTCGGTTCCGGTCAGGCAGATCTCCGAGCAGGCCATAAAGTTCTTTTCGGCGTTCTTCTGAAGAGTTGCTCATGTTCTTTCAGACTCCCAAGAGAAGCTTTTGTAAGTAAACTAACTTACGACTCTTTCATGACAGGTAACAAAGCAGCCGAATCCCGATCCAGGTAGAGGGCAACATCTGGATGCTGCCGCAGGATAGACGCTGGACAGGCCGTTGAGATGTCTCCATAGAGTGTTTTCCAGACGGCAATAGATTTAAAACTGCTCGGTACGACGCAGAGAATCGAATGCGCACGCAGGAGACCCGGTATAGTCACCGTCAAGGCCTGTCGCGGGACCTCTTCGATGTTCTTAAAAGCCCTCTCTCTGAACTGTTGTTCGCGGCTGGTCTCTTCCAGTTCCACAATTTTCACGAGGGTTGAATCTGCAAAATCTGCCACTGGCGGGTCATTAAAGGCAATATGGCCGTTTTCCCCGATCCCCAAGCAGGCCAGATCGATTTCCCTCTCCCCCATTATTGACGCATATCGCCTGCATTCGTCTGCCGAATCCTTTGCCCTGCCGTTCAAGCACTCAAAAGAGCGGAACGGCAAATGATCAATCAGATGTGTTTTTATCCAATGGGCAAGACCGTAGGAGGTATCCGGGCAGGCATTAACATATTCATCAAGCTGGAAAGCATTAATCCTGCCCCATTCGACAAACATGCGGTTAAGCAGCAGGCTCTGAATAAATTCAATTTGTAAATCGGCAGAAGCAAACAAGACATTAAGAACATCTTTTTGGACTAGCAGCTTCTGAACTTTATCGATGAAATCGAAAGCGGCCATATTCCCCGCTAAACGGCGGTTAGAGAAAATACGAGTGCGCAAACCGCGGCCATAATACAGCGGAGAAGCAATGTATTCTTGCCACTCGGCGAATTTTTCTTTCATGTCATAGTACGTGGACTTCGGTCGCCGATAGAAATCCACCATGCCTTTATGGTTAAGCTCCAGTGGGCGGAGGAGATAACGCGGAGATTTTATCGGTGGCTGGGAGGGATGATCCCAGGAAGACACACCAAAATCGGCGAAATTCCAGATAATCTCTCCCACAATATTTTTAAAGCCCTGGTAGATATCCGCCACCCGGCGTAGATAGTCTGATTGCAAATCCTCAGACCAGTGAATTTTTTCTACATAACTGCGTTCGTTATAAATGCCATCCCAACCGTGCGAGGTAACCAACAGCGGTTTATTCGGAAACCGGCGCGCCATGGCCGTCAGCCAGTCCACTGCCTGTTCGACCGGTGCATTTTGATACCAGCCTTCCCAATAATTGACTCCGATCACGTCAAAGTAATCGTAAGAAACATCCTCTAATGGACGGATGGAGGCCATGATGATAAGTCGTGTATCATCTAGAGACTTGACATACTCGACGATTTCCTTGACAAACCTTTTTGTGCTGGGGAGGTGTGTATCACATTCGATAAAGAGGCTCCAGAAGATAATGCAAGTCTCATTTTTCTCTGTTCTGACCATTTCCGCCAGCATGCGCTTCGCTTTTTCAAGCATCGCCTCATTGGTCATCTGTTCTTCTTGAAGAAAAACCAGGGGGGCCTCAGAGATAGCGGCTATTCCCAGCTCGTTTAAAACCTCATGCTCTAAACGGTTATGAGGATAATGAGCGAGGCGGACAAAATTTGCATTCATCTGTCGTAGCAGGTCGTAATCCCTTACAAGCTGCAAACGGGAAACCGTACGGCCTGTCAGGGGATACTCATCGTGCTTGGCGCAGCCAACCAGTTTTACCTCCTCGCCATTGATCAAGACTTTCTGCCCATCGATGCGGATCTCGCGTAGCCCAAAGCATTTTTCGACTCGATCGCACAACTGGTCTGTGCCTTCCTTCAGTTCTAAGATTAGGGAATAGAGATAGGAATCCCTCAACTTCCACAAACGCGGGTCCGGGATTTGAATCTCAATTCGAACAGGCAGTCCAGGGTCTTGACAGTCACCGATTTCAATTTCCTGGTGAGCTACTTCAATACCCAATTGATCGCTGATCTTGGCAAATAGTAAAAAGCGACCTTCGACTTCATTTCTGGTAATATTTGCTTGTATCGTTACCAAACCATTCATATCAGCATTAATCCTGAAATCGTTGAAAAAAATCGCCCGGCTAACATCAAGATAGAGCGGGCGGTAAATGCCATTGTAGTTAAACCAGTCCGGATTCCGGGGAGGCAAAGTCCACTGATCGTGCTCGCCATTCACCCTTATGACGAGCAAATTCACGACACCGCGCTGAAGGAGTTGGCTGACATCAAAATCAAAGAAAGTAAAGCCTCCTTCATGAGTGCCAACCTGCTTACCATTCAGGAACACATCACAACAGTAGTTTACCCCTTCAAAACAGAGCGTTACCCTTTCAAGCAGTTCTTGAGGGGCGACATAAATTTCTTTAAAATACCAGCCAGTTCCGTCGTAACTATGGTGTTCTGGGAAGACCTCATTCCAACAAGATGGTACGTGAATATCTAGGCAGCCTTCGGGCTGTTTTGTCGGCCAGCCCAGTTCAGTACCTTGATTTTCCTCATCAAATTTGATTTTCCACCAGCCATTAAGATCAATGCGTTTGAGCATAAGATTACTTCCTACTCAAAAAGGCTGAACAGCTCTTCGATCTTACTTCTGTGGTGTGAGGGCCCGATATTGCCCAAAAATCACCGTATTAAAGCTCGCTGAGTTGCCCAGAAGTCAGGAAGATTGGCAGCATAAGAGCGAATTGAGGCCAGGCCTTAAAACTCAGGCCCACCAACAGTTACGAACGCTTCAGCAATTTGCCCATAGGGTCGGCCATCCGCGAAGAGTTCAACTACAAAGGGTTGGCGACGGCACTGGCCTGCCGGTGTTATTTGCAATTCGCAGCTAACCTCAGCACGCGCTTCTGCTTGGAGCGAAGCTGCGCTTCCCACCCAGCCTTGTGGGCCGACGAGTTGTACGTCTAGTATGGCTGCTCGCGGCAATGGGTTGCGAACCGTCACTTGAACCTGAACGGGCCCCACTTCCGGCAGATGGAGGCGATACGGCCAAATCCATCCACCCCAACTATCAAGATTGAAGTGAACTTCATCGTCTCCAAGTATCATTGCGCGCCGATGTGAACTTTCGTAATGTTCCGCCCATGAATCGAGCAAGTCAAAAAAGGCGCTATCGGTGTACAAGGCTGCCTGGTGCCCTGTCAGCAGAATATCAGGTTGCCATTGCCGCAACTGCGCTGCGCTTTTTGCGTAACCGTCAAGCAAGGCACCATTTCGATAAACATGATTCTGCTGAACAGCATCGTTTACCCAATCACTCTTGCCTTTTTGGAAGAAGTACTGATCACCGGTATGGGCAAATCGTTTACCATCAGCCTCGAAGCCAATTGCCACCTCAAAACGCGTATGCCCGTTCATCGTAGCAAAGCGAAAAGTGTATTCCTCCCATTGTACGGATTGATCCGGTGGCAAACGCCGATCAATGTGAATCGGTTGTGGCCAGTTGCAAGGAAAGCAGTGGGCTTCAGGATGAGCTACTAGGTCGGCGAATGTTTCGACAACCCAGCATTGAGTATTAAATAGGCGCTGCAAGAGCGGCACCCCACAAACATGGTCATCATGGTAGTGACTGAGCAGCACCACATCCACCCGGTTGATCCCAAATTGTCGCCTCAGCCCATCCAGACTGTGCAGCAGGGCGCGACGGTGATAGGGTTTTGCCGCTGAGGGTGCGGTGAGCATGGAACCAATGATGTTGTAACCATAGTCGATCACCAGCGCCTTGCCTGAACTCACTGATGATGAACCAACTGTAGCTAAAGCATTCGGTTGACATCCATACATGCTTCGTCACCTCATGGAGCGAGGCGCTTTCAAGAAGGTTAAGAGCGGCCATTTCCTCTGGCCGCCCCAGACATAACGAACGCAGCGAGGCCTGTAACTGCTCCAATGCCATGTCACAGTCGCGCAATATTGGCACACCGAGGCTAGGTAACAAGGCGGAAGGTCCCAATTTTCGCAGGTCCCTCGCTGCGCTGTAGGCATTGACCACACCCTTTAAGTCATTGTAATTGTATTGAAGCGGCGCGATCCGGGCTATTCTTCCGGGGGAATGAATCGCCTCTCCGCAAAATACAACCGGGCCTAAACCCGTCCGCATGAGTGCTAACCCTACCTGCGTTATCGTAACGCCAGGCAGAGGTAGCACCGAGATGTCGAGTCCAGCCAATTTGAGCCGGTCATAATCGCGCAGGACACCTGTAACCGGGATTGGATCAATGGGCGCGAAGAGATCTCTGTAGTTCTCGTAGATGAGATACGTATCGCATTGCCGGAAGTGCTGCGCTGGATCGGCGAATATTTCACGCTCACCCTCCGGCACATATATTGGAATTCCTGCGCGCGCTGCTTTTATAGCGCCCGCGCTGTGGTCTCGGAAGAAATGGGTACAGGCCAGGGCGACTGGTTTTTTAGGCAACTCGTGAAGATGATCGAGCCATTGTCCGCTACCAGCGTTGACAACCAACACCCCCTCTGGTCCGACGACGGCATAGACATTGCAGCTATCTTCCCATACCAGCACATCGGGTAAGACAAATTTCCATGGCATGAACTGCTCCTTATACAATCCAAAACCAAATGGTCTTAATTCCTTAATGGGCGGAATTCCTCCATGACTTACGCCCCCACGAACGGAAGATTACTCTGGTGAAGTTTTACCTTTCCAGACGAACCATCCACAGGTAAGATTCCGCAGGTCATGAGCGAGTCGAATATGAGCAGAGTCGCATCGAGAGTCCTTTCAATCTCTTTCTAAATTCCAGCAGTCATCTCGACCGGTTGCTGCAACCATTTCAGCTCACCCTGGCCAAGGTGGGGGCTGTTATGCTTCGACCTGCAATTTGCTACGAATGAACTGGCAGGCATTGCGGGCTTCGGCATCTATGTCATAACCGGCACCAAGATTACGGAACACCTTAATATTGCTCCCCACTTCCCCACCAGGCATCACAAAGGGTTCCATGACTACAGCGCCCTGGTAATTCATCTTTTTCAGCGCCAAAGCCAGTTCATCCCATGGGATATGTCCACGACCGCATCCCGGCGGAGTCCGATTGTTTTCGCCAACATGGACGTGGCCCAAGTATTCCCCAGCTTTGGAAATTGCGCTGCCAATCGAATCCTCTTCAATGTTCATGTGAAATGTATCCAACAGGATCTTCAAATTAGGGCTGCCAACGGCCTGCACATATGCCAGAGCTTCGTCACAGGTATTAAGGAGAAACTGCTCAAAACGGTTTACCACCTCAACATTGAACAGCACATGATTGTCCTCGGCGGCTTTGACTGCTTCCTTCATACTGATAATGCTTCGCTCTAGATAAGGACGCTTGTCCGTTTCGCCCGCAGGCATGGTCGCAGGCCAAGCACTATAAATAATGCCCGATAATATTCCGCCACCTATTTCACCTATCGCTTTAGCCTGCTTTTTAAGGAACTCAATGCCTCTTTTTCGAACCGTTTTATCTGCCGAAGCAATGTCGTGCTTATGGCCTAGACCAATGCAGTACGTCAGGGTGATGTTCCTTGAATTCGCATGGTCCTTGAGCTTTTTACGATCATCCAGACTCATGTCTGCAATAACCCCGGCATGGGTTTCCAATATATCAAAACCCAGGCCGGCTACTTTATCAATATAGGGATTGAAATCTACATCCCATTCACGGGTCCAATAAGCATAGTAAATTCCTATTTTATTCATACCGAGTCTCCTTGTTGTGATTGCAATCTTTCTTCTCCTACACGAGTTATAGAAAACCGGATGGAAAAGATCATGGGAATTAGAGGTTTTCTTCAAGCGTTATTCCTTCACACTTCCTAGCGTCAGACCCGAGATAAAAGTTCGCTGAGCCGCCCAGAAGGTCAGGAAGATCGGAAGCATAAAGATAACTGTTGCCGCAAGGACGAGATGCCATGATGTCGCGTGGTGAGATTGATATTCCTGAATTCCTATGGAAAGCGTATATAAAGAGGAATCGTTTAAGTACAAAAGAGGGCGGACAAAGTCTGACCACATGAAAGTGAAATTTAATACCGCCACGGTAGCAATGGCAGGAGCAGAAAGCGGAAAGACTATATATCTAATCACCTGGAACTCGTTGGCACCGTCCACCCGGCTTGCGTCTAAGAGTTCGCCGGGTAAACGGACGAAGAACTGTCGCAGAAGGAATATGCTAAATGCATCCCCAAGAAAAGATGGGGCGATGAGAGGCAAAAAAGTCCCTGTCCAACCCAACTTGGCAAAAATAAGGTAAGTTGGGATCATAATCGCCGGGTATGGCAGGAACATGGTCGCCAAGAGGATGCCCAACAGAACGCCTCTTCCTCGAAATTTCATACGGGATAAGGCATAAGCTGGCGTAATGCTGCTCAAAACAACGCCGATGGTTGAACAAACGCTGATGATGACGGTGTTTTTCAAGTAGACGAAGAACGGAATTGCCTTAACTGCTTGTATGTAATTGTCAACAGTGGCTGGATTTGGAATCCACTTGGGGGGTTGCAGAAAAATTTGATTCGGTGGTTTAATAGAACTCAATGCCAACCATATCAATGGGGATGCAAACGCAAATGAAATCAAGATCAAAACGATTCTACTGCCCAAGTTTATGCGCTTTCCCATGTGAACCTCCTCAGCAGTATAGCAATAAGCCCAGCTGAAATGAGGAACAGAATCCAGGCCATCGCCGAAGCACTACCCATATTCAGGTTCTTAAAAGCTTGCACATAAAGATACATGGCATAAAAGAGCATCGAACCTTCGGGTGCCCCGTTCAATACCGGGCCTAATGTCCCGGGGGCGGAGATTACATACGCCTGAGTGAAGTACTGCAGCCCACCTAAAAGACCGATAATGAGATTAAACATTGTTACAGGTTCGAGCATCGGTATGGTAATGAACCAGACAAGCTGCAAACGAGAGGCTCCATCCAGTTGAGCTGCCTCATAAAGGGTCTGGGGAATATCTTGCAATCCTGCCAGGTAGATCATGATGGAATAACCAGAACACCATAACATCAGCAAGATCAGGCCCGGCTTACTCCAATTGGGATCGTAAAACCAATTAGGGCCTCGAATCCCCACCAGGTGGAGGATATTATTTAAAATCCCGTACTGTGGATTGAGCACCCAGGCCCAGGTCACTGCAGCAGCAACTGGCGGTATGGCTGATGGCAGATAGAAGAGGGCGCGTAAAAAACCCACGCCCTTGAAGGCCTGGTTGAGTAAAATCGCGACCAGGATTGAAAAAACCAGAACTCAATGGCACTCCAATGGCGGTCAAGAAAACCGTATTCCACAAAGACTTCCAGAAAAGGTTGTCATGGAAGAGCTTGCTGAAATTTGACAAGCCCACCCAATGAGGAGGATTGAAAAAGTTATACTGGGTGAAGCTGTAATAGAATGTGGCCAGGATGGGGAAGAGGCTAAATACGACCAACCCGATCAGCCACGGAGACATAAACAGCCAAGGGAGGAAATTTTTTGTGCGTTTCATCACGGATGATCTTATCCCTTATCAACGAAATCCCAGGCAGAAGGGCAACGGGAAGGCCTGTCCTTTTTTGCCAGAATTTGCTTGACCCCGGATCTGCTTGAAAGACGCCCTGGCTGGGCAGAAACAGCTAGCTTTGCCATAAATTGCCGTCTTTTTTTTATTCGAGGCCAAAGCGTATTTCATCCCATGGAATAGAGCCGGGACAAAAAGCAGGACAGGAACCGCTCCGGAAACCGGTACATTGAAACTTAATCGGAGGTTGTGCGGTACTGCTGCCTGACCTGGGCTGAGAATGAATGCAGGCCTTGTCACCAAGGGGGCTTAATTTGCTCCTGGCGCTGGCTTCCCATTCCAGTCCAGAATAGCCCTGGAATGGGAAGCAATCCAACTCCTATCTCGTCTGGGCGATTGGTTTTCTCGCAAGAATGCCGGGGTAGGGAAGTAACCTGTTCGCGGCGCTCGAACTTTCCTCCACGCGATGGCAGCCTCCACCATCCCGCAGTACGACCGCGAACACCTGCCCCTGATTGCTGTCCTTTCTACCAGAGCATATCTGGTAAGCGAGTCGTGCGCAGCTTTCAGGATTACTTCACTTTTTCATTGAAGGTCGCCATCAGCTTGGTTTGCAGATCTTTCAGGCCTTGATCTACACTGACTTTGCCGGAATAGATCAACTCCTCTGTATTGCTCAATTCGGTGAATTCTTCATCGGAGATGGGCGATGCGGTGATGACCGTAGCTTTCGCGTTCTGCGCCAGGTCGATAAAAGATTTGAATTCGGCGGGAAGGTTGCCCTTATACTGATCATAAAGCTTCAGGGCCTTCAGGCTGCTTGGAATATTCCCCAGTGTCGGCGATAAGCAGAACATCGCTACATTCTCAGGCTCCATCATGAAGGCCAGGAATTTCCAGGCTTCTGCCTTGTTTGGCGCCTTAGAAGTCATTACGACGGTCGTACCTCCCATTTCGTAATTATCTTTCAGGTCAGCATGCGCAACCGGGTAAGGGAAGGGAGCGACGCGAATGTCCACCTGTGGGCAGTTCTTTTTATAGCCGGCAATAGACCATTCACCATCATAACTCATCGCCAGCTGACCCATGCATATCGGGTCTTGTGCGGTCCCATACCCGCCCAAACCGGCCTTGAAATTCTTAATATTATCGTCTCCGTACTTGTCATACACCAATTTGGCAAAGTTGAAGACTTCTACCCATCTCGGGTCATCAAAGCCGGGAGATCCATCCTCGTGGAAGAAGGGAGCGCCATAGCGAATCGTGATCGAGCCGTCGCCGCCGACATGGGTCCAGCCATAATCGGGTAGCCAGCCAATTTGCTTGATCGTTCCATTTTGAACAACGGTTAATTTTTCTGTGTCGGCTATTAGATCATCGATGGTCGTCGGCGGTTTACTGGGATCTAAACCGGCGGCTTTGAACATGTCCGCGTTATAGTAGAGCATGGACATGTCCGTACCGAACGGCAGACCATATGTTTTGCCCTTCCAGACGGTCGATTTCATCAATCCTGGAAGGATGTCATTGACATCGAAACCACCCTGATTGAAATAGCCGTCCAGGGGCTCCAAGGCACCCGTATAAGCCCAGGAGCCGACAAACTGCGGCCCCCAAGTTTGGATGAGATCAGGTGCATTGTTCGCCGCAATGGCCGCCAGCGCCTTATCCAGGGTCGCATCCCAAACGAAATTGATCGTGACGTTGGGGTGTAATTTTGTATATGCATCCGCAATAGCCTGCATGGGTGCACCTTCTGCCGCCTGGCTGTTCATATGCCAAAAGTTGATCACGACTTTAGCCGCGGGGGCAGGTTGGCAGGCCGTCAGGATCATGGTCAGGGCAATCACGATGCTGACGATATAGGTCATACGCTTGAACATAGCATTCTCTCCTCTCTAATGTTAGGGAAACCCATTTACAACGAGATCGTCTTAGTTCCTCGCAACCTGAGAACCTATTGTTATTTCGCCTCCTTTCTTGAAAACGTAAACCGAAATGGAAGAGCATTAATTAGTAGGATGAAGGGCATCCTTTTGCCCAAGCCTATCAGTCGGGAATCAAGCTTCGCAGATACTTGATACTCTGGTCAGCCCATTCCTTCTCTTTATTAATTGTTTCCTCAAGACTGGCTTCCGGGGAGGTCCAGAGTTCGAGGACAACATTCGGGTCACGGCCACATCGCCCTAGCTCTTTCAGTATCCAAGCGGAGTCCAACTGCCCTTGTCCGGCCGGGCAGCCCTCAAGGATGAACCCCATCAGATGGCTCATCCTGTGTATGGAGTAATCCTTTAGATGGAGGTCGAGGGTAAGTGGGCCCAGGGTTTCAACCACCGCTTCGATCCCCTCTCCGATTCCGAAGTTATTGGTCGTGTCCAGGCAAATGCCAACATACTGGCTACCGATTCGCTCGATGAGCTGCACCAACCCTCTGGCTTTGAAGCGCCCGGTGTTCTCCACTGCCATGCTGACTTCGGATTTTTGCAACATGGGAACAACTGCTTGGATCGCCTGTACAATCTCGTCCTCGCCTGGGCGGTAATCGCCCTTGTCCAAAGCTACTCGCAGGACGCGGGCATGCAAGCGCTTGGCCAGGTCGATACCTTCCTCTAGATGACTGCCCTGAATACCGCGGATACCCACTTCGATCTCAATACCGTTCTGGGTGGCGAGGTCTGCAAAATGAACCTGTTCTTCTCGAGGAAGCTGCTCGAAGGGGATGTTATCGGCCACCTGGACGACGTGCACACCAAGCTGAACTGCCTGGTCCAGCAAGTCGAAGACGGTCATCGGTTGCTCAGGAAGATAACCCGGGACGCCGATCGCCCAATTGTATACGTATGAACTAAGTGCCAATTTCATAGCGATATCCCTTATCGGAACGGTTAGCTACTCGCCGGAAGTAATGGCAACCACCTCTGCCATGACATTCTCCTCTTCAAAGATTTTCTTCCAGTCAGGCTTGAAGATGATCTTCTTCCCGCGATTAATTGTCAACTTGCAACCGTCGGAGAATTGATCGTCGATGAGGCCAAATGCGATACCGATAGCGATATTCATATGGCCCATAATGAAGTCAAAGGCAGCCTCCTCAGGTACCCCTTTCTTGATGACCTCTTGCATCCCTTCGTAGATATTGACCATACAGGTAGCTGAAAAAGTCTCGGCCAGGGCAGGCTCAAGCAGGGCCATCTGCTCAACCGTGAGAAGGTGGGCTTTCATCACGGGAGCATACATGCAGCGCGATATTTCCACCCCTCTTGCATAGTCTTCTTCGCTCCCCTGCAGAAGCCCACAGATAATGTGCTGCTTAGCCTTGCGACCGCCGAACAAATCCCGACGAGCTTCAGGGTCGGTCTCTTCGTTGAGGAAAGGCGGGTGGCACGGATGAACGATAAAGTAAGAGATATCTTTACGCTGGGGAAGTTTACCCGCACAAGCAGCACACACATCCAGGCAAACCACCATTGAGCCGCTTTTCATCTGGGGCACGATCTCTGCAGCTATTTTGTTAATCATGCGGTCGGGCACCGCAAGGATAGCGACATCCGCTTTTTGAATCGCCTCCTTCTGTTGGGTAGTCTCCAACCCAAGCTTAGCGAGGGCCTCTATTCCTGGTTTGCTCACTTCAAGGTAAAGCATTTGATAGTCAGACTTCCTCAGGTTTTCAGAAAGGCGATACCCGGCTTTCCCTCCGGCACCGAACAAAGCGATAGTGGTCATATGAGTCTCCTTTTCTAGGTTATACGATTGATATGGGACGATATTGTTTTGATGCTAGCAAGAGAATAAGGCCCAAGTACAAGACGAATCAACCCACTATCAGGCCGCCTCGTTTCACCGATTTGAGCACGGTATACTTCCGGATCTGCGCAAGCGAACTCTTCATTGTCCTGGGATAAATAACGGATGGACGCCTGTGATTCCAAACCCGCGAGGGATACCTGCGTTTCATTGGACGTCAGATTTACCAGAATAATCGTGAGGTCACCCTTGTTTACAAGTGCAAGACCCTCAACAGTCAGAGGATCGCTGGATATAGTTCTAAGCATCGTACCGCCTGCATATTCACCCACATCCGCCAGCACATGATAGATGGGAAAGACCAGTCCGAGAGATTGGCTGGATCGCTTTGTTGCCCGAGTTCTCTTGGACGTTTCCATAATCCCCAAAGAACCAGTTGTCTCATAATAGGTGATGCTGTTAATACCTCCTTGTGCAAGATATTTGAGCGTTCCCAATGTCCAACCTGCCCCGAATAATGACCTTTGACGTACATCCGCCCAAGAAGAAAGATTTACATCTGACTGATCAAGTTCATCACCGCTGTAGGGAAGAGGGGTTGGGCGTGATTTGAAGCTTACCGGTGTCACCGCAATAGGGATCCCGCCCATAAACTGGTTGGCATTTTCAGCCATCTGAGCAAGAATTGGTAAAGTCTCAACAATTGAGGCGTTGTCAGAGGCATGGACCTGTGGGGTAACTGGATAACATACGAAATCTAACAACCCAATGGGTGGCCGTGAGCGGTTTAAATCGACAAAGTAGTGGTTAGACCCCGCCCCTATTCTTACCTGACGATCATATTCTGATAAATAATCTCTCGCCAGGCTGATCCATTTATCATTAGTCAAGTACTCCCCCAGCTGGAAGATCAACCAGGATGAAACCCGCGGATTTATAACTTTCAATTCATCTAAAAGTGTGAGTAATTCATTCTCTGGCGATTGACCCAGAAACAGGGCAATTTCTAGAAGCGTTCCAAGAGCTTGCGCTTCTGAGTGGGCTCGTGATAATACAATTGGATAACCCGAATCGGATAGATTTAGATCAACTCTCAGGTGATGGAGATTAAGTTTCTTCAGACGTTGCTGTTCGGCTCCTGACAAAGAAATGCCATGTGAAGCCATTTGAAGGCCAATATCCGGCATGTGAAATTTCACATCTTGAAAGACCTGGAATAAGACGCTGGTCGCAGGGGCAGTTTGCACCGGTATTTCAGCTCCCATCCCTTTTAAGCTAAGGGTAACAGTTTGAGAGAAGTTCTGCCCTTGGAGCACCTCAAATGGGAAAGGTAAACCCAGAGGTCTACAATAAGTTTTGAATGATGCATCGCTCCAGTTGCGCTGATCTTCCATTTCAAATACATCCCCCTCAAAACGGACCTCGGCGGTCAGGGCTGGGGTAATCTCATAGGAGATTCCACGCATATTTAAAAATGGCTGGTGGGGAGAAATTGCTTCCGGAAAACGCCCGCGTTCAATTGTCCCATCGACTTTTTCAACGATACACTGCTTACCGACGCATTCTTCTATAGGATGAAGCACACAAAAACCTATTCGGTTGCTTTTAAATCCCGAGCGGGCTACACCCTCCATTGAGTAAACTACTGTTCCACGCGAATCCCCTGATATCGTTCCTTGCCAGACAAAATCGATCTCGTTTCGTCGACAGTTGACCTCAAACGTAAGTCTGAAATGATCTTGTTCCGCTTCCAGGTTTATATTAGATATTTCCGGTGCAATTGTCCCCCAGACTTCGTCACGGACAGCCGCATAAATCCCACGCAGGATCTCTCGATTGCCAAGGCGTATATAGCGCAGAAACGCTAACCCGGGCTCAAACAACATCGAGAGAGGTCCAGCTCTCAAGACGATTGATTCCTCAAGGGTAGTTTTTTTCTTACGGTTCGTCATACACAATCTACCGTTTGGAGTATGTCGCAAGACCTTTATATCTTTAGTTACGCTAATCTACACCAATAACAAAGGGATCCTTTCTATAGATAATTCATGTATTGAACTTATGTAGGCCAAATCATCATATATTTAAATGACTTCCAACTCATTCAACCCAGGAAGTGAAGGGAATGGGTTGTGTGGTTCGCTCTGGTACCAAAATGCAGTCGATGCAATATCATCTTGGCGCGTGGCAAAGCGCATTTCTCCTTCCATGACGGAACGCCATCCTAAATCCTGAATAGTTATCCGTATGTCTTGCTGAAAACGGATCGGATCCATCACGTGCCAGCGATACATTCCAAAGCGTTGCTGACTCTGATACAAGCCATCTGGCTGTATTACTTGGTGTAACCCAAGAAAGGCAGTCGAGAAGACGCAATATTGGCCCTGGGGAAGTTCAAATCCCCATGCACCTCCGAAGTAATCCTCGGTGCCTGTGCCGCAAATGGTCGGCCATTCCTGATCCCCGTCAAGATAGAATTTAATTTCTCCCTCGCCCCACCAACCATTATTGTGTACGCCCCATGCCAGGTAGGTTCCAACATAGTGCCCTTGTCCGCGAACGTCATCCAAGATCGTATGCACTTTCATTGGTTTGACCGGGTCACTGCGCCTCCATTGGGCGTGGAAATAAGCACGGTCAGTAGGTACCTCAGTTAAGGCGTAGGTTATTTGATAAGTGAAACCACGGATAAGATCAGAAGAAAGGTTTTCAACTGTAATGCGTGCGTGCTGGCGGAATGGCATTTCCCAGTAGCAGTTAAAAGCGCCGGCTGGGTTGACAGCCACTGGTAATGAGTTGACATTACAACGAACACACCAACCGTTGGCGAAGAAATCGCCGAAAGGAACTTCAATGGAAGGGGTTTCCTCGTTATCCCAATAAATGCGTAAGATCAATCGGCGCCAAGCTTGAGGATCAACTGTCATCCACATGTGCTGGATTACCCCAGGTCCAGTGATATCAGCCAAGATAACACTGGTCTTCCCTGCAACATGAATGCTCGGAGAGACTTTCCAACCACGACCCAATTCCCGCGTATAAATCGTGCAGGTGCCCTCAGTGGCCATCCCACCCAGGCCTTTCCCACCAGTAGGGTTCTCGGCACTGATCGAGCGGGTCACCGCCTTTGAAAGCTGCGAAAGGTTGCCAAGGCTCATACCCATGCCGCTAAATTGGGTTTTCATGTATTCCTCCTCCTGAGCCGATGAAAGTGATATTTTCCCAAGCACATTTTCTTGGTGTACTGTTGCCAATTATCAAAGCAGATTCAAGGTTCTTGTTACTTTTCTAAAGACGGATTCTATGGGTTATCACCATATAGGTGACACGCAACCTGCCAGGAAGTTTCCTGGCCAGGGTAAGTTTGCAGTGGCGGGCGTACTTTCCAGCATACCTCCATCACATGGGGACAACGCTCTGCATACAAACATCGGACCCGGTTCTGTGATTGACTTGACTTGACTTCCGGCGCAAATTGCAAGGTCTCCCGCCAGCGCTTATTGGGGTCTGGGAGCGGAATTGAGCTTATCAGTAACTGTGCATACGGGTGCAGCGGTTTGGAAGTTACCCGGATGGTTTCACCGCGTTCTACAATACGCCCCTGGTACAGGATGATAATTTCTCCGCCCAGATAACGAGCAGTTGATAAGTCGTGGGTGATAAAGAGAGAGGAAATGCTGTAGCGGTCCTGGAATTCCATTAATATGTTCAAAACGGTCGCTCGCATACCTGCATCGACCATGGAGACCGGCTCATCAGCAATAATCAGCCGGGGGCGGATCAGGTGAATGCGCGCCAGCATTACGCGCTGACGTTGCCCGCCGCTTAATTGATGTGGATACTTACCCAAAATCTCCTCGGGGCGTAGATCCACGGCCCTTAAGGATTTTTCGATTCTTGCTTTCGCCTCGGACGGATTGTCGACAAGCTTGAACTTGCGAATCGAGACCTTTAAGACTTCGCTCGATCTTGTAGAAGGGATTGTATGCACTATAAGGATCTTGAAATACTGCCTGGGTTTCGCGCCGGAATTGCCTTTGCCAATCCGCTTTGCGGGTAAAAATGCTCGTTCCCTTATAATATATGTCCCCCGATTTAGGCTTCGATAATCCTAGGATGATTCGGGCGATCGTTGATTTTCCGCTGCCGCTTTCGCCTACCAAATTGACGATGGAAGCCGTTTCTGGCATTCGGAAAGATACATCATCTACGGCGAATGTCGGTTTCCGCGAGCCAAACACCTGCGTAATATTTTGGACCGCCAGCAAATCACCCATTCGATCCATCCTCTTTCCTAAAAAGATGACAAGAGACCCAATGAGCGGGACGTTGCTCCACCGAAGTAGGTACTTGCTGTCTGCACGTCTCCATGACGAATGGACAGCGCGGGTGAAAACGACAGCCGGGAGGATAATTCCATGGGCCAGGTGCTTCCCCAACCAGGCCTTCAACGTGTTCTCCACTTTGGTTAGGAATTGAAGCAATCAGTTGTTGGGTGTATGGATGTAATGAAGACTTAAAAACTTTGTTGATGGCACCTATTTCTACAATCCGGCCAGCATACATGACTGCCAGGCGGTCAGCAACTTCCGCCATCACCCCCATATCATGGCTGACCAGGATTATCGTAATGCCCAATTCCCTGCAAATCCTTGCCAATTCCTGCAGGATCAATCGTTGGGTGACAACGTCCAGGGCTGTTGTCGGTTCATCGGCAATAAGGACAGCTGGGTGCATACTAATCGCCGTAGCGATGATCACGCGTTGGCGCATCCCGCCGCTAAGTTCATGAGCATATAGGTCGAGAACATCTTTTTTTAAATGGACCATTTGCAATGCGAGCTGGACTTGCTCGTCAGCCTCTCTATCTGCCATCCCGTGTTGTGTGAGCGTCTCAATCATTTGTTTACGAACACGCAATACGGGGTTCAAAGCGTTCATCGATCCTTGGGGGATATAGGCCATTTGCCGCCAGCGGAATTGGCGAAACGTGTCTCCTGTTAATTTAAGCAAATCCTGGGGCTTCCCATCCGAGGATACAAATTCCACTTCACCCGCTTGTAGTATTTGGGGAAGCTCTAAGAGATTTAAAACAGCGACTATTAGAGTGCTCTTGCCACAACCAGACTCGCCGACCACTCCAAGAATCTCACCCGCCTCAACCTCCAGGTCGACATTACTTAATACCTGGATGATCGAACTGCGTCCGGTCAAACCCACCGAAAGATCACGTACTCGCAGTATTGTTGTCATAGATCACTTCACATCGATCTTCGTCCGGAGACGCGGGTTAAAGATCTCTTCCAGACCCATATTGATTAGATTAAGACTGAGGAATAAAAGAATCAGAACACCTGCCGGTACCACCATTTGCCCGTACAGGCCAATGCCAATCACACCCCTGGAAAGGCCGTGCCCGATCATGGCGCCAAGTGTAGATAAATTTTGTGCTCCCAACCCTATCAATTGGAGGCCGGCCTCCGTAAACATCGCTCCAACAGTGCCCATTGCCAAGCTGAAGCCTACATAGGGGAGCAACCCGGGTAGAAGCTCAAAAAAAATGATCTCAAAAGTGTTCTCACCCGAAAGTTTAACGAGATCTATATAAGGGCGTTCGCGCAAGCTTAATACCTGTGCGCGGATGACCCGCGCAGTGAATGGCCAACCGAATACACCCAAAAGCAGGGACATTTTGAATATATCCCAATGTGTAATATAAGTACCCATGATTAGGAATAAAGGTAAGACCGGGAAAACAAGCACCATATCCGTGAAAGTGCGTAAGATTGTATCGACATTCTTGCCTATGTAACCAGCAGTGAAGCCAACAATCACTCCCAAAATGGTTGCAGTGACCCCAGCAAGCAGGCCGATTAACATAGAGGGCCAGATACGATTTAAGACCAGTGCAAAAGCATCTACACCACCAGCATCTGTACCGATTGGGTGCTTGAGTGAGGCAGGCTCATAGCGAGGATATGCCCCTATCTCAAGGGCATTCTCGTTGGGGAACATGGCCTTGCTAATCTCCGGTCCAGTAATGGCCAGGATTATTAAAAATGATAGAAGGGAAATACCCGAGATCAACTTTGCATTACTCATTAAACTCTCTTATCCTTGGATCCAAAAGCGGCAGGATCAGGTCGATAATCAAGCTGGCCGTTAATACCGCAAAGATGGAGAATAAAACAATGCCTTGCAGGACATTATAGTCGCGGAAACCCAATGCCCTGATAAACAAATCCCCCAATCCGGGAACATGGAAGATTACTTCGATAATGTACGTTCCTGTGAGCGTTGTACCAAGCGTGATGGCCAAGGCTGCTAGTTGGGGCAACATGGCATTGCGAAATGCATAATCCTTCAGGATTGCGAAAGGCAATAAGCCTCTGGCTTTGGCATATAACAAATAATCTTCTCCCAGAATCGAGATCATGAGTGACCGCATCGAAATCGCCCAGCCTGCCCCTAAAACAAGGACGAGGGAGAGCATCGGTAAGACCATATGTATTAAAAGGCTGCGGATAAATTCCCAAGTAGGTGCAGGCTGGAGCCCGTTATCATATGGACCAAACGGAGGTAACCACTTTAATATGTACCCTACATATATTATTAATAAAATAGCTAACAAATAGTTTGGGGTAGCTTGTAAAAGAACCGTTATCCCAGTCATAAGCGTGGTTAACTTGCGGCGGCGAAGCCAGCCCATAAACACCCCTACCGCTGTGCCTAGCATCCAGGAAATCAACATGGCACCGGTGAACAGGCCCAAGGTCCAGGGGAGCTGGTGAAAAATTAGGTCGCGGGCTGTCTTCGGATACGCCATAAAGGATGGCCCAAAATCAAGCCCTCGCAAGATCACATTCCTAAGGAAAAAGAAATATTGAATGTAAAGGGGACGATCCAGGCCGAAAAGCTGCCGGTAATATGCCACAATACGTTCCGTACCGACTTTCGCTCCTTCCATACGCGAGAGATTGCCCAGGAGGATTTCCATCGGGTCGCCGGGCATCAGGTGGAAGATAATAAAAGCCAGGGTGAAAGATCCCAAGAGGGTCAGAACATACCAACCAAGTCGGCGCGATATATACTTTAGGAATGCTGATCGCCAGAATGGGGCAGAAAAGAAGTGGATTTTTCTTTTTTCCGAGGAGGTAGTTGTCATTATTTATTCACATATATATATCTTGCGATTTCTTCGAAAAATAATCGTAGTTTAACAATGCCTTTGCCAGAATTGAACTGATGAAATAGGGCTTTTCGGTTAAAAGGTATTGGTTAAAAAAATTGATTGTTTTAACCTCGGGTTGTGTCCGGGACAAGCTGGGGCACTCTCAGCCTATCCCGGACACGGGCTGTATTACGTTATAAACCTAAGGTTACGGCACGGCTGTCACTGAACGTAACATTTGCTGGTTGTGTGTGCACCAATAGACAAACATATCTTGATTCTGTAGACCAGTCCAATACTTGAGATTAATCGGGTAGGCCGACCCTTCAGCCCATACCATCGAGAAGGGCATATCCCTGGCAACGATCGCATAGGCTTGCCTGTACAGTGCTTGTATGGCTGGATCATCGATGTTACCGGCTTGCATCTTCGCAACCAGCGCATCCAGCTCGGGGTTCTTGTAACGGTAAATATTGAGACCTTGCATTGCCACTCCATTACTTTTGCCGATAGGCATGGCGTGAGAGGAAAGCAGGTCCGTATACACTGCGATCGGGTCGCTGGCGTCTGAGCAGAACCACTGGTAGGTGATATCGAAGTCGCCTAGAGGGCCCGCCGTAAGGAAGGAGCTCATTTCCAGGTCGCGGGGATCGATTTCAATTCCTACTGTCGCTGCTCCCTCTTTAAAAACCTGTGGGAACGCCGTCTCGAAGGTATACCCAAGAGCTGACGTGGTGACCGTAAAAACAAGAGGCTTGCCGGTTTTGGGATCTATGCGCTTACCGTTCACCAGTTTGTAGCCAGCAGCGTCCAGGATCTGAGCGGCTTTCTGGGGATCGAAAACGCCAAGGTCGTACTGCTGTGCAACTGCTGGATCGTAAAATTTTGTGTCCGGCTGGTTACCGTAGGGCCAAAATACAACTGGTATTACTCCCGGTACATCAGCCTGATTGTTTATCTTCTGACGATCCAGCAGTAAGCTCAATGCACGGCGTACTGCGATATCGTCGAGTGGCGGTTTGGCCATGTTGAAGGCCATCCGTGGCGGACAAGGACTACCAGCTTTGAAAGTGGATATGTTTGGATTCTGTGCCATCGCTGCTTTAACGTTGCTTAATGGCAGGTTGCCCAAATCATAGCTACCCTTTGCCCACTCTTGGGTAGAAAGGTCAAGCGCGGGCGCCTCTGTAAATACTAGGTACTTCATCGCCGGCATGGCAGCCTTGTTGTAGTAATCATCCCGTCGTTCCAAAATACAGACCTTCGTATCCGCGTTGCAACTCTTGAGAATAAACGGCCCCGACCCGACGGCCTTGGGGTTCTTGAAGGTTGTAGGATCCTGCCCTTCCCAGATATGCTTGGCAACAGGATAGAAGTTGGAGAGACAGATGGTTGCAATGAAATTAGTGTGGAAGCGGAAATCGGGCGCCTTCAGTTTAAAGAGGATCTGACTATCCCCTACGGCCTGGTAGCTGACCACCTCGGGGAAGAAAGATCCCCCTTCAATCCCCTTACCTGCCCACTGCTTGAAGTAATCCAGGCTGAACAGCCAATCGTCCATGGTAAAGGGCGTCCCATCGTTCCAGTTGGTCCCCGTCGTAATCGTCAGTGTAAACTCGGTCCCATCAGTATTGTATTTCCAAGACTGGGCCAGGTAGGGGTAGAGCTTGCCGTTAAATGTTAGGAAAGGCATCTCTTCGATGGCGTTTTTAAAGCCGGTGCAACTGTTCGCCATGGCATCAACGAAGGTGTTATATGCGTCCCAGACCTCTGAATTGTTAAACTGATGTCCGATAATAAATGTTTCGTTGCGAGGCAGACCCCCATAGACCGTAGGGACTGCCACCGTCGGCGCGGTCGTTGGCGCGATTGTCGGCGCTACAGCTGTATTGCCGGGGGCGATAGTCGCCGGTGCCGGTGTTGGGGCCTGTGGTCCGCAGCCAACCAGCATTGAAACCAGAAAGACTGCCAGACCGATTGAGACATAATATTTGGCATTCATTGATTCGCTCCTTTTGAATAATTATTCTGAAGGAAATTCAAACCACATACGAGACAACATTTTTCTTTTCAATCGCATCCCTTTCTCCTCCTTTGGAAAACTGCCAAAATTCGAAACATTCATTGAGAAGTTTACAAGCGACAGCATATATTTTTTTACTTCTCTCCACCTCCTGACATTCTTGGCATCCATTCGATTTATCACATGTGCTCTATGTCGCCTCAAGCTCATGGTTGCTAAATAACAGGATCCAATCACTCGGCCCAGGGGCTGTGAACTGCGCTCTGGATCTTCGCCCGCTGAATGTGGCTCGAATACGATCTCCATTGCGTGGGTTGAACCAAAATACGGATAGGCCCCTTTGCAAGCGGTCCAGACAAAGTTCCACTTCTCTATGCTCTGGAACATAAACCAATCCCAGCTCTCCAGTATCAATTTGCATGGCTTTTACTGCAAGTTGAGGTTTATCTTTCCGCTGTGACGAAGTGACTAACTCCGGCGATGGCTTCAGACGCCACCACTCAATACTGTCGAATAATCTTGCTAAAAATGCCATCTGCTCAGCCATGGGCATATGCAGTGCTTTCTGCCACTGAAGTGGTACAAATGAGCCAGCGTGTCCAACGGTTGGGGAAACTCCATCATCCCAGCCCCAGACGCCGTGACCTCCGTAAGAAACTCCTGCAATTGGGGCATTAAACAGACTCATATAGAGTGCCTTACGAACAATATGCTCGTCAAAAACCCTATATCCCGGACCTGCCTCCTCAGCAATATGTTCAAAAATCGGCTCAAGGTTGATAAATGGACGGAAGGGTTGTTCCGACCAATCCTTTGCTGGAGGCCCCGCCATGATCCAGTCCCACATTTCCTGGTTTCCGGAGTGTCCGCTCTGGTAACCCAAAATATCCAGCCAGGTCTCGTTACGGAACTCGGTCAGGATCCAACTCATTTCTTGTGGATGGAGACAGACGGGGGCATGTAAAGATGCGCCAAAAACTGCACGGCCGATCCTGCGCCAGCGTTCTGCCTTCGACTCCTCGTAGTTTCCATCCCCATTTAATATCCAGACAACAAAATATGTTCCCCAACGCGCCACCATATATCGTGCCAATAAAATTGCCTGTTCTTCTGGCAATGTCAGACCGGGATTGATTGACATGACGGAAGGATCCCCCCACTCCGCGGCCCACAAAAGCACCGGGGCACTCAGCAGGCCATTCCTATTCATCGCTTCTATTCTTTTATCCAATCGCTGGAAGAATTTGGGGTTGATGGCTATTCTGTCTTTTCCTATGAAAGGCAACGCTCCGGACCGATCGCCATTCGGAGCGCCGATCCATTGAGTAGCCACCCATTGAATAGCGGTAAAGTTTTGCTGTTTTCGTACGTTTAGATAAGATTCCCACTCCGCATCAGTGGATCTCAGCGGTCCATTCCAAGCAGTGTCTGCCAACCAAAAGAAAGGAGTGCCATCTGCATGAACCAGGAAGTGCCTGTCTTCTGAAAGACAGATCGGACCGTGCCTTCCGAAGCGTGTCGCCCCCCGCGGCTCGCTGCAAATAAAAGATCCGCTTGGTTCAAGAAAGCCCGGATCGTTACTGTCTATGCAACGAGCGGTATAAGTCCACCTGCCTTCTTCATTAGGAGAAAAACGAATCCTCCAGGTTGAATCCCCATCCCAAAAGGCGGGTAATTTGTACACCTTTCCACTTGGCGAGGTAAATTCTCCTACCAGCTCGACATCCTGAAGAGGATCGGAATAGATAATAGAGCTCTCAAAAACGCGTTCAAAGCGTCGCCATTTAGGGATCGACAAGATTGGTTTTGAACTCATCGTCATCTTGCCTTGGCTTACCTAAAAAGGAGATGATCGGTTAAGTTACCCTTTTAGTAGACTCGCGTACCACTAATTGAGTGGGCACAAGCTCGCGGACACTGGATAATGTATTATTTGACATCCTCTCGATCAAACGTTTGATGGTTTTTCGACCGATCTCAGCTTTCGACTGTTCGACCGTCGTAAGTGCGGGGCATGTATAATTGCTCAACTCGATGTTGTCATGACCAACCAGGGAAAAGTCATCGGGGATGTGTAAACCCAATTCGACAGCAGCTCGCTGCACGCCAAATGCCATCATATCGTTGAACGCAAAGACAGCAGAGGGGAGATGAGCTCGACGGAGCAAACTCAAGGCAGCCTTGTAACCGGATTCGGGACGGAAATCCCCTGGAATAATCAAATCCGGATTGAAGGGTAACCCTGATTCATCCAAGGCCATCTTGAAACCCTGCAAGCGATCGATGGTGGATTTCATTTCCTGGGGGCCAATGATACAAGCGATTTGCTTATGCCCTAATTCAATAAGATGTTTAGTGGCAATATAGCCGCCCTGTGTGTTATCTGATAAAACATAATCGAATTCGTTATCATCAAAGTCTCGGTCAATTAAAACGGCAGGTACGCTCTTTGGAATTCGAGCCTGGAGGGCACTGATATCTATTTCCACTGCATCCAAAATAATGCCATCGACTTGTTTCTCGATCAAAAAATCTATATAGAGGTGTTCTTTTTCTAAGTCGTTATCCGAGTTATATAGGATCAGGGTATATCCATAGGGGAAGGCCGCTTCCTCAACACCACGACTAAGCTCTGCAAAGAAGGTATTTAAATTATCAGGGAGGATTAAGCCGATGGTATGAGTTTGTCCACTGCGCAGGGAGCCTGCCAGAGCATTCCTCCGGTAACCCAATTCGTTCATCGCAGAAATAACGCGCTGCCGAAGTTCATCGGATACAAAGCGGGTTCCATTAATTACATGGGAAACCGTTGCGGTTGAGACATTAGCTCGTTTAGCTACATCAAGGATTGTGGGCATATAATGAGACTCCCAAGTATATTGTTAAACGATTACGTAATCGTTGGCGTAATCGTTTAACAATATAACTCCTTAAAAGGGCAGAATCAAGTGCCATTTGTCATATGCTACTCGTTGTGGTCCAATAACTACCTAAGAAGAAACGAATCGACGAGTCATCTCCCCCCAACCGCTCAACCGGATATATTTATTGAGTAGAACACCCCTGCTAGTAGCTTAGGAACAATTGATCAATTCATCACGTTCTGCCGAATCATAGGCAGCATATACTAGACGCATGGTCTTGAGGTTGTCTACACTGTTCGTTTCGGCTAGACTGGCATTGCCCGCTTGAATAGCTTGCAACAGATTGGCATGACAGGGGACAATGCTGGTCAACCAAGGATGGGGACCCTGACTCCAAGAATAAACTGGCGGCGCGTGGCGTTCAATGCCCGTGCCCTCAGCGGTGGTAAGGCGCACCCTATGTTCAGTTAATAATTCCAGCGTACCCGACGTGCCTTCTATTACCATCTGGGGGTATGCCGGATCATCATACGTGCGGGTGGAATTACTCAATTCGTTCAGCACGGTTACATCACCGCAACGTAGCATGATCGTTGCTACATCCTCGCCAGCGATATCCGAGCGTATGCGTTGAGTTCTACAGTAGATTTCCTGAGCTTCGCCAAAAAAGAAGCGTATTACATCCAGCGAATGGCTACCAGTATCAGCAATCGTCAGGCGGTGTTCTACCTTCAAGTAAGGCTGGTTGGTAAAATTGTCGTAATCATTCAACACAATTTTGGCACGGAACGGCTTTCCGATAACTCCGGAATCCAGAAGCTGTTTCATCGCCCGAAACCCAGCTTGCCATCGAGCGTTTTCGTGCACCAGGAAGGGAATCCCGGCCTGGCTACAGGTCTGAACCATGCGTTGGCACGCGGCATAATCAGGTCCCATCGGTTTCTGACAAATGACGGGAACCTGACAGCGAGCAGCCAGGTTTACCAGGGGTTCGTGGGCGGGGATGGAAGCGACGACGTCAACAAAATCCGGTTTTTCTGTCTCGAAAACAGCCTCGGCATCAGCATAGGCATGCGGAATATGGAAACGGTCTGCGATGGCCTGGGCTTTGGTCAGGTCGCGATCACAGACAGCCACCAGATCCACCTGTTTTTTGAATTCCAACCAGGCCGGGATTTGGAAACTGGTTGACCACCAACCAGCGCCTAACACAGCAAGTTTGAGATTTGACATGAAGGATATCCTTTAGGTGGACAGAATGACACTTGAAATGGAACATCCTACATCAAGGATCCATTGAAACACTGATGCACCAATAAAAAACCCGTTAGAGCAGCAAAGACGCTCGTTATCACTAATGCTTAACGACTATGCTTATAATTTTTCCTCTGTGGTGTCAACAGCAGGCTATTGCCGGTGAAATAAACAGGCATAGCCCTATCCGACTCGCCTAAGGGCACGTCATAGGCGACGCCAGGGAAGAGATCAAACACATCGTCCCTCGTTGTGCTTTCACCGGAGGGGTCTAAAACCACACCCCATATCCATACATCACTTTCATAGCGCGCCATGCGTCCATCCGCTTTCTTAATCGTCTTAATCCGGATGTCTGGACGGCAAAAGGTCCAGGCCTGGAAGGGGCGCAGCAGCAAACGATCCTGCGCAATAAATCGCGCGTGCTCATCATATAAGAGAGCATAATTGATGCGAGATGGGTCGCGCGGGAGAACGGCCACCTTCTGGCTGCTAAAGGGCGGCAAGACGCAATCCAGTCTTATAAGTTCTAAACAATTCCCTTCCGCAACGAAATTGCCTGCTTTAATTTTTACAGTAATTGGATCGGGCCTGTCATTGATCACATAGACCCCAACTTCCTGATCCTCGTCGGCCAGGGCAATTGTAGTCGGAGAAAATGCTCGTCGCACTGAATGGAAAGCCAATTTTCTGTGAAGGTAATAATCAATTGCCCCCCAACCATGAACTGTCGGCCACGAGTTCATTAAAATCCCAAAAGATGGCCGATGCTGTACTTGGCCAACGACGGCGGTAATTGAGGATATACTCCTTCAGCCCTTCGGCTTGAAGGAGCCCACTGGCAATGATATATTCTTCCAGCGAAAATGAGGTGTACTGGCGGCCAAGCCAATACTCAATTAACTGGTAAGAAATTCCCGGTTCGCTATATAGGAAATTCATAGCGTTATCATGATGTTCCCAAGCTATAGACCGCATCTTGAGCTCGGTGGGGTTTAAGAACTTCTTCAGGGAGGCCAATGGGGCACATCCCAGTACTCCACCCTCATTGGGAAAACGGTCAACGCGTTTACGATAAGCCCAGAAATTGGGCCCATCTTCGCCCAATGAAACCGTCCATGGATGCTGGTCACCGACTGTCGGGTCAATGGGATTTTCAGATGTACTGGAGTACGGGGAGCTCGGCCAATAAGGCCGGGTCGGGTCAATGCGGGACATTAAAACAGGAATCACATGATGAAACAGGACATAATCAGGCGCCGTCCGGCCTTGCTGCTTGTACCCCCAGTTCCATAAACCCTCCTCCAGTTCGTTATTGCCACACCAAACCATCAAGGATGGATGGCAGCTAAACTCGCGTATTCCCCACGAAACCTCACGCTCGACCTCCGCCAAGAATTCTGGTTGGTCGCCAGGATATTTGGAACAAGCAAATAGCATGTCATGCCAGACCATGATGCCCCGTTGATCGCACAGTTTTAAAAGATCATGGCTAGCCCACACACCTCCCCCCCACACACGAAGCATATTGAAATTTTCGGCTTCGGCCAGGTCGACAAGCTGCGATACCCTTTCGTTGGCAACTTCATAAGGGCTCAGCTCAGGCGGAACCCAATTTGCACCTTTACAGAAGATGGGGCGCCCGTTTACACGGAGATGAAAATAGCGCCCAGACTTCGGATGAGGCGATTGGGCAATTTCGATGCGACGGAAACCGATTTCACCCTCCCATCTGGCAATCTCATGCCCTGCACAAGTAGCTTTGAGAGTTACTGCATAGAGATAAGGGTCTCCATGGCCGCGCGGCCACCACAGCTTTGGCTGCGATATATCCGAAGCTACTTCTAATTCAGCCTCACCCGCCGCAAGGATTGCCTCCGCCTCTGCGTTCAGCCCATCAAGGTTTGTTATGGAGAGGGAGACCCTGACCGAAGATGAAGACGAAACAAAGAACATTGGTATCAATCTGAGACGGGCCGATTGCAAATCTTCTGCAACTTCCGCCAGCACAAGAACCTGTTCAAGGTAGGGAGTGTTCCCCCAAATAATCTCTAATTTGCCATGCAAGCCCATAAATACTAGCCGTGGGTTCCAGTCCCAACCGAACTCATACTGCGCGTGACGCAGATGGTGACGCTTATTAAGTATTGTCTCCGGACGAACTGAATAATCCTTCCAGGGAAGATCTGCGACCTTGAAAAGCCCGCTTTCAAGAAAGATGACGATTTCATTTTCACCCGGCCGTATTACGTTGCTCAAGTCGATGTAGACAGGACGATGGGCGTTAGCATGCTCGCCGAGCAGGGTCCCGTTCACTGCTACTTTTGCCACTCCTTCAAGCTTTTCAATGTGCAGGATGGGGTGGGAACTCAATTGCCTCGGCGGGAATGTCGAAAGTACGGCGTAAGATCCAGAAATTTTCCTCTACCCAGCGAGATTTAAGCGAGTTTATTCCGACCTTAGGGTCCTCCAACCACCCACTGGCAATCAAGCCGGCCTGAATACTGCCGGGAAACGGACAAGAAAGATAGCGCCCAGGGTCGGTGAGCGGTTGCAGGAAATGATCCATTTTCCCATGCAACCCATCGCTCCACGTAATATTCCAGGTACCTGCCAGTGATATTCTGTTCATTCTTGCTGTGAATATGCTCTCTGGATAGCTGCTCGTTTCATTTCCAAATTAAAGCAGGCTTCTTGATTTTCACGCATAAAGAGGGTCGCCAGGGATATCGCCTCCGCTTCGCTGAGCAAGCCCTCGTCTATTTCAGCCTGCAATGCACGCCTCAGCCAGGAACGGGCCTGGGTGGCATATGCCACCGATTGGTTGGGCCAGTGAGTATCACCCCCAAACATGAACAGCTTATTGGAAGGCACGGCATGGATGATATGGCGTAGGAAGTCAGCGGCGCTGAGAGGGTCAATACTCCAGGACCAACACATATCCACGTACGCATTTGGAAAATGCTTGGCCATGGCGACCAGTTCGTGGTAGTACGGATAAGCGATATGCATCAGGACAAAGCGAGCTTTGGGGTAATGCTGTAACAAGCTGGCTAAATGCCCAGAGGAAATTCGCTCCGGAAACATTACGCTATAACCATATATGTACCCCGTGTGTATTTTGAAGGGTATGTCGTACTCGATTGCCAGTTCAATCCCCCGAGACAGGCACCAATCGCCAATACATAGTTTAC
Source organism: uncultured Chloroflexia bacterium (assembly GCA_963739255.1). GTDB lineage: Bacteria > Chloroflexota > Anaerolineae > Anaerolineales > Villigracilaceae > UBA877. The sequence continues at coordinate 271,638 of CAVTZT010000008.1, forward strand.
CCTCTTCACTAATGACCTCACCTTTTATCATCCCCCTTAGGACTTGTTCAGCCTCCATATCAGTTCGTTCGTGCCAGAGCAGTGTCCGGTTATAAGCATATTGGGATTTTACTGCCACGGCGATCTGGCCGTACAAAGCAAAGAGCTTTTCCAATGCCTGGCGCATTGATTTGATATTTACAATTTCAATTCCCGTCTCCTTTTGAAGGGCGCCCAGATCGATCATGCCTGAACTCAGGTGGGCCCATTGGAGATCATATAGGAAGAAATCCGGGCCGCTAGGGTCAGGATGGCAGGCCCATATCCCATCATCAATTTGGACATGATCCAGATTGCCTGTTTCTTTAAGAATCCGCAACCGTTCACCAGGCTGGCGGAGCTCTTTATTCTTTTTCCCGGCAGCTTCGATCGCTGGTAGAGTTATTTCATCCATCCCATACGCATGCTTTGCGATCAGTCGGGTCGCTCGACCAAAACCAGTATACTGGCAGTGCTGCCATGCCTGGCTCACCCCCGCCCAGCGAGCCTTAATGTCGGGATCATAAGAGTTTATTAGACGTTGAACTGCATCAGGTGTTGCCCCTGCAACGATCAAATCCATTTGTGTGTAATTATCGAACAGATCACTCAACACATCGGGGCCATCATTGACATACACGTCTTCTTTTGCCGTGTGTTCATGAGTGTCCATTAAAGGCGTTCTCTGTATATATTGTTCCAGGTCTGTCATAGGATCAACCCCTGCTGCGCTAAGATCAGACAACAGTTACTTACTTTCCGCTCATTGGCGTGATAATTGATGGGCTCAAGACACTAAAAGGTCGGGGCGCCGAGTAAGATCGGCCATCAGGGGACACAATCTCATCATACCATAACCTCCTTGTTTGCAATGCAAGGAACCATGTGGTCGGAAGTAATTGTATATCTGCGCATTTCCAAGTGATGCTGATCATCGTCCACCGATGCCAATCCAGCCCATGTCGGGCTTAATCGGGATGGGGATGGGGATACCGTGGTTCGCTCAGTCTTTCCTGCGCCGCCTCAAAAACGCTGCGTACCCTGGCTTGTCTCATCGGATCAGCGGGGATCGATAGGGTCTCCAGCCAGGCCAACCCTCCTTCGAGCAGGGTGTGCATGTACATAGCATCGGAGGGGTTAAACAACTCATTCTCTTCCACCTGAATATAAATCGGGGAGGTGTGGGCCGCCATGAACACAGGCTCATAGAACCAAACTTTTAGCCGGCTCAGGCAGCGTGCGGCTATCCAGCTGCTTTTTTCAAATCGGAGTTGAGTGTGGAGTACGGTAGACAGGCTTCCCGCACCGGTGGTTTCTCTGGCAACAATTGCCCCGTTTACCACGATTTGCAACTCATGGAAGGGTTGGGTCGAAAGAGCGCGAGCCTCCACGTCTAATGTTCCACCGCCTTTGGGCAGGCGGATTTCGACGCCTAGTGGTTGGCCTTCGACCTTCAGTTCGAGCAGAGGTCCGCTGGTCGTAAAAGTCCGACCAGCACGGACGGCTTTGCCCCAGTTTTCGAAAGTAAAATCCCGATCTTCGATTTGAGCATACGTACGCACACCCCCTACTGGTATCCCAGCGGACATCTTATCGGTCCCGCCAACGGCCGCCAGGTGGTAGCCCAAGTTGAGAAATCGATACCATTCTGTAATGGAAAAAGTGTCGAGTTTGGGGGCGTAAAAGTCGCGAATTTCAACGCCGTCCACTTTACCCAAGATAATGTCGGCAACTACTTCGCACAATGGGTTGGGAAAATGAGGAGAAATGACCACCCCCTCTTTCTGCCTGCATTGGTCTGCCCATTCAGCCAGGCTCATCCAGGTCGGATCCCCGATGTAGCTTTCATCAGGCCCACCTGCACACATCGGGAAAACGGGCATACCCTTCGTGCCCAACAGGCTTATATGTCCGAGAATATGTTGACGGTTCTCTGTCCCTACCCAGACGATTGTATCGTTCCGGCTGGTGCCAGAAACGCTACCAGTAATGTCTCCCACATTGGTGAAGAGATCACCCCACTGTGACGCCAAGAGGTTAACCAGGTTAATCCCCTCTCCTTGCGCCTGAAGTACCGCTGTCTCCGGTGAAATAAAGTGGACATGCGTGTCTGCGGTAACCCAGCCATTTGACCGCCAATTGACCGGGCGCTCTATGCGTAATTTGAGCTCCCGCTGTCCTGGCTGAATGGTCAGTTTCTGGCGTACCGGGCTATACTCGAACCCTTTGCTCAGCTCAACATACACGTCTCCAACAGGTAGCTCGATCCTGAATGTTCCATCCACATAGGCATATTGGGTATTACCCAGCTTCAGGTCAGCGCCATAATCCTCAAACCAGCCGTCGTTGACTTCATGGCGATGGCCGTAAGGAGGCAAGTAGCGACCATCTGAAGCGCGAAAGTGAACGCGCGCGGGGGTTGGCAGGCCAGTCGACGAGTCTTCAATAGTGACATCCAGCCAAGTTTTGTGGGGGGTAAGAACTTCGATACATACCTTTCCATCCCGGCTCTTACTTTTACCCTCCGTATAAAGATCTTTCAATTCCACTTCATGCTTGGCGACCTTAAGCAGAGCATCTGGACTGGCGGTGATCTCCGCAACGAATTGTTTTACCGGTTGTGGCTGTTCAGGTGCTTCACCACAACCTTTAGGTAGCGCATTTAACCAGGCTTCTGAGTCGATCGAGGGAACAGAATACGTTCGGGCAATAATTCCCTGATCGATTTCCAACTTAATGTTCTCTATGCGGGATAGCTCCTCGTCTGGTAACGTTATTCGTACGGCTTCTAACCTTTGATGGCGCAATGGGTGCTCTCTCCCGTGATAGAGAGTGATCCCTGCGACAGCCAAGTGCCCCGATCCGCTTGCCTCCAGGCGTATCGAGGCTAATTGTTTCTCTGGATGAGGGTTCGATAGGGCATATAGCCAATAATGGACTGGGGTCTTATATTCACCGAGATCCTTACCGGTTTGGTAAAGTCCCCATAAATTTCCGGGATAAGGACCCCTCATATCCAACGGCTCCACCACGTTATGAGAACGTGAGGTGAACGCTAAATGGCCCCAAGTAATACAGGCATCGTTAATTTCAAATCGGCGTCGGATAGGCTGGCAGACTTCGCTTCCGTCCGTATATATAAGTGCATAATTCGCTAAAAGTTCGCCAGGCCGCTGCACATATCCTACCTCACCATCGAGCGATGGTCCCCGGTCCTCTGGTTTATTTGAAGAATCAGCAAAATCCGCGAAGACCACATAGGTGGCCTGCTTCTCTACAGTTACGGTGACGCTATTTTGATGAGCGCCTAGCACAATCCAGCTTCGTTTGCCTTCTTTTTTACCTAAAAGAAAAGGAATACCCCAAAAGGTCTGCTGCCCACCGGGTAGTTGCAGTAACAGCGGTTGTATCGCCCTATGCCACAAACTTTGATTTTTATAAACAGCATTGCCTCGTCCTGTATTGAAATAAGCGGATAGATCCAAAGGAGAAAATTTTTTCATGGCGACCATTCCTTCAATCTCCTCTTAAGTGCCATTCAAAGAATGGGTTCGGTGCTCACAAGCTGGACTGCAAAAACTTCAGCCCGCTCCGCACGAACTCATCGCCGTCGGGACAAACGTTCTGGAAAAGACCGCGGGAGGATGAAAAGTCTTTGAGGGAAGTGTTGTAACTCTCTAACAGAATGTGCCCAGAAAAGTGGATTTCCCGTAAGGCTCCGAAGACAGCTTCCCATGGGACTAAGCCGCCGCCTGGTACGCCTCGGTCGTTCTCGCAGGCATGCAGGCCCCATAGTCGCCCAGCCAAGGTATGCAGGCCAGCGGCGTAGTCGCGCACCTCGGTCACGGCGTGGTAAGTGTCAAACAACACCTTAAGATTAGGGTGGTCGGCCTGCTGGACCAAATCCATTGCCTGCTGGGGGGTGTTGACCAAGTGAGTGCGGAATCGGCTCATGGGTTCCAATGCCAGTGTAACACCGGACCGAGCGGCATACTCCGCCAGCACATGCAAGTTCTCGGCTGCGATAGCTAATTCTGCCTCTGAAGGTGGGCGGCGCTCGACACGGCCCGGGTGGCTATAGAGTGCACCGGTGTAAGCCGTCGCCTTGGCTGCAGCGATCCGGTCGATCCAGGCTTTGTGCCAACCAAGACCAAACTGACGCCTCTGCAAGTCAGGATGGGCGATATCAGCCTCCAACGGCCAGACACCGCCGGGGCTGGCGATGATCTCCAGACCGAGCGCTTCGGAGCCTTGGCGGATTTGGCTGGGATTGAAATCCACCTCGTCGCCAACCGCGATTTCCAAGCAGTCCAATCCCAGGGCTTTTACGCGCTCGAACAAACCAATGTGCTGGCTACTCCAGCGCTCTATCCACAAAAAGATGTGCGCACCAAAGCGAATGGGAAGGGAGCTCATGACGGCAAATCGCCTAGCCAACACAGGAAGTGGGTCAGTCAGGTGAGCGAGGTCTCCAGGTATACCTCAGAGCTTGTGCCACTCAGTATTAGGTGTAAGAGATTCTTTTTCCACAATTACAGGTGGGACTTGTGTTGATAAAAAAGAATTTGACGATTTTTGAGGTTTCAAAATACCTAAAGATACTGTTTGCATAATTGAACCGAGAGGATTGAGCCGCGGCAAGTGCACTATACTGCATCAGTCGTGTGGTAGACCTCCTCCTGGAAAGGACATGAACTGAGATCCTCAGAATTGATAAACGACCCCTTGTGTAATCTATTACAATATGGAGGGCATTTACATAATAGGCCGACTGTTCCGTGTCAGAGCATTGTAGACATAATTAGGGAAAAGTTTAGAGACACTTCTCAGCCGACAACTTGTTAAATCATACAACAAAACGAGCTCAAACGGCCGAGCAGATGAAGACAATGATATTATCCGTATAAAGCATTCCCCTGGAAGTGAAATCTACCCATTTTCGCTAAGATAGTAAGCCATGGACACAGTGGACAGTATCTTGCTTGACATGCATCCATCGGTTCCCTATAATGACATCAACCATTATCGGTCCTGCTTTTGATTTTTAGAGATCCTCACGATGATCCATCTGTACCTATATAACCAAATAGCCCAAGCAGCCATGTTCACCCACCCTGTATGGTGTAAATATTCCATCCAGTTCCGCCATAAAGCCGCTCCATATAGAAAGGTACACAAGTGGACAGGTTCGCAGACGAGATGTCTTGGGAGGCGTCATCCACGATTACTACAGGCAACCTTCAGGTCCGGTATCTAGCATAGGATAGGATTTTTGCGCCATAGAGGTTTCGGTCGCGAGCCAACTAAGGCTTGTTAGGAAACGAGGCTCTTTTTCATAAAACCCTCAGTTCCTCTTTTCAGGGCATTGTGATCTCAGGACAGGCGACGCCGCGTGCATGCACAAGACGTATATCCCAGGTTACCTTCGTCTTTCCTTCCAGAGGTTGCAAGTCGGTGAGTTCGAGTGAAAACTCGCCGTGTTCATTTGCACCTTTGACAAATCCCCAAGCCTCGCCCCTCTTTGCGCCAACCCCATTGATGGAAGTGCTGTAAAACACAAACGTAACTTCTCCGGGCTGTAATCCGCTGGCGTGAAGTATAGCAGTGGTGGCGCCTAAGCGTTGAACTTCAATCGTCACGCCGGGTATGGGTTGACAATCTGGAGTTGCTGTCGGTGTCGTCGGAGGCAAGACTTGAACTGTCACGACTGGCGTTGGAAAAGTACTTGGCATGGTCTGCAGGGATTCCGCGATCTTGAGAAGTGTGCTGTCAAGGCCGTACGGATTGCTTTCGTCAGGTTGCGGCCGGGCACCGGAGAGCGAGAGGCGGAGTCAGTGGCAGGATTTGCGATTTAGTTCATGGCTTTATGGAATCCAATCAAATCACCTGACCCAATTCAGCACATCTCCTAATGTGGGTGGCAGCACGGCGACACGGCAGGTTGCCAGTTCGATTGCCATTGGCCTGTACACCGGCGTCGGGTGGGCCTGACGATCGTCAGCCGTATTGACGAGCAGCCATTGACCATCCGGACTCCAGGCCGGGGTAAAAGCCGCTGGAACATCGGACGCGGCGATTAACCTGCGCCCCGACCCATCCAAACGTGAGACGAATATGCCCGGCCCGCTGCCTCCAAATACCCGGTCGCTGAAGACGATCCACTGTCCATCGGGCGAAAGAACGCCTAAACCGGCTTTGCTCATGACCGAGAAGAGCTTCTTCGTTTCGCCGCTTTGCAGGTTTTGCATTATGAAAGCAAAACCTTCACCGTAGACGCTATAAACGATGGTTCGGTTATCGGGCAGGAAACCAATGGGATTGACCCACTGTGCTGCAACAGTATCGATCTTTCGTGCTCCTGTACCATCGGCTTGCATCATATACAGATCGGTAAAAGTCGTATACATAATTCGCAAGCCATCCGGCGACCAGACCGGGATAAGGCCGCCAGTCCCAAGCGGGGAATCTTGTCCGGTGGAAATGTCAAGCATATGGACACTTTTGTCATCGCTGTAAATCAAATGTGTACCATCCGGTGAAAGTGCAGGCCAACCGCCGTTGACAAGATCGCGCCGATCACTTCCATCCAGATTGGAGATTTGCAGCAATGGAAAGTTGGAAGTGGGCGCAGGGCCCGCATCAACGCTGATAAGGATGTGACCACCCAGTTCAGACGGCAGTGGATCATTCCGGGCGATAAGCTGCTGCCATTTTTCGTTGGTCAAACAAGCCTCGGGCTCGGAAGTTGGCGTAGGCTTGGAAGTCAACGGCGGATTCCAAGCCACCTGCCATGGACCATTCACTATATAGGGGATGGATACGTTGATCAAAAAATGATGTCCGCCAGTGGGAATATTCCTGTACGAAACGGCAATGGAAAAAACCGTTGGATCAACAGGTCCGCCTCCACCTCCGCCCCCGCCTCCACCGCTGCAGATTTGATCAACGGTAGGTTCCGGATTAACATCGGCCACCATAGCACCGATTTCGGCCATGTCTCCTTTGAATTTGAATTCAAGCCCGGACTTCGAACAAGTATCAGGCGGATTTATTAGGCGAATAGATAATAGGCAAATCGTATGCCCCGCCATCACAAAATCACGGTTGATTTCCCATGTTTGTCCAATTTGCGGGTTGGAACCGAAGTCAACTGCAAAGTCAACAGCCGGGGCGGTCATGCTCGTCTTGATGGATGAAATGCTCAACGTCAGTGGTCCCGAAAAAGCCTTCCGATTGGTGCGATACGACCACGGCGCGTTGTGTTCATCATAGGTTGCGTTGAGCTGTACTTGCTCGATGGGAATTTTCTGCCCGTTTTCATCGGTGAGCGTCGGAATCACCGGCTCTGCCAGCATGCCTTTGCCCGTGGGAAATGCCGAATCATCCCAGGACAAGTTGCCCGTAAAGACAAAACCATCCTCCAGTTCGATGACATTTTCCAGTTTGAACGTAAATCCATTAAGGGAGGCGGTGTTGGAAAGCGCGGGCGTACCTGTTTCTGCGGACACGACCGGTTCCGCTTGCTGGGGAGTGGGTGGGGCAAGCTCGGTAATCGGCGCAAAGGTCAAGTCTGGCGGCGCAGGCTTCAGGCGGAAAGTAATTTCCCAGTTCTCAAGCGCAGCGCCTGCGGGCATTGTTTGAAGGATGGGGATGAGTAACGTCAGTTCGTTCACCTGCGGCGGCACAGGCGGATAAACAAGCCTTTGAACATAGTTCGGCCAGCCGCCTTCCGTATGAATATTGTTGACCAGCGGTTCGGGCGTCCCGCCGTAGCCGTTATCCGCAGAGACTTCAAGGCTTGTTCCATCCGGCAGTCGCAGCGAGGTGGGCGCGCCAAAGGGCGCGCCTTCGCCTTTTGAATCGGCGGCCGCGATGGTCAGGCCTTCAGTTTTATAGACGAGTACCGTGCGCCCGGAGTCGACGGTGACCTGCTCGATGGTCACGGTGATACCCTGGCGCGTCTGGCTCACCGGTTCGGCCAGCACCCGCAGCGAATTTTCCTGAACGAAACCAACGCCAGGGATATACCCGGTCAGCAGCCCAATGGCATACGCAACGCCAGTCAGCAGCAGCACGATCAATAACACGATGATGATCGCCAGCAAGGGCCGGGCGCGCAAGGTTTTTATGAATGATTTCCTCTCATTCAGCCGTGCCTCGATCTCCGGCCACATGTTAAATTTCTCCGGCACTCCTGCTCGAGCAATGTTCTCAAGCGCGTCTTTCATGCCCAGCTCTTTCATTTGTCGCTCCTTTCCACCAATAAACTTCGCAACCGTTCGCGGGCGGCATTCAACAGCCATTTGATCGTGCCGGTGGCCGCGCCTGCTTCGACGGCCATTTCCTTCTCGCTCATCTCCAGAAAATATCTCCAGACAATGACCGCTCGCTGGCGCGGCGACAACTTCTGCATGGCATCCCAAATCTGCTGTTGGACTTCGGCGGACTCCACCTGCGACTCGACAATTCCATCTGTGCAGCCAGCTGCGAGAAAGCCCCCACCTCCGATCCATCCTCGACTTGAACCTGCCGCGCCGATCTTTGCATCATCTTTACAGAGGCGTTGACTACGCTGCGCAGGAACCATGGCTCGAATTGACGTGTGGCATCGAAGCCACGTATGCCGCGATAAGCTCGCAGGAAGGAATCCTGCACTACATCCTCGGCCAGCCCGGGGTCGCCCGTGATCAGATACGCTGTATGCGCAGCCTTCACCTGATAGCGGTTTACGAGGAATTCCAGTCCGCTGATATCACCGTCTTTGAGTCGCTGGATGGCGTTTTGCTCGTCCATTATCCACCACTATATATATCCCATCATGCCCGAAAAGGTTGGGGGCTTTCACCCGGTCAAGCACCGAATTTCAATTATCACACTGGCTGAGGGTCGGCAACCTGGGGTTACCGCTGGCCATGTCGGAGCCAAACAAAAAATAGGCCTTCTCCGTGAAATCCGTGTACAAAAGGGGTTTCAGCGGAGCGTTAGCCTGCTTTAACAATTTAGAATAGCAATCGCGCTATGTACCATACTTGACCATTTATCAAAGCCCAAGCGAGCATAGGCCCGACCTGTGCTGGCTACTTAGCTCATCCGCAAAGTAATCTGAGAAATTCGGTGGGGATTTGACGAACATTAGCGCTCTGCGTTAATGAAAGAGGAAGATGCCAAATATGCGAGCCCATGAGTGTGATGATATGAGAGTAAATCGCATCATGCCCTTATAAGGTGACCCCATCCATCGGTTTTTCTGTACAGATCCGGGCGGATGACTTAAGTAGCCAGGACAGATATATATCATTCATGGATAACCTCGGTGATGAATCAATCCAATGACTGGTTTGCCGTTTCTAAAAAACCCTATTGAATTAAAATGGAGGGCGCGCTTGCACCGACCAGAGATTTAGCCATGTTCACCGCCCGGCTGGCGTCAGTTGCATAGCCATCCGCGCCTATCTGTTTAGCATAGCCCTCAGTAACCGGGGCACCTCCGATCATCACTTTTACGTTCTTCCGTAAGCCGGCGGCTTCAAGCGATTCGATCACGGATTTCATCATCGGCATAGTGGTGGTCAACAAGGCCGAAAGAGCTATGATGTTAACCCTTTCCTCTCTTACTGGTGGAAATCCGGATCGAAAAGCTCGGGACTTTGCGCAATCCGGTGATTGTCGAGCCCCGAATAGGACTCGTTTGATGGAAAACGCTGGTCAATTGTGTCCATCCGTGGTATTGATTCGTTAATTTTTCCAAAGGAGTATGCCCATGAAATATCATGCCATCCTGACCGCAAACCAGGGCTTGAATACCCTGCCCTACAATCCGTGCAAGTTGCTCGACTTTGGCTTCCTAAAGCTGGGTGCCGGGGAAACATACCGCGCCGAGAGTGGGAAGCGCGAACTCCTAGCCATTCTGCTGGGCGGAAAGGCCACCTTCGAAGTCGGCGGCAAGCGCTTCGAGAAGGTCGGCGGTCGCCCAAATGTGTTCAATGGCAAGCCGCACTCGGTATACATTCCAGCCGGCGCCAAGTTCACCATCCAGGCTGAAGGCGCGGTGGAGATCGCCCTGCCCAGCGCACCCAGCGATCTGAAGGCAGAGCCATACGTCATTACTCCGGACCAGGTGGCCAACGGCGCCTGGGGCGCAGCCAACTTCAAACGCTACTACCATCAGATCCTCACCCTGGCCTCCCAGCCCGAGCTGCCGGCCCGTCGCCTGATCGCCGGCGAGACTTTCACCCCCAGCGGCAACTGGAGCACCTACCCGCCGCACAAGCATCAGGTGGACGACCTTCCGCGCGAGGCGTGCCATGAGGAGATGTATTACTTCAAGGTCAGACCGGGCGACGGCTTCGGCCTTTGCCACTACTACAACGAAGAAGGCGAGGAAGAGAACTTTACCGTTCGCGATAACAGCCTGCACATGATGCCGCGCGGTTACCACACCGTGGTCAGCGCACCAGGTTACACCACCTACTACCTGTGGTTCCTGGCCGGCGAGCAGCGCGTCCAGGGCAGCGTGGACGACCCCGCCCTGGGCTGGGTCAGCCGCACGGTGCCGATGTTGAAGGAATTAGGGTATTAATGATTTAGAATACTTTCACCGCATACCGTACCGGTGTCTCTCCGGGAGAGGACGCATACTTGCCCTGGCACAAAGCGCCAGCGCGAGTTCCAGGGGGTGCTCGGGAAGATCGCGGAGATTTACTCCTTATTTTCTCTTCCTATAAATTTCCATCTCTGCGATCTCAGCGCTCTTCGCGGTGAAATCATCTGATATGCTATATACGCTTTTCTAGACCCCAATCTTGAAGATAAAATAACCTATACAAGAAGTGAAAAGAATCTCACAGGAACTATGTGATCTTTTTGATTCCTGGTAGCTTTCGTCTTTTAGAACATCCCGGCGCCAAAACAGCGATAGAACTACGCCGGTTTCTTCGTCTCTACTGCCGCCTTTGCCTTCGCAAGATCATCGACACCGATCACCAGGCTCTTGGAGGTGGCCATGTAGGCAAGTTGGATGCTCACCCCCGCATTCGCCAACCGGCGGGAAATGTTCCCCAGGACACCGGGCCGATCTTCCACAGGCAGCACCAGCACTTCGGTTTCCTTGCCGACCTCAAGGTGGCTGGCTTCCAGAGCACGGCGAGCTTTGGTTGCATCTTCCACCAGGATGTGAATGACGCCTCTCTCTCCGACAGTCAGACCACATATCCCATCGATGTTCACCGCCGCTTTGCCCAGCGCCTCGCCCATTTTGGCCAGTTCGCCTGGCCGGTCCTCCAAAAATACGATCAGATCCTTTGACATGGGTATCCTCCTTTAGGCGTTACGCCCGAAATAAGCCACGCTGGCCCAGCCTCTGATCCAGCGGGACCAATCCGCCTCCGTGTTCAGCAGATGGGGGCATTCTACCCGTCCAGGGCAGGAATGTCGAGCTTTTTGAAGGCCAAATCGTCTTCTTTCACGGGACTTAACCAACTGGCATATTGCGGATTCTTGCCGTGAATGGCATCGTGAAAAGCCAGTTGGACGGCGCGCGTGATCGGACCGGTCCTGCCTTCCCCGACCCTGCGGAAATCGATTTCACTCAGGCCTATGACTTCAGAGGCAGTGCCGGAAACAAAGACCTCGTCGGCGGAGTAAAGCTGGTCGCGCGAGACAGGCTGCTCGGCGATCTCGTACCCCAGGTCCCGGACGATGGTAAAGACCGAGTCGCGGGTGATGCCTTCGAGCACATCGACGAGGGGCGGGGTGGTAATTTTCTCCCCGCGTACGACGAAGATGTTCTCGCCAGTGCATTCAGCCACAAAGCCCTGCGGATTGAGCATGATGGCCTCATCGAAGCCCAGCCGCACCAACTCGGTCTTCGCCAGAAAGCTGTTGGCATAATTGCCGGTGATCTTGGCCTTGGTCATCATCACATTGGGCTGGTGGCGGGTGAACGACGAGACGTTGGCGCGGATGCCCTTCGCCAGGGCTTCCTCTCCCAGGTAATTGTCCCACTTCCAGGCCGCGATCGCCAGGCCGGCCCGGCCCATGTCCACATTCAGGTTCCAGCCGCCCCCGGTCAGGTAGAGCAGAGGGCGGATGTAGCATTCGCTGAAGCCGTTGGCCGCCACGACAGCCTTGACGGCCTCGGCCAGCTGATCGGCGGTGTAGGTCAGCTCGCGGAAGCCGAAGATGCGCGCCGAAGCGAGCAGGCGCTCGGCGTGCTCCTGCAGACGGAAGACCGCCGGCCCCTTCTCGGTGGTGTAGCAGCGGATGCCTTCAAAGACCGCCGCACCGTAATGCAGGGCGGGGGTGAGGAAGTGGATCGTGGCCTTCTCGAACTCCACCAGCTCGCCATTCATCCAGACGTACTTCAATTCCATTCCCATGGGCTCTCTCCTTTCAATACTCATAGACGAGCAAGAATTTCATCGCTCATCTGGCGGGTGTTCAACCTGCCGCCCAGGTCGGCGGTGGTGCAGCCGGATGTGATGGCTCCATCCACGGCCCTTTCGACGGAGGCGGCTTCGGCCCCCAGCCCCAAGGAGTGGCGGAGCAGCAGAGCGGCGGACAGGATCGCCCCTACCGGGTTGGCGATTCCCTGTCCGGCGATGTCGGGCGCCGAACCGTGGATCGGCTCGTACAACCCGGGGCCCTCTCCCCCAAACTGGCGGAGGGGAGCATGCCCATCGATCCCGCCAGGACAGACGCCTCATCGGTGAGAATATCCCCGAACATATTCTCGGTGACCAGCACGTCGAAGCCGGCAGGGTTCGTCACCAGCCGCATGGCGGCCGTATCGACCAGGACATGTTCCAGGGCTACGTGGGGATACTGCGCACCAATCTCCGTGGCAATCTGCCGCCACAGTCGGGACGACTCAAGCACGTTTGCCTTGTCCACCGACGAGACTTTCAGCCGGCGGCCTTCCGCCAGGCGGAAGGCAAGTTCCACCACGCGCCGGATTTCGTAATCATAGTATTCAAGCGTGTCCACGGCACGTTCGTGGCCGTCCTCTCTCTGACGGCCCTTCGGCTGGCCGAAATACAGACCGCCGGTCAGCTCGCGGACGACGAGGATATCCACATCCTTGAGTTTCTCCGGCTTAAGCGGAGAGGCAGCGATTAAAGCCGGATGCACCTTCACCGGGCGCAGGTTGGCGAATACGTTCATCCCCTTGCGCAGCCCCAGCAGGCCCTGCTCCGGGCGGACCCGGGCCTGCGGGTCATCCCACTTGGCCCCGCCAACCGCGCCGAGCAGGACCGCGTCTGCGGCTTGGCAGTCGGCCAGGGTCTCGTCGCTCAGCGCCGTGCCGGACCGGTCGATGGAGCAGCCGCCGATCAGGCATTCAGTGTATGTGAAGGTGTGCCCGTTTTTCGTGGCGATGGCATCCAAGACCCGCACGGCCTCGGCGACCACCTCGGGGCCGATCCCGTCACCAGGGAGCAGGACGATCTTTGCGTGCATCAGTCCTCCAATACCAGAGCGGATTCGCAGGCCCGCCCTTACGCTTGCGCGACCGTCAGGCCGTACTCGATCGAGTCTGCGAGGGCGCGCCAGCTGGCTTCGATGATGTTGGCGCTGGCGCCGACCGTGCTCCAGCGCTTGGTGCCGTTCTGCGTGTCGATCAGCACGCGCGTCACGGCCTGCGTGCCGTTTTCCCCATCCAGGATGCGCACTTTATAATCCGCCAGGTTGAACGACGCCAGTTGTGGATAGCGCGGGAGGAGGGCCTTACGCAGGGCGTTGTCCATGGCATTCACCGGTCCATTGCCCTCGGCGGCGGTATGCAGCACCGCCCCGTCCACCCGCACCTTGACCGTGGCTTCAGCAAAAATGCCGCGCCCCTGGCGGTGCTCGACGTTGACGAAGAAATCGATCAGCTCGAAGGGCGGCTGGTAATTCTCCTGCTGGCGCTTGAGCATCATCGCCACCGAAGCCTCGGCGGCCTCGAACGAAAAGCCCTGGGCTTCGAGCTCTTTGATCTCTTTGAGCACATCGCTCACGCCCTGCCCGCCAGTGACGTCCAGACCATACTCCTCGGCCTTGCTGAGCAGGTTGCCGCGCCCCGATAGTTCGGAGACGACCACCCGGCCGCTATTGCCGACCAGCTCGGGGGGGATGTGCTGGTAGGAGAGGGTATTGCGCCGCATCGCCGCCACGTGGATGCCGCCCTTGTGGGCGAACGCCGACTTGCCCACGTAGGCCATGTGCTCGTCCGGGGCCAGGTTGGCGACCTCAGCCACGAAATGGGCCACTTCGGTGAGCGTCTCCAGGTGATCTTCGGGTAGGCAGCGCAGGTCAAGCTTGAGCTCCAGGTCGGGGAGGATGGCGCACAAGTTGGCGTTGCCGCAGCGCTCGCCGTAGCCGTTGATCGTGCCCTGGACCTGGATCGCGCCTTCCCGGACGGCAGCCAGCGAATTCGCCACGGCGCACTCGCCGTCGTTGTGGGTGTGGATCCCGAGCGGGTACTGCATCGCCGCTTTGACCGCCCGCACGATCTCCGCTATTTCCCAGGGCAACGACCCGCCGTTGGTGTCGCACAACACCAGGGTTTCGGCCCCGCCACGCACGGCGGATCGCAGCACCTCCAGGGCGTATCTCGGATCGTCCTTGTAGCCGTCGAAGAAGTGCTCGGCGTCGAAGATCACCCGCCGACCCTGGGAGCGCAGGTAGGCCAGGCTGACTTCAATGATGCGCAGATTCTCATCGCAGGATGTGCGCAGCACCTCGGTCACGTGCAGCCTCCAGGTCTTGCCGACCACGGTGCAGACCGGGGTGCGAGCGTCGAGCAGGGCGCGGAAGTTGGCATCGTCCTCCGGGCCGCCGTCCACCCGGCAGGTGGCACCGAAGGCGGCGATCAGGGCGTGCTCCCATTCCATATCCCGGACGCGCTCGAAAAAATCGGCATCCTTGGGATTGGAGCCGGGCCAGCCGCCCTCGATGAATGCCACGCCGAGCTCGTCCAGCTTGCGGGCGATGGTCAGCTTGTCGGTCAGCGAGAGCGAAAGGTTCTCGCGTTGGGTGCCGTCGCGCAGGGTGGTGTCATAGATCTGGATCATGTTTTTCCATTTCCGGCGTGAGCCGTTTCGTAAGCCTCGATCTCGCCCATAAAGCGCAGGATGTAACCGAGCTCGTCGACGCCATTCAGCAGGCAGGTTTTGGCAAAAGGATCGATCGGGAAGGAAACTTGCCGCCCATCGGGCAGGACCAGGGCCTGGGAAGCCAGGTCGACGGTCAGCTCGGAGGCGGGGACTTCCGCCAGCCAGTCGAGCAGGACGTGATGGGCGGCGGCATCCACGACGACCGGCAGCAGGCCGTTTTTCAGGGCGTTGTTGCGGAAGATGTCGGCAAAGGAGGTGCTGATCACGGCACGCAAACCGAATCCGATTAACGCCCAGGGAGCGTGCTCGCGGGACGACCCGCAGCCGAAGTTATCCCCGGCGAGCAGGATCTGCCGCCCTTGAGCCTCTGGCCGGTTGAGTACGAAATCGGGCCTGGGTGAGCCGTCGGCGTTGTAACGCCAGTCGGCGAAAAGGGCTTCGCCCATCCCGGCCTTGTCAGTGGCTTTCAGATAGCGCGCCGGGATGATCTGGTCGGTGTCGATGTTATTGACCGGCAGGACGATGACCTGCGAGGTGAGACGTGTGAATTGGGCCATGGGTTAACCTCGCCTTAGAGCAAAGTCCTCACGTCGGTGATCCGGCCGGTGACAGCGGCCGCAGCGGCGGTCAGCGGACTGGCCAGGAAGGTGCGCCCGCCCGTACCCTGGCGTCCTTCGAAGTTTCGGTTGCTGGTGCTGACGGCATACTGGCCAGGCTCGAGCTGGTCCCCGTTCATGGCGATGCACATCGAACAGCCCGGCTCGCGCCACTCGGCCCCGGCTTCCAGGAACACCTTATCCAGGCCCTCGGCTTCCGCTTGGCGCTTGACCTGCTGCGAGCCGGGGACGACCAGCACGCGCAGCCCCTCGGCAACCTTGCGCCCGGCGAGAACGGAGGCAGCCAGGCGCAGGTCAGCGATGCGCCCGTTGGTGCAGCTGCCGATGAAGACCACGTCGACCGGGTGGCCGAGCAGCGGCTGGCCGGGCGCAGGTCCATGTAGCGCAGCGCCTTGTCCAAGGCGGACTTGCGGGCCTCGTCGCCGGCCCCGTCCGGGTCGGGCAGGCGATCGGTAACGGGCATGCCCATGCCCGGGTTGGTGCCATAGGTGATCATCGGCTCCAGCGCGGCGGCGTCCAGGCTCACGCTGGCATCGTAGACCGCGCCCTCGTCGGACGGCAGACTCTTCCAGCGGGCGACGGCCGCCTCCCACGCCGCACCCCTGGGCGCAAACTCCCGGCCGGCCAGGTATTGGAAGGTCGTCTCGTCCGGGGCGATCATCCCGGCGCGCGCCCCGCCTTCGATGGACATGTTGCAGACGGTCATGCGCTGCTTCCATGTCCAGCTGCGCGGACGGCCGGTCCGGTGTACTCGAAGACATGCCCCGTCCCGCCGCCCACCCCGATCCTGGCGATCAGCGCCAGGATGATGTCCTTGGCGGTCACGCCGGGGCCGAGTCTCCCGTCCACGCGCACGGCATAGGTCTTTGGCTTCGCTTTGCAGCAGGCACTGCGTCGCCAGCACGTGCTCGACCTCGCTGGTGCCGATACCGAAGGCCAGAGCGCCGAAGGCGCCGTGGGTGGCGGTGTGGCTGTCGCCGCAGACGATGGTCATGCCCGGCTGGGTCAGACCAAGCTCCGGTCCGATGACGTGGACGATGCCGCGCGCCGGGCTGTCCAGGCCGTGCAGCGGGATGCCGAACTCGGCGGCGTTGGCCTCCATCTGCCTGATCTGGGCGGCGGCCTGTGCGTCCGTGATCGACAGGGACGGATCACCCGTGGGGACCGAGTGGTCGATCGTGGCGACCGTCCTTCCCGGGCGCCGGACTTTCAGCCCGCGCTGGCGCAGTCCGGTGAAGGCTTGCGGAGAGGTCACTTCATGGACCAGGTGCAAGTCGATGTAAAGCACGGCCGGGCTGTCCGGTTCCTGCGCCACGACGTGCGCTTCCCAGATTTTATCCAGCAGTGTTTTGGTCGGGACCGGGAGGATTTCATCGCGGGCATCGGCCTTCCCGCAGGCGGGTTTCAGCCACTCCGGCGATCCTGGAAGGGCTGCGGCGCAGCCCAAGGCTCGGGACGCTCCTCGGCCTCATCCTCGACCTCTGGAAGGGAGGCGTCCAGCATCTCGCTCAGGTCCCAGCCGGCAGGCAGGGTCTGTGGCTCGTGGAATGCCTCGCGCCATTCGGGTGGGACTTCGGTCACGGGGGAGATCGGTTCGTGGTTCATCGGTTTTCTCCTTTCATTTTGCGACAGCAGCTGCGCCTTCCAGGCTGGGGTGGATTTCCTTCGTCCCCTCCGTACGGGCGACGACCAGTTTGTTGAGCGCAGAAATGTAAGCCTTGGCGCTGGCGACGATGATGTCGGTGTCGGCGCCGTAGCCGCCGTAGATGCGCAGATGTTCGACCTCGTTCTGGGCGTTCAGCGTCTGCTGGCCGTCCTGCGGCTGGATGCGCACGGTCACCTCGCCCAGGGCGTCGATGCCCTCGGTCACGGCATGGATGGTAAATTCGAGCAAGGTGTTGGGCGCGTGGACGATGGCGTCGATCGCCTTGTAGACCGCGTCCACCGGGCCGGTGCCGACCGCGGCCTGGACCTGGACCTGCCCATCCGGCCCCTGAAGCCGGACCGTGGCGGTGGGCATGCCGATCGTCCCGCAGGCGACCTGCAGGCCGTCCAGCTTGAAGACCTCGCGCGGCTGGTAGAACTCATCGGCGATAAGCGCCTCCAGGTCGGCGTCGGTGATGACCTTCTTGCGGTCGGCCAGGGCCTTGAAACGGGTGAAGGCCTTGTCCAGCCCGGCATCGTCGAGCGAGTGGCCCATGTCGGCCAGGCGGGCACGCAGGGCGTGCCGTCCGGAATGCTTGCCCATGACGAGCTTGGTCTGCGAGGCGCCCACCGATTCGGGACGCATGATCTCGTAGGTCTGCTGGTGCTTGAGCATGCCGTCCTGGTGGATGCCGGCTTCGTGGGCGAAGGCGTTGGCGCCGACGATGGCCTTGTTGGGCTGCACCGGGATGCTGGTGAAGTTGCTCACCTGCTTGCTGATGTGCATGATCTGGGTGGTGTCGATGCCGGTCTCCAGCTCGAAGAAGGGGTGGCGGGTGCGCAGTGCCATGACCACTTCCTCGAGGGAGGTGTTGCCAGCGCGCTCCCCGATGCCGTTGACCGTGACTTCCGCCTGGCGCGCGCCGGCCTGGATCCCCGCCAGGGTGTTGGCGGTCGCCAGCCCGAGGTCGTTGTGGCAGTGGACCGAGACGACGACATTCTCGATGCCCGGGGTGTGGGCGAGGATACCCCGCGATCAGCTTTCCGAACTCCTCGGGGACGGTGTAGCCGACGGTGTCCGGGATGTTGAGCGTCGTGGCCCCGGCCTTGATCGCCTCGGCCAGGACCACGTACAGGAACTCCGGGTCGGAGCGCCCGGCGTCCTCGGGCGAGAATTCCACGTCGTCGCAGAACGACCTGGCATAAGCCACCATCTTGGCGACGCGCTCGATGATCTCCTCCCGGTCCATCTTGAGCTTGTACTTCATGTGGATGTCGGAGGTGGCCAGGAAGGTGTGGATGCGGGGATGGGCGGCGCCCTTGACCGCCTCCCAGGCCTTGTCGATGTCGCTCCAACTGGCGCGCGCCAGCCCGGCAATGACCGGGACGTGCGCCTGCGGCTCGCCCTTGGGCGGGTTGCCCACCTCGACCGCGATGCGGCGCACGGCCTCCAGGTCGTCCGGGGAGGCGGCGGGGAAGCCGGCCTCGATGACGTCCACGCCCAGGCGGGCGAGCGAGCGGGCCACTTCCAGCTTTTCGGCAGAGGTCATGGTCGCGCCGGGCGATTGCTCGCCGTCGCGCAGGGTGGTGTCGAAAATGCGAACGTAGTTCTCCATAATTAGACTCCTCCCTCACCCCCGGCCCCTCTCCCAAAGAGAGAGGTGGAACGGGTGAGGGTCATTTCTTCCAGTTCTCCGGCCGCAGCGAGCGGACCGCCGCGCCGGCCTGCCACATCTCGGATTCGCGCAGTTGCTTCAGCTCCTGCGTCCAGCTTCGTCGCGGTAGTCGGGGGCGCTGTTGGCCTGCAGGACGATGCGCGTCTCCTCGCCGGAGACCACGCGGTCGTACAGCTCGTCGAAGACCGGGGCGACGGCCTCGCGGAAGCGGCCCTTCCAGTCCAGCGCGCCGCGCTGGGCGGTGGTGGAGCAGTTGGCGTACATCCAGTCCATGCCGTTCTGACCGACCAGGCGGATCAGGCTCTGGGTCAGCTCTTCGACCGTCTCGTTGAAGGCCTCGGACGGGGAGTGCCCGTGCTTGCGCAGCACCTCGTACTGGGCCTCCATCACCCCTGCCAGGGCGCCCATCAGGATGCCGCGTTCGCCGGTCAGGTCGCTGTAGACCTCCTTCTCGAAGGTGGTCTCGAACAGGTAGCCGGAACCGATGGCGATGCCGAGCGCCAGGGTGCGCTCCAGGGCGCGGCCGGTGGCGTCCTGCTGGACGGCATAGCTGGCGTTGATCCCCGATGCCGTCCAGGAAGTTGGCGCGCACGCTGCGTCCCGAGCCCTTGGGCGCCACCAGGATCACGTCCACATGGTCAGGCGGGACGACGCCGGTCTGGTCCTTATACGTGATGGCAAAGCCGTGCGAGAAATACAACACGTCGCCGTCGTCCAGGCACTTGACGATTTTCGGCCACTGGGCACGCTGCCCGGCATCCGAGACCAGGTACTGGAGCACCGTCGCGCGCTCGGCGGCCTCCTCGAGCGGGAAGAGCGTCTCCCCCGGAACCCAGCCGTCGGCGACGGCCCGCTCCCAGCTCGGGCTGCCTTGCTTCTGCCCGACGATGACGTGGATGCCGTTGTCGCGCATGTTCAGGGACTGGGCCGGGCCCTGCACGCCGTAGCCCAGCACGGCCACCACCTCGTCCTTGAGCACCTGGCGTGCTTTTTCAAGCGGGAACTCCTCGCGGGTGACGACTTCTTCTTCCACACCGCCGAATGAAAATTTAGCCATGATCTCTCTCCTCTAAGCAATAAATAATTCAGAGTCGCTAGGCGACGTTGATCGTCTCGTAGACCTTGCCATTGCCGTTATTGGCCATTAACGGATCCCCACCGCGCGCCATGGCGACCGTTCCGGTGCGCACCATCTCGATGATCCCCAGCGGCTTGAGCACGTCGACCAGGCCGTCGATCTTGTCCTCGTCGCCGGTGACCTCGATGATCAGCGCGTTGGCGGTCACGTCCACGACGCGGGCGCGGAAGACGTCCACCATCTGGATGATCTCGGCGCGCCGTTCGTTCGTGGTGCTGACCTTGATCATCGCCAGGTCGCGACTGACCATCGGCTTGTCGGTCAGGTCCTCCACCTGGATCACGTTGACCAGCTTGTACAGGTAGAATGTCAGGCGCTCCACGCTGACCTGGTCTCCGTCCACGACCAGGGTCATGCGTGAGACGCCGGGATTGTCGGTGTGCCCGACGGTGAGCGATTCGATGTTGAAGTTCCGCCGCCGGAACAGGGACGCCACCCGGTTCAACACGCCAGGCTTGTCTTCGACCAGGATAACCAGGGTGTGCTGCATGTCATTTCTCCATTTCATCCACGGCCATCTCGACCAGCGGGCTCGGGCGACGGATCATCTTGTCCAGGTCGGCGCCGGCGGGCACCATCGGGTAGACGCTGTCCTCCTGCTCGACGCGGAAGTCGACCACCACGGTACCCTCCGCCTTGTGCGCCTTGTAGATCGCCTCCTCCACCTGGTCGCGCCGGGTGACGCACAGACCGGTCAGCCCGTGGGCTTCGGCGATCTTGACGAAGTCCGGGCTCTTGATCGGGGTGGCGGCGTAGCGGCGCTGGTAGAAAAACTCCTGCCACTGGCGCACCATGCCCAGGTAGCCGTTGTTGATGATCGCCACGTTGACCTTGATTCCTTCCTGCGCCGCAGTGGAGAGCTCAGCCTGAGTCATCTGGAAACCGCCGTCACCGGCGACGACCCACACCTCGCGCTCGGGGGTCGCCAGCTTGGCGCCGATCGCCGGCCGGCAGGCCGAAGCCCATCGTGCCCAGGCCGCCGGAGGTGATGAAGGTGTGAGGTTTGTCGATGCGGTAGTACTGCGCCGTCCACATCTGGTGCTGGCCGACGTCGGTCACAATGGTGGCGTCGCCGCAGGTGTACTGCCACAGGTCGTGGATCACGTGGGCGGCGTACAGGTGCCCGTCGTCGGGCAGGTTCTGGATATCGCGCACCGAGCTTTCGGAACGCATCCCGCCGATGTAGCCGGCCCACTCGGAGCGGTCGACCGGCTCGAGCAGCGGAAGCAGCTGCTGCAGGATCTCGCGCAGGTCGCCCACCAGGCCGGCGTCCACTTTGACGTTTTTGTTGATCTCGGACGGGTCGATGTCGACGTGGATCTTGCGAGCCTGGGTGGCGTAGGTCTTCAGGTTGCCGGTGACGCGGTCGTCGAAGCGCATGCCGAAGGCCAGCAGCAGGTCGGCCTCCTGGATGGCGGTGTTGACCCAGGCCTCGCCGTGCATGCCCATCATGCCCAGGTTGAGCGGGTGGCTGGCCGGGATGGCATCCGATGCCCAGGAGCGTCACCGCCACCGGGATATTGGCCTTTTCGGCGAACCGGCGCAGCTCCTCCATCGCCCCGCTAAGCAGCACGCCCCGTCCGGCCAGGATGACCGGGCTTCTTGGCGGCGTTGATGATCTCCGCCGCCTTGCGGATACTCTCGGCAGCCGGGCGCAGGTCGGGGCGGTAGCCGCGCAGGTGGATGGGCGCATCGTCGTACTTCCAATCCTCGACGGTGGCCTGCTGAGCATCCTTGGTGATGTCCACCAACACCGGACCGGGACGGCCGGAGCGGGCGATGTAGAATGCCTCGCGCAGGGCCGGCATGATCTCTTCGACGTCGCGTGACCAGGTAGTTGTGCTTGGTGATCGGCAGGGTGATGCCGGTCACGTCGGTCTCCTGGAAGGCGTCGTAGCCGATCAGCCTGCTGGCGACCTGCCCGGTGATGCAGACGATCGGCGCCGAGTCCATCTGCGCCGTGGCGATGCCGGTCACCAGGTTGGTCGCGCCGGGACCGGAGGTGGCCATCGCCACGCCGACCTTGCCGCTGGCACGCGCATAGCCGTCGGCCATGTGCGCCGCCCCCTGCTCGTGGCGCGTCAGGACGTGATGGATCGGGTAATCCAGCATGGCGTCGTAGATCGGCAGGTTCGCCCCGCCGGGGTAACCGAAGACAACCTCCACGCCCTCCTTTTGCAGACATTCCCAAACGATTTGTGCTCCCGTTCGTTTCATTCTCTTGCTCCTCTCTTTGGCGACGATCAATTGACAAACTCCTCCGCCAGCACTGCTCCGGTGTCGGCGGTAGTCACAAAGTGTGCGTAACGGTGCAGCCAGCGGCTGCCGGTGCGCGGCTTGAACTGCGGCAGCGCCGCCAGGCGGGAACGGATCTCGGACTCGGCCAACTTAACGTTAAGCGAACGTGCTTCGAGGTCGATCTCGATGACGTCCCCGGGCTGCAGCGCGGCGATCGGGCCGCCCGCGGCCGCCTCCGGAGACACGTGGCCGATGCAGGCCCCGCGCGTCCCACCGCTGAAACGCCCGTCGGTGACCAGGGCGACCGACTCGCCCAGGCCCATGCCCATGAGGGCGCTGGTCGGGCTGAGCATCTCCTGCATGCCGGGGCCGCCGCGCGGGCCTTCATAACGGATGACGACCACCTCGCCGGCCTTGACCTCCCCGGCCAGGATCCCGGCCTGGGCCTGCTCCTGGAATTCGTAGATCCGCGCCGGGCCGGAGAACTTCCGCATGGCGGAGCCGACGCCGGCAGCCTTGACTACTGCACCTTTCGGAGCCAGGTTGCCGAACAGGATCGCCAGACCGCCGCGCGGCGAGTGGGCGTTTTCGCAGCGGCGGATGACTTCCTCGTCCTTGATCTCCGCGCCGCGGATCGACTCGCCCAGGGTCATGCCCGACACGGTCGGGCGGTCCAGGTGCAGACCGCCCGTGCCACGCTGTACCTCGTTCAGGATGGCAGGGATGCCGCCAGCGCGGTGGACGTCGTCCATGTGCCACTTTCCCGCCGGGCTGACCTTGCAGAGGTGCGGCACGCGTTCCGCTACCGCATTGATGCGCTCCAGGGGATACCGGAGGCCGGCTTCATTGGCCAGCGCCAGGGTGTGCAGGACGGTGTTCGTCGAGCCGCCCATGGCCATGTCCAGGGCAAAGGCGTCGTCGATCGCCTCGGGGGTGACGATGTCTCTGGGTCGAATATTCTTATCGAGCAATACGAGGATCTGGAATGCGGCTTGTCGTGCGAGGGCCTCACGTTGGGGGCTGCGTGCCAATGCGGAACCGTTATAGGGCAGCGCCAGGCCGAGGGCTTCCATCAGGCAGTTCATGCTGTTGGCGGTGAACATCCCGGAGCACGAACCGCAGGAGGGACAGGCGAAACGCTCCAGGGTTGTCAGGCGGGCTTCGTCGATCTTCCCGGCTTTGAATGCCCCCACCCCTTCAAAGACCGAGATCAGGTCCACCGCCTCGCCTTCCGGTGTCCGCCCGGTGGCCATCGGCCCGCCAGAAACGAAGATAGCCGGGATGTTGACGCGCAGCGCTGCCATGAGCATGCCGGGCACGATCTTGTCGCAGTTGGGGATGCACACCATGGCGTCGAAGCGATGCGCCTCGATCATCGTTTCGACGCAGTCGGCGATCAGTTCGCGGGAGGGCAGCGAATACTTCATGCCCACGTGCCCCATCGCGATCCCGTCGTCTACACCGATGGTGTTGAACTCAAAGGGCACCCCGCCTGCCTCACGCACGGCTTCCTTGACCAGGCGTCCGAACTCCTGCAAATGGACATGCCCCGGAACGATGTCGACATAGGAATTGACGACCGCGACGAAGGGCTTGCCCAGGTCGTCTTCCTGGAGACCGGTGGCGCGCAGCAGGGCACGGTGGGGTGCTTTTTCGTAGCCGGCCTTGATCGTGTCAGAACGCATGGCTCTTTTCTCCGTCGTTCAGGTAAGAAAAGAGCCGCCCTTGGGTTGGGCGGCTCTTTGGTGTGCTTTTATACTTTTCTATCAGCTAGGCCGGTTTACCTGGCCTCCACCTTCCGTCCAACCCAAATTCGGCTCACAATCAGGATGAGAGCCCCAAGCAGGATAACTAGGACGAAAGTGCGTAAGGTTAGATACATGGCCCAGGTAATTCCCGCAATTATAGGCTGAATCGGAATCCTGTCAAGGGTTTTTCAGTTGTTCAGACATTCACAATCTCGTTCTACGCAGAAGGGCCAGGGAACGGCGCCAAGGATTTAAAGTGGAGCAGGCCCGTTGCCCTCCATTCATGGCCGATTCCGGCCTTCGGCACGCCGAGGGGATTGCCCTCCCCCTCACTCATTCGAGTCGAACCCATCCACCAGCGCCTTCAACCCCAGAAGGTACGACCGCCAGCCAAAACCGACGATCTTGCCGCGACACACCGCTGAGATGAGCGAGGTGTGGCGGAACTCCTCCCGGGCGTAGACATTCGACATGTGCACCTCCACGACCGGGATGTCCATGGCGGCCACCGCGTCGCGCAACGCCACGGAGGTGTGGGTGTACCCGCCGGGGTTAAAGACCACCCCCCGCGCCCACTCGCCCGCCGCCTGCAACGCGTCGATCAGGGCGCCCTCGTGATTCGACTGTTGGCAGCGCACCTCCACGCCCAGCTCGCGAGCGTACTCTGCCAAGCGGTTGTTGATCTCCTCCAGGGTCATCTTCCCGTAAACCTCCGGCTCGCGAGTGCCAAGCAGGTTCAGGTTGGGACCGTGCAAAACTAAAATCGAGTTCATGTCCTTCTCCCGCTGCAGGGGTGCGACAATCCGGAACCCCTACACAAAAATCCCATTCAGATCCTCGACTGTCACCCCGGCCTGGACTTTTCCGATTGCAAGGGGCAACGTAAAACGGACGGCGCCAGCGGATTTCTTCTTGTCCACGCCCATCGCCCGGACCAGGGCCTGGTGCGACAATCCGGATGGGACCTCGACTGGCAGCCCCAGACCTGCCAGCACGGCAGCAATCCGCCCGGACAGGCCTGCGGGTGCCAGGCCCAGCCGTTCGGCCAGGCGGGCTTCGACAACCATGCCGACCGCCACGGCCTCACCGTGCCTCATGCGGTAGCCGGAGACGACTTCGAGCGCATGTCCCACGGTGTGGCCCAGGTTGAGTGCCATCCGCTCTCCCTTCTCGTACGGATCCGCCTGAACGAAGGCAATTTTGACCGCCATCGCCCGCCGGACCAGGCCGGCCAGGTCGCTTTTCACAGCCTCGAAGCCCTCGGCGCAGGCGGCGAAGAGCGCCGGGTCGGCGAGCAGGCCGTGCTTGACGACCTCCGCCAGCCCGGAGCGCAGCTCGGCTTCCGGCAGGCTGCCAAGCGTCTGCGGGTCGGCCAGGACCAGGCGGGGCGGATGGAACGCGCCGACCAGGTTCTTGCCTTCGGGCAGGTCGACCCCGGTCTTGCCGCCCAGTGAGGCGTCCACCATGGCGAGCAGCGAGGTTGGGACGGCCACCCAGGAGATGCCGCGCAGGAAAGAGGCGGCGGCAAACCCGGCCAGATCTCCGGTCACACCGCCGCCTAGCGCCACGACCGTGCTCCTGCGCTCGAGCCCGGCCTGCAAAAAAGCCCGCCACATTCCGGCAGCCGTCTCAAGGGTTTTGGCACGCTCCCCGGCGGGATGGATGGCGACCTGCACACGGTAGTCTGCCCGGCGCAGCGAGGCAGCCGCCCTCTCAGCGTACAGGGGGCCGACATTCTCGTCCGCGACCAGCACCAGTGGACCCTCCAGCGCGTGCTCCCGCAGCAGCCCACCCAACAGGTCGAGGCCGCCCGGCTCGACCAGCACATCATAGTCCGGACCCATGCCGTGCACCCGGAAACGCCCCAGTGCGGTCTGGACCTCCCGGGCTGCCTGCCCTGGATCCAGAGGCCCGGTTTTGATCTGCAGGGCGAAGGCTCGATAATGCTCCCGGCGCTTCTCCAACAGGGCGGCCAGGTTTTTCCGCAGGTCGCCGGTCAAAAGCGGGCGCACTTCCCCACTGGCGCACAACCGGGCAGCGAGCGTTTCCGGGCCGGCATCGAGACAGACCACCTCCCCAGCAGATTCGGCCAGCGCCTGGTTTTTACTACGGAGCAGCGTTCCGCCGCCCAGTGCGATCACCCCGGCCGGCCCTGTCACGGCGCCCCGTAAGGCCGCGGTTTCCAGCTCCCGGAAGGCCGGCTCACCCTGCCCGGTCATGATCTCCACCAGGCTCCTCCCCGCCTTCTGCTCGATGGCTGCATCCAGATCGAGGAAATCGACTCCCAGGCAGATGGCAACTTCCTTCCCGACGGTGCTCTTTCCGGAGCCGGGCGGGCCGTAAAGGAAGATCTTTTTCATCCCGGCCACCAGACCTGCGCGGAGTTGTCCATCGGCAGGTCTTCCAGCTTCGCCCGGCGCAGGGAGGCGAAGCGGGGCAGCATCTCCCCGAGCGAGTCGCCGCCCAGCTTTTCGCAAAGCGCATCGGCCAGGACAAAGGCGACCATCGCCTCCAGGATAGGGACGGCACGCGGTACAGGGCAGAAATCGGAGCGTTCGTACTTCGTCAACGCTTTCTCGCCACGGGCCAGGTCAACCGTGGACTGGGGCGTCAGCGTGGTGGCAATCGGCTTCATCGCCGCCCGCAGGACGAGCGGCTGGCCGGTGGAGATGCCGCCTTCGATGCCGCCGGCGCGATCGGTGGGACGCACCAGGTCGCCCCTCACCCCATCCCCTCTCCCAATGGGAGAGGGGCGAGGGGTGAGGGTAATCGCGTCCTGTACCTGGGTGCCAGAACGGCGGGCGTTGGCGAAGGCCGGCCCGATTTCCACTCCCTTGATCGCCTGCACCGACAGCAGCGCCGCGCCCAGGCGCGCCTCCAGGCGCCGGTCCCACTGGGCGTACGACCCCAGCCCCGGCGGCAGGCCCAGGGCGACGATCTCCAGCACGCCGCCGAGCGTGTCCTTCTCCTGCATCACCCGGCTGATGCGCTGGCGCATCCTCCCCGCCGCGGCCTCGTCCGGGCAGCGCACATCGGACTGCTCCGCCCGCTCAAGGCGCTCGGCGTAGGACATTGCCTCGCACTCGGCGTCCACCTCGCCGATGGAAACTATATAGCCGCCCACCTGGATGCCGAATTGGGCCAAAAAGACTTTGCACACCGCCCCCGCGGCGACGCGCGCCGCGGTCTCCCGCGCGGAAGCCCGCTCCAGCGCCGGGCGCAAGTCCGTCAGGCCATACTTCAGCGCCCCGCTCAAGTCGGCGTGACCGGGACGCGGGGCAGTCATCGGCTCGACCGACCTGCCGCGCCACCTGGCATGCTCGACGTTGGCGATCAGAAGCGCCAACGGCGCGCCGGTGGTCCGGCCGCCCATCACCCCGCCCAGGATCCGGACGGCATCCTTCTCGATCTTCATACGCGGACCGGCGCCGTGGCCCAGCTGGCGGCGCCTCAGCTCACGGTCGATCTCTTCCGCCTTGAGCGGCAGCCCGGCGACCATCCCGTCCAGGATTGTCACCAGCGCCGGCCCATGCGATTCTCCTGCGGTCATCAATCGTAATGTCATCCTGCCTCCACTGCCCTCCACAAGGCCTCCCGGGAGGGTGCCTGCCCGCTCCAGATCTCGAACGAACGGACCGCCTGCTCGACCAGCATGCCCAGCCCGGTCGTGGCTCGCAGACCGGCTGCCGTCGCCTGTCGCACGAGCGCCGTCTCACGCGGATCGTAGATCAGGTCATATACCCCGGCGGTGTGCGGAAACGGCAGCTCTTCGGGCCAGGGGGAACAATCGATCTCCGGGGGCATCCCGACCGGCGTGGCATTGACAACGAGTTGGATGTCGCCCAGGAGAGGCAGTAACGATGCAGCCTCCAGAGCCACCCAGTTCAGGGATCCTGCGAAGGGTGCATCCTGAAAATCTTTAACCAACGCGGCGGCCTTTTCCAGGCTGCCGGGACGCACCGCCAGGGTCACCTGCCAGCCGTGGGAGCCCAGCGCGTGGACGACCGCCCGGGCCGCTCCGCCCGCGCCCAAAACCAATGCTTTTCCCTGCCCGCCTGGCGCCTCCGCGGTCAGGAATCGTCCCAAATCCGCCCAAAACCCGGGCGCGTCGGTGTTCTCGCCGACCAGCTGCCCTTGCCGTCGGCAAATTGTATTGACCGCGCCGATGCTCTGCACCGCCGGGGAAAGCCCGTCCAGCAGGGGGAGCACTGTCTGTTTGAACGGTATGGTCACGTTCAGACCGTCCAGCTCACCGCGGCGCAGCCGGCCGACCAGATCGGCTAATGCAGCCCGATTCTCCGGCGGGACGGGGTACAGGCGGTACTCGCCCTGCATGCCCAGACTTTCCAGGGCGGTCTGATGGAGGCGTGGTGAAAGACTGTGCGCCAGGGGATAACCGGTCAAGCCCAGACGGTATGTTTTATCCGAGTTCATCCCTCCTCCTTCAAGTTTGCCCCCAGGGAGCGCAGGGTTTCGACAAACCCCGGAAAGGATTCGTCGATGATCTCCGCCTGGGGCACCTTGACCGGGTTCCCGGATGCCAGGCCGGCAACCGCCAGGGACATCGCCAGGCGATGATCGCCGTGCGGGTCGACCCCTCCGCCGGAAAGCCGATGCCCGCCGTGGATCATGAACCCATCCGCCGTCTCTTCCGCCTCCACGCCGATCGCGCCCAGCTCGCCGCACAGGGCCCCAATGCGGTCGGACTCCTTGTAGCGCAGCTCGCCGGCGTCCGTCACGACAGTCCGGCCGCGGGCAAAGGCAGCCGCCACAGCAAAGACGGGGAACTCGTCGATCATGCGCACCACCAAGTCGCCGCGGACCTGCGCCGCTTCGAGTCGGCTGTACCGGGCGGTCAGATCTCCGACCGGCTCGCCACATTGGAGACCTTTCTCCACGACCCGGATATCCGCCCCCATGGCAAGCAGGGCATCGATCAGGCCGGTGCGAGTCGGGTTGAGGCCAACCCCCTCCACGGTGATCTCCGAACCGGGGACGATCAGAGCTGCAACCAGGAGGAAGGCGGCCGAAGACATGTCACCAGGGAGGGTGACCTCCAGCGGGGAAAGCTGCCCGCAAGGGTCCAACGCGGTGACCACCCGCCCGCCTTCGCACCGGGAGGTGACAGAGAATCCCATCCCGACCAGCATACGCTCGGTATGATCGCGTGACGGGCCGGGCTCGTGCAGGACCGTCATCCCCTCGGCGGCCAGGCCGGCCAGCAGCACGGCCGACTTGATCTGGGCGCTGGCGACCTGCAGGGTGTAATCGATCCCCCGCAAGGGTCGGGAGCTTGACCGGGCAGCCAAGGTCAGAGGCGCACCGCCGTTTTTGGAGGCCTGGATAGGCACACCCATCCGCCCCAGGGGCTCGGTCAGGCGGCGCATCGGGCGCAGGCGCAGCCCGGCTGTGCCGTCGAGCGTCGCTGGGACGCCGCTGGCAGCCAGCGCGCCGGCCAGCAGCCGCATCGCGGTCGCCGAGTTGCCGCAGTCCAGGATATTTTCCGGAGGCAGATATCCCTGCAGGCCGCGGCCTTCGATTGTCAGCGTATTTTCCTCAAGCGACCAGTGGATGCCCAGCTCCGTGAGTGAGCGCAGCATGACCCGCGTGACGCCCGCGCTGAGAAAGTTGCGGATGCGGCTCCGGCCGTCGGCCAGGGAGGCGAGCAGCGCGGCGCGGTGCGAGAGGGACTTGTCGCCTGGCAGCGTTGTCCGGCCGGTCAAGGCGTGGGAAGCGGAGGAAACGAGTTTCATGAGGTCAGCTCGGCATGCCGGGCAGCCGCCCGGTCGAGGAGGGATTGGAGTGCAGATAGATCCTCCCGGCGGAGCGCAGCCTCGAGGGCGTCCAGGTCGGTACGGAAGCGTCCCAAGGCGGCCAGGACGTTGGCGCGGTTGGTGTCGAGCACGCCCAGCATCATGCTGGAAGGCGTGGCTGCCAACCGACCCGCCGAACGGAAGCCGGGACCGATCAACACCGCCGACTCAGACGGGGTGGCCAGGGCCAGCGCCGAAGCCAGCAGGTACGGCAGGTGGGAAGTGGCGGCAATGGCCTCATCGTGCGCCGCGGCATCCATCCAGAGGACCCTGGCGCCCAGTCCGGCCACGATCTGTTCGGCGCAGGCGCGCGCCTGAGCGGTTGTACGCGGCAGGGGTGTCAGCACGAACGGCGCCCCATGATACAGGCCGGCGTCGGCGTTGGCCAGCGAGAGACGCTCCTTGCCGCAGATGGGATGCCCGCCCAGCGGGTCGAAGCGCTTTGGCAGGCAGGCCATGGCTTCCGCGACGGCCTGTTTGCTGGAACCCAGGTCCAGCACGACGCACGCCTGCGGAGCCAACTCCGGAAGACGAGCGAGGAGGTCGAGAATCCACGCCAGCGGTGCCGCCAGGATGATCACGTCCGCCCGGGGCAGGATGGCCGCCGGATCGGCCGCGGCGCGGGAAACCACGCCCAGGCGCAGGGCCGTCTCGCGCGCGGCCGACTCGGGCTCTACGCCATATAAGGCGGTGCACTTCCCTTTCAATCCCAGCGCCAGCGAACCGCCCATCAGCCCCAGGCCGACGATCGCCACGCGTGCCGCAGAGAGATCGAAGTCCTCTTCGTCCATGCTCAACCCTGCGCCGTATTCCTTACCGGAGCCAGACAGCGGCCCACCGCCGCGGCCACCGCCTCGACCTGCCGTACCAGTTCAGAGAACTTCTCCGGCTTGAGCGACTGATGTCCGTCCGAGAGGGCATGGACTGGGTCGGAATGCACCTCCACGATCAACCCGTCGGCCCCGGCGGCGACGGCGGCCCGAGCCACGGCGGTGACGAATTCGAAGTAACCGGTCGAGTGGCTGGGGTCGAGGATCACCGGCAGGTGGGTCAGCGACTTCAGCACAGGGACGGCGTTGATGTCGGTGGTGTTGCGCGTGGCGGTCTCGAAGGTGCGGATGCCGCGCTCGCATAGGATCACCCGATCGTTACCGCCCGCCAGGATGTATTCGGCGGACATGAGCAGCTCCTCGACGGTGGCGCTCATGCCCCGCTTGAGCAGGACCGGCAGGCGGGCTTCGCCCAGGGCGCGCAGCAGGGGATAATTCTGCATGTTGCGCGCCCCGACCTGCAGGATGTCCACATATTTCACCATCGCCTCGATTTGCGCCACGGACATGACCTCCGCCACCACAGGCATGCCGGTCAGTTGGCGTGCTTCGGCCAGGTACTCCAAGCCTTCCTCGCCCAGCCCCTGGAAGGCATACGGCGAGGTGCGCGGCTTGAACACTCCCCCGCGCAGGGCGTGGGCGCCGGCCTCGCGCACCGCCCGGGCGATCTCGAGCAGCTGGTCACGGCTTTCAACCGAACAGGGGCCGGCGATGATGGCGATCTCCTTCCCGCCGATCGAGAAACCGTCCAGCGGGAAAACCGAGTCCTCGGCCTTGAACTCGCGCGAGGCCAGCTTGTAGGGATGGGAGATGCGCACGACGCTTTCGACCCCGGGCAGGGTCGAAAAAACGTCCGGGCTGATGCCGCGGCTGTCGCCGACCGCGCCGATGACGGTGCGCTCGACGCCTTCGATGATGTGCGGGCTGAGCCCTTGATCCTTGATGCAAGCAACGACGTCCTTGACTTGCTGCCGGCTGGCGCCGGGATGCATGATGATCATCATTTCTAGACCTCCTTTGGCGCAGGCGAATTCCGCCCATCGGTCGGAGCACCGGCAAGGTCCGGGCGCAGCGCCACCGCAGCGCGTAAATAGACATGCCGGACGGCCCTTTGAGGCTGGTCTGTGTTCCAATCGATCAGTACGCGTATGCAGCGCGGCAGACTGCCGGGGACGGGGATCTCCAAGGCGCACATCATCGGCACCCAGTCCCACCCCAGCTGACGGGCTGCCTGAGCCGGGTAGGACGAGGCGATGTCGCCGGTCACGGTGAAGATGGCGCTGGCGATGTCGGCCGTCTCCAGTCCCGGGTTGGCGGCCAGGATCGCCTCCAACAGCTCGCGGGTGGCAGACAAGACCAGATCGGGCTGGTCCGATTCGACCGTCGTTGCGCCACGGATGCCTCGAATGAACATGTCTGCTCCTTTTTACTGCTTCTTGCATAAATATCTAAACTGCAGCCGCTGGAAAGTAAGGACGAAATGACGATTTTTGTTTAGATATTTACGCAGTACTCCGTAGAGCGGCAAGTCGTCGCGATCCAGAATTAAGAAAAAAAGAGCGAGACCGTCTGGTCTCGCTCTCTGGAGGTGCAGGGTTTCTGCTGCCCTGTCCGCTTAAGCGCCACCAACGGCAACCGGGGGCCGGAGGCCGTAAAAGGAATAAGCGTAAAAGAAGAAGCGGTTAGCAGCAGACATGGGATATTAGTGGGGCATTCTACCCGCCCAGGCCAGGAATGTCAAGCCTTTTGCAGGCCGGTTGATCCTCATTGACCAGACTCGGCCAGCCGAGATACTGGGCAGACTTGCCGTGGACGGCGTCCTGGAAACCCTGTTGAAGGCTGCGCGTGACAGGTCCCGTCATGCCCGTGCCGATCTTGTGGAAATCGATCTCGCTCAGGCCGATGACCACCGACTCATTCTGCGCGGAAGCGGGGATAGGACCCCAGCACCCGCAAGGTGGTGGCATATTCGCCGAGATGATCGAGCGCCTTGCGCATCACCTCGTCCCGGACCGAGCCGGCAAAGTCGACATAAAAAAGATAGTCCCAGGGTTTTCCCACCAACGGACGGGACTCGATTTTGGTCAGGTCGATGTCGCGTAGGGCAAACACGCTCAGGGCTTTGAATAACGACCCGGGCCGGTTCTGGAGCGAAAAGACGATCGAGGTCTTTGCCTCCCCGGCCGGGGCAGCGGGGGCCGTGGCGATCGCCAGGAAACGGGTGTAGTTTTCGGGGTTGTCCTCGATCCCCTCCTCGAGGATGTCCATCCCATAGATCTCTGCAGCGTGGCGGGAAGCGATCGCCGCGCAGGTGCGGTCCCCCGATTCCTTGAGCATCTTGACGCCTCCCGCCGTGTCGTAAACGGCTTCCGGCTTGACACCTTTCAGACGGCGCAAATAGCCGTCGCATTGACCCAACGCCTGGGGATGGCTGATCACGTGGCGCAGGCCGGTCTTTTTTACGCCCGGCAGGGCGATCAGGCAGTGACGCACGCGCAAGAAATATTCACCAACGATCGAGAGCTCGTGGCGCAATAACAGATCGTAATTCTGATGGATGCTCCCTGCCAGCGAATTCTCGATCGGGATCAGAGCAGAGTCGCTCCTGCCGGAAGTCACCGCTTCGAAGACAGCCTCGAACGACTTACACGGCAGGGTCTCCACCGGACCGTAAAATCCGGCGATGGCCTCCTGTGAATATGCACCCGGCTCACCCTGAAATGCAACGATCATCCCGACCTCCCCCGGCACTGCCGGTTGAGCGTTAAAATTTCCGCATTATAACCCCGAACTGGCCAAGCGGCCGGGTGATCCATGGGCTGATTTTTCATCCAACCCAAAGAATGGGCCGCCGCATTCCCCGCCAGTTTCCCGGCGGCCGGCTTGGAAGTGCCCAAAGTTTGCCCTGAACTCGCCCCGGCGGAGGCACCAAAATGCAGTATAATACCGCCCTTAAGGCATCCCGATATGATTCCTGATCCAGCCGTAAAGACCATCACTACGACCACCCTTCCCCCGCCACCTGCGTGAGCGGACGGTGAGTCGCACCTGTCAATCCCGGCTTCCGAAGTCACGCACTTCGGAAGCTTTTTCATAATCGCAGGTAAGGATGAGGTCGTTACGATCCCCATCCCAAGGAGGCTTATGTTCCCATACCAAGGAGTCCTGCACCGCTACCGATCCCTGCTCGACCTGCCGGAGCACACCCGCCCGGTGACCCTGTTGGAGGGGGACACCCCGCTCATCCAGGCCTCGCATCTGGCACAGGAATTGGGCGGCAGGTTCGAACTGCTGGTCAAGTTCGAGGGATTGAACCCGACCGGGTCGTTCAAGGACCGGGGCATGACCGCGGCTGTCAGCGAGGCGGTCGGGCGGGGGATGAAGGCTGTCATCTGCGCCTCGACCGGTAACACCGCCGCCTCGGCCGCGGCCTACGCCGCCCGCGCCGGAGTGCGCGCCGTCGTGCTCATCCCGCAGGGCAAGGTGGCGGCCGGGAAACTGGCGGGGGCGCTGGCCTACGGAGCGCAGGTCGTCCAGGTTGCCGGATCGTTCGACGACGCCCTGGGCATGGTGGTGGAGATCAGCCGGAAACATGCCCTGTGCCTGGTCAACTCGATCAACCCGTACCGCATCGAGGGTCAGAAAACCGCCGCCTTCGAGATCTGCGATGCACTCGGGGCTGCCCCCGACTGGTTGTGCCTGCCGGTCGGCAACGCCGGGAACATCGCCTCCTACTGGGCCGGCTTCACGCTGTACCACGCCTTGAAATCCAGCGGACTGCCGCGCCTGCTGGGGGTGCAAGCCGAAGGGGCCGCCCCGCTTGTGCTCGGGCACCCGGTGGACAAACCGGAGACGGTTGCCACGGCCATCCGCATCGGGCGCCCGGCGCGCGGCGAACAGGCCCTACAGGCCGCCGAGGAATCCGGTGGGCACATCATCGCCGTCAGCGACACGGAGATCCTGTCCATGCAGCAGAGGCTGGCCCGCCTGGAAGGAATCTGGGTGGAGCCGGCCTCGGCCGCCGGCCTGGCCGGGCTGGCCCACGAGATCGCCGCCGGCCGCTTCGACGCACGCGGCCAGCGCATCGTGGCCGTCTGCACCGGCCACGGTTTGAAAGACCCGCAGGTCATCACCCGCCAAATGACAAAGCCCACGGTCATCCCGCCCCTTCTGGATGCCCTGGAGGAGGTCCTGCTATGAAAAGCGTGCATCTGCACGTCCCGGCCACGACCGCCAACCTGGGCCCCGGATTTGACGCCGTCGGCCTGGCGCTCGACCTGTGGAATGAAGCCGATTTCATCCAGACCGACGAGAGGCAGATCTCCATCACCGTATCGGGCGAGGGGAAAGACAGCCTCCCCGCTGACGAACGCAACGCGATCCTCGCTGCGGCGCTGCAGTTGTACACCCTGGTCGGGAAAGACCCCGCCGGTCTGACCATCCACTGCCTCAATCGCATCCCGCTGATTTCTGGTCTGGGGTCGAGTTCGGCCGCCCTTTTGACCGGTCTGCTGGGCGCCAATGCCCTGCTCGGCTATCCTTTTTCCCGCGAGCAGCTCCTGACCATGGCCACCCAGAACGAAGGCCACCCAGACAATGTCGTCCCGGCGATGCTGGGCGGACTGGTCGCCTCGGTGGTCAACGATGGCCGGGTGGTCTCACGCAAACTGCTGGTCAGCCCGATGGCGATCACCGCGGTCATGCCGGATTTCTATTTCCCCACCAAGACCGCCCGCAGCATCCTGCCGGAGTACGTGCTGCGACAGGATGCCGTATTCAACCTCGGCCGGGCGGTGCTGGTCATCAAGGCACTCGAAACCGGCGACCTGACTCTGCTTGGGGAGGCAATGGAGGATTCCCTGCATCAGCCCTACCGACTGCCACTCATCCCCGGAGCGCGGGAGGCCATTCAAGCAGCCAGGCGGGCCGGGGCCAGCGCCGTAGCGCTCTCAGGGGCCGGGCCGAGCCTGATTGCCTTCTCCGGCCAGCCGGCCAACACCAGGATCGGGTCCGCCATGCAACGCGCTTTTGAAGAGGCGGGGTTGACGGCACGCATCTTCCCGTTGAACATCAGCCAGAGCGGGGCGAGCGTGTTCGAATACCAGTCCGAAGGAAAAAGTGTTAAGGACGAACGCGCCTGAATTTCTCGAGATATGGTATGTAGATTGTAAATCAACCTTCGGCAAGATGATCAGTTTCCCCGTAGAATCACTAACCGAGAGGTTCATTCACCCATGTTGTAGGATTGCAAATATTTCTCCATTATTTCGACGAATCGATTAAATCACTCCTTTGCATTTTCTTGAATATTGCCTCCGCAACTTCCTTTAGCTTATCGGTGGCTTCTTTGGAGAACATGCCGACAAGGCCTCCGACTGCGCCCACACCAAAGATGTTTATATTCTCCGCTTTCAATGCATCCGTAGAGGTAGATAGGACCAATAGCCCTCCTCTAAACGCCAGGTAAACCAGAAGGGCAAGGCCAGCACCCACCAAAGGTCTCATCACATACCACCAGCCCCAGCTGGTGTACAGTTTTCGTTCGCCTGCGTAGGTGATAAATGAAGATATTCCATTTACAATCGCACCCAATCCACCCGCAAGCGCAACAATCGCTGCCAGTTGGACCTCTTTCGAGGTGAAAGGCAAATTTCCCCATCCTACGATGATTATTCCGAAGATCAACAGCAGACCGAGTAAAAAGAAATAGATTGCAAGGGCTATCTTTACCGCTAATTTCATTGGTTCTTTTGGTTGTTGGACATCCTGAGTGTTGGTAGCCATAGCTGTTTTCCCTCCTCGCTGCTCTTGGGAGCAGACGAAACCCCGGCGATTATATCCGGGTCTATAAATCAACCGAGCATGAGAATAACAATTCTCGTACTCAAGTTTATTTCATAATCATTATAGCAGTTTTATCACTGGGAGATTCTTAAATACTGGCTGATGACGTTCTCTGTCTCCTGAAGCCGAGAGCGCCCGCCGCCTGTTTTTTATGGCGCATTGTCAAGCTTATGGAAGACGGGTTGAACAAACGATGATCTTGTGCAATAATACTTAAAGAATGCATCATCTTTTCAAAAGGAAAGCAGGTGATTGATGGAAATGTGACCAGACATAAAAATAAGGAAACACCAAGTCAATCAATACAGAACTCACGGTGGATCGTTTTGGAAAATCGAACAAAAAAATCATTCTGAGAGGAGAAGATGCCAAAATGAAAAAGTCCATTCGCTTGTTCATCAACGTGTTGGTGATCATCTCGACGGTTTTGCTCGCCGTCGGTTGTTCCCCGGCGCCCAAAGGCCCGGCGGCACAACCCGTCAAGCTGACGATCTGGATCAACGGCCGGGACAGCTTCATCGGTCCGTCCGAACAAACGCTTCCCCAGGACCAATGGTATATCTCCCAGGCGATCAAGCGGTTCGAAGCCGCCAACCCCGGAGTGACCGTTGAACTGGTCGTCCAATCGGATGCCTGGCAAGCCCACCAGACATTCCGCACCGCCGGCCTGGCCGGCAATGCCCCGGATATCGCCAACCTCTGGGCCGGGCAGTTCATCTTCGCCCTGCGGGACGTGACCCAGGACATCAGCAAATATATCCCCCAGGCGGACCGCGACAACCTGCTCGGCTGGGATACCGTCACCCTTGATTTCAAGGCGGGGAACGCGATCATCGGCTATCCAACCCCGGATAACCAGATGTGCTTCTTCCTGTACAACAAGAAGATCATGCAGCAGGTCGGCCTGGATTATGAAAACAATCCTCCCCGGACGATCGACACCTTTATGGCCGATATGGAAAAGATCAAGAACGCCGGATATATCCCGATGGCCGCCGATGAAGGCGCCGGATATCCCTATTATTTCTTCTATATCGCCGCATACTGGTGGGCACAGCAGAACGGCATCGAGCCGATCCTGGCTGAAGACGCCGGGCAAGCCAAATTCGCGGATGACCAGGCGCTCCTGACCGCCCTGAAGACCTACAACGAAATCTGGGCCAAGGGTTATATGAACCAGGACGCGGCCACCTCCGGGGACTCGTTCAACAAGTTCCTGCAGGGCAAGGTCGCCATGTTCCCCAGCGTCAGCACTTTTATCAAGGACGCACAGGATGCCCTGGGCGCGGAGAACGTCGGGGCGATCCTACCTCCCGAGATCTCCGACTCCGCCAAGATCAAGAACAGCCTGATCGGCGGACCTGGTCAAAGCCTGGTGGTCGCCAAAAATTCCCAGAATCCCGAGATGGCCGTAAAATTCATGTCCTTCCTGAACTCGAAGGCCGAGGTCCTGCTGCTGAACAAGGTCCAGACGAAAGTACCCGTCCGTAAGGATGTGACCGCGGCCGACCTGGGTTACCAACCCGGCTCGATCGGCGCGAAATTGATCGGCTGGAGCGGCAACTATATCTTCTGGATCGATAACTCGCTCTCCTCGGCAGTCGTCGATGACTTCAACAAGCTCTTGCCGCTGGTCCTGACCGCCAAGATGACCCCGGAGGATTTCGTCCAGCAGGTCGACAAGGATAAAGTAGTCAAGTAATTGGTTGTATGAAATGAGATGAATGGAATGGGGTACTTGCGAATGAAGTACCCCATTCCATTTTTATTGCGACCGGGCTGTCGCTCAACCAAAGCCGAATCCCTGTTTGTTTACCAAAGCAGAATATAATTATACAAATCCCAAAACGATGGCTGGTGGCAGATGAGAAGCTCGATAGGCGGCAATTTTCGGAGAGTAAAAGCGACGCAGGGGATTTTATCCATCCTCCCCGTATTGTTGATCCTGCTGTTCATGCGCTTGTATCCGATCGCGGCGGCAATTTATCGCAGCTTTACCAACTGGAACGGGCTCTATCGCAATGACTGGGTCGGCCTGAAGAATTATGCGGATATTTTCACCAACAGCCCATTCTGGACCCTGCTGAGAAACAGCATGGTCCTGCTCATCAGCGTGCCGCTGCAGATCCTGATCGGGCTGTTCGTCGCGGTGCTGCTTTATGAGGAGGTAAAAGGCTGGAGGGTCTTCCGGGCCCTGATCTACCTGCCCCAGATCATCTCGGCCGTCACCATCGGATACCTGTTCCGAACTGCGTTCGGGCTGGATGGTCCCGTAAATGTTGTCCTCCGGAATATTGGGATGCAATTTATGGCGATCGAATGGCTGGGGAACAGCGCCACTGCGCTGGGTGTCCTGGTCTTTTGCCTGACCTGGTTTTCCATCGGCTGGCAGGCGATCGTCATCCTGGGGGGCATGTCGAAAATTTCCCCGTCCGTCTTCGAGGCGGCGAAATTGGACGGCGCCAATTTCTGGCAACGGACATTTTTGGTGGTGGTACCCATCATTTCCAGGACGATTGAATATGCCCTGATCATGTCGATGGTCTGGACCTTCACCAGCGTTTTCGCGTTTATCTATTCGATCACCAGCGGCGGTCCCGGTTACGAAACCTCGACGATCGACTACATGATCTATACCAAGTTCTACCAGGCAAGCGCCAATTTCGGCTTTGCCTGCGCTCTGGCGGTCATTTTATTGATCATCATCCTGGTCATCACGGTCCTCGAAATGCAATACACCAACCGGGTTACGGAATGGGAATAAGCCTCTGACATGGCCGCCAAACTGATCCAGAAGCTCACCAATGGCTTGATCTTCCTGATTTTGTTGGCGCTCTCGATCGCCAACATTTACCCGTTATTTTTCATGTTCTACAACTCCCTTAAATCGCGTACGGATTACCTCGTTAACCCGTTCAATATCCCGGGCATCAAGCTGACATGGGATAACTACGCCACCATGATCAGCCAGTTCAAAATCTTCAACCTGTTTAAAAATTCATTCGTGATCTCCTTCTTCACTATCCTGTTCCTGCTCGGTTTCGGCATCGTGGCCAGCTACGCGTTTGCCAAGCTGAAATTCAAGGGCAAGAATGTAATTTACCTGCTGGTGATATCAATGATGTTCATCCCGGTACAGGCCACCATCATCCCGATCTATTTGATGTTATCCAAGATCCATCTGGTAAACACCTATTGGGCAGTCGTCCTGACCTACCTGGGCATGTTCCTGCCGGAGGTCATTCTGCTAATGACCTCCACCTTCCGAGGCATACCGGATGAAATGATCGAGGCAGCCGAGCTGGACGGCGCCGGGTACTTCGGCATCCTGCGCTATATCGTCGTGCCGATGGGGATGCCCGCCATCATCCTTTGCGTCATTTTTTATTTCATCGTCACCTGGAACGACCTTTTTACCCCCATGATCCTGTTGCAGGATATGGATATTCGTACGGTTGTGGTCGCCCTGGCCTCGCTGATCTCCCGCTACACCGGCGATCCCACCCTGCAATTCGCCGGCTTGATCCTTACTGCGATTCCGGCAATCCTTATTTACGCGGTGTTCCAACAATATATCATCAAAGGCATCAGCGCTGGATCGACAAAATGAGCGATTATTACGGCTACCCGACCCGGCACCTCTCGTCCCGCTTCCTGGAACTGGACTGCCTTGAGACAGCCGGCCCGCGGATCGTGCGCCTCAGCTACAAAGGCTCGCCCAACCTGTTCGCCGAACTGCCGGAGATTTCCATTCCCACGGCCTATGGAGAGTATCGCTACCTGGGTGGACACCGCCTGTGGCATGCGCCGGAAGCAATGCCCAGATCATACATCCCTGACAGCGATGGCTTGACGATTTCCGAGCTGCCGGACGGCCTGATTCTGGACGGTAAAACGGAGCCAGCTACCGGTATTCACAAGCTCATCGAGATCCATCTCA
The DNA here is from genome assembly GCA_963739255.1 of uncultured Chloroflexia bacterium. Classification (GTDB taxonomy): domain Bacteria; phylum Chloroflexota; class Anaerolineae; order Anaerolineales; family Villigracilaceae; genus UBA877. Next base: position 312,236 of record CAVTZT010000008.1, read on the forward strand.
ATCCGGATAGACCCTCCGTCACTCTGACTCATACCCTGATCAATGAAGGGCTCTGGGGGGTGGAGGTTTCTCCCTGGGCGCTTTCGATGTTCCGTCTGGGAGGAACGGTCATATTACCCACCCAGGTTGTAAACCAAAGTCCGGAAGGCCTGCTTCCCGATCGCCATTTTTCGCTCTGGCCCTATAGTCATATTAACGATCCGCGCCTGCATTTGGAGGATGCTTTTATCTTGGTTCATGCCAAGCCCAATTTTCCACCCTTCAAGATTGGCGCTTTCGACCCTCAGGGGTGGATCGCTTACTGGCTGGATGGTGTTCTATTTCGCAAAAGTTTTGCTTTCCACCCGGATTTGGCCTATCCGGATTTCAACTGCAACGCCGAAATATACTGCGACAGCGATTTTGTTGAGCTGGAAAGCCTGGCCCGACTAACCCAGCTCGCTCCCGGCAGTTCCATAGCTCATACCGAGACCTGGGAGTTGTTTGACAGCCTCAAGCAGGATTTCCTAACTGCGAATGTAACCGGCCTGATTCCCGAATAGCCGATCTTCGAAATTAACCTCTTAACCTCCATTGACGCCACCTACGAGAGAACCAGTTACATCAGTCGTGGCGGTTTGTCGGCCTGGACAGAAATCTACCTAAAGATCAGGTTTTAAGACCCTGCTGGAGGATGGCTCTTTCAGCACGCATTTCGCAGCACTTGATACAGGCTGAATATTTTTCCAGGACGCCAGCCCCACTCCTGTCATCTGCTTGATGACTGATGTCAGCAAGAAGCGGTCGGAGATCGAATCAGTCCCTGCAACCCCGCAAAGAGGACCCTGCCATGAAAAAGCTTCTTCTCCCGTTCGCCCTGCTGCTCGCGGCCTGCAGCAGCTTGCCTGTGCTTTTAACGGCAAGCCCTACGTCTACCTTTCCATCATTGGCCCCCACCCCCGATCGATCCTCCACATGGACCCCTACCGCCTCTCCGAGCAGGACGCCCATGGTCTCGCTCACGCCGACTTTCACGCCGGCACCTGCATACTTGCCCTTTCGGATCATCCCCCGCGGCTCCGTCCCCCTCGGTGCCATCAGCCGTTTTGGAGATGGCGGTCTGAAAGCGATGGCGGTATCGTCCAAGGCTGATTTTCTTGCCACGGCCGTGGGCTCAAGGATTGCTGTATACCAGTTAGACAGCAATCTTAAGAAGAAGGATCTCTCCGCCAACGAGATCTGGTCTACATCAGCTCCCGATCAGTTTTTACTTGGTATGGCGCTCTCACCGGATGGGAGTATGCTTGCATACAACGCCAACAACTCGGTTCTACTCTGGGATGTGACCAGTAGACTTCAAATCCGTACCCTCAAAGGGCACCAGCAGCAGGTGCGAGATATTGCCTTTTCACCGGATGGGAAGACGCTGGCAACCGGATCAGAATATGTGATCCTTTGGGATGCAGTTGGTGGAAACCAGATCCGCAAGCTGGTCAGTTATTCTCCAGCCGTTGTGAACAGCCTGGCCTTCTCTCCGGATGGAACCCGGCTGGCAGTCGGGTACACCGATCATGTGACCTTGTGGAGCGCTGCGGATGGGGTGCAGATTCGCACATTTGATAGTCCCGCTAATGTCAACAGCCTGTCCTTCTCGCCGGACGGGGCACTCCTGGCTGCCGGGCTGGGCAATGGGACGGTGATCCTCTGGAATCCCATCAACGGCAATCAGGTCCGCATCTTGAAGGGCCACAACTCCGCGGTCTCCAGCGTGGCTTTCTCTCCGGACGGAGCTACCCTGGCTGCTGGAACTTATTATTTCAGGGTCGTCCTCTGGGATGTGGCCAGTGGGGAACAACGAGGCTTCATCGACTATATGACAGAAGTATTTGATGTGGCTTACCTCCCATCCGGAATCCTGGTCACAGGGTCAGATGATTCCATCAGTCTATTTGAAGCATACAGAACGCACATGACGGCATTCAAAAAGATCAACGCCATCGCCTTCTCGCCCGATGGAGCGATCCTGGCATCCGGCTCCGAGGATGGCAATGCCATTTTATGGGAGGTGATGACCGGAAATCAAATACGCACCCTGATGGGAAGCAACATGGTGTTGAGTGTGGCCTTCTCGCCGGACGGGAAAATGCTCGCCACCGGAACGTGTAACCTGGTCCATTTGTGGGATGTCAACCAGGGCCGGGAAATCAGGACCCTCGACAGTCACAGTTACGCCAATAACTGCTTCAGAAGCGTAGCCTTCTCTCCGGATGGGAAAATCCTGGCAGCTGGTGCGATCGACACGACCACCACCCTTTGGGATGTCTCCACTGGACAGTTGATCCTCGCCCTCGGCACTACTGGCCCCATTCAGAAGTTGGCCTTTTCTCCGGATGGGAAAACACTGGTTGTTGGGGCAAACGATAACAGCATCAGTTTCTGGGATGTGGCCAGCGGCCAAAAAATTCGCACTTTCACTGACGCCGACGGCATCCTCAGCATGGCCCTGTCACCGGATGGAGCGGTCGTAGCCTCCGCCGGACCCTTCCCGGATCATCCTATCGTCCTGTGGGATGTAAACACCGGAGAAAAACTGCATACCCTCATCGCCCATGGGCGAGTGGACGACCTGGCATTCTCCCCGGACGGGAAGATCCTCGCCTCCGGTGTTGGCAATTCAATGATCATCCTGTGGGACGCCGCCAGGGGAACGCAGCTGCACGTCTTTCCGGAAGGCGCCCAGTCATTATCTTTCTCGCCGGACGGTTCCATTCTGGCTTCAGGGGCTTCCGACCGCACCATCCTTTTGTGGGATGTGAAGGATGTGCTCGCCAATACGCCAATCCTGCCCATCCCCGCCCCAGGTACCGAAGGTCGCTCCCAGGCGGTGCCGTTGCAGGCTGGCCAACCTCTTGTTTTCACGTCCCTTAATATGATGGATTCCACCACCGGCTGGGGTATCGCAACCGGTGGCCAGCTTCTGCGGACCGGCGACGCCGGCAGCACCTGGCGCGAGGTGACTCCGCCAGGCAGCCAGGTTTTTTTCTTCCTGGATGCGGATACGGCCTGGGCAACCTCCAGGACTTGGTGTGGTTGGGGTGAATACTGCAGCAACCTGACCGTCAAAACCGCCACAGTCTACCGGACGACCGACGGCGGAAGGTCCTGGCAGCCCGGCGGGCCGATCCCTCTGGGCCTGTCCGCCAGCCAGGCACGCATAGGGTACCTGCCGGACCTGTTCTTCCTGGACTCCCAAAACGGCTGGCTGCGGGCACGGCTGTATCCGGGTTCGTCCGGCCAGGTTTTTCAGGAGTTATTCAAAACCGCCAATGGCGGCCTCACCTGGGAGAAGGTGGCCGATCCATCAGAATTCCCCGTGATTTGCGACGCTGCCGGGCCTGTTTTCATCGATGTCCTGGAAGGCTGGATGGAACCCAATTGCATTCCCGGGATCATCCCTGCCCCCGGCCTGGACGATTTCACGATCCTGAAATCGATCGATGGAGGCCGCGGCTGGCAGGCGGAGAAACTGCCCCTGCCTGCCGACATGCCGGCAGAATTATCCCAGGCCGATCCCGGCCTGATATATTGCGCGAGCGGGCAGATTACACCGGTCCTGACCAAGGTCCTGGGGATGGAACTGGATTGCACACTCTACGATTACTACAATTCCCCGCAGGAAATATTCAAGTTCTACTATCTCACGCCGGACGGCGGGCGGAGCTGGCATTCGTGGCGGGCAAGCAGCAGCGAGGCCTTCATCGACGCCGTCACCGGCTGGCGGCTGTTCTCCCCGGACCCCGGCAGCCCCAACCAGCTGCAACAAACCAGGGACGGCGGTCTGACCTGGGCTGTCCTCAAGACCGTCGGCTGGCAGTCCGCCCGCATGCAATTTCTCGACGGGCACGAAGGTTGGGCCATCGTGAAAAGCGGCGACTCCACTGCCCTTGTTCACACCCGCGATGGCGGAAGGACGTGGACAGAGACCAAGCCGGTCCTGGCAGCCCGTTGATTTCTGGATATCCCCATGAAAAAGCTGCCGTTGATAACATTCGCCCTGCTGCTCATCGCCTGTAATACCTTTCAAGTCAGCCTGCAGGTGAACCCGACCCCAACATATCCCGCTTCACTGACGTCCTCCCTCCGCATCTCCGCACGGACGCCGGCTGCCTCTCCGACCGGCATGCCCGAGGTCTCGCTCACGCCAAGCCTGCTATCTGGGACGACAGCGACACCCGTGCATGCCGTCACCAGGACCCTGACGGAGGCGCCCCTGGTCGTCTCTCCCGCGCCACGGCCGACGTATCTTTCCGCTCTCCCGGCAGGCCGATCCTTGACCCTCACCGGCCTCCAGATGCAAGACGCCGCCCAGGGCTGGGCCATGGAAACCGAGGGACACGCCGTGCATACTTCAGATGGCGGCCGCACATGGAAGGACGTCATCACGATCCAGGCAGCCACACCCCCCAGCATCTTCTTCGCCCTCGACGCGCAGACCGCCTGGACCGGGGCAATCGCCCGTTACGGCAGCCTGACCTGGCGCACAATCGACGAGGGCCGGGATTGGTACTACAGCGATACCATAAAATTGGAGGCCGTGGATCCCGGATCTTGCAGCCCATTGAAACTCGACGTCATGACCCGGCTGGAGCAGCTTTTCTTTATTGATGCCTATACCGGCTGGTTGGTCGGGGTGGCGGATGCCAATGGACACACCGATTCAGCCTGGCTGTTGTTCTCGACCTCGGATGGCGGCTTCCATTGGAAACTCAGGAACATCTCCACCCGGACTTGCTCTACCGGTGGAATGCCCGACGGTCTGCGGAGCGTTTTCTTTCGCAACCCGATGAACGGATGGGCGGGATTCTCAACCACGCGATGGTCGTATTTTCCCGATCCCAATGGCGATCCATACGTCGGGGGATGGGATGTGTATCGGACGAAGGATGGAGGTCAAACCTGGCAAAGGAATGTACTGCCAGACCCGCCTGGACTTCTCAATCTGTTGGCCCGGCCTGAAAACGCTCAAAGCGAAGCAGCCTGTGGGGTAAACCAGATCCTTTCCCTATCATCCACCGCCCTCGGACTTCGTTTGGACTGTTCCATCTACTTGGCCCGGACGATTCAGCAAAACTATTTTTATATTTCCCCCGATGACGGGTTGACCTGGCGTGCCGTGGCCGCCACCGGGAACGAGGATTTCGTCAATCCCGATTTGGGTTGGCGGTTGTATACCGATCCGGATACCAAGGCCCATCGCCTGCAAAGGACCGATAATGGGGGTCGGACCTGGATGACGATAAAAACTGTGGCCTGGGAAAAGGCTCAATTCGATTTCATCGATGGCAAGAGCGGTTGGGCCATCGTGGTCGGTAACGACTCCGTCGCCTTCGTGCGCACGACCAACGGCGGCATGACATGGTCGGAGATCAAACCGGTCGTGGCTAAACCCTGACCGAAAACCTTCTTCCCCGCACTGAACGAGGCTGACACCTTGCGGACGCAGGTGTCGGTCTTCGTAGATCACTGGGGCTTTCTTTTTCGTATCCACCTTCGGGGGTCCGGGGCGGTCGTGGGTTTATGTTTCAGATCAAAAGTCTCATATCTCCCGTGCCTAAAAACACGGATGCTTGACTCTCACATCGAGAAGTGCTATAGTGTTCATGCAATTAATTGTATGCAAATAATTGCATGAAAAAGGATCCCATGGAAGCTCCGAAAAAGCGGAAATCCAGGTCCGGCACGGCTGACGGGGGGCTTGATGAGAGGCTGATCGAGATCGCGCGGGCGTATTACGAACAGGATCACGACCAAAGCCAGGTTGCCAAGAGTTTCGGCATCTCCCGATCCCAGGTCTCACGTTACCTGAAAAAAGCAAAAGAAATGCACCTCGTTCAAGTCCGGGTCGTCTCCCCCAACGAACGAACGGGAAAAGTGGAGACCGCCCTGAAACGGCAGTTTGACTCGCTGCAAGAAGCGATCGTTGTGCCGGTCTTCAACCTGCAGCCGGAGCCCTTGCGCAAGACAATCGCCCGCGCCTGCGCCCACTATCTCGAGCAGGTCATCCGTCCGGGCCTGCGCATCTGCGTCGGATCCGGCAGGACCTTGTGCGAGGTGTTTGCATGGCTGCACCCCGCGCAGGTCCCCAATGTCAGCATCGTCCAGGCAATGGGGAACGTCGGGCATGAAGCCATGGACATCGATTTTAACCAGATGGCGCGCGCCGCTGCCAACGCTTTCGGGGCGAAAGTGTTTTTTATGAACGCGCCTGCCATCCTCGGTTTGGGAACCGTAACGGAATTGGAAAACGCCAACCCGTCGATCAAAGAGGCCTTGAACATGGCTCACGCCGCCGACATGTACCTTTTCGGGATCGGTTCCCTGTCCAGTGACCTGATTTTCACCCGCGGCGGGATCTTCAAACTCCAGGACCTCGAGCAGCTGCGCCAGGCGGGCAGCATTGGCGACATTTGTGCGCGTTTTTTCGACATCGACGGCCTCGAGATTCCCAGTTCCTTTGGAGAGCGGATCGTGGGCATCACGCTCGACGACCTGCGCTCGAAGGCTGCGACCATCGCGGTTGCCGGCGGACCTGACAAGGTGCTGCCGTTGATCGGTGCCTTGCATGGCGGTTTTATCAAGGTGCTGATCACCGATGAACAAACTGCCAATGCAATCCTCGAGTATGAAGCCGAAATGGAACATCCCCAGTGACAAGTGAAGGAGGTCGCTATCGAATAATGATGAATGAGTTTCCCCTAATCCATCCGATCATATCTCCAAGGAGGAGTAATTCATGAAAAAATTCGCTGTAATGGTCATGTTGGTTGCCATCCTGGCAGCCTGTGCTCCAGCTCCCACACCCGCTCCTGCGCAGGTGCCCCCGACGCAGGTGCCCCCCACCCAGGCTCCCACCACGCCGCCGATACCCTCGGCGCCCACCCTGCTCACGGACAAGCTGGGCACGGCCGCGGACCTCGTTCCCACCGACGCTGAGATTACCGCCGCCAAGGCCGCTTTGGGGACGGGCAAAATCGGTGTCATCCCCTGCACCATGGGATCTGAATATCACTCCACGGTAGCCAACTCGGCGCTTGCACGGGCCAAAGAATTGGGCATCACCGCCGAGGTCTTCGACCCACAGGCCAAAGCCGAGCAGCAGATCTCCGCCATCGAGAACTTCGTCTCCGCCGGCGCCAAGGTCATCGTGATCTGCGTCCTCGATCCTTCCGTGGTCAAGTCGGCCCTGCAGTCCGCGGCCGACGCGGGCGTCTTCATCGTCCAGACCTCCGGGAGAGAATCCGCCATCAATGGGATCGGCATCAGCGTCGAGGATTCCGATCTGGGTTGCGCCAATGGCGAGCTGGCCGGTGAGGCGGTCAATCAGATCCTGGGAGGGAAAGCGACGGTCGCCATCCTGGATTACCCGGACCTGCCGAACGTCGTCATCCGGGCGGATAACATCGAAAAATGCCTGAAGCAAACCGCCCCCAACGTTACCATCGTCGGTCGCTTCAAGGGCGGAATCACAGATTTCGGACAGACCTCCATGGAAAATGCCCTCCAGGCCCATCCGGACATCGACGTCGTCGCCAGCATCAATGACGCCGGCGCCTATGGCGCCTTGACCGCCCTCCAGGCAGCCAAGAAGGATCCGGCCAAGACCATCATCGTCGGCATCGACGGGGAAGCGCACGCCCTCGAGCTGATCAAGGCCGGAGGCATGTACTACGGGACGATCGACGCCAACCCCTCCGCGACCGGCGTGATGGCCATCAACGCCGCCATCAAGCTCCTGGCGCACGCCACCGTGGAAAAGAACATCAAAGTCGACATCGTCAAAATCACCAAAGCCACATTGCCATAGCACCACACCGAAACTGGGGGGAGCTAGGAAAGCTCCCCCCAATTCCATGCGGAGATCCTATGTTCTCTCGTGCGAGAATCACACCTCAAAAGCTGATCGAGATCATCGGAGAGAATGGCTTCATCTTCATTTTCATCCTGTGGGTCGTCGTCCTGTCGCTGACGACCGACACCTTCCTCAGATCCCAAAACATCTTCACGGTCCTGCGGCAGGCGGCCATCGTCAGCATCGTGGCCATCGGGGAGATGCTGGTCATGCTGCTGGGCGGGATGGACGTCTCCCTGGCCGCCCTGCTGGGCTTTTCTGGCATTGTGGCCGTCAGCCTGATGGTGAATTTCGGCCTGTCGCCTCTCCTGGCGGGGCTGGCCAGCGTGCTCGTCGGCGGCCTGATCGGGTTCCTGAACGGCGTGCTCGTGACCAAGGTGAAGATCAATTCGGTGATCGCCACCCTGGGGATGATGTACGTCCTCAACGGCATGGCGCTCGCCTATACCCAGGGCAAGACGATCGTGAGCTCCCGGCTGGACCAGATCGGCTTCCTGTCGCGCGGCTATCTCGGACCGATCCCCATCCCGGTCCTGCTGATGTTCATTTTCTATCTCGTCTTTTATTTCGTGCTGAACAAGACGGTTTTCGGCGCCTACATCTATGCCATCGGAAGCAATGAAAAAGCCTCCTGGCTGGCCGGGATCAAGGTCGACCGGATGAAGATCCTGGCCTTCACGGTCGCCGGGCTGCTGGCCGGCGCCGGCGGCCTGCTGCAGGCCTCCCGGCAGGGCTCGGCCACTTCCAGCATGGGGAACGAGTTCCTCTTCCCGATCCTGACCGCCGTGATCCTGGGCGGCATCAGCCTGAGCGGAGGCAAAGGCAAGATCCAGAACACCCTGATCGCAGCGGTCTTCCTGATGACCATCACCAACGGGATGGTCCTGTTGGGCATCTCGCTGTATGTGCAAGGCATCATCTCCGGCATTATCCTGATCATCGCCCTCTCGCTGGACCGCCTGCGCTACCGGCAGCGCTGAAGCCAGCCGCGACCATGACCACCATCCTGTCGCTCGAGCATATCAGCCGTTCTTTTCCGGGGGTGAAGGCCCTGGACAACGTTTCCTTCGAGGTGGAGCGGGGCACGATCCACGCCCTGGTCGGGGCCAACGGCGCCGGGAAATCCACCCTGATGAAAATCCTGTCCGGTGCCCTGGCTCCGGATTCGGGCCGTATGGTCTTCGATCAGGAGGCGTACTCCCCCTCCGACCCCAACGCGGCCATCCGGGCAGGCGTGCTGACCATTTACCAGGAGCTCAACCTGCTGCCCACCCGCACGGTGATCGCCAACATCAACGTCGGGAAGGAGCCCAATCACCTCGGCGTCTTGGATGAAAAGGCGGAAAGAGAAAGGGCGGCGCAGGTGCTCGCCCGGCTCGACGCGACCGGCATCCCGCTGGAGGCACCCGTCGGCGAGCTCAAGGTGAGCGAAAAACAGATCGTCGAGATCGCCAAGGCGCTGATCGGCGAGTGCAAGCTGCTCATCATGGACGAGCCGACCGCCGCGCTCAATGATTCCGAGATCACCGCCCTGTTCAAAATCATCAAGGACCTGAAGAGCCACGGGGTCAGCATCCTGTACGTCTCCCACCGGCTGAAGGAGATCTTCAGACTGGCGGACGTCGTGACCGTCCTGCGGGACGGCAGGCTCGTCCTGACCACTCCCGTCTCCGGGGTGACCCCCGAGGCTTTGATCAGCACCATGACCGGCAGGAAAATCGAGGGCGCCTTCCCGGAGAAGAACAAGTTCCTGGGCGAGGAGATCCTCCAGGTGGAGCAGCTCTATTCCCCGAAAGGCTTCGAGGGGATCGATTTCTCCGTCCGCCGCGGCGAGGTGGTGGCCATCACCGGCCTGGCGGGCTCGGGGAAGGTCGAATTGGGTAAGGCCCTGATCGGCGACTGGCCGGTCCGCTCGGGACGGGTCCTGCTCAAGGGCGCGCCGTTCAAGCCCAGCCCCGCAAAGGCCAAGGCCCTCCGCTTCGGCTACATGCCAGAAGACCGCAAAAAAGAGGGCGTGCTGGAGGAGCTCCCGGTGCAGAGGAACATCTCGCTGCCCTCCCTTTCCGACCTGGCGCGCCTCTTGGGCTTCATCCGTTCGAACAAGGAACGCGAGCTGGCGCAGCGCGAGGTGGACGAGCTGGACATCAAGACGCCCTCGCTCCGGCAGCTGGTGCGCAACCTGAGCGGAGGCAACCAGCAAAAAGTGTCCCTGGCGAAATGGCTCGCCACCGGCTCGGAGATCCTGCTTTTGATCGAACCCACCCAGGGGATCGACGTCGGGGTCAAGTTCGAAATCTACAAACTGATCCAGCGACTGTCCGCGCAGGGGAACGCGATCATCCTGGTGTCCTCGGAGATATCGGAGATCCTCGGCCTGGCACATCGCATCGTCGTGCTGTTCAACGGGCAGCTCCAGGCGGTCCTCGACGGCGACCAGACCGACGAAGAGGAAATCCTCCGCTTTACTTTTGGCCAGATAAAGGAGAAGGAACGATGAAAGAATCCAAATTGCGCCAGACGGGCTACCGCGTGAAAAGGTGGGGCATCGACGCCAAGAATGCTGAAGCCTTAATCGAGTCGACCGGGGAAACCCCGATCATGTACCGCGCCCTGGGCACGGAACCAAAAATCCAGCACCCTTTCAACCTGTACGGCGACATCCGCATCGAGGGCAGGGCCATTCGTGACACCCTCAAGCAGAACGCCAGGCTGATCCAGAAGGTAGCGGACGAGCTGGTGAGGCGCGGGGTCAGGCACGTCATCGGCTCCGGGCTGGGGACCTCCCAGTTCGTGGCCCAGGTGGCGGCCTACGCCTACTGGAAGTTCTGCGGCCTCATGGCCGACCAGGAGGACGCGGTGGAGTTCCAGCTTTACCCCAAGCCCTACGATTTCAAGCACGCCGTCTTCATGGCCTATTCGGGCAGCGGCTCCACGTCCGACTCCAACAAAGCGGCCGAACGGGCCAAGGAGCTGGGCGCCTACGTGCTGGCGTTCACTTCCATTACGGGCAGCCCGCTCAGCCGGCTGGCCGACGCGGACATCGTGTGTGCCGGCGGGTACGACACCGGAGGGTCGGACACCTTCCATTACGCCACGCGCCTGGCGGCCTCCATCCTGCTCGCCCTCGAGATCGGTGAAAGGACCCAGCCGAAGGCGCACGATTACGCCATCCTGAAAAAGCAGCTGCTTTCCGTGGGGAGCTGGTTCGACGACCACTTCGAGGCGGTCGATGCCCGCTGCCACACGATCGCCAAGCGGCTGAAGGACGCCCGCGCCATCCTGGCGGTCGGCAGCGGCCCGCACCTCGGCACCGCCGAGGAGATCGCGCTCAAGTTCGAAGAGATGGCACACATCCCCACCCGGGCCATGTGCTGGGGCCGCCACATCCACGGCGCCCTGGGGCTGACCAAGGAAAACATCCACACCCTCCTGATCGTCCCGCCTGGGAACTCCTACCAACGCATGCTGGACGTGGCCAAGGTCACCCAGATGCTGAAGTCGCCGGCCATCGCCATCGTCACCGAGGACGACCGGCAGATCTCCGGCATGGTCGACGACGTGATCCGCGTACCGGCCGTGGAGGAGACGATCTTCTCCATCCCCGCCATCCTGCCGGGACAGCTCCTGCCTTACTACTGCGGGGTCGAGCAGGGCGACATCAACCCGGACTGCCAGCGCTCCAACATCCCGCGCTACGCCAAGGTCTGGAACTGGCTCTTCCCGCCCGGGACGCATTAGGCGCTGCAGGGAGGAGGGCTGCCATGAAAGCTGACGTCGGACTGATCGGTCCCCTGAACGTCGACCTGCTGATCACAGGGCGGGCGCCCACGAACCTGCAGGAGCTGACCCGCTGGGCGGGCCCCTCCCGAGTGACCCTGTGCGCCGCCGGCTCGGCGGGCTACATCGCCCAGGACCTGGCGCGCTTCGGGGTGAAGACCAGCCTGGTCTCGACCCTGGCCGACGATCCCTTTGGGGACGCCCTCCTGCGCATCCTGAACGCGGCCGGTCTGGACACCAGTCACGTCGACCGGCAGGCTGACACGCTCTCGGGGATCGGCATCTACATGCTGCTCTTCGGGAGCAAGAAGCGCCCGCTCACCTACCGGCTGCCCACGCACCGGCCCTGGCCCAAGCCCTTCACCAAAAAGCAGGCGCGGTTCCTGCTGGAATCCCACCGCCACCTGCACGCTGCCGGCTACCTGCACTTCCCCGACATGTGGGGCGACGAAATGGCCGGCCTGTTCCGCCAGGCTAAGGCCGGCGGGCTCTCAACCTCCCTGGACCCGCAGTTCGTGCTCTTCCCGGTCGATACGCCCTGGCTGGAGCCGCTCCGAGAGCTCCTCAAATACGTTGATCTGCTGCTGGTCGACGAGGACGAAGCCCGCACGATCACCTTGGAAAACGACCTGGGCCGGTCGCTCGAGGTCTTTCACGGCCTCGGACCGCAGATCGTCGCCATCAAGCGCGGCGCCCGGGGCTCGCTCGTCTCGCGGGGCAGCTCGACCTACGATATGCTGGCCGTGGAGATTCCGGAGGGGCAGATCGCCGACACGATCGGTGCCGGGGATGCCTTCGACACGGGCATGCTCTACGGCTTCCTGCAGGGCTGGCCGGTCGAGCGCTGCCAGAAACTGGCCACCCTGGCCGCCGCCTCCACTTTGCGAGGCGCCGGCGGCACAACCTCCCTGGCAAACCTCGAGGAGTTGGTCCGGGAAAGCCTGAAACAAACTGCAACGCGTTGACAAGCTCGAAGACCACCCACAGCCCCTGATTCTCAGGGGCTTTCGATTCCAGGTCTGTCATCAAACTTCAAAATATAAACCGAGAAGATCAATGATTTGGAAAGGGCTGAAAGCGATCCAGCAGCGCTCAACGGGCGGGACGGGTGTCCTGCATGCCGCCGTCGGAAAAAGCGGCCGCCCGGGCGCCGGCATCATTTTTTCAGAACCAGGGAATTATTGAATATAGGGGAGATCAGCAAATTTTCCGACTACTTCTCGAAGCGGATATCATCAAGAAAAAAAATCACGCCTTTAGGATTTTCGACCCATTTCGTGACCCAAACAAAACCCCCGATAACATAGGATAGATCGGCCCCACGTAAATCTATCTCGTATGATTGCCACTCCTGAGTCAGGTCGGCAAGGATGCCGCGAGGATATTCCAGGCTGTCACCATAGGCACCGACAATGCCGCCCACTTTAAACTCAATTCTGGTGCTCTGCTCTGACCTGGCCCAAAATGCCAGACGTTTATACTCTGATAGGTTAAATCCACTTCCTTGCCAAAACTTATCGGTTCCCCAATTGTTGGGCGGCTCTTGCCAATATACCCCCGCCCATTTACAGGGCGGCAGGTATGGGCACTCATTCGGACCTTTTCCGAGGGCGGTGTAGGCAACACGGATGGATGTTTTCCCTGAATGCGGGCGATCTGTATAAGCCTCATTCATGACAATGTCTCCAACATCCCCCATATATCCAGACGGAGTGAAGTGGTTGCCCTGGAAATCAACATCACGATAAACGTAGAACGAGGAAACATCCTCGGTCGGTGTTAATACGGGCTGCTCCCCCATCAGATAATACGCCAGTAGTTTGGGTGAACGGTCGGCCTTAAAGATGCCCCAATAAGGCTCGATCGGCAAGGTTGTCTTCCACGTTTGGTCAAAGGCCTCGAAAAAGACAAACTTCACCTTTGTCCGCATGAGTCCCAGATAATATTGTTTTTGGTTCTCTTCCGACAATTGACCCTTTGCATCCCCTGCGGTAGGGAGTCCAACTTCTTTAAAAACTACAAAACGCCCCGCTCTCCTCACCACGTCCTCATACGCAGCTTCCGTCCAGCTGACAGCCGTAGTCGGGTTAAGTTGGTTGTGAAAATATGGGTGCGCATTCGGAAAGACCCAATCGCCGATGGCCAACAAAGTCTCGTCCAGGTAGTCATCGATTTCTTCCGTAGTTGTGACTGGCTTGCCGGTTGCCTCTTTTAGATCATGGATGGCCAGGGTTAATGTAGACAAATCATAACGTTTTTGAAGCCCTTCGTTTCCAACACAATAACCGAGCACAACCGGATTTTGCGAGGCGGCTTTCGCGGCCGATAATTCCTCCTGGCTGTTCGGATCCCAGATACCGAGGATGAGTCCTTCAAATCCCTGCTCTTGTGCCAATTGAGGCAAATCCTGTCCAAGGATGCCGGACGAACTATACGTTACCAGACCGGTGAACCCCGCCTGCAGTAACGTTGCCAGATCTTGCTGGATGGATTCCCGTGTCGCTTCGATACCTTTATTCGGATCTGCGTTTGTGGGAGAGTAAGCAACCCACCGGATACTCGACATCCTTTCTTCCCACGTGGGCTCCCGCGGAGTTGGTGTCTGGGTTGGAGTTGGGATTTGGGTGTCTGTTTCTATCGGGAGAGGGGTTTTTGTAGTCGTCTTCAGCGCAGGGGTACTGGTTGATATTGGGTTGCATCCAACCATGGAAAGCGTGCTACTTATTAATAGCAGCCATACCGGGAAGGCGCCTAAACGAATGCGATAACCTGGTTTGCCCACTCCATACCTCATTTCTCGTACCGGATGCTGCTGACTTCTATCACGATGGTTTTCGATTGTACCGGTCCCGGTGGGGTAGAACGGTCATTGATGTCGACCCCATTGGCACTCCAACTGATCGTCCACCCAAACCCTCCGACAACATTACGGAAGTATTCTTCAGGCAGGTTGGACAGGTCATATTGGAATGATTGTGATTGTGAGGTTAGTTGTTTGATTCCCAAAGAGATTCTTGGCATGGAATCTGAATAGGGCACTGGCATCTTCGTCCAACAATTCGTTTTGTCATCCAGTTTCCATTGCCAGAGGACGCCGCCGATCAGAAACTCGGCATAAATATTCCCGCCCAGACTACGCGACTCCCATTGGATGGTTTTAAAACCTCTGAGGTCATGTCCGGGGTAATTTCCCCAGTTGCTCGGAGGGTCAAGGAACATCACCCCCCCGAAGTATGCGGGATTGGGATTTATAAGGCAATCCACATATTTCCAATCCCACTCGTGCGGCTCCCGGGCTTTGGTTTCCAATGTAAATTCTACCGAATTCACTTTCTTGGCGACAGTAATGTCTCCTACATCTCCCAAGATGCCTGAAGGGTCATAATTATCGATTACGGAAAACGATTGAACATTACCAGCGGGTCTTCCAACAAGCAGCGTTGGCGTATAAGTAGGTGCTACGGTTTCTGTGCTGGCCGGCGGGAGGGCACCCCCCTGAGTTGGTGGCATGACCGCAGGAGTATTGGTTGGAATTATCGGAGTCGGTAACGGGCCACAAGCAGCCAAGAAAAGAACTGATGCAAGGAGTAGAACAGCAGGCATGCGGAATGAGTTCATTGGGTCATTCTCCTGGTTCCGAATTGTTGTCACCTTCATCCTTTCCTTTTTCAGGAGAGGAAATGATCGCAGACAACCAGGCATCCAGCTTTTGGCGAAACTTCATCCCCCAGATGAGCGGATAAATGGAACCGGAAACCCCCGCCAGCCAGGCAATACTCGAAACGAACGTTGAAACGTCAGTAGAAGTTGGGGCAAGCAATCGAGCCGATATTTGAATGACCGCCCAAATGATTATCGCACTGGGAAATATCAAAGTCACGATAACTATTGCGCACCACGCCGATACTCGTTTCGCTCCAACTCCATGGGGGGTTACCTGCCCCCATATGGTAATTAATAGGCCAATGATTGCCACCAGTATGGTAAGGTAAGTTGCCATATTGTGTATCTCCTCCTGATCATCTTTATAATGGATGGGGACTTAATGTCGACCATCCAGAGTTTCCGTCATTGAAAATCGCGGAAGAACTTAGCAGAAGTATCAACCTGCACGGCTGCGTATTCATTATGGCATAAAATCCCGCGAACCGGCGCGGAAGACGCTCATTTCTGATATGGGATCAAACGACCCCAATTGAAATGACAACGTTCTTTGGACCTTTCACTTGAGCTGCATGTCGTCCAAATAGAAAGTACATCCTTCGGGATTTAATTTCCTCGTCGTGATCCAGCTAAACCCACTAAAAACCCGATCCAAGTGGGTATTGCCCGTGAGCTTGATAGAGTATTGCTGCCAAGAGGTTTGTAGTTTTACAAGGCTGGTTGAAATGGCCGGCTGGGGAGTTAGACCGGCAGTACTTCCCACCCGGAATTCCACTTTTTCTTCCCCGCTTTCACCTCTGGCCCAGAAAGTCAACTTGCTTACGGATTCCATATCAACGCCCCAGGAATACTTTGGATACATAACGTCTACCCAAAGATTGCCTGCCCATCCGAGCTGCCCTGGATCAGGTAAATAGACGATTCGGGTGCAGGCTGGCTCTGAATGGCAGCCCTTCGCCCAATTTTCATCGGCTTTTATATTATCCATGTCCCCGGCGTAACCGGCCAAAGTAAAATGCTCGGTCAAGTCCTCCGGTGGATCAACTTGTGGCCATTGGGGAAAATCAGGCTTTATATCAGGCTCCCAACTCCAGTAGGAAAAATCCCCCCGCTGTAGAACAGCCGGCTTGACGTGTTTGATCTGCCCTGGGGAAGTATTGCAGGCAACTGAAAGCAGCAAGCACGCCGAGATGGAAATAAAAACGTTATTGAGCAGCTTGATTTGTTTATTCATGACCAGTCCATCCTTGTGGAAGACCTCACTTGATGGCCTTGTCGATTTCATCAAGCAACTCTTGTATTTTTTTTACGATGAGCGGGTTCTCTTCCAAACTGGCAAGATCCAATGCCCTTTCGTAATCTTGCAGTGCTTGCGATGTTTTCGCCATTTGTTGATAGGCTATTCCTCGATTCACATAGACGGTTTGCCAGAATACAGGATTAGCCTGTTGTTTAGTTCCGCCGACAGAAATGCAATCCGTAAAATCGTTGCTGGCCGACTCGGGATCCCTCGTCATGAGATCCAATATCCCCCGCTGTCTGAGTGCAAACATGGCGATAAGCTTCTGTTGACTGGCGTCTTTATTGATCGCCTCTCCCAACGACCACAAAGCCACCTCAGGCGGTCCTCCCGTGGCAGGGAGGAGCAACCCCATCCAAAAATAAGGTTCGGGATTGCCCTGGTCCAATCCGGAGGCTTGTTGAAATGTGGTAAAGGCTTTATTAAAATCATTGGCGAGCATATAACTTTTCGCCAGCATGATCAGGTCGTTCGCCGGCGATCGAGGGGGGGCGTAGTTCAATGAATCCAAATCATCTAGGATCGACTTTATCGAGGGTTGAAAGACGTTGGAGGGCAGCGGGATCCACGCGCCTTCGGTCATGTTCGCGATCTTGTTCTCGACTGACCTGAGCTTGTTTCTGGCAATTTCCAGATCGGTCGTTTTTGCCGGAGAACAAGCCGAGGCTGATGAGAACACAACCAACAGGGAGACAAATAAAGAGAACCAGACTTTCCCTTTGAGACAGCTCATTCTCTTCCATTGTTTCATACCATACCTCCCGGCTCTCGGCTTCTGGAACATCGCATGTCATGATGTCGTCGACCACTAATATTTTAATGCCAATGCACCTCTTGCACATAAAAAAGTCGTCAGCATTGGGTAATTGCTCTGGCTCGAAAACCCAACTTCAAGATTTTTATCGTCAGGAGATAAAAAGGGCTTTAGAAAAGATCCCGGCTAAAGTCGCCTGGCTTCGAGTTCTCTTCAAGATTCCCTTCAAGCGAAGTGATCCCTTCCTTCCACCTGCGCGGCTTCCACCGCCTCGGCAACCTCCTGCCGGGTGAGACCGCGGTCGACCTCGCCAAACACGCTGCCGCTCAACTTGCCGGCCGAACTTCCGGCTGTGAAGCGTCGGCAAACGAGAAGCCCCGGCCGGCCGGCGTGCCGACGATTGACAAGTCCAACATTTGGGCTAATAATCACGCAAACGGGAGAGTTTCTGTCCGTTTTACAGCTTGTTTATGTCCCCTGCCCGGCCTTCTCCCGCGAGGAAACCAGGTGCCGCGCGTCCGGTCGCAGAAAATACTGGCCAGGAGGAAGTCCGCATGTCGGAAAAAATTGTGCTCATCGTGAATGGCAAGCCTCATACGGTCCAGGCGCCGCCGGATACGCCGCTCCTGTACGTCCTGCGCAACGAGCTGGGGCTGAGCGGCCCCCACTACGGCTGCGGGGACGAGACCTGCGGCGCCTGCATGGTGCTGGTGGGGGCCAAGGCCAGGCAGTCCTGCAAGCTGCCGGTCTCCGAGGTCGGCCAGGCGCGCATCACCACCCTGGAAGGATTGATCGAGGCGGGCGAGCTGCATCCGGTGCAGCGTGCCTTCATCGAGGAGCAGGCAGCCCAGTGCGGCTACTGTCTCAATGGGATGATCATTACGACCGCGGCGCTGCTTTGGAAAACCCACCATCCGAGCGAGGCGCAAATCCGGGAGGCCCTGGACGGGAACCTGTGCCGCTGCGGCTCCCATCTGCGCATCCTGCGGGCCGTGAGGCGGGCCGAGGCACTGTTATACGGGGAGGAGGCCTGATGGCAAAGCGAAAACCGGACTCCAGCCCCAAAAAGGATAAGCGAACGGAACGCCCGGGCTCGGGCCGGCGCGAGGCGGTCTGGGGCGAGCTGACCGACCGCCTGGACGACTGGCTGGCGATCGAGCCTGACGGAACGGTGACCGCCTTCAGCGGGAAGGTCGAGCTGGGCACCGGCGTGCGCACCGCCCTGGCGCAGATCGTGGCCGAGGAGCTGGACGTGCCCCTCGAGCGGGTGCGCATGGTCATGGGCGACACCGAACGCACACCGGACGAGGGCTACACCGCCGGCAGCATGACGATCAGCGGCAGCGGCACGGCCCTGCGCCAGGCCGCCGCCGAAGCGCGGCGCGCCCTGCTGGCGATGGCCTGCGAGCGGCTGGACGCCGCCCCGGACGAGCTGACCGTCCACGACGGAGTCATCGCCGTGGCCCGCCATCCGGAACGCTCGGTCACGTATGCGCAGCTGATGGGCGGGAAGGCCTTCGACCTTCAGGTGACGAACCGGGCCCCGCTCAAGCCAGCGGAGGCCTACCGCATCGTCGGCACGTCCACGCCGCGTGAGGACCTGCCTCGCAAGGTGGCCGGCCAACCCAGCTTCATCCACGATTTTAGTATTCCCGGGATACTGCACGCCCGGCTGGTCCGTCCGCCGGGGCCGGCGGCGAAGCTGGTGTCCATCGACGAGAGCTCGGTGAAAGACGTTCCCGGCCTGGTCAAGGTGGTCCAGCGCGGCAATTTCATCGGAGTTGTGGCGGAGCGCGAAGAGCAGGCGATCCTGGCCGCCAAGCTGCTCAAGGTGGAATGGCAGGAGGCGGCTGCTTATCCGCCCATGCAAGAACTCTATACCTATCTGCGCAGCCAGCCGACCGAGGACAGCCGGCTGGTCGAGCAGGGGGATTTCGAGAAGGTCTTTGCCGGTGCCGCCCGGCAGCTGCACGCCACCTACTACCAGCCGTACCACGCCCATGCCTCGATCGGCCCCTCGTGCGCCGTCGCCGAGGTGAACGGCGACCAGGTCACGGTCTGGGCCAGCACGCCGGGGCCCTATCCGTTGAGCGGCGCGCTGGCGCAGCTGCTCGACCTGCCGGCCGAGAACGTGCACCTGATCCACATGGAAGGTGCAGGGAGCTACGGCCAGAACGGCGCCGACGACGCCGCGGCGGACGCCGTCATCCTGGCCCAGGCGGTGGGCAAGCCGGTGCGGGTGCAGTGGACGCGCCAGGATGAGTTTGCCTGGGAGCCGAAAGCCCCGGCGATGGTGATGGAGGTCCACGGCGGGTTGGACGACCGGGGGAATGTGGTCGCCTGGGACTATCACGTCTGGTCGCCGTCGCACGTCGCCCGGGCGCGCTTCGGCGGGCAGCTGGTGACCGCCCAGCTGCTCTCCGGGCAGCCCGCCCCGCAGTCCCGCTTCTCCTTCGGGGCGGAACGCAACGCACCGACCAATTACGCCTTCCCGGTCCAGCGCGTGACTGTGCATTACCTGGGCAACTCGCCCCTGCGCGCCTCCTCGTTCCGCAGCCTGGGCGGGGCGGAGAACACCTTCGCCAACGAGTCGTTCATCGACGAGCTGGCGACCGCGGCGGGGGTCGACGCGCTGGAGTACCGGCTGCGCTACCTGTCCGAGCCGCGCGAGCGGGCGGTGCTGGAGGCGGCCGCCGAGAAGGCCGGCTGGGAGCCGCGCCCGTCGCCGGTCAAAACTATGGCAGAACCGGCGGAAGGCCGCGGGGTCGCCTTCGCCCGCTACGAGAACGACCAGGCCATCGTCGCCTGCATCGCCGAGGTGCAGGTGGAGCGGGCCAGCGGCCTCGTGCGCGTTCGGCGCATTGTCGTGGCCCACGACTGCGGGCTGATCATCAACCCGGACGGCGTAAGAAACCAGATCGAAGGCAACGTGATCCAATCCCTCAGCCGGGCGCTCAAGGAGGAGGTGCAGTTCGACGAGCGGCACATCACCAGCCTCGACTGGCAGACCTATCCGATCCTGACCTTCTCCGAGGTGCCCGAGGTCGAGATCGTGCTGCTCGACCGCCCCGACCAGCCGGCCGTGGGCGCGGGAGAACCTTCGACGGTAACGACCGCCGCAGCCGTGGCAAACGCCATCTTTGACGCCACGGGAGCGCGCCTGCGCCAGATCCCCTTCATCCCCGCGCGCCTCAAGGCCGCCCTGGGCTGATCGGAAAAACGGCGTCGGCGATTTTTCTCAAGTTATTTGTTTTCTTATTTGGTATCCTTCTGAGCCAGACTTCGGATCCCCAGATACCCCTCACGCAAAGCGGTACAGCCCTTCCGCCTGCGCGGCATTCACCGCTTCGGCAACTTCCTGTCGGGTGATGCCGCGGTTGATCTCGCCAAACACGTCCCCGCTCACCTTGCCGGCCGGACGATACTGCGCCATCAGGTTCACGCAGGTGTGCACCGAGAGCTCGCGGGCAAGGAAGGCGACCACGGAGGCTGTTCCGGCCGCATTCACGGGCATGACCAGGTGCCGCACGAGCACACCGCGTTTGGCCAGGCCGTTCTCGTCCAGCTTCAGCTCGCCCACCTGACGGTGCATCTCACGCAACGCGGCGCGTGCCACCGCAGGATAGTCCCGGGCCAGCAGGTATCTCGCTGCAAGCTCCTCCTCCCAGATCTTGAAATCCGGCATGTAGATGTCGACGACCCCGTCCAGGCGCTGCAACGTCGCCAGGGAATCATACCCCGAGGTATTGTAGACGAGCGGAAGCCTCAGCCCGGCATCGATCGCAATCGGCAGGGCTTCCAGGATCTGGGCGCTCACGTGCGAGGGCGTGACCAGGTTGATGTTGTGACAGCCCCCCGCCTGCAGGTCGAGCATCATGCCTGCCAGGCGCTCCGGCGAGGTCTCGGGGAAACGCCCGCACTGGCTGATGTCGAAGTTCTGGCAGAAGACACAGCGCAGGTTGCACTGTGCGAAGAAGATGGTCCCGCTGCCGCGCCAGCCGCGCAGGCAGTCCTCCTCACCCAGGTGCGGGAAATAACTGCTCACGCGGGCATAGCGGCCGATCTGGCAGGTCCCGGTCTCCCCGGCGGCACGGTGCGCTTCACAGGCACGCGGGCACAGGCTGCAGTGTGCCAGCTCCGCCACCGCCTGCCTGGCCCGCTGCTGCAGCTCCCCACTGCGGTAAAGCCCGAGATAGGCCGGCTGAAAGCCCTTTTCAGAAAGGAAAAAATCCTGGCTCACAGGTCCATTATGGCACAAAACGGACCGGGATCGCTCAGGATGATGCGTGGTGCGGGTCTCCGACCGAGGCCGGCCGACAACCTTCCTAGAATATCCCCACACCCGGCGCCAGGACCCGGTCAGGGTCGAAGCGGCGCGGCTATGCCCGGAGGCGCCCCGGCACACATCTCCGGGCTTCGGCTCCGGGCTGGTTTGCACCTTCAACCCTGACTGACGGAGGCGCGAACGGTCGAAATGAAAACATCTTCCAGTGTGGGGACAATCCAGTCGATCCGCTTCACCGGGATGCCCTCCGCCTCCAGCATCTTCCGGATCGGCAGGCGAAATTCGTCGGCGCTCGGCACGACCACGTGAATCTGCACCCCGTAAAGGGCGACTTCTTCGAAGGGAGCCTCCCCCCTGGCTTGCCTGTCCTTCAAGACCCGGAGGGCGCGGTCCGGATCGCCGGTTGCGATTTCCAGCACCTGGCCCTGCATCCGGGTTTCCTTCAGCTCGTTGGGCGTCCCCATCGCCACCAAGCGTCCCTGGTTGATGAAGCCCACGCGCTGGCACAGCTCGGCCTCATCCATGTAATGGGTGGTCACCAGGACGGTGGTGCCGGCCTTAGCCATACCATAGATCAATTCCCAGAATTCACGGCGGCTGATCGGATCCACCCCGGCGGTCGGCTCGTCCAGGAACACCACCTGGGGCTCATGGACGATGGCGCACCCGAGCGCCAGGCGCTGTTTCCAGCCGCCCGACAGGCTGGCGGTCAGGCTGTTTTCCATGCCCTCCAACCCGGCCATTTGAAGAATCTCCTCCTGACGCTGGGACAGCTTTTGGCGCGTCAATCCGTAGACCCGGCCGTAGAAACGAACGTTCTCGCGGGCGGTTAGGTCGTTATACAGGGTGAACAGCTGGGACATGTACCCCACGCGCGCCTGCAGGACCTTCTTCTGGGTGATTGGATCCAGCCCCAGGACGCTCAAGCGGCCTTCGCTGGGCTGGATCAACCCCAGGAGCATGCGGATGGTGGTGGTCTTCCCGGCCCCGTTCGGTCCAAGCCAGCCGAAGATCTCGCCGGAGCGGATCTGGAAGCTGACGTGATCGACGGCGGTGAAGCGGCCGAAGCGCTTGGTCAGGCCCTCGGCCTGGATGGGCGCACCCGGGTCCAGCGGAGTCTGTTCAGTCGTTTCCATCGGGCTGCTTGACATTTCCGACCGCCTTCTGGCGTGAGATCAGGCTGATAAAGGCCTCTTCCATGCGGGGCTCGATGGCCCGCATACCGCTGCAGGCGATCCCGTTCCCCTGCAGGCAGGCTTCGATCTGCGGCTGGCGGCGGGCGACGTCGTCCACGAATACGTGCAGCATGGCGCCGTAGGTCTGGACCTCCAGGATGCCCGGCAGGCCCACCACCAGGTCGCGCGCCGGGGCGAAAGCCGAGGGCGTGAACTCGAGCAGGCTGCCTGGAACCATTTTTTTGATCCCCGCCGGGGTATCCACGGCGATCAGGCGGCCCTGGTAGATCAGCCCGACCTGGTTGCAGCGTTCGGCCTCATCCATGTAAGGGGTACAGACGAAAATGGTCGTGCCCTTTTCGATGCGCAGGTTGCCGAGCAGGTTCCAGAACTCGCGCCGGCTGACCGGGTCGACCCCCAGGGTCGGCTCGTCCATCATCACCACCTGAGGCGCGTGGATCAGGCTGCAGGCCAGGGCCAGCTTTTTCTTCATGCCACCCGAAAGGCGTCCGGCCGGGCGGGAGACGAACTCGGTCAGCCCGGCGAACCTGAGTAGCTCGGCGATGCTTTTCTTCTGGGCGTTGACCGGGATGCCGTGCAGGTCGGCGAAGAAGCGCAGGTTCTCGAGCACAGTCATGTCGGCCGGCAGGGCGAACTGCTGGGCAAGGTACCCGCTGTGCTCGCGGATCGCATACACGTCCCGCATCGAATCGTAGCCCAGCACGCGGCTCTGGCCCTCGTCGCGCCGGAGCAGGCCCAGGATGACCCGGATGGACGTGGTCTTCCCGGCCCCGTCCGGCCCGATCAGGCCGAAGGTCTCGGCGCGGCGCACGTCGAGCGTCATATGGTCCACCGCCGTGACCGGCCCACGGCGCCCTTTGAAGCGCTTGACCATCCCACGGGTTGAAATGACGACTTCCTCGTCCATGCCGCTCAATCCAGTCTCTTCTTCGACACCGCCGCGGCGAAGACCAGCACGATCGCGGCGTAGATGACCAGCGTCAGGGTGTCCGTCCAGACAAAGGTCAGGCCCACGCCCTTGGTCATGATGCCGCGTATAATACGCACATAGTAGGTCAGCGGGATCAGGTCGCCGATAAGCCGCGTCCACAAGGGCATCGTCCCCCGCGGGTAGATGAAACCGGTCAGGAGCATTGCCAGGAGCTGGATCAAGCCCGTCAGCTGCTGCGCCTGCCGCTGGGTCTGGGCCACAGCCGAGATCACCAGCCCCAGGCCCATGCCGGAAATAATGAAGATCACGGACAAGACCGCCAGGAGGGTTATGTTCCCCTGGAAGGGAACCCGGAACCAAAAGATGCCGATCGCCAGGATCACGGCCATGTCCAGGATCGCCACGGCCATGCCGGGGATCAGCTTGGCGATGATCACCTCCATCGGGCGGGCCGGGGTGGCCAACAGCTGCTCGGCGGTGCCGGCTTCGCGCTCCCGGACGATCGACATGGCCGAGTTGGTCACGATGATGATCTGCATGATTAGGGCGATCAGGCCTGGAAGGATAAAGACCAGGTCCTCGATGTCCGGGTTGTACAGCACGTGGGTGATCGTCGTGACCGGCAGCCCCCCGCCGAGGCCGGAGGCACCGGCGACCTGCACGTTTTCGACGGTCAGCTCCAGGGAATAGCGCTGGGCGATGCTCGATGCGGCGTTGTACCCCGATTCGACGCTGAACGAGTCCGAACCGTCCAGCAGGATCAGCACGCTGCCCTCACCGCGCAATACCTGCTGCTGGAAGTCGGGGGGGATCACCACACCGGCCTTGACCTGCCCGGAATCGATCGCCTCCAGCACCTGCTCCTCGTTCTGCAGGCTGAGGGTGGTGTCAAAGTTCCCGGAGTTCACCAGGGCGTTGATGAAATCCCGGCTGCGGCTGTCCAGGCTCTGGTCTACCACGGCGGTCGGCAGGTGCGTGACGGTGATCGAAACGGCGTAGGCGAAGAGAAACAGCTCGATGAGCGGCAGGAGGAAGAACAGGATCAGCGTGCGCCGATCCCTCAGGATCTGCACCGTCTCTTTATAGATCAGGGCGCGCAAGCGCTGGAGGGAACGCTGCATGGCTAGTCCAACCTCTCGCGGAAGGAGCGCGTCGCCAGGAACATCACGATGACGATGTAGACCGCCAGCGACAGGACCTGACTGGACAGAACCGAAAAGCCGATCCCCTTGGTGATGATGCCTCTCGAGATGGGAACGAAGTAGGTCAGCGGGAAAAAGTTGCCGATCAGGCGCACCACAAGCGGCATGGTGTAACGGGGGAAGATGAACCCACCCAGCAGCAGGCTGACCATCATGAACAGCATCGTCAGCTGCTGCGCCTGGCGCTGGTTTTGCGAGACGGACGAAACCAGCAGTCCCAGGCCCAGGCCGCTGAAGACGTACAGGAAGGAGAGGCCGATGAACAACCAGAAGCTGCCCTGGAAGGGGACCTTGAACCAGAACACGCCGATGGCGATCACGGAGAGCATGTTGAGCATGGCAATGACGATGTAGGGGATGATCTTCCCGATCATCAATTCCACCGGCCGGATCGGCGTGACCAGGATCTGCTCGATGGTGCCCACCTCGCGCTCCTTGACCACCGCGGCGGCCATCAGCACGAGGGACTGCGTCTGCAGCAGCATGGCGGCCATCCCGGGGATGATGTACCAGAGATCCTTCATATCCGGGTTGTATAGCACGCTCAGGTGGGCGACCAGGGAGGGCAGAATCCCTCCCTGCAGGCCCGACCCGGCCGCAGTGATCTCCTGGGTGACCACCTGGAGGGCATACGCTTGGCCGACGATGGTGGCAAAAGCGCTGGCGGACTGGGATGTAAAGAAATCGGAGCCGTCCACCAGGACCAGCACCTGGGCGTCCCCGCGCCGGAGGTGCATGCCGAAATCAGGCGGGATCACGATCCCGGCCTGCGCCTGACCGGCGTCCATGGACCGCACCACGCCGTCCTGGTCCGGGGCAGTGGCGACGATGTCGAAGTAGCCCGAGTTCACCATGGCGTCCAGGTAATCCCGGCTGTCCGAATCCAGGCTCTGGTCGGCGACAACCGTCGGGATGTGCTGCACGTTGGTGTTGATGGCATAGCCGAACAGGATCAGCTGCAACAGGGGGATGGTGAGCATGATCCCCAGGGTGGTCCGGTCGCGCAGTGCCTGCGCAAACTCCTTTTGGACAATGGCCAGGATGCGCTGGAGCATGCCGGGCCTATTCCTTGCGGGCCGCCAGGCCGGTGCCGAAGAACTCGACAACGGTCTCCGCCAGGTTCCGGCGCTGCTCCGGCGAGGGGAGCGGCTCGATCCCGCGCAGGGCCGGCAGGATGGCCCCGATGAAGGCCGTCAGGATCATGCGCGCCCCCAGACGCGGGTCGATCGGCCGGAAGATCCCGGCGGCGACCCGGCCGGAGATCACCTCCTGGAGCCGCTCCAGGACCGGCTGCCAGCGCGCCAGCACGAAGACTTGCAGGACCTCATCGTCGATCCAGGCTTCGGCGATCGCCACCCGGTTGTAGACGGCGGTCGCCAGGACCTTCTCCATCAGCAGGTCAACCATGTTCACCATGGACGGACGGTCGTCCAGGTCCTTGAGATGGACCAGCAGCGAATCGACCATTCTCGCCTGCTGGTCGAGGATGGCCTTCAGGATCTCCTGCTTGCTGGAAAAATAGCCGTACAGGGTGCTCTCACCGATGTCCAGGGAGCGGGCGATGTCCTTGGTGGTGGTGGCGAGATAGCCCTGGCGGGCGAACAGCTGGGCGGCCGCCTGCATGATCCCCGCACGTTGACGTTGGATGCGGCGCTCGCGCCGGGTGCCACCTTCGACCTGGACAGGCTGATTGAGCATGTTTCCTCCTGGATTGAAAAGAACCGGGAAAGGGCAAATTATCCGAGTAATTACTCGTAATTCGAATGTTTATTCGATTTGCTAGTATAGCCGGATCGGCGGGTTTGTCAAGGCGATCGTCCCCATTATTCAACGACCTTAGGGGGTGGCAGGTTTTGGCAACCAGCGAGATGTAGGACTGACGATAGAGGGTTCCCTAAGTCGCGCCCTGAGCCTATCGAAGGGTCAACTCTCTGCCCGCCTCAGTTTCTCCTCGATCTGCCTGGAGGCACGGGTGACTGACAGACCACCGAGTGCCGTGCAGCGCAGCTCGGGCGGCAGGGCTTTCCCGACCCGGTCCATGGTCTCGATCACCTCGTCCAGCGGGATGACCGGGTCATACCCGGCCAGCGCCATGTTGGCGCAGGCCAGGGCGTTGGAGGCCGCCAGGACGTTCTTCCCCAGGCAGGGCACCTCGACCCGCCCCGCCACGGGATCGCAGATCATGCCCAGGATGTTCTGCAGCGCCATCGAGGCGGCGTCCGTCGCCTGCTCGGCGCTCCCCTTGGCCAGCGTGACCAGCGCCGCGGCCGCCATCCCCGACCCGGCGCCGCACTCCGCCTGGCAGCCGCCCACCTCGGCGGCGAAGGTGGCATGGGCGGCGATGAAGACCCCGATCATCCCGGCGGCGAGCACCGCTTTGGCCATCTCGTCGACCGAAAGGCCCAGGGCGTCAGCCACACCCAGGCACGCCCCCGGCAGGCCGCCGCACGACCCGGCGGTGGGCGCGGCCACGATCACACCCATGGCGCTCTTGGCCTCCATCATGGCGCTCACATACAGGATCATGCGGTTCAGCATGCCGCCGTCCAGCAGGCGGCCCTCAGCCATCCCCGCCTGGAAGAGCCCGGACTGGGCGCCCAGGATGCGGTCGGCGTAGACCGTGCCCTTCAGCCCCTCCTGGACGGAAGCCTGCAGGATGCGGACGACCTCCTGCATCCTGCGCAACACCTCCTCCGGGGCGAGACGGCTGCGGGCGCTCTCATAGCGCACCGCCAGCTCCCACAGCTCGAGGTGCTGGCCGCGGTTGTAGTCCAGCATCTCCTGGCAGGTGAGGAACGGGACTTGTGTCCCCTTATACGTCAGGACCGGTAGGACCGGCGCCAGGATCCGCGGGGGCTGCAGGCCGAACCGTGCACACAGCTCCGTCACGGTCTCCTCCGGCAGGGGTGCCGGGGATTTGACCTCGACCAGCGTCCCGCCGGGCCCGGCCAGAAGACGGACCTCCTCGGCCTCGACCGAGCCGGACAGGGCTTGCCGGAGCTCGCCCCCGCCGGAACCAAGGAAAAAGAGCGTCTCGTAACCATCCCCGCTCATCGATACTTTGAAGCCGTCGATCTCCACCACCGCGATCATCCCGCCCCCGACCGACAGGGCGGTCAGGGTGTGCGCCCCGGACGGGCCGCGCAGCGTCAGCCTGTAGGTGTTCGGATGTGCCGCGCCCAGGTCCGAAATCTGCATCTCCACCTCGATCCCGGCCTCCCAGAGCGCCCGGGGCGAATCCACCAGCCGGGCGTCGCTGGCTTCCCATCCTAGCAGTCCCCCACACAGGCCCATGTCAGATCCCTGGCTGGTGTGGGTGGTGGCGAGTGAGCCGTGGGCGTCGAACTCGACCAGCACCTGCTCCAGGCTGCCGCCCATCAGGTCGCGGGCCAGGCGGCCAATGCGCAGCGCCGCGGCGCAGTGCGAGCTGGACGGACCGCGCATCACCGGTCCAATCACGTCGTTGAAGATGCTCGGGGGGATGGCGGGCAGTGCCTCGCCGCCATCCGGATTTGTATCCATCTTGAAGGCCATGCCTCGACTCCTGATGTGTCGTTGCGAGTGTCGCCGCGCAGAACGCGGCTCGCAACGACATAATTCTGGCAAGTGTTTTGATGCTCACTTAATTATAAATTCGGCCCGGCACTTCCCGCGCAAGAAGACAGGGCTGATTTCATGACTTGATTTGATCCGTTGCCGGGAATAAATTGGACAGGAACATTATTAATAGTGTACAATTGTTCTACTTTTACCAAAGGACACTATGAACGCCATCGAAATTTCCCATCTCCGTCGCGTGTTCAAGACATACATCGGTGTAATCCGCCGCACGACCAAGGAGGTCACGGCGGTGGACGACGTTTCCTTCGACATCCAGTCCGGCGAGCTGTTCGGCTTGCTCGGCCCCAACGGGGCCGGCAAGACCACCACGGTCAAGATGCTGACCACCCTGCTGATCCCCACGGCCGGCACGGCGACCATCCTGGGCTTCGACGTCGTCAAGCGCGCCGAGGAAATCCGCAAGCACATCGGCTTCATCTTCGGCGGCGAGCGCGGCCTGTACTGGCGCCTCTCCGGGGTCGACAACCTGCGCTACTTCGCCAGCCTGTACAGCGTCGACCCGGAAGTCTCGAAGAAGCGCATCCCCTTCCTGCTCGAGCTGGTCGGCCTGCAGGGCCGCGGCGACGAAAAGGTCGGAGGCTACTCGCGCGGCATGAAACAGCGCCTGCACGTGGCGCGCACGCTGCTGCACGACCCCGAGGTGCTCTTCCTGGACGAGCCCACCATCGGCCTCGACCCGGTCGGGGCGCGCGAGTTCCGCCAGGTGATCCTCGACCTGCAGTCCCAAAAGAAGACCATCCTTCTCACCACCCACTACATGTTCGAGGCCGACGCCCTGTGCGACCGCATCGCGGTCATCAACCACGGCCGGATCGTGGCTCTCGACACCCCGGGCGGGCTGAAATCCCGGGTGCAGGACATGAACGTGGTCGAGGTCGAGACCTTCGGGATGCCCGAGGCGACGCTCAAGAGCCTGCAGGCGCTGCCGTTCGTCGACGCCCTCTCGGTCGAGGAGTTCGAGCAGCGCCAGATGCTGCTGATCCAGACCAGCCGCGGGGCCGAGGCAGTGCCCGACGTGCTGGCTGCGCTCAACGGGCTCAAGGTCGGGCGGGTGATCGTGCGCGAGCCCACCCTGGAGGACGCCTACGTCCGTCTGGTTGGAGAAAAATCATGAACTATCGCCTGCTGATCAAATACTGGCGCACCGTCCTGGTCGTGGCGGAGATGACCGTCCGCCAGCAGCTGATGGACGGCTTCGTGATCTTCACCATCCTTTTCCAGCCGATCATCATCGCCCTGCTGGGTCTGTGGATGTTGAAGGGCAAGGGAGAGGATGCGGCCATGTTCGTGGTGGTCGGCAGCGGCCTGACCGGCCTGTGGTCCAGCCTGCTGTTCATCTCGGGCAACAGCCTCAACGTCGAACGCTGGATGGGGACGCTCGAGTCGCTGGTTGCCATCCCCACCCCGTTCGAGGTGGTCGTGTTCGGCAAGAACCTGGCCAACGTGATCCAGTCGCTGCTGTCCATGATCCTGGGCTACCTGGTGGCGGTCGTGTTCTTCGGCTACTCGCTGCACGTCCAGCAGCTGCTGCTCTTTGCCGTCTCGATCCTGCTGACCGTCTTCGGCTTCATCAGCTTCGGCCTGGTCATCGCACCGATCTTCATCATGAACCCGGGCGTGCAGGCCTGGCAGAACGGGCTGGAATTCCCGGTCTACGTGCTGAGCGGTTTCATGTTCCCAATCGCCCTGCTGCCCGGCTGGACCACGCCCGTCTCCTACCTGCTGCCGCCTTACTGGGCGGCGGTGGCCCTGCACGGGACCTCGACGGGCGGCGACCCGCTCGGACGGACGCTCTTCACCTGGGGCATGATCGTCCTCTTCTCACTCGTCGACCTGTTCCTCGCCTCGCGCCTGTTCAAGCGCATGCTCTACAAGGCACGCGCCGACGCCACCCTGGGGATGGAATGAACCTTTACCGGTAAGTGCTTGGACGTCCCATGAAAAAGATCGCCGACAATCTCCGTCTTTTCTGGCAGGGCGCAGTGCTGGCTTATATCGCCCTGTTCCACTGGCTGCGTCCGACCCAGTACGCCGCCTCCAAGATCATCATGCCGCTGGCGCAGATGTTCTTCTTCGTCTACCTGGGGACCTTCGCCACCGGAGCCGGCAACGCCAGCTTCTACATCATTGGCAACGCCATCCAGATCACGGCGGTGAGCGGCATCTTCGGCGTGACCATGTCGATCGGCGGGGAGCGCGACGCTGGCACGCTGCCCTACCTGTTCGGTACGCCGGCCAACCGGCTGATGATCTTCCTGGGGCGCGCCTTCATGAACATCCTCGACGGGGCGCTGGGCGTGGTGATCGCCTTCCTCTGGGGCGTCGTTTTACTCGGCCTGGATCTTTCGCACGCCGACCTGGGCGGCCTGGCCCTGACCATCCTGATCACCACCGTCAGCACCTGCGGGCTGGGCCTGCTGATGGGCAGCCTGGCGTTGATCACGGTCAACGTGATGTTCATCAACAACTTCGTCTATTTCCTGCTGCTGATCTTCTCGGGCGCCAATGTGCCCATCGCCCAACTGCCGGTCTGGATGCAGGCGATCTCGAGCATCCTGCCGCTGACGCGTGGCATCGCCGCCGGTCGCCTGCTGGTCAGCGGAACGGCGCTGTCCAGCGTGGCACCCCTGCTGTGGGGTGAGCTGGGCATCGGGCTGGCCTATGGGCTGCTCGGTTACCTGCTCTTCACCGCCTTCGAGGTGGAGGCCAAGCGGCGCGGCACGCTGGAGATATTCTAAGCTTCTTCGTGTCATTGCGAGCCGCGTCCTTCGCAGCGAAGCAATCTCCTGATCAGCCATGAGATTGCTTCGCCCCGCCTTGCGGCGGGGCTCGCAACGACACGAATCTGGTTTCGTGCCGATCCAAATAAAACCAGCCCGGCAATCCCTGCCGGGCTGCATGATTCTCAACGCTCCCCCGGGTTTTTATACACCCGTTGCTCTTTCTATATTAGCTTCACGAAGCCTGCGTTACCATTTTCCTTGGCATGTTCCTGAAATGAGTTCCGGCCCTCACTTAATTACCTATCTTATCTAACTGCTGCTAAACTTTTTCCACCCAATCCATACGTCCTTGCAACTTATAAAGGGATAAAGCAATTTCGGAATCTTGTTTCGCATCGTCCATTTTAGAGAGATGTACCCAAATCAATCCCCTGAAGAAATATGCACCAGGTTCTTTAGGATCTAATTTTATTGCTGTTGAGAAATCTTGTAATGCCCCGGGAATATTTCTGGTAATAGATAACACATTTCCCCGATTAATATAGGCGGCAGCGTATGTCGGGTTGAGTTTTATCACAGCTGTATAATCGACGATCGCATTATCATAATCACCCTTCTCATGATATGCTTCGTCCCGGTTATAGATCACACTCCAATTTGTAGGGTCAAGGTTTATAGCTATTGTATAATCGACGATTCCCTTATCGATTTCCCCATTCCTAATATACGCGCCTCCTCTACGATAATAGGCTGCAGGTTTGTCTAGCATTATTTTTATACCAAGGCTACATATTTTGATCGCTTGTTCATTTTTTCCCTGCATAATAAGAAGGTTGCCAATGATATCCAGGCGCAGAGCTAAAAAAACACTAATTGATAAAACGATCAGCAATAGACAGATTAATAATATTTTCGTTTTCATTATGGAATAATCATCTGATAAATTATTCTTATCTTTGCTGCGTGATACTTGTTTAATTGTCATCGAGGCGGGTACTTGCCCGCTCATTTACTAACCATCACAGCGATACCCGGAAGGCAGCTTAGTTTCATCCGAAATCTTTCATCAGATTTCCCATGTGGTTCATGGTCTGCTGAGCCGCCGTGTCGGCGTTGGGCACGGCCAGGAGCTCGGCCGAAAGCCAGCCCTTGTAGCCGATGGTGTAGAGCATCTCCAGGATGGCACCGAAGTCGATTAGGCCGCGCCCAGTTGCCATATGGTTATTGTCACTCAAGTGGACGTGGAACAGCTTGCGCGCGGCCATTGCCTGGCGGAAGGGCTCGGTCCAGGAGGCCTCCTCAATGTTGACATGGAAGGTGTTCACCAGCAGACCGACGGCCGGGTGCCCCAGCTCCATCAAAAAGGTGATCCCCTGACCGACGGTGTTGATCAGGTCGCCTTCGAAACGGTTGAGCGGCTCGAGGGCGATGACGACGCCGCGTTCCACGGCGTAATCGCCGGCCTGGTGCAGGATCTCCATCAACTGCCCGAGCGAACGCTTTTTGTCCTCGACGGATCGGCCGCGGAAACCGCCCACAGTGACGACCGGGGCATGCAAATCCGCGGCCAGGTCGATCAGCTCGTTCAGGCGCCGGCGGGCAAGGGCGGCCTTCTTTGCGTCCGGGTTCAACAGGGTGAGCTTGGCAGCAAAAGTCATCCCTCCGCTGGCGACGGCGGCCGCCTGCAGGCTGTTCGAATTGAGCTGTTCGACCAGGTCGCGGACCTTCAGGGAGGCCGGCTCGGTAGAGAGGATTTCGACCCCCGCGGCGCCCATGCGGGCCGCCTTTTCCAGTTTTTCCTTCAGCGACCCGGAAAGCAGCGCCACCGGGATTTGAACCGGGACTTCCGGGGTTTGGATGGTCAGGGCTAGTTTCATGAGGCTATTATATAATTATTCATCATCTCTAGTTATTACAAAGAAGTTACTGAATTTCGATAAAAAGCCAATCAGGAATGCAATCATTGGAAAATAACTTCGAACAGGCATCTCGAGAAAAAGACCCGAGCACTTTAGAAAAGAGCAAACCGCTCGAGCTGGAGCGGGCTGCGCGCGGGGCGAGGTGAGCGGTTGGACAGGGTTCTCCCGATCGTCGCGCTGGTCCTTGCCGGCCTGGGGCTGCTGTGGTTCTTCATCCCCATCCTGTCAGGCATCCCCTGGGTCCCGACGGGGGAAAAGCGCATCCGCGCCGCGCTCAGTCTGGCCGATCTGCAGCCGGGGGAAACCTTCTATGACCTGGGCTGCGGCGACGGGCGCGTGCTGATCGCCGCGGTGCGCCAGTACGGCGCACACGCCGTGGGCATCGAAATGTCCCCGCTGCACTGCCTCGTCGCCCGGATGCGGACTCTGGCAGCCGGTGTCGCGAGACAGACCACCGTCCGTTGGGGCAACTTCTATCGAATGAACCTGGGCGCGGCCGATGTGATCTACCAGTACGGTCACAGCCGCTATGCCGAAAAACTCAAGCAGCAGCTCGAGCGGCAGCTGCGTGATGGCACCCGCGTGGTGAGCGTCAACGTGGACCTGCCGGGCTGGCAGCCGCAGGCGGTTGACCGGGAGAACCTGGTCTTTCTTTACCGCATGCCCCCCACGCCAGGGGATATCGCCAGCTTCATGCTGCACGCCTCAACTCCCGGGGAAAAGAAAACACCCTTGCCGGCACGGCGCAAGGGTGAATAAGATAAGATTTCCACAACGGAAAACAAGGCGAAATTATTTGACTGCCCCGGCGACCAGTCCTTCCACGAACAGCCTCTGGCCGAACAGGTAAAGCAGGATCATGGGAATGGTGGCGATCAGCGTGCCGGCCATGACGAGCGGTTCGTTGACGGTGAAATGGCCTTTAAAAAGCGTCAGGCCGGGCATGAGAGTCTTGGCGGCTTCGTCCTGCAAAAACACCAGGGCGATCAACAGCTCGTTCCAGACAAAGAGCGCATTCACCACCACGAGCGTGACCATCGCCGGGGTGGAAAGCGGCAGGGTGATGCGCCAGAAGATGTCCAGGTTCGAGCAGCCGTCGATGGCTGCCGCGTCGAACAGCTCGGGCGGCAGGCTGCGGAAGAAACTGACCAGCAGGTAAACCGAGAACGGGATCAGCAGGCCGCTGTAGATGATGATCACGGAGGGCAGCTTGTTGATCAGACCGATGTTCACCATCAGGACGAACAGCGGCAGGATGAGCACCGCGGGGGGGATGACCATCAGGGCGATCATGGTGTTGAAATAGAACGTCCGACCGGGAAAGCGGAAACGGGCAATGGCATAGGCTGCCAGGGCCGAGACGGCCGTCGAGACCACCAGGCTGGCGAGCGTGACGATCACGCTGTTCCCGAACCATAACGGGATTTGCCCCTTGGTGAAGGCGTCGGCGATGTTCTGGAGGGTGAACGGGATGGGCAGCCCGAACTGGTTGTGCAGCCAGGTCTGGCGGGTTTTAAAGGCGGTCACAAACATATAATAGACCGGGAAGACCGCCAGCAGGCTGAAGAAGATGAGGATGACCTGGTTGGGGATGGAAGCCAGCCAGTTTTTCCCGCGCGGGCTTATAAGGGCTGTCTTCATGCGGCCTCCTCCAGGGAGCGGCGGCGCAGGCGGAGCTGCAAAAAGATCAGGAGTGCCGTTACCGCCAAGAGAACGACCGCCAAGGCCGAGGCGATGCCGGGGGAGCGGAAGGCAAAGGCATGTTTCCAGATGTAGAACTCCATGACCGTGGAGGCGAATCCCGGTCCTCCGCCGGTCATCGTGAATACATAGGCGAACACCCACGACAGCATGGTGATCAACTCCACGACGACAAAGAACTCGATCACGCCGGAAAGCTGCGGCAGGGTGACGTAGACATGTTTTTGCCACCAGTTCGCCCCGTCGATGGCGGCGGCTTCCAGGGTCTCCTGTTCCAGGGACATCAGGCGCGCCAGGAAGAGGACTACGCCAAAGCCCATCTCGCGATAGATGATCACCAGGCTGAGGGAAGGCAGGACCCATTTCACGCTCCCGAGCCAGTCTTGGGTCAGGAACCCCAGCCCTGCGCCCCGTAACAGGGTATTGACGATCCCGTTCAGACCGAGTAAATAAACAAAGGTCATCCCAACCACCGGGACGGCCAGGATATAAGGCATGAAAATAATACCGCGGTAGACGAGCCAACCGCGCACGTGTTCGAACAGGAGGATGGCGACCAGCAAGGAGAGCACGGTCAGGATGGGAACGCTGAACAGCAGCTTGCCGTTGTTGCCCAAGGCTTGCCAGAAGACCGGATCATCGAACACCAGCCGGTAGTTGGTAATGCCAATAGTCTTGATCCCGCTGGCAGTGTTCTGCAGCAGGCTGGTCCGCAGGATATCGAGCATCGGATAAAGAAAAACGAGGACGATCAGAATCGTTGCAGGGGCAAGATAAAGATAGGGCTCGATCTTGCGGGAGATGGTTCCAGTCGACGGCTTTTTTCCAGGCATGCACGGCCGATCCTTGGGGAATGCCGGCTCTCCCGGCGAACCGTCCGGGAGAGCCGGGTTTAAAACGCTATTGCTGCCAGTTCTTCCAATTGGTCAACTCGTCGGGATGCTGGTTGCGCCAGGTTTCGGCGGCACGCTGCCACAGGGCAGCCGCATCGGCGGGTGAACCGCTCTGGGAGAAGATCATCTGGCCGGCGGTCAGGTCGGCATCACTATCCAGCTGGCCGGGCAGGTAGTTCTCCAGCCAGATCTGCGGGCCGGTCGTCTCCCATTCCAGCATCTGCTTCAGAACGGGGTCGGTGACCAGGTTGCGGTCGAAGCGCGCATCTGCGGGGGCGAAACCGGTATGCTTGAACCAGGAGGCCAGCCGGTCGGGAGTATGCAGGTAGGCGAGGAAATCAGCGGCTTCCTGCGGATGCTTGCTCCACTTGGTGAGGAAGAAGGTGATGGACTGGGTCGCATTTCCTGTATCGGCAAGCTTTCCAGTGCCATACGTGGGCGTGCGCATCACACCGACCTTGTCGGCGCCCAGGTCGGTCAGGGCCTGCTTGATCATGCCATCGGTCCCCCAGGACATGGCGCCCTTGCCTTGCGAGAAGGCCTGCGCGCCCTGGGAGAGATCGAGCGACATGACATCCTGGTTGAAATAACCCTTCTTGACCAGGTCATCCAGGGCGCTGTACCAACCGGTATAGTGCGGATCGGTGAAGTCCTTGTTCCCGATGATGGCCTGGCGCAGGTCGTCGGTCGAGTCGAGGTTCTGCATGCCAACATGCGAGAACCACCAGGCGCCGTTGTAACCATCCTTGTCGCCGGCAACGAAGGGCGTGATCCCGGCAGCCTTGAGCTTGGCACAGGCGGCCAGGAACTCGTCCCAGGTCCAGCGCCCGCTGGCAGGCGGGGTCACACCGGCCTGGGCGAACATGGTCTTGTTATACATGATCTCGATGCCGATCAGGTACATGGAGGCGCCCCAGACTTTCCCATTGTAGGTGTTTTCGTTGAGGTTCAGCCAGTTCTTCATTTCATCGGCGGGGACATAATCGCTGACCGGCACCAGGGCGTCCTGCCAGACGAAGCCCAGCACCGGGCCGGTGGCCCACTGTGAGGCAATGTCGGGGCCGCTCTTGGCGGTCACGGCCGACTGGAAGGCGCTGATCAGGGTGTCCGTGGACTGCGGCACGACGTTGATCGTGACGTTGGGCTTGACCTGCTTGTACGCCGTCACCGTCTCGGTCATCCAGGCATCCGCGCCGGGGGCGTCGGATTCAGCCCAGTACCAGAAGGTCAGGTCGACCTTTCCACCGGAAGTACCCGCAGACTTGGAACCGCAGGCCGTCAGTACCATGGAAAGGATCATCACAACAGTTAATACACGAAGGCCAACTTTCATTGCAATCACTCCTCTCAAAATGTTGTTGGGTTGGTAACTCTGATCTCACTCTCGAGCTGTGATTTTCCGGGTAGATCACCTCCTTCCAGCATCATCCGGCTGGAACAAGTTTGTAGAAATTTTTCGGGTTGTCGAACAGGATTTGATCGATGACCAGCCGTGCCTCCTGGGACGAGAAATATCCCTCGAGGACTTTCTCGGCCAGAGCCGAGGCCAGCACATGGTAAAAAGCCAGCAGGGAGCCGTAACTTTCCTCGGGCGTCCACGTATCGCAGCCCCAGAACACCCGCCCGGTGGTCCCGCGCTCGATCAGCTCATGCAGCATCATAATGCCAGCCCGGGTCGAGATCAACGGGAGGAAGCTCAAGTCCGCGCTGACGTTGGGATATTTATCCACCAGCATGCTCGTGTCCTGGATCCAGGGATAGCTGCAATGCAGCAGCACGAAACGCGTGGCGGGGGATTTCTGGATGGCTTCCTGCAGCTGCCCGGCATTCGTCCGGCCTCCCTGGCCCATACCCGTGTGGATCTGGACGGGCAGGTCCAGCTCGGCGGCGATCCGGCAGACCTGGAAGAAAAGATAATCCTGGAAGTTTTTAACGTCCTGCGGATCGGCATCCAAGGCGGGCTTTCCGGCGAAGGGATTGGGCGCATTCGAGGGGAGCCCAGGCTGTGTGCGAGGCGGCTGCGCCCCGACGGTCTGACCCGCGGAGGCCGTGAGGCGGGCGAACGCCGCCCGAGCCTGGTCCGGGCTCACCTCGGCAAAATCCAGGCCTCGGTCGTAGGCGATGGGGATCTTCAAGGCCACACAGCCGGAGGCTCGATGGGCCAGGATGTTCTCGCGCACCCAGGCGACATACCCGTCCAGGTCAGAGAGGAAGGGGCGCGGGGACAGCCGGTAGGGGCTGTTCCCATCATGATCGGCCGCCAGGACCGAATACCCAAAAAAGAAGGCGTTGACCCGGTAGGTGGGGGCGTAGAGAGCGGGAAGCTCGTTGTCGCTGCCCGGGTTCCAGTACGCGTCGAGGATCATTCGCCGATAGGCACAGCGTCCGGTCAGGATTGCCTCCGCGTGGAACGGGTCCTGGTAGGCAGCCTCGATACGCCCGTTCCACGCCTGCCAGCTCGTCCCGGAAAGCGGCTCATCCGCATCATAGAGCTGGACCAGGCTTTTTTGCAGCCAGACGAAGAAGGAGTTGAAGCGCACCCTGTCCAGCAGGTTCTGGCGCGACTGCGCCGAGCCGTCCCAGGCGACGCCGCACCAATTGACGTAGGTGTTGCGCAGCAACGCATCCAGGTCGAAGCGCTGAACCTCTTTCGACGGGAGCTGGTGGCAGTGTGTATTGATCTTCGGCCGGCTTCGAGCATAAGCCGAAAACTCATCGTAAAGTTCCTGGAAGGAGGCGGGCATGTCGCGGTCCTCGCATCTAGGCCAGGATGACCTGGACGTTGCAGGCCCGGAGCCCCTGGTAAAACTCGTCCGCCAGTTCGCGCCCGGTGACGATGGTCTGGATCTGGCCGACCGGCACCACGACCGCCGGGGCGACCTTGCCGAACTTGGTGTGGTCGGCCAGGACGATCGTCCGCCCGCAGGCCTTGATGAGCGCCCGGTCGGTGCTGACCTCGACCAGCTGGCTGTGGGTGAGGCCGTGCTCCAGGCTGATGGCCTCGATGCCGTAAAAAAGCTTGTCCGCTCTCAGCTGCTCGATGCCGTACAAGGCCAGGTGGCCGTGCGTGGTTTGTTCTCCCCAGCGCAGTTCGCCGCCCAGGATGACCAGTTTAATATTCCGGTCCCCCACCAGCGTGTTGGCGACCGGCAGGACATTGGTGATGACCGTCAGGCGGCGTTGGCCGGGCAGGAGGCGGGCAAACTCCAGGGTGGTGGTGCCACCAGAGATATAGATGGTATCCCCATTGCGCACCAGCTCCAGGGCCGCACAGGCGATACGGTGCTTTTCGTCCTCATTGACCATCGTGCGCAGCAGGAAGGGGTTTTCCGTATCCGGGGCAAAGGCCCAGTGAACCTTGCCGGATTGGCGCACAATCAAATTCGTCTCGGCCAGGATCTCCAGGTTGCGGCGCAAGGTCGAATCGCTCAACTGTACAGTCTGCGCCAGCTCGTGAACAGTGACGGGTTGCTTCTGGCGCAAGGCCTGAAGTATCTTCTTCTGCCGTGAAGAGAGAAAGTCATTCATAGGGCCGGCGTATAACGGAAAAGATTCCCTAAGTGCAGACGACGGTGGATATGAAAGTTTTTTCCAATTTTTTGATTATTTTTCGTGGAAAAAGTTGAATATTTGATAACATTTTATGTTTATTTGGCAGGCTTGTCAACAGGGAAAACTGAAGTTCAGACAAGAATTTGGACATTCACCGCACACCGTCCCGGTGTCCCAAGGGGACGCTTCGCAGTCCCTCCGGGAGAGAGCGCGGACCGAGTAGGCCCCCTGCGGGGGGAACGCAGAGAAACCAAAAGGAATCTCCGCGCACTCGGCGGGCTCGGCAGTAAAAAACCCGCGCGCAACCCGTTAGTCCGAACATCAAGGAAAATCTCGCCCACCGGACACTCATCCGGGCAGTAGAGAGAAAACACCCCCTCCGCCTCGCCTGGCGTTCGCAGCCAATCCGGCTTCCCGGTCATCGATTCTGGGACGGTCAGGTTTAACCACCTACTAAAATAATGGGATTACAATCAGTGGTAAGGGTTTTACTGTAAAATCCATTGCAATCAGGAGAGGTCCCATGGTGAAACGTGTTTTCCACCCACGCATGCTCGCTGCCATCCTCGTGCTGGCTCTGGGAGCCTCCGCCTGCGACCTGGGCCGGAGCTCCGGAACGGTGAAAGGGGTCGTCTATGCCGACTCGAACGGGAACGGCATAACTGACTCCGGTGAAGGCCCGCTGGCTGGAGCGCTGGTCGCGATCAACGGATGCGGGGCAGCCGCGACGCAGACCACCTCCGCCGACGGCGCTTTTAAATTCAGCGGCCTCACGCCGGGTGCCTGCACTGTTTCGGCTTCAAAGGCGGATTGGGTTTTTATGGGATCCTCGCCGAGCGGCGGAAACCCCATCCCGGTCACAGTGCTGGCGGGCCAGGTGGTAACGCTCGGCATCATCCTGGCACCTGCCGCGGCGCTGGTGCCCACCGCCACCCCCACCCCGGAGTTTACCCCCACGCCCACCCTCACGCCAACCGAGACCTTTACCGCCACGCCTTCCACCCCCATGGTGCAGGTGGTAGACAAGACCGCCAACTGCCGCTACGGCCCCAGCCTGGACTATTTGCCCGTGGGGGCCATGCCGCCCGGCGAGTGGGTCCCGATCGATGCCACCACCGGGGACCAAACCTGGTGGCGCATCCAGCTGCCTTCGAACCCTACGATCTACTGCTGGATCGGGGCCTCCATCAGCGAGACGGCAGGCGACCTCAACCAGGTCCAGGTGGTGGAGCCGCCGCCCGGGATGGTCATCGGGGTGACCGTGGATGTACCGCCCCTGATCCGCGGCAGCTGCAGTGGTGCGAACACCAACAATTTCACCGGGACGATCTCGACCAACGGCCCGGGCGAAGTGATCTACCACTGGGAGGTCGATAACTCGACCGGGTTGGTAATGAACATCAGCTCCGCCAAAAGCCTGGTCTTTCATACCGCCACCAGACAAGCCGTCGATTCGTGGTCGTTCACCGGAGGGTGCGGAAATTATGTGGTCAAGCTGCTGGTCACTGACCCGAACAGGAAAAGCGCCACGGCAGGGTATCAGGCCGAACCTTGACCGGCGCTCGCCTGCAGAGAGCCGCCCCATTCGAACGGCATGCCCGGCCATCAAACGGCTTGGGGAATCCGAGGCCGAAAGGAAACAGGGGGATGTACCGGACCAGCATTCATGAATAAAAAGACCCGGCAGGCCCTTCCAGGTCTGCCGGGTGAATTGAACAAGTGGCGGTTCCGCGGCGCGCAGGATTCCGGCAGTGCCTGCGCCGAAATCGTTTGGAAAATCGCTGCGGCTTACTTCGCCGCCTTGCCCAACGGGTACGGCCCGAAGAAGAAGAACGCCGCCACCATGGTCACTGCCACGACCGGGCCGATCACGACCACGCCCAGCCGCCAGGTGAGCAGCAGCGCCAGGGCCGAGCCCGCCAGCGAGCCCACGAACTGGTTGATCAATCCCTGCACGGCGAAGAACATGCCGGCGCGATCCTTGCCGGTCTGCCCGGCCTCCACGGCGGCGATGTGCGCCGGGAAGGCATACGGGATGGTGAAGAACGCGCCGATCGAAAAGCTGCCGATGACGCTGGCGATGATCCCGATGACCAGCGGCGGGACCGGGATGTTGAGCTGCGTCCAGCCCAGCGGGAAGAGCAGCATGGCGACGGCAAAGACCAGCAGTGCGGAGCGGAAGGCGAGCTTGGCGCCCCACTTGCGGGTGATCAGGTTGAAGACGATCAGCATGATCGGCACGGGGGCGAAGGCGGCGGCGTTCATCAGCCCCAGCTGGGTTTCCGAGATCTTCATCATGTCGGCGGCCATGAAGGCCAGGCCACCCAGGAAGAACTGCAGCCCGAAGAAAAAGGTCGCCACGGAGGACATGTAGATCAGGAAGGTCCGGTTGGTCAGGGTCATCTTCAGGCTCTGCCAGAGCGGGACCTTCTCTTCGGCGGCCTGGCCGGCTGAACCGTCCGATGGGTCCTCCTTGATGACCAGCAGCGGCCCGATGAAGGTCAGGAAGCTGGGCAGCAGTAGGAGAGCCGCCCCGCGCACGCCGAATTTGGAAAAGAGCAGCGGCGCAACCACGAACACCAGGACGTAGCTGCCGGTGTTGAACACGGTCTGCCAGCTGGCCACGCGCACGCGCGAGTTCTCATCCGGGACGAGTTCGGAGAGGGCCGCCAGGTAGGGCACGATGATCAGGGTGTGGAAGAAGAAATAGGCCGTACTGACCACCGCCACATAGACGGCGTTGCCCCAGTGGCCATCCGGCCCCAGGTTGACCCCCGTCACCGGCGGGAACCAGAGCAGCACGAAGAAGATGATGGCCGGGACGAGGCCGAGCAGCATCAACGGCCGCCGGCGCCCCCAGCGGCTCTTCAGGTTGTCGGTCCAGGTGGCGATGGGGATGTCCACCACGCCGTCCAGGATGCGGGCGACCAGCATGCCGAGGGCATAGCCCGCCGCCGGCGCCAGCACCAGCGCGCCGGCGGCAATCTTGGCCTGCGCCGGGCGATAATAGTACAGCAGGTAGGTCAGCACCAACTGGTACATGAAGCCCGGACCGAATCCCCCGATGGCGTAAAACGGTTCCTGCCACTTCTTGATCGTTTTCATGCTCCTCTCCTCTCTGCTCTAATTCTCCTTCCCGCCCGCGGCAAAATACTGGCTGACCATCTTTGCCACGGAAGGGTCACCCGGTTCCCCCGGCCGGGCGGAGCCCATGGCCACCACCACCGCAGCCAGGCGCTCGCACTCGGCGATGATCTTCCCGGGATCCAATTTCCTGGGCCTCTCTCCGGCCAGTCTTTCGAAATTCTTGAAGTAGATCTTCTCGAGGACGGGCCCGGGCAGGTGGATGCCCCTGAAGGCGCCGTCGAATTTTCCAAAGAGGTAGCCCTGCTGGAAGTCGAGGTGGAACTCACCTTCTGTCTCGAGGAAGCGCCGCACGAGCTGGTTGCGCACCAGGCTTTCCTCGCGCTCGATGCCCAGCTCCGGCGTCGCCAGCAGGGCTTTGGCGCCGATGTCCGTCCCGAACAGGATGCGGTCCTGGTACCTGACGAAGAAATCCCGCGTCCCGTCCGGGTCCGCCGAGAAGTTATGATACATCTCGATCCCCGGGGTCAGGTCGACGTGCATGCCCGGGAAGCGGTCCAGGTAATCCGCCAGGCGCGGCAGGTCGCCGGAGAGAAAGAAGAAGTGTGCCAGGACGATTTTCAGGTCCGGGTGGCGGGTCAGGACGGAGACGATCTCCTTGTATTGAGCCTCGTTATCGATGAAGGTGCCGTCCCCATAGAACCAGCCGCTGGAGCGCGCCCAGTCCGGTATCCTGCGGGCGTCCCAGAACTCGGCCGGGTCGTTGACGTGGAAGATCAGCGCGACTCCCGCCGCAGCCATTTTTTCCCAATAGGGGGCGTAGACGGGCCCGTCGAAGGGCGGGACGTTCAGCAGCTTGCGCATGTCCGGCTTGCCCTCGATCATCTTGATCCCGTCGCAGCCCATGCCCAGCAAGGTGTCGACGTACCTCGAGAAAATGGAGCCGGCGTTTTCCCGGTCAATGAACAGGGCCGAGATGTCCAGCCCGCCGAAGACGAAGACCCGATCGGGATAATGGGCTTTGAGATGCAGGGCGTCCGGGACCAGGCTCAGGCGGGTCGGCTGGGGCGTGCAGACGACGTTGAAGCGCTGCACGCCCAGCTCGTCCATCACGGCCACCAGCTTTTCCATGAATGCCGGGTGCCCGTAGTGGACGTGGCAGTCCAGGGGAACAGGTCGAATGAAATTTTCGAGGGTCATACCCAATCCCTTGTGTATGTTTTTTCACCGCTAATAGACGAA
Source organism: uncultured Chloroflexia bacterium (assembly GCA_963739255.1). Lineage (GTDB taxonomy): Bacteria > Chloroflexota > Anaerolineae > Anaerolineales > Villigracilaceae > UBA877. The sequence goes on from CAVTZT010000008.1 coordinate 355,967, forward strand.
CCCTGATCATCCCCTGGCAACGCTAAAGGCGAACGGATCGATGCTCCCCTGATCCGACCGGCTTCCTTCCACCCTGGAAATCAAAAATCGGCCGGACTCCTATTGACTCATTATATAATTTTTGCCTGCCCTTACAACTTAAATTTTTCGGGCGCCTCACGAGAGACGCCCGATCATTTTGACAGGTGCGCGCCGATCAATGCAGCGTGGCACAGTAATCCTGGAGCGGATTGCCCTGGATGGACCAGGATTCGATCCGGATGTATTCCTGCGCCTGGTTGGCATAATCGTAGACGGCGATCCTGGCTACGCCCTTGATCGGGATGCTCACCTTGGTCTGGAAGGGGGCCGGCGTGCCGGAGGGGCACTTCAGGGTGGCATCGGCGCTCAGGATGGTCGACAGCGTGGCGGTATAAATGGGATTCAACGTGGAGGAAAGGCGTTCGTCCTTTTGCACGTCGCTGACGCCGTCGAGCTTCCAACGGATGTTATCCATCGAGGCCAGATAAGGCACCAGCCCTTTCCGGATCACGAACCCGTCCAGGGAGTTGATGTTCGAGGACGAGCTGCTCCAGTACCCCGGGCAGAAGTTGGTCAGGTTGATGTTGGGCGCGTAGGTGAGATTGTTCGCCAGGCAGCTGAAGGCGTCTTTAAGGGCCTGCGTAACCACGGCCGAGTAGGGCGGCGTGGGCGTCGGGGACGGGGGAAGCGTAGGAGTCGCGGAGATCGTCACGGGGACAGGGGTCGTCGTGGAGGAGGGGACGGGGGTGGCCTGTTCCACCGGTGCCGGCAGGGTGGCCGGAGCGGAAGTTGCGGCCGGGACCTTCGGGGAACACGCCGCAAGCAGGACCAGCAGGCCCACGCCGAGGCGGGCCATCCGCGCGAGAAAGATTCCGGAGCTGCGATGGTGAATATGTCCGAACCCCCCCTTAGTGATTAGATCGTTCATGACTGCTCTCCTTGTCCTGCTGTCTACTTTGGAAATATTCCAACCGGATTATTATACCGCTGCCCGCCGGGACAAGTGTTCAGAAATTATTTAGAAATCGGCGGCCGGCTTCGGCCCCACGGGCGGGTAGACAGGCGCGGGACCGGCGGCCTGGAATTGCAGACCCGATCTACCGCCCGGCTTTACACTAAAAACGCCGCTTGTGGATAAGTAAAAAAGCAATTTGTGTCGTTGCGAGGAGGGTCGAGTACCCTGAGCGAAGCGAAGGGGTATCGCCTGTCCTGGCCAGTCAGGCCAGGGAGACCCAACGAAGCAATCTCCAAGCTGGTTAGGAGATTGCTCACTTGCACCTGCGCTGCGCGCATGCGCAAGTGCAGGTGTCGCCGCACACCGTTCTGGCGGTCGGTGCCAGGGCAAACCGCGGCTCGCAACGACACAAAAAAATCTTATCCACAACTCAGGTTAAAAAGGCAGGAGCAATCCGAGCCCAAAGCTGGCCAGGTTCAATACTGCGCTCAGCGCCAAGGCTTCCCGGAATTTTATCTGTTTCCGAAGTGCCCAAGCGAGGATACCCACCTCCACCAGCCAGACAAAGCCCTCCCCGATCAGGATCGAGACCCATCCGCTGCGCAGGAATCCCAAGTTCCCGAAAAACTGCAATATGCCCCAACCCCCAAACAACAACGTGAACAGCGTATAGGTCAGGAGATTCATCATCCATACCACGCTAAGCAGCAGGACCAAAGGACGTTTTCGCCACAACCCGTAGGCCAGAGCGATTGCCATTTCCACCACCAGGGTGAAAATCAATCCCGAGAACACACCCGGATTGATAAAATTCAAGGCCAATGGAAGCAGGGAAATGATCCAGGCAAGGATATAACTGGCGCGCGCCTGTTTGAATTCAGCCGCACGCACAGCCACAATTCCCAGCATAACCAGGAAGAAAAGCATGAACGGCCCGGCGATGCAAATCAAGCCATTGCCGTTACCCAGAAGGAAGAAAAACAGCGGCATGCTTCCACCTCGCTGTTCCTTCACCACCAGGTCGTTCGCCCGCACGGTGACCTGGTAGACAGCATCGAAATACTTCTTCCCGAAAACATTGCTCTCGCGGGTCTTCCCATCCGAAAAATCCACCCGCAGCTTGTGATAGTCGGAATAATGATAGGCCATGGAGGAACAGTCCGAGGCGCGACAAGAGAAACGCTGCGGTCCCATCTGGGCAAGGGGTTGAGCGGAGGCGCAGCCGGGATCGTTGCACTCCAGCTGTACCCCCGAAACGATGGCCGGGATTGGGCTGATCTCATAGACGAATTTAAAACTCATCGAGGGTTTTGGCCCCGTATCGGCTTGGACGGATCTCAGGGGGTAGATCACCCCAACGACTGCAAGAGCAATGACCAGGATCATATTCACCCAACGGATGGTCTTCATGTCTCGCCTCCTCCTTTGCCCTGTAAATCATTGTACTCCGTTTGTATAAAGACTCAATATCAAGGCCGATGGATATAAAAACCGGCTCGATCGCCATTATCCCGATCGAGTCGGCTCAATCCAGAGGGGTTTACCCCTCGCAGTATTCTGTCGACGACCTACTTTAAAAATCGGTGATCGCCTTCAGCTCCGGCTGCGGATAAACCTGCCCCGGGACCGGCGGCATGGAGTTATAGACCCAGTCCACCTCCAGCACCCCAGCACGAACACCTCCCACGCGGCGGAGACCCTGGTACGTGCCGCGCAGCAGCACGTCCTCCATGGACAGGCTCATGCCGAAGAGCGCCAGGCTGGCACCGGAGGGGATGGCTTCCAGGTCATCGCGGTAGACCGAGGCCGAAAACAGCACGTGAGCCGCGTCCAGGCTCTGGGCCTGGATGGCCGGCACGAGCACCGGGTAACCGTCCGTATCGACGTAAGCCAGGAACTTAAGGTTGTCCAGCTTGTTGAGAAAGCCACGCGTCCAGGGGTTGAGCACGGTCGCCCCGCCGGGCTTGCGGCCGAGCGCCCGCGCCAGCATGGACTGGACGGCGGCAAAGATGATCCGGTTCATCGGCAGGGCCTGCTTGCCGGTCTGGGCCACCAGGTCCAGGTAGTAGACCGTATGGATGCCGAAGTAGGCGTTGTAGCGGAACATGGGCACGTCGTTGTAATAGTCGTACTCCGGCCCCTCCTTGGCGGTATGGGTGAAGGTCGCCTTGCCGCGCCACAGGTGCCGGTCCAGGCTCATGATCAGGAAGCCGGCCTTGGGGTTGAGACGCAGGTAGCCTTTGGAGCGCCCCTCGGTGAACTGCCCGAAGGACAGCCCTTTCTCGGAGCAGGCCATCAGCGAGGAAAGCAGGGTGACGTGGGGCAGCCCCTCGGGCGTGACGGTTGCCAGCAGGCCGATCTTCATCGCCGGCTGGGTGCTCTGGATGTCTGCGGGGGAAAAGGAGGTTTGCTCGGTGCGGTTGGTCATCTCTGGCTCTCCTGGAAAAATATAACCACGAAGGACACGAAGGGGCACAAAGCTTTTAGGTTTTTCTGCTCCCGCAGAGTCTCCGACGCTGCAGGTATGTCTCACGAATTTACCGCGGATAAACTCAGATCAATCTGTGTTTATCTGTGAATTAATTCCTGGTTGTACCGCTGGTCAGGACGATCTCGGTCGGGACCCCGGAGCTGCGGGCGGCATCGCCGCACTGCGCCAGCTCCTCGGCGCCCATCAGCGGGGTTTGGGCGTAGGCCCACTCCAGCCCCAGGCGGGCGTACTGGTCCCGGCACAGGTTGTTGAAGGCGCACAGCTCCCAGCGGGCGACCGTCCCGTCCAGCTCCGCGGCGATGAAGCGCCCGAGGGCGTTCAGGTTTTCCGGGGAGGTCGTGGCCTGCGGGATGAGCGGGGTGCGGATCCACAGCCCGACCGGGCGGTCCTGGCTGCGGATCCAGTCCCGGACGTGGCGCAGGTTGTCCAGGATCTGACGGTTGGTCTGGCCGGTGGCTCGGCGGTGCTGCTCCGGGTCGGCGAGCTTGAGGTCGTATAGAACCAGGTCGACGGCTGGCAGCAGCCGGTCGAGGGTTTGCATCGAACACAGGCCGCACGTGTCCAGGGCGGTCGAAATGCCCTGCGCCTTCAAGCCGCGCGAGCAGCGCCTCGGCGAAGTCCGGCTGGAAGGTGGGCTCACCGCCCGAGAGGGTCACGCCGCCGCCGGATTTCTCGTAGTAGGCCCGGTCCTTGACCAACTCGGCGAGCAGCTCGTCAGCCGTGACGAGTTCGGCCGAGGGTTTCCAGCGCGCCGGAGGGACAGGCCTCGGCGCAGGTACCGCAGCCCTCGCAGCGCGCCCGGTCGATGATCAGAGGCGACGTCGATATCGCCCCTGCTGAGGCAGCCGTTCGGGCAGGCGGTCAGGCAGGTGTCGCAGCCGATGCAGCGCACGGAGAACCACTGCGTCTGCGGCTGCGAGGAGAGGCTCTCCGGGTTGTGGCACCAGGCGCAGCGCAGCGGGCAGCCCTTGAAGAAGACGGTCGTGCGGATGCCGGGCCCGTCCTCGGTGGAGAGGCGCTGCAGGTGCAGGATGCGGCCTTGGGGCGAAGAATTGCTCATGAAATTCTGGGTAAACCGATCAACCACGAAGGACACAAAGGAACACGAAGGTTTTTAATAAATCTCTGCGAATTCAGCGGGCTCCGCGGTGGTTCGTAGGGGCGACGTGTACGTCGCCCTTTCCATCATCGCATCTGGTGGCTTTCGCGGGCGATGATCTCGTTCTGCAGCTCGCGGCCGATGGAGGTGAAGTAGGCGTTGTAGCCGGTGACGCGCACCAGCAGGTGGCGGTAGTTCTCGGGGTGCTTCTGGGCATCGCGCAGCATGTCGGCGTCGATCATGTTGACCTGCAGGGCGCTGCCGCCGTTCTCGACGTAGCCGCGCAGGAAGGCCTTGAACTTCTGGCGGTGCTCGGGGTCGCGCAGGATGGACGGGTTGAAGGTCATGGTGTGGCTGCCGCCGTTGGGCAGCAGGTTGAGGTAGTCGCCCCAGTCGCCCTTGCCGTTGCGGGCCTTGCCGCCCAGCGCCTTGCCGACCGAGTTGACGTTGGCGGTCGGGCCGTTGATGTCGGCGCCGTTGGAGGGGCACAGGGCGTTGGAGAGGAACTGGCCCTGCGGGCGCCCGTCCGGGCTGGCGGGCAGGACGAAGCCGTCGGCCACCCAGTAGTTCCAGCTGAGCATGCCGGGGCGGAACTGGCGCCCGGTGCGAGGCGGTCTGGTACTTCCAGGTCTCCTCGGTCCACAGCTCCATGACCTGGCGCGCCAGGGCGTCGGCTGCGTCGTCGTCCCGGCCGTACTTGGGCGCCTTGTTCAGCGCCCGGGCCTGCAGGACCTCGTGCCCGACCCAGTTGTCCTTGCAGCGCCTGGACCAGCTCGGCCATGCGTGCAGACTTTCTCGTCGAAGACCAGGTACTTGACCGCCAGCAGCGAGTCGACCGTGGTGGCGTAGGTCACCGCCTCGATGGTGACGTAGCCCAGCTCCGCGCCGCCCTGGGTGATGTCCATGCCCTTCTCGGCGCAGCCCCTGACCAGGCAGGACAGGTAGGGCGTGGGCGGAAGCTGCGCGCGGATCGACTCGGACTGTCTCGTACAGGTCGACGATGCGCCGGATGATGGCACGCGTCTGGTGCGGCGTAGGCCTCCCAGAACTCCTCCCAGGTCGTGAAGCGGGCCGCGTCGCCGGTGTCCGCGCCCCAGCGCCGGGGCTTTTCGGTCTTGCCGGTCATCGGATCGGTGAAGGGCAGCAGGTCGTAGCCGCCGGTCAGGGCCAGCTCGACCGCCTTGAGCAGGTTCAGGTTGGCGTCCACCGTGCCGGAGCGGTCGTTGCCGACCATGGTGTTCTCCAGGCAGCCGACCGGGGCGTAGTCGAAGACGTTGTCGGCGTTGATCAGGTGCTGGACGCCCGAGCTGCCGGGCCTGCAGCATCATGCCGGCCATGGAGCGCTCGTCGAAGTTGAGCAGGAAGGGCGAGCCCTGGCTGGAGGCGATCATCTCGACCACCTTGTCGAGCAGCAGCGTCGGGCGAGCCGCGGTGCAGGCGCACGTTGGGCTTGGGCTCCAGGATGGGCGACATCTCGTCGATCACGTCCAGGATGGCGTAGGTCAGGTCGTTGGTCAGGTCCTCGCCGCCCGCGCCCATGCCGGAGAGGGTGAGCAGCTGGCCGAAGCCGGCGGTGATGCCCTGGTTGCCGCCGGTGCGGATCATGGCGTCGTAGGCGGTGTTGCAGTGGATCCAGAAGCACTTGAGGATCTCCTTGCCGAACTCCCGGTCCATCCCCTTCATCGACGGACTTCTCCCACAGCGGGAAGAGGTACTGGTCGATGCGCCCGAAGGAGACGCCCGGGCCGGGGTAGTTCTCGTCGGCCATGACCAGCATGTGCGTCAGCCACAGCGACTGGACCGCCTCCCAGAAGGTGCGCGCCGGCTCCCAGGGGACGTGCGCCAGGTTGTCGGCCATCTGGGCCAGTTCCTGTTTACGCAGTGGGTCGGCCTCGGCCTCGGCCAGGCGCTGGCACTGCTGGGCGTAGGCGTAGGCCAGGTCACGCGGCATCGTGGCGGCGGTCAGCATGGCCCTGAGCTGCCCGCCCTTCGGCCCCTTCTTCTCATTTTCGGGCAGGGAGGCATACAGGTCCTCCAGCTCGGCATGGACCTCCTTCCAGCCCTCCCGCACGATGCGCCCGTAGTCGGGGATCAGGTGGCCGGAGGTGGCGCCGGCGTTGCCGTAGCCGTGGTTGTGGAACCAGAGCATGGCCGCCCGGGCGCCTTTCGGCCCGTAGATCAGTTTGTCGTGCTGGCGGGTCTCCTTCTCGGTCAGGCAGGCGGAGGTCTGGATGTTGAAGCGCGCGCCGGCGAGCAGGTCGCCGGGCAGGACCTCCTTGGGCAGGTAGTTCACCATCACTTCGCGGTTGAACCAGGCGCGCCGCTCGGGGAGGGACCATTTCCAGAACTCCGGGTCGAGCTTTACCGGTCGCGCGGCCTGGTTAAGGAGGAGCGGAAGGTCTGCAGGAAGGCGTAGGTCTCGGGGACGATGTAGAAGGTCAGCTCGTTGTACTGGAAGTCCCAGGGCGTGCCGGTGGTCCAGGAGGTGTACTCGTTGTTCCAGGGGCGGTTCACGCCCTGGAAGTAGTAGTCGCGCAGCCACTGGATGCGCGGCGAGAGGGCACCGGGGGTCTTGATGGCGTAGCGAGGTTGGGAGAGGGCGGAGGCATTCATGGGAGGGCTCCTTTCAATCAAGCCGATTATTGACGACAAAAAGGATGGGGCGCGTGAACATCGGCACCATGGATGGATAGTCGGTTTTGGGTGGTTTTTTCTCTACCCCTAATCCATATTTCTCGCCTTATCAATGAACCTCTCAATTGCCCCTAACGTTGCGGTTAGTACGCGCGCGGAGCGCGTCGGCGGCAAATAGTCTTCATCGCGGAGTGGGTTACGCCTTGATAGATAAACTGATTGCAACCACAATAGTACCTGGAAAGACATCAATTTTTTCTCCGTTGTTGGTTACTTCACCAACGCCCTGAAGCGTGGGTCATTACGTATCCAATCGAGATCCGGGTCACGTCTAGCCCATTTGCGTAAGCGTGGTGTTCTTTGCAATGCTATTTTCAATTGGGCCAGCGCCACTTCTTTATTTCCAATTACAAACTCGAAGCAAGCATAGTTGTAATTGTTTTCCATTGCAATCTTTTTACTCGCTTTTCTTATGTGCTCAAGGGCTTCTCCTTCACGACCAAGTTTTTTAAGCACGCCGGCAAGTGTTATATGGATGGCTGCGTTGTTGGGCTCAAGCCTCACAGAAATATGGTATTCGCTCAGAGCCTTTTCAACCAGTCTATGTAACTGATAAACATGGCCCAAATTGTAATGAGTATAGGCCGACTGTGGGTCGAGTAAGCAAGCATGCTTATAGGCAGCAATAGATTTATCGTAATCCTCTAAATCACGGTATATCTTACCTAGTGCGTAAGCAGCAGCTCTTCGCACTGATGCCTCAGGATCATCCAATCGCGCTACTAGCGGTTCGACCGTTTGTTGACTCCCAGTATTAGCCAAAGCTTGAGCGATGGCGCTTCGCACCGAAAACTCGGAATCTCCCAACCGGGCCAGAAGAGGTTCAACTACCCGCTCAATCCCGATGTTGCCAAGCGACGCAGCAGCGGCTCTTCGCACCGAAGCCTCGCCATGGACCAACTGTGCCATCAGTGGCTCGATCACCCGCTCACACCCGATATTGCCTAACGCCTCAATAGCGGCGCACCGCACCGAAGCCACGGCATCTCCCAAGTGTGTCACCAGCAGGTCGACCGCTCTTAAACCCCCTATGTTTCCGAGCGCCATAGCAACCGCTCTCCGCACAGAAGCCATGGGATCTCTCATCCCTGACATCAGTGAATCGACCACTCGCTCACACCCGATGTTACCTAATGCTCCTGCAGCTGCGCTCCGCACTGAAGCCGCGGCATCCCTTAATCGCGCCTCCAACAGCTCGACCGATCGCTCATCCTTGATAAATCCTAGCGCATATGTAGTAGCGAACCGTACCGAAGCCTCGGTATCATCCAGCCGAGCTAGTAGCGGTTCGACTGCTTGCTCATTTCCGATATAGCCTAGCGCATATGCAGTAGCGCTCCGTACCGAAGCCTCGGTATCATCCAGCCGAGCCAGTAGCGGTTCGACTGCTCGCTCATTTCCAATATAGCCTAGCGCATATGCAGCAGCAATCCGTACCGAAGCCTCGGTATTATTCAGCTGAGCCAGTAGCGGTTCGACCGCTCGCTCATTTCCGATATTACCCAGCGCATATGCAGCAGCGCTCCGCACCGAAGCGTCGGTATCATCCAGCCGAGCCAGTAGCGGTTCGACCGCTTGTACATTTCTAATGTAGCCCAGGGCAAAAGCAGCGGTGCTCCGCATCGAAGCCTCAGGATCTTCCAACCGCGCCAGTAGAGGTTCGACTGCTTGCTCGCTCCTGATATTGCCTAGCGCCCGCGCAACGGCGTTCCGCACCGAAACCTCGGGATCTCCTAGCCGCGCCAGAAGGGATCCGACTGTTTGTTCACTCCTGATCATGCCCAGTGCCCTTACAACGGCCATCCGCACTGAAACCTCGGTATCTTCCAACTTGGCTAAAAGCGGCTCGACTACACGTTCATTCCTGATATTACCCAGCCCCTCAGCAGCGGAGCTCCGGACCGAAGCATCGGCATCTTCTAGCCGCGTCAGTAGTGGCTCTACTGCCCGCTCACTCTCAATGTTGCCAAGCGCTTTCGCAGCAGCGCTTCGCACCGAAGCATCAGTATCCGCCAACCGCGCTACTAGTGGTTCGACCGCCCGCTCACTCTCTATGTTGCCAAGCGCGTTTGCAGCAGCGCGTCGCACATCAGCCTCACCATCCTCTAGCCGCGCCAGCAGTGGCTCTACTGCCCGCTCACTCTCAATGTTGCCAAGCGCTTTCGCAGCAGCGCTTCGCACCGAAGCGTCGGTATCCGCCAACCGCGCTACTAGTGGTTCGACCGCCCGCTCACTCTCAATGTTGCCAAGCGCTTTCGCAGCAGCGCTTCGCACCGAAGCGTCGGTATCCGCCAACCGCGCTATTAGTGGTTCGACCGCCCGCTCACTCTCTATGTTGCCAAGCGCTTTCGCAGCAGCGCTTCGCACCGAAGCGTCGGTATCCGCCAACCGCGCTATTAGTGGTTCGACCGCCCGCTCACTCTCTATGTAGCCCAGCGCGTTCGCAGCAGCGCTTCGCACCGAATCATCGGTATCCACCAGCCGCGCTACTAGCGGTTCGACCGCGGCAACAATTCGTTCATTGGCTAATATCCAAGAGAGATAATGTATTGTTGTTGATTCGGTTGTAAGATTCCGGATTATAGCGAGAATCCTCTCAATATGAACCATTGTTGGAGACCAAATCGGGTGGTGGTATCGCACTGGTCGCCCACCATTGAGCCACCCTAATGCCCAAGCAGATGCCATTGCCATTGGTCCGCTTCCGGAGAGCCGATCGAGCAAAATATCTGCCAATTCCGGAATAGCATCCATTTTTTCTTCATAGGCTAACTCCATGATGGTTAAGGCTATTTTGGTGGCCTCTTGCTCCGTACCCTCGCGCAGTTGGATCAACTGCTGGCTCAACCATTTGCACGTAGCGTCAGGACCTTTCGGGGTATTGACTATACTTACCATACCGCACAAGCCCCCGACATATCTTCGAGATTTCGTATCCCTGCAGAAGAATTCTTCCACCAAACTTACCTGTAACCAGTTCCCCCACCGTGTCCCTGCTACTTGTATCGCTGCAACATCAGCAGCGGTATTTACTCTGCCAATCCCATCATCCTCCTTTACCTGCCGAACAAAGGCATCGAGGATTTGATGCACTACCGAGTCGCTGGCATTCGGTTCATCAACCAAGCACAACATAGCCATAATCGCCCGGGCTCTCGCTGTTGCCACCGGTTCGCTTTCTCGTGGAACAAGAATGGCATTCAAGATGCCATCCACATCATCGAAGTGACAAATATCTGTACACAAACGTAGAACCTCACGCCAAATCTCAACAACAGCGACCTCCTTTTTGCCTTTTTCTGTGAATGCGATCTCAGCGGTTTGGCCAGCAAGCGGGGCCACATGCCCGGCGAGGGGAAGTTTAGGGTCGCGCCCGGAGAAATATCCATTCACCAACGCCAGCGCGGTGAGATACTCTTGAAATGTCAAATGGCGGAACTCGTATACAGGCACAGTCGTGCCCAAATAGTGAGTATGACCAGCTTCCAACAGGATACCGGTGCGCGCTTCCGTTTGACTCAAGAATGCTTCGGGGGGTTGACGGTGGATGAGATGGAGGTTGGGATACTCGCGCCGCATCTGCGCCAGTAATTCCAGTACCTCATCACGACGGAGTTGCTGAACACCACGATCGCACATCGCATGAGCCAAATAGGCCAGTTGGGGCACGGCTTCATGTGCGTCAAGTGGCTTGTCCACCTCGCTACGCCAGTTGAGTAGAACCTGCACTGCCTCATCGTACAGGTCGGCACGGCGGCTGGGTAATTTGCCTACATTGCGTTTGACCAATGCCATCGTTGTCAACAGCATGGGATTACCCGTCAAACGCTCGATGCGGTCAGAGCTATGGATATCGTGAATCAATTCCTCTTCGGCATCAGCGCGTCTTTCGGGCCTTTCGGTCAGGGCGCACCAGCGGCGAGCAAAATCATCCTTTTCCTCATGGTCCAAATCAGCCAGCGTGACATGCTCAAACGATCGCCCTAATTGGTAGCCCATCTCGCGGTAACCCACGATACGTGATGTGGCTATGATCGGCGCTTGAGGAAAGGCCTGGTGTATCTGTTCCAACTGCTGACAAAAGCGCGCTCGTGAACCCGGGTCGGTTATCTCATCCAAACCGTCCAGAATGAGCAAGGCTGTTCCGGCATCGATACGTTCGAGCAAAGACTCTTGCAAGGCACTGACCTCGGCCTCCTTCAATTCTGCCTTTCGCATCGTGTGACACAGGATATCATCCAGAGAACCACTCAAGCACCTCTCATCCAGATTACGACAACGGATCACAATCGGTAACCATTCCTCGTCAGGCAAAGTCATCACGTCCGGTAGATTACTCCAATCGGGGTCGCGGTTGAGGCGAAGCAGATAGGCAGTAGCAATCCATCGGGTAAGTGTAGTTTTGCCCGCACCGGGATCGCCCAACACCACCAATCGCCGGGCATGTGCCAAGCGTTCGCCAATAGGAGCACGTTGTCGATCTTGACGCGGCGCATATTCGTTTATCACGCCTTTAGCCTGCCTGTCTTCTTCTGAGCGTCCTCTCATACGCGCGATGCGACGTTTCTCCATGGCATCCCAACGCGCCTCGTCACTTTCCTCGCCAATTTCGGCTTCCACCCAGGCATGTAATGGAACGTACAAACGTCTCAGTTCTAACTGTCGATGGGCGATGTGGCGGTCCTGCGCCGGCAAGTTCGCTACATCAATGATATCGCAGGACTTTAGCAAGAGCTCGCGATAATGCTGCTCAGCGGTTGTACCGCGCTGTAAGCGCACACCAGCCTCATCAGACGGGTAATAGCGGCGCAGTGCTGCTTGTAGGTCGAGAATAGCTTTGGCCGGGTCTTGCCAGAAACGGGCAACGACCTCGTCGAACGAAACAGCTTCGATATCGGCTTCCTCTTCCATCTGAACAACAAATACACGCACACCTGAATAGTGGCGAGCAGCACTGACTACCCGGCGCGCCCAGGGTGTTCCCAAGGCGCGCACCGTGCCACACAAAACGACTGGCCCGCCGAGGCTGAGAGTCTTCGAGGCCTCCTCCACTACAGACTCGCCCACAAGCACTGTTCCCTGATGGGCTACTTCGTATCCTATCTCGCGCAGAGGTTTGGCGAGTGTTTCAGCCAATTGTTCTTCGCCTTTGGCATGCGCTATCAGCACTTTCCAAGTCGCCATAGTTCACCTCATCGCGTATAACAAGTCAGTTACACCGCGCGACCAGTCTTGCACAAGATCGGCGTATTTGATGTCAGCTAGTATTGCGGGCGGCTCACCGCCGGATAGCCTCGCTGGTAAGACGCTGATGCCATATCCATTGAGTTGCCTTGCCAGTGCCGACATCCACTCGCGGCTCATCCACGGCGAAAGCACTCCGGCGTCCGAGTAGCACAAGATCAAATACCGGGCATTCTCCAAGCCAGTGTTGATTCGTTCAACAATCGAATCACCGATGCGGATGTTCCATTCGTCGAACCAAACCTGAAATCCCGCCTGACGAATCTCCTCTGCCAATCGTTCCGCTAGTGCAGTATCTTGCCTACGGTGACTGATGAACACGATCAGTGTAGATGATTTTGAAGATGCCATTGTTGCAATAATCTCCCTCCGAAAATAATAATCCCTCGGATAAACAATCCAATACTTATAGACGGCTTACTACGCCATCCGGTCCTGATTCCAGTATAGGCCGAATCCGGTCCGCGGGCAACGTCCTTGCGGTAAGAAAATGCCCTGTCCAAGTGATACAATCGCCTCGCAGGAGTTCGATCGGGGAGGGTGAAGATGGAAACGAGGTCAGGGCAATCCAGGAAATCCATCCGTTTGAAAGGATATGATTACGCACAGCCTGGCGGGTATTTCATTACTATGGTCGCCTTGCAGCGCGAATGCCTGTTCGGGGAGATCGCGTGCGGGGAGGTCCGCCTGAATGCCCTAGGCCGCATCGCCGCCGAATGTTGGCAGGCGATCCCGGAACATTTCCCGCGGGCAGAGGTGGACGCGTTCGTGGTAATGCCGAATCACATCCATGGCATACTATTTTTGGCAGGGGCAACGGTAGGGGCGACGCATGCGTCGCCCCTACCAGAACGTGGATATCCTCACGGCCCCAAACCCGGATCGGTGGGCGCGGTCGTCGGATCGTTCAAATCCGCGGTAGTGCGCCGCGCCGGGATCGAATTGAATGCCGGGAATGTCTGGCAGCGCAATTATTACGAGCACATCCTCCAGGACCAAGCTGAATACGAACGCATCGTCACCTATATCCTGGAGAATCCTTCCAACTGGGAACAGGACGAGGAGAGGCCCCGATAAGACCTCGCCCGCGGGGCAACAGCTCTTCAGGAATCCATATCAGCCGGATGGACAAGCGGTGTTTGAGCCAATGGTTGCCAGGTTCCGCAATCGTCATTTGAAGATGCCGGACGAACAGGCTGTGCAACATAAGCGAGAGCGCAGAGACAATCTCTGCGCTCTCGGATGAAATTTACCTCAGGAAAATATCTTCCTTGCTCACTGAACGTACGTATCCTCATCATCGATGGTTTTCATGGTTTCCTCGGTGAATTCTTGCTGCCAATAATACAGTTTTGCCCAGGCGACGTCGGGAAAGATGCTTTTGAATTTTTTTGTCTTGGATTTGCCGGCTTTGATTTCAACGATTTTTACAGGGACCGATTTTCCGGTTTGAATATCCGCCATATGAGCCGGTTCCACCACCCAGGAGGTGATGGCGTTGAACTGCTCGCCAAATTTCGGGACAACTTCCAAGCGCAGAGCGACGTGCGTCTTTTGATCGGATCGACCCGTTCTCGATCCACCCACCTCGATAATTTTGGCCTCGCCAGGTGCACCATCCTTGAGAAATGCCTTTTGTTGCTTCTGCTCTTTATTTCCCGCACGGATTAGCAGCCAGACAATGACCCCGATGAGTATCCAACCGCCGCAGAAAAAAAGTGTTGAGGCCCAGCCAGTGATATGCATGATCATTCCCTTTCAATATGGAAGACAAACGTGAATTTTTTCGAAATTGGGTCGAGCAGGTAGGGTGAAAGCTCACCAAGGTTAACATGCATCGCCCATTGAGGATATGGCTCTTATGTCCTCTTTTGAGCATAACAAGACGTCCTGCCTGTCCCTAAGCACCTGCGGGGCAAAGCCTTTGCGGTTTAAAAATGCCCCGTCCAGGCGGTGGTGCGGTGCGGTTGAAACCGCGCCTCAGCTCATGAAAACCCTGCGGGCTGAATCCTACAAGCACCTGCGGGGCTTCCAGATTTTGAGGAGCGGCTTCGTCGGCAGAGCCTCCCTGCCTCCGGTTACGGTCAAATCCGCACGCGGGACTACGCCCTTGCGGTAAGAAAATGCCTCGTCCGGGCGGATACGAATGTACAGCCATACTCTCTGACCAAAATCCCCGAACAGCCTCGATTACATCAACTCCAACTCGACAACCGTATCGAATTCATCCGGGAGCCTGGAAGTTGGAAAATCAATAAAAGCATCCGCGGCGTAATCGGCCGTCATCCATGACTTCTCCAACTTCAGTTCGGATCCATCCGCCAGCAAGCGTGCCTGCTTGATCTTGCCGTTCAATCCCCGGAAGTTAATCGGCCCGATCCCCCGCTCATAAATATGAGCGTACAACCGATTCCCCTTCTGGGTATACCGCCCCCACTCGGGTTTGGACAATTCCGCTCCCCCGCAACCATAGATGCTGGCACCGTTCTGCCGCATCCATTCGCCAACCTGCTCCAGAATCCGCTCGCTTTCGACGGGAATCGCTCCCTTGGCATTCGGCCCCACATTCAGCAGCATGTTCCCGTTTTTACTGACGCACTCGACCAAGGCACGGATCACTTGCCGGGAAGATTTATAATCTCGATCCGCGGCACAATATCCCCAATGGTTATTCAGGGTCAGACAGGCTTCCCAGGGAACCGCTTGATGATCCTCCGTGACCAAGCCTTCCGGAGGGATAATCTGCTCCGGGCAGGCAAAATCACCCGCAAAGATTTCTGGATTTTTGGTCACAAACTTATTATTGCCCTCGCCGCTCGCCCCCAGGCGGTTATCGATCAAGATGTGTGGCTGCAGGGCGCGCACTTTTTGCACCAGTTCGGTGGCACGCCAAGCCTCACCCGTCAGTTCCGCGTACGAAAAATCGAACCACATGATGTCGAGCCTGCCGTAATTCGTGAGCAACTCGCTGACCTGGCCATGAAAATAGTCAAGGTATTCGGCAAAATTGCGAGGCTGTCCTTTGTAGGCCTCGTTGTCGCGCATCGGATGGTACTGGTCCCCGTACGCCGGGTAATGGGTATGATGCCAATCGAGCAGCGAGTAATACAGACCCACCTTCAATCCCTCGGCGCGGAACGCCTCCACATATTCCCTGACCAAATCCCGCTTGGCCCGCGTGTTCGTTGATTTATAGTCGGTCAACTGGCTGTCGAACAGACAAAAGCCGTCATGATGCTTCGCCGTGAGGACTGCATATTTCATTCCGGCATTCCTGGCTATCTTTGCCCAGACAGCAGGGTGATAGTCGTTTGGATTAAATTCGTCAAAATATTTTTGATAAGCTTCATTGCTGATTTTCTCGATACTCCTGATCCATTCCCCTCCGGCGGGTATCGCATACAGCCCCCAGTGAATAAACATCCCAAAGCGGTCTGACAAAAACCACCGGGTCCGATCTCTTCGTGCGGCAATGAGCGGATTCTCTTTTTCGGCAGCCATTTTTACTCTTTCGACGAACTGTGAAATGTGGGATGTGTTTTGCCATCCGCCCGCATCGACCTGCGCGCAGATCTATTTCAATGGGATCTCGGGCAAATTAAATACTCGAATACTGTATCTGGTTATATCCTCGCCTTTATTGAGGATAAAAGCAAAGCTGCACGTTAGTTGAACCTGGCTTTTAAGATCAAGATTTGCATCTCCAAAAACAAAGTATTGAGTTCCCGCCCGGACTCATCCCCACTGGCTTAATCACATTGGAATCATTATCCCTTATCTCCAGATCCGACAAGGTTATTTTTCCAGTGGCATCAGGCGGCAGATACTTTATTTTCAGATAGACCACGAGAAATTCTTTATTGGTAAAGTCTTTGGGTATAAACGACCTGTCCCCCGCACGTCTTGGCTGGGCTGCGTTCGACTTCTCGCAGGTGTGCGGTGGTCTGTGCCGGTCAGGGTTTTACATCCAACGCGAAGAGATAGGTCACATAATTCTGGATCGACCACTGCGCGGTGACCTGGAGAATACACTGACCGCTGTTGGCCAAAGGGTAGTCCGTGACCTCCGCCTCGGGGTGGAGCACCGACGAGGCCGCGGGAACGCCTCGCCGGTCGAATTCCATGATCACGAGAGTGGGCAGGAGTTGGATGGGGGTTGTCACAATGTGGATGGACTGGCCCACCCGGGCCGTGAGAGTCCCGGGAAAGCTCAGCGGGTGGGGAGCAAGATTCGCTCCCCCGCCCCCGGTTCCATCTGGTTTTAACCAAAGATACTCGCTCTGCAGACCCGACACGGTCATCCCAGCAAATTCCAGTTGAATGGCAGGCACCTGTGAGCCCAGATCGGGCAGGATCATCTCCTGGCCGGTTGTGTTCATCACGGCGGTGACCGCCACGCTTCGGGAACCGGTGATGCAACCCGCCGCAAGCAATGCAAGCAGGCCAAACACCAAGAGCCGCATGGAAGACTTGAACATAGGTCTAAAGCACCTCTCTGCGCCAAGACGGATGGCACCTCCCATTTTCGGTAATCAATCGGTAGGACGATGAGTTTCCCTGCCCTGCGGGATCTATCCCGGACCTTCGCGGCGCAGACAAACCTGTCTCCGGCAGATACTAAATCCCCTGCGTTGCCCACGCAGCTCGCACGCCGCCGGAGGATGGGGAATTGCCGGTCCTACTTCAATTCCGCCGAAAACGCCTGCACGATCATCTTTGCCTCCCTCAATCCCACCCTGGGCTCGATGTCGCGGAGTTTCATGATAGCATCGGTGATTTTGCCCGCCATGATCAGGGTATAGATCTCATCGTTGTGGAACAGGTCCTTCAATAATTCAATATTCACATTGGTATCGACGCTGATGCGGTGCAGCAATGCTTGTTCATCCATGGTTGCACTCCCTTATAAAAAAAGACAGGCGCAGTGCATTCTGAAGGCTGCCTCCAGTATAGGCTAAATCCCTGCCTCGGACAATGTCCTACCCCTTTCTTGTCCATGTTCCTTCGGTGGCGCGGGTGAATCCACGCTTCAATTTGTGCAGGCCTCCCGGACAATGGATCTTCCCCAACCCTGTAGCCGGTCTCAGGGCTTTTCTTTGCCCAGCAAGTATTTACGAACGACATCCCAGTTCCCCGCATGCTCCTTGACGATAATGCTCAGGCAGCCTAATTCCAGATGCAGCTCGTTGTCGTCCCACCGGTCGCCGATCCCGGCTGCAAAATCGAACTTGCCTCGCAGAGCTTTCACGATGGCAAGCCGTTCCTCCTGGGTTTTTGCCAAATAAACATACCCTCCGGGAAATCCCATGCCCTCCAGCCACTCCCGGGTATAGCGGAGGGCGGAGGCGGGTCTGGCACCGATGTAGACGATTTCGTATTCCTGGGCCAGCTCTTGCAGACATCGAACGCTGCCCGGTACGGGGAGGCCTTCCAGGATTGCCGCGCGCTCATAGAACTCGGGCGATTCCATGAGGTGAAGCTGCGAGCTTCGATCACAGATGGTGCCATCAATGAAAACAAGAACGGATTTCATCGAAAATGTCGTTCGGCAGGGTCAGCAGGTCGCAAGACGACAAATTGTTAGCTCCTGCCATACACGACCCGCTGGATGGGCATGTGCTGATCGGCGGTGATAACGGTCGAGCAATCCTGTCCCCAGTATAGGACAAATCCCCTCTGCGGGCAACGACCAAAGCGCGGTGGAAACCGTGCCTCGGTTCATGAAAGGCCCTGCGGGAAAAATCCTATTCCTGCCCTATTCTGAAGCTGGTTTGAGACCCTCAAACGGGGGCCTGGCGGCACCCATCGACTGGAGGTGGGATGAGGAAAGGCCTGATCGAGGCGCGCACCCGGCTGCGCGCCACAGCAGCAGCTCGCGCTCACGGACGTTGCGGGTAAGCGAGGCGGCACGCTCGAACTCTGCACGTGCCTCTTCGAAGCGCCCAAGCCGGAAGAACAGGTCCCCGCGCACGCTTGGCAGGAGATGGTAGTTCTTCAGCGCCGGCTCCGCGGCCAATGCCTCGACGAGCGCAAGTCCCTCCGCCGGACCGTAGGCCATGGCGACGGCGACCGCCCGGTTCAGCTCGACCACGGGCGAGGGGACGAGCTGGGAGAGGGCATCGTAGAGGGCGGCGATGCGCGCCCAATCGGTCTCTTCCGGGGCGTGGGCACGGGCGTGACAGGCGGCGATGGCAGCCTGCAGGGCGTACGGTCCCAGGGCGCCGCCGAGCTTCTCCGCCCGCTCGAGCGCCGCCAGGCCGCGCCGGATGAGCAGCTGGTCCCAGCGCGCCCGGTTCTGGTCGAGCAGCAGGACCGGCTCGCCCAGGGGATCCAGGCGTGCGTGCAGGCGCGAGGCCTGAAGCTCCATCAGCGCCACCAGGCCGTGGACTTCAGGTTCGTTTGGGACCAGCCCGGCCAGGATGCGGCCCAGGCGCAGGGCGTCCTGGCACAGCTCCGGCCGCATCCAGTCGTCGCCGGCGGTCGCGGCGTAGCCTTCGTTGAAGATGAGATAGATCACCTCGAGCACCGACGCCAGGCGCTCCTCCCGCTCGGCCCCGCGCGGGACCTGGAAGGGGACGCGCGCCTCGGCCAGCGTGCGCTTGGCCCTGACGATCCGCTGGGCGATGGTCGCCGCCGGGGCGAGGTATGCCCGGGCGATCTCCTCGGTCGTCAGGCCTCCCAGCAGGCGCAGCGTCAGCGCAACGCGCGCCTCGGCCGGGAGCAGCGGGTGGCAGGCCGTGAAGATGAGACGCAGCAGGTCGTCACCGATGTCTTCTTCGTCGTCAAGATTTTCTTCGAAATCCGCCTCGGACAGCTGCTGCTCGATCTCCAGCTGGCGGCCGAACTGCTCCTGCTTGCGCGCCAGACGGATGTTGCGCCGGATGCGGTCGATGGCGCGGTGTTTGGCGGTGGCCATCAGCCAGGCGCCCGGGTTGTCCGGGATGCCCGTTTCGGGCCAGCGCTCGAGGGCGATGACCAGGGCGTCCTGTGCCAGGTCCTCGGCCAGCCCGACATCCCGCACGATGCGCGCCAGGCCGGCGATCAGCCGGGCTGATTCGATGCGCCAGACGGCGTCGATCGTGCGATGGATATCGGGCGTGGTCATAACGGGCCGGCGTCCCGTTTACTTCTGGTCGTAGGCCCGCTGCAGGCCGGCGATGTCGATCTTGGTCATTTTCAGCATGGCCTGGGTCACGTTCTGCGCCTTTTTGGGATCATTGTCACCCATCAGCCGGCCCAGGGCGGACGGGATGATCTGCCAGGATACGCCGAAACGGTCCTTCAGCCAGCCGCACTGCCCCTTCTCGCCGCCGTCTGAAAGTTTCTCCCATAGCCGGTCCACTTCCGCCTGCGTTTCGCAATTTACGAACAGGGAAATCCCCTCGGAAAAGCTGAAATCCGGCCCGCCGTTGAATGCCATGAACTCCTGTCCGTCCAGCACGAATTCCGCAGACATGAGCGTCCCTTCCGGCATGGGTCCGCCTTCCGGATGACGGTTCATGCTGACGATCTTCGAGTTTTTGAACAGGGAAACGTAGAGATTGACCGCTTCTTCGGCCTGATCATTGAACATGAGGAACGGGGTGATCTTTTTCACGGCGGCTCTCCTAGCTCTTCGCCTTGGCGGCCTGGGCGCGCAGGCGCGCCTCCTGCTCCTTGACCTCGGCCGGGACTGCCTCACCGAAGTCCTCCATCTCGGCCACCAGGCGGATCTCGATCTCGGTCTCGTCGAACGGGCTGCGCTTGATCCATTCGATCGCCTCTTCCATCGACTTCACCTGCCACAGCCAGAAGCCGGCGATCAGCTCCTTCGTCTCGGCGAAGGGCCCGTCGATGACCGTGGCCTTCTTACCCGAGAAGCGCACGCGCACGCCTTTCGAGCTCGGGGTGAGCCCTTCGGCAGCCAGCATCACGCCTGCCTTGACCAGCGCCTCGTTGAACTTCATCATCTCGGTGAAGATTTCCGGATTGGGGAGAGCGCCCGTCTCGGACTGCTCGTTCTCTTTGACCAACACCATGACTTTCATTGCGTACCTCCTTTGGATTACGGCTAAGGTGCTCGGCCTCCGGGGGACACCCACCCGGCGTGTAGCCTCGCTCTATAGATACGTCGAATAACCCGGGCCAGAATCGACAAATTCAGGGCCCAATTTTCGCCCCGCGCGGTTCCACGCGGGCGGTTTATTTTTCCAGATAGTTCTTCAGGGAGGCGAGCATGCTGCCCCAATTCGCCTCGGAATGCTGACGCTCCTCCTCGGTCGAGTTGTGATCCTGGGAGAGCGCCACGCGCGTCTGCGACCCCTCGGCAGAAAGCTCGATCGTCACCGTGTGGTAATTTTCGGGCTGGTCGGGGACTCCGGAGAGTGGGCTGAAATGACTGTACTGGAGGGTCCGTCCCGGTTTGAATTGAAGAATAACGCCCTTGTCCTCGTACGATTTCCCCTGCCATTCGCCTTTCCAGACGATCGGGCTGCCTTCCTTCCAATCCGAGACGACGTGCGTGCCGAACATGTACTGCCGTATGGCTTCAGGGTCCACCAGCGCGCTCCAGACTTTTTCGCCGGACGCCTGAATGCTGATTGAAGACCTGGCGATCAGATTTGCGTCCATACCTGTATCCTTTCAATATACCGGTTAATTTGCTGCTGAGGCTTGATTATACGGAACGTCCGCCGGTTTGTCGACGGCTGGGCAAACCTTTCATACCCAATTCCAACACAAGCCAAATCCCCCACCGGGCGACGTCCATCCGGCAGGCTGCGCTTCGTCCTGGACAGCAGGAGCCGTCGCGCTCGCGGCCGGAAATCGTAACCCGGCTCCGATCCAGCTGCGGCCCGGTCGACCTACCCGGCCCGGGGGGCCAGACCTCCGGATTCAACCCGGGGCGCATGGGAGGAGGTACAATACCATACGATTGTGGAGGCTGAGACATGCGGAATGCCGGCAAACCGTCCCGGCTCTGGTTGGAGCAAGCCGTCAAGTTCGGGGCGGTCGGCGTGCTCAATACACTCGTCGACCTGGGCCTGTATTTCGTGCTCACCCGCTGGCTGGGGCTGTCCGGCCTGCCGGTGCTCGCCAAAGGCATCTCCTACGGCGCCGGGATCCTCAACAGTTTCCTCTGGAACAGGAACTGGACCTTCCGCTCACAGGCCAGCGCCTGGAAGACCCTGCTGCCCTTCGTGCTGGTCAACCTGGTCGGCCTGGGGATGAACACCGGGAGCATGCAGCTTGGCTTGAACGTGCTGCACCTGCCCGAGCTGGTCTCCCTCGGCCTGGCGACCTGCCTCACCCTGGCCTGGAACTTCGTCCTGAGCAAGTTCGTCATCTTTCGAAAATAAGTCCGGGCAGAACGCAGGGGCGGAAATTCACCTCCCGGCGATTACTCCTCCCCATTAAATTGCCCCGTCCAGGGTGAGGGGGGCACCCTGGACGGGGCAACCTTATTATTGCACAAAATGTCCCCCACTGCAAGCCGCCAGGAGGTCGAATTCCGGCCGGTCTGACCGGCACCCGGCTCCGGCTCGATCCGCTCAGACCTCCTTGCGGTAGAAGCGGTAGCGCTTGTAGATCTTCGCCCCCATGTGATGCGCCAGGTCCCAGGTATCGGGATTATCTTCGCCGGTCATGGACAGGTCGGCCCAGCGATAGCCCTTGGCGGCGGCGCGGCGGGCCATCTCGTCGAAGAGCAGGACGGCCACGCCGGTGTCCCAGTACTCGGGCGGGACGACCACGCTCTTGATTGCCAGACACTGCGGCTTCAAGTTGCGGTAGCGCAGCGCCCGCAGGTAATCCCACGGATAGCGCAGGCCGTTGAGGTGGATCAGCACCTCGTTGAAGTTGGGGATGCCCGGGAACCAGCCGACGGTCTTGCCGTCCAGCTCGGCGAACAGGACCAGCTCGGGGTCGGCCAGGTCCTTGAGCGGCAGCACCAGGCTCTCGATCGACTCGCGCGGGTAGGGCACGAAGCCTGCCAGGTGCGCCAGGGCGCGGTTCTCCAGGTCCCAGACGCGGTCGATCTCGCCGTCCAGGTCGGCCAGGTCCGCGCCCCGGATGGTGATGTTCTTGCGCCGGCGCACGCGCTCGGCCAGGCGGGCCAGGCGTCGGATGGGGTCGGCCTGCAGGTCGATGTCGATGGCATAGGCCAGGTTGTCTGCCTCGCGCTTGACGAAGCCGAAGCGCTCGTAGAAGCCCACGTAATAAGCCGGGTTGTGCCCGCACAGGATCGGCGCCGGGCGGTCGCGGCCCTCGACCAGGACGCCGCGCGCCTCCTCCCGGTCCAGGTTGTACGGCCCGTAGATGGCGCTCAGCCGGTGGAGCGCGCGCCCAGGCCTCGGCCTGGGCGAAAAGAGCCTCGGCCACGGCATAGTCCTCGACGCACTCGAAGAAGCCGAACATGCACTCGCCGTGACCCCTGGCCGCGCGTGTCGGCGGTGTCCTCGGCGCAGCAGATCGTCCCGGCCGGCCGCCCGTCCTTCCAGGCCAGGAAAAAATCGGCGTAGCCGTTCTTGAAGAACAGCCCGCGCCTTGGGTCGATCGACCTTCCTGCGCTCGGACAAGAGCGGCGGGACCCACAGCGGGTCGTCCTTGTAGATGTGCCAGGGGAAGGTCAGGAACAGGCGTTTTTCTCGGGTCGTACGCACGGGACGGACCTCGATCATGGCAGCCTCACTTCGATCTCGCCGCACCGGACTTGCGCCGTTCCTCCAGCTTGCGGGCAATCTCGCTGTAATTCTCCCGCCCGAGCGGATAGACGGCGGCGAACAGAATTCCCAGACCAAGCAGGACGGACGGGATCGGCCCGGCGATGATCCGGATGCCGGTCACGGCGCTCGCCGGCTGGACCGCGCTGTTGGGCAGGTAGCCGGAAGCGTTCAGCACCAGCAGCGCCAGCGGCAGGGCGATGGAGGTGGCGATCTTCTGCGCCAGGGTGATCAGGCTGTAGAACATGCCCTCGTGGCGCTCGCCGGTCTGCCACTCGCCGTACTCGATGGCATCCGGGATGATCGACCAGGGCAGGACGTGGGCGGAGGCCACGCCGATGCCGGCCAGCACGCACAGCCCCAGCAGCAGCGGCATGCCGGTCGCCGGGGTGAGGGACGACAGGCAGAGCAGCACGGCGATCAGGAAGGCGATCCCGGCGATGTACGCCAGGCGCTTGTTCAGCCGCCCCGAGACCCACTGCCAGAGCGGCAGGGCGATCATCGCCACCACAAAGATGGTCGCCATGATCAGGTCGCTCTGCGCCTCGCGCTGCACGACGTACTTGACGTAGTAGAGCAGGATCAGCTGGATGATGCTGATCGTCACCCAGGTGAAAAGGAAAATGACCAGACCGAAGACGAAGGGCCGGTTCTTCCAGGCCGCCTTGACCGACGGCCAGACCCCGGCCTGTTCCTGCTGCATGAACTCCTCCCGCTCGCGCGTCCCGAAGAAGACCAGCAGGATCGGCACCGCCGAGACCAGCCCAAAGACGCCGCCCATCAGCAGCACCCGCCCGGCGTGGGCCGGGTTGAAGCCGCCCACGATCAGCAGCGGCACGGTGAAGGCGACCAGGCTGCCCAGGATGGAGAAGAACATGCGCGTGGTGGTCAGCTCGGTGCGCTCGTCGTAGTCGGCAGTCAGCTCGGGGGTCAGGGCGAAATACGGCATGTAGGCGAAGGTGGCCACCGTGTCGTACAGGGCGTAGATCAGGGCATAATAGATGCCCAATGCGACCTGGCTGGATATCGGCGGGCGCCACCACATCAGGGCGAAGGCCAGGGCCAGCGGCAGGGCGCTGAAAAGCAGGAACGGGCGGCGGCGGCCCCAGCGCGAGCGCGTCCGGTCGGAGAGGTAGCCGACGATCGGGTCGTTGATGTAGTCCCAGGTGCCGCCCACGAAGATGGCCAGCGCGGCGACGGCCGGCGAGACCCCCACCACGTCGGTCAGGTAGATGGCGAAGTAGGCTCCGATGATGGTCGAGGTCAGGCTGAAGGCCAGATCGCCTGAGCCGTAGGTCCATTTTTCCCGTCGGGACAGCTTGTCGGTCATGGGGGTGGCTCCTCCTCTGTTTTGAATGCGGTTCCGGAGAATACAGATAAAGTCTACCATAAGCCGGGGACCGCCGCAGCCCAGAGGCATGGGAAGATTGCCTCTGTCAAAAGCGCGCCGAATGTGCTAAAAATAAAATAAAGAGGGGTTCACGAAGGACACGAAACAAATTCATGTCCCTTCGTGGATGCTCACATTGAAAATGGGAGGGCAGGATGTTCCAGTCCTTCGAACAGGCTCAGAAGTACGTCGCCGAAGCCCACATCGAGATGGTGGACCTGAAGTTTTGTGACCTGTGGGGCCGCTGGCACCACCTGACCATCCCGTCCGGGCAGTTCGTGCCCGAGCTGATGGAAAAAGGCATCGGTTTCGACGGCTCGGCGGTCGGGCTGAAATCCGTCAAGGCCGGCGACATGGTGCTCGTCCCGGATCTCGGGACGGCCTTCGTCGATCCGTTCTGGGACGGGCCGACCCTGTCCTTCGTCTGCACCACCCTGGAGGCCGACACGCACACCGTCTTCGTCAACGACCCGCGCAACATCGCCATCCGCGCTGAAAGCCATCTCCAATCCACCGGCGTGGCGGACGAGAGCCGCTGGGGGCCGGAGTACGAGTTCTACATCTTCGACAGCGTCTCCTACGAGTACGGCATCAACCGCGCCAGCTACACCATCTCCTCCAGCGAAGCGGATTGGAACAGCGCCCAGGGCGGCCACGGGCATTACATCCCACCCCACGGCGGCTACCACGCCATTCCGCCCAAGGACCAGCTCTACCGGCTGCGCACCGAGATCGTCCGGCACCTGGAGCAGATGAATGTGCCGGTCAAGTACCACCACCACGAGGTGGGCGGGCCGGGCCAGTCCGAGATCGAGACGCCCATGATGGGCCTGATCCCGGCCGGCGACGCCAGCATGGTGATCAAGTACGTCACCAAGATGACCGCCCAGGCCCACGGTCAGACGGCCACCTTCATGCCCAAGCCGCTCTTCGGCGAGGCCGGCTCGGGGATGCATTTCCACCAGCACCTGTTCAAGAAAAAAAAGAACGTGTTCTACGACGCCGGGGGCTACGGCTGCCTGTCGCAGGCGGCCCTGCACTACATCGGCGGGCTGCTGACCCACGGCGCAGCCCTGCTGGCCCTGACCAACCCCAGCACCAACTCCTACCGCCGGCTGGTGCCCGGTTACGAGGCCCCGGTCAATGCCTTCTTCTCGCTCGGCAACCGCAGCGCGGCCGTGCGCATCCCCAAGTACGCCAACCAGCCCGACACGGCCCGCCTGGAATTCCGCCCCCCGGACGCGACCTGCAACGTCTATCTGGCGCTGGCGGGCATGCTGATGGCCGGGCTGGACGGCATCCGCAAGCGCATCGACCCGACCGCGGCCGGCTTCGGCCCGATCGACCAGAACATCTTCGCCTGGAGCGACGAGGAGCGCGCCCGCATCCGGGCCCTGCCGGCTTCGCTCGACGAAGCCTTGCGCGCCCTGGAGGCGGATCACGCCTTCCTGATGGAGGGCGGGGTCTTCAGCGAGGAGATGCTCCACCAGTGGGTCGATTTCAAGCGCAGCCAGGAATACTACGCCGTGCGCAACCGGCCGCATCCGTACGAGATGAGCCTGTATTTCGACGTCTGAGCGGGCCCTCCCGCATGTCAACTGAACGTTAGTTAGTTTTTGGTGCGAAAGAAACGAGTACATTAACAATTGACAATACAAAAGCCTCTTTGGTAAATATAAGGTGATTCAGGCCAAATATCTACCAAGGAGGCACTTCCAATGTTACGCGATAGCCATCCAATTGACAAGCTTTTTGAGCAAATTGTTGTGCTGGTGCCCAAGATGGACCCTGTTCTGGCCAAGATCGACCGGTATTTGGAAGCGGAAGTATTTTTTCAACTGGTGAGGCATGATCTGGCCAAGCGTTATCCGCTGACCTTGCGAACTGGACGGAACTCCACGCCGGTGGAAGTGATCCTGCGTATGCTGGTGGTCAAGCAGCTGTACGGATACAGCTACGAGGAACTTGAACGGGCGGTGTGTGACAGCCTGGTTTTGCGGCAATTTTGCCGGGTGTACCTGAACACGGTGCCGGATGACACCACACTCATCCGTTGGGCGAACCTGGTGCAGGCGAGCACCTTGGAGCAATTCAATCGACGGATCAGCGAAATGGCAGTGAAGCTGAAGGTCACCCAGGGGCGTAAGTTGCGGACGGATGGGACGGTAGTAGAGACCAACATCCATCCACCCCGTGACAGCCAGATGCTAGCCGACAGTGTGCGAGTGGTGGTACGCACGCTGGAGCGGGCGAAGAAGGTTTTGATCCAGAGCAGCCAGTGGGTCCAACAAAACTTTATGAACTTGAACCAGGAAGCCAAAGGCGTGTCCCATCAGATCAGCGAAGCCATGCGCAAACGCAGCGATGAAGCCAAACAAGTTGGCAAACAGGCTTATCGGCGGTTGATCGAAATCACTCGGACAGCCCTTCAGTATGCTCAAGAGGTCCTGCCGTTGCTTGAAGAACACGCCAGCGCCCAGGCGCAAAAACTGGTTGCCACTTTGAAGACCTTTGCGCCACGCGCCGAGCAGGTGATCGACCAGGCCACCCGCCGTATTTTCAAAGACGAGAAAGTGCCTGCTGCGGAGAAGATCGTCAGTATCTTCGAACCTCATACCGACATCATCAAACGCGGCAAGGAAAACCACCCAGTGGAATATGGCCACAAGGTCTGGCTCGATGAAGTGGATGGCGGCCTGATCAGTCATTACCGCATCCTGGCTGGCAATCCCAGTGACCAAGACCAATGGCTGCCCAGTTTGCACTCCCATCGTGAACAATTCGGGCAGGCGCCGGAATTGGCCAGTGGTGACCGCGGCTTATACTCAGCCTCGAACGAGACCGAAGCCTTCCAGTTGGGAGTGAAACAGGTCATCTTACCGAAACCAGGTTACCGATCGAAAGAGCGCAAACAATATGAAGCCCAGGATTGGTTCCAGGAAGGGCGTAACTGGCATGCAGGTGTGGAAGGACGGATCAGTGTCCTGAAACGTTCCCATGCTTTGGGTCGCTGCCTGAACCATGGGCTGACCGGGTTTGAACGCTGGGTAGGCTGGGGTGTGATCTCCGCCAACCTGCGAGTGATGGCCAGAGCGTAATTGGAAGTGTATGCAATTGTTAAAGTTCAAAGTATTGATGGCACAAATTGTGTCATATTCGTTTCGCACCAAAAACTAGTTAGATGGAAACAAACAGCCCCGGGGGTAAGTGCCGTTCGTTTTTGCGAGCCGTGACCAGCGGGGATGGATCGAAAACATGACTCATCCCAAAATTAGATTGGGGGTGAAAAATACCGAAAATGATCCTCGCCCATCCCCCCGGCCCCCTTCCCAATGCTGGGAAGGGGGCGTAAATTTCGAAGCAAAGGGTGCGAGCGGCGCAAAGCGCCTGCGCACACCCTTTGCTTCGATAAAATTCCCCTCCCCCGATTCGGGGGAGGGGCAGGGGTAAGGGTTCTTTAGAGAATTACCTGAAATTATTAACTCCGGGGCAATTCATATAAAGCTGTCTTTCATCCGCCGGGCCACGGTCCGCGCCCACCGGTCATTTGGCGCCGGCGTCCTTCCTCGGGCGCAGGCCGAAATAGATCAGCAGCAGGCCGCCCGCGATCAGCACGGCGGTCAGGCCGACCTCGGTCAGCGCCCCGACCACCAGCAGGACGACGGCAATGATCGCCATGACCATGGCGGGGAAGCGCGCCCAGGCGGTGGGCATCTTCTCGCGCTGACGCCACAGCCAGCCGAAGGTGGCCGCCCAGCCCAGGAACATGATCGCCACCGGGATGGTTGACTGGGCGAACCTGCCCAACAGCGGGTTGGTCAGCAGGGCATTGACGCCGATGGACGCCATCACGCCAGCCGGGATCAGCGCCCACCAGAAACCCTGCGGCTTGAAATGAAGGTAGAAAAACGGCAGGGAGATGGCGATGGTGATGAACGCCGCCGCCCATTGGTTCGAGTAAGCGCTCAGCAGGATCAGGGTCCCGAAAACGGCCATGGTGAAGCCCGGGATGAGCGCCCACCATTTCCTCCTGTCCGCAAAGTAGACGACCAGGAACGGCAGGCCAATGGCGAACATGAACAGGGCGCCGATCAGCTCCCCGCGCACATTCCCGCCGAAGACGATCGACGTCCCGGTCGCGGAGAGGACGAAAGCCGGGATCAGCGCCCACCAATTTTGACGGTAATTAATGGCGAAGGCGACCAGGAAGGGTACGACGATGCCGGCAAAAATGGGCGCCACCAGGAGGGTGCTCTGCACATCGGACTCATTCAACCAGAGCATGGCCGCCACTGTCCCGAAGATGCAGGCCGGGAAGAGCCAGCCCCAGGCGCGCAATCCGGCTACGAAATAACGGACGAAAAAAGCCAGGCTCACCCCGGCCAGGACCAGCATCCAGAACGTCCTGGAAAACCCGTGCACGTAGCCCTGCTGCTGGGCGAAGATCAAGCCGGCAGCCAGGATGAGCAGGATCCCCCAAAAGATGTTATCGAATCTTGATTTCATCGCCAACTCCTTGTCAAGTTCTGACCTTGCTTTACGATCTATAGTTTACGGTCCCCCGGGGGAAAAAACACCGTCCGCTCCTTGTCAAGTTCTGACCTTGCTTTACGATCTATAGTTTACGGTCCCCCGGGGGAAAAAACACCGTCCGCCGGTCCGGTTTTCGCCTGTCCACCCGGACAGGTGAAAACCCATCCGCTGGACGATGAACGTCTTCAAATTCCGGGGTAATATAGTAGCGTCGAACATACACACCATAAATCATATCAGATTTTAAGGAAGAGAGGCTGCATGAAGACGTCAAACCGCGGCGTGTTTTTCGAAGTGCTGGCCATCCTGCTCGTGACCAGCGTGCTGTCATTTTTGGTCCCGGGCCTCAAAGGGCTGATCGAGATCCTGGTGGTCATTTATTTCCTCGTCGAGCGGTGGCCGCGCCACCGCACCTGGACGGAGATCGGCTTCAAGCCGAAGACCTTCTTCAAGGATCTGCTTGCCAACTGGTGGCTGGTCCTGCTGGTCGGCGTCGTCACCCAGCTGATTCCGATCCTGATCGCCAAAAGCGTCCTGCCCGAGTACCTGACCCACATCCAGGGACGCCTGCCGATCGACCTGGCGGGCGGCTGGGGCCTCATCCTGGTTTCCCTGCTGATCGGCACCCTGGCAGAGGAGCTGGCGTTTCGGGCGCTGTTCCAGGAGCGCCTGTCCTGGAGGCTGGGTACGCCGCTGGCGGTCATCCTGGTCGCTCTCGTCTTTGCAGCCATGCACTGGGCTCCGGGCAAGGCCGTGGTCGTCTTCACCGACCTGGCCTTCATCGCCATCGACGGCGTGATCTACGGCGCAATCTTCGCCCGCAGCAAGAACGTGTTCGTATCCTGGCTGGCGCACTTCATGGCAGACGTGGTCGGCATCGCCCTGATGATCGCCCTACTGCACTGAGGGTGAATAGCATTCCCGAGGCAGCCCACCAGTATGTTTATGCCATTCTGAAATTAAGGACATATCAAGGCACTCCGGCGGAGGAGGCCCTGGAGGTGCTCAAAGCGCTGCTTGCCGCGCACTAGAAACTTAAGTGGATGCCCTAAAATATCCATGGAGTAGAACCCCAAAAAACTCGTATACTATAAAAAAAGGGAGACGTCTGCCATGGAGAAGAAGTCAATCATTTCATCCCTTAACTTATCGCCTCGGGCCCTGCGCGGCGAGGTGGTCGTCGTCACCGGCGCGGGCGGCGGGATCGGCTACGAGGCGGCGCGCGCCCTGCTCTGGCTGGGGGCGAACGTGATCATCGCCGAGGTCAATGCCGAGACGGGCCAAATAGCAGCCGAGAGGCTGGGGCAGGAATTCGGCGCGGAGCGGGCTCTCTTCGTCCAGACCGACGTCGGCGACGAGTTCAGCGTCGCCCGTCTCGCCGTTGAGGCCGTCGCCAAGTTCGGCAAGGTGGACGTGGTGCTCAACAACGCCACCATCGCCGTGCTGGGAACGGTCAAGGACCTGCCGATCGAGCAGTGGGACGCCAGCTACCGGGTTAACCTTCGGGGGCCGGTGCTCCTGGCGCGCACTTTCCTGTCCGGCATGCTGGAGCGGGACCACGGCACCTTCGTGTGCGTCTCGTCCACCGGCACGGCGTTCCTCGGCGGTTACGAGACCTTCAAGGCCGCCCAGGTGCACCTCGCCAACACGCTGGACGCCGAGCTGGAAGGCACACAGGTGATCGCCTTCACCATCGGCCCCGGCCTGGTGCCGACCGAGACGGCCAGCCGGGCGGTCGAGCAGCTCGCCCCGCAGATGGGCATGTCCGTGGAGCAGTTCTACGCCATGAACAAGAGCGCCGTACTGTCCGTCGAGGAGGCCGGGGCCGGATTCGCGGCGGCGATCGCCCTGGCAGCCCAATTCCGCGGGCAGGAGATCTCCTCCATCCAGGCGCTTAAGTCGGCCGGCTGGGGGCCGGAGGAAACGGAGGCCGGCCCGGGGTCCGGGTTGGACGCCGGGCAGCGCGCCGCGGCGTTCGAACTCTGCCGCCGCGTCCGCTCGACGCTGGCCGGGCAATCCGCCGGCTGGAAGCAGCGCTCGCTCTTCGAGCGCCAATGGGTGATCCGCGATTTCAGGAAGACGGCCGGGATGTCGGTCGAGGCGTGGCTGGACCAGTTGTCGCAGCTTGAAGCCAGCCTGCAGCCCGGGAGCGGGTCCGCCGCGATTCCTGAGCTTCCGTTGGAGCGTCTGGCTGGCTACTACAACCACCTGGCCGAGCTGGCCAAGGGCTACGAGAAAGACCCTGCCAAACTGGAAGAAAACCTGCGCTATGTCTATGGCTGGAAGGACGAAGTCGATCAATTGACAAAGGCGCTGGCCTGACAAAGCCCGTCCTGGCCTCTCCACCGCCAGGCTGGGCTGGAGGACGAGGCTTGCAGAATTGGGGTTCGGCACACTATCAAGAAAGGAAAGAAACGATGAACGTCCAGAATCGTTCGGCCCTGACCTTGCTCGTTCTATTGGTCATCCTGGCCCTGGCAGCGGCCTTGAACACCATCCTGCCGCAGGGCAACATCGCCGGCATGCCGGTGAGCCAGGAATCCCCGATCCCGAAGTGGCAGCTGATGCTGGGAGGCGCCGGGATCACCTTCGTGCTGTACGGCGCCCTGGGCTTCCTGGGATTCTTCCTGTGGCGCAAGCTCGGCTTCCCCGAAATCTGGGAAAAATCGGTGAGCAGCCGGCAGCGCTTCGGGATCCCGGCCCCGGTCGGCGCGGGGCTGGGGGTCGTGCTGATCATCGGCGACCTGCTCTTCAGCCGGATCAACGGCGTCGGGCGCCTGATCCACCCGCCCTTCCCCACCTCGCTGGTGGCCTCGGTCTCCGCCGGGATCGGGGAGGAGATGATCTTCCGCCTGTTCTTCATCTCGTTCTGGACCTGGCTGGTCGGCAAGGTCATCCTGCGCGGCCGCGGGTTGAACGTGGTCTACTGGGTGGTCGCCGCATTTTCCGCGCTTGCCCACTCCGCCGCGCACCTGCCGACGCTGATGATCATCTTCGGGGTGACCGACCCGCTGAAGTTCTCCCCCGTGCTGCTGCTCGAGGTCTTCCTGCTCAACAGCCTGATCTCCACCTTCGGGGCGTACTACTTCAAGAAATATGGCTTCCTGGCCACCGTCGGGATCCACTTCTGGACGGACTTCGTCTGGCACATGCTCTGGGGGCTGTTCTAACTCACCCAACCACCCTAGAAAGGAAAAACCATGCCACGCACCATCCTCATCACCGGCGCCAACAACGGGATCGGTTTGGCGCTGACCAGGGCTCTGTTGGAAATGGGCGACCGCGTCGCCGCCCTCGACCTCTCGCTGGAAAACCTTGATTCGGCCAACCCCAATCTGCTGCCGTTCGTCTGCGACGTGACCGATCCTGAACGTGTCCAAGCCGTGGTCGAGGAGGTCGTTGCGCGCTGGGGCGGGGTGGACATCCTGATCAATGACGCCTGCCTGGCGCTGTTTTCGCCCTTCGAGCAGCGCGCCGTGGACGACATCCGCCGTGAGTTCGAGGTCAACTACTTCGGCTACCTCAACCTGATCCATGCCATCCTGCCAGTGATGAAAAAGCAGGGGCACGGCGTGGTGCACAATTTCAGCTCAGGCGTCGGCTTTACCGGCATGCCCGGCATGATCGGATATACCTCCACCAAAGGTGCCATCGAATCGATGACGCGCACGCTAGCGCTGGAATTAGCCTCGCAAGGCATTACTTTCAACGTGATGCACCCGCCGCTGACGCGCACCAAATCCGCGGCCGGGTTCGGCATCCCCTCGGAAATGATGGCCGACCCCGAGGCCGTCGGGCGCGGGCTGGTGAAACTCGTGGGAAGGACCAACCCGGTCCTGGTCTCCGGCTTCGTCAACAACATCATGCTCTGGATGAGCTATCACTTCCGCGTCCTGATGGGAAAAATGATGTCCACAATGTCAGACCGGGCGCGGAAAAATCAGAAAGCAATTTCTTGACCTGTCCACCCTTAGGTCCGAAACTCCCCCATCGGCGGGGGAGTTTTGCTTTCTAATCTGGGATCCTGAAAAACACTTCCACAAACCGCATTTACTCCCCTACGATCTGCACCCGGACCGTCCTTTCCCGGGCGCGCACCTGGTCGAAGTCGGCGAAGTAGATCCTGCCGAATTCGCCGAGGATCATGGCACCGTCATTGACCGGGATGGAGACCGAGCGACCCATCAGCACCGAGCGCAGGTGGGCGTCGGTGTTGAGCGACCAGGAGGGCAGCTCGTCCCGCCCGGCCGCCGCCTGGATGTGCTTGGGGCCGGGGTGGTGGTACTGGCCCTCGGTCAGGCAGGTGGGGACGATCTTAGTCAGCACGTCCACCAGGTCCTGCATGAGCAGCTCAGTGCCCCAGTAGTTGACATCGTCCGAGGCCTCCTGGATCAGGACGCTGCAGGTGGTGTGCTGAGAAAAGACCAGCAGGATGCCCTCCTTGATCCCTGATTCCTTCAAAGCCGCCTGTACCTGCTCGGTGACGTCGTCGAACGTCGGCCTGCGGTCCGACTGGATCTTGAAAGACGCGTGATAAACCGACATGCCTGAACCTCCGGATTAATGGGTTCGGTCCCACGCCAGGCGCACGGACCGGATCATCTCTTCGAGCATGGCGAACGGATCGTCTGCCTTGATAATTCCGCTGGTCGAACCGGCAGCCTGGGAGCCGGCTGCAATGATGTCGTACACGTCCTGCCCGGAATTGATCCCTGCCCCGTGCAGCACACGCATCTCAGGATTGATGCCCCACAGGGTGGTATTGATACGGGCGACCGCCTGGCGGTCATTGGCCGCCCGCTTGCCCCCGCCGATCAATTCGGGCAACTCGACGATGAGGATGTTGGGGCCCATGCAGGCGATCGTCACGGCCTCCTCCAGGTTGTCGGCACAGGCCATGGAGGCCAGCCCGACCTCGTCGGCGCGGCGGATGGTGCGCTCGAGCTCGTCCATGGAGAGGCGTTTCTCGACATGGTTCAACAGTACGCCAACCGCCCCGGCGGCCTTGACCGCCTCGGGCAGGATCGAACCGACCCCGCGCCCGACGGGCAGCGAGTCCATGTGCTGGGCGAAGACGAGCAGGTCCTTCGTCCCCTCCGCCACCAGCCGGATGTCGACGGCCTGGGGCGTGAAAATGATGCGCACATCGTATTTGCGGCTGACCGCCTCGGCGTGCCGGGCGAGGTCAAGCGCCGCCTGGCCGTACAGGAAGGCCTTAGGTCCGATCTCGAAAAACGGCGGGGTGATCTTTAATCCCGGATACATTGATTGGGGATCTTATCGGCAATCAGGCACAAGCCCGGCGACGTGGAAAGGCAACCCGTCTGCCTGCTAGACCAGCAGGACTTCCACGCCCATGTCACGGATGGCCTGAACCATGTCCGGCGGGGCATTGGTGTCGGTGATGATCATATGGAAAGCGTTCACCGGCTTGACCGGCACGAAACCGACCCGGCCGATCTTGCTACTGTCGGTGACCAAGATGGTCTGCCGGGAGCGCTCCACCATCAGGCGGTCGACCTCGGCCATCAGGATGTTGGCGGTGGTCGCACCGCTGCTCAGGGTCAGACCGTCCGTGCCGAGGAAGACCCGGTCGGCGGTCAGCTCCTGCAGCTGCCGGAGGGTCTGCGGTCCCACGGTGGCCTGGTAATCGGCCAAGTACAAACCGCCCAGAATGGTCAAATTGGGGGAGGGCCAGGTGAGCACCTCCTGGGCGATCGGCTGCGAGTTGGTGACCAGCGTGATCATGTTGCTGGTTCGCAAAGCCGCGGGCACGTGCCGGATCACCTGCAGGGTGGTGGTGCCCGAATCGAGCAGCAGGATGTCGTGCGGGCGGATCATCTCGGCAGCCACCTTGCCGATGCGCTCCTTGGCCTTGATGTGCAGCTCCTTCTTCTCGGCGAAAGAGTCGGTGCGCGAGCTGCCCGGGATGGGGATCGCCCCGCCGTGGACGCGCTTCAACCGTCCGCTACTCTCCAGGATGGTCAGGTCACGCCGGATGGACGTTTCGGTGACCTGGAATTGGTCGACCAGCGCGGAAACGATCACCTTCCCGTTTTCCAGGACCATCTGTGCGATCTGCGATCGCCGTTCGGCAGCACTTAGATCTTCCATGGCTCATCTCTCCAGCGCAAGGATTGCGGACATTCACCCGAAGTAAACGGTCAATGCACATGCCCGGGCTCTTCAACGGGCAACCGGCCTCTTCCCGATGCTTTCGGGTCAATTATATTTCAACTACGTCCAGGCCCTGCATGGCAGCATAGGTCTTGATCGCACCGGACAGGTGCCCATAGGCCAGGGCCATGTGGTGCGGCGAGCCGGCCTTGCACCAGGCGTCGCACCAGTCCCGGATGTTCAGGCTCTTGGGTTTGAACAGCATCTGCGGCGCGGCCACCGGCCGCGGCTGGATGGCGACCAATTCGCCCTCGGCGATGTTCAGGCGCCAGCGCCCGCCCACATTGACCAGCGACAGGTTGGTCACCGGGCCGGGGGCGTAGGCGTACTCGAAGCTGGCCCCGAAACCGTTCACCCCTTTATAGTAAATGCTGTGCTTGAGGGTCACGTCCGCCGGCCTGGCGGCCAGGGCGGGGTTGCCGTGCCCGTCGTGGGACAGGATCATGGCCTCCTGCTTGAAGTCGATGACGTAGTTTTCCAGGAAGGTGGCCTTACCGGCGATCTCCTGCAGGATCAGCATGGCGGTCACGGTGGTGATGTCGGCCTCGGTCGAGCAGGGAAAGCCCAGCTCGCACAGGCGCCCGGTGGCGTAAGCCGGGATGATGCCGACGCGCGGGTCGGTCAGCCAGACCTGGTCGAAGGAGGCCAGGGCGTCGAACTTGCCGTCGCGTGCCACCTTTTCCAGGGCCAGCGCCAGGCGGCAGGAGCGCTCGAACTGGGCGGCGTCCATGTCGATCTTGTAGCGCCCGCTCTCCTTCTTGACCAGTGCCTTGACGTCCTTCTCGGGGACCTCGCCCATGGCGGCCGACACCTTCTCGGGCTCCACCGGCCAGCAGACCGGGCCGACGTACTGGCGCAGGCTGAGCTGGTCGACCATCAGGTCGGTCATGCCCTCGAAGGCGTGCCCGACGATGGCGATGCGGGCGGCCTTCAGGCGGCGCATGACGCCGGCGGCGGCGATGTACCCGGCCAGCTGCTCCTGGCCCTGCGGGTCGTCGGTCATCGAGGTGACCATCCAGAACGGCCGGCCCATGCGCAGCAGGGCGGAGGTCATCTCCGGCACGCCGGCCATGCCCGAGTTGACCATGATCAGGTCGAAGTCGGCGTTCTCGGGCAGGAACTCGATCTGCTGCGTGTTCCAGACCAGGACCGGGGCGGTGGTGTTCAGGAAGCAGCGCGTCGGCACCACGCCCTTGGTGTAGGCCACCTCCACGGCCACGATCAGGTCGACGCCTGCAGCGTTGAACATTTTCGCCGCACCCTCGGCCTGGTACTCCTCCTCGACCAGCGGAGGGCAGACGGTCTCGGCGTATTGGGCAATGATCGCGCCGACCTTGTCGGCGGCTTTTTGCGCCACCGGCCGGATGTGCGCGGTCTTGTTGTAATCGTCTTCCAGTAAGGCCATCACCAGCACACCCACTTTCGGTTTGATTGCCATGTCATCCATCCTTTCTTGTCCTGCTACTCCGTGGAATACCTTCGCAAAATGAAGGAAAATAGTTGCCCTCCCGGAAGGACACCGGGACGGTGTGAGCCTGTCGAAGGGCACAATGTAAACCAAATCTGTGTTTTCCCATTGGGCTTCGGCAAGCTCAGCCCGGCTTTGGATATATAGATTGATCTTTTCAACGGAGCATTGTTCTACCCGTTCGTCGTGTAACTTTGCTTGAAATAGCCGGAGAGCTGGCCGTCCAGGGCGCAGTACCTGCGGTAGGGCTGGAGATAAGCCCCGGCCGCCTCCCCGGGTTGAATGCGTTCCTTGACCGCCACCATAGCCCGGCAGCCTGCCTCGACCGAGGGGAAGGTTCCGGCGGCCACCGCGGCCAGGATGGCGTCGCCCAGCAGACCGGTCTCCTCGTTTGCGAGGGTCACGACCGGGCGGTTGCAGACGTCCGCCTTGATCTGGTTCCACAGCCGGCTGCGCGCCCCGCCTCCCGTGGAACGGATCTCGCCGACCTCCAGCCCGGTGCGCTCGATGTACTCCAGATTGCGCCGGAGCAGGAAGGCCACCCCCTCCAGCAAGGCGCGCACGAAGTGACCGCGCGTATGGCTGAGGGTGAAACCGGTGAAAGAGCCGCGCGCCGACAGGTTCGGCTCGGGGCTGAAAGCACCCATCAGGTGGGGCAGCATGACCAGGCCGTCCGCGCCGGGCGGGATGGATTCCGCCAGGCGGGTCAGCCGGTCGTAAGCATCCGTCTTCTCCGCTTCGGCCTGCTCCAGCTCGTCCTGGAAGAAGGCGTCCCGCAGCCATTTGAAGGCCATGCCGGCAGTCGGGCAGACCGGGATGAAGAGGTACAGCCCCGGCGCGCTGTGGCGGTAGACGGGCACGACCTTCGACCGGTCGACCGTCGGGTCCAGGATGGTGGCCTGGATGGTCAGCGCTGCGCCGGTCGTTTCCGAGATGATGCCGGGCTTGACGTTCCCGGCGCCGATGGCGCCCACCGCCTGGTCCATGCCGCCGCTGACGACGAAGGTCTGCGGCGACAGTCCCAGCTCACGCGCCGCGTCTGCGGAAAGCGGGCCGACGTCCGTCCCGGGGCTGACGAGCTCGGGCAGCTGCCGGGTCGAAATCCCGATGGCTTCCTGGACCTCGGTCCACCAGGCATTTTTCACCAGGTCGTAGTTCAGGGTGGTGCAGGAGATCGAGCCGTCGGTGACGATCCGGCCGGTCAGGCGGTAGATCAGGTAGTCCTGAACGAGCAGGAACCTGTCCGCGCGGGCGAAGACCTCCGGCTCGTTCTGGCGCAGCCACAGGATCTTGCACGCCGGCCAGGTAGCCACGATCTCCGGGATGCCGGTGCGGACGTAGACTTCCTCGCCAAACCGGCCGGCCAGGAAAGCGGCCTGCTCGACGGCGCGGTTATCCAGCCAGACCAGCGCCGGGTAGATCGCTTTGCCCTGCGCGTCCAGCGTGATGGTGGTCTCGCCCTGGCTGGAGACCGCCAAAGCCTTCACCTGTGCGGGCTTTAAGCCCGATTGGGCCAGCGCGGCGCGCACGGTCTTACGGCAGGCCTGCCAGTACACCTCGGGGTCGAGCTGGGCGCGGTCGGCGGCTGGCGTCTCGAGCTGGTACTCCTGGCGGCTGATGCCCAGGCAGCGGCCATCCGGCGAAAAAAGCCCGGCCTTGACCGAGGTGGTCCCGGCATCGATGGCGAGGAAAGTTTCCATCTCAGCCCAGTTTATACTTGGCGGCGACTTTGTCCGGCGCCTGGAATTCCTTGACCACCTCCTTCAAGGCATCCAGCAGCCGTTCCGGTTCATGCGATTGGATCACGTTGCGCCCGAAGACGATCCCGCGCGCCCCGGCCTCGACCGAGGCAGCCGCCAGCTTGAGTGCATCGCTTTCCTTGGGGAGCTTTTTGGCGCCCAGGGCCAGCACCGGCACCGGCGTGGCGGCGACGACCTCGTTGAAACGCTTGCCGGTGTAGAAGGTCTTGACCAGGTCGGCGCCCAGCTCGGCAATGATGCGGCAGCCGATGAAAATCTCTTCCTGAAGCTCCTCGGGCTGATGATCGTCGCCGCCCGTGGGATAGACTTCCCCAACCAGCGGGATGCCCAGGAGGCGCTTCTGGGCCACACATGCGGAAAAGACCTCCACATTGTGGGCGTCTTCGGCTTCATCAGGGTTCTTCAGGCTCAGGCTGCCGATCACCAGGTCGGCGCCCTGCGCCACCGCATCCGCCACGGAAATCATCGCCACGCTGTGGGAATGTTTGTATTGCCACATGGCGGCATAATTGGAACCCCAATTCAGACGGACGATGCAGGCCGGAGCGCCGCGTTTGGAAAAAACCTGCTGGCAGTGCGCTGGCATCCCGGGCGCCATCAAGATGGCGTCCGCACCGGCCACCCGGCCGATGACCTCCGGCAGGTTGATCATACCCGGCAGGGGACCAAAATACAAGCCATGGTCGACCGCCACCACGACGGCATTCTTCCCCTCCGAAAACACCCGCGACAATCTGATCGCTTCACCTGTTATTGCCATCGTTTACTCCTTGAATGATGTGAAAAATCGAGAAAATAGCATATGGTCGATTCATGACCTGGATTGATCGGGATGGAGCAGGCTGACCTGCTCCATCCCAGTGAACACCTTGCAGGGTATCTATTTGGCGATCAAAGCCCAACCATCGGCGATGGCGGTTCCGGCCTTGTCGAGGGCAACATAATCCTTCGGGAAGTGGACGGACTTGTAGGCGTCCGTAGGCGGGAATTTGGCCAGCAGATCAGCCGGGAGCTGGACGCTGGTGCGGATGGGATGTACGAAACCCTGGGCGTAGGCCAGCTGGCCCATGTCGGAGTATTCGTATTCCAGCAGCAGCTTGGCCGCGGCGGCATGCGGTGCCCCGGCGGTCGCAAACTGGATGTACATGCCCGCGACGGTCCCGTCGGTGGGGATGACCACCTGCAAGTTCATGTTGGGGTTCCCGTACTTATTGCTCAGGGCATCGAAGTCCCACTGGATGGCGATCGGGCATTCCCCTTTTTGGATGTTGGCAGACGATGGGGAGACACCATTGATCACGCCTGCGTCGATCAACTCTTTAAAGAAGTCCAATCCGGGCTGGACATTGGTCTCATCGCCGCCATGGGCGTAAGCCGAGGCCAGGACGATCATTTGAGCCGTGGCGGAGCTGCGCGGGTCCTTCATGCAGACCGTGCCCTTGTATTCAGGCTTCAACAGGTCTTCCCAGGTCTGGGGGACGTTCTTGACTTTGTCTGCGTTGGCCAGGAAGGCAATGGCGCCCCAGTAAGCGGCAGACCAGCGGCCCTGCGGGTCCTTGGCATAATCCGGAATCTCGGCCCAGTTGGCATTCTTGTATGGCTGCGAAAGGCCACCGTCTTCCACCAGCTTGGCGAAAGCCAGACCGAGGTCGGTCGTGTCCGCCACCGGGGCGGATTTCTCGGCTTGCAGCGTCGAAATGATCGTGCCGCTGTCCATGTCGGTATCCTGGTGGCTGATACCGTACTTGGCGGTGAAGCCTTTGAACAAGCCTCCGTAGTTCACCCAGTCATCCGGAAGGCCGTAGGACACGATCGTGCCTTCGGCTGTGGCATCATTCACCAATTTGACCATGGGATCTTCGGTCGGGGCGACAGTCGGTGGTACCGCAGTCGCGGGCGCTTGAGTGGCCGGCGCGGGGGTCGGGGTCGCCGCGGGCGCGCAGGCGGACAATCCCAGAACGAGTGCCATCAAAATCCCTACGAACAGTGCAATTTTCTTCGACATCTCTTTTCTCCTTTTATAAAACGTATGATCAGCCATCGAATGATCGGTTTCACCAACCTGATTGGCTAACAATTCTGACTCTACCGGGTAGTTCGCCTCCTTTCTCTACAAGTCGATCCACGAAATCCTCAAGGACCGGGACCATGGGCAAAGGGTGTAGCAACCTGTGATCTCCTGGCGCTGTCTTCAACGTCCATTGACCACGACTTGACGGGCCTCCGGCTTTATCATCAGGACATTTGATCCGGGGTCAAACACCCAGGCGGGCCCGGCAGCCAGGGAATGGTCCTGGACCAGCGGCTTTCCATCCGCCAGGATTTGGACGGGCTGGAATGTCAGGCGCAGTTTTTGGATCCCGCCGGCATCGAAAGTGCGATAGGACACTTGATAAGGTTTGTAAACTATCTCCTGGACT
This sequence comes from uncultured Chloroflexia bacterium, assembly GCA_963739255.1. GTDB lineage: Bacteria > Chloroflexota > Anaerolineae > Anaerolineales > Villigracilaceae > UBA877. The sequence continues at coordinate 396,919 of CAVTZT010000008.1, forward strand.
ACGGAGCTCGAGCGCAACATGTGATCAGTATCGGTCGGAGCGCACCGGGGCATGGCCGCCATCCCGTCGATGAAATGCGGGACGTAATCGAAATAGCCGTCGGTGAACCAGCACTGGTTGTAGTAATCCGGCCGATCCACACCGACCGTCACGGTGCCGTCTTCGTTCGCCATGTAGCTGGCCCAGTTGAAGGAGCGCAGGGCCCGCTCCCGGTAGGCCGGATCGTCGGCTGCTTCGGCGTACAGGGCAGAAAGACAGGCGAATCTCGCCGTATGGCTGCCCATCGGAAAATAGCAGAACTTTTGCTCGTGGACCGGGATGGCGGTAAAGAAGGGGTGTCCACCCAGGTTTTCTGTCACCCAATCGATCAATCCCTTCACTAGACCCTTCCAGCCAGGGAATTGGTCCTTGTTCTCAAGAATATAACGGGCGGTTTCCAGCGGCGAGAGCTGATCGCGGTTTTCATTCCCTGGGTCAAGGCGGATATCTTCAAAGTGGCCTTTCCAGAGGTTGTTCTTGAGGGGCTGGTTCTCGATCCACGCCCAAACCTGATCCCGCGCCCCGCGAAAATTGCCCTCCCCCAGGCGGATCAACTCATCGAATAGCCTGACCGCCGGGACCATATGGGCAGTATACTCTTCGATGACATTCCCATCCCGCACACCCACTCGAAAGGGCAATGGCGAGTGAGTCTCGTCTCCTGGACGCATTTTCTCTGCCAGCACCTCGGCGCACCGGCGGCCGATTTCGAGATATTTCTTTTCCCCGGTCAATTCGTAAAAATCGACGTACGCCCGCCCAACTTGGGCCACTTTATCCGCTTCGGTGGCATATTCTCCGTCGGCGCGGGCGCCAAAGTAAATCCCGGTTCCAGGGTGGGCAGAAGCATAGGGCACATCCGGCCAGGCAAAATTCCCCGGCGTGCGATATTCCCATAGACGGTCAAGCATGTTTCTAACGATCTGGATGTGACTGGCATCCCCTGAATAAGGGTAATACCTGAGCAGGGTCGTCACTGCCCAGGCAAATTTCCCGGCCGGGTTGTCCGGCCAGATCGTCGGGCGCAGCGGGTCGATCCAGAAACAGGAATATTGCAGGTACCAGGGCAGTCCGTTGGCCGGCTCGATGGGGCAATTCTTGATGAAATCCATCGCCAGACGCACAACGCGACCGTAAGAGGTCCAGGCTTCCAACCTCTCCTGTTCATCCAGGACGATCTCGTGCGCGTTGATATAAATCATTCCTCTATTACCATTACCTGACAGGCATCCGGTGGGAACAAAAGCCAGACTTTTTGGTTCAAGGCGACAGGTTTAGTGTTGGCAACGGTGACATCCGCCACCACCCGCTGACCGCTTACATTCATCCCCAGGCGCGTCACGGCCCCGTGGAAGGTGATTGTTTCCACCACGCCCTGGACGATGTTCAAACGGCCGGATATGGGCGGCTCGGGCTGCACCTGGATATTTTCGGGGCGGACGAGGACGACCACCTGCTGCCCGTCTTGAAAGCCCTTCAAGTTGTCAACAATGAGCTTTAGATTACTGGAGACGACCGTCTCCTTTCCGGAGACAGCCCCGCGGAATTGGTTGGCAGTCCCGATGAATGTGGCCACGAAGCGGGTCTGCGGAGCGCGGTAGATTTCTTCCGGGGTTCCGACTTGCTCGATGGCGCCTTTGTTCATCACCACGACTTTGTCTGAAATGGACAACGCCTCTTCCTGATCGTGGGTGACATACACCGTGGTAATCGCCAGCTCCGACTGGATGCGGCGTATTTCTCCTCGCAGGACCACACGCACCTCGGCATCCAGGGCGGACAAGGGTTCGTCCAGGAGCAAGACCCGGGGCTGCACGGCCAGGGCACGCGCCAGGGCGATGCGCTGCTGCTGGCCTCCTGAAAGCTGGTGCGGAAAGCGTTTGGCCGTCTCCTGCAAACGCACCATCTCGAGCACACTATCGACGCGACTGTCGATTTCCCTTTTAGAGGTCTTCCGCATCTGAAGACCGAAGGCGATATTCTCCCGGACCGTCATGTTGGGGAAGAGCGCATATGCCTGGAAGACCATGCCGATGTCGCGCCGGTTGGGCGGCATGCTGGTGATGTCGTTGCCATCCAGCCGGATCGTTCCGGTATCCAATTGCTCAAAGCCGGCGATCATGCGCAGGGTGGTTGTCTTGCCGCACCCGGAGGGGCCGAGAAAGGAGACGAGCGATCCCTTTTCGATGTCCAGGTTGAAATCCTTTACCGCAAGGACACCCGAGAACGATTTGGACACATTTTGCAAATCCAGGTAAGCCATGTGTTCTTCCTTGTCTATCGAGCTTGTATGGCCTCGAGCGTGGCTTTTTGTCCTTTGCTACCCACCCATAGGATCAGCAAGGAAGCCAGCCAGGCAATGGTGAATGAGATCACCGAAAAGGCCGCGGCAATATTTCCATTGATGCGCGTGAATTCAACCAGCAGCAGCGGGAAGGTTTTGAATTTGGCACCGACGATCAAGGAGGTCAGGGTATATTCCGCAAAAACGGTGGAAAAGACCAGCAGGCTGCCGCTCAGGATTCCCGACAAGATATTGGGAATGACCACTCTCACCAGAACCTGAAACACATTCGCACCCAGGCTTTGGCCAGCTTCCGTCAGGGTGTGCACATCGATGGCCTGCAGGGCATTCGAGACCGGGCGGTACATGAACGGCATCGAATACACGACCACCCCCCCGATGAGCAGGAATGGGGAGCGAGCAAGCGGTGCGAAGTTATAGACCTGGATCAGGGCCAGCGCAAGCACCACGGTCGGAATTCCAAACGGAAGGATCATCAACACGTCCAGGAGGGGTTTTGCACGCGTCAGGCGGCTGTGGACCCAGTAAACCGTGGGAACGATGATCGCCAGGCTGACCAGGACGGTGGCAAGGGATAGGATGAACGAGTTGCGCAGCGTAGTCAAGAAGTAGGACGCCTGAAACGCTTTTTGATAAAACTCCAGCGTGTACCCCTCCGGCAGGATCGTCCGATCCCAACGCGTGGCCACGGAAAATATGTAGGTGGACACGATTGGCACGAGCATATAAAAAAGAAAAAGTGCGACCGAGAAAATTTGCCAGCTCGCAGGGCAATTCTTCTTTGATATTTTTCCGGGCGTTTGAGGAATCTCCATTACTCCCGTTTCCTATGATGCAATTTTGGAGCTAGGATTTCGACCAACGGCGGGCGCGCAAGGTGGCCGCCTGGTAGATAACGATGCTCAGGCCCATGATAACCAAGGAAAGTACTGCCATGGCCATGCCGATGCCCTGATCCTGGCGCACCTCACCTGCAATCATGTAACCGATCTGGAGCGTGACCAGGGCGAGCCGGGCCTGAACCAGGGTGTATGCCGTAGCATAGGCACCAAAGGCATTGGCAAAAAGCAGCGTCAAACCCGCGATGAGGGACGGCAGCAAGATCGGTACGCCGATGCGCCACCAAAACTGGAAGGTGCCTGCGCCCAGACTTTGGGCCGATTCCTGCCATTCCCTCCTGATCCCCGCAAATGCGGGGAGGATGAGCAGAATCATCAATGGCAATTGGAAATATACATACGCCAGGATCAGACCCGAGAATGAATAAATGCTGAACCCGGGATAGAGCTCGTAGTGAAAATATTGCATCAGGAATTGTGTCACCACCCCGTTCATCCCCAGGATTACGACGAAAGCAAAGGCCAACGGCGCACCGGCGAAGTTGGTGGTCACGTCCGAGAGCGTGATCAGGGTCTCGCGCATGCCCTGCGTCGGCCAACGGTAGATTGCATAACCGATGAAGGTGCCAAAGACGACCCCGATGAGTGCGGTCAGCCCGGATAGTTTGATGCTGTTCCAGAATGAATTAATGTATAAGGGATGCTCCAGGTCAAGATAGTGCTGAACGGTAAGCTGGCCGGTCACTTTTTCTATGACGCTCCCGCGCACCAGGAAGATCACCGGTACAATTTCAAATGCCAGGCAAAAGAGCAGGAAAGGGAGCAATCCCAGCCAATCCAATTTTCCAAGGGCTTTTCTTTTTCGAGGGAACATATTGGGGATCTCTTTTTTATTATACACCGCATGTTTTGTATGTCAACCTTTATTGTTTCGTTTTAGTTTGTTTGACGATTTGTTTTATGAATGTTAGAATGATATTCATCACATTTGATGCGGATTTTTCCTGGAATTGACAACGTCCAAATCGATCAACAGGAGCTTTGCAACATGGCGGATGCATCTACCCAAGCGGCCGGGCGTTTTCCCGATCTGGCAAAATTTAGGAAGGCCGTCCAAAGGCTGGCGGCGGAGGGCTTCTTTCAAAAAGGCAAAGACATCTTGATCAACCGGACTCCCGGGCGCCTGGATCTGATGGGCGGCAACGACGACTACACCGGCGGGTTGGTCTTTGAAACCACCATCCGTGAAGCCACGCTGGTCGCCATCCAGGCGCGCTCGGATGAGCAGGTTTGTTTTTACAACCCGGCGGTGAAGTCTTTGGGATGGCGCGAGCGAGTGGAATTCTCCCTCTCCGATCTGACTGCAAATGACAGGGTGAAACCCCTGGAGGAGGTGCGCCTCTGGATCAATGCCGATCCCTCGCGCGCCTGGTGCGCCTACATCCTCGGCGACTTGTACTTCTTGATCCAGCGCTTCCCAGAGCGAGTCAGGCACGGCCTCTCGCTTTACCTTGAATCCAATGTTCCGCTCGGCAAAGGGGTCAGCTCGTCTGCCGCCCTGGAAGTCGCCCCCATGAAGGCCATGGCGGAGTTGTACGGGGTGAAAGTGGAGGGGGTTGAACTAGCCTCATGGACACAATGGGTTGAGATCGCCCTGACCCATTCCGCAGCCGGGATCATGGATCAGCTGGCGGTCACATTGGGCGACGAGGGGTATTTCGTCCCCATGTTGTGCCAGCCTTGCGTACCTCGCCCCTTGGTCAGGCTGCCCAAGACCCTGCGACTCTGGGGCGTTGATTCGGGTGTGCGCCATTCGGTGGCCGGCATCGAGTACGAGTCCGCCCGCGCCGCGACCTTTATGGGTTATCGCTACCTGTGCGGCTGGGAAAAGCTGGAGCCCAGGCTGGACGAGAGTGGCATCCTGGCCCGCTGGGTGGAGCCCAAATGGAATGGCTACCTGGCAAACCTGTCCCCCTCCCTGTTTCGTCAGAACTACGAGAAGCGCCTTCCGGAACAAGTCTTGGGCGCAGATTTCAGCCGTCTCTACCCGGTCCATCTCGACCCCTTCACCCCGGTCCGCCCGGAGGTGACCTATCCGGTGCGCGCCGCCGTGCGCTACGCCGTGGAGGAGAACTGGCGCGTGCACAGTTTCTTCAGCCTGCTTTCCAAATCCGCGGCAACCCCGGATGAGATCAGCGGTCCCCTGTTGGGGGAACTCATGTACCTGTCCCACCTCGGCTACAGTGAGTGCGGCCTGGGGTCCGCCGCCACAGACAAGCTCGTCGAGCTGGTCCGGGAGGAGAAAGATCATGGCCTGTTGGGCGCCAAGGTCACTGGCGGGGGGGCTGGCGGGACGGTCGCAATCCTTGGCTGGAACACGCTGCCGGCGCAGGAAGCTTTCCAGCGCGGTATTGGAAAAATTCGCGGTGTGGAGCAGCTCGGAGCCATATGTCTTCAGCGGCTCTTCCGCTGGCGCCGATAAATTCGGCGTTCTGAGAATCAAGGTTTCCTGACCCGAGGGCGGATTTTTGGTCAAAAATCGAAACATCATATGTGATTAATTGTTTCGTTTATGGTTATATTTTATTATCATTTCGTCTCAATAATCTCCCCTATGATTGACTTTGATATTGCTTATTGTTATAATTTTAAATAATTCCAGCACTTATCCAAGATTGGCAGGCATCACCTCTTTCTCTTGCGCAATTGGGCGAACGTCTCCTCACCGCAGCCCGTCCTCTTCTCACCCGATAAGCCTCCGATACCAATCCGGTCATGATGGAAATTTTTTTTCTCGGCACCGGTACTGCCATCCCTGCCCAAGGACATTCTCCCGCAGGTCTGATGGTCGTTGCAGACGGGCAACGCATTTTGCTCGATATCGGACCCGGAACCCTGTCACGGCTTTCCCTGGCCGGCACGACCTGCGACCTGCTCGATGCCCTCCTGCTCACCCACCTCCATCCAGACCATAGCCTGGACCTGGCCACCCTGCTCCAGGTTTTTAATTACACCCCAGGAGCAGCACGAACCACGCCGTTTTCGATTACCGCCTGCCGGGGATTGGAAGATTTTCTCCGCCGCCTGTACGTCCTCTACCCCGAGCTGGTCCCTCTGGACTACGAGCTGCAGCTCCGCCAGGTCCACCGTGACGAATTTTCGATTGGTAAGCTCAAGGTCCAATCTGCGCCGACTGGCCACACACCGGAAAGCGTAGCCTACCGCCTGGAGGATGGCCAGCACTCGCTGGTGTATTCCGGGGACGCCGCCCGGGAGGGCGAGCTTGCCCGCCTGGCGCAAGGGGTCGATCTGCTGATCTGCGAATGCTCCTTCCCGGCCGGCTGGGATACGGAAGACCACCTGAATGCCGACACCGCGGGCATGCTCGCCGCTCAGGCCGGGGTAAAGTCCCTGGTCGTAACCCATCAATATCCTCAAGCTTTGGCGGTCGACCTGGTTGGGCAGATCCGCACGCATTACCACGGTGAAGTGCGGTCCGCCGTGGATGGCTTGCACCTCGTCCTATAGCCCGAAAAGAATATGGCCCTCAGCCTTTCCTCCTCTCGGCGCACAATAAGAACCACCCGCTCCTGGGTGGTCTGGTTGGGGTTGGTGCCGTTCTTTCTCTTTGGCCTGGCCTTCGAATTCCTTCCATTGCTGACCACGATCCGTTCCAGCCTGACGAACAAAGGAATATTTACCCTCGAGTTCTATCGCCAGGCGATGGACCCGCTCTTCCTGAGATCCTTTGGCAACACGATCAAACTTTCGACGACCACCGCGTTCCTGGGGATGGTCTTCGGCACTCTCGTTGCTTATGCCATCATCACCACGAGAAACAAATTTCTCCAGAACGCCCTGACCGCCCTGGCGGATGTGACCACCAATTTCGGCGGCGCCCCGCTTGCCTTCGCCTTCATCGTGATCCTTGGCTCGACTGGCATCATCACCCTGATCCTGAAACAGGTTGGCATCAACCTTTACCCGAATTTCCGCATCTACTCGATCTCCGGATTGACGGTGGCCTACCTGTATTTCCAGCTGCCCTTGATGATCCTGCTGATGATCCCCTCCCTGCACGGCTTGAGGCGCGAATGGCGTGAAGCTGCCCTTAACCTGGGTGCTTCGACCTACCAATATTGGGTCAGAGTGGCACTGCCGATCTTGTTCCCCTCCTTGATGAGCGGGTTTTTACTGCTCTTTGCCAACTCTTTCGGAGCCTACGCCACCGCCTGGACCCTGACCGGCTCCGACGTGGATCTGATCACCATCCGCATCGCTGCGCTCATCCGCGGCGAAGTGCAGCTCGCCCCCGAGCTGGCCGACGCCCTTTCAATTTTGTCCCTGCTGGTCATGTCCGGCTGTGTGATCGGATATCTGGTGCTTTCCAACCGCGCCAGGAGGACCGGGGCATGAAAACCCGCGAAGCCTGGCGGCCCATCGTCATTTTCTTATTCCTGTTGTTCATGATCGTGCCGGTCATCGCCACTTTCATTTTTTCTGTCTCCACCCGCTGGGATCGCACCCTGTGGCCGGAAGGTCTCACCCTGAACTGGTGGAAAGCGGTCACCTCCCACGGCGCATTTATGCTCACACTGAAGAACTCCTTCATCGCCTCTTTTGCGACCATGTTCTGTCTGCTGGTGCTGGTCACCCCTACCGCCTATTGGATGCAACTGAGGGTGCCTCAGGGAAAGCCCCTCGTCGAGCTGATCACCACCTTTTCGTTTGGTGTGCCGGGAGTCGTCCTGGCCCTGGCATTGATCCGTTTCTATTCCAAGGTGCCGCTTCCGATCATCAACCGCCCGACGATCCTGGTGGCGGCCTGCATGGTGCTGTCATTGCCTTTCATGTACCGGCCTGTTGTCAATGCTCTGGAAGCGATCGATTTCCGCGTGCTGACCGAGGCCGCCGAGAGCCTGGGCGCCAACACGTGGGTCATCCTCACCCGGGTCATCGTACCCAACATCATCCCCGGGATCATCAGTGGCTGCCTGCTGGTTTTTTCAACCGTGTTTGCTGAATATACCCTGACCAACCTGCTTGTCGGCACCCGCTTCAAAACATTCCCCATCTACCTGGTCGAATTTACCCGCCAGGATGGACGCCAGGCCAGTGCCCTGGCCGTCATCAGCTTCGTGGTCGCCTGGATTACATCCCTTTTGATCATCTGGGTGACCAGCAAAGGAGGTCGCGGACCCACTCATATTGTCGGACGATAGACCCAATGTGCTATCTGGTTAAGGGAAAAACCACCTCCCGGTGGAAATTTCAAAAAAGGAGAATGAGATGAAAAAAGCTGTTACGTTTGTTGCCTTGATCGTCATTCTGGCGATCCCGCTCGCGGGCTGCCAGCCCGCCGCCACGCCGACTGCGGCCCCCGTAGCTCCCGCGACGCAAGCACCGACGGTCGCACCCACCGTGGCCCCCACCGAGGACCCGCAAGCCGTCAAGATCGCCGGTGCCAAGGCCGAAGGTCAGATCGTCAGCTACGGCATGACCGATGACTGGGTCAACCTGGGCGCCATCTGGAAGACCATCGAGCAGCGCTACAGTGTTGTCCATACCGACACCGACATGACCAGCGCAGAGCAGATCACCCGCCTGCTGGCCGAAAAGGATGCACCGGTGATGGACGTGGCCGACATCGGCTTCGACTTCGTCGGCAAGCTGATCGAGAACAACCTGGCCATGTCCTACAAGAACACCTCGTATGACAAGATCCCGGCCAACTTCAAGGACGCCGACGGACGCTGGGTGGTCGCCTATTGGGGTGCCATCAGCTTCCTGATCAACACCGACAAAGTCAAGAACGCCCCCCAGACCTGGGACGACCTGCTCAAGCCCGAGTACAAGGACATGATCTGCAGCCGCGACCCAAGCAAATCCACCTACGCCACCGGCTCCGTGCTGGCTGCCGCCTATGCCCATGGCGGGGACGAGTCCAACGTGCAGCCCGGCCTGGACTTCTTCAAGAAATTCCGCGACAACGGCAACTGGCGCAAGGGCGTGGTCTTGAACGTGGCCGCCGTTCAGAAGGGCGAATGCCCGATCTCCATCGTCTACGACTTTGACGGCTTCGCCAAACGCGATGCCACCGGCCTGCCGCTCCAGGTGATCATCCCCAAGGATGCCACCGTGGGCATGCTCTTCGCCGAGTACATCAGCGCAGTTGCCCCCCACCCCAACGCTGCCAAGCTCGAGCAGGACTTCCTGCTGTCGGATGAAGGCCAGGTCATGCTGGCTCAGGGCTATGCCCATCCCGCCCGCAGCGATGTTGCGCTGCCCGCCGACGTGGCTGCCAAGCTGCTCCCCGAGAGCGCCTACGGCAACCTGCACTTCCCGACCGGCTTCAACTCCTTCACCAAGGCCATGCAGGCCATCGTAACCGGTTGGACCGCGATCGCCTCGCAGTAGTCCATTCAAGCCGCGAATCAAAAGAACCGGGAGGGATTACCCTCCCGGCTTTTCGTCTTTCCCGCAGCCCTGACTGAAGCCTACCCGGGCAGGGTGTTCTGAATCCCCTATTCCGCCATCCCCTCCTCGTCGCCCGGGATGGTCTGTTTGGGCGGTCCACCCAAACTCGGTTGGGGAGGGGCGCCGTCCAGGTACTGCGCCAGCAGGGACGGCGCGTCGGGGTGATCGACGTGCAGGGCGTGGTCGTAATCGCCGGCCACGGCGGGCCGCTCGTACCTCACCGGGCGGCGCACGCCGAAGAGCTCGAAGAAACGGGCGATGCCGACCAGCAGGCCGTAGCGGTACTCCTGCATTTTCAGGGACTGCCACTCGACGATCGAGGCCATCGCCCCGCGCACGCGGGCTTTCTCGCGCACGATGCGATGGATCTGCTTCGGCTCACGGTAGCCCACCGGCGAGAGCAGCACCAGGTGGGCGGCCGTGAACAGGGTGGTGAAGGAGATCAGCCGGATCCAGCCGCCCTCCTCCCACTTGCCTGCGATCTGGCCGACGAATACGGTCCCCGATACGGCCGCGGCCAGGGTTGCCCCGGCCGCTCCCCACCTGCGGATCTGCCCGGTAAAGTTCTGCAGCAGGTGCTGGCGGATGGCCAGGCCCATAACCATGATCGGCATGAATACGCCCACCCCGTAGAAGGGGGCTGCCAGCGTCGTTTCCCCGCGCACCAGCAGCATGATCAGCACGGCTACCCCGAAGGTGATCGTCACCGAGCGGGTGAAGGTGCCGCGCTTGTCGCGGTAGATGATCGCCTCGGGGATCTCGCCGATGGCCACGTCGCGCCATTCGGTGGCCTGGGCATCCTGGAAGGCGGTCATCGAGGCGGCCGCCAGCAGGGCCACCGCCAGGATCTGGTAGACCCAGTACAGGACGATCCCACCCGGGATCTGCCCAAAGCCGATGTACGCCAGGTTGCCCACCAACGTGCGGCCGAGCGTCCCGTCGAAGACGTCAAAGCGGACGGCGAAGGCGACCAGGAAAAAGGTCGTCAGGCCGCCGTAGAACAGGAAGGAGGTCTGCACGAAACGCCCGATGCCGGTCTTGCCGCTGTAGAATTCCCAGAGCTTATTCAGCTTCGGCAGCTTCTTCTTGCCCCACTTGACCAGGGCCACGTCCTCGTTGATCACGAACTGGATGCCGTTGGACATGGCCTCCAGGCCGGAGAGCGCCACCATGCCCTTCATCGAAGCAGTCAACAAATGCATCAGCGCCTGGGCAAGCGTGGCGGATTGAGGTGCAGCGGCCGCGGCGACCGGAGCCACGCCTTTGACGTGAGCGATGACCAGGCCGACGGCCATGGCGACCGTCAGCATGACGAAGATCGCCAGGCCGATGAAGACCACCCGGGACGACTCGCCGCGGCCGCGGATAGTGAGATACCAGGTAACGAAAGCCAGGAATGCGCCGATCAGGAAGTGCCAGATCCAGCTCGTATTATAGGCGTTGAGGATGGAGAGCAGCTGGTCCGCACCGGAGAGGGCTGAGACGACGATGGTCAGGACGTAATCCTCGATCAGGGTCACGGCCACGATCAGGCTGAGAGTCGGCTTGAGGTAACGCATGGAGGCGGTGTACGATCCGCCGCCCTCGTTGAACGGGCCGAGCGAGAACATGTACAGCGCCCCGAAAATGATGTTGGCCAGGGCGATCACGCCCGCGGCGATGTAGCCGTATTTTTGCAAGCCGTAGGGATGCAGGGCGCTCATCAGCTCGCCCGTCCCGTAATAGAACGAGGTGAAATAGTCCACCCCGAACAGGGCGACGGCAGCCAGCAGGCCGATTTGACCCGCCCCATGGATGGCGGCGTGCTCCTTTTTTTCGACCGGGGCAGCCTTGAAGGCGATAAAGAAAACCACGATGAGAAGTGCAATGGAGAAGATCATCCAATTCCTTGTGCAACGATATTCGCAACGCTAATAAAAAATCCGGGATTTGACCCGCCTGCCGTCCGCCTCAGGCGGAGCGCAGCCGGTAGCCCACGCCCGGCTCCGTAACGATGAAGTGCGGCCGGGCCGGGTCGGCTTCGAGCTTGTGGCGCAGATTGCTGACGTTCACGCGCAGCAGGTGCGCCTCCTGCTCCCCGTCCTGCTCGCTGCCCCACACGGCGTGGACGAGCTGTTGGTGGGTCAGGACTTTTCCGGCGTGCCGCACCAGGGCGCGCAGGATGTCGTACTCGGTGGGGGTCAGGCTGGCAGTCCGGTCCCCGACCGTGACGATCCGCCGGGACAGGTCCACCTTCAGGCCGTCCAGCTGGTAGACGGGCTCGGAGTCCGGGGCCGCCGCCCTCCGCAGGGAGACGCGCAGGCGGGCCAGCAGCTCGCCGACCCCGAAGGGCTTGGTCAGGAAGTCATCGGCACCCGCGTCCAGGGCGGTGATCTTGTCCTCCTCGCGCTCGCGGACCGAGACCACGATGATCGGGATCTGCGTCCACTCGCGCAGGCGGCGGGTCACGTCGACACCGTCCATGTCCGGCAGCCCCAGGTCGAGGATGATGACGTCCGGGCGGCCGGAGGCGGTGGCCGCCAGGGCTTCCTGCCCCGTGGCCGCCTCCAGGACGGTATACTGCCCGCTCAACGAAGCCTGCAGGAAACGCCGGATGGGGCGCTCGTCGTCCACTACCAGCACACGCACATGGGATTCATCCATAGACCGATTTCATCTCCCTGCCAGGAAAACCTCGACGATGAAGAAGACCTGCAGCCACAGCAGGACGATCAGAATGACGAACTGCTGCCCCAGCCGCTGGAGAGGCAGGAAAACCGTGGCAACAGCCGCGGCCAGGGGTACCCCCTGGATGATCAGTTTCATGCTCTTAGGGAATTGCTTCTTCATCATGGGCCAGCTTTTGGTGCACCTTCCCGATGCGCTGGCATTGTATAAAAAGGTTCGTCAAGCTGCTGACAAAGAAAGTTTGAAACCCATCAAGAAGCTGTCAAGGACAAGGCCGCCGTAAAGGACAGCGGGAACCGTCGGCCTCGGGACGGGTAAATAAAAAATCCCCTGCCGTGACAGGGGATGCCTGTTGTTGAGAGGACAGTTTATTTGTCGCCCAGCCGGTTGACGCTGCCCAGCCCGCTGACGTTCCTGCTCACCTTCGGGGAGCCGTAGTAATTCACCGAGCCGACGCCGCTGATGTCCACGGATAGCTCATTCTTCAGCCACAGGGTGGCGCTGCCCGCGCCGCTGATGTCGACGCTGGCGCTCTGGACAGCGAGATCGCCGCCGAGGAAGCTGCCAAGGCCGCTGATCCCCAGGTTGATGGTCCCGGCGCTGCCGTTGGCCTCGACGTTCCCGGCCCCGCTCAGGTCGACCGCCAGACTGCTCACGTTCAACCTGGACAGGGTCAGCTTGCCTGCACCGCTGGCCGAGATGTCCAGCGACTCGGTCTGCAGGCCGTCCAGGTTCACCGTGCCGGCACTGGAGACGTCCAGCGCGTGCAGGTCCTTGACGGTCAGGGTGATCCGCACCGGCTTACTCGGATTGACCCGCCTGGCCCGATTAAATTCCGTTGTTTCGATGTACAGGGTGCCGCCAGACACGCGCGTGGCCAGTTGGGGCAGTAAGTTATCTTCCGCCTCCAGGCTGACCGACTGGACGTCACCCTGATGGATAACCACCTCGGCGGGGAAAGCGATCGACAGGGCGGTGAAATCGGGAACCTCGCGGCTCTCGGTCTTGACCACGCCTGAGCCGGGCACCGCGCCGCCCACGCCGACATCGAAGAAACAGCCATCGAAGGGGAAGGTGCCGCCTGCACAGCCCCAGCTCGGGGCCTTGTCCCAGCCCAGCGGCGCAGCGAAGACCACTGCCAGCAGCGCCCCGGCCACGACCAGGGAGGAGACGAGCATGCCCGCATAAGCCCAGCGGGAGCGCAGGATCAGGCCCACGCCCAGGGCGATCAGCAGGTAGGGCAGCAGGTAGGTCAGCGCCCACAGGTTGGCGGACGGGACCGTCCCGAAGTCGATCAGGAACCAGAGGATCCCGGTGGCGATCAGGACGAGCGGCCAGAAGATGGAACGCGGTCTCATGGCGACCTCCACCCTACTGTCCCTGCCCGGGGCCCTGAGGCGGGTTGAGGTCGTCCCCGCCGCCGCGGCGCAGCAGGCCGGAGCGGACCAGTACCAGGTAGACGCCCAGCAGGATCAGCGCCGCCGGGAAGATCAGGCTGCCCAGGGTGTGCGGCCGGCCGGCGGAGAAGATCATCTCGAAGAAAGCCCCAAAAGCCACAAACAGGATAAGCCCGATCTCCATCACACGGGATCCCGCCCGGCGAGCGCCGGCATTACCATTGTAGGCGCCCATGATGAAGATGCCCATCCCGACCGAGATCAGCGTCACCGTCCAGCCGTAGGACCAGCTCTCCCAGTAACCGGTCAGGTTCTGAGCGAGCATCATCAGCCCGCTGACGGTGATGATGCTGCCCGGGATGGCCAGCCCGGCGACCGATTTCCCGCCGACGAACATGCCGACGAAAAACAGGGCGCCGACGCCGATGATGATGAACGGCCAGAAGCTTCCCCAGAAATGGGAGCCACGGAAAAGCTGGCCGAGCAGGGCCAGGATCCCCACGACCAGCAGGATCGAGCCGAGCACGATCGAAGTGTTGTTGCGATTTGACATGGGTATTCTCCTCTCAAAAATGGACAATCACAGTATACGCTTTCCCGGTCTTTTTTGTTCGCATGATTTCCGCCGGGAGGCGCATGGCATTTTTGGTTCGGACAGGGATCTTCGCCAATAAACTAGAACTCTCCCTGACAAGATATACGCATACACGGGGAGGAACGTTGCAGGCAGGCCGGCCCGGTTTATTTCCTCAAAGGACCGGGGAAAAAGAGGGCGGCTTTTTCCATTCCCGGTATAATAGAATTCTTGTAAAAAACCGGTCCGGGAAATGTGCAACCCAGGGATGCAATCCATCAGCCTCTGGCAGGAAACAAGAAAGGCTCAGCAGCCATGAATCTGGTCATGCTCGACATCGACGGGACGCTGACGCAATCCTACGAGTACGATCAGGAAGTTTTTGCACGGGCGATTGCCGATGTCACCCGCCGTCCAAGGATTTCCACCAATTTGAACGATTACGCCTATACCTCCTCGCGCGGGGTTACGGAGGAGGCCATCCGGCGTCTCACCGGGAAAACACCCGACGAGCAGGAGCTCAAGGAGGTGGAGCGCCGGGCGCTCTGGCATCTCAAAAGGATGTACGCCGAATCCCCCGGGACCTTCAGCCAGGTCCCCGGTGCGGACCGCTTCCTGGAGCGGCTGCGCCGGCTCGACGATCTGGGGACGGCCATCGCCACGGGCTGCTGGCACAGCGAAGCCCTGTTCAAGCTGGGCGCCAGCGGTTTGCGCGTGGACGACATTCCCATGGCCACCTCGGACGACGACCGGGACCGCCAACGCATCATGGAGATCGCCCTGCAGCGGGCCGGGGAGCAATACGCCTGTCCCGGGTTCGAGCGCATCGTCTACATCGGAGACGGGCTCTGGGATTTGCAGGCCTCCCGGGCGCTGGGCTTCGCCTTCATCGGCGTCGGCTCCCGCCTCCAGGTTTTGAAAGATGCCGGGGTCGGCCGTTTGCATGCGGATTACCGGCAGCTCGAGGCGGTGTTCGCCTCGATCACTGCAGCGCTGGAAGGGTGATCGGCAGTCGTAACCACAGACACCTGCACTTGCAGCAGGTGCAAGTGTAAACACGGATGGATGTGGATTTGTAAGAAAAAATCAATTTCATCTGTGGTTATCAAGCTCTCATGCAAAACGTGCGTTTGGGCGCAACTCCAAAAAACATTCCCGGGAGGCTGACACTGACATGACCGCCTGGTACATCCTGCGCCACGCCGAAAAAGCCGGCGGAGATTTTCCCAATCCCCGCCTGCCCCTCCCCGACGAGCCGCTCAGCCCCAAAGGACGCCAGGACGCCGAGCGCCTGGTCCCCTTTTTCACCAGCAGGCCCGTGGCGGCAATTTACGTCAGCGCTTACCAGCGCACGCTTCAAACCGTCGCGCCTGTGGCCCGGGCGCTGGGCCTCACGCCGCAGGTCGACGAGCGCCTGAACGAGATCAACAACTCCGGCCTGGTCGGGCTGAACGATGCCGAGATCCGGCAAAAGTATCCGGACGTCTGGAAGGCCTACACGGAGCGCACGGCCGACTTCCGCTTCCCGGGCGGGGAGACCGGAGCCGAGGCCCAGAGGCGCATCGCTGACTTCCTCGAGCAGGTGCGCCCGCGGCACGAGGAGGACGACGTGCTTCTGGTCAGCCACGACGGTCTGATCCGCCTGCTGGCTTGCCATCTGCTCGGCCTGCCGGTCTACAAGCGCTGGAGCTTCCAGGTGGACTTCTGCGGGCTGATGGAGGTCAGCTGGCAGCCCGACTTCGCCTCGTGGAAGCTGGTGCGCTTCAACCAGTCCGTAACGTGACCTGCTTGCCAGCACCGGCGCGAAAGGCCCGGCGAAGCGCGACCTACTACGAACTCAGGAGAGAGGTAGAATATCGCCATGGCCTACACCACCTTGATCTCTACCGAAGAATTAACCGCGCACCTCGACGATCCCGCCTGGGCAGTTGTCGACTGCCGCTTCCAGCTGAAGGACACGGAATTCGGGCGTCGAGCCTACGAGCGGGCTCACATCCCCGGCGCGCTATACGCTCATCTCGACCGCGACCTCTCCGGCCCGATCCTGCCCGGCAAGACCGGCCGGCACCCGCTGCCGGCGGTCGAAGCCCTGGCGGAAAAATTATCGGCCTGGGGGATCAATGCGGACGTGCAGGTCGTCGCCTACGACGCCGTCGGCGGTGCGCTGGCGGCGGCACGCCTGTGGTGGCTGCTGCGCTGGCTGGGCCATGGGTCGGTCGCCGTGCTGGACAGCGGCTGGCTGGCCTGGCACCGGGAAGGACGGCCGGTGCGCAGCGGGGTCGAAACGCGTTCGCCGCGGGAGTTCCAGCCGCGGGTCCGGGCGGAGCTGGTGCTCGAGGCGCAGGACGTGCAGCGCCTCCTCGGCCAGGCGGACTTCCGCCTGCTCGACGCCCGCACCGCCGACCGCTATCGCGGTGAAAACGAGACTCTCGACCCGGTAGCGGGCCACATCCCCGGGGCTCGCTCCGCGCCCTACCCGGATAACCTGGGTCCCGACGGCAGGTTCAAATCACCTCAGGAACTGCAAGCCAGGTATCGGACCCTGACGGGTGATCTTCCCGCCGCCCGGACCGTGCTTTACTGCGGCTCGGGAGTGACCGCGGCGCAATCCATCCTGGCCATGCTGCACGCCGGGCTGGGCGAGGCCCGCCTGTATGCCGGGTCCTGGAGCGACTGGATCCTTGACCCGCAGCGACCGGTCAACACGGGGGAGGATCAACCCTGACCGCAGATCACTCTTGAACCGGGGCGGGCGTCCACACCCCCAATCCAAAATCCCCCCCTAAACAACAATTCCCCTTCACAGGAGGGGAATTGTTGCTACTACCACTAAACCATTCACCAATCAAGAAAGAGGAGAAACCCGCAACGGCGCACGGTCGCCCGTCCGTGCGCCGGTTGCTTCCATCAGGCTTCCTGGCACAGCAGCGCCTGGAAGCGCGGATCGTCGTGCAGCATTTCGAGGTCGGGGTCGGAGCGCATCCATTCCACCGGGGTCTGGCGGGTCACCAGGGCGGCCTTGAGCAGCTCGATGGCCGCGTCCACGTTGCCGCACATGACCTCGAAACACGCCCGGTTGTATTCCTTTTCCGCCTGGATGGCCGGGCGGGCAATGCGGATGTGCTCGTCTGCCTCGGCTTCCCGTCCCAGGCGGCGGTAGCTGCCCGCCAGGGCGCAGTGCGCCAGGATGTAATCCGGGTTGAGGCGGATGGCCTGCTGGAAAGCCTCGACGGCCTCCGCGTGGCGTTTCTGGGCCGTTTGCACCAGGCCGAGGTGGTAGTGATACTCTTCATTGTTCGGCCGCCGGGAGATGGCCTCCTTGAAGGCCTCCACCGCCTCGTCGTAACGCCCCAGCGCTCGCAGGGAGTTGCCCAGGGCATCCCAGGCGCGGTCGTTGCCAGGGGAGGATTCGGCGATGCGGGCATAAGCTGCGGCCGCGTCCTCCAGTTTGCCGGTCTTGCGCTTCTTTTCACCCGTGGATGGATCGCCCTCGACCGAAGCCACGGCCGCCTCGACGTTTTCCTGATCCGAGGCGCCGTTCGCCAGGCCGGCAAAGCCGGCTGGCGGCTCCAGCTCCGCTACCTGGGTAAGCGGGGCGCTTTCCAGGGAGCAGGCCGTCGAAGCCGCGGCGGCCAGGCCTCCCGGACCTTCCGGGACCCACTTGACCAGCGGCGCGGAGACCGACTGCGGCGCGGATGGCAGGTTCGTGTCCAGCACCCAGTACGGGCTCCCGGCCCCCCGCTCTCCCGGCCCGGCGGTCAGCGGAACGACCGTGGAAGGCGAGCGCTTGGGAGCGCTTTGCAGCCAGGTCTGCAGCTCGCGGTCCTCTTCACCGGAGACGGCATTGGCATCCTGATCGACGGCCAGCTGGTGCAGCCAGGTGGACACGCCCCCGTCCGCGGCCGGCTTCGGCTGCGGCTTTCCCTCGACAGCTTTCAGGTCGTCGAGCCGGCTCCCGGCGCTGCCGTCCATTTCGGGGGCCGACTCGGCCCGCCCGCCGCGCTGCGAGGTGGCCAGCACGGCCTTCTCCAGCTCGCCGACGTCCAGCTCCACCGCCTTCTGGTAGGCCGCCATGGCGCCTCGGGGATCGTTCAGGTGCCGGTAGGCATCCCCCAGCCGGTTCCAAGAGACCGCCTTGTCCTTGTCCTTCCTGAACAGCTGGATGCTGCGCAGATAAAGCGGGATGGCCTGGGCGTATTCCCCGCGATGGGCGTGAACCAGGCCCAGGTTGCTGTACGGCCAGCCGAAGTCCGGCGCCTGCTCGATGGCCTTCTCGTAGACGGCGATGGCCTCCTCGTAGGCTCCCAGCCTGAAGTAGATGTTGCCCAGCTCATTCCAAACAAGTAGGTCGCTCATGCCTGCCTCGCATGTGTGATGTTATGGCCACTAGACCCGGACATTGCCCAATAAACTGAGGCGCATCCTTTTTAGGAGGGAGTTGCCGCCCGAGTCAAGCTCGGTCGCCTTCTGGTAGGCGGCTGCGGCGTTGGCATGGTCGTTCAGACGCCGGTAGGCGTCGCCCATGCGGTTCCAAGTGATGGCCTTCTCCTTGCTGCTCTTGAGCAGCTCCAGGCTCTTGCGATACAACGGGATGGCTTCGGCATACTTGCCCTTGTGGGAGTAAGCCAGCCCCAGGTTGCTGTATGGCCAGCCAAAGTCCGGCTGCAGCTCGATGGCCTTGACATAGGCGCTGATCGCCCGGTCGCAAGCGCCGGCCTTGAGGTGGATGTTGCCCTGCTCGTTCCACTCGAGGGCGTCGGACGGCTCGATCGTGTCGGGAGCCTCGGCCTGCTCCTGCTCCTCGGTCTCATGGACCGAGGCCGACTCATCCATCGCCTTCCACTGGCGTGCCGAGGTTTGGACCGTGTCCTCCAGGCTGGAGGATTCCAATTCGGGAAGCGCAGCCGGGGCCTCTGCCTCAACCTGCTTCACCTCATCCAGCGCCCGGGAGCGGTTGACCGTGTCGGCCTGTTCCTCCTCGAGGCTGCGCAGCCAGTCGCCCATCTCTCCGGCCGGCTGCCCGGCGGCGCGGCCCGCGGGCAGAACCTCGTCCGCCCCGGAACCTGCATCGTACTGCAATGAATGCCCGGCGTAGGCCTCCAGCGCCTCCGCCTCCTCGCCCGCCTCTTCCGCCTTGGACGGCGAAACGACGGCCGGCAGGGGCTCCGTGGGAGGCTCCGCGTAGCGCTGCGGCAGTTCCGTTTCCTGTGCCCGGCTGGCAGGAGCGGCGGGCTTGGAGCCCTTGCCGCGCTGCTCGCCCTTGTGATAATGGGCCATGGCCAGGTTGTGGATGTACGGCCAGCTCAGCTCGTCGGCGGCCTCGATGGCCTTGATGTAGGCGGCGATGGCTTCGTCATAGGCGCCTGCATTGAGGTGGTGGTGGCCCAGCTCATTCCATTCGTTGGCGCTGCGCGTCTCAGGCTGCGCAGTCAGCGCCTCGGCCGCTTCCCGCGACTCGGTCTCAGCCGGGGCCGCCGCCTCCTGCATGGGCTGCAGGTCGGAGGCTTTCTCGTCACGGGCTTCGGTCACTGGACTTGCCTCTTCAACGACCGAGGTAAGCCCCGTTTCGGGAACACCGCCCCATTCGTCGCTCTCGTCCGCGGGGGCTTCTGCCTGCAGAGAGACCGCCGGGGACTCGACGGCTGCGGGCGCCTCGTCCGCCTCGGCAAGATTCTCCGCCTGGAAGGCGGGCACCGCCTCAAGGTCCGGCTCCGGCGCGGCAGCGGGGGAGGCTTCGAGCACCGCCTCCGCTACCGGTACAGCCGCTTCGGCTTCCAGCGCGGGGGCCGCCGGTACGCCATCCAGCTCGACCGCCTTCTGGTAGGCAGCCATGGCATTCTTGCGGTCGTTCAGATAGCGGTAGGCATCCCCCAATCGGTTCCAGGTGATCGCCTGGTCCTTGGGGCTGGTAAGCAGCTGGATGGCTTTCTTGTAGAGAGGCAGCGCCTTGGCGTATTTCCCCTGGGCGCAGTAAGCCAGCCCCTGGTTGCCGTACGGCCAACCCAACTCCGGAGCCAGCTCGATGACCTTCTCGTAGGCGGCGACGGCTTCGGCGTAGGCGCCCTTCTTGAAGTGGACGTTGCCCAACGCGTTCCACACGTGAGCCAGGCCGGAATCCACATCCAGCGCCTGTCGGTAGGCGTGGACGGCCTCCTCGCTGCGGCCCTGTTCGGCATAGATGTTCCCCAGGCCAATCAGAGGGTTGCTGAGGTGATGGTTGAACTCAACCGCTTTCTGGTAGGCGAGGATCGCCTCGTCGGCCTTTCCCAGGCCGGCGTAGGCGTTGCCCAGGCCGTTCCAGGGATAGATGAAATTGGGTGCCAGCTCGATGGCCTGGGTGTAAGCCATGACTGCCTTGTCCTTCTGGCCTGTCTTGAGGTAGACGTTGCCCAGGCCGTTCCAGCTGAAGGCGTCCTCGGGGCTGTGCTCGATGGCCTTGCGGAAGGCCGCCACGGCCTCGTCGTTCCGCCCCAGCTTGGAGTACAGGTTGCCCAGGTTGTTCCAAGGGAAGATCTGGTTGGGAGCCAGGCGGATGGCGTGTTTATAGGCCTCGATGGCCTCGTCGATCTGCCCCCGGTCGGTGTAGACCAGGGCGATGGCGTTGAGACATTCGGCCTCGAACCACTTGTCCTCGCTGGCGATGGCGGTCTCGAGGGCCGAGCGCAGGAAGCGGGCGGCCTTCTCCTGGTCGCCGCGCCGCCAGTGGAGAATGCCCAGGGTCAGGTTCAGGTTGGCGTTCACGGCGGCGGACTCCTCTCCTTCGGGTAGATCGTCCAGCAGGGACTCGCGCAGGGAGATGCGTGCATCCACGTCCTGGCGCGCCTCGGCGGACTCGTCCACGCCCTGCCAGACGGTCTCCAGGGAGCGGTTGAGCGTCTGCTCCGGGCGGGGGGCATCCACGAACTCGAGCACGCGGTGGCGGTAGGCCCAGAAATCGGAGGCGTGGTTGGCCAGGTCCACGGCTTCGGCCTCGGTCAGCCAGAAGACGATGCGGATCTTGTCATCGACGAAGAACTCGCGGTGCTTGTTGAGGGCGGCATACGCAGCCTTCCCGCCCCTCCCGCCCGAGCGCAGACCGGCGGCGAAGAAAACCAGCTGGGAGCGGTCGTCCACCTTCGCCAGGCGGGCGGCGATGTCGGCATCCGCCTCGCTCTTGACCTGGAGGCGGAAGACCTTCTGCCCCAGGTCGATCAGCCGGCCCTCCAGGGCCATCTCGGCCTCCGCATGGACCGGCTCGGAGCGGTAGATGGCGAAGAGGATCGACGGCCGCTGCCATTTGATCGCCAGCTCGAGCTCCCGGAACAGGCTGTCGACGCGGTCCTCGAACGGTTCCACTTCCACTGGGTCGTCCTGGCAGCGGTTACTCATTGAGCAGTTTCCTCAACACCGGGTGGATGTCGCACCAGTTCTCCCCCTCGCGGTACTCGAGGATCGCCAGCAGCTGCAGCAGTGGCCGCAGGCGGTCGTTGTATTCCAGGCGGTTGTGCTCGTGGACCTTCTTGAGGAAAGCCAAGTCGTTCTTGTCCAGGATGCGGCGGTACTCGTTGCGGATCTCCGTGGTGGCCCAGTCGATGTCCGTGCACTCGACCTTCTCGACCCGGCGCCGGCGCGCCCGCCCGATGGCGGTGCGCATGATGCGGGCCATCTCGCGGAACACCCCGCCGCTGTAGGTGATGGCGTCCTCCAGCGCCTGGCTCTCGATCAGGTCGAGGTCCATGCGCAGCTCGGCGAAGCGGCGCAGGGTGGCGTAGCCTTCCTTGTTGTGGCGCTCCGGCTCGAGCAGGGGGTGCAGGATGATGTTGGGCAGGAAGATAGCCTGGTCGCGGATGGCGTCGAACTCCTTGCTGTAGAACAGGGCGCTGGAGACGGTGTAGACGATGGCGCAGTTGGGCTGCATCATGATCTCACGGCGGTCGTGGAAGATCGCCCGGGCCTTCTCCAGGTCGGGCTTGTCCATGTCGTCGATCAGGATCAGGGGGATGCGCTTCTCGCGGATGTAGATCGCCGCAGCGATGTTGTTGATCACGGCGATCAGGCCGGTGATGTCGTTCTCGAAGACCTGGCGCAGCTCGACGCGCGTGGCCGGCTCGAGCTTCATTTTCATCCCGGCGCTGACGAAAAAGGCCTCCAGGGAAGCCCCGACCTCGGAAACGCCGCCGCGGCCGCCGAGCACGGTCTTGACTTCCTTCTCGACCTTGCCGCGCCAGCCGTTGAGCTCCTTGAGCAGCTGCTCGGGGAGTTCCCCGCCCGCCTTGCGGTAGTCCCGGTACATTCGTCCGCCGATGGCCAGCAGCACGTCACGGAAGTCCAGGTCGACGATGTCGGCCTCCTCGCGGATGGAGAAGTTGATCGGCCAGTACTTGCGCATGATCTCCTGGTTGGCCAGGATGTGCAGCAGCTCGGTCGACTTGCCGCAACCGCGGTGGCCGGAGAAGTAGAACTTGGGCGGGCGGTAGAAGGGCGCCATCAGGGCGTCGGTCAGCTCGGCGATCGGGTTGCCCGGCCGGTCGATGTAAAACGGGTTGGGCTCCCCGTTCTTCCCCGGCCGCAGGGGCAGGTCGAGTTCGAAATTAAGCCATGCCCGATCGAAATCCTTGGCCAGCACATATTCAAATTTGCTCATGGTTTCCTCTGTTGGTGAAGTCCTCACTCGGCACGGGGTGAACTCGGAAAAGGGCCGGTCGGCCCGTCATCACGAAAAGCGCAGGTAGCGCTCACCGCTCCAGCCGGCGGGGTTTTCCAACCGCACCCAGCCGTTCTGGCGTTCCACCACCTTGACGCGCTGGCCGTTCGACAGCCAGCCGATGACCGGGTAGGAGGCGCCCGGGCCGCTGCGCACGTTCAAGGCCTGGGCGGTGCACACGGCCTGGGACGAGGCGGAGGCCGGCGAGGTGCTGGCGGTCGGGACGGTCTGCGTCCCGAGGCGCTGCTCAAGGCCGGCCAGGCGCTGCTCCAGATCGGTCAGGCGCGCTTCCAGGCCGGCGGTCGGGGGCTTGACCCCGGCAAAGGCGAACAGGTTCTCCAGCGTGCCGGCGTAGCGGTTGACGTCCAGGTTGAAGCTCTCCGTCCCGAACGCCTCCCCGCTGCCCTTGGGGGTGAACTGCCAGAAGGTCCAGGTGGTCCAGGGGGCAGGAGCGGGTGCTACGTCCTTGTTGTTGTAATCCGCCAGCCAGAGCGGGAATTGCGCCCAGACCGGGTTTTTCTCGCCGAATTCCTTCCAGTAGCTGGCCGAGGTGTAGATGATGAGGCGGCTGTAGCTGCGCACCTTCATCTGCGCCACGAAATCCCGCAGACAGGGGAGGGCGATGGCGGCAGAGACGTTCGGGCCGCGCTGCTCGAAATCCACGGTGGGCGGCAGCTCGCCGGGGTCGGGGTCGAGCAGGCTGGCAAAATAGTTCGCCTGGTCACGCCCGGGCTTGCTGTAATCCAGGTAGTGGTAGGCGCTGCGCAGCAGGCCGGCATCCTTGGCCCGCTGCCAATTGGCCGTGTAGAACGGGTCGGTGTAGGCCGCCTGGGAGGCCTTGATGAACGCAAACTCGGCGCCGGCCGCCTTCGACCGCACCGCGTCCCAGTTGCCATCCCATTTTGAAATGTCGACTCCCAGTATGGTCATGGTCTCTCCTTTGTTCGGGCGAAAGGATCAGGAGAATTCTTCGCGCCAGCCTTTCGTAAAATGTTTCCGGGTCCTTCTACTCAGGCCGTGAGCACCAACCCGGCGAAACGCCCGGCATTGGCTTCGACATCCTGCAGGCGCAGCTCCTGCTGCTGCCATGCTCCCGGGGTCCAGACTTCGATGTATTCGCCCTGGCCGACCAGAACTGCATCGGCTTCGAGGCCGGCGAACTCGCGCAACTTCGATGGAACCAGCATGTGTCCGGACGCGTCGATTTCGAGTTCGGTGGCGGAACCCAGGATCATGCGCAGCAGCAGACGGGCCAGCGGGTCGGCAATGTTCAGCGCCGTGAAGCGCGCATAGATCGCCTGGAAGGCATTGGCGCTCAGCACCAACAGGTTGCGGTCGAAACCCTGGGTGATGTACGCGCCCTGCGCGAGCAGGTCGCGAAACCGGGCTGGGACCGCCAGGCGGTTGTCCGCCTTAAAAGAGGATTGGTGCTGGCCTAAAAACATTGCTGCGAATTTCCTTCGGTCAAGTGATGATTCGGCTGAAAGCAGAATCCGGGCTGTTACTTATGAACTTATTCTATCGGCTTCGCTTCCGGCGTGAAACCTGAGGAAGTGGGTTTAACGCGGAAGGAATGACCAGCCTGAAAGCGATTAAAAAAACGCCCGCGAATGGCGTCACGGATAGGAAATAAAATGACCACCTGCAAAGGACCAGGTGGTCAGAAATGACCATCCACTTTCCCCCCGTTACGGAGAACCCCGGATCAGGTCTTGGGCTCCTCCTCGGGCAGGTCGGTCAGGCCCTCGCGCAGGGCGTAGAGGGCGGCCTGGGTGCGGTTGGCCAGGTGGAGCTTGTCCAGGATGCTGCTGACGTACTTGGCGACCGTCCGTTCGTGGACGAAGAGGGCGGTGGCGATCTCCTGGTTGCTCAGCCCGCGGGCGATCAGGCGCAGCGTCTCGAGCTCGCGCGGGGTGAGCGGGTCGGCAGTGTAGAGCGTCTCCGACGGGTGGTTGATCTCCTGGATCACCTTGAGGGCGATAGAGGGATGCAGGGAGGCCTGCCCCTGGGCCACATCCCGGATGGCCTGCAGCAGCTGCTCCCGCTTGGCGTCCTTGAGCAGGTAGCCCAGAGCGCCGGCCTTGATCGCCTGGAACACCCGCTCCCCCTCCGCAAAGCTGGTCAGGACCAGGATGCGGGCCTCGGGGTCCAGCTCCCGGATCATCGGGATGGTGGTCAGGCCGTCCTGGCGCGGCATCACCAGGTCCAGGAGCACGACGTTGGGATGCGTCTGCTTGACCTTTTCGAGGGCCTGCAGGCCGTCCTCGGCCTGCCCGACCACCTCGATGTCGTTCTGGAAGGAGAGGATGGCGACCAGCCCCTCCCGAACGACGGCTTGATCTTCCACAACGAGCACGCGAATTTTTTTCATGTTGACCGCTCTCTTGGATGAGTTCTTGGATAGGTTTTTGCCGACCGTCACGGAGACCTTCGTCCCCTTGCCGGGCGTGGAGGTGATCTTCAAATCTCCGCCCACCTGGTCCGCCCGTTCCTGCATGTTGCGCAGGCCCATGCCGCCCTTGTCTTCCATTTGGGGGTTGAACCCGCAGCCGTCATCCTGGACCTCGAGCAGGACGCCGCCCTTCTTCTTCCTGATCCGCACGGTGACGGACTTGGCATCGGCGTGCCGCAGGACGTTGTTGAGCGCCTCTTGGGCGATGAAGTACAGGGCAACTTCCTTGTCCAGGGACAGGGAGACGTTGTCATCGGCGAGCAGGCGCGCCTTGACGTCGGCGCGTCCCTCCACCGCCGCTAGGCGCTGGTGCAGGACCGCCACCAGCCCCTCGCGCTCGATGTCGACCGGCTGCAGCTCGTGCAGGAAGAGGCGCATCTCCTTCAATGCCTGGCGGGCATTCTCGCCGATGCGTCCCAGGACCTTGGCCGACATCTCCGCCGACCCGGCCTCCAGCCCGGCCTGGGCCGCCTCGGTCAGGGTCACCAGGCCATACAGCTTCTGGGTGACCGAATCGTGCAGGTCGCGCACCAGGCGCTGGCGCTCGGTGATGGCCATCGCCCGCTGGCGCTGGCGGTTGCTGCTGATGAAGGTGGCCATCTCCTCCGCCACGGCGCTGAAGCGGGTGATCTCGTCCCCGGTGAAGACGGGGCCGTTCTTGCGCGCCAGGCCGATCACACCCAGCAGCTGGTCCTCGACCGCCATCGGGGCGATGAGCAGCGACACATGGCCGGCCTGCTGCATCGACCAGGGAATGCGCGGGTCGGTGCTGATGTCCGGGATGATCAGGGGCTCGCGGTGCTTCAGCACCCAGGAGACCATCTCGTAGGCCTCCGGCACGGAGGTCATGCTGCTCACCCCCCAGACCGGCAGGCCGTGGTGGGCGGCCAGGCTGAGGCGTTTCTTGTCCGGGTCATCTTCCTCCTCTTCGAGCAGGAAGATGGCGCTCGACTGGCTCTGGAACGAGTAGACGATCTGGTAGATCGATTCGGACAGGAAGTCGTCCAGGTTCAGCGCCCGGCTGGCCGCGCCGGAAATGGCATGCAGCAGGACGAACATCTCGTCGCGGGCGCGCTGGCGCGCCTCGTCCATCTTGCGGTGCTCGGTGATGTCGCGCCAGATGATGACCTGCCCGAGCCGGTTGCCTCTGCGGTCCTCCAGGGGGGAAAGGCGGATGTTCAAATGGCGCCATCCGTTGCGCGTGTTCACTGCTCCCTTGATGTCCAGCTCGCGTGAATCGCTGGAACGCTGCATGAGGTTCGGCCAGTCGCTCAAAATGCTTTCGGCTGGCTGACCGAAAACCTCCACCCGGGGGACGCCGAGCAGTTCCTCCACGGCCGGGTTCAGGTCCACGACGCGGTCCTGGTTGTCCAGCACCATCCAGCCGTCGCTCATGCGCTCCACGACGACGCTGCGGGCGATGGGGACGATGTCGAGCAGGCGGAATTGCACCAGGCCGACGACCAGGGCCAGGCCGGTGAGCGTGAAGGCCAGCAGGTTGAGATCCAAACCGGGAAGGAGACCCGGGCGGATCAGGACCAGGCATCCGGCCAGGAGCGGGAGGACTCCGCCGACCAGGATCGTACCTGACTGCCGGCGGTACAACTGGGGGCTGTGCACGATCATATCGATCAGGAGCACGACGACGGCCAGGACCAGGGCAACGGCGTAGAGCGCATTGACCCAGGCCCAGGCGCCACCCTGGGGGAGGGCCGCACCTGGCTTGAACAGCCCGCCCCAGCCGGTCCAAAAGAACAGCTGCGTCAGGGCCGGTTCGACCCCCAGCAGGGCCAGGCTCCACCCGGTCAGCCAGGCGCGGCGGTCGGCGTATTCCAGGCTGAAAGCCAGCAGGGCCGTGGCGGCCGCCGTGGCGCCCAGGATGGTGAGTGCCAGCCAGCCGAAGTGAAGGAAGGGGATCCCGCTGCGGAAAAGGGCATCCACGATCCCCCAAACGGCCAGCAGCGCGGCAAAGACCATCAGGCTGGTCGCGCCGGGGGCGGAGCGCCTGCGCCGGGCGAGCGAAAAGATCACGGCGGCAAAACCGACGGCAGAGGCCAGGAGGAGAATGCTGATGATCGTCGCAATCACGAAAGGCCGCCTGGGGTCATCGACAGAAGGCAGAGAAATCCCGGAGACGAATATCAATAGAGAATGCGCGCAATATTTTTTGATGACTGGGCTTGCTCGCCGCCCTGATCAGGGCGGCTGGAGTCATTATACCGCAACGACGGGGCAGCCACTGCGGCGTCAGGACCGCCGCTCGCGCGAGGCTGCTTCGAGGCGGGCGGTCTCACTTTCGAGTGCCGATTTGCTTGCAGGCGGTCAGGGAGGATTGAACGGCATCATCCGCGGGATTCAGGGCCAGGGCTTTTTGATACGCCCGGACCGCCTCACGCACCCGGCCCAGGCTTTGGTAGACTCCGCCCAGCTCCTTCCACGCTGCGGCATCCCCGGGATCCAGCCGGGCGGCCTTGGAAAAAGCGCGCACCGCCTCCCTAGTCCTACCCAGGTCCCGGTAGACGCGCCCGAGGTCCTCCCAGGCCCGGGCCTGCGCCGGCTCGAGACGTGCCGCGCGGCGGTAGGCCTGGCAGGCGTCCTCCAGGCGGCCTCCCTGGCGGTAAACCTCGCCAAGGACCTTCCAGGCCCCGGCGAGGCCGGGGTTGACCTCCAGGGCGCGGGTGCAGGCTTGCAAAGCCTGCTCGAGCCGGCCCTTCCCGCGGTACAGGCGGGCCAGGTTGGTCCACCACACCGCATTCGCCGGGTCAAGCTCGCTGGCCTTCTGGCAGGCGGACAGGGCCTCGTCCGTGCACCCCAGGCTGTGAGCAACGACGCCCAGACCGGCCCAGAAACGCGCCCGCAGGACGGGGTCTCCCAGACGATTGGCGAGTGCCAGCCCCTCATCCAGAAGGGCCCGGGCTTTGGGGGTTTCCCCCTTGGCCCAATAAAGGGCAGCCAGCGGATGGAGCAGGTCGAGGCGCGCCGCCAGGGACTCGTCCCCTTGCGGCAGGCGCTCGAGCAGCTCTTGGCGCAGGATGATCTTTTCCTCGACATCGGCGCGCAGCTCCTCCGGTTTCCAGTCCCCCCAGGCCAGCTGCTGGGCCGGGGCGCCTTCGCCTTTCTGGGCGGGCGCATCGAGGAATTCGATCACCCGGTGGCGGAAAGCCCAAAAATCCGGGGCGTGATGCGGCAGCGCATTCGCCTCGCTGCGCGTCAGCCACAATACCACCCGGACCTTCTCCTCGACGAAATACTCGCGATGCAGATTGAGTGCCCGATAGGCTTCAAAACCGCCCTTTCCCCCACCCCAGCGGATCCCGCTGACAAAAAACACCCTGTGCTCCCGCTCCGGGTCCCTCGCCAGGGCGAGAGGGACGTCGAAATTCTTTGCATCCACGCGGAAGGCAGAGACCTGCTGGTCGAGAGCGGACAGGCGTCGGGTGAGAAGGGACTGCGCCTCCTCCCGGACGAATTCCGACTCGTACACGGCCACCAGGATCGACGGGCGCTCCCACCGGACGGCGAGCTCCAGCTCTTCGTAGAGCATGGCGACCCGCTCCTCGAAGGGTTCGGATGCTTGGGTTTCGGGGGAGAAGGATTCATCCATCGGAGGCTGCCGGATTTAAGGGAATACGCTGGCGCACATCGATATTATATAACAAGGCGGATAAAAGAATTCCCCCGCCGCGCGGCGGGGGAGGATCACTTGGCATCCGACCTGATTTTGGCGAGTAGGGTCATGTAGTCCTTCACGTTGGGCGGGCTCATGGCCACGATGGCCTCGATGGCCTGGACGGCGCCGTCGCGATCGCCCTTGTTGAGCAGCATTTCCCCCAGTGCATCCAGCTGCTCCACCGCCTCGGTGATCTTCTCCGCCTGGCGATACTCCTCCGCCAGATAGCTCCGCAGCAGGACCTCCTGGGGACGTTCGCCGACCAGTTCGACCAGGAACGGGATGGCGTCCTCCCGGCGCGAGGCGCTCTGGAGATAGGCCAGGAAATTGTCGAGCTCCGCAGCCGCCTGGGCAGCCTGGTTCAGACGCAGGTTCATGTCGACCAGGCTCTTGCGCGCCGCCAGGTCGCCCGGCTCGAGGGTGCGGATCTGCTCGAAGATGCGCGACGCCTGGCGCCAATCCAGACGCTGCATGTCAATGTCGGCCATGCGGCGCATCAGCTTGACGCTCCAGGTGCGGTTGGCGCCGCCCTGCTGCGCCAGGCGCAGGGCCGTGGTGTAGGTCTTGCGGGCCATTTCCAGCTCGGCCAGGCGGTAGTAGATGTCGGCCAGGTCGATGTACTCGCTGATGGCTTCGTCCAGGCGGCCGCGGGCGGCCAGCTGGTCGATCAGGCGCGTGCGGGCCCCCATGTCCATCGGCGAGACCTGTACGATGCGCCGCAGCAGGTTGACCGCCTGGGCCGCCTCGCCGCGCACGCCGTACGCCTGCGCCACGACCGTATACTTGGCGATCGCATCCTGGGTCCGCTCCTCCTGGATCAAAAGATCACCGATCAGGCTGTGCAGCGGCAGGTAAGCAGGCGCAAATTTCAGCGCCTCGAAGGCCTCGTCCATGGCCGTACGCAGGTGCCCGTCGCGGGCCAGCTGGCGGACCTTGCTGATGGCGTCGATCACCTGGCTGCTCTGCGCCTGGGTCATGATCTCCGCCAGCGGCAGGAGCTGGCCGCCTTCGCTGCCCTTGGGCAGCTGCTCGCGGGCCTGTGCCACTTGGCCACGCCAGTTCGGGCGGTACAACAGCTGGTGGATGTTGCCGCACAACTGCACGAGGGCCTCTTCGTCCGTCTGTGTGGATTGGGCTTCGATCAAAGGCTCATACAGCTGGCGCAGTTCGTTGGCCTGTTCCGGGGGTACCACCGCTGAATCTGCGACCTTGAGGGCCTCCATGTACTCGTTGACAGCCTCCGGCCAGCGCTTCAACTCGAAGTTGATCTGGCCCATCAGCAGGCGCGATCCCAGCGTGAACTCGTCCTGCTTGACGGCGTGCTGCAGGTGGCGCAGGGCGAACTCGGCGCGTTCGGTCTCGGCGTAGAGCAGGCCCAGGTCGAAGTAAATGGCCGGGTCGGTGAATCCGGCCTCCAGCGCCTTGTCCAGCTCCTCCGCCGCCTGGGCATTCTGCTTCTTGGTCTGGGCGTCGATCGCCTGGCCCAGGTGCAGCATAATCTTGGTGCGCCCATTGCGCTTCGGATTCAGATCGCCGGTACCGCGCACGATGGCCTGCATGCCGCGCTTGGAGGCCTGCAACTCGCTGCTGTCCTCGGACAGGTCAAACAGGACTTCCGCCAGACGGGTCAAGGCGAGCTGTCGCGCCTCCGCCACCGGGTCCAGTCCGCTGTCGGCGGCCTTGGGCGCCTCCATCTGGCGCACCTGGGCCATGCGCAGCGGACCCGTCCCACCCTGGGGGCGGGTGGGTTTGGGCAGGAGCTGCCCAGAGCGCAGCATCGCCTGGGCTTGTTTGGCTTCCCCGCTGTTGGGCAGGAGGCGCAGGGCGCGGGCGACCATTTCGGAGGCCTTGTCGACGTCGCCGGAATGCTGAAAAAGGCTGGCGACCGCCAGGTACTCGGTCACCGCCTGCTCGTTATGGCCGAGGCGTTCGTGGACCATGGCCAGGTAGGAATGGGCAGTCGTGTTGTCAACATCCAATTGGGTGACGCGCACCCAGTTCTCCAAGGCTTTTTCACTTTCCTGACGCTTGATGTACAGCTCAGCAGCCTTCAGGGAGGTCTGGACGGCCTGCTTGAGATCTCCCAGGCGTTCGGAGATCAGGGCGATTTTTTCCAATGGTAGGGGATCGTCCGACGTGGCCTTGGCGGCCTGTTGATATACCTTCAAGGCTTCGTCGTATTTTTGCAGCTCGAACAGTGCCAGACCGAGGCTGGTCAAGGCCTTCGGGTTGTTCGGGATTTCAGCCAGCGCCCTCTGATAAGCCGCGGCGGCCTTATCCCAGGCCTGGTCCCAGGCCGCCGAGTGGCCCTCGTTCATTGCTTTCTGAAAGACGTCCTGGCGTCCTGCCATGCTGCTCTCTCGAAGAAGATCTAAGCCGGAACGGATACCGGCTGCAATTCATCCCAGTTGGTGCCCCAGCGCGCCTCGGTGGAGAGCGGGATGCTGAGCGGATAAGCTGTCTCCATCACCTGCTGGACCAGGCGGGTCGTGGCGTTCAACTCGGCCTTAGGGCACTCGATCACCAGCTCGTCGTGCACCTGCAGGATCATCCGGCCGTGCAAGCCGGCCTCCGTCAGGGCGGGCTGGATCCTGATCATGGTCATTTTCATTATATCAGCAGCCGTGCCCTGGATGGGGGCATTGATGGCCTCGCGTTCCTCGCGATTTTTCACCACCGCATTCGTCTGGCTCTTGAGCGCCGGGAAGTAACGCCGGCGGCCGAGCAGGGTCTCGACGTAGCCGTCCCGGGCAGCCTGCTTGCGCATGCCGTCCAGGTAGCCCTTCACGCCGGGGAACTGCTGGAAGTAAGCCTTGACGAAGTTCTCGGATTCGGCCAGGGTCAGGTCGGTGGTGCGCGTCAGGCCGAAGGCGGACATGCCGTAGATCAGGCCGAAGTTGATCGCCTTGGCATGGCGGCGCTGCTCCTTGGTCACCGCCTCGAGCGGAACGGCGTAGATCGCCGCGGCGGTGGCGGCGTGGATGTCCTGGCCGCGGCGGAAGGCCTCCAGCATGGCCTGGTCTTTCGCCATGTGGGCGACGATGCGCAGCTCGATCTGGGAGTAATCCACGGAAAGCAGGACGCTTCCGGGGGCGGCGACAAAGCCGCGCCGGACGCGCCGGCCCAGGTCGGTGCGCGTGGGGATGTTCTGCAGGTTGGGGTTGGAGGACGACAGCCGCCCGGTCACCGCGCCCGTCTGGCTGTAGGAGGTGTGCACGCGCCCGTCCTCGGGGTGCATCTCCTGGGGCAGGGCATCGATGTAGGTGGACTTGAGCTTGGCAAGCTCGCGGTTCTCAAGGATCAGATCCACCACGGGATGCTGGCCGCGCAGTTCCTCGAGCACATCGGCGGAGGTGGAGTAGTGACCGGAGGCAGTCTTGCGGCCGCGGTCCGGCGGGGTCAGGCCCAGGGTCTCGAAGAGCACGGTCGAGAGCTGCTGGGTCGAATTCAGGTTGAAGGCCTTGCCGACCGCAGCATAGACCTGTTTCTCGATCTCGACCAGGCGGACGCTCAGCTCCTGCGACATGCCGGCGAAGAACTCCCGGTCCAGCGCCACGCCGGCCATCTCCATATCGGCCAGCACGCGCACCAGCGGCATCTCGACCTGCAGGAAAAGGTCGTGCAGCCTGGGGAAACGCTTCAGCTCGGCCGCCAGGATGGGGTGCAGGCGCAGGGAGACCTCGGCGTCGGCGGCGGCGTAGGCGGCCGCGGCCGGGATGGGCACCTCGGCCATCGTGGTCTGGTTCTTGCCGCTGCCGATCAGGTCCTCGATGTGGGTCATGCTCTCGCCCAGGCGGACGGCAGCCAGGTTCTTCAAGCCTAGGTTGCGCGAGCTGGGGTCGAGCACCCATTCGGCGATCATCGTATCGAAGGCCAGCGGGGCGGCGCGGATGCCGTGGCGGGATAACATGATGATGTCGTACTTGAGGTTGTGCCCGATCTTGGGCAGACGGGTATCGGTCAGCGGGCCGCGCAGGGCAGCCAGCACCTGCTCAAGCGGGAGCTGCTCCCCGGTGCGGTGCCCGACCGGGATGTAATAGCCCTGCCCCGCCGCGACCGACAATGAGATGCCCACCAGGCCGGCGGTCATCTCGTCGGTGGAGGTGGTTTCGGTGTCGAACGACAGGACCGTCGCCTTTTTCAGGGCCTTTTCAAGGGAAGCCAGCGCGGCCGGCAAATCCACCACCGTGGCTTTGACGTTCGGGGCGCCGACGGACCCCGGGCCCGTACCGGGTGCGGTCGAGGGGCCTACCCCGAGCGTAGTCGAAGGGGCGGCTTCGGAGGCAGCTTCCGCCGCAGCTTCGCCGCCGAACAGGCTCAGCTGCGCCCCGGTCCCGGCGGAGGTGCCTGCCCCGAGCGTAGTCGAGGGGCCGGTCATTTTCTTCAGCCGATCGATCAGCGAGCGGAACTCCAGCTCGCGGAACAGGGCTTCGACCTTGGCCGGGTCGAAGGCGTCCGGGCGGGCCTGCTCCAGGTCGACCGTCACCGGCAGGTCGGATTTGATTTGCGCCAGCTTCTGGCTCAGGTAGGCGGATTCCTTCCCGGCTTCCAGCTTGTTGCGCCAGCGCGGTTCGATCTCGTCCAGGTGGGCATAGATCCCGTCGAGGGTGCCGAACTTGGCGAGCAGGACTTCGGTGGTCTTCTCCCCCACTCCCATCACGCCGGGGATGTTATCGGACTTGTCACCCACCAGCGCCTTGTAATCCACCACCTGCTCGGGTCGGACGTGGAGCTTGCGGACCACGTCCTCCGCGGTGACATAGTTTTGGTCGTCGCCCGCCAGGTAGACGATGGTGCGCTCGTCGACCAGCTGCAGCAGGTCGCGGTCGCCGGTGACGATCTTGACGCCCAGACCCTGCGCTGCGGCCCAGCGCGCCGCGCTGCCGAGCACGTCGTCGGCTTCGAAGCCTTCCCGCTCCAGGCGCGGGATGTTGAAAGCGTCGACCAGCTGGCGGATGCGCTCGATCTGTGGACGCAGGTCGTCAGGCATCTTGGCGCGTGTGGCCTTGTATTCGGGGAAGATCTCATCGCGGAAGGTCTTGCCGGTGTCGAAGGCTACCGCCAGGTAATCGGGCTTTTCCTGCTCCAGAATGCGCATCAGCTCCCGGGCGAAGCCGTAGGTCCCCGCGGTCGGCTCGCCCCGCGAAGTCATCCAGCGCTGGCTGGTCGAACCGGCGGTGAGAGCAAAATACATGCGATAGGCCAACGCGTGGCCATCGATCAGAACCAAAGAGGGGGGCATGGAGAGGCTGTGCGGGATGTGACTAGCGCGGCGGCTGTGCAATACCCTGCCGCTGGCGAGTCTGGGCGATGAAATCCTTGATCAGCTGGGCCGGGGCTGGCTGCACGCCGCCCATGATCAGGTAACCCGGAGCCCAGAAGTCGCCGGAGGGATTCTCCACCTTGAAACGCGGGAACTCGTTGAAGATCTTTTCGGAGGTGTGCTTGCGCAGCAGGCGCATCACGTAGCCGGGCGAGGTGGCTGGCGGCACGTTGACGATCCACTGGATGTACTCGGGGCGGACAGAGATATACTCGAGCCGCCAACCGAAGGCCACGCAGATCTGCTGCAGCCAGTCCGAAAGGTGATCGGCCAGCTCGACCGTCAGGTAATGTTGGGTGAAGCGTGGGATGAGCAGGCAGACATAGGTCAGGTTGTAGACCGATGGCGAGACGGGCTCCAGGACGATCTTGCGCGCCCCTTCCGGGGTGGTGGCGGGACGCGTCTCGTCCGTCTCGCTCGGGCGGGGCTCCGCCCTGCGACTGCGTGATTGGCGGGTGACGGCCAGGCCCTCGTCGACCTGTTCGTCGGCGGCAGCCTGCTCCCCCAGCTCGGCCTGGTCGGTGAAGACCAACGGTTGGATGGGCTGCTGCTCGAAGCTGAGGCCGCGCGCGTCGATGACCGGCCCCGGCATGGTTTCGTCCGTCTCGCGCGGGTAATCCGAGGGAATAAAGGAGGAGAGCTTGGGCGGGTTCGGTGAGGGCACATCCGATAGGATATCGGACAGGGAGGTCTTGGGCACCTGCTCGCCGTCTTCCTCCCCAAAGCCCTCCTGGCCGCCCTTCTCCGCTCCGGTCTCTTCGCCAGGTGCGGCGGACAGCGAACGGACCAGCTGGCCGGCCTGGGTACGGATGGTGCTGAATGGCGTTTCGGCATCGAAGATCAGCGCCAGGACCATCCCTTCGGCCAGGCGCGTGGCATACAGCATGTGCTCCGCAGCGGTCGAGGCCAGGCGGATGAAACGCACCAGGTCGCTCTGGTTCGAGCTGTCCCAGTAGCGCGCCAGGGTCTCGGCCAGCTCGCTGGTCGCGGACTGGGGCAGCTGCCCTGCATAGGCCCACAGCTGGCTGTTGCGCGTGATCAGCGCGGCCTGGGCGGAGGATTCCAGCGTCAGACGGGTGAGGTGCTGGGCGGCGCGCGTCACGTCCGAGAGCCAGGGAAGCTCATCCCCGGCCTTCGGCTGGGGCTCGCGGTAGGCGCCATCCGACACGGAAGCAGGGAAGAATTTTTCCATCATATCCAGGAGGTCCGGCAGATTGAACTGCTTGGGCAGATAGTAGAGGGGGAAGAGTTTTTCGAGCGCCGAATGCCAGCCCACCTCCGAGATCACGACGAAGCGGATCTCGGGATTGATCAGGCGCAGGGCACGCCCGATTCTGACCATGGCGGCTTCTTCCGTGGCGGCATCCAGGAAGGCCAGCGGGCAGCTGACTTCCTGGACGTAAGCGACGGCCGCATCCTGCTCCCCGGTCACGCGGACGGAGAAACGCCCCGTCTCTTCCAGGTTTTGACGGAGGAGTTTACCAAATGGGAGGTCAGAAGTGACAACCAGCAACGGGATCGTCATCTGAACATAGTGTATCACGGGCCCTCCGGGGAGGCAAGTGGTCTAGAGTAGTTGTAATATAGATGTAATCTTTCGGGGCAAAAATCCTTCCTTGACCCCCTCCTGTGCCCATGATAAACTTGAGTTCCTGATCCTATCAGAAAGGAGGCGCACTTCATGAACAAACAGTTTACTGTAACTGGGAAGATACGCACCGCAGATCCCTGCGGTACGGATTTCCCTGCGTGGAGTGCGCCTGTTGCCCGCTGAGTAACCTCCCTTGCCTGTTACGGCCACGGTGCCCTCCCTGCCCGTGGCCGTTTTGTTTTCCTGACGGCCGGCGACACCCTGGCCGTTTTTGTTTCTTTCAAGGAGGAGGCATATGGACTTCAACGAATCATTATATGAGGCCCGCCTGGTGCGGCTGGGCCCCATCGACCACGAGAAGGACCCGCCGGTCGTGGCGGAGTGGACGCGCGACCCGTTCCTGCGCGTGGTCCTGGGTGACGTGGCCCGCCCGCTGTCCCCGGAGGCAGTGGGCAAGCTGCTGGAGAAGCTCGAGAAGCAGATGGAGGAGTCGAAAAACCTCTTCCATTTCACTTTCCGCGCCCGCGCTGACGGCCGGCTGGTGGGACTGGCCCGGCTGTCCAGCATCGAGTTCCACAATGGGACCGGTGTGCTGAACCTGAGCGTGGGCAGCGAGGCCGACCGCCGGCACGGGTACGGCACCGACGCCCTCCACCTGCTGCTGCGCTTCGCCTTCGACGAGCTGAACCTGCACCGCATCTCCGCCTGGGTCGCAGAGAGCAACCTCCCGCTCTACAGCCTGTTCGAGAAGGCCGGGTTCGAAGAGGAGGCCCGCCGCCGCGAAGCCTCCTTCCACGACGGGACTTATTGGGACGTGATCCACATGGGCCTGCTGCGTTCGAAATGGGAGCGGACCCTATGAACCGCGACCTATTCACCGGACAACTCGTCCGCCTGACCGCCGAGAACCCGCAGGTGCTGGCCGAGGCCTCCGCGCGCTGGAACCAGGACCCGGAGTACTACCGCCTGCTCGACAGCGACCCGGCCAGGTTGTGGTCGGCCAAAAAGATCCAGGAATGGCTGGAGAAGGACACCGGAGGCGCTTTCCCGGTCAATATCTCCTTCGCCATCCGCACGCTCTCCGGCGACCGGCTGATCGGCTTCATCGGCTTCGACGGCATCAACTGGACGAACCGCGACGCCTATGTCGCCATCGGCATCGGCGAGCGGGATTTCTGGGGCCGGGGTTATGGGACGGACGCCATGCGCCTCATGCTGCGCTATGCATTCTGCGAACTTAACCTGCACCGGGTCTCGCTCACTGTTTTCGAGTACAATCCGCGCGGCATCCACAGCTACGA
Source organism: uncultured Chloroflexia bacterium (assembly GCA_963739255.1). Lineage (GTDB taxonomy): Bacteria > Chloroflexota > Anaerolineae > Anaerolineales > Villigracilaceae > UBA877. The sequence goes on from CAVTZT010000008.1 coordinate 434,237, forward strand.
AAAATGCGGCTTCAAGCACGAGGGTTGCATCCGTGAGCTCATCCTGCGGGACGGCAAGCGCTGGGACGTGCTTCACATGGGCATCCTGCGCCAGGAATGGCAGGCAGCCAACGGGAGTAATTGATGAAACGGAGATGGGATATGAAGACTGGAGCGGAGAACATCGTTCTGCCGGATGCTCCCAGGCTGCCTAGCCTGACCTTCCGGCACCTGCAGGGTGAGCAGGATTATCCCCGCATCGCGGCGCTGATCACCGCCAGCAAGACCGTGGACGGCATCGAACGCAGCATTTCAGCCGGTGATGTCGCCCGCCTCTGCGAGCACCTGGTGAACTGCAATCCCGGCCAAGACATGCTCCTGGCCGAAGCAGACCGACAAGTGATCGCTTGTGGGCTTGTCCACTGGACCAAGCAAACCGATGGGGCTCACCTCTATCACCTCCTTGGCTGGCTGCATCCCGAGTGGCGCCACAGAGGCATCGGCACCGCCATGTGGAGGTACGGGGAACACCGTTTGCGGGAGATTGCCGCCGGGCATCCAGGAAAGTCAGCGCGCTTTTTCCAGTGCGTAACATTCGAGTCGGAAAAAGACCTGATCGCATTGCTGGATGAGGCAGGCTACCGGCCGGTGCGCTATGAAACCCACATGGTGCGCGACCTGGACCAGCCCATTCCATTGAAACCCATGCCGTCAGGGCTGGAAGTGCGGCCGGTCAAGCAGGCGGAAATCTGGCCGATCGTCCTGGCCATGAAGGAAGCCTTCCTGGATGCCTGGGGTGCCCGGGATCCGAGCCGGGAGGAGCTCGAAGCCTGGATGCGGGAGCCGACCTTCACCCCCAAGCTTTGGAAGGTAGCCTGGGACCGGGACCAGGTGGCAGGCAGCATCCTGAATTTTATCAATCACGACGAAAACCGGGAGTATGGCCGGAAGCGCGGCTATACCGAAGATATTACCACCCGCCGGCCGTGGCGCAAACGCGGCCTGGCTTCGGCCCTGCTCGCCCAAAGCATGCAGATGTTCAAGGACATGGGCATGACCGAGACTGCCCTGAGCGTGGACTCCGAAAATCCGAGCGGCGCCCTGCAGTTGTACGAGAGCCTCGGATACCGGAAAGTGAAGCAACAGATCATCTATCGAAAGCCGATGGATTGAGCCTAAATCAGGGTAAAATTCCCCTGCCAGGACCGGTGGAAGTCGATGATGCCGGCAGCACTGCACTTCCAAGAAAGGAGACCTTTATGCAACTCCGCTGCACCTACTGCCAGACGATGTTTGCGATCAGCCGAGAGGAAACGCTTGCCGCCCTCGAGTATATGGACGAAAACAACCTGAAGTACTACGACGCCCATTGCCCGAAGTGCCGCCGCGCCAACCGCGTCGAGCGCTTCAAGCTGGAGTTTTCTTATCCCGGGTGGAGGGATGCCATCAAAGCCATGGCCAAGCAGGCCGCGACTGCTTCGTCGGCCCAGCCGGTCCCGGCCGCGCCCGCGCCGGTCGCTCCCGCGCCGGTCAAACGCGCCCCGAAGACCCACACCCGGGCAGCCGTCAAGCCTGCCCAGAAAGCCTCCGCCCCGATGACGGCAGTCGTCTCAAAGGGGAAGCCGGCACCCAAACCAGCGCCCAAGCCGGCCGCCAAGTCCGCCCCCAAGTCAGGCAAGAAACCGGCTGCCAGGGGCCCGTCGAAGCCCGCCTCCAAGAAGACTGTGCCTGTGGCTGCGAAGGGGACCTCGTCCACGAAGGCGAAGCCGGCAGCCAAGGCTGCTTCCAAGGGGGCCAAGCCGTCGGCTTCCACTAGAAAGGCGACCTCGTCCCCGAAGGGGAAGCCGTCTCCAAAGGCCAAGAAACCGGCAGGTACCAAAAAGAAGTGACCATCCGTGCCCTTTATTTCGACTTCGGCGGCGTGCTGGTCCGCACGGAGGACCCTGCCCCGCGCGCCCGCTTGGCCGAAGCCCTCGGCCTGAGCAGCCGGGAAATCGAGCGGCTCGTGTTCGAAAGTGCTTCGGCGGAGCGGGCGATGGTCGGCGAGATCCCCGAGGAGCAGCACTGGCAGGCCGTGGCGCGCACGCTCAAGCTGCCGGAGAGTGAAATCCCACGCCTGCATGAGGAATTCTTCATCGGCGACCGCTGGGACAGCGCGCTGTTCGATTTCCTGCGCCGGCAACGGAAAACGGTCAAGACCGGGTTGATCAGCAACGCCTGGTCCGGCCTGCGCTCCGTGATCGTGAACGAGAAGCTCGACGACGCCTTCGACGCCATGATCATCTCGGCCGAGGTCGGGGTGGCCAAGCCCGACGCAGGCATCTTCCGCCTCGCCCTGGAAAAACTGGGCATCGAGCCGCAGGAGGCCGTCTTCGTCGACGACGTGCTCGTCAACGTCGAGGCGGCGCAGGCGGTCGGCATGCATGCCATCCAGTTCACCCGCACCGAGGCGGTGCTGGCCGAGCTCAAGCCTCTGCTTGCGAATCACCGGTGACCTTTTGACTGTCGGGGGAGAGGCCACCTGACAGGAAAACCCGCAAAAAATCAACCTGATGCCGACCTGCAAATGCCGGGCAGCGGCTTGGTGCTGCACCGCTCGACCTGCGCAGATGCTGAAGCCCTGGCGGCCTGGGACGCGTGCCCGAATCGGATCCAATCGTGAGTAAAAAAGCGGACGCCTACAGGCTGTTCCTGTTCCTCGAGTGCGCCACCGCGCTGGCGAATTTCACCGCCTTCACGGCCATGTCGCTTTACGAGATCCAGGTCGCCCACCTCAGCCCACTGCAGCTGGTGCTGGTCGGCACCACGGTCGAGGCCTCGATCACCCTCTTCGAGGTGCCGACCGGCGTGGTGGCGGACGTCTACAGCCGGCGCCTTTCGGTGATCATCGGCATCGCCCTGATCGGGATGGGCTTCCTGCTGGAGGGACTGCTGCCGTTCTTCGTCACCATCCTGCTGGCCCAGGTGCTGTGGGGGCTGGGCTACACCTTCACCAGCGGCGCGACCCAGGCCTGGGTCACGGACGAGATCGGCGAGGGACGCGCCAACCGGGCGTTCCTGCGCGCCAACCAGTACGGCCTGGGCGGGGCGCTGGCCGGCATGCTGGTCGCCATCCTGATCGGCGGCGGGCGCATCTCCCTGCCCATCCTGGCAGGCGGTGGCCTGTATCTGCTTCTGGCGGTTATCCTGATCCTGGTCATGCCCGAGCACGGCTTCCAGCCCACCCCGCGGCAGGAGCGCAACTCCTTCCAACAGATGGCCCACACCTTTCGTCTCGGACTGCAAACGGTGCGGAGACAGCCGCGCCTGGCAACCATCCTGGTCATCGGCCTGATCTACGGGCTGTACAGCGAGGGCTTCGACCGGTTGTGGATCAAGCACATGCTCGGCACCTTCCACCTGCCGCAGCTCCTCGGCAGCAGTCCGATCGCCTGGTTCGGCGGGATGCGCATGATCGGAATGCTGCTCTCGATCCTTGCCACCCGCCTGGTCGAAAGGCGCCTGGACACCAGCCAGCCCGGGCAGATCGCCCGCCTGATGCTGGCCGTCACCGGCATCCTGGCCGCGAGCCTGGTCGCCTTTGCCCTCTCGCCGCTCCTGGCGCTGACCCTGGCCGCCTACTGGCTGATCAACGTGCTGCGCAACGTCGCCGGCCCGCTGTACACGGCCTGGGTCAACCAGCGGCTGGACCCGAGGGTGCGCGCCACGGTGCTCTCAATGAGCAGCCAGGTGGATGCCATCGGGCAGATCCTGGGCGGACCGGGCGTCGGCCTGGTCGCCAGCGCCGTCTCCGTGCGGGCGGCGATCGCGGTCTCCGGCCTGCTGCTTACCCCCGCCCTGCCGCTCTTCGGCCGCGCCGGCCTGCGGCAGTCGGCGGAGAAGGCCGCCGCGGAGGCCAAGTAATTTGCCTCCAGGTCAGCTTGTTGGACCTCCTTCCCAACGTGTTTCTGTTAGAATAAAGCCGAAATGGGCACCCTGTATCTAGTCGCCACGCCAATCGGCAACCTGGAAGATATGAGCCCGCGTGCTCTGCGCGTTCTGAAGGAGGCGCGCCTGATCGCCGCCGAGGACACGCGCGTGACCCGCAAACTGCTGGCCCACTTCGGCCTGCACACGCCCCTGACCAGCTACTTCGAGCACAACAAGCTGACCAAGCTCGACACGATCCTGGGCGCCCTGTCCGAAGGGGATGTGGCGCTGGTCTCGGACGCCGGCACGCCGGCGCTCAACGACCCGGGCTACGAGCTGGTGCGCGCCGCCCTGGAGACCGGGCATCCGGCCTGCCCGGTGCCCGGACCCTCCGCCCCGGTCGCCGCGCTGGTCGCCTCGGGTCTGCCAACGGACGCTTTCCTCTACTTGGGCTACCTGCCGCGCAAATCCCCTGAGCGCCGGGAGCTGCTCGAGCGGGTCGCCGCCCAGCCCTACACCCTGATCTTCCTCGAGGCCCCCCACCGCCTGCTGGAGTCCCTGGCCGACCTGGCCGCTGTGCTGGGCGACCGGGAGGCTGCCGTGGCACGGGAGCTGACCAAGGTCCACGAGGAGATCTGGCGCGGGACGCTCACGGAGGCGCGGGCGCACTTCAGCAAAAACAAACCGCGCGGCGAGTTCACCCTGGTGGTGGCCGGCCGCCCCTCGGACGAGAAGACGCGCTGGTCGGAGGAGCACCTGCTCTCCGCCCTGCTGGCCGGGTCATCCGCCGGCAAGTCCCCGACCCGGCTGGCCGCTCAGCTGGCGGACGAGTCCGGCTGGAAGCGGCGCGAGATTTATAAAATGGCAATCCAGATTAAGACAAAAATGGCAGAGGATTAATATAGAATATTTGTTTTCTTGACAAAAACCATAATAATCACGATAATAGAGGCATGCCCCCCGGTAGTAGCTTAGGCGAACCCGGTACGAAGCCGCCTCCGGGCGGCTTCTGTGTTTAAGCCATGAAAACCAATGTCTATATCGATGGATTCAATTTCTACTATGGCTGTATCAAAGATACGCCCTTTCACTGGCTTAATCCAGCCAAGATGTGTCATCTATTACTGCCCCACGATACTATTCACCGGATAAAATACTTCACAGCTTTAGTCACTCCGCGACCTAACGACCCGGATAAGCTCATCCGGCAGCAAACATTCTTACGAGCCTTGAAGACTGTCCCTAAGATAGAAATCATATTAGGAAGCTTTCTTTCACACGAGGTAATGATGCCTTTGGCTGCGCCGAAAAAAGGCCACGTCAAGGTGATTAAGACGGAAGAAAAGGGATCGGATGTCAATCTTGCAACTCACATGCTAGTAGACGCGTTTCGAGATGATTTTGAATTAGCAGTAGTTGTTTCCAACGACTCTGATTTATTAGAACCCATCAAAGTCGTTACTAAAGAACTAGGCAAGCCGGTGGGAATTCTAAACCCACACAAGCACCCAAGTGTGGTTTTATTGCCACATGTGCTTTTTGTGAAGCAAATCCGCCGGGGCGTTTTAGCAACAAGTCTTTTTCCCGATAAATTGTCTGATGCACAGGGAACTTTCTCAAAACCTATCGGATGGTAAAATCTGGGCATTCTCCTATGAACCTCGACAAGTTCGAATCCTTTCCGCAGCTCGACCGCCAGAACATGCTGGGTGAGATCGACGGCCTGCCCGATCAGCTCCAGTCCGCCTGGGTGCTGGGCCAGGACCAGCCGCTGCCGGAGGCGGAAGGCATCACGCGCGTGCTGATCTCGGGCATGGGCGGCTCGGCCATCGGCGCCGACCTGCTGGCCGCCTGCACCGCTGCGACCTGCAAAGTGCCCGTCTTCGTGCACCGCGATTACGGCCTGCCCGCCTGGGCGAGCGGCGCGCAGACACTGGTCATCGCCTCGTCGCACTCCGGGAACACCGAGGAAACCCTGGACTCGTACGAAGCCGCCCTGAAGAACCGCTGCCGTCTGATGGCCCTCGCCTCCGGAGGGGAGCTGCTCGACCGTGCCGCGAAGGCAAAGGTCCCCGTCTGGAAGTTCGCCCATGCCGGCCAGCCGCGCGCCGCGGTCGGCTTCTCGTTCGGCCTGCTGCTGGCCGCCTTTGCCCGCCTGGGCCTGATTCCCGACCCGGCCAAGAGCCTGGCGGCCGGGATCGCCGCCATGCGCAGCCAGCAGGAAAGCCTGCGCAGCCACGTGCCCGTGGCAAAGAACCCGGCCAAACGCCTGGCCGGCCAGATGATGGGCCGCTGGGTGAACGTGTTCGCCGCCGGCATCCTGACCCCGGTGGCGCGCCGTTGGAAGGGACAGGTGAACGAACTTGCCAAGGCCGGCGCAGGCTTCGAGGCCCTGCCCGAGGCGGACCACAATACCCTGGCCGGGCTGATCAACCCCGTGGAACCGCTCAGCCACATTTTCAGCATGTTCTTGCGCTCCCCGTCCGATCACCCCCGCAACCGGATGCGCCTCGACCTGACCCGCCAGGAATTCATGTCCGAAGGCCTGAACACGGACGTTTACGATGCCCGCGGCGAATTGGCACTCGGGCACGTCTGGACGGCGCTGCATTTCGGCGATTACACCGCCTATTACCTGGCGATGGCCTACGAGGTGGATCCCACGCCAGTGACCGCCCTGGAGAACTTCAAGGCCGCCATGAAGGCGGCCCGCTAGACAAGAGGACGGGCTGGCAGCTGCCAGCCCCTCCTGATTTACCGGATCTGCAGGGCGACGCCCCCCGCTAGCAGCCCCAGCAGCACCCCGACGACGATATCTGAAAGATAATGCAGGCCCATGGCCACGCGCGCCAGCGCCACGAGCGGCGCCCACAGCCACAGGACCAGCGCCAGCCACCAGGGTCCCATCCCGGTCGCCAGCACGGCGATCAGCACGACGCGCGCCGCGTGCCCGGAGGGGAACGAATGCGGGTCGGTGGAGCGGTAGAAGGCGCCCCACTCCCCTTCCGGCCGGCGGCGGCGAATGGCGAACTTGATCGCCAGCACGATGACCGCCAGACAGATGATGCTGAGCAGGACGGTCAAGGCCCAGGGCCTCCAGAAGGAATTCCCCAGCCACCAGAGCAGGGCCAGCCCGGCCCACCAGAACCAGGAATCACCCGAATGGGCCAGCACGGCCGCACAACTGCGTAATAAACCCGGACGCTCGGCCACGCGCAGGCGCGCGGAGGTGCGAGCGTCCAGTTCCAGCAGGCGATGGAGGGTCACTTTTTCGTGGACTTCCGGATGGGAGCTTTCTTGGCAGCCGCCGGCGCCTTCTTCTTCGGGGCCGGCCCGGCTGCCTTCCTGAGGCGCTTTTTAAGGTCGTCGCGCACCAGCTCGAGCTGGTGGGGTTTATCCACGTCCATGCCGACCTCGGCGTAGGGGGAGACGATCGCCCGGCCGGTGAGGTGCAAACGAGAGGTCACGGTCTCGACCGCCTTCGCCAGGGTCAGCTGGCCGATGAGCAACAAGAAGGCGGTGTCAAAGCCGACCAGGGCAGCCTGCTTGAGGGGGCTCTTGCGGGCATCCGTGATCCGAGTCCAGACATCGGTGTCGCCGCCGGCCAAGAACTTCAGGCGCGCCACGTTCAGGTCCCCGCCACAGACCTCCATGTCCTTGAGGTGGGTGAAGGTGCGCTTGGATCCCGGGTAACGTTTGTCCATCACCTCGCGCTTGACCACGCTGTAATAGATATCCTCGTCCGTCTGCATGGCGGTGCTGACCGTCCAGTCGACCATCTCGCCGGTGATGCCCGGCAGGTCGGACGAGACCAGGACGACATGCTTGGCCTTCTTGTTGATCTCCATGGCTTTCCTGGCTCCGGCCTGGAGATTCTCGACGATCTTGCCCTGATTGGGAACAAAGTACATCTTCTTCCCGCACTTGAGGCCGCTCTTCTCGGTCAGGCCGACGAGGATCACATTCTCCACGGACTTGGCCTCGGTCAGCGCGTCCAGGACCCACTGGATCATGGGCTTGCCGGCCATATCCAGCATGGCTTTGGGATGGCCCTGGGTGAGCGGATACAACGGTTCCTCTGGCAGTGGGATTCCCCCGGCGGTTACGACTGCATCCATAGGATTCTCCTCCTGAAAATATATCTATATGAGCACCGCCTGTCTCAAAAACTGTCCAGCCGGCTCCCATGCCCGCTTCAAGGACGCCTCTCGAGAAGCCGTCCCCTGCGAGTTTTTGAGACAGGTTCTGCTAGTTTTTTTTATCCTGAACGTCGTGGTCCTGGCCTGGATGAAACGGCTTCCAGATCAGTTAAGCTCCTGCAGCGTCGGCTGGAACCCGAGTTTATCCAGCATTTCGTTGTATTCCGCGCGGGTCAGGGGGCGTTTCTTACCCGAGACCGCCACCAGCGCGGCCTCCATCATATTCGTGCCGAACGAGCGCCCCTCAAGGACCGGTGTGGTCGTGACCAGGTACTTGACCCCGCACTTGCGGAACAGCTCCACGTCCTCGGGCGTGGTCGTGTTGGTCACCACCACCTTGCCTTTCATGTCGTCGGGCATGTAGCGCTTGATGTAGTGGCAGTCGCCGACCACCACCGTGGCCCAATGGAACCACTTGGGATACTTGGGTTTGCGCTCCTCCTGTTTCTCACCGGTCGGGTAGACCCAATTGAAAGGCAGGCGGCCGGCGATGGGCATGACGAGCCCAGCCAGGGACTTGAGCTGTTTTTCATAATGAAGGGCGATCGGCATCCCGAGCGAGAACATGAAATCCCCGAAAGTGCACTCGTAACCGGCCTGGACAAATCCGTGTGCCAGCCCCCAGCGGTCCGCCCCGGTCATGACGAAGACCTTCTTGCCGCCCATCTGCTTGATGTAATCGCCCAGCTTGGCCTCCACGAAGGGCGCGGCTTTGGTCTCAAGTGTGTTCTTCAACCCGGCGCCGTCCACCACGGGGGTTTCCTTGATATAGCGCACCATCGGTTGTACCGAGTAAAGCGGATACCACTTATCGTCCACCATCAGTCCCAGGTCCGCTCCCCCGACGCCAAAGGCGTCCACCTTGCCATCCAACTCCTTGTATTTAAGCGCAGCAGCTTCCATGTCGCCGTCGGTGCCGATGCGCTCGATGCTGACTTCCTCACCGAACAACTTGATGACGACTGCCTTGTCACGCTTGGACGAGCCGATGCTGATGCTGACTGCTCGCTTCATATGCTTCCTCCTCTGGAATTCAGTAAAATGAGTATACACCCAACCATTTGTTCTGAAAATGGATGCTGGATGGCATACCGTTCCCTAAGCTTCAACCCCCATGCGTGCATTGCGTTCCGGACCCCGGGCCCACCGCGCCGGGGACCTGCGGCGGGAGATCCACCTTTTTTACCTTAATTCCGGTCACAAAGAGATAATCACGCGTATACGGCCGCAAGGAACGGTCGATGTTCTCTTTCATCATGCTCGGAAACGGCGACTCGAGGACCCATTTCATCCTCAAGTCGCGGACGGGTATGACCGGCCCAGATCGTGTTTTCACTTCTGGATATCGCCTGTCATCCCGATCGATTAGAACTGAGTGCTGGCTTCTGGAACATAGACCCGGATCGCCGCCTCGCCATTGACCGGGCACTGGTACTCGCAAATCCCGCAGCCGATGCACAGGTCGCGGACGACGTGCGGCAGCTGCAGCGTCAGGCGCGTTCCATCCGCTTCCTGGATCTCCGCCTGCTCCAGCTGGACGGCTTTGTCAGGCAGGGGACACATCTCCTGGCAGACGATGCAGGGCTTGTGATCGGACCAGGGGATACAGCGGTTCTGATCGATGGTTGCCAGGCCGACGACCTGCAGGCGCTTCTGCTCCAGGCCGAGCGGCGGGATGGCCTGCACGGGGCAGGCCTGGCCGCAGGCGTTGCAGGAGTAATCGCAGAAGCCCAGGCGCATGACGAAAACCGGCGAGCCCAACCCCTCCAGGCCGGCGTCGAAGACCGAAGGCTGCAGGGCATGCGTCGGGCAGGCGCGCAGGCATTCGCCGCAGCGGGTGCATTTCGTGAACGCGGCCGGGTCCGGGCTGGTCTCGCGCACCCCGGGCGGGCGCAACAGGAACGGCGGCTCGCGCCGGGCGAGCAGGCCGCTGCGCAGGAGAGCCATCCCCGCGGCGGCCGCGCCGATGGTCAACAACGCCTCCCGCCGCCCGGGGTCATAGGGCTGCCAGAGGGCCGGCGAAAAGCCGGGCTTGAAAACATTCAGGCCGTGCGGACAGACCTCCACGCAATCCATGCAGACGGTGCACTCCCCGGGGTCACTGCGGTAGCCCCGGGCCGGGTCGATGGTCCCCGTCGGACAGATGCCGGTGCACAGGACACAGCCCTTGCACTCCTCGTCCACCTGGCGGCGGAAAAGCGCGACCTTGCCCAGCAGGCCAAGCAGCCCGCCCAGCGGGCAGAGATAGCGGCACCAGAAGCGCGGCGCGAGCAGGTTGAGCAGGATCACCCCCAGGAAAATCCCGGCAAAGAGCAGCGTATCCCGGTAGAACGCCGGCGAGGTCGGGAAGAGGAACGGCCGGACCCAGCCGTCGAAGGTCGAGACCGGCCCGGCCAGGATCGGGAGGCGGTAGAGCAGCGCCTCGGCCGCGGTGAGGAGGCGATCGGCAGCCGGCCAGAGCGCCACCGTCAGGCTGCGGAACCAGAGCGCCAGGGGATCGAAGAACAGCAGGGCCAGGTTCCCCAGCAGGGCAGCGACCAGTGTTGCCACCAGCAAAAGATATTTCGCTTTCCGCCAGCCCTCAGCGGGGGCAGGCCGGTCCCCGCGCCCGCGGCGCAGCGGGAACAGGTCCAGGGTGGTTCCCAGAGGGCAGAGCCAGCCGCACCATGCCCGACCGAAGACCAGGGTCAGCAGGACGGCGATCAACGCCACGGCCGAGCCAGCCAGGAAGGTCCGGCTGGCAAGCAGGTGTCCCAGCACGATCAGGGGGTCCAGGCGCATGGGCAGGTTGACGACGTTTCCCGGCCAGCCGCCGCGTTGCGCCTGGACAAATAGGACGACAAAAATGAGCAGTGCCAAGTACTGCACCGTTTTGCGGGCGGCCACCCAGGGTCCGGCAGGTCGGCCCTTGCGCACCTTCCTTTTTCCCCCGGAGGCAAATGTTGCGGATATTTTCATAATGAGGGAGAGCCGCTCAAGCTCAGACGGGGATGTCCTGGATCTTCAGGCTCTGCAGATCCATGCGGCCCAAGCCCATCGCCGCTCCGGCGCGGATGTAGGCGATGTCGTCCGGCTGCATGCCGAACAGTCCGGTGGCGTAGCTGTCCGCGGCGACGATGTCCGGGCTGACGATGAGCGTATCCATCTTCTTGACGTTGTTCAGGTCGCCGCCGCCGGTGGGGCCGTTGGCGACCAGGATGCGCACCGCGTCGACGACGTTCAGCTGCGGGCGCACCAGGCTGGCCAGGTCGGCGATGCGCTGGCCCAGGTTGACGTGCATGGTATTGCGGTCCAGGACCACGCCCATCAGATTTTTCATCGCCAGCGTCAGGCGGGTGGAGCCGTGATCCTTGGCGATGGGGACATTGATGAGCACGTCGGCTTTCAGAATCTCGTCGAAGACCTCGATAGCTTTCAAATCGACCCCCTGAGGGATGGGCGTCTTCACGTACCTGAACAGCGGCGTCATGTACGCCATCTCTCCGCCCGCCGCCTCCACCTGCTCGCGGATGCCGCTGCGTTTGTACCCCTCCTGGGCCGAGCTGCCGAACGGATAATCCATCACCCGCACCTTCGATGCTCCAACCTCGTAACACATCTTGACCAGCGTGCCGACCACCCACGGGTTGGTCGTGGCAGCGTATTGGTAAGGGAGAGCCGTGCAGATGTTGGGCTTGATGATCACGTTCGCGCCTCGGGGAACGAAATGCTCCATGCCGCCGAAGGCCGACAGAGCCAGGCGCACCATCGGCTCGGGCTCGCCGCCGTGTGCCACCGCCAGGTCGGGCAGGCTCAGGGGGGAGGCGCTCGGGGCAGGGGTTGCCGTCGGGGCAGACGCCTCTGTCGAAGAAGGGGGCGGCTGGGTGCCGGTGGCGGAGGCCGCGGTCAGCGTGGGGGTATTCTGCGCGGCAGGCAACCGGGATGCCTCCGACAGCGGGGCCGCTGGCGGGATGGCCTGGCCGCAGGCAGCCAACAGCTCGCCGAGTGTCAGGGCGCCCGCACCGGCGGCGCCCATCTTCAGGAAATCACGACGGGTAAGTTTTTTCATAGGGACCTTAAGCGTAGTATAGAATGAATCGGGATGCGAAGCAACAATTTGTGTATGCTTTTGGACGTGATTTTCGTCCACCTTCCCCGGCCCACCTTTCGGAACCAAAACCGCCGCCCGGGCGATCCCTCGGACGGCGGCTTGTTTGTCTATCGAGCCGACGGTTTTACTTTCCCAGGCGCTGCTTGAAAGCGGCGGTCAGGGCCGGGATGATCTGGTGCAGGTCGCCGACCACTCCGTAGCGGGCCAGCTTGAAGATCGGCGCCTCGGCATCCTTGTTGATGGCCACGATCAGCTTGCTCGAGCGCATGCCGGCCAGGTGCTGGATGGCGCCGGAGATGCCGCAGGCGACGTAGACGTTCGGCGAAACGAGCTTGCCGGTCTGCCCAACCTGCATGGCGTAGGGGACGTAGCCGGCGTCCACGGCGGCGCGCGAGGCGCCCACCGCTCCGCCGAGCACGGCCGCCAGCTCCTTGAGCATGGCGAAACCCTGCTGGGCGCGCCAGATCTCGGCCTGCTTGGCATCCATCCCGGCAGGCGGCTGCAGGGACGGGTTCTCGGCCATGCCGCGGCCTCCGGAGACGATGACGTTGGCATCCGTCAGGCTGACGCTGCCTTCGGAGGTGGTGTAGCCCTCGACGGCGGTCAAAGCCCCGCTGCCCGCGGCGATCTTGGTCACTGTGCCCGACTTCCCCGCCTGCTGGGCCGGCTTGGGGAACGCCCGCCCGCGCAGGGTCACGATCTGAGGCTTTGCGGAACTTGTGACCTTGGCCAGGACCTTGCCGCTGTAAATCGGGCGCGTGACCGTCAGCTTGTCGCCGGCCGCTTCCAGGGCGATCACGTCCACCAGCACACCGCTGTTCAGGTCGATGGCGGCCATGGCCGCCAATTCCCGGCCACGGCTGGTGGTCGGGAAGAGCAGCACGTCACAGGCCCCGGGTGCAAAGACCTGCTTCAACGTCGAAGCAAACACCTCGGGACGGTAATCCGCCAGGGAGGGATCGTCCGCCAGTAGCACCTCGTCCACGCCGTACTCGAAGGCGGTCTTTGCCAGGGCGTCGGCGCCGGACCCGAAGACCAGTCCAGTGACCTTCCCCAGCGTCTTCCCGACCCCGACCGCCTCCCAGGAGGCCGGCAGGGCTTCGCCTTTGAAATGGTCAATGTAAACCCAGGTGTTCATAGCTGCTTCTCTCCCAGGACTTTGTCGGCAAGATGCTCGGCGATCTCCTGCAGATTGGTGCCGGTGATGAACTCACACACCACCTGGCGCACCGGGGCGTCCAGCAGCTCGAGCGGCTGGATCACGGCCGCCGGGGCAGGCAGGCCGAGGTCGGACAGGGACCAGACCGGAATCTCGGCCTTGGACGCCTTGCGGATGCCCATGAAGGACGGGAAACGCGGCTCGCCGATATCCTTGACCAGGCTGATGACGGCCGGCGGCTTGGCGGTGACGATCTGCCGGCCTTCCTCGATGGCGCGCTCCACACGCAGGCTGCCGCTTTCGAACCTGATCACCGAAGCCAGGGTGAGTGCCGGCCAGCCGAGCAGGCGGGCTGCCTGGGCGGGGGTGGTGCCGGAGTCATCGTCGATCGCCTGGCGGCCGAAGAAGGCCAGGTCCACTCCGCCGAGCTTCTGGAGGACGGCGGCCAGGATACGGGCGATCGCCTGGGGGTCCGGGGAGACCAGCGCCGGGTCGGAGATGAGCAGCGCATCGTCGGCGCCCATCGCCAGGGCGTGGCGCAGGGCGATCTTGGCTTCTTCGCCGCCGACCGAAACGGCCGTCACGGTTCCGCTGTCCGCCTCCTTCAGCCGCAGGGCGGCTTCGACGGCAAATTCATCCCACGGATTGATCACCAGCGGCGCATCCCCCCAGGTCGCCTTGCCGTCGATAACCTTGACGGCAGCGGTGGTATCTGGGGTGGCTTTGACACATGCAACGAGTTTCAAGGTAACCTCCAAATAGAAAAGTAGTATTCAGGTCGCAATTTCCCTGCGGCCGGCCGGGGGTTAAACCAGGCGGCCGTGTTCACTGGCCGTCAGGCCGGCGTGCAGCGCTCGTACATGAGCCCCGACATGCTGGGCAACTCGCCAGTCATCTTGCAAAGGCTGGCGAGCTGTACTTCCACCAAATGGTCCAAGGTTCCCATTCTGGCGACCGCGGGGTAATACCGCAGGCCGTCGGAGAGCACGAGGATGACTTTGCTCAAGCTTGGATCTCTTGGTCGATCGTGGAAATTTCAGGCCTTCAACACCAGGACCGCTTCGCGCGAGCAGCTGACCTGATCCTTGTCGCCGATCTTGGGAAGCTCGAGGAAGGGATTGTTGAACGTGTCCATGTAAAAACGGTTGCTGCCGACCAACACCTGGATGCGGACGACCGAACCGAGAAAGGTGATGTTTTCGATCTGGCAGTCAAGGACATTGGCTTTCTTCTCCTGCGCAACGAAATTCAGGCGCTCGGGCCGGATTGCAATCGTGACCTTGTCGCCTTTCTGCCGGCCGTCCAGGCCTTCCGCGGCTTGCAGCTGGAGGCCGTCGATCTTGAAAAGGTGCTTCGCCGGGTCGACCACTTCGGCGGTGGCGGTATTCAACGTCCCGACGAAGTTGGCCACAAAGGCCGTCTGGGGGAAGTTGTAGATCTCGAAGGGGGTACCCACCTGTTCGATCTTCCCTTCGTGCATGACGACGATGCGGTCCGAGATGGACAGGGCTTCTTCCTGGTCATGGGTCACGTAGATGGCCGTGATGCCCAGCTTGCGCTGGATGGCGCGGATCTCGGCGCGCAGGCTGAACTCGAATTTTCGCGTCCAGCGCGGAAAGGGGCTCGTCGAGCAAGAAGCACCTGGGGACGAATGGCGAGCGCACGCGCCAGGGCGACGCGCTGCTGTTGCCCGCCGGAGAGCTGGTAGGGATAACTATTGCCCTTCTGCTCGAGGTGAATCAAGGCGAGCATCTCGTTCGTACGCTCTTTGATGGCGGCGGCCGGTTCCCTGCGGATGCGTCAGGCCGAATCCGATGTTTTGCGCCACGGTCATGTTCGGGAAGAGGGCATAGGCTTGAAAGACCATGCCCACGTTGCGCTGGTTGGGAGCCTTGTTGGTGATATCGACATCGTCCAGGATGACGTTGCCCGTAGTGGGGACTTCGAAGCCGGCAATCATGCGCAGGGTGGTCGTCTTGCCGCAACCCGAAGGTCCGAGGAAAGAGACGAACTCGCCTTTTTCCACGTCGAGGTTGAAATCTTGTACCAGCCGCAGTACCGGAAAATTCTTTGGAGATATTGGAAAGCGCAAGATATGTCATGATTGTCACTCCTCGGATGATTTAGTGTCCGCCTCCGACCTGTGCCTGCCCGCCGCCGCGACCGACCAATTGGATGATCCCCATGGCTGCCCAGGTGAGGGCAAAGCTGATAATGGCCATTGCGGCCGGCTCATAAGCCTTTTGTTGGATCATATACGCCATATAGGGGGCAAAGGCGGGCTTGGCCAGGTATTGGGCGAGAATTAATTCACCGATCACGATGGCAAAACTCAGGAAGGCGCCGCTCAGGATGGCGACACGGATATTCGGCAGGATCACCCTAAATAGGATTGTCCCCCAGCCAGCACCCAAGACTTTGTGCCGCTTCGGTCAGAGTGCGCACGTCAATCGAGCGTAAACCCGTATCAACCGCACGATACATGTAAGGCATGGACAACATGGTATACGCCGCAACGAGCAATGCCGGGCTGTTAACGATCAGGAGCGGAGGATGACTGATAGGTCCGCACCAGCCCAAAGACATATACAATGGGCGGGAATAACAAAAGGAAGCAGGGTGATGAACTCGACCGGGCTACGAAACTGCGGGACTTTCAAGCGGATCAAGAAAGCTGTAGGGACGAAGAGCAGGATCCCGACCACGATGGTGAGGACCGCCCAAAGAACGGAGGCCGAGAAGTTGTAAACAAACTGCGGGTCATTGAAATATATTTGCATATGCCTGAAAACTCAGAACCCCAAGTTTGGCTTTCAGCGAGAAGATAAAGGTCGCCACGAGTGGCAGAAAGAAATAAAGGATGCCAAGGATCATCCATGAACCACGACCAAACCACACCACCGCGTCTTCATTTCATCCACCTCTCTGTCCGTCGTTGAAGGAAGGTATAGCCAGTAATCGCCAAAGCCATAACGACCACCATGCCCAGTGCCAGGGCATATCCCAGACCGGGGTCACCCAATACGTCCCCGCGCAGTTGCGAGCCGATCACGATCGTCACAAGATTGATCTGACCGCCGGTCAGCGCCTGGGCGGTGGCAAAGGCACCAAAGGAGTTGCCAAAGAGCAGGATCATCGTGCCCATGATGGATGGCAGGAGGATGGGAAAAGCCACATATCGCCAGTACTGGAAGGAACTGGCTCCCAGGTTCTCCGAAGCTTCCAGCCACTCACGCCGTAAACCATCAATCGCCGGGGCGATGATCAACACCATCAGGGGGAACTGGAAGTACATGTACACAATACTCAATCCCCAAAATGTATACAGCGTAAAGCCATGGAAGTACGGATTATATCCGAGCGCCCTCAACCAGCCGATCAGCATGCCGGTCGGACTTAGCAGTGCAATAAAAGCAAATGCCAGCGGGACACCAGCAAAGTTCGAAGCCACACCGCAGAAGGTCATCAGGCTCGAGCGCATGAACTGCGGTAAGCCACCCCGGATGGCTGAATATGCCAGCAGGAAGCCAAAAATCCCACCACCTATGGAGGTGACGAGGCTGATCTGGATGCTGATCCAGTATGCGCCTCAGAATGTAGCGATCATTGAAGAGCGCCAGGATATTTTTGAAAGTAAATGCATGGGTTTTCGAATCTTGAAAACTGCGTATGACGATGGTCGAAGATGGATAGATAAGAAAAAGGAAGGCAAATAGAAAGAAGGGCATCACGCCGAGCCATGCCCAGGACATTTTGGGTCGAGCGGGACGCGCCGATAGGCGCGTCCCGCTTTACATCCAAAGTAGTCATGATCGATCTACGGAGCCTGGGGTTGGAATGTCCACACCGACGGTCGTCATCCAACCAGCTTTGATCAACGTCAGCGCAGCAGTGAGTTGATCAGGGCTGGGGGCAACCGCCGAGGCATAGGCGCTGGAGGCCGGCAACTTGGCTGCCAGGTCGGCCGGGATTACACCGCGGGCTTCCATGTCGCCTGTTGGACGCCATGGGCGTAACCCTTCATCCAAGCCAGTTGGCCTTCGTCAGAGTGGAGGATTTCCATCCATACTTTGGCGCAATTGGGATGGGGCGCATAGGCGCTGATCGCCTGGACGTACATGCTGGCGATGGTCGGGGAGGGATAGATAATCAGTGGCGGGAGGATTTCCAGCCCAGGTATCTTTATAGCCAAAAGCCATGATAGTCCCAGAATCAGCACGATGGGGGTTGCGCCCTGCGCAATGGTACCAACTTTGGCGATCACCGGGACGAAGTTACCAGCCTGGTTCAATTGATTGAAGAAGTCGAGACCCGGTTGGGCATTATCCAGAGAGCCACCATTGGCCAAAGCGGCTGCAAATACTGCCTGGATGGCCTGGTTCGAAGTGCGCGGGTCACCGGCCAAGGCAACCTGTCCCTTGTATTCGGGCTTGAGCAAGTCGGACCAGTTGGCTGGGACATTCTTCACAACAGCCGTATTCACCATAATGGCCATGACGCCGTAGTAGCCGCCGATCCAGTAGCCAGTCGGATCCTTGGCGGGAATGCCCAGGAGGGTGTCGGGGATCTTGTCCCAGGTGGAGACTTTATAAGCCTGGTAATCTCCGGCAGCGATGCCAGTTGCGCCATAAGCATAGCCGACATCCACGATATCGGGAGCCTGCGGGCCTTTGTTGCCCTTGTTGGCTTCGATGGCGGCCAGTTCATCCGCCGAGCCAGCATTCGGGTCGAGGGAATTGATCTTGACACCGGAGGTCGTATCTCGAAGTCCGCAAAAATCTCTCCGTAGTTCGCCCAGTCAGGTGGCGTGGCAATGATCGTCAGCATGCCTTCCGTCTTGCAGCCGGTAACGAGGTCCTGCGGCACACTGGGAACTTCTGTGCCGGTGTAGCCCTGCGGCTACATCAGGTCGGCCGCCTGCAGCCGCCACAGGCGGAAAGCACGAAAGCTGTAGCCACCAGCAACGAGATCAAATTGAAAACAAACTTCTTGGTTTGCATATTCTTCTTCTCTCCTTATATTTGAAGTGCCTTATCGTTCAGATGCGTGATCGTAGATGAATTGAAATAGGCGGGACAACGACATCATCATTTGGTCGTGGCACCTCCAGTCAAGATTAATCTGATTTATTGTAGCATCCTCAAAGGCACGAGTCAATCAGCCACCCGGCTATCGACCGGGGAGGACGCGGGAAAGATGTGCTTTCCATCCTATCACGCCGCAATTAAAGGCATTGGAAGGAGGAGTTAAGATCCGGTTAAGAAGTCCGGAATCTCCTCCTTCCCCAACAGAAGTAGCGGGTAGAGGTTACTCGACCGGGATCTCCTTGTAGACTTTCTCGATCTCGATGCCCTGGCGCCTGCGGTAGGCGCTGAAGCCAAAGTAGATCGCCGCGGCCACCAGGTAGTTGATCATCATGAAGATCATCGAGCTGACGTTCGACCAGCCGATGGCATAACTGGCGGTTCCGGAAGCCGTATTCGGATCCCAGAACCAGACCACCAGCAGCCAGTCGAGGAAGCCCAGGAAGATCAGGCCTGCCAGGGTGATCAGCGGCATGGCCTTGCTGCCGGTGATGCCCTTGACCACCTGCAGGAAGATCCATACCAGGACCGCCGCATTGATCAGGGTCACCAGCGCCAGGATGACCACCACGAACCAGGTGAGCCCGCTGGCGCCCAGCGCCCCCAGCCCGCTGAGGATCGTCCAGGCATACTTGAACGAGAGGTAAATCAGGTAGACGGCGAAGACGGCGTAGACGGCGGTGACGATCCATCCCAGCCAGGCCGGGACTTTGTACTTGGCGATCGGCGAGCCGTCAAACACATCCTTGGCCCGCCAGGGCATGACGATCCCGGCGATGGTGGAACCCAGGAAGGTGATGGCGATCACCACCGTGGCATCCAGCGCCAGGGTCTGGAAGTTGAAGACCTTGAAGGCGTACAGGTACGAGATGATCGCCGAAGGGATGACCATCAGCAGCAGCGCATTGATGGGCGTCTTGGTGCGCGGCTCGATCTTCGAGACCCACTCGGGAAGCATGCGGTCGATGGCTGCGGCGAAGATCACGCGCGTCGAGCTCAGGAAGAGCGTCCCAGACCAGCCGAACCACCACAGGCTCATCAGCAGCACGATGATGAACATGAGCGCCGGGCTCTTGACCATGAAGGCCGCAAACAGTGCCGGGTAGGGCCAGATGGGCAGCGGCGGCGTGGTCGTGGTGTAGCCGAAGCCCCAGTTCCAGAAGGCGCCGTTGGCCTTGTTGTAGAAGTCCCAGCCGATGGTCTTGCCGATCAGCAGGAAGAAGATCACCGCACCCAGCGTGGTCACGATGATGGCCCACAGCATGCCCGAGAAGGTTGCGCTTGTAATCCGAAGCGCCGCGCACCTCGCCGTACAGGGTGGAGCCCCAGTTCGGCCACAGGTTGAAGAAGGTCAGCATCGGGACCAGCAGGACGCTGGCGCCGATCGCCAGCGGGAAGAGCGGTCCGGCAACCGTGCCGGCATCCGTACCCGCCTGCAGGGTCGCCGCATACACATCGGACCCGACCTGCGCTCCGAACATGGGCGTCATCTGGTTGAAATTGGCGATGAAGGTGGCATTGTTGCCGAACAGGAGCAGGAGGAAGACGATCGCCAGGCCGGCGAGCCCGCCGTAGAAGCAAATCTTCTGCACCCGGGCATACCATTTCATACCGATGGCAATGTAGATGAACACGATCACGCACACCGAAAGCATGCCGACGAACTGGCCCGTGGAGGTCGTCGTGAACCACAGGGCGGCATCCTTGAGGCCCGCGATCGCCAGCAGGGGTGTGTACACCTCGTAGGTCAGCATCTGGCCGTAGAGCGGCGTCCACAGCCACAGGATGAACCACCAGCCGGTGACCGTCAGCACGAACCCGACGGCGCGGTTCAGGATGCGGCTCTGCCAGACGTAGTCACCTCCTGCGCGCGGCATGGCGGAAATCAGGCTGGCGTAGACGATGACTTCGAAGACGGTGAAGATGGCGCCAATCAACACGCCGGTAATCAGACTGCCCCCGAGGTAGTAGCAGTAGGAGAAGATGAACAGCCCGAGGGTAATCAGGTTGATCGAGAAAGTGGCGTAGATGAACGCGTCGAACACCGACCAGGCCCTTACCAGGCCGCTTGCCTTGCGGACGAACAGAGAAACGTCACTCATCTGAATCTCCTTTGCGATTTTTTCTCCGGTCCCCCTGCTCTTACCCAGGGGAGGCCTTCGAACAGGAAAGCTTAGAACCGAAGCATCTGCACATTCTCCCGATCGATCTCTTCGCGATTGGCCGCCTCCTTTCCAAAATCCCTGCGACTGCCATAGCTTTATCCCGTGGTGAGCAGATAGTTGCCCACCTTCTGGGGTTTAAGCTCGATCACTGCGCCGTTCAGCATGCCCTGCTCGTACATGCTGCCAGGGTTGATGCAAAGTGTTTTCTTGTACTTGCGCGTTCCCTTGCCTTCGTGAATGTGGCCGTGCAAACCGAGCAGGGGCTGATACTTGTCGATCACGGTCATCACGGCTCGGCTCCCGACCGGGATCATGGACCGGCCGGCGTAGGCGGGGCGCAGGTCCTTGGTCAGTTCCGGCGCCTCGTCCAGCCCGCTCCCGTAAGGTGGGGCGTGCAGGCTGAAAACCGCCTGGGAGGGGTTCTTCACCTTGCTGATCACCGCCTCGAGGCGCGCCAACAAGGCTTCGTCCGGTTCCTCCCGATGGGTTTGCCACGGTGTGGGGTTGGACCAGCCCGAGTTGGCCATCTCATGGTATTCATCCAGCTCGACTACCTGGCCTTCCACGCTGCGCACGTATTTGGAGGCTGCGATCACGGCGTCGATCTCGAAGATGTCATCGTTGCCCGGACAGACGAAACAGCGTATGCCCGTTCCGTCCAGCTTCGAATCCGCATACTCCATCCAGCGCTGCATGGTCTTGATGACCTGATCGAGGAAGAGATCATCCATTTTACCCGGCGAGGAGGCGATGGCCTGGATTTCATCCGGATCAGTTACGTATGGATAATAACCGCGGTTCTGGATGGTCTGGGCCATCTTGTCGACTTCTTCTTTCCCGTGCAGGATGCTCTCCTGCTCCAGCAGGGTCACTTTGTAACTGTCGCCACCCTGGGCGATGATCGGGACGATGGCCTTGCCGGTCATGTCGCCGCCCAGGATCAGGGTGTCCGCCTCGTAAAACTTACTCGCCGCCAGGAATTTCTTCCAGCAGATCTCCGAGCCGTGCACGTCCGTCGCAAAATAAATTTTCATCGGGCACACTTCTCCTGCTGAAGTTTGAATCCTACCATATAACGCCAGGAAACTACATGCCTTGAGGCAGCTCCAGCTTTCCCGGAACCAGGTCCTTGAACTGCGCCCGGACGCGCGCCTCGACCTCCGCCGGGAAAAGAGCCACACTTTCACGTTTCAGGATCTCGCGCACGCGCGCCATAGCACGGGCCTGCGCGTCCATCGAGCCCTTCTTCTCCCAGACTTCACGCGCCTCCCGATCGGCCAGCCGGGTGAGCAGCGCCTCGCTCTTCATACGCTTCGCCGTGTGCGGGCTCATCATGAACGACCCACCCGGCTTGACCTGGGCGACGACCTCCAACGCCAGCTCCTCTTCGTTGAACGTCAGGCCGCGCTTCAGGCGCTTGAGCATCAGGGCAATCTCGTCGTCGATCACGGCCTTGGCAAAGTCAAAGACTTTCAGGGCGTCGAGCAGCCCTCCCATGTTGAACAGATCGGCACCGCCCAGGAGCCCTGCCACGGTGGACATGCCCGTTTCGTATCCGGACTGGGCGTCGTTGAGCTTGGCATTGGACAGCCCGATGTAACCGCCGCTCGGCACATTGTAGAAGCGCGCCAGCTGGGCGAAGGCCATGTGCAGCATGCCGCACTCAATGCCGCCGGAGGCGTAGGCGCCGGTGCGCATGTCGGCCACAGTCGGCAGGGTGGCGTAGATCGTCGGCGAGCCCTCCCGCACCATCTGCATCAGGACCGAGACGGCCAGGAACTCGGCGTTGCCCTGCGCCAGCGTCCCCGCCATGGACATGGGCGAGGTCAGACCGGCGTTGGGCACGATGCTCGGGTAGACCGGCAGCCCTTGCCCGCAGAAGAAGATCATGGCTTCCGTGGAGAGCTGGTCCATGGTCAGCGGCGAGACCACCGGGCAGTAATGGTGGGTCACGAACGGGCGCGCCCGGTAGGCAGCCTCGCTCCCGGCGACGGCGTACAGCAGGCGCATGATCGCCTGGATGTCATCCATGTCCTTGGTCGTGCTGCGCACCGGCTTGAGGCAGTGCTTCAGGGACGGGTACAGTCGCGCCAGGGTGAACTGACCGGGGGGCGCATCGTCCGCCAGGGTGGCGACCGAGAAGACGTCGTAGCCGGGCAGCTCCTGGATGAGGTGGGCGATGCGGGCGATGTCCGCCGAGGTGGCCCGCCGCTCGCGACCCGTCACCGGGTCGATGACGTTTGGCGCCGAGCTGCCTGTGACGATGACCGGCCCGTCCTGCGGCAGGGTGCGGTCGTATTTGGGATCGCGGCCGTAGAAGGTGAACGCAGGCGGCAGCATGGCCCGGTATTTTTCGACCACCGCAGGCGGGAAACGCACAATCTGCGTCTCACCATCCACCTTGCAGCCGTGTTTTTCGAAGATTGTGCGCGCCTGTTCGTTGCGCACCAGCAGCCCGACGTTCTCGAGGATCTCCAAGGAAGCCGCATGCGTGCGTTCGACCTGTTCCTGCGTGAGAAGTGCGGCGAAATTGATCAATGAACTCTCCTAACGCGGCGGTCGGCCTGCCAGGGTCGGGCGCTCGGCCGGGAGCTGCGCGGCCAGGGCTTTGATCTCCGCGATCGGGAACATCTGCAGTCCGGGGCGGGTGACCTTGAGCGAGGCGGCTGCCGTGGCAAAGCGGGCCAACTCCTCCAGGTCCCAGCCCATCAGGTAGCCGTAGATGAAACCGGCTGAGAAGGTCGCCCCCGCCCCGCAGCCGTCCACGGCGCGCACGGCGGGGGCGTGCACCCGCACGACCTCCGCCCCGCGCACCACCAGGCAGCCCTCGCCCGCCATGGTGATCAGGGCGGTCTGCACGCCGGTCTTTAACAGCTTCTGGGCCACCTCCAGGGGCGGGACCTCGCCGCGCTGGGCGGCGTCCGTCACCGCCTGGCAGATCGTCGCCCGCCCGCCGTAGCGCTTGAGCAGTTCGGGGTCGGCGTGCCCGTGCTCGAAATTCAGGAACACAGGCACCTGCAGTCGGGCGGCCTCGTCCATGGCGCGCAGGATGTGGTCGCCGTCGTACCAGTCGACATACAGCAGACGCGCTCCTTCCACGAGGGAAAGGTCGGCCGTGTCAAGGGTGTCCAGCACCTGCGGCGACCGCTGCCAGAAGTAGGTGCGCGCCCCGGTCTCGTCCGAGACGTCCACCTCCCAGGGAGTCTTGACCTCCTTAGAGAGGCGCACCTGCCCCTGCACACCCCACTCTTCCAGCTGGCGGGCCAGGATGTGGCCGCGCGGGTCGTCCCCGATGACGGTGCCGATCATGGCAGTGGGCACGTCCCACTGGCGCAGCAGGCAGGCGATGATGGCCGCGTCGTCGAAAACGAACTCGCTGACCTCCTTGACGAGCGCACCGGTGTTATGCTCGGGAAGCTGCTCGACCACCATGATGGCGACCGGGGTGAGCATGCCGAAACCGACGTAGACGGGCCGGGGATTTTTCATTTTCCGATGAAGGCCTTCATTTCCTGGATGTACCAGCGCAGGAAGCGGTCGAGATTGTATTCCTTATAGGTGGAGAGCGGGCCGGGGGTGTAGGCGTGGGAGGTCACCCCGCGCTGCTGGTTGACGCAGATCTCCCAGTCCTGCTCGGCGGTCATCAGCCAGAAGGGCAGCATCTTGTCGAGGTCGTAATCCCTGCCCTCCTCGGCCTTGCCGTCCACCAGCCAGATCATGCGGATGTCCGTGTGGGTCAGCCCGCGGGGGGTCAGGCGCACGGTCACACTGTGGTCGCAGCTGGCGTGGATCCAGAAATTGGGCAGCGAGCGGATGCGCAGCGTGCCCACGTCCGGGTCGGTGTAGTCGCCCATCAGCGGAGCCACCTGCTTGCCGTCCATCGTCTCGCTGATGTAGCCCTCGACCAGCGGCGTGCGGTTGGCCGCGTACCAGAGGCCGTGCTCAGGGTCCGGGAACGGGGTCATCCCCGTCTCCTCACGCACGGACATGCCCTGAGCGGCCAGCTTGGCCTCCAGGCGCGTCGTCACCGCCTTCAGCTTCTCGGCAACGCGCGGGATGGTGTCGTCGGCGTTGTAATGGTCGAAGTTGGCCTTGATGTACTGCGGGTGGTTGACGTTGCAGTGGTAGCACTCGCGGTTGTTCTCCCAGACAAGCTTCCAGTTGGAGGCGACGTCGAAGTCCATAACCTTGGCGATCTTGGCGCGCGCCAGGCCCTGCGGCCTGGCCTCCGGGGCGATCATCGCCTCGACCGGGTCGAAGTCGACCGGCTCCTCGGCCAGGCTGATGAAGATCAGCCCCTCGACCTCGCGGGCGTGGGCGCGGTGCAGGCCGAGCTGGGATTTGTCCAGGCCGTCCTGCATGCCGTGTTGCAGCAGCAGGTTGCCGCTGCGGTCATAGGTCCACTGGTGGTAGGGGCAGACGAAGCGCTTGACGCTGCCCTGCGCCTCCTGGCAGATGACCGAGCCGCGGTGACGGCAGACGTTGTACAGGGCGTTCACCCGCCCGTCATCGCCGCGCACCACGATGACCGAATCCCCTTCCACGTCATACAGGAAGTAGTCGCCGGGCTTGGGAATCTGGCAGGAGTGCCCGGCAAAGAGCCAGCCACCCCGCCAGATGGCCTCCATCTCGGCGCGATAGAGCAGTTCGTCGTGGTAGAACTGGCGCGGCAGGCCGTGGTTCGGCTGGCGGGATTCCAGCAGGTTTTTGAGTATCGCCAATTCGGTAGCATTCATCGATAACATTCTTTCACCCTTTCCTAAGAATAAAGACGACCTGTAAAGCCGGTTAGGCGCGCAGGCGCTCACCTTTCGGGTCGAACAGGACCGTGGCGGTCACCTCGCCCGGGCGGCGTCCCTCGATCAGATCGAACTCAACCCGGGTCCCGGCCTTCGCCAGTTCCACAGGCAGATAAGCATACAGGATGTTCTTCTTCAGCGTGTACCCGTAGCCACCGCTTCGCACACGCGAGAGCACCTTGCCGTTGTGGTAAACGGCCTCGCCGCCGTAGATCTGGGCGAAGTCCTCGCCGTCCAGAACCAGTGTGCACAGCTTGCGCTTCACGCCCTCCTGCTTCTGCTTGACCAGCGCCTGTTTGCCGATGAAACCGTCCTTTTCGAGGTCGACGCAGAAGCCCAGGCCGCCTTCGTAAGGGGTCTCGAGCTGGGTGACGTCGGCGGTGTAGTAGCGGTAACCTTTTTCCAGGCGCAGGGAATCGAGCACCTTGTAGCCGCCCACCTCGATGCCGAACTCCTGGCCGGCTTTTAGAATGGCATCCCAGACAAGTGTGGCGCGCTCCGCCGGGATGTAGAGCTCCCAGCCCAGCTCGCCCACGTAGCTGACCCGCTGGGCCCAGATCTCGACGCCGTTGACGTGAATCGTCCTGGCATGCAGGTACGGCATGGCCTTGTTCGAAACATCCTCGCGGGTGAGCTTTTGCAGCACGAGGCGCGCCTTCGGTCCCCACAGCGCCAAACACGCCAGCTCGACGGTGATGTCGCGGATCGTGACCGGGCCGTCGTCTTCCTTCTGGTGCATGCGCAGCCAGGCCAGGTCGTTCCCGATGAAGGCCGAGCCGGTGATGACCATGAAGCGGTCCTTGGCGAGGCGCGAGATCGTCAGGTCGGCTTCCACGCCGCCGCGCGTGTTCAGGAACTGGGTGTAGATGGCCGTGCCAACAGGCTTGTCGACGTCGCTGTCGGCGACGCGCTGCAGCAGGGGCAGGGCGCCTGTACCGCTGACCTCGATCTTGCCGAAGGAGGTCAGGTCGAACAGGCAGGCTCGTTCCCGCGTGGCCTGGTGCTCCTGGCCGACGCGCTCGAAATACGGCGGCTTGTTCCAGCCCCACTTGCGCTGGTCGGCTCCGGCCCGGCGCCAGGGTTTGCCGGGCTCGAAGTAGTTGACCCGCTCCCAGCCGAATTTCTCGCCGAAGACCGCACCCATCTCCTGCAGCCGGTAGTGGACCGGGCTGACGCGGTGCGGGCGGGCCCACTCGTTCTCGTCGTTGGGGAAGCGCAGGCGGTAGTAATACTTGACGCCCTCGCGCGTGCGCTCGGCGGCATATTCCGGGTTGGCGTAATAGTTGCCGAAGCGCGTCGCCTTGTAGGCGTAGACGTCGAGCGAGGGCTCGCCCTCCACGATCCACTCCGCCATGAGCTTGCCGATGCCGCCCGCGCCGCCGTAGCCGTTGAGCGACATCCCGGCTGCGATCCACATCCCGCGCACCCCGGCCAGCGGTCCGAGCATCGGCTGGCTGTCAGGGGTATAGGCGCCCGGATGGCAGACCAGGGTGATGATCCCGGCCTGCTCGAGGAACGGGATGCGGCGGATGGCGCCTTCCAGCAGCTGCTCGAAGCGGTCGTAGTCGGCCGGCAGGGTCGTTCCGCCGTGCTCCCACGGCACGCCGTCGATCCAGCGCGCCAGCGGGTTAGGTTCGTAGCCGCCGATCACCAGCCCGCCCGCCTCCTGGCGCATGTACACCAGGTTGTCGGGATCGCGCAGGCAGGGGGTCGTGTGCGGGAACTCGTGCCCGGCGACGGCCTTGAGGGCGATGTGCTGATGGTCGACCGGTGTGGTGGGGATGTGCAGTCCGGCCATGGCCGCCACCTGGGGCGCCCACAGCCCGGCGGCATTGACCACGATCTCGGTCCGGATGGGGCCGTGGTCGGTGAGCACGCGCTGGATCTCGCCCTTGGGGGAGAGCTCGAACCCGGTCACGCGCACGCCGGTATTGACCTCCACGCCCATCTCCCTGGCAAAGCGCGCCATGCTGGTGGTCGTCGTGTAGGGATCCAGCTGGCCGTCGCGCGGCAGGTAGATGGCGCCGTACAGGTTTTCCTTGCTCAGCTGGGGCATGATGCGCAGGGCTTCTTCCGGCGAGATGATCTCGACGTCCATGCCGATGGCCTTGGCGCGGCTCACACTGCGGCGCAGCTCCTTGAGCTGGTCCTCGGTGGAAGCCACGCGCAGGCTGCCGACGTGGTCGAAGAGGCCGAGCTCGCTGTACAGCTCGATGCTGTATTTGCGGAACTGCATCAAGGTTTGCGAAGTGGCAAATTGGGTCACCAACCCGGCAGCGTGAGAGGATTCCCCGCTGGCGATCTCACCTTTTTCGCACAGGACGACATCCGTCCAGCCCAGCTTTGCCAGATGGTAAGCAACGTTGGCCCCGACGATTCCACCGCCAATGATGACAACGCGCGCCTGATCTTTCATCGTTCCGTTCCACCTTTCCGTAGATTAAGTTTGGACCGCTTCCAGCCAGGTGGGGAATTCTGGCGAATCCATTTTCGCGACAGCCCTGCCCCAGCGCTCGACCGCCCACCCCCAGAAATCATACTTGATCTTCGATATACTCGCCTGGATCGCTGCCCACAGCGCCCAGCCTACATCCGACATGATCATGTTCAATTTCATGCGCGCGATCTTGCCGGCTGAAGGGCTTCCGAAATAAGCCGTGCAGACCTCGACGATACGGGCTTCATCGTAATGCAGTTCCTGGCAGGTGTTGCCCAGCTCGAAGCACGGATCGTTGTTGCCGCTGTATTCATAATCGATGATCCGTATCGCCCTGCCGTCGTCGATGTAATTCTCGGCCAATAAATCGTTGTTGCACGGTACCGTAGGCAGGGGCCGAACGGCGAGGGCTTGTTCGATCCGCCGGACCGCCGTCACCCTTTCAGGATAACCCTCGGGAATGCGTATCTCACGCTGCCTGCAGATGCCGAGGTAATACTCGGTCAAACGAAACATATTGAAGTCAGTTAAAAATCGGGGGCCGGCGTGCAAGCGCTGGATGGCTCCCGCTATTCTCGTGGGCATACCGGGTGCATTCAGGGAGGCGTTCGACATCGTCGTCCCTTGGAGGAATTCCAGGACCATGGCCTGAAATTCGGGCAGGTAGTACAGGACTTTCGGCCCTACACCCGTCTCGGCGGCCGCCTTGGCGTTGAAGTATTCATTGCGCCGGTCAACCGCCAAAAGCTCGGTGCTTTCTCCGGGAACGCGCACAAAAAAGGGCGTCCCCTCGACCTCCACCTTGTAGTTCGTGTTGGTCAATCCACCGGAAAGCGCCTGAATCGAAATATCCTTTCCCTTCCAATCCTCAATCTTGGAAACAATTTCATCAATAACCGGCATAATCTTCTCTCAGGGTCCTGAGGAAGTTCAAAGGAAGATGGTGGTCAGTGCTTTTAGGACACTGACCACCCACAACCCAACGTTGAAGGATTTTATTCGGGCGGAATCTCCTTGAATGCGTACTCCACGTTGATGCCCCTGGCCTTCTGGCGCGCCTTGACGATCACATACCAAACCGCCGAGATCACAATGATCGCAGCGGCGATGATCTGCGCCAGCAGGTTCTTGGGAAAGTCCGCAAAGTTCCAGTTCCCCAGGACGCCCAGGGCCGGCGAGAGCAGGTAGGCGACCACCATGGCCATCCCCAACCCGCCGCCCAGCATGCCCAGAGCGGAGAGCCAGGGCATCGGCTTGCCGTTCAGCCATTCCAGCAAGTATCGCCTCATCGGGTAGAGGAAGACGATCACGGCCGCGATCGAGGCGAGCCGGACCAGCCAGGCCAGGATCACCGAGCTGGCGAAGGCCTGTGGGGCCAGCACCCAGACCAGCGCAATGAATGCAGCCGCGCCAAGCAGGGTGAAGAGTACTCCGACGAACCCGCTGACTTTATATTTGGCACCCGGCGAGGCGTCGTAGACCTCCTTGGCGCGGTAGGGCAGCAGGGCGCCGGCCAGGCAGGTGATGATGAACACATAGCCGCAGCCGAAGGTCACGCCCAGGGTCAGGCTTACCCAGGTGAAAGGCTGGGTGACCAGGCTGTAGCCCACGATCACCGGCAGGCTGGCCAGGAAGTAGCCAAGGTGGGCGTTCACCGGCGTATGGTATCTCTCGTTCACCTTGCTGAACCAATCCGGCAGCAGGCGGTCGAGCGACATGGCAACGATGATGCGTGTCATGCCAATGTAGCAGTTGCACACGATCTGGAAGCCGTTGAGCAGGTAGCCGATGCCGATGATCAGCACCACGATCGGGCTGGCGGTGAGAGCCACGGCCAGGATCGGCGGCCACAGGTTGAAGCCGTTGATGTTGGCCTCGCCGATCAGCGACCAATAGCCCGCACCGGCCACATAGAGGAATTCCGAGCCGGCCACTTTCTGGATGCCCAGCGCCAGCAGGGCCAGCAGCAGGCCGGTGACGATCAGGGAGCCGACCATGATGAAGGTCTGCGAGCGGAAGCTGCGGGCGTCCTTGATCTCGCCGTTCTGCTCGGCCGAGTAGGTCGCCCACTGCAGGGAGGTCCAGGCGATGGGTGCCACCAGCAGGGTCGCCATCAAGCTAAATGGCGGATGGACGTTGATCCCAGCTTTGGTCACGGCATCCAGGGCGGTCTGGTAGAAGTTGGCTACGCCGCCGGAGGCCACCGCGAAGGCGTTCAGTCGCGAGACGAACTCGCTGGCGGGCGTGGTGAAGAGGACGACGAACACGGTGGCAAAGCACAGCAGCGTGCCCCACCACATCACGTGCTGGAAGCGGACGTAGTTCTTGAAGCCCGAGGTCAGCAGAAGAAGTGATATCAGGGCGTTGAGGATGCTGACGATGATGATACCCGTCGCAGTGGTGAACCAGACACCCAGATTCGACAAGGAAGCCACGTGCAGCGTGGCGCCCAGGCCCAGGAAAAGCGGCGCAAACCCGAGATAAGAGACCAGCCAGCCTGAGAGCGCCACCCACTGCAGAATCCAGATGACGAACCCGGACATCACCACGGTAAAGGCCAGGCCGCCCCCGAACACGCGGCTTTGGAAGACGTAGTCTCCGCCCGAGCGTGGCAGGGCCGTCGAGAGCCATACGTAGACGAGGGCAATCGGGATTTCAATCACCATCGCCAGGAGAATCCCCCAGACCAGATGGCCGCCCGGTAGCGAACCGGGTGCCCACAGGTAGGTCCAGGGGAAGATCAGGCCCATGGTCAAGATGTTGTAGACGAAGGCGGAATAGGGGGACATGACCCGTACAAGCCCAGACGCCTTGCGCGTAAAGATTTCTGGTTTTGATGTTGCCGTTTCAGCCATTGCATTCCTCCTTTGGTTTGAGTTGATCCGAATACAGTTGCATGGAATTGACGAGGTGATAGGAGCTCTATCTCTATCCATCAGGCGTTTTACGCTTTCATGACAATAGTATCGGCCTCTTTGGTGAGCTGCCTCCTTTCCGCCAGAAGAATTGTTCAACCACTCGTCATCTGGTAGCCTTCCACTTCACCATCCACAAAGGTTACCAGACAACCGCGCAATATTCCCTCTCCATATTCAGACCCCGGGTTGATGCAGGTCGTGCGCCCGATCTTTGCCACCGACTGGGATTCGTGGATGTGACCGTGCAAACCCAACATCGGTTTGTACTTATCGATCGCATTGCGCACGGATTTGCTCCCCGCGCCGTGCATGACTGTCTGCCCGCCTTGGATGATCGGCTCCGGGGGATCCTTGTCCCAATCCAACATTGGGCAGGTATCCAGGGATGAATCGACGGGCGGATCGTGGAAATTAAAAATTGTGTGGCTGAGATCCGGCACTTTAGCTACCATCTCTTCGATCATCGCGCCCAGCTGCTCATCCGTAATTTCGCGCGGGGTTTTCCATGGTGTCGGGGTACTGAAGCCTACCGAGATCATTGTATGATCACCGTCTACCTGAACAACCTCACCCTCACAGGCAAAGAAGGAGTGGGCACCTTCCCGCTTAATAGCGGTTAACACTTCGGGAGAATCATCGTTTCCGCCGGTCACGTAACATTTCTTTCCCGTCCCAGCCAGACGCTCTTCCGCCAGGTCCACCCAATTACTCAGCCGCTGACGGGCGACTTCGTGGAATAACTCGTTGACCGCATTTTCATCGCCCGAGAGGGCTTGGAACTCGGCTTCGTCCATGATTTTGTGATAAAAGCCCAGGGTGCCCAACCGGGTGACAAGCTCGTCCAGCTCCTGTTGGGTGGCGATTTCTTCGACGCGACCCTGCAAGGTGGCGCGGTAATGACCATTCTTCTCTTTGATGATCGGGATGAGTAATTTGCCGGTGATGTCACCGCCCATCACCAGGATGTCGACATCGTAGAATTTCCCCGCATTGATAAACTTTCGATAGGTTCGTTCAGAGCCGTGCAGGTCGGTGGCAAAGTACAACCGGGTGGCCTTTTTACGATCTTTTTTAGAAAAGAATGGCATGGAATCCTCCACCAAATAAAAGACCCGAAAGGCGGTCCGAACAACTTCAGGATTTGACGGTATTTACCGAGGCAACCAGGCTTTCTACAGAGTGGGCCGCAAGGGTTTCAATGGCCGATGGGTCGAGCTCTTCATCGGTGATCAGTTTGTCGATCTCATCGATCATGGCAATTTGGAAATTGGAGACCACGCCCCATTTGCTGTGATCGGCAACGATAAAAATCTTCCCCTGGGTGCGTTCGATCATTTGCTTGACGACTTCCGCCTCTGCATTGGAAGGGACGGTACAGCCGTGGATCAGGCTGATCCCATCCACCCCCAGGATGGCTTTGTCGGCATAAATCTGCCGCAAGTTATCGATGGCAAAACGCCCCGCCACGGAATTGGAATGGGGTTGAAACTCCCCTCCGATCAGGTAGTATTTAAAGTCTGCGTCGCCCACCTCGAGCGCGGCGTAAATGTTATTACTGAATACAGTGATGCCGGCACCACCACGAACGTGGCGGATTACCTGGGTCGTGGTCGTGCCGCTGTTGATAAACACCACGTCGCCGTCCTCGATGAGCGAAGCCGCCATCTCACCGATCAGGTGTTTCTCTTCGGGATTCTTTTGGGCCCTTTGCACATACTCGGGTTCGAGGGTTAACCTTTGGCTGAGGATTGCCCCCCCGTGCGTCCGTTCCACGACGCCTTCGCGTTCCAACCGTTCCAGGTCGCGCCGCACCGTTGCTTCGGAGGCATCCAGCAGATTACACAAATCGTCCATCCGGGCGATTTTTTGGATTGCCAGATACTCCTGGATTCGCTCTCGCCGCTGAGCTGGAATGAGAGGTTTACTCATCAGTAAACTGGTATAGGGATGTCAGGCTGCCGGGTGAAGGAAATTGAATAATTATCTACCGGATTATAAAAGAATCTGAAGAAATTTGCAAGTTTTTGCTTTTTTAATTATAATGGTCAGGGTTTATTCCCATTGTCAATCCGTCAATCATACCTTTTTAACCAACTGCCGTTTGCTGAAACCACATCTTAGGAGCAGGGTATGCCAAGCAGTCCGGTCGGGATGGGTAAGCAAGATCGTGTCGAGCGTGAAAAGTTTGAAAACGAATTGAAGCGCATCCTGAAGGCCAGCGACGATGCCGGGATTATCCTGCGGGTCATCGGGTCGCTGGCCTTTCAGCTGCACTGCCCAAAATTAGGATATATCCAGGCCGCCATGGGCCGCGCCTACACCGACATCGATTTTGCCGCCTACCGAAGGCAAACCAAGGAAATCCAGGCATTGATGGCTGGCTTGGGCTATCATGAAAACCGTGAGGTTTTTATTGTGTCAGAGGGTTATCGCGCCATCTTCGAGAGGCCGGAAATCGGCATTCATATCGACGTATTTTATGACAAGCTCGATTTCAGCCATGTGATCCGTTGGGAGGGGCGTTTGGAGGTAGATCATCCCAGTATCCCCCTGGCCGAGATGCTGCTCGAAAAAATGCAAATTGTGCAGATCAACGAAAAAGATGTCATCGATACCATCATGCTGCTGCTCGAACATCCCCTGGGTGATGAAGACCGCGAGACCATCAACATCCGGCATATCGCCGGGCTTTGTAGCACTGACTGGGGTCTATGGCGTACAACCACCATGAACCTGGACAAGGTACGCCAGCTGGCACAGGGTTACGCCCAGCTCGATGACAGGCAGAAAGTAAAAATCGATACTCAGGTAAAAATGGCGTTGGACCGAATCGAGCAAGAACCCAAGTCCCTTGCCTGGCGATTGCGCGCCAGGGTCGGCGACCGCGTGAAGTGGTACAAAGATGTGGATGAAGTTCAATAATAGTAAAATGTAGGAGCCGGCTATGAAAAAACACGTCCGCGACTTGATGAATCCTGGACCGCTTACCTGCGGTCCGGACGTCACCCTGGGACAGGTGTCCGTCCTGCTCACCCAGCACCATGTGCACGCCCTGGTCGTCGTCGACCGCAACAAGCGGCCCCTTGGCATCCTCTCCGATTTCGACCTGCTGGCCGGGGAATGGCTTTCGGCGGATTCACAAAGCCTGGCCACGATGCGCAGCCTGACCGCCGGCGAATTGATGTCCTCCCCGATTGATACCGTCGAGGCGGATTTGCCTTTGAGAGAAGCCGCCCAAATGCTCATCGAAAAGGACATCAACCGCCTCCTGGTCACCGAAAAAGGCGACCCCGTGGGGGTCATCTCGACCTCCGATTTCGTTGCCAGCATTGCCCGTGCGGAAAAACCCCTGCGCGAGACCGTCGCCGACGTGATGTCAGACGCCGTCCTGGTCTGCCGCGATAAGACCCCGCTCACCTCCGCGGCGCGCACCATGACCCAGGCCGGCTGGCGCTCGGTGCTCGTCGTAGATGCCAAAGGCAAGCCGGAGGGGGTGGTCAGCGGCAAAGACTTGCTGCCCTACGTGGAGAACGGCGTCGACGAAAAACTGACCGTGCAGGATATCATGCACCCGATGCTGACGATCGATATCCACGCCCGCCTGGGCGAAGCCGCGGACCTGATGATCAAAAATCACCACCACCGTCTGGTGGTGGTCGACCGGGACGACCCGCAAGCCTTCCCGCTGGGCATCATTTCATCCTTCGACATTGTGGCCGAGATGGCCAGGCCCGGATCGATCTGGCAAAAATAGAAATTCGCCTGGATCATTCACGTTGCTTGTTCCTGGACAATCGAAGCCTTATACACCTTTACTTAATGGAGAACGCTGACCATGGCTCTAACCCTGGATGAGGCCATTGCCCGCGTGCCTCAATGGGCGGGCGCCAGCGACTTGAAAGCCACCCCCCTGAGCGGTGGGATCACCAACAGCAATTTCCGCATCGACGTGGGTGGAGAGGCTTTTGTCCTCCGGATTGTCGGGGCGGATACGGAGCTCCTGGGCATCAATCGTGATCACGAATACGCCGCGAACCTGGCCGCCGGAAGGCTGGGCATCGCCCCCGAAGTTTATTACTTCATCCGTCCAGAAGGTTACCTCGTCACCCGCTTCATCACCGGGCGCCCGATCCCGCCGGAGGAGATCCGCCGGCCCGAGAACATCCGCCGGGTAATGGAGACGGTCCGCAAGATCCACGGCATGCCGGAAATCCCCGGGAAATTCGACGCTTTTCAGGTCGTCCGGGATTACTCCGCAACCGCCCGCCGCTACCGGGTGGTTTTCCCTCAGAATTATGATTGGCTGGTCGAGCGCCTGCTGGAGACCGAGAAAGCCCTGCACGTCCATCCTTATCAGCCTTGCCCGTGCCACAACGATTTGCTCAATGCCAATTTCCTCACCAACGGCCGGCTCTACGTCCTGGATTGGGAGTATGCCGGCATGGGCGATGCCTTTTTCGACCTGGCCAATTTTTCCGACCATCACAACCTGTCGGATGAGCAAGACCGCTGGCTGCTGAAATGTTACTTCGAGGTGGAGGCGACGCCCAGCCGCTGGGCGCACCTGAAGATCATGAAGATGATGTCTGATCTGCGCGAGGCGACGTGGGGCCTGGTCCAGATCGGTATCTCGAAGCTCGATTTCGATTTTCGGGAATATGCCGACAAGTTCTTGGCTCGCGTCATCGCTCACATCCAAAACCCTCACTGGAACGAATGGCTCAAGGAGGTAAGTACAAATGTCTGATCTTCCCACTCATGCTCAGGTTGTCATCATCGGCGGCGGCGTCGGCGGGTGCAGCATCGCCTACCATCTGACGCTTATGGGTTGGAAAGACGTCGTCATCCTCGAACGCCACGAGCTGACCAGCGGCTCGACCTGGCACTCGGCTGGCCTGGTCGGGCAGATGCGCTCGGACGTCAATCTGACCCGCATGATGCACTACAGCACCGATCTTTATCGAAAGCTGAAGGAAGAGACCGGGCAGGATACCGGCCTGGCGCGAGGTCGGCGGCCTGCGCCTGGCCTCATCGGCTGAGCGCATGGAGGACCTCAAGCGGCTGGTGGGCATGGCGCAGTCCTTCGGCGTGCCGATGGAACTGATCTCGCCCAAGGAGGCCTACGACAAATTCCCGATCATGAACATGGAGGGGGTCGTTGGCGCCGCCTTCACCCCCAACGACGGCGTGATCGACCCCACCGGGCTGACCAACGCCCTCGCCGCCGGGGCCAAGTCACGCGGGGCG
The DNA here is from genome assembly GCA_963739255.1 of uncultured Chloroflexia bacterium. GTDB lineage: Bacteria > Chloroflexota > Anaerolineae > Anaerolineales > Villigracilaceae > UBA877. The sequence continues at coordinate 470,223 of CAVTZT010000008.1, forward strand.
CGCATCTTCACGGACACGAACGTGGAGAAGATCAACCTGAAGGACGGCCGCATCCACGACGTGGTCACCGACAAGGGCACGATCGAGACCGAGGTCGTGGTGAACGCCGCCGGGCAGTGGGGCGGCGAGATCGGCAAGATGGTCGGGCTGACCCTGCCCATCGTCCCCATGGCGCACCTCTACATCATCACCAAGCCGATCGAGGGAGTGGGGCACGACTTCCCGACCCTGCGCGACCCCGACCTGCTGGTCTACTGGCGCGAGGAGGTCGGCGGGCTCGTCACGGGCGGGTACGAGCGCAACCCGGCCCCGTTCGGGTTGAACGGCATCCCGCGCGATTTCAAGTACCAGCTCCTGCCCCCCGACTGGGAGCGCTTCACCCCGCTGATGGAGAACTCCATCAAGCGCGTCCCGGCGGTCGAAACGGCCGAGGTCGATCCAGCTGCTCAACGGTCCGGAAGGCTTCACCCCCGACGGCGAGTTCCTGCTGGGGCCGACCTCGGTCAAGGGCTTCTGGGTGGCCTGCGCCTTCTGCGCCCACGGCCTGGCCGGCGCGGGCGGCATCGGCAAGGCGATGGCCGAATGGATCATCGACGGGCACGCCGGAGTGGGACGTGCTGGCGGCTGGACGTGCGCCGCTTCGGCTCCAACTACGACAGCCAGGATTACACCGTCGCCCGCACCATCGAAACCTACACCCAATACTACGACATCCACTTACCCCGGCGAGGAGCGCCTCTCGCGAGCGCGGCTTGCGCCTCTCGCCCACCTATTTCCGCCTGCAGGAGCTGGGCTGCGATCTTCGGAGAGAAGATCGGCTGGGAGCGCCCCAACTGGTTCAAGCCCTATGAGGAAAAGGCGCGCCACGGACACGAGCCCAGAGGCTGGGCGCACCACAACTGGTCGCGCGCCATCGGCTATGAGCACCTGATGACCCGCGAGCACGCCGGCTTGTTCGACGAGACCTCCTTCAACAAGATTCGAGGTGCGCGGCCCGGGCGCGCTCGACCTTCCTGCAACCACGTGTGCGCCAACGACATCGACCAGCCGGTCGGGACGATCGTCTACACCCAATGCCTGAACAAGCGCGGCGGCATCGAGTGCGACTTCACCGTCACCCGCCTGGCGGAGGACCGCTTCTTCATCATCACCGGCACGGCCTTCGGACAGCATGACCTGTCCTGGCTGTCGCTGAACATGCCCGAGGATGGGACGGTAGCGATCGAGGACGTCAGCTCTTCCTACGTCTGCCTGGGGCTGTGGGGGCCCAAGGCGCGCAAGATCCTCGCAGAAGGTCACCCAGGACGACGTCTCCAACGCCGGCTTCCCCTACATGACGGCCCAGCCGCATCATGGTCGGCGACGTGCCCGCCCTGGCCATCGCGCGTGACCTACGTGGGCGAGCTGGGCTGGGAGTTCTACTGCGCCCATGGAGTATGGCCTGCGCCTGTGGGACACGCTCTGGGAAGCCGGGCAGCCCGAAGGGATGGTCGCGGCCGGCTACAAGGCCATCGACTCCCTGCGCCTCGAAAAGGGCTACCGCTACTGGAGCGGCGACATCAGCCCCGACTACACCCCGCTCGAAGCCGGCCTGGGCTTCGCCGTCAAACTGGACAAGAAGGACTTCATCGGGAAAGAAGCCCTGGTCAAGCAGAAGAAAGCCGGCATCACGCGCAAGCTGTGCTGCCTGACCCTCTCCGACAGCCGCACGATCGCCCTGGGCAAGGAGCCGATCCGCACCCAGGACGGCAAGATGATCGGCTGGGTGGCGTCCGGCGGATACGGCTACTCGGTGGCGCAAAGCATCGTCTACGCCTACCTGCCGCTGGAATTCAGCAAGGCGGGCACCGAGCTGCAGGTCGAGTTCCTCGGGGAACAGGTCGGCGCCAAGGTCGTGCAGGCACCGATGTGGGATCCCAAGGGAGAGCGGGTAAGATCCTAAAAGATTCCCAAAACCGCATCATCGCTCAAGTGCCGATGAATTGGGAATCCAGGTGTCCATTCTACCGGCTTCAAGTATAATCAGCAGTTTGGAATTCAGAACCATCAGGAGGCTTAACTTATGTCAATCGTAAATGCAAAAGAAATCATGGTCGAGGCCGCCAAAGGCAAATATGCCATCGGCGCCTTCAACATCACCGATCTGGTCCAGATGGAGGCCGTGGTCGACGCGGCGATCGCCAAGAAGTCGCCCCTCATCATTCAAACCTCGGTCAAGCCGTCCAAGTTCCTGGGCGTGGACGTGATGGTGGCGATTTACCGGACCATCGCCAGCTCGGCGCCCATCCCGATCTGCCTGCACCTGGATCACTGCACCGAGATCGAGCACTGCAAGAAGTGCGCCGACGCCGGCTACACCAACATCATGATCGACGCCTCCAAGCAGTCCTACGAGGAGAACATCCGCCAGACCAAGGAAGTCGTCGACTATTGCCACAAGGTCGGCAATATCTCGGTCGAAGGGGAGCTGGGCACGGTCAGTGGCGTGGAGGACCAGATCAAGGTCGCGGAGGACGAAAGCCAGCTGGCCAATCCCAAGCAGGCGGTCGAGTTCGTCGAGCGCACCGGCCTGGACATCTTCGCCCCCGCCATCGGCACCGCCCACGGGGTCTACAAGACCAAGAACCCCAAGGTGGATTTCGAGCGCCTGGGCAAGATCAACGAGATGCTCAATGGCAAGACGATCAAGACTCCGCTGGTGGTCCACGGCGGGACAGGCCTGCCAGAGGATTACATCAAAAAGCTGATCGAGATGGGCGGCGCGAAATTCAATGTATCCACCGAGCTGAAGCGCACCATGATCGACGCCAAGTACGAGTACATCACCGCCCACCGCGAGGAATACGATCCCGGCAAGGTCGACGAGGCGGTCAGAAATACCATCCGCCAGGCTGTCGGTCACTGGATCGACATGCTCGGCAGCTCCGGAAAAGCGTAACCCCCAAGAAGAGCGAGGCTGAAGAGTGAGGAGCATGAACCCGCCCCTCACTCTTCGCTTGCATCATCATCAATTCCATAGGAGTAGAACATGAAGAAAATCGAAGAATATTTCGTACCCTGGGTGAAAGGCATTCCGATGTACATTTCCGGGCACATCGAGCTGGCCTGGAGAAAACCCGAACTCCATCGCATGATGTCCAACGAGAACCCCAACCCGCCTTCCGAGAAGGTGCTGGAGGCGATCATCAAGTATGCCAAGATGGCCAACCGCTACCCGGACCAGGGGCTGGTGGTGCGCGGCAAGATCGCCGAGATCAACGGCCTGGACGGACCCGAGAACGTGATGCTGGGCAACGGCTCCAGCGAGGTCTATGACAATATCTTCCGCTGCTTCCTGGCACCCGGCGAGGAAGTCATCCAGCACACCCCCTGCTTCGGCATCTACAAGCTGCGCGGGACCATCCTGGGCGGCAAGATGGTCTCCGTGCCCATGATCTACAAGGACAAGGTACCTGCACTACGATGCCGACGCGATCATCAAGGCCATCACCGATAAGACCAAGATCATTGTCGTCGCCAACCCGAACAACCCGACCGGCAACTTCATGGACGCCAAGGATTTCGTGCGCATCGCCGAGACCGGCATCCCCTTCATCGTCGACGAGGCCTACGTCGAGTACGCCGGCCTGGGGATGTCCCAGGTCGGCCTGACCAAGAAATACAAGAATGTGCTCGTCACCCGCACGCTCTCCAAGGCCTACGGCCTGGCCGGCCTGCGCTTCGGTTACGCCATGGGCGACAAGGACGTGATCGGCCAGATCTCCGCCGCCCTGATCCCGTGGAACGTGGGCACGATCCCGATGTGGGCCGCCCTGGCGGCGCTGGAGGACACCGAGGCCCTGGCGTACCGGGTGAAGTTCAACAACAGCGAGGTGGATTACATCACCGAGGCGCTCAGCGAGATCCCCGGCCTGGTCGTGTTCCCCTCGAAAGCCAATTACATCCTCTTCGATTGTGGTCGCGATCGGCAAGAAGGGCAAGGATATGGTGGCCTATGCCGAGGGGAAGGGTCTGATCTTCCGCCCGGAAAGCGAAAAATATGGCAGCGACGGCTGGTTCCGCATCACCATCGGCACAAAGGAAGAGAACCGCATGGCCGTCGAGGCGGTGCGCGAGTTCTTGACCAAGAAATAATCCGGTCCAGCCCTAAAGACTCGCATGGCCTTTAGGATTTTTCCAGATGCGGAGGCAAAACATGGGAAAAATAAAAGCGGTATTCTTCGACCAGGACGGCGTGATCATCGACACCGAACGGGACGGTCACCGTGTTTCCTTCAACATGACCTTCAAGGAGTTCGGCTTCACTGACGAGTGGAGCGTGGATTACTACCACGAGTTGCTCCAGATCGCCGGCGGCAAGGAGCGCATGAAGCATCACCTGCAGACCAAGGGCTTCAGCAAACCCGTCCCGCCCGAGCAGGTCGAGGATCTCATCAAGGACATGCACAAGCGCAAGACAGCCATCTTCGTCGAACTGATCGAGACCGGCAAGCTGCCGCTGCGCCCCGGCATCCATCGCTTCATGAAAGAAGCCATGGAAGCCGGCCTGAAGATCGGCGTGTGCACCACGTCCAACGAGCAGGCCGCCAAGGCGATCACCGAAAAAATCCTCAAAGATATCAAGTTCGACATCGTGCTGGCGGGTGACGTGGTCAGCAAGAAAAAGCCCGACCCGGAGATCTACAACCTGGCCCTCAGCCGGACCGGGCTGAAGCCGGACGAGGTCATCGTGGTCGAGGATTCCAAGAACGGTGTGCTGGCGGCAAAAGCTGCCGGGACGCACGTGGTGGTGACCACCAACTACTATACCGAGAAAGAGGACGTCAGCGGCGGCGATATCATCGTCACCTGCCTGGGCGATCCCGACGGCGAGAAAGGGCGCCTGACCAAAGGCGGCAAGGACCTGAAATTCGACGGCGTGCTCCATGTTAATCAGGTGGTTGATCACTTCTCGAAATAAAGCCGCCGCAGGTCACGAATGAAGATAAAAAAGGACGCAAACTGATTCGTTGCGTCCTTTTTTGTACAAAAGAATAGTAGGCACATTGTAATTGTATCTGTCTTGCCCATGTTAGAGGGTAGGTCGGGTTTTGAATCCGCTTGAAACAATTTCGTCGACTATAAACCTGACCTACGCTTGCTTCTCACTCTCTCAATTGATGGAGGCTTAGGGAGAAGGAGGCAGCTTCCAGTTGCCACAGTCGGTTCCCAGCCACACCGTCCCGTCGTGCGGGCTCACCGTAATGGCCCATACGGTCAGATCAGGCCCGAGGTTTCCTGAGATGTTTTCCCAGTGGTCGCCGTAATCGGTGGATCGGAAAATACCCCGCGCGATGCCGCGCCAGCATTCGTTTTGACCGGCGTAGATGACATTCGGTCGGGTCGGGTCCACCGCGATCGACCTAAAGTAAAGTTCGCCAAAGGCGTTCCTCTCCAAGCCGTTTCGTTCGTTACGCAACGACCAGGTGGTTCCATCGAAAACCCACACCCCGGTAGCGCCTGCCGCGTAAAGACGATCCGGATTTCCCGGATCCACGTCAATCTCACGGTAGGTGAAGGTATCCGTTGTGATCTTCCCGGGCAACGGTTTCCACATGACACCCCTGTTCATTGAGCGGAGAACCTCCCACTCGTATTGAGCGGTTTGCCGTGGGGCATATACGATATCCCCGTTTCCGGCAAACATGGCCTTGATAGGATATGGCAGGGGGTACCAAGAACCCGGAATGCCGCCTCGGATACTGCGCAGGCTGTCGGAGTCACGGCCCGCGTACACGATATACGGCTGCTGAGGGTGAAATGCGAGAAACTGATAGTCGCCGATGGTGTCCATCTGCCAATCCCAGCTCTGGCCGTCGTTCACACTTACACAAATGGTTTGCTGAGGCGGGTCCCAGCCGCCGACGGCGCTGATCAGCTTGCGGGAACCGGGTGTCGGATCACACGCGCCTACATGCATCGTATGCAATCCATTCCGTATCCAAGTTGCGCGCGGCGGTGGGCACCAGATGAATGTGTCGCATCCGTCGGTCGTGAGTGCGCTGCCCCAATCAGGATGGAAAAAGACCATCTTTTTCGGATCTTCGGGTCGGAAGGCGATGGAGGTGCGCTCGTCGCGCCGGCAGCCGCTGACTCCATCATTCGCGTACTTCCACGTCACACCGCCATCTACGGTTTTTCGCACCGGGGTCATCTGGAATGCAATGGCGGCATTATTCGGGTGAACGGCGAGTCCCTCGGTCCACCAATGGTCCGGGTTCGTGGGATCGATGTCAAGAAATGCTGGCTCGCGCATGGATGGGGCATGCCACGAGTTCGCCCCCGTCTTTACTATAGTAAGGAAATGCTCCACCCCATCTGGCATCCGCATAGACCTGCAGGTAGCTTGCGGGACCGGAGAAGGGGGAGGTTGCGTGGCCGACGCACATGCGCAGCCAGAGCCAGTGATCCGTAACGGACGATTCCGGTATGCCGTTCATTGTTCGCTGGAAGGTAGACCCGCCATCCGTAGATCGCCAGATTCCTTCCTCTCCCATTGCAATAAACAGTGTGTCTGGATTCTTTGCGTCGACCGCAAGCCCATAAACCGGACCTTTAGGTAGGTCGCTGCCGGTCCTAATGAAGGATGCGCCTCCGTTATCGCTGCGGAATAGGCCAGTATCCGCCGCCACGAAGAGCCGATGAACGATCATTGGAACCAAAATGACTGCGTGGATCAATGTATTGGTGGGGAAACCCGGCAACGGCTTCCATGTCTGGCCCGCATCCGGCGTTCTCAGTATGCCTTCACCTTGTGTCGCTGCGTACACGGTTCGACATTGCGTTCCGTCGAAGCTGTCAGGATCAAAGGCGAAATACTCGTTCTGCGCTTCATAAAGAATGTAGGTCGCACGGCGAACCTGATGCCAGCTTTCGCCGCAATCGATGCTGCGGTATATTCCTTCTGAAATCGACCACGGTCGGACTTCCATTCATCCCCGCTGCCCATAATATATTATGGTTGCGAGGATCGAAGGCTATCGACTGCACCCCATTGCACATGATTCCCTGCCGTTTGAGTTGCCAGGACTTGGCACCGTCTTTGGAAATATAGACGCCTGACGTATCGATCCCGATGGCAAGGTAGTTGGGATCGGCAGGACAGACCGCCATCGTGTGACCCATCTGTCCCGCCTCGCCGCCGAAGTATCCTTTGGCCTTCTGTTCAGCAGTTCTCAGTGGAACCTGCACCCATTTGGTGGGCCTGGCGGTCACTTGCACGGTGGAAGTGGGGGGCATCGGGGTTGGGCCTTCAGTCGCGACAGGGGGCGCTTCAGTTGGAGTAGGGGTCGCCTTTGGCTCACAGGACGCTAAAATGGCACCAGCCACTGCCACGCCGGAAAGTTTCAAGAACTCCCGGCGGGAAAGATTCGGGCGGGGTTTGTTTTTCTTAGCCATGCATTCCTCCAAAATGAAAAACCATTTTTTGATAGGAAAACGCATGCAAGCAAGTGACCATTTAGGTTTATTTCAACTCATAAGTCATCTTATATCAAATGTCCAAGTTGACCCATAGAACCGCATGATCCGAAGCAGAATCAGTATATGATGTGATCGTATCAAGGTGCGGAAAAAGCATGCTCCAAACAAAAAGCGAAACCAATATGGCTGATTTCGCTTGATGTCTTCCGGGTCATTGCCCCTTACGGGTCGGCTTGTGGTGTTAGGCCCTGGTCCAATATTCCGTTGCCGGTTTCATCTTAGCACGTAAAAATTCTCTATTCAAGACCGAATTACCAGCATGTCCTTAATTCTGGAGGTGGGTTATTGAACTCGTGGAAATATGTCCCTATGATTAAAATTGCGCTATATTCATGGTATACCAGATATTATTAGCATCTACCCGTGAATCGTTTTTCTTCGATACACTCGTCAGCGAAGGGAATCATTCCATGTCCGATGAATTGCTCGACATCGTTAATGACGACGATGTAGTCATCGCCCAGGAAATGAGATCCGTCGTCCACCGGCGCGGCCTGCTGCATCGAGGCGTGCATGTTTTCCTGGTCACGCCGGAGGGCAGGCTGCTCGTGCAGCAGCGCGGCAGGCACCAGGAAACCGCCCCCCTGGCGCTCGACTGCTCGGTCTCGGAGCACGTCAAAGCCGGTGAAGATTATCGGCAAGCGGCCGAGCGCGGCCTGGCGGAAGAGCTGGGCATCCAGGCTGCCCGCATCCGCGCCCTGGTTAAATTCAAGATGAGTTACGGCCCCAAGGACAACGAAATTTGCCGGCTGTACGAAGGCCGCCTGGACCCGGCCCTGGTCCGCTTCGACCCGCGGGAGGTGGAGGGAATTGCCACCTATCGCCTGGACGAACTGGAAGCCCTGATCGAAAACGGGAGTGAAAAAATCAGCGGCTGGTTCGTGCAGCTCATTGCCTGGTACCTGGGCAAACCTTCGAGAATGAAGGTCCTGAGAACATATGCGCGCGACCGTCTTCTATTGCCGGCCGGCAATAGAAGACGGCGAGATTTTTAGCAAGCGGGTGGATGCAATGATCAGTGGATGATTCGGCTTAGCAACCAGTACAAACCCGCCGCGACCAGGGCGGAAGCGGGGATGGTCAGCAGCCAGGCGGCGGCCAGGTCCGCCGCAACCCCCCAGCGGACCTTGTTCACCCGTTCCGCCGCGCCCACGCCCATGATGGAGGAACTGACCACCTGGGTGGTGCTCACCGGGCCCCCGAGCAGGGAGGCGCCCAGGATGACAACCGCGGAAGCCAGCTGCGAAGCAAAACCATCCACCGGGCGGATCTTATAGAGCTTGCCTCCCAGCGTGCGGATCAACCGCCATCCGCCAATAGCGGTGCCCGAAGCGATCATGGTCGCGCAAAGGAAAATAACCCAGAGCGGAACATGGAATGTCTTTAAAAACCCTCCAGTCAACAAAGCCAGCGTGATGATCCCCATGGTCTTCTGGGCATCGTTGGTGCCGTGACTGAGCGCCAGCGCAATGCCGGTCACGATCTGGCTGCGTTTAAACCAGTGGTTGATGCGCGGTGAGGCATTCCAACACAACAATAGGATAATTCTCAGCAGGATAAATCCAAATAAGAAACCAATAATGGGGGAGGTGAACAAGGCGATCAGGATCTTGCCCAATCCCTGCCATTTAATAACCTGCCAGCCGGCGTCCATGACCACCGAACCGATGATGCCGCCGACCAGGGCATGTGAAGAGCTGCTCGGGAACCCCAGGTACCAGGTCAGCAAGTCCCACAGGATGGCGCTGATCAACGCAGCCAGGATAACCACCGTATTGATGCTCTTGGAGGCGACGACATCGTTACCGATCGTATTCGCTACCGTTACGCCGAATATAAACGGCCCCGAAAATTCTGCTATGGCTGTAACTCCTAGAGCAACCCGTGGGGAAAAGGCCCGCGAGGAGATCATCGTGGAGACCACGTTGGCTGAATCGTGAAAACCGTTCATGAAATCGAAACACAAGCCCAATAGGATCACCACAATGAGGGTCAGCGTCATGCAGGTCGTCCCTCTCTGCTATGCAATTTTAACGACGATGTCGGCAATCACATTGGCGGCTTCATCGCCCCGGTCGGCCGCATTGCTCAGGTGGCGGTAAACCTCCCGCAGCTTCAGCATCTTGATCACATGCGGGATGTCCTCTGCGCCGCTAAAAAGGTCTGCCAGGGCCTCGCGGTAAACCCCCTCCACCCGGTTCTCAAGCGCCTTGGCGCGCTGGGCATGGTCATTGGCTACTGCCGGATGCTCTTCCAGCGTATTGACAGCCATGAACAGTTCATGAGCCGCATCCCTTAGCAATGAAGCCATGGTCTGCATATATGGCGTCGGCGCCACTTTCAAGATTTCCATCTCGCTCACCGTGCTGTAGGCATAATCCAGGACGTCATCGATCGTCCGGGAAAGCGCAAAGATGTCCTCGCGGTCAAAGGGGGTGACGAATGTCTTGTTGAGGTCGTCGATCAGGATGCGGCGGGCCTCATCGGCTTCTTTTTCCTTGGCTTCCAGGAGCGCCGAGGCAGCCGGATCTTGGGAGGTCAGGTACGTTTTCAGCGCTTCCAGGCCTTCCAGGGTAAGATGCGCCTGGTCGAGGATCAGTTTAACGAAGATGTTCTGGCGTTTCTTAAAAATCCGGTTCATGAGGAACGCTCCTTTACGCGACGGTTTATCCCAATAATGCATACGGGCATCAGGGCAGGCAGATGCCGTGCCCCACCCCGTGTATGGCCAAGATGAGATTTCTTTGCCAAGTTCCCACGATTTTTCGCTTTTGCGCCTTGGTTGAGGAGCTTGGCTAGATTTTACATCAAATGACCGCCGCGGACAGTCATCTGGGCGTAACATATTTCACCCGAGATATATCACGGTCGGGAACGATCCAAGTGACAAAATGGACCCCGGTGGAGCGCAATTCAATCCGTTGTGAAGCAGACATGCTCCATAAATGGCATGCCAAACAGGTTAATTATGATAAAATTCGTCCAATTACAGGCACCGTGAGGAGCTACCACTCGATGCACCGGGAAGATCAGGCTTGACAGGATAGGTCCTCACAATCGTACGCCAGAAATCCTTCGTCATTCCACTTCAAGCGTCGACCTTGTTAATCTCATTCACATCATGAAGTGATACAATCCCCCTTCTCAAAAAATCGAATTCTTGTGTTTTCCTTGTAAAAGGAACAGGGTTCCAGGAATCGCTTGAATGTTATTTGTATTAATTATCTTGGCGTTGGTTTATGCATTTTTGAACGGATATCGCGATTCGTCCAGCATCCTGGCGGGGGTGATCGCCTCCCGGGCGATGCATCCCCGCTGGGCCTTGTATCTGGTGGCAGCTGCCGATCTGATTGCGCCTTTCATATTCGGCTCGGCGGTGGCCCGCTCGATCACCACCGGCCTGGTGGATACCTCCGCGGTCACGCTCGACACCCTCGTCATAGCCATGGTCGCCGCCCTCGGATGGAGTTCTGTTCTCCTGGTGGAGAGGCATTCCCTCTTCCTCCACCCATTCCTTGATTGGGGGTTTGCTGGGGGCCGTATTGATCACCCGAGGCCCGCAGGTGATCTTGACCGGCGGCCTGGCCTACGTGATCCTGCCGCTTTTTCTCGCCCCAATCCTGGGGTTGATCCTGGGATATCTGATCATGGGATTGCTCCTTTATTCTCTCCGCAAGGCCGCCCCCAGGGTGAATTCCTCATTACGGCGTCTCCAAATTATCACCATGCTCCTACTCGCCATGTCGGAAAGTTCGAACGACGCCCAGAAGTCGATGGGCATGATCGCCCTCGGTCTGGTCCTGGCGGGAAAGCTCTCTTCTTTTTCCATACCTGTTTGGGTTCTGGCCTTGTGCGCCTTTTCGCTTGCCCTGGGGGCCTCGCGCGGTGACTGGCGGCAAATTCGCAACCTGGGCGGCAAGATCTATCGCATCCGGCCCTTGAATGCCTTGGCCTCCCAGGTGGCTTCCTCCAGCTTGATCCTGACCGCCTCCGCCCTCGGGATGCCGGTCAGCAGCCCGCACGTGATCAGCACGGCGTTATTGGGTGCCGGAGCCGCGGAGCGCATCAACAAGGTCCGTTGGCAGGTCGCCAGCCGGATGGCGACCACCTGGGCGGTGACCATCCCTGCCACCATGGTCACGGCGGCGTTGCTTTTTAAGGCAATGTCTGCGCTGCAGGGACTGGGGGGAAACCTGCAGGGTTTCCTGCTTCACTGACACACGAAAAGTGCCCGCCCGGCCTCGCCCTTGTCCCTTTTTTGTGAGAGCCGGGCGGGTTTTTCTTCCGCCGATCTAGATATAACTGCAGCCTACCCCTGGCTCGATCGCTGTGCCTTCGCGAGCTGGTCTTTTCCTACCCCTCCGGTGATGAGCAGCCCTGCCCGGTAAGGTAAAATCGGCCAAGAGGAGAATTTCAGCATGACTTTGCGCCGCATGACCGTCGTCTTTCTCTGCCTCTATACCCTCCTGACCGTCTTTTCCGTTACCCGAGCCGCCCTGGGGTTGAAGCCGATGGCGTTCACCACTCCTGTCACCTCCCTGGCCGGGTTCATCTTTGCCCTGCTGCACGCCGGCCGGCGCGAAGGCTGGGGTCGCGCCCTGCGCTTGCTCGCCCTGGTCTTCGGCGTCAGCCTGCTGTTCGAATCGGTCGGCGTGGCAACGGGACTGATCTACGGCGCTTATCACTATACCCACAAACTTGGGCCCCTCTTCCTGGAACTCGTGCCATACTTGATACCGGTAGCCTGGTTCATGATGATGTACCCCTCTTTCGTCATCGGCGACCGGCTGGCTCCGGCGGGCTGGAGACGCGGGCCGCGGGTCCTGGCCGTCGCCGCGCTGGGGGGAATGGCCATGACGGCCTGGGACCTGGTCATGGACCCGATCATGGTCTCCACCGGGCATTGGGTCTGGGACACAAGCGGCCCTTACTTTGGCATCCCCCTGCAAAATTTCTGGGGCTGGTGGCTGACGATCTTCGTCACCTTCGGACTGTATATGCTCATTTCCGGGAAAGCCCCCCGGCCCGCAGATCCCGGGTTCGACCGGCTGGCGCTGGCAAGTTATCTGGCCACTGCGCTCGGGATTATTGCCATCGCAATGTTCATCGGAATCGGCAACCTGGGGCTGATCGGCCTCTTTGCGATGCTTCCCTGGGTCGTCACGGGATGGCTGAGGACTGCCTGAACCGCTCTTCGGGAGGAGAAGTTTATGATCGACCTGCTCGTCAACGGTGTGCTCACCGTGCTGGCTGTCCAGGCCGGCCTGCTGGCAAGTATATTGCTCTTCGCGGGAAGCACCCTGAAAAAGGCCTGACCAGCGTTCAATTCTTAGAATAAAAAAGCGGCGCATGCAGCGATGCACCGCTTCGATTTTCCGTTCAGGTGGGCTCAGGCGGTTGACTTGATCCGGTTCCTTCCAGCCTGCGCGTCAATCTCATTACCGGCCGTCATGCATCACCCTGTAGCATGCAACACCTACTCGCAGTGGCCGGGCCCGGCCACCGAGTACTTCCACGTGCATCCCGCAGCCTTGCAGGCCTCCGGACTCGTCCGACTGGAGCAGGAAGGCTGCTCCGCAGGCATGGGCGTAGACGTCGGGGGCGGAGGCGGCGGAGCTTCTGCAACCGGGATGGCCTGCAGATCCTCCTCCGTCGTGAGCAGATTGCGGGCTACCCAGCAGTTTTCCAGCTTCAACCAGGTTGCATCGGGATTGCGTCCGCTGATCGTGTGGGACTCGCCAGCGTTCAGGTAACCCATCGCCGCGTACGCGGTGCCCGGCCCGGCAGGTGGCGTTCACCGCCACAACCGCTGTGGCCAGGTTGGCCTTGAAGGGCTCCACGGTCCCCTCGTATGCACCGGTGTCGCACGGCAGGCCGCGCGCCACGCCGCGCGCATCCACCGGGGAGCCGCAGCCCCCGGTCGAAAGGTTGTCGGCCGGGCTCCCGGTCTGCAGGGCATGCGTCTTCACCCTGCCCGGCGCGTTCATCGTCAGGGGGTTCAGCTTGGGATCGGTGCTCACCAGGTCCGCATGCTGCGACAGGTTGCAGCTGGCATCATCCGAGATGTTGTAATCCAAGGACTGGAATACTGCAAACCCACCTATTGCACAGTTGCCCCCGTCGTTATTGGCGAAGATCGTCGAGCTGACGCTGGTCGTGGTGGGACCATGGCTCCCCCATGCGTAGTTCGCGATCCCGCCTCCCTGGCCGGGAGCGGTACGGTTGTTGGCGATGGTACTGGCGTAAATGGTCACATCGCCCGCCCCGGCCGGGGTGCCCTGGAAAGTGCCGGTCAGCATCGCCCCGCCCCGGCTATAACCCCAGTTTCCGCTCAGGGTCACATTCGTCAGGGCGATCACACCACCGAGGTTGAAAATCCCTCCGGCATCGCTGTGCCCCACATTGTTGTCTATGGTCACCCGCTCCAGGTGGACGTCGGGGATCTTGTCCCCTGGCATCTGGGTGTAGATGGCCGCCACCCCACCTCCGCCCCACAGCGCGTCGTTGTGGCTGATGTTGCTGTCCGTCATCGTCAGGTCGCCATTCGTGTATATCCCTCCCCCGTCACCACCCGTTGTATTGTGACTCACATCTGTCCCCTCGAGAACGACCGTGCCCAAATGGTTGTAGATCCCTCCGCCTCTTCCGGCATTGTTTTGCTCCGGGTGCGCACCGGTTGCGTTATTGTATTGGACGAGGCTGTCCACCATGTGGAGCGAGCCGGTGTTGAGGATGCCGCCCCGTAGCCGAAAGCTGTATTGTGGTCCACGATCACGTCGGTCGCGGTCAACGTCCCGTTGTTGAGGATGCCGCCTCCTCCCACGGAGGAGTAGTAACCGCCGGTGATCTCCATGGTGTGCAGGCTGACGGTCTTGCCGAGCATGATGTGGATGACCGGGGCGTTCGGGTTGTTGCTGCGGATGACGGTGCGGATGGCGGGAGCCGGCCCCTCGCTCGTGCCTGCCAGGTTCACGCTCTTCTTTATGTAGAGGATCTCTTCATAGACATTTGCGGAGATCTGGATCGTATCGCCGTCCATGGCGTTGTAGATCGCTCCGCCGATCGTGTCATAACAGGTGGGAAGGGCGGGGTCCACGCAGAGCGTCTTACCGGTCACGCCGGCGGTTCCGGCAGGCTGGCAGGCAGTTGGGAATAGCAGCAGGAACGCAGCCAGCATCCCAAGACGAAGGTGTATGGATTCTTTACGCTTCATGGAAACCCTCCCGGATGCCCGCCCCGGCGGGGCTGGGCCGACTGAAAAGAAGGCGGGGACAACATCGACGGAGGTGCGATCGCGCCCCCAAATCATTATACGAAAATTCCGAAGGAATTACCACACCCCCAAATGGGGCAACGCGCATCCTGGTTCTCGATAGGCTATCCCCTTCGTCGTTGCACTGTTTACCGGGATCGGCAACCCGGGATGGATCGGATTCTTCACCATTCTATGGTAGGTCGTCACCGGCCAGTTGAGGACGACCAAAGGATAAACAAATCCGGGCAGTGGGGCGGCTGTCCAGATTGATTTGTGTTTCGTGGGGTAACTTGGTTCGATCCCTTTCCAGCCAGGTTATGCCACCGTCTTGACCCGGTTGCGGCCCGCTTTTTTGGCCGCGTACAACGCACTGTCCGCCTGCTCGATCAGCGCCTCCACGCTGGCGCAGTCCTCGGTCAAGGCGGCGATGCCCAGGCTGATGGTCACCGGTATCAGGCCGCGCTCGGTCTCGAAGGGTGCCTCTTGAATGCACTGGCGCAGACGCTCGGCGATCACCTTTGCTCCCTCCAGCCCGGTATCCAAAAGCAAGATCATGAACTCGTCCCCGCCGTAGCGGCCTAAGGTGTCGATGCTGCGCAGCTGTCCCTTAAACCGCATCGCCACAGCTTTCAGGACGTGATCCCCCGCCGGGTGCCCGTAGGTATCGTTCACCTTTTTGAAAAGGTCGATGTCCAGCATGATCAGCGAGAGCGGTCGCTGCAGGCTTTGGGCGCGCTGGAAGGCTAGCTCGGCCAGGTTGAGGGTCTGGCGGCGGTTGTACAGGCCGGTCAGTACATCGATCAGCGCCCACTTTTCGAGCAGCTGGGCCTTTTCCAGCAGGCGCGCCCGCTGGATGGTCAGCGCCGCCTGGTGGCTGATGGCCAGGACCAATTGCGCATCGTTCTGGTCGTAATCCCGCCCGGCAGGGTCGTTTTTGTACATGTACACCAGGCCGGTCACTTCCTCCCCAATGAGGATCGGCACACACAAGGCCGTGCAGATGGACAACAGCTTGCCGCTCTTGCCAATCTTTTTCCTGGTGCGCCCCGACAGGTCGGAGATGATGACCGGCAGCCGCTTCTCGATCGCCTGCTGCGCGATGGAGTTCGAAAAACCCAGCTCCCGAATCCGGTCGAAGTCCCGGCTCTGAATCACGGCGCACTTCGTGGCTTCCATCGATTCACGCATCAACTCCGAGATCTCCTGCAGGGCTTTCTCCAGATCCGGCTGCATGGTCAACTGGTTGGCGACCTCGTAAAGCAGCGCCGCACGCGGGTCGACGGGCTCGAGCGGCAGCTCACGGACCCTGGGCTTGGTCTCTGAAAGATCGTCCACGGCGACGGACAGGGTGTTCGTGTTGCGGTAAAAAACCCGCACCATGCGCTGGCCGATGTGGATCTGATCCCCGGACTTCAGGGAATGCGGCTTGGTGATCCGCATCTGATTGACGAAGGTCCCGTTTTTGCTGTTCTGGTCCAGGATCACCACCTGGTCCGTCTTACAGTCGATCACCGCGTGCCAGCGCGAGGCCAACTCGTCGGGAATGACGATATCGTTATCCAGGTTACGCCCGATCGTGTTCTCGCCAGTTTTCAGCGTATACACGAGAGGATCGTTCGAGGGGGAGCGTAAGGTGAGAATCCACATAACGTCTGTAGAACGAGCAGGTCAGATTGACAGGCGACGACGTCTTCGACCCGATACCGACTGATCTATTTTTCCCAACTCTAAATAACGATCAGATTTCAAATAGTATAGAGCAAATTCAACCCAGAAGCAACACCCCGCAGGAAATTCCTAATCTTGTAAGAAAAAAGGCAACAGTTGACCTGCCGCCTCTTTCCGGACGAGTGCCCCAGTTAAGGAGGGATACGAAGGTTGCCCAATTCATGCGCATGATTTCCTGGTTTACTTCGCCAGCAGTTCTTGCAGTATTTTGGCAGACTGTTCCTCCACGGCCGCGTGCAGGGACTGCCCATGGGAGTCCATGGTCACCACGACGGGGAAATCCTTGACCTCGATCACCCACATGGCTTCCGGAACGCCAAACTCGTACTTGTAAACGCCCAGCACCCGGGTCACCGATAGGGCGATAAGGGTCGCCGCGCCGCCGATGGCGTGGAAGTAGACCCCGGGGATCTCCTCACAGCCTTTGAGCGTTTTGGGGCCCATGCCGCCTTTCCCGATCACGCCCTTGAGGTTGAAGTGTTTCATCACGTCGGCCTGATAGGGTTCTTCGCGGATGGAGGTGGTCGGTCCGGCAGCGGCGAACTTGTACTGTTTGGTGTCCAGCCCTGAAACCACCGGCCCGCAGTGGTAGATCACCCCGCCCGCCAGGATGGGCTTGAGCGCCGCGTAGACCTCCAGGTCGTCGCCTTGCGGCGGACGGGTCTTCTTGATGAAGGTTTCAACCAGCCACTTGTGGGCGGTGTCGCGCCCGGTGACCATGACGCCGTTCAGCACCACCGGGTCGCCGACGTTCAATCCCAAAATTACGTTATCCGTGATTGGGATGTGGATTGCTTTCATATGATTTTCCTTCCAAAGTCCTTCCATCCAGAAGCCTCACAAGTCGGTCGAGACCTGCGAGACCTGTTAGACTTCTCAGACTTGATAGGCTTTTAATCGTAGGAGACCTGGTCGCCTTGCACCGTCATCTTGCGTCTCCGGTAAGCCCAGCACATGTACGAGACCGAAACGAAATACGAAGCCGGGACGCGCGACAGGCCGGTGATGCGGGTATCGAGCACGGTCGTCCTGCCGCCGAAGCCCATCGGGCCGATGCCCAACAGGTTGGCCTCCTCGGTCAGCTGTTTTTCCAGGGCCGCCAGCTTGGCATCCGGGTTGCGCTCGCCGATCATCTTGAACAGGACCTCCTTGGAGGCAAAATAGGACGACCCCCGGTCCCCGCCGATGGCCACACCCAGGATTCCGGGGGCGCAGCCCTGGCCCTGGGCGTGCTGCACGGCGTCCAAAACGGTCTTGCGCACGCCGGCCAGGTCGCGTCCTGCTCCCAGGCGGGCATCCGGCAGCGAGTACTGTGCCCCGACGTTCTCACAGCCGCCGCCCTTGAGCATCAGCTGAATCGTCAGCGCCTCGCCCTCGATCTCCTCGAAGTGAATGTAGGGAAAGTCCTCCCCGCCCAGGTTATCCCCGCTGTTCTTGTCGGTGACGGCGTTGACGGCGTTCGGGCGCATCGTGGATTTTTTCGTCGCCTCGACCAGGGCCGCTCGAATCATCTCGCGCAGTTTGCGGGTGGACCAGCCCGCCGGGTGCTTGACATAAAAGATCGGCGTGCCGGTATCCTGGCAGATGGGCGTGGAATTCTTGCGCGAAAGCTCCACGTTCTTCAAGACGGTCTCCAGGGCGCCGCGCGCCGCCGAGCCGGGCTCTTCCTGCTCCACCGCCGCCCGCAGCGCCTGCTCCACGTCCTCCGGCAGGTCGGTGGAGGTGCGGCGGATCAGCTCGAGGATTTCTTGGGTCAGGTCTCGCATGGTGCCTCCGTATCAGGTGGTTAAATCATACCCGAAGGCAAGCCAAAAAGCGAGTTACGAAGCGCGGCGATTGGCAGGCGGAATCTCCTGAAATAAAAACCTCCCGCGGGTGCTGCGGGAGGTACCGGCGAAAGAGCAAGCTACTTGGGAAGGGTGACGGTCACCTGGCCGACCTGCGTGACGGTAATTTCGAGGTGCCCGGTTCCGGGGCCTTTGTCATTCCCGGCGGTGTCCCTGACACCGGCTTGATAATCCAGCACAGCCTTGAGCAGCGCGCCCGTCTGCTGGTCGACCCAGACCTTGCCGGCGACCGAGGAAACCGGGAGCCCTATTCCAGCCGCCTCCGACAGGGAGGTCCCCGTGCCGCTCAGCTCGTAAACTCCGGCGGGGCGCCCGTCCAGCGTTTCCGTCCCGGCCGCGGCAGCGCCTGTTGAACCAACAGACAGGACGGTCGTCAGGTTGAGTGCCCATAACTTCCAAGTCATGGAATCCGCCGCGGGAGGCTGCACCTGCCCGTTCAGGACGGCATATTCCTGGCTGCCGATCAGGTAGGCCTCGGAGGCTTTTGCCGACCCATCCGGGGGCGTCTCACGGTGGGTATAGTGAACATCCTTGCCGTCGACGTCCGCGCTCATCGTCTCCCGGCGCTGGGCGATCTTCCCACCGCTCCAAACGGGGGACAGGTCGACGGCTTCCATGTGATAGGAGGACGGGCCCGGCTGTTTGGGGACCATGCCGAAAAGGATGTTCAGGCAAAGCGACACGCGCACGGTCGGGTTGCGGGCCATGGCGGTGGCGCTGACGCCGGGGGTGGCTTCCGCTCCGGAGGGGGAAGTCCCAGCGGATTCCTGGCCGGTAATCATAACGGTCACCCAGCGTGTATCTCCCTGGAGGTTTATGAAGATGAACGCAGCCGCGCTCAAATCGGGGCGGGTGAAAGTCGCGATTGGCGAATCCGTATCCTGGCCCAAGACCGATCCTTTTTCCCAGCCCATGGCGACCAATTTATCCTGGTAAAAGGCAAAAATCTCGTCCGGAGCAGCGTTCGTGCTATAGTCCAACACCCCCGGGAGACGGGTCAAGTCCGAGGCATCGTCCATTGCCGGTATGTCGGTCAGGACCGGCTCACAGCCCGTCGGGTAGACCACCTGCGGATGGGCACCGACCTCGCTGAGCATATATTCTAAACGCCGTGTGCCCTGAATGCCCGGGCCGAAGGTGGCATCGGCTCCACTTATCTCGAGGACGTATTTCATCACGTAACCGCCGTCCTTGGCGATCCAGGCCTCGCCGCTGGCGGTGGTCCCCGCGGGCAGGTCGAGCGAAGCGGCCTCGAAATTGTAATGTCGGGTGGCGATGCCATCGACCGCCTCCTCACCAGCCAGTCTGGCTGTTTTGACAGCCGGCAGGAGCGAGGCGGGCCGGAACTGGGAAGGGCCGCTGGAGTCCGTGCCCCAATTGACCGTGCAGGGGCTGCTGGTGTCCGCCTGGAAGTATTGTGCCTCTCCAACTGTGCCGGCCAGGATAACCTGATGACCCCCGCTGTCATCCATGGTATCGATGGCGGTGAATTTCGCCGACTGCTTGGGCCATTCGGTCTGCATGTACGAATCGGTCGAGTCGATCCGCTGCCCGTTCTGGGTACCCTTGAACGAGATCTTCAGGGTGGCGTGATAATTATCCAAACCATCAAGGCCGGTCTGGGGATCGCCGAGCAACGAGCCGACCTGGCTGCCCGTACCCGTCCGCCCGGAAAGCGGACAAGCCAGCATTATTGCACAGCTTAAAACTATCGGAAGGAGCAAACGTTTCATTTTCCCTTTTTCCTCTTCTCCAGCACGATCCAACCATGTTTTTTCCCAAAATCAAACCTCTTCTTTGTTTCTCCCCTCAAAAAAAACAACTTCTTTAGATCAAGCTGCTCATTCAGGTCTATCTTCGTGCCCTTGAATACTTCTTTTTTGGTCTCTATGCCTTTTTTATCGATACAACGAGCCATGATAGGTGGAACTTCGAAAGGAGTGAATTGGATGCCAAACACGAAACTTTGCCCCATGTAGGTCCCATCGATAATATCGAAGGTCGAAAAATTATTGGGCGATTCTACAATTTTGTCGCAGGTCAGTCCCGGTACCTTGAGCCCTGGTTCAATGATTATCCCATATCGGAAGGTACCGCCTCCCGTGGCTTTGCCGCTGGATTTATCGATCGCAATCCCCCCATCCCCGAGCAAGTCCTGATAGAATGATGTATCCCCTGCATAAACGGAATCATAGGCCGCCATGTAAATCGACCAATCGCATACCACAACATCGAAGTCGACAGCCGTCTTCCCCTCATTGAAAACGCTGGGGACGAGCCATACCTGTCCCTTTCCCTCTGTCTTGGCCTTATAGCTGGCGGCGATCGTTCCCGAACCCTTGCCTCCCGCCAACGACCAGCTCGATGGATCTATCGTCCCGCCCTCGGTTTTGGCGGTGATGCTTATCGAGCCTTCCTGGCCGGGAACGACCGTTTCCTTTGTATTTTTCGTGTAATATCCGATTTGATATGAAAAGACCACCCACGCCATGTCGCCCACGCACATCGTCTTGGGAGGCGCGGTGATATAGTGTATCTCAACATAATAGTCGACCGGTGGTGCTGCACGCGCGTCCCGGCTTTGAATGGGTGAGACAAAAAGCCCGGCAAGCAGCGCCGTCGCCAATATAAAGTTTACAAACGCCCGTTTTTGACGCATGATCGTTCACCTCCCCGAGGATAAAATAAAAATTACTGTCGGAACCGAAGGCCCGTCTCGAAGTTCGGTCGGAGGGTCCGGTGCTCAAATTATACAAACAGTATAGGCCAAAAGTTTAGACAAAACAATCCCCCGCCAAAAACGGAATCTCTTGAAATAAAAACCTCCCGCATTTCCTGCGGGAGGCAAATTCGATGCGCGAGGCGGTTATGGAGTGTAGACGTAGAAGTTCTTGAACAGGATGTCCGTTCCGCCGGTGTCATAGGTCCCGGCGCTCAGGCCGACGTCGCCGCCCTTGAAGGAGCTGTCGCTCGCCGTGGCAACCTGGTTTCCGTTGGCATACAGCGTCAGGGTGCTGCCGACGCAGTCGGCGCGGATATGGTTGGTGGCCGCACCGGTGTTGATCCCGTCCACCTGCTGCAGCTTGCCGTCCGCAGAAGAGATGACGGTGGATTTACCGCCCTCCAGCTTGAGGATGGCGGCATAGCCATCACTGGCAATGACGAACTGGTAGTAGTTATCCGTGTCCTGGTAGCGGCAGAGGACGCCATAATCGTTGTTGTCCGGTCCGCCGATCTTGGTCGCGTCCACCTCAATGCGCACGTCATCCTGGAAAACCTTGGAGGGGTTGGCCCACTTTTCATAATTGACCGTGATCACATGGATGCGGTAACCGCCGTTCTCGTAGTCGGTGGATCCGTTGTCAGTCGAGCTGTGATCCCAGCCGCTGTCCGGATTGGAAAAGTCATCCTTGAACAGGACGTTCTGCTGGGCAGGTTGGACATTGCCGCCGGGCGAAGACGGGTTGACACCGGGGATCGACGGAAGTCCGCAGGCCATGGTCACCAGCATCAGGGCAATAATAGCGCCGATCAATTTTTTGTTCATAGCATCTCCTCGAGTGAGTAAATTTGGATATACAGGATAGTATTATAATAAAAAAACTGTCTTGCACTACCCCCCTAATAGTCCTCTTGACAAAAAAACAGGGGTGGGTAGAATAAAGTCCGGCGTAAGCCTGTTTTTATTTCCTTTGCATAAGTGTACATTATACACTAATAGAGCATGCCAGTTCAAGACGACCTCCCTCCTGAAATCCTCGACGCCATCCGGCGCGCCCTGGCCGAAGACATCGGCTTCGGCGACGCCACCAGCGAGGGCATCGTGCCGGCGGACGCCCGCATGCGCGGCCAGATCAGCGCCAAGCAGGCCGGGGTCGTCGCCGGGCTGGACGTGGCTGCGGCCGCCTACCGGCTGGTCGACCCCGGTGCCGACTTCCGCGCCCGGGTCGACGAGGGCGCCCGCGTGACCGACCGCCAGGCCCTGGCGGCCGTCGAGGGCTCCGCCCGCGGGCTGTTGACCGCCGAACGGACCGCCCTCAACTTCCTGGGGCGCATGTCCGGCATCGCCACCCTGACGCGCAACTTCGTCGATGCCGTGGCCGGCACCCGGGCGGTCATCCTGGACACGCGCAAGACCGCCCCCGGTCTGCGCCACGTGGACAAGCTGGCGGTACAGCGCGGCGGCGGGCAGAACCACCGCATCGGCCTGTACGACATGATCCTGATCAAGGACAACCACATCGACTTCGCCGGCTCGCTGGCCGAGGCGGTGCAGCGCGCCCGGGCCGCGGCGACCGGGCTGGAGGTCGAGGTCGAGGCGCGCACCCTGGCCGACGTCCAGGCCGCCCTCGATCTGGGCGTCGAGCGCATCCTGCTCGACAACATGACACCGGAAATGATGACCGAGGCGGTCCGAATGAGGGATGCCTTTGCAAGTGCGGCACATAGGTCGCCCCTACTGGAGGCCTCCGGCAACGTCACGCTGGAGAACGTGCGGCGCATCGCCGAGACGGGCGTCGATTTCATCTCCGTCGGCGCGCTGACCCATTCGGCCAAAGTCTTCGACGTTTCGTTCGATTATTTGGCGTAGGGACAGATCTGTGTGTCTGTCCTGATCCGCCCGCCGGACATACAGATCCGACCGTACCCATTTAGCGGTAAAGGAGCAAAATGAACGCTCAAGAAATGTACGAAAAAATGAAAGCCCGGCTCGACAAGGTCGTGCCGGACGTGGAGCTGCGCATCAAGGCCGAACTGGCTGCGCAGATCGTCAACCTGAAACAGGAGAAGAACGCCGTCATCCTGGGCCACAACTACATGGAGCCGGCGCTGTTCTACTCGATCCCCGACTTCATCGGCGACTCGCTGGACCTGAGCCGCAAGGCCGCCCAGACCGACAAGGACGTGATCGTCTTCTGCGGGGTGCGCTTCATGGCCGAGACGGCCAAGATCCTCAACCCGACCAAGACCGTGCTGCTGCCGGCGGAGAAGGCCGGCTGCTCGCTGGCCGCTAGCATCACGGCCGACGACGTGCGCGCCTTGAAAGCCACGATTCCCCGGCGTGCCGGTGGTGAGCTACGTCAACACCTACGCCGACGTCAAGGCCGAGAGCGACATCTGCTGCACCTCCGGCAACGCCGCCGCGGTGGTCGAGTCGCTGCACGCCGAGACGGTCATCTTCCTGCCCGACGAGTACCTGGCAAGGAACGTCGCCCGCGAGACCGGCAAGCACATCATCTTCCCCGCCCTCACCCTCGCCTCGCCCAGGGAGAGGATCGGGGTCGAGGGTACGGGCGGCTTGGATTACCAGCTCATCGGCTGGCGCGGGCGCTGCGAGGTGCACGAGAAGTTCACAGTCCAGGACATCGAAACCGTGCGCGCCCAGTTCCCGGACGTGGTCATCCTGTCGCACCCCGAGTGCAGCCCGGAGGTGGTGGCCGCCTCGGACTTCTCCGGCAGCACCAACGCCATGATCCGCTATGTGGAGCAGACCAAGGCACCGCATTACCTGCTGCTGACCGAGTGCGCCATGGGCGACAACATCGCCGCCGCCAACCCGGAAAAGGACATGCTGCGCCTGTGCAGGTGCGCTGCCCGCACATGAACCAGATCACGCTGGAGGACACGCTCAACGCCCTCAAGCTGAATCGCTATGTGATCGAGGTCCCGGAAGAGATACGTGCCAAAGCCTACCGGGCAGTCCAAAGAATGACACAGATTGGATAAGGAGAGATTAGAGAACAGGAGGAGAGAACAGGGAGTAGGAAGCGGTACTGCTCTCTACTCTCAAATCTTTATTCTCTGCTCACTAACCTATGAAAACCACTGACGTCCTGATCATCGGCTCCGGGATCGCCGGGGCGACCGCAGCCCTGCGCCTGGCGCGCAACCCCAAGCGCTCCATCGCCCTGATCACGCGCGACCCGGGACCCGCGTGAATCAAACTCGCGCTACGCCCAGGGCGGGATCATCTCGCGCAGCCCCGACGACAGCCCCGACCTGCTGGTGGAGGACATCCTGGCCGCCGGCGCAGGCGCCTCCCTGCCCAAGGCCGCCCAGATCCTGGCCGAGGAGGGCCCGCAGCTGCTGCAGGAAATCCTGATCGAGACCGCTGGAGTCCAATTCGACCGCGACCCGGACGGGATGCTTTCCTTCGGGCAGGAGGCGGCGCATTCCCGCCGGCGCATCCTGCATGTGGGCGACGGCACAGGCAGGGCGATCATGGACGGGCTGATCGCCGCACTGCAGCAAAGACCCAACGTCGAGCTGATGACGAAGTCCACCGCCGTCGACCTGATCACTTTCCCGCACCACTCGCGCGACCCGCTGGCTGCCTACGCGCCGATCACCTGTCACGGCGCTTACGTCTTCGACCGGCAGGGCCGCGAAGTCCACCGCACCGTGGCTGCCGTACACCCTCCTGGCGACCGGCGGTCTGGGGCGCATCTTCGCAACACCACCAACCCGCCCGGCGCGCGCGGCGACGGGCTGGCGATGGCGCACCGCGCCGGGGCGCGCATCATCAACGCCGAGTATGTCCAGTTCCACCCCACGGCGCTGGCCGTCGCCCGGTGCGGAGGGCTTCCTGATCAGCGAGGCGGTGCGCGGCGAGGGCGCCGTCCTGCTGACCCCCGACGGGCGAGCCGTTCATGGCGCAGCTACGCCCCGGAGTGGAAGGACCTGGCGCCGCGCGACGTGGTGGCGCGCGCCATCCATCTGGAGATGGAGAGCCAACGGCTACTCCCACGTCCTGCTCGACCTGGCCTCCCACATGCCGGCCGAGGCCATCCGAACCCGCTTCCCCAACATCTACGCCGAGTGCCTGCAGCGTCGGCGTCGACATCACGCGCGAGCCGATCCCGGTCGTTCCGGCGGCGCACTACTTCTGCGGCGGCGTGCCGGTGGACGAGTGGGGCCGCTCGAACATCGGCAACCTGTACGCCGTCGGCGAGGTGGGCTGCACCGGCCTGCACGGCGCCAACCGCCTGGCCTCCACCTCGCTGCTGGAGGGGTTGGTGTGGGGCAGCCGGGCCGCGCATGCACATCGAGGACCGCTCCTGAGCGACGAGCTCGCCGCGCCTGCCGACTCGGCGACGAGATCCCGCGTGGGACGAGAGCGGCCTGACGGCCGAACTCCGACCCGGCGCTGATCCAGGGCGACATGCAGACCATCCAGAACATCATGTGGCACTACGTCGGGCTGATGCCGCTCCGGCGACCGGCTGTCGCGCGCCATCCGCGAGCTGCGCCACCTGTGGAACGAGATCGAGACCTTCTACCGCACGACCAAGCTGAGCGACGGCCTGATCGGCCTGCGCAACGCCGTCGAAGCGGCGCTGATCGTGGCCCAGGCCGCCCGCACAACCGCCAGAGCCGCGGCTGCCACTTCCGGGCGGACGCGGTCCAGGCCGGGGATCGGCTGCTGTAAAAATCTTCCACGAAGGAACACGAAGGGCACGAAAGGAACGGGAAAACGTAGGGGCGACCAGTCGGCCGCCCTTACATCATTATTGTTGTTAGCATTCAACATCCCTTGCAGAAGGGGTGGCCGGGTGCGTTTGGGAGTAGACTTCCCGATGGTTAGGAACGGGAACGTACTGCTCCGGGTGTGTGACGTTTGGGCCAGCCGTTGTAAGGTATGAGAAGCCACTGGCAAGCTCGCAATGTTGTTTGGCTGCCCGTTCGGATCCGCTAGCCTGGGAAACTCTTTGAGTTAGCCCGTGTCCGTGTGTGATGTCCTTGCCCATAAATCAACGTACCCGGCCCAAATCCATTCTCACGGAGGTGTTGATATGGCAGATGGACCCACACGGTTTTTTGGATTGGATATCCACAAAGAGTACTTCGTCGCAGTGGGGGTCGACGCACAGCGCGAAGTCGTCTTTGGACCACAAAGGGTCAGTCTGGTAGTTGTCGTACAGGTTGTGCAGAACCGCCAGGCACTCGGCCGGCGCGAACGGGATCGAGCTGGCCGGCGCGGTCGGGGTGATGCGTGCCGTTGTCGTTCTGCGGCCGGCGGCGCGCCGCGGGCGGAGTAGCCGGCCGGATCGTCGCTCGCGGTGAATCCCCAGAGGCTTCGCCCGTAGCCGGTCCAGCCGGCCGGAGTTCGCGATGCAGTACGCCCTCTGAGCCAACGTCGCGCGTCGCGAGTTCTCGAAGTAGGTGATCCCCTGGCTCGTCATGTAGGCGTCCTTGATGAAGCGGAAGTCGATCCAGCAGTGCGAGTACTGGTGACCGAACAGCGGCGGGAAGTTGACGTAGCTGTAGCCGTAGTAGGTCTGCCAGTCATAGCCGCTCGTCCAGGCGTTCCAGGCCTCGCCGGCACCGCGTGGGTCGGCGAGCCCAGGGCCAGGATGTAGAGGATCATCGCCTCGTTGTAGCCGATCCACTGCCCGAATCCGTGAACCCGGTGCCCGGCTTCCAGCCCATGAGGATCCGGGGTTCGGAGTTGCGGAAGAAGTTCCAGTCCGCGCGCCGGTAGATCGAATCGGCAGAGCGCGCGGATCTGCACCTCGACGGGATCGGTCGTGTCGAAGTACTGCTTCGCGTCGAGGATGCCGGCCAAGAGCAACGCCGTGTCGATGGTGGAGACTTCGCAGTTCCAGGTGCGCGTCGCCGTATTCATGTCGAGGAAGTGATAGTAGAGCCCCTTGTAGCCGATGTACCCGGCTGGCGCGGCTCCCCTGGGGCTTGGTCCAAGAAGGTGTTGAGCGTCGTGAGAACGCGGTCGCGTCCCTCTTCCCGCGTGATCCAGCCGTGATC
>CAVTZT010000009.1:0-289741 GCA_963739255.1 uncultured Chloroflexia bacterium
CCCTTGAATACAACCCTTTTGAACGCAAAAAACGCCCCTAGTAACCTAGAAGCGTCTTTTGTTTTTCGCTTTTAGTGGTTTAGATAATCCCTAACCGCTAGCCATATCCGTTCCGCTATCCGTTGCTCTATTGACTTCGGAAGCTGTTTCCCGTATCTGATAGCTTTCCTTCTCTTATTCTTGCTAACCTCTCTCAAGCTATCGCCTAAATCAACATATAGCCTCATATAGCTAGAGCTAATCTTGACTTTAGCAAAGGGAGTTAGCGTCAAGCCGTTCATTCCTAGACCTTCCCGATAATAAAGCGGTTGCTGGTCGTGGAAGATGTCCATTGAGATGTTGTTGAACCTGCCAGTTATCGGGTATCTGCGTTCCCCTAGAGAGTGTAGAGCTTTCCGTTCTGCTAACCAGTCAATTATAGCTTGCTCTCTATCTTCAGCTTTCCAGCCATCAATAAGCCCTTCAATGTATAGCTCATAGTGATGCTCTGGAATGGGGCAATTCTTGATGTCCATAGACACAAAAGCCCCCGCTATCAACGAACAGCTTGACTAAATGAGCTTGTCGGTTAGGGGTTGCCCACTTTGGCAAGTGTGGCATATTTTACCCCCTTTCGTATTCAACCTAGTGTTAGGGTGGCTGTGTCCTGACTATTTAGGCGTGGACTAAATCCCGCTTGCCTTTGGACTTTGCCGCTTCCGCTTCTTCTTCTTTGCTTCCGCTTCTGCTACCGCTTCCGCTTCTGCTTCTGCCCTTGCTTTCAGGGCGTTTGATAGCTGGTTTTTGTCGTGCTGGTAGATAGGCTCTCCCGCCTTCTTTGCCGTTTCAATTTGTGCCTTGTAGCCTTCTGCGTTATCTCGCATAACGCTACCAGTATAGTTAAGCAAGTTGGCGGTAAAGTTATCTCTTACCAGCTTAACATTGTCCGCTATCTCTTTAGCTACCCTGATAACGGGGCGACCAGCTTGACTGAAACGGACTTGACCAGCCTTGTCATAGCCCAAGCGTAGCGGGCAACCGATTGCGTCACTGGGGATAGCGGTATCGCCCATAGTGTTAGTAGCGGTAAAAAACGGCAACCAGACTTGCTGAAGGTCAATAGACCAGACCTTGCGACCTTGTGGCTGTTTCGTGGTGGGAGTAACCAGACTCTTGATATAGTTAGGCGTTTCCATTGTGTTCAATACCTTCCTTCTTCTTTATTGAACACAGCCACCCTAACACTAGGTTGAACTACATTCTATATGACCGACTCCGTTAAGGCGTTTCGGTGAGCCTTGTGGTGAGTGTGGTGGCTTGCCTAATCAGTCTCAAAGTTATTCGGCAATTCTTCCTCATGATTTTTGAGATTGCCTATTCGGTTTTTGTTAAAGTGCTTTAGCTTCATTATTTAACAATTAGTCATAAGGTAAAACGTCAAGAAATAGCTATATTATCAGCCCTCCCCGAGGGGCTAGGGAAGGAAACGAAAAACAAAAAGCCTCCCATTCCGGGAGGCTTTGGTAATTGGGCGGATAGCCTGATAGACTTGGTGGCTATGAAGAGACTTCACTCATGGCTGTGGTAGTCCGAATCCCGATAGCTGGATAGAGAACTGATTCTCGTTTGCGCCATTGAGGCGTCTAATAATATAATCAATTCTAAAGTCAAGATCTGAGTTTGTAGACTTTGAGGAGAAAAGAGCTATGGCTAAGAAAGTAATAATCATCGGAGCAGGTATTGCCGGTCTTTCTGCCGGATGCTACGCACGCATGAACGGGTACGAAGCAGAAATCTATGAAGCCCATACTCAACCCGGGGGGCTTTGCACCTCCTGGAAACGAGAGGGATACACCTTCGACGGTTGCATCGACTGGTTGACCGGGTCAAAGCCAAATTATAGTTTTTATAAGCTATGGGAGGAGCTGGGGGCGGTACAGGGACGCCGTATGATAGACCACGACGTATTTTATCGCTATACCGGTTCAGACGGCAGGACACTGGTGGTATACTGCAACGCTGATAAACTTGAAGCACATATGAAGGAGCTCTCACCGCAAGATTCCGATACGATTGAATTGTTCTGCCGGTTGATTCGTAAGTTCACCAAATTCCAGATGCCAATCGGCAAACCTTACGAACTCTACAACATTTTCGACATCATTCCATTGGTTATCAGGATGATGCCATTCAGCAAGGATTTAAATTTTTGCAACAGTATCACCATCGGCGAGTTCGGCCAGCGTTTCAAAGACCCGCTTCCTCCGCGAGATATTCCCGATACTACTAATGGAAAAAGACTATCCTCTATTAGGTATCGTGATAACTTTAGCGTTGCTACACATAAAAGCCGGGGGTTACCCGGAAGGTGGCTCTCTTGAGTTTGCCAGGGCAATCGAGAAACGATTCCTTAATCTAGGTGGTAAGGCATTCTACCAGTGCCGGGTTGAAAAGATTTTGGAAGACAATGGCCGGGCTGTGGGTATTCGTTTGGCGGATGGCAGAGAAATCAGGGGAGATTACGTCATATCCGCCGCAGACCTGCATACGACCCTGTATCAAATGCTGGAAGGAAAACACGTTGACCCCATGCACGAAGAACTGTTCAGAACCTGTAAGCTTATCCCGTCATCAGTACAGGTCTCTTTCGGGGTCAACATGGATCTTTCTTCTCAACCCGAATGCCTGGGCGAATTTTGGAAGCCTAAATCTCTTGCGAACCATAATGTTGACTGGATGATGGTCGAAAACTACTGCTTCGACCCCACCATGGCTCCGCCAGGAAAATCATTCGTTAAATGTATCTTCAGGATTGAAGACTACGCGTACTGGGAAAAACTGGCCGCTGACAAGGATGCTTACCGCACTGAGAAAGAAAAAATAGCCGCAGCCGTTGCTGATGAACTGGAGCGCAAGTATCCGGGATTTAAATCTGCTATTGAGGTAACTGACGTTGCCACCCCCATGACCTATGTTCGTTACACCGGAAACTGGAAAGGCACATATATGACATGGGTCATCACACCCGACAAAGTGAAACGGTTCAGGATGATTAAAAAGACGGTACCAGGGCCTGGATAACTTCTGGCTCTCAGGTATGTGGGTGCAGCCACCAGGAGGAACTCCAACCGGAGTAATGACATCTCGAGCCATCATTCAAATAATATGCAGAAAAGATAAGAAACGCTTTCAGACATCAATTCCAGTGATTTTAGAGAATTAGGCCCATCTGATAGCCGTTCGCTTGAATTCACTCGTGGGTAAACCACGAAAGGTTATTGAGAAGGCTCTGTTGGGATATAATACGGTTCTTCCACGCCTGGGCGGGTATCGGTATCGTCCCCTTTGCACGTCGGCTTAAAGGTCACGAACACTCAAATTGTGACAAGGTGGGCGGCGCTGCCCAAACGCAAAACCTTTTCGCTGGCTATTAGATACCATAACCGGGACTGTTTGAATCGATCTGGAGGATCTTCGCCCTACTTCCGGGGTAGCCGCTGTACGTAATACATTGGGACTCACTGCTTCGGCTTTGAAGTCCCTTATGTGGGTACTCGCTGTTTAGGCTCGAGATCATTAAAGTTCTTGCTTGTTGAATATTAGGATAGAGATGACCATAAAAACCGCGGCATAAAGCAAAGACATATATATCGGAGTAACAGTCCAGACTTTTGTACCGCTCATTAGCTCCATCGAAATTGATGGAAACTGTGCATTATTCGCTGGTATGGCGAGAGTCCACGGCAAATATGGAATTACCGAAGGGAAGAAAGACATCAGAAAGTATTGACCAACAAGAAAGGCTATAGGGATACCAATTATTGGCCCGGCATGTTGAAAAACAACTCCTATTAATAGCGCTAATGTCATGTAGAATAGGATATTTACCATATGAACACCAAGGGCTGCCAGAAAACTCGGTACCGGAAGTGCAACACCTAGTGCGAAGAAGGATATCAGATATGCAATCAGTCCCTGGAAAAGCACCATAGTAACAAGAATGCCGGTCGCATTTGATATTAGCTTGGAAAGTATGAAAGCAATACGTGAGACTGGCTTGGAAATAATCCAAGCTGCTGTGCCAGAGCGTTTTTCCCCTACTATAGCCGGTTGCATGACAATCCCTACGCCGATAGGTCCTGTCAAACCCATGAATATATTGAACAATATCAGCACCGAAGCGATGTTTGCTTCACCCTTTGGTGTGGTAAAAACTACAATTGAGAATATCAGATTTGTGCAGGCAGCCCAGATCAAAATCTGAACCCACCATCGACGTGTGGCAAACCAGGTGTATAATTCACCGCGTAAGACATTAGCCAGCCCCCGGCTCCAGCCCGTCTGGGTGATAGGCATTAGATCATTATTTTGTATTGACGTTTTTCTCATCACCTATGACACTCAGGAAAACCTCTTCTAATTGCCGGGATTTAATATGAAAATCCGTGACTATCACTTTCTGATCGGTAGTGAGCAGTTTGAACAAATTAGCCTCTGCAACTTGGGTATCTGAAATATTTACGGTCCATTGTTTTATCCCCTCGTTTACTTGAACATGAATATCGCTTACCCAAGATTGAGCGCGAATTTTTTGGTACAGGCTATCCGTATCACCCTTCAGTTTGACCTGGTAGGTTGTACCCTTGTCGGCCAGTAGTGATTCGATTGAATCATAGGCAGCTAATTCTCCGTTATTGAGTATTGCGACGGTATCACTTACCCGTTGAACGTCATCCAAGATGTGAGTGCAGTAGATGATGGTAGCCTGCCCCCGCAGTTGGTCGATTACCTCTAAAGCATCCCGTCGACCTATCGGGTCAAGTGAGGCAGCCGGTTCATCCAGAATCAGTAGTTCCGGGTGATTCACTTGTGCCTGGCCAATACCGACCCGTTGGCGTTCTCCTGAAGAAAATCCTTTAACCGGGCGATCGGCCTTGTTCTCAAGACCGACAAGAAGAAGTGTTTCAGAGACGCGCCTATCTATTTGTTTTTGAGAACCCCTGTAGAAGAAACGCAGGGTGTGTTCCAGAATCTGACGGGCCGACATATGTTCATAGAACCGTGGGTCCTGCTGCAGGTAACCAATTCTGGAACGAATAGACACTGAATCGCGCACCGAATCCAGCCCAAAGATGCTAGCTGAACCGGAAGTGGGGCGGATCAATCCTAAAAGAATTTTAATAGCGGTGGTTTTACCA
This sequence comes from uncultured Chloroflexia bacterium, assembly GCA_963739255.1. Taxonomy (GTDB): domain Bacteria; phylum Chloroflexota; class Anaerolineae; order Anaerolineales; family Villigracilaceae; genus UBA877. Next base: position 5,178 of record CAVTZT010000009.1, read on the forward strand.
GCGCCATTAGGGCCCAATAAGCCAAGTATTGAATTTTTCGTGACGTGGAGATCAAGCGATTTCAATGCATGTACCTGTTTATAGGACTTGCTTAAACCTTGCGTAATAACAACAGACTCCATGCTCGTATCCTTCCACGATCTGGGATTTGTTTTGTATTATAACAAATCCAATAACACATAGAATACTTCTTGTTAGCAATGTTCTCGTTTCAGCTACTCCTCCTACTGTTGAGATTCACGTCTCTCGAAAGCATTGAACGCACCTCAATAAGGCTTGGCTCTTAAGGAACCAGGGGAAGGTTATTGAAAGTATTCTCGCCGAAAATAGACAACGACGATTCGTATCGTCCCCAGAAGTGGAGTGTTAAAAGAAATAGCACAATTGTAGAATATAACTATCACAAGAAGTTCCCGGAAATGTAACTGGACGGTGCTTGGCTCGAACTTTTAAGCTACTTTTTGATGTACCGTTGAAAGGTCACAAGATAGTAAAATGAGACTTGAGAAGAAGTGGGCAGTTAAAGGGATTCTTACACGAGGACTATCGGGCTGGGAAGAGAGTGGACCCTGCGCTCTTACCCACTAAAGTCTCCCCGCGATACAAGAGGGCACTCCGTCATTCACCGGATAATCCTGTATTAGGATAGAATCTCGGAGGTTCAAAAAGTCAATCGAATTTTGTCGCAATTCTTTTTGAGTACGGTGAGCCAGGTAGATTTAACCTTGCTTCTTGCTGTGGTTGGGGCCGACTTCTGGATAAAGGGTAAAGAGCGGGTTTGACCAGAGGTCAGTCCCAGCCGCAATTCCTCGTTTGGTAAGCCGGTAGTATGTCCGTGCCGGCGCTTCCGAATAGTTGTCCTGGATAGCTGAAGGCTCGGTTTCGCTGGTTGGTTCGACCCAACCCAACCGTTTAAGCACCCCGAAATACATCAGGAATGAGTGGTACCGCATGTGGGTAAACTTACGGGACAGCCTCTTTAGCTCACGCTCGTAGATTCTGTCGGCTTCCTCTTCGGTGACATCAGCGCCGCTTAGCACCATGCGGCTGATGATTCTCTCGGCTCTCTCACGTGCCGTAGCCCGGGCCAGAGCCTCTTTATATTCGAAGTTGATGTCAGCCTGGGCGGCGCCGCGGCTCGGGGTCAATCTTGGTTGAGCCTTCCGGTCCATTGCCCAGGAGATACTCACGGATAAACCAGCCGCAGCCAAACGGCCGGAGGAAGCCACCTCTACCCGGCGCCAGTCGCATTACCATAAGCTATGCCATCCCGACCATTTCGTTTCTGTTTGCTCAAGGGCATCGATGATCTTCGCGGACACCTTGCGTATGGCGGCCAGGTTCGCTTCGAGGACTTTCTTATCCTTCGACCAGAGAGCCACATAAGGAAAAGACCGGGTGCCGGTGTCAAAGCCGTGATGAGCTCCGACCGTAAAGGCCACGCTCTCGGCGATGGTCTCCGCATCCGCACGCGGTATCCGGAAGACATTCTCAGAGTAATAGTGGGCTACCTCGTGGATGAGAGTCTTGAGCTGCTGGGCACGGGACTCGTCAGGCTTGACCCAGATGGACTTCCCGAAGTACATCCCTTTGATGTCCGGGTCCTGCTGAGGCCGCGGCTCGAAGCTCACCTCAAGCCCCTGTGCCTTGCTCAGGCGCATTATCCGGTCGAAAAGCGCCTCATTGGCTTCTCCGGTAAGACTCGGCACTTCAAACTCGGGTAGAGGTTTCCCTTCTGTCTGGCTGAGGTCAAACACATGGACCACCTTAAAATAGAGGGGCCTTAGTCCCCCACGTTCCTGCTCTTCCTCAGTCTCTCCTTCTTCAGCTTCGCTTTCTTCAGGTGGGGTAGCCTTGGTTCCCTTGGGAGGCATGCAGGGCGCCAGAATGGCGATTCCCTTCTCTCCTTTCTTAACCCACCGGCCGAGGTGTTTCCAGGTAGTGAAGCCGGCGACCCGGGTAGCATTCGGCTTTTGGAGCATGATAAGTATCAGGTTACCGATGCTGTAGTCGTGGAACTTCGCCATTGTGAGCAGGAAGGTGCGGAAATTATCGCTCTGCTGGATGCCGTCCACACCTTCCTTGAGTCTCTTCAGCACCTCATCGATCTTGCGCTCTTTCGTCTCCGGCTCAATGGCAAAGCTGTAGTCCGGTAGCGGAACACCAACCCACCTGAGCAGGTTGTAGTATTGCGGCGAGACCCCCTCGCATACTCCAGCGGCCTCATTCAAACTGTCATGTGTATTAAATTCCTGCTCGAAGACCTTGCCGTCAGTAGTTACCACATACAGCTCATCATGGCTGCGAACGGTCAGATCGCCGTCATCGTGCACGTGAACCACGTCGTAGACTCCGAGCTTATTCAGAGCTCCAGTCCTTTTGGGAAATCGCCAGGGATTAAGCAGGCCGGTCTCCGACTGACCGGACTCAACTAACCGCAGTTCCGCCGGCTCCTCCAGCGCTTCTTCAGCCAGGTCTTTTACCAGGCTTATTGCCAGACCACCCATCAGAGTAAATCCCATGAAGGAACTCATCGGAGTTATCCAATCAGGGGCTGCCGGCACTTCCTGAAGAGGCAGACTGTCAGCCGAGGCCTGGCTGCCGCTATCGACACCATCCAGCTCGCCGGCATTAACCTCAAGAAAGTAGCGGGCGGGTGATGTTGAGGTTACCAGGTATCCCGGCTGAACATTGCGGTAAATCTCGGTAATTACCAGTGATTCTGAAAGGAAAGCGATATCCAGAGGGAAGAGCATCGGCTCGGTGGTCACTGTAATGGTCTGCTCAAAGCCCATGTCAAAGAGCATGCCTGTGCCCTGGGGTATTTCAGGAATGCCGCCAAGTCCCTGCGTCAGCTCCCAGGGAGTTTCAGCCAGGCTTACCAGCCACTCCTTATTTGAGATTCTTACTGTTAGCTGTCCTGCCATCAGCGCCTCCGATTGATACCGCTAAATATTCTTTCCAGGTCCATCTGCTTCGCTTCGTAGTCTTGGGTTCCGATATCCGAGCCGCCGAACATGGCCACATCGAAGTTACGGTGCCAGGCAGCCGAAGCCCTGAAATCGGTCTTCTCCTCGAACTTCTTGCCCCGGGTGGCTTTCGCTTTCATACCCGGCGGAGCGATAGCCGACATACCCTTTAGAAAAGACTCGCTGGTGGTATCCTCCCGGTATCTTACCGGGGCATTACCCCCGAACTCTTCATGGTTAGCGTATTTACCCATCTTAGTTACCTCCTTTCACCAGCCTGAAACCGCAGCTTTCAGGAACGGCGCCCAGCTCGAAAGCTCTCTCCGTCGGGAAACTGCGGCAGCCTTCAGGCCGCTCGTCCCATATCCGGCAGGTCTTTGTCTCCAGGTCGAGCTCAGGACACCAATCTTTCCTCGGCGGCACGTCTGCCGGCTGGTCGGGCTGGTCGTATACCCAGCAAACACAGCACTCGGCAGCAATGGTTGCACTCGCCTACTACTAGCCATCGATTCATCCACTTTCTTTGATTGTAATTTCGCTTTATTCCACGTCATAGCTATGCATAAGCCTGGTATGCCCAGGTCCTCAGCGCTCCGTTAATGGCCGACGACGACCAGTTTGCTATCCTGAGCCTCAAAGTCCCGTTAACCGGGCAGTAGGCCCCGATACAGACCAGGCCGTTTTCCAGGTCGGACTGGCACTGCACATAGACCTTGTGGCTGGTCAGAAGCCCGGTCACGCTAACATCGACATTGCTGGTCGATGCCTTGGCGATGCTCGGCGGGTCAACGGCAACGGTTCCCTGGAGCGCCGGCCCCGTGGTGGTATCACCAGCCAGCAGCATCTTCTTCCAGCTCATTCCGGCTTACCAAAACGTATTTCTCCCGGCTTGGGTTCAGCAGCAAAGAGCTGCTTGAACTTATCCTCGAGCAGCTCGAACCTGATCATGTCCAGAACATAGAGCACCGTCTGAATTTCAGCCTTGTTCTCGGACAGTACCGCTACCAGGGCATTGTGCAGGCTTTCGGCTTCTTTCTGCTTCTCCTCCCGGTAGGTCTTTTCAAATTGCTGCAAGAGGTCGTCTGTTTTCACGTTTCCTCCTTAAGGTACCCAGACATAAGGGTGTTTGTCGCCAACGGTCGAGTTGTAGTAGATCTGCCCCTCGACCTCAGCGCCTGAGTTAGGGGCGCTGGCAACCGCATGCATCACCTGTCCCACAAGCTCCTTCTGGTTGCAGTCCAGGTTGGCCTGAAGCGGCCCCAGGGCATGCTTGTGGTCGGCCCTGACGAACTTGTTAGCCGTGCCAACAGCCGCCGCTCCGCCATCCACCGCGGCCAGGTCGCCGACCAGGGCTTCAGGGACATCGTGCTTATGGTCCTGTCTCGATGCGTCGGTCGCTACACCGGCTGATGCGGCGCCAAAGTCCGTATCCACCGGGGCCGTATCGGAAAGGACCGGCACATCTCCTTCGAGCATTACTTTCTTCCAGGTCATTTATTTCTCCTCCTCGGGTACATAGACCCAATAATTTCCGGTTTCCGGATCAAGGTAAAGCCTGCTTGATAAAGGCGTTATTGCCTGATTTGCCGAGAAAGCCCCTACCAGGTTGGGCATCAGCGCGTAAACCAAACCCGACACAATGATTGCCTTCATCAGAAAAAGCATTGCCTCGTCCTCGAACTCTTCGCTCATATCTCACTCCCACAGTTTCTGGTACCATTCTTTCTGTTCCTCGCCCGACACCTTGCGGTACTTCATGGTGGTAGTGATGCTCTGGTGGCCCAGGTGCTCCTGCAGCAGCCTTAATCCGTCCCCGGAATCATCCAGCTTCACCGCATGAACGGCGAAGGCATCCCTGAGCTGGTGGGGGCTGACGTTATGCTTTTTGCCGCTTTCCACATTGACCAGCTTCGGCAGACCCGCCTTCTCGGCACAGTCTCTGACTATTTGCCAGGCCCGGTGGCGGGTCAGGTTGAATAGAAACTTTTGGCCGTCCTTCGCTTTAGCTCCACCGCGGCTAACGTATTCCTTAATCAGAGCCAGGGTGCTCCCGTCTACCGGCAACGACCGGTAGCGGCGGTGCTCTTTCTCCTGGGCTACGGCCTTATCGACCTTCAGCCCGCAGACCGGGCAAAACTTGTGCATCTTACCCAGCCCGGCGCCGCACTCGGAGCAGGAGAGCTTTATCCTGGCCTTCAGGTGCTCGATGGTCACCGTGCCCTGCTTGAAGTCGATATCCTCTACCCTGATGCCCAGCGCTTCAGAGACGCGGCAGCCAAGATGAAAGAGCAGCCGTATCAAGAGCTTATCCCGCAGGTACTCGGCTGCCTGCTCCAGCCTCTCAACCTCATCCGGCTCAAGGTAGGCTTTCATCCTTCTTCTGCTCCCGCTCCCATTTGCTGGGTCATCGGCATAATCATGCCCAGCATCATCACCATCATCAGCATGGGCATCATCGAGCTAAACATATCCCCACCACTGCTGCTGGTATTTCCGGAGACGATGATTACGCTATCCTGCTCGGCAAGAGCGTTACTGCCCTCAACCCATACCCTCAGGCCATACGTCCCGTTATCGATACCGCCCAGCGACTTGGGTACGAGCGTAAAATCAATATCGGCGGTCTGGGAAGTCGGCGTTGAGGCAGCGGGAAGCGAGACATCCGCCTGTCCGACGCACGAGTCGACCAGGTGCTTGCCGAAGATATTGGTATAGTACGGCCCGGCCAGGAGCCTCACCGTGGTGTTAATACCCACCGTGTAGCTGAAGGAGACGGTTACTCTGACCGTGTCTCCGGCGTTAAACTCCTTGGCGGTCAGGGCCATAGGCGCTCAGGACTATATCAAGCACTGCGCTGTCCTCCTAAACCTTGGCGAAATCCACAATGGTGAACTCGCTTATCGACGGCTGCTGACCGACAATAATCAGGGCATTTTCATAACCGAAAAGCGTCTGTGGGACACCTGGTGAGCCGCCGTATATCTTGCAGTAAATATCATCCCAGTCCGAGCCGACACTGGTAGGAATGGTGAAGGTATATGAGCCTGTGTAGGATAAAGGCGTGGTAGAGGCCGGCAGGCTCCTGGTGTTCTCGCCTACGAGCTGTCTCATTAAAACCGAAAAGCGCTGATCAAAGAAGGCTTCGAACTGCCGGATCATACCCGTATCGATCTTGACTCTGCCTTCAAGAAGGATGAGCATCCCTTCCGCATCGCCATCGTTTGTGCCATGTGGCTCACCGGCTTCGATGTGCCCAGCCTTGCCACCCTGTATCTCGATAAACCGCTCAAAGCCCACACCCTTATGCAGGCCATCGCCCGCGCCAACCGCGTCAACGAAGGCAAGATCAACGGCCTGATCGTGGATTACTGCGGCATCCTCAAAAACCTGCGCAAGGCCCTTGCCACCTTTACGGGCAAAGCGGATGAAGGTCACGGCGAAGACGAGGAAGTCGATCCCACTCTTCCCGACACCGAACTCCTGGCCGCCCTCGCCGAAGCTGTGCAACTCGCCAGCGACTTCCTGAGCCAGCGCGCCTCATCCCTGGCTGACATTATCAAACTCGCCGGTTTCGCCCGCAATGCCGCCATCCTCAAAGCCAAAGAAGCCGCCAACGAAAACGACGAAACGCGCAAACGCTTTGAAGTGATGTGCCGCGAAGTCTTCAAGAAATTCATCGCCTGTGTAAACGTCAAAGGCGTCAACGCCCACCGGGCGTCGCGTGATGCACTGGATATCGTCTACAAGAGCCTGCAAAAAGACCGCGAGCTGGCAGATATCAGTGATATTCTCCGCCAGTTGCACCAGGTGGTTGACGAAGTCATCACCACCCAGCCGCCGGTAACTGCCGAAGATCGGCCGCCCTACGATATCAGCCAGATCGACTTCGAGCGCCTGCGCAAAGAGTTCGAGCGTTCGTCCGCCAAGCACACCACCGTGCAGAACCTCAAACAAGCCATTGAACAACGCCTCAAGCGCCTGCTTGAACAAAACCCGCTGCGTACCGACTTCCAGCGTCACTATGACGAGATCATCGCTGAATACAACAGCGAAAAGGATCGCGTTACCATCGAGCAGACCTTCGAAGACCTCCTGAAATACTCACAGAGCATGTCGCAGGAAGAAGCCCGCGCTGCCCGCGAAGGCCTGGACGAGGAGTCGCTTGCCATCTTTGACCTGCTCAACAAACCCGACCTCACTCCCGGCGAGATAAAACGCATCAAAACCGTGGCTTTAGATTTGCTCGCCACTCTCAAAGGCGAAAAACTACGTATCGCTCAATGGCGTGAAAAAGAAGCCACCCGGGACGCTGTTCGCATTGCCATCCTGGACTTTCTATACGATGACCGAACAGGCCTGCCTCTAGAGCATTACTCCGTGGAAGAAGTCAACACAAAAGTCGACACCGTTTTCACGCATGTCTTTCAGTCATACCCCACATTACCGTCGCCATACTATCCTGTGGCGGCGTAACAATAACATGGAAAAACGATAATAGGGCAGTCGAGCATCTTAGTCGATAATCCAGTTGTGTGACATTAGGACGGCTAAGCAGCAAGATGTCACATTTACAGCTCGTGATCTCCATGTCTTACAGGTCATCCAAGCCGCGATCCAACTGGTCGAACAGTTTTGAGAACGTAGTTCGCTTGGCCATATCACTTGTGGAGACGCGGACACATTAGTTACTATCACCGGATCTACAACGGATACTTTATAGCGAAGTGCCTGAAAATATAGCAAACGGAATCAATGAAGATAGTTATTGATGAACTAGGCAAGATAATCAAATCCTTCAGTGTTAAATTCCTGCCCGCTCATCCTATCATTTAGTCGCAAGGATATTTGCAATGCCAAACATCAAATGGGTTAAGAGCCGTTATGAAATTATCTCTCCACTTGGACATGGTAGTAGCGGGAGGGCTTTTAAAGCCATCGATCGTAAAGATCCAAACGAAGGTATTGTCGCAATAAAAGTTCTCTCACAATTACCAGAGTTGTCATCGAACCAATTGCAGGAGTTTTTAACCGCGAGGTTCGCTCGCTTTCCACCCTAAACCATCCCCGCATCATAAGGTTACTTGATCGCGGATATGATGAACAAGAACAACTATTATTTATCGTTTTAGAATATCTTGATAAGGCCGATACTCTTCGTGACAGGATGAAAAGTTGGTATCCCGATATTTCGGATACTTTAGATTTACTTATGGAAGTGCTAGGAGGTGTTGCTTATGCTCATCAAGCTTATATTATTCATCGCGATTTAAACCCTTCCAACATCCTCTTGGACGGAAATGGCAATATAAAAATAATAGATTTCGGTATTAGTAAAATCCTCAGCACCATTCATGCCACCGAAACCGTAGGTGATTTCTTTACAAGAGCATATGCATCGCCAGAACAAATCGCATGTCAAGAAATAGGATATGCTTCAGATATTTATTCTCTCTCAGCTGTAGCTTATTTCTTACTCAATAAGAACGATCCAAATCCTTCAGTACCTTTAGCTGAGCAGATCGATTCTCTCTCAACCATTTCGCCTGAAATAAAAGCTGTTCTTGTTCGAATGGCGGACGAAGATCCCGAAAAGCGGTATGAGACCGCAAACCAAGCATTGTTAGCTCTTCGAGGGGCAAAGGTTCATTTTGAACTTCGTTCTCAAAGGATATTTATCCAGCTTACTAATAATGCCATTGTAAATTTATATGATCAGACAATAATAAAATCCCAATCTTCGGAAGAAGCGAAGGCTGTCGTTAAAGCAGGTGTAGATGGCGGGGAAGTATTTGTCACAAAAGTTGCTGAAGATACCCATAATGAGACTTATGACATAATCGGTGACGGAATTAGCTTGAGATGTATCCTCGGAGAAAATCGCGGCGGAGAATTTTTCTCATTCGTGGTGGTTGCTATTCAGACTTCGATTCCTCCACATCAATTAGAAAAAGCACGCCAAAGTGGGTACTCTTTACACGCGAATTGGAAAATTGGTTTAACTAACGATCCATTCCCTTCAAATATAACTTGCCTTACTTTTCTCATTGACCAGATTGATAACTTTATTCGTACAAAACTCGTCGAAAAGAAAGTTTATGAAAGACGCGTTGACCTAGTAGATGGGTGGAGAAATATTCTAGAACTTGATAGAGAGATTAAAGGGGAATCCACTTTCAGAACCGAGTATCTTTCCTGGAAACTTGAAGAACAGAATCACGTAATTGCATTACAGTTGAAAGATAATATAAATCTTGAAGATGCAATCGGGGTCGGGCAAATGCTGATGATGTCCACAAATCAACAAAGAAACATGCCCGCTGGACATTTTCTCAGACAAGATTTCAATGTGGCATATTTATCACGCCTTATAGATTGTGACACATCGCTTCTTGCCAAATCTGGAACTCTTATGGCAGATGAGCGTCAGTGGGCTGCTGCTTGGCACAGACAACAAAACGCTCTTAATACTATCGTAAATGATAGATGCGTAAATCCCAGGCTCACTAATATACTTATTGATCCATCTCAGGCTACGCTTCAAGTTTTAGAGGAGGTTGATCGTTTCTATAGCGAAGATTTGGACTCTGACAAAAAACAAATTGTAAATAATGCTCTGAATGCCAGAGATATGTATTTGATACAAGGTCCTCCAGGAACAGGAAAAACTGTTGTAATTGCAGAGATTATCGCGCAGGTCCTTGCTAAGAATCCGAAAACGAAAATTTTACTTGTTTCGCAGTCAAACGTTGCAGTTGACAATGTACTTGGCAAGGTAGTTAAACTATTGCCTAATGTCTCAATCGTGAGGATTGGTAGGGAGGAGTATCTCAGTTCTGATGCCACTGGGTATTTCCTTGATAACAGAATGCGTGATTGGTCCTTCAAGGCAAAAGAAGAATCAAATAAATTTTCAGCCTCCCACACCCTTCCATCGAAGGACCGTTCAGAGCTAGAAAGTTATCTTACGCTAACTGAGCAGCTAATAGTTATGCTCAAAAAACCTGACAATGTCGAATCGGTTCGTTCACACAAAATGATATTGACGCTGCATTGGCTATTTTGCTAGAAAAATATCCTGGAAGAAACATTAGATTTGAGGAGGATTCCTTATCGGAATTGGTCAAGCATATAAATGCACAAATATATAATGTTATGACTCCCCTTGAGCGAACTTTAGCAGAATGGGGAAACGGCTTGATTATCCAGAGGATTTCGAGGATGCATATCTCGAAGTTTGTGCAATAGTAGCAGGTACATGCGTGGGGATAGCAGGAAAGAGAAATTTACCAGAAAGATTCGACCTAACAATAGTGGACGAAGCAGGGCGTGCAACTCCTTCTGAATTGCTGATCCCACTTGTGCGTTCGGACAAGTGTATTTTAGTTGGAGATCATAAACAGCTTCCTCCTGTATTTGACTATGAAGTAATTACCGAAGCCAAAACCAGAAAAAACATTGACCCGATATGGTTACAACAAAGCCTGTTTCAGTATTTATTCATGCGTCTAGATTCAAAGCTAAAATCAACGCTTACAATTCAATATCGAATGCATCCCCATATAGCAAATCTTATTGCGCATGTATTTTATAAAGATGAGGGTTTAAAACCGGCATCTCTCCTCTCGAGAGAAATCATGGATGGGGTCGGTGGCCTGACCACGTTGTTTGGTGTTCTACAAGTCAATTGGATGATCGTTGGGAAGAAACCGACAGGGATGGTAGTAAATATAACCTCCGGGAAGTCAATATTATTTATCGCGAACTGAAGCAACTTGAGAAAGTCTTACAAAACAGAAAACAAACAAAACGCATTGCGATCATCAGTGGATATTCGGCTCAAATAGAACAACTCAAAAATCAAATTGAGCCTCAGAACGATAAACGCTGGAAAAGTTTACAAGTTGAGATTAATACTGTTGATGCTTATCAAGGTAGAGAGGAAGACATCGTTTTCTACAGTGTGGTTCGGAGTAATAAAACAAGGGAAATCGGTTTCTTAAGTGATTTTCGCAGATTAAATGTCGCATTATCTCGTGCTCGAGAATTGCTTTTTATTGTTGGTGATCATCGTATGGTCAGTCAAGCTTCCATACGCGGTATGAATCCATTCAAAGAGGTCATAACATATATTCTTGAGCATGCAGATGAATGCACCTTGAAGGAGCTTTCTAATGAGTAATAGTAAGAAAACCATAGTAATTCCTGGCTATGATTTTATAGGGTCTTATGAAGCTGGGGTACCTGTATATGAGGCTCGGCTTCGCGTTCGAGCACGTAGACGTCAAACTATCCCCACCCTTCTTGAATACACCCTTAAAAGTTATAGAGCAGGGAATTGTCACCGAAGAGGAAATAAGTAGAGCACTAGGTGTTGAAATTGATTTTATCCAAAATGCTTTGGAGCATTTAAGCTCTATGCAATTGATAAAAGGGAGTATTACTAATACCCCATCTTCCTTGATGTGTTTTTCGCTAACCACAAAAGGGCAAGAGGCAATAAACAAATCATTGTTGGCCTCTTTCGAATCCACAATGTTGTTGCAGGTTGATGGTATTACAGGAAAGTATGCTGGAATAATCAGAGATTTATTTTTATTTGAAGGAAGCGACTTAAAAAAACAGGGAATCCTGCCTCTCCACAGCTCCCCGAAGGTCAGGCCCAGTACGGAAAGCTTAAACAATGATTTGCCTGCCCTTCTTGATATTTATCGAGCTCAACAAGATGAAATAGATAATACAGATCAACTTGTCGAAATAATTGACGTCTTAAGTCTTAGGTTGAAATACAAATTAATAGACATAATGGTTTTCAGGAATTGTCAGGATGGTGAAATAAAAATCAAAGTGCTTGAAGGGTATGAACTCGTCCCGGATTATGAAATCAGATTATCGGAACGCGAAAGAAATGGGAGCAGGGTGATACCTGATGATTTGTTAGTCAAGCAAGTCGATTTTACGCCATCATCGATTAATAAAGATTTACACATCGATATCGCAGTTCTACAAAACAAGCAAACGATGATAGAAGAATTAGAAGAGGAAAGAAGCAATTTAACTGAACAAACAACAATTCAAGAGATACAAGACCAAGAAACTATCACCTCACGAACCGAAAGAATTGAAGAACTTGAAACGGAGATAGAAAGACTTAAGAAGCAGCAATCCAGTACACGATTAATAACAGCATCTGAACATCCAACTATACTTAGGCATGCACTTACTATAGCAAAAGAATTGGTTCTGATAATATCGCCCTGGATAAACCGGCATGTTGTTGACGAAGGAATGGTTAAGCTTATTCAAACCGCAATTGAGAGAGACGTGTGGATAGTACTTGGATATGGGATGCCTTTGAGAGAAAAAGATGTTAAAGATAATTACATCGACGAGTGGGTGTCAACACAATTCAAATCAATACAATCTCGTCCGAATGGGAAGAAACTATTCTATGCATGGTTAGGAACGCATGAAAAAATTCTTGTATGCGATAGAATATTTACTGTTGTATCAAGCTTCAATTGGTTTTCATACAGAGGTGATAAAGGTTTTCGAAGAGAAACCGGTACGTACTCTGAGGATCCAAGAATTGTAAGCCAAGCTATCCATAGAGTGTTATCTGGATTTAAGACATTACCAGCCAGCTTTCCACTAAGTAGTAGCGATCTAGAGACGGATTAACTCGTTTCCGTATGATTGGAAATATAACTGTTCGTGACTTCCACCCGGTTGTGACCCAGCCCACGAAATGCCTTCCGTTTACAGAGTAGTGCAAACCGTGGTTAAGTGAAATTGCGATATAATTTTCACAAGGATGGGAACGTTTCTTGAGCGTTCCACTTTCAAGAACTACTGTCATGTATCGGGAGGGCTTACGGAAATGTTATTGAATAAATATATCTTTTATGATATATTTAGTTAGCCGGTGATATGCGATCACGCTGGCAAATTGCTTGTTATAAAACTCCGACAGGTGATGTACCTGTCGTTGATTACATGTTCGATGGCAAGAATGAAACCGATCTTGCCGTAATGATAGGCGATATTCAACGACTTAGCCGAGTTGGTCAAATGCTTCTTGAAACAGATGCAGCAAAGCCAATAGAGGGTCCAATCTTTGAGCTGCGTCCTAATCGACACCGCATTCTGTATGCGGAAGACAAAGGTAACAACCGTTTTGTACTTTTATGCGCCTTTTTAAAATCTACTCAAAAAACACCCATAGGAGTAATAGAAGAAGCTCAACAATATTGGGCGGATTATTTACGCACCGGAAATTGTGAATTATTCACAATTCCTTTTGATGAATAAATTCATCATTCTATCTAGAAGCATTAATAAAAAACGAACCCCAAAAAGGAATGAGCATGAAAGATATAAAAAACCTTCTCGTAGAGAAATTTAAGGACAAGGAATTCGAGAAGAAATATCATCGGACCGCCGCATTTTTTCGTTTGGCAGATGAAGTGCTTTTGTTACGAAAAAAGCGCGGCCTTACGCAGAAAGAACTAGCTGAAAAAGTAGGAACAACCCAGACAGTTATTTCGCGCCTCGAGAGTGCCTCAGTCAAACCTTCCTTTGAGACGATCCTTAAAATAGCAGAAGCCTTGGATGCAGCTGTAAAGTTTGAATTACTTCCTCTGGAAACCATTCGCCAATCAGATATTAATTCAGACGAAGTGGATAAAACACACGATGCAATCAAGGGAATTATATATTATGATTTCGAGCATGGTACCCTTGGTTGGGATGAAAAGTGGGTTTCTTCAAATGATCCATCTCTCTCTGATGCTGCAAAAGCGACTAAGATAATAATGTCGAAACATAAAACCAAAATGAAGATCCGCGAGTTTGCATGATGAGCCCATCAAAAGTTAAACCGTCTGTTCTAAAAAAAGACAGAATTGTGGATGTTACTTCTGAGGATGCGCATTACCTTGTCCAATGCGACGATATTAGACTGATCATGTCGGCGTTAAAGCCTTTGATAGTCGACAATGATAAAGACACAAGTACACGTTTCGCGTTTCGTATCCATGCTGTTGTTGAAGGTAAGAAAGCCTATAGCTACCTTGAAGTAAAAATCAATTACTTCTGTAAGAGCGACCAAGAGGAGCTGGAAGGCTTCAATCTAGCTTTTGTTATGTTGGGCGTTTTTAGGACCACTAAAAAGGTGCCACAAGCCGTATTTGTAGACTTCATCAAATCATATACGCTTACCATTCTTTGGCCATATGCGCGTGAATATACCAGCGACCAATTCCGGCGCGTTGGCAAACATGAAGCAGTTTTACCTATTATTAATCCACAAGTTGTAACCAAAAACATTATTGAAAACAACTTGGTTGATGTAGAGATAGTCAGGCAGAAGCCAAAGAATTAATGATAAAATGCCAATTTTACAGAAAAAGGAGAAAACACAATGATTGCGTTTTCTCCTTTTTTGCCTCAATAGTAATTAACCCGATGTGCATGTTTCTTTAGTACCTTACTAATCATGAGCTAAATCTTTTACACAATGTTAGTAAGTTTGAAAGGAAAGTTAGGAGGGAAAGAAATGGCGGGAAATTAAAATCGGGGTGAATGCTCTTTTATGTAAGGTTGAGCATTGAAGATGTCTACTTCGACGGTCAATAAATATCACAATAAATAATCAGGTTACCAACTAATTGCCTGGATGATGTGACATTCAATTCGTCCAATCTCGGAATGTATCATTTCATAGCTCGATTCCAGCTGATTTCAGATCGTCCAAGGTAGATTCAAATTGAGTGTAAATCCCCTTGACCACCCCGCTGCGCATGGCCTCCCTGATGGCCGGGGCGAGTTTCCTCGCCCCAAGCACCAATGCGATCAATTCGTCGTCCCGGCCAGGTTTCAGGGTGATCCGCACCCCCACCACCAGCGTGCCGTCCGGCTTCTTTAACGATGGACACGGCAGCCCCACTTGTAAAAACCGACAACATTGGCCGTGACCGGATCGGCCGGCCAGTGGACCGCTGCCCCTTTGGCCGCCAGGGCCGAACGCAGCAGCTCGCCCAGGACGACCGCACCGCCGCCGGTCGGGATGACGGCATCGAAACGGCGCAAGCTGGACCAGGTCCGCTCGACGCTGCCCAGGATGGCACCCAGCCAGGCGGTCTTCTGCTCGACCGATGGCTGGAGCATGCCGGCCCGCAGGCGTAAGTCCAGCTCTTCCAGGTCACGCCCGGAGGGGTTCAGGTTTTCGAGCAGCCGGCGGATGCCGAGTTTACTTCCGCCAATGAAACGGGGGGCGACCTTCCAGCCCTGGATGACATACAGATCAAGCGTATTCATGCCGATGTCGAGCACAGCGACTTCGGCGGCTCCGCCACCCTGGCGGACATGGCCTTCGGCATTCAACATCCAATCCGCGTATGCCCCTACCGGTTGCGGCAGGGCATTCAGCTTCTTGATCAGGACGGAGTACTTCCCGCCGTCCACCGAAAACTCGTGAACGGATTTGTACTGAGCCAGGCCGGCCATGACCGCCTTGGCCTGTAGCTCATCCTGCAGAAGCGGAACCGGCAGGCCGATGACCAGCAAGTCGATGATGTGTTCGCCGGCCGGCAGCAAGTGAGAGAGAGCGGCATAGAACAGCGCCAGGCGCTGCGGGCTGGTCAGGTCGTTGAAGTCCAGGGTCGAGAGCGGCTCGCCCCAGGCCCAGGCGCCTGCGCCGGCCACGAAGGACAAACCGCCGGCCAGGGTCACTGTCTGCGGGCGGGCCTGGGTCTCCAGGCCTTTGGCCGCCATCCCAATCTCGTGTGGCCGGGCGACCGCGGACTGCAGGATATGTACACCTTTCTCAGATGCGACTTTGGTATTTCCGAAATCCGGGATCGTAGGCAAGGATCAGGCTCATTTTTGGTTTTTCTCCATAAAAGGCGGTGAGAATTGCGGTTGATCAATGTAAGCCGGGTAGACCACATCATCCCACCAAAGGCGGAGAAACAGTTTCTTGTTATCTAAAATCACATCATCGTCGGAGTAAAGAGGCCCCTCTTCCATTCGCAACCAGTGATACTCATTACCAAAGGTCCGCTGACAATAGAAGCGGATTTCGGTCGGACCCCAGGTTTCTGCCAGGGAGCGAAGATTGTATTCCTTGCCGTGGATCGTGAAGATATAGATGTGCCACGGATCCCAAAAGTGGCTGGGGCTTTGGTTCACAGCAATGTGCCATTTGAAATCGACATACACGGCTTGCCAGAGCTCCTGTTGAGCAAGTAGATCGGCGGCGATCTTTTCCCCACTGATATTTTCGAATTTGATGGTCTTGAGCAATTCGAGATGAAGTACCTGTACGTTGTCCATGGTTTCTCCTTTTTGGGAACGAGTAATTATTTGGAAAGCAGCTCCGCACAAAGCAGGAGAGCGGCTTTCAATTCAGACTTCTGAGAAGTTTGCAAAAGCAGTTCAAGCTGGGAAATAGGTTCTCGTGTGGGATTCTTCCCCAGGCCGGCGATGCGATCCTTGACCTCCCTGGCCAGTAGGGGAGCGTAGATCTCGTCCGTGATGGTGATGTCGGCATGCATCAGGTTGGATGACACCGCCTTGTAGTCGGCCATGTCTTTGGCGTGCAGCAGGCCGAAGACGGCGTGCCCGTGACGGAAGCGGTGCGGACCCTTGAACGGCAAGCCGGCCAGATCGAAGAGGATCTTCAGCCGCTTGTAAAGGGCTTCTCCGCGATGGATACCGGGTGCCTGTTCCGAGAATTTCTGCTCGCCCCATGAGCTCTCAATGGGGGCATACCAGGTCGCCTCTGCCGGCATCTTTTCCCGCACAAGTGAATCCCATTCGGTGACGACCGCTAGCAGTTCCGGGATCTCGAGCAGGTAGGTGGTGGCACGCTTACCGAACTTGGTCCGCACGCCCAGCTCCGGCCACTGACGGATTGCCCGCCCGGGGATATCCACGGCCTGGATGGGCAGGGAAGTGAAGGCGCCGGCCCGTGCCCCGCTCAGGAACAGCATGACCGCGGCGGCCCGGTCCCGCAGCAGGGCCAGGTCACCTGGTGGAACTGGAACCTGAGCCAGTTGTTTTATTTCCTCCTCGCTGACGTATTCGTGCTCCCGGATGCCGGCCGGCGTTCCCGGCGCCAGACGCAGGGTGTCGATCCAGGCCGGGGACAGCTTGCCGAATTTCCGCGGGTGCGCCTCGCGCAGCCAACGAAAGAAGCGCCGGCTGACCTTGAGCACCTTTTCCTGCGTGCCGGCCGCAAGCGACCGTTGACCGTTTTCCACGTTCAGCGATTTCAAATAGATCGGGAACGTAGGCCGGATCTCCGGGGCTGCGAGCCAGGGGCGTTCGTCCGCCCAGATCAGCAGGTGGCGCAGGTGGAAGCGATAGCGCTCCACCGAGACCGGCGCAGTCTGCATGACTTCCCCTAGATACTTGAGATGCTCTTGGACCAATAGGTAGTTAGACCGTATGATCAATTCGCCCTCCCCGGTTGATGCCGGCCCCGCAGCGCGGGCAGCGACCTTTGATCAGGATCAGTTGGCCTTTGACGTGCTCACGATGGGGATCGATCAAGGTGACCGCCTGCTTGCAGCGCAGGCAATAGGCCTGGTCGTCCTGCAGCTTTCGCGTGTACCGGATGCGGTTTCCGGTTCGCTTCTACCCAGCCGGCAAACTCCCGCCCGTCAATCCACAAGTTGCCTTGCGCATCCCGGGTATGCGGCAGCACCGGCCTTGAGCCAGTCGTACAGGGTCCGCGCCGGCATGCCCAGCTCGCCGGCCAGCTCCAGCCGGCAGGTAGAGCATGGGCAGCAGGCCGGGGGCTTTGACGATCACGGAATGGGTGAGATGGATGCGGGGACGGGATGCGTTCATCGGTTTAGAGTTCGCCGGCAGCTTTGTTTGCGTCATTGATATACTGCGCATAGTCACGCCACTCGAAATCCCGTGGGATGTATGCATAGGTCACATCCAGGCGGTTGTGCCCGAGCAACTTCGAGACTGCATGCCGGGCGCTTTCATCGTCTTTGCCGGCCAGGCATAAGCGGACGTATTCCAGCTGGGCGTAGGTCGCACGCAGCCGGTGGACGCCCGAGCCTTCGATGCCGAGCGCCTTGGTCGCATTCTGCACAGCTGTCCGGAAATTGGCGCACCAGGATTCCTTGGGGGTGAAGAAATAGGCTTTGGTTTCCCCAAGCCGGCCGATCAACTCATTGGAGATCGGCACCTCGCGATAGCGGCCGCCCTTGCCCTTGAAGCACAGCAAACCGCGCTCCCGGTCTACGTGTCCGCCTTTCAGGCCGGCGATCTCGTTCTCCCGCAGCCCGCAGCGCAGGGCGATTTCGGCCGGCAGGGCATACGGCGAGCGGTTTTCCGAGAGATAGGTGACGATCTTTTCCGCATCGGCGGGATGGTATCCATAGCGATGGGTGCGGACATGGTTTTCGTCCCGTTCGCGCAGGTCGTTCTCGATCGGGCATTTCCCCCGCACCCAGCCCAGTTTCAGCGCCCCGGCGTGGATCTTCTTGATGGCCGCCTGGATGCGGTAGGCGGTGCCCGGCGCACAGCTGGTGTAGTGATAGTCGAAAGTCTTGAGAATGATTTCGTGGGTCAGCAGCCGGCCGAGCAGCTTCTCGCCGGTCAGCTCCTTGGCCTGCTCGAAGAAGGTCCGCCCGGTGCGGAAATAGGTATTCCGGGTGCCCTTGCCGATGATCTCGGGCAGTGGTTTGGTGGGATCGCCGCCTGGACGCAAGGCCTGCTTGACCGAGCGACCGCCGAGCTCCGTTTTCAGGCGCTTGAGCTCGTCTTCGTCCAGGGTGACCTGCTCCAGACAGCGATGGACTTGGTGTGCAATGGATGCCATTAAAAAATCCTTCTAAAGTCCTGTTTTTTCGCTTCTACCTGTTTCTAGATTAATTAAGCGTTCTTGCTGTTAAGTCATTCGCCGGAGAACTGGCGCAATTGGGACAGGTTGCATCGCCAGGTGTCAGCGTCCCAGGCTCTCGCTCTGGACACCGGCGCAAGTTTCCCGCTAGATACGGGTTTCTGTGGAATTACAGGAGGGAGGCGAACGAGTCAGAGCGGGGATCGTTCGCCATTGCCCATAGGAATGGCTTTCTTCCTTGGGCGCTATTCTGTTGAGCTGGGGTGGGGGATTAAAAAAGCACGTGCCAGCCATTCACCCGCGTCAGATCATCTCTGACTGAGTATCGTAAAATGCTAGCAACGTGCATGGACCGGAATGTTACCGGTATAACGAATGGGGTTTAAGGCGATCAGCTATGTGATGCCTATTGTAGGCCCCAATCGTAACGCGTAAGGTCGGATGATGTCAAGAGAAAAATTATCCACTGTGTCCACCTATTATAGACTTTAATAAGATTTTATGCCCATCAAAAATCCGGCCAACATTCCTTTCATCATTCCTTGATAGGTGTCAGCTAGATGACCGTCTTTCTGAGCCCTGACATTTTTCCCGTAAGGACTATCGTAATAATCACTAAAAGCACAAGCAAAAAGATAATAAGGAAAATACATTGCATTTGCAAGCAATTGGACAGCATCGAATGGCACTTCATTAACATCAATTGCTTGCTTTTTATATAACTTTGCCTTTAAATTTTCGTCCCTTTCACCCCACTCTTTTCCAATCATCCACGAACATGATGATGCTAAAGTTGTAAAGGTTTTAATATGCTCCTCTAGTTCTTTTCTTGATTTGTTATCATTCCTATAAACTTCATTATTCATGTATTGACTAATAGATTGGAAATTTAAAATATCACATCGTCCATTGCTTTCTTGATTAACATCCATTCGGGTGGTTTACCATAGGGATCATTTAGGAATTTATTTAATATCGGTTCATACTTGTGTATTAGAGGTTCTAATGGTTGTAAATCTGGTTCTGAGAGAGAAGTCGGAGGCAATATGTTGGGTTTACCTATATTGGCGATGTTTATAGATGTTTTAGGTTGAATTGGTCGAGCGATATTTTTTGAAGGTTTCGCGTCGAAAAAGATTCTAAAAGAAATAACAAATGGAATTAGGAATCCAAATATTCCTGCAACAAATTTCCATCCTTCATCTGTAAAAAGGTTAGCTGCAAATCGTCCTGCATAAAAAGAAATTACAAGTGTAGCGACGGCCAGAAAGTATATAGAAAAAACTTGCTTCCACGCCAATCGAACGTTCTGAATTATCATGTACTGAGTTGTGGTGGTTCGCCAACGATGGGAGGTTCCCATATATATAACGCGCTTAGAACCGAGTGGGATAATCGGAAGAAAAAGAATAACAAACCATTCGGTAGTAATAAAACTACCGTCTGGATATTGGTCTCTTGACCCATAGTATTTGGTGCCTATTCCATTCCAGGTACCTGCCATATTATTTTTTTCCTATTGTTCAAGCAAGCAGTGAATCATTGGAATAAACATGAAACTAAGTGTACGAATGAAACATTTTTAGTCAAAAAGTGAATGTAGTCTGAAATTACTTTATCTCTCGGCAAAAATCTATCTTCTTGAGATGAAGTTAATGGGCTAGGTAGGGTAGTTCATCCAATTGATTTGTTTTTCGATTCGCGGAACCGCGAACGGGCTAATTTGAAGAATTGTGGATCGCGCTGGTATTGGGCGGAGAGCCACTTGGCAAAGGCATCACTATATTGGTGTCCACTGTATTTTGCGTGGTAATGGAATGATATGTTTGTGTCAGTCTCATGGATTCTTCGGACTGCCAGGATGTCGTATTGATTGACCTGTTCAGATGGAGGTAGTGAATGGTTTACTTGTTGGAGGAGATCTCTTAGCCTGAATGGGTGAGTCGTATCAGGCTCAAATTGGCCTATCAACGGGGCTGTTGGATCAGTGGAAAGTCTTACTGGTAGCGCATTTTCGTTTGTAGATGGGAGGACTGTGACAATCCTTGATCCTGTTGGGGCTTCGACAACTTGGCGAAGATTTTTCATTAGTTCATTTCTAGATAGATTAAGCTGTGACTCAAAGGCACTTTTAATATCATCGTTATTGCCGGGTTCACTCTTCGCGCCATGTCTGAAAAAGATGGTACCCCCTCCAAAAGCAGATTGCTGGCGTCCTTCGCCAATGTCGTACGTGCCAGGTTTCTCAAAGATAAGAGGAATTGATACACGGCGAACGTGGATTGCGAGTAGTGTGGCATTTTAACTTTCTTGTTTTCTTTACTGCAAACTCGGAAAATTGATAACCAGTGTATTTGTGGACCTTGTCTGTGATATCTGCGGGGTCAAGCTTTATCAATCTAGAGATGTTAAAACCCGATGGCAATCCGTGATCATCCAAACCGATCAGGATAATACCTCCTCCTGAGTTGGCAAGAGCGACAATGTCTTTTACTAACTCGCACCACTCACGACCGGAGGTAGGATCAAATGACGATTTGAATTCTATGGAGGCTGATTCAGCCTCAGCAGTGAGAGCAATGTTGAGGTAGGATTTTAATGTCGCATCTGTCACAGCATACCCCTATGGATCTAGATGGCGAAAGATCATAAAAAAGGAAGTCATTTACCCACCAAAGAACAAGAAACATTGCCACTAATAGTATAGCATAGGAAACATTTACCGATTGGCTCTCTATATCTTAGTCAATCCTTACTTCTATTTGGGGTTGAAATAATATATATTCCGTGTTATCATGTAGCTATGATACAGTCTTTTAAACGGGCGGGCACGGAAGATGTATTCAATGGAATTAACAGCCCAGCAGCTCGTAAAATATGCCCGGAAAATCTTTGGAGGGTCGCTGCCCGTAAACTGGATCAACTTGACTTAATCACAGCCTTACAGGAATTACGGATTCCGCCAGGAAATCGACTTGAAGCACTTGCAGGAGATCGAAAAGGCCAATATAGTATTCGCGTCAATGATCAATATCGCATTTGCTTTCTCTGGACAGAACAAGGACCGGACCAAGTCGAGATTGTGGACTACCATTAGGAGAAAAGAATGATACGTGTTCCGACCAATCGAACCCCTACCCACCCCGGTGAAATGCTTTTGGAAGAGTTTCTTGTTCCGATGGGAATAACCCAACGCGATCTTGCTAATTCTATCCATGTGCCCTATCAACGGATCAACGACTTGGTCAATGGGCGGCGGGGTGTTACTCCGAGCAGCGCTTTGCGCCTGGCGAAGTTTTTCGGGAACTCGCCTGATTTTTGGATGAATCTCCAATTGCGCTGGGATCTTTACTTTGCTCAACAAACTGAAAACAAGGTCATCGAGACCATACGTCCGTACAAGCATCAAACACGACCAACCGCATAACGACAATTTCCTGTTATTAGGCTGGAATCCGGTCTTCGGTTCAAGACCAAAAAAACTGTTGATTTCTCTGATTCCTCCTGAACCGAAGACCGCAATGTTTTTTCACACCCTGAAATGGGATTATAATTTTCTCTATAATATCGTCGCCTGGAAGTGTTTTCGGATCTCAAATCTGGCATTCCAGGCTCAAATCCGGTCTTCAATTCATCAATCGAAGACCGCCAGGCTCCTTGGAACCGAAGATCGTTAGGCTACCTAAAATCGGGTCGCCTGGAGGTCTGCGGTGAGCGGTCTGAGATTGCCTCTCATAACCTGGAGGTCGCTGGTTCGAGTTTCAGCCCCCGCAACTCATGTGGTACTACAGACCGCCGGTCAATGAAAATCGGCTAGCCCGGCGGTTTGTGATTCTGCAGGACCCGGCAAGATTAGAAACTCAAGAGATGAGATCTGCCAGCACAAGCGTGTGCGCTCATCCCACGAGAGGCATCATTTATGTCCTCCCTTTCGTGAGTTTTGCGGTCTGAAAGCGCTAGCGTGCATGCCGTGTTGTTCTTTTCTCCCATTTGCGAACATTGTCATGGAGAGAAATTCCGATTTCTAACAGCATAGGGAGTTCTCGCATAGGGGTGGGTCTAAGACCTACCCCTACGTTTATTTTATTTCCGGACGAATTTCTTACCAGTGGCGAGTTCCACGCTCTTATAGGCGCCGTCGTAGATGCCAATGCTTTTGTTTTTGACAATTTGGTCGCAGAACAGGGTCAGCAGGTCGTCAGCTTCGGTCATGATGTCGATGGCCTGAAGGGTTTGCGGGATGGTGCGGGTTTCGACGGTGCTGTCGCCGATTTCCGCGCCGCGGATGGCGCCCCACATTTCGTGGCCGCCGACGCGGGCATTGAAAATTTTGGGCACAGGGTAGAAGGCCAGTTCGGAGGGTTTGGTAATCATCACGTCCATCACGCGCATGAGATAGTTGGTGGCGTAGACGGCGTGGAAGGTGTTGTCGTGCAGGAAGACGTGCAGGCCGCTGCGCGGGTTTTTCGCGGATGCTATCGGTGAAGGCTTTGGTATCGTCCCAGGTGAAGTGGGTGTGGATGAGGTCTTTGTGTGGGCGAGTTCGCCTTGCAGCCAGGCCCAATTGTCCTTGTGGTCGCCGAGGTTGACGAACAGGGCGATTTTTTCTTTCTGGATGAGCGGCAGGCGTGTTCGATGATGGCCTTGAACAGTTCGCGCTGTGCCCCGGCCCCGCCCATGGTAACGAGGAAGCGGCGCGGCTCTTTGGCTTTCATGCGCCGCAAGCGGGCGTCGCAGTCGGCTTCGATGTTTTCGACCAGTTCGTGGTCAACGTGGTGGCCGGTGTAGAAGAGCGCGTCGGCGGGCGTGGGTTTGAGGATGCTGCCTTTGTCGTCGAAGCCGCGCATGACGCGGAAGCCGTAGTAGCCGGAGGGCGACTGGACGGCGTGCTTGGCGCCTTCGGTCAGTTGGAAGGCCATCGGCCAGTTGTCGAACATCATATCGACGACGTTGGTCATGCCGCCCGCCACTGCGCCCATGCAGTTCCACATGTGGGAGGTAAGGATGGGCATATCCGAAGGGAGCGCGGCATAAAGGTTGTTGAACAATTCGCTCATCTTGTAGTCTTTGACTTCGGTTTTGAGGAAACGCCAGGGCCAGGTGACGATCCATGTAGTTGAAGAGTGCATTCAAGCCGGGCAGGGAGGGTTCGCCAGTGGTGAGCGATTCCCAGACGTATTTGTCGAACCAGGGATAACGCTGTGAAATGCGCGAATATTTGCTGTAGTTGGTGTTGCACCAGTTGATGACGTCGGTGGTGATGCCGGGGATGGCGAGCAGGTCGAGCCAGTAGGGGGTGAAACCCATCGCTTTGGCGGCGGAGACGCCCGCCATGGCGATGCGGTAGTGGCCATATCCCATGCGAATGGTGCTGAGGACGACGCATTCTCTTTCGAGCAGGGTCGCGCCGGTATTGTCCCGCGGACATGTCCTTCAAACCGAAAATATCGCCCAGGTAGGGGTTTTCGTGCACGCTGAGCTTAAATTTTTCGTTCGGGTCGTAGTTGAATTTTTTGGCGATCATATCCCGCCACTTGTCGGCGGCGCGGCTCTGGGATTTGGTGATGGGGTTACCAAAGACCTCATAGCGGCCATCTATTTTTTTCATGAGATGTTCTCCTGGTAGAAAAACAAATGCTTTTTTTGAGTCAAACAACAGGCAAAACAAACCATGAGCAGTTATCGGCTTTACTAAATACCCCGCCATTGCGATGACCGCCCACGTATGAGCGAGGCATTGAAGTTATCTTTTTATTCCGGTGGTGGCAATACCTTGTATAAAGTAGCGTTGAGCAAGCACAAAAACTACCACGGTTGGTAAAATAACGAGCGTCGCTCCGGCCAGAACAAGTGGTGGCGAAGCGTGGTAGCCGCCCTGGATGTCGGCCAGTCCCTGCGTGACGACGTAGTTGGCTTTGCCCTGAATGGCGACCAACGGCCAGATGAACGAATTCCAGGCGTACAGGAAGGAGATGGTGAACTGAGTTGCAATGGCGGGACCAGATAGTGGCACGAAAATCTTCCACAAGATGATGAAACGGCTGGCGCCATCCAAAATGGCGGCTTCTTCCAATTCCGTTGGAATATTTAGGAAGAACTGGCGCATCAGAAAAGTCCCGTAGGCGGTAAAAATCCAGGGGATGATAAGCGACTGGAGTTTGTTCACCCAGTCGAAGAGGATCATCATTTTATACATCGGGATTATGATCACGGTGAAGGGGATCATGATTGTGCTGAGATATAAGCGGAAAATCAGGTCGCGTCCGGGAAATTTGATGCGCGCAAACGCATACCCACCCAGGAGCGAGGTGACGATCTGGCCGACCGTCACGGAGAGGGTGACGATGGCGGTGTTAACCATGTAACGCCCCATGTTCACCGTTTTCAAAATGGTGGCATAGTTGTCAAAACGCAGCCTGGCGCCAAAGAAGGACAGGATATTTTGAAAAACTTCGGGGCTGTCTTTTAGAGATGTCGCCACCATGAAAAGGAACGGATACATAAATACCAGTCCCAAAATTCCCAAGGATACATAAAAAAAGATACTTTGTAGGAGGGTGCTTTTTTCAGAGCGAAGAAACATGACGCCTACTCCTCATAAACCCAGCGGCCGGAAACCCGAAACTGGATGATGGTGACAATGAAAATCAACGCGAATACGATCCACGCCAGGCTGGAGCCGTATCCCATCTGGAGTTGTTGGAATCCTTTTTGATACAAGTAATAGACAATTGTCAGCGTGGAGTTGGCCGGGCCGCCTAGAGTCATGATGTATGGCTCAGCAAAAATCTGCAAAGCAGCTATTATATTCGTAACCAGCACAAAAAAAATGGTGGGTGTCATTAAAGGGATCACTACCCTGACCAAAATATTCCCACGACTGGCACCATCAACCGTAGCAGCCTCATAAAGTTCGCTTGGGATGCCCTGTAAAGCCGCCAAAAACACCACCATGTCATAACCGATCGTAGCCCAGGAGGTCATCAGGATAAGTGAGAATAATGCCCATTGCGGTGTGACAAGCCATCCAATTATAGGATCAGCCAACGGGTGCCCGATTGGCTTGAAAAATACTGAATTTAGAGCCACAACGACGGCGGTGATGACAGTATTAAGCACACCCGATTTACGCTGATAAATCCAATTCCACACTAATGCACAACCAACGATCGAGGCCACCACTGGGATATAGAACATGGTTCGGAAGGTGGTTATCCCCGCCCGGCGGGAATTCAGTGTCCAGGCCAACAGAAAGGCTGGAATAATCGACAATGCCAGCACCCCTAAAGCATAAACCAGGGTGTTATGCAGGGCGATCCAGAAAGTTGGATCGTTGGGTTTAAAAAAGGCGCCAACAGCGATTAACCAGTTCTTTCCCTCTGCCAATGCAGAGTGATAAGCCTGAGAATCTGTAGAAAAGCCCAGGGCATTTATGTAATTACTCAAACCAACAAAATGCGGGGGGGTAAATAGGTTGTAGCTTGTGAAAGAATAGTAGAACGAAATCGCCAGCGGAACAGCCAGGAAAACCAAAAATCCAAGGAAGTTAGGCAACAGGAAAAGATATCCTTCCATGGCTTCGCGTGCGCCTCGTGAGCATGGGAAGCTCCTTTCGCTATCTGAAAAAGACCTCATTCCCGCCGGAGCGGGAATGAGGCGGAGATACGAAGGGCTTATTTATGGAAGAGCGGATTTGCGCCATCGCAGGCGGCTTTGGCCGCGGCTTCTGCAGAGAGCTGACCGGCGAAGATCTTGTCGATATTGGGCTGGTATTGCCCACCGACGATATCGTTCCAGTTGCCGGTGAAGAGCGGGATTTCAGCTTGAGCGTAGGCAGCGCCATTAATGAACGGAGTATTGTCCGCGGGCGGCTTGGAATTCAGGAAGGCATCCAAACCAGCCTGCCCCTTGTTGGAGGGGATGTTGGTCCCCAGCGCGGCAACCCTTGCCTGTACTTCGGGGCTGGTGAGTGCTTTGAGCACGGTCCAGGCCTGCTGCGGGTGAGCAGTCTTGGCGTTGACGTCATACCCACCCCAGAACAGCCAGGTGGAATTGACGGCACCCTTCGGCATTTCGACGACGGCCCAATCGAACTTGTCGTTCTGACGATCACTGGGTGTCATCCAACGCCCGTTCGGGAACATGCCAACCGTACCAGCGTGCCATTCGGTTTCACCAACGCCGCCTTCCATACCGGGCGGGGGTGCAACTTTGTCCACCAGGAACAGTTTCGCCATGAATTGCAAGCCTGCAATGGAGCCGGGATCTGTCAGACCGCAAGCGGTGCGATCACTGTTGAACAGGCTGCCGCCGCCAGCGTAAACGAAGTAGCCCCAAAGGCCCCACCAGTCGCTGACGCTGAAGCCGTAGATTTTGTCTTCCGGATGGGTGATCTGCAAGGCGACACGTTCGAAATTGGGCCAGTCCCACTTGCCTTGTGCCTGCAGGGTGGCGGGATCATCGGCGCCATATTTTTTGAACAGGTCTTTATTATAGTACATGACCAGCGTGGAAATGTCACGCGGCAGACCCCACAAGTGACCACTGTTTTCCAGTTCTTTCATTGGCGCTTCGTAGTAGTCAGTGAGCTTGAAGGTCGTGTCAGCTTTTGCAAATGGCATTAGGTCAAGCAAGACGCCTAGTGAGGCATAATCAGCTGTGCTCGCGCCAGGGATCCAAACGATGTCGGGGGCGGTGCCAGCCGAAAACTCTGTCTTCAGCTTGTCCTCGTAACCGGTGACAGGTGCCGGGTCGTATTGCAGCGTGATGCTTTGCGAGGCGAGCTCGGCGCTCAAGTCATCACTGATTTTCTGATACACATCCTGCTCGGCCTGGTTATCCGGGCGGGTACGCCAGCGGATGGTGACCTGTTCAGGCGCCGCAGTGGCAGGAGCGGCAGTCGCAGGAGCGACCGAAGTAGGAGTAGGGTTTGCACCACAGGCTGCCAGGACAAAGGCCGTCGCCAGGAAGATGCAAGCCATTTTCCAAATCATATTGCGTTTCATCTTTTCCTCCAGAAATTGTGTGAAATGCTGAGTATAGGTTCCTAAAACTTAGATGGATAGGAAGATACAAGGGTCTATGTGCCTCCTTTGCTAAAAGTGGATTGGCGCACGACAAGTTGAGCGGACAATTTAATGTGACGATGCCTTTTTGAAGGATGATCGATGGAGCGGATCAGCATACGCGCGGCTTCCTGTCCGATGCGGGGCATATCCTGGTGCATGGTTGTGAGCGGAGGGTCAAAATAGGAGGACAAAGGCATATCGTCGATCCCGATCACTGCCAGTTGTGCAGGGACCTTCACACCAATTTCGCGTGCTGCGCTCAAAACGCCTAAAGCCATGCGATCATTCTGGGCAAACACCGCCGTGGGCAATTGTCCTTGATCAGCAAGGTGAAAGAGCGCATCCCGTCCCGAGGTAGCCGACCAATCACCATTGATGATCGTAGACGAGTCCACAGGCAGACCGGCTTCTTCCATTGCACGCAGATAGCCGTTGGAACGATCCGTTGAACAATCTTCCTCAATAGGGCCAGTGATATGAGCAATATTGCGATGCCCCAACTCGATGAGGTGGCGCGTGGCATCGTAGGCAGCTTTATAATCATCCAGGGACACAGAATCATTCCCCCCTTTGCGGGCTCGCGCACCAACAAAAACCACCGGGAAGTTTGAAGTGATGTACTTGTAACGCTCATCAGCATAAGGATTGATCACCAGCAAACCATCCACGCGGCTGTGGCCGACGAGTTGATCTACGAGCGTGTGAAAAGCTTCTGGATCCTCGGCCGAGGAGGAAAGTAAAAAATAGCTGTGTTTACGGGCCTCGTGCTCAGCACCTTCAATAATGCTGGCAAAGGTAAAGTCGGTGAGGTTGGGGGCAATACAAGCCAAAGTAGATGTGCGTCCCTGCGCCATGGAGCGGGCGATTGCGCTAGGACGAAATCCAAGTGCCTCAATTGCGTCCTGCACGCGTCCCCGGGTTTCAGGCAAAACGGTCTCGCTCTGATTGATAACCCGCGAAACCGTCTGATGAGAAACACCGGCCTCGCGGGCAACGTCACGAATAGTAGGGCGGGAATGTGGCATATGGTTGCTCCAAATATCGCAAATCCCCAATAATGTTACCGGTCACGTGACCGGTAATATCATAATACAGATTTCAAAGCCTTTTGTCAAGAGGCTTTCATTGGATGTTGTTTAAACAAAGCGACCCATTCAAACTTGAATGGTAAACCGAGCGCCCGTGATAGATTCCTATGAAATGGGGGTGTTACTGAGTTTTGAAAATATAAAGTCACAGATAACGGTAATCGTGCCATAATAGGCGCATGCGAACAAAAAAGAAGGAGAGACAATATCTTGATGAAAGACGTAAACTAGCGCTCGAGTTGCTGGACGAAGGGAAGCCTGCCAGGGAAGTAGCTGAACTCATCGGCGTTACCATCCGCAGCGTCTATCGGTGGCAGCAACAAAAGATAAGCCCGCCGAAAAAAAGTGAACGACTGGTTGGGAGACCCAGGCGCCTGACGGATGAGCAGATCCAGCAGTTGGAGCAAGAGTTGTTACGCGGGGCTTATGCCCATGGATATACAGAAGATTACTGGACGCTGGAGCGGATCGGTCACTTGATCTGGGAATTGTTTGGAATCCGATATGTTCCCAGTGGTGTCTGGCACGTGATGGATCGGATGGATTGGAGCAGCCAGAAACCGCAGCGCTTGGCGATCCAACGCGACGAGGAGGCAATTGTTTTCTGGAAGCGGCGGGTCTGGCCAAGGATAAAAAAAGTGGCGTGAATTGCTGGCCACGCTGGTTTTTGAAGATGAAAGCGGTTTCTCTTTGGTTTCGCCGCTCAAGCGCAGCTGGTCGCCTCGAGGACATACGCCGACCATCCGTACCAGCTTGCAGCACCACCAGCGGCTGAACTTGTTGGGCGCATTGCTGATCAGCCCAGATGGCTGCAAGATCAAACTGATCACTCGCTCTTATCGGCGCAGCTTGTGCGGTGAGCAGGTCGTCGCTTTTTTGGAACGGCTGTTGCGGGTTGTTCCAGGCGAGATCGTTTTGGTGTGGGATAACCATCCCATCCATAAGCGCCAGCTCGTTCAGGAGTTCATTGCCCAGTATCCACGCCTGCATGTCTATCACTTTCCGATCTGCGCACCAGAACTCAACCCGGTTGAATTTGTTTGGACGCAGGTCAGTGAATACACTGCCAACTTTGCGCCGCACAATATGACTGAACTTTTTACAAGAATATCGAATGGGATTGCTCGTACAAGAAACTCCGTCTGGCGATTGGAAGCCTGCTTGGCAGGCTGTGAACTTTCGTGGAAATAGCTCTTGATGTGACATCAATTATTCAAAAATCAGTAGGTGTTAAAACTTCACCTGCAGGGATTTCAAGGAGATAATAAGATCCGGGCTTGAAGCCCGTAGGACTGTTTTAGAACTAGCGTTCTGGGTGGTTTGGTGCTAAAATCCAATCGCTGATGATCCAACTTTATCTCGCCGGGCCTTGATCAATCGAAAACCGCCGGGCCAGGCAGAATCAGCAGCCCGTCGATCTGAAGTGTGCGGTGCAAGACTGGAACTCATAACCCGGAGGTCGATAGTTACCTTAAGAGTATTTCCGATAGAATCCAAATCAAACTATCTATAAAACAGTAAATACCGCCGGACCAATGATAATTGGCAAGTCCAGCGGTTTGTTATTATGTGGGCAAGGATTGTACCAGGGGGGGATCGGGCATATAATTAGAGCAATAAGATAGGAATAGATTAAATCTGTCTATAAACAGGTAGGCATCAGCACTGCAACTCGATGGAAATGGATCATGAGAACCTTTGCGCAAAAGCAAAATCAACCTCATAAGCAAGCATCATCGAGCTTTGCTCGGTCAGACACGGTAAACCTTGGGGCGAATCATCACGCAAATACTTTCCCGCACTTGCAGTCCACGGTTGGAAATCAAGCCGTACAGCGGCTGCTACAACATCAATCAAATGACCTTAAAGCTGGCCCCGTTGCTCAGGTAGCCGCGCCAATGGTTAATGATTTCAGAGGGATACAGGTGCACCCCAAATCGCCCGTAAAGCTTCAAGCGAAATTAGCGGTAAATACTGCCGGGGACATCTACGAGCAGGAGGCGGATCGCACGGCTGAGCAGGTCATGCGGATGCCAAATCTGACACAAGCTACAGATAAATCGCCGAATTCGCTGACAAACCTCGTGCAGCGGCGGGTGGACGGAAGCGGGAGCGGACTTGAAGAGGCCCCCCCAGCGTGCAGGAGGTTCTGTCCTCGCCGGGGCGCCCTCTCGATGCGGCGACACGTGCCTTCATGGAGCCGCGCTTCAGCCACGATTTTAGCCGAGTGCGGGTGCATTCCGATGCGGCCACCGAGCAATCGGCGCAGGACGTGAACGCTCATGCTTACACGGTAGGTCACGACATGGTGTTTGGTGTGGGCCGGTTCGCGCCGGAGACAAACGAGGGAAGGCGGCTGATTGCCCATGAGCTGGCGCACGTCGTACAGCAAAGCGGAAGCGCAGCGGCGGTTCAACGAGCGCCCACGCCCGCTGCCGACCCGAGTGCCGAGCATGCCGCTGTTGGGGCGGAAGCGGAAGCTGTCGTTCAATTGAATTGGGAGCGGGACCTGGATGGACCTGACTTCGTTGACCGTCTCGTTGCGGTTGTATCTCGATATCGCGACTTTCGTGGCGTGCCCAAAGACCATATCCGCGCCGCATTGATGGTCCCTGGCGGCAACTTCTTTACGAAGCATATGCTTATGTTCAAGACAGGGCAGCAGGTGCAGCTGAGAATTACCGCGTCCTTCGACCGCGGTGATCTGCAGCACATGTGGGTGGCGAGCGATGAACCGCGCCCGACCTCTGATCCAAAAACATCACCGCCAAACACGACGACCGAGTCACCGAGGTCGAAAGCCGGGGACCCTCAGATCCAAGCACGGAAACCGGAACCTTACGAGGAAGCATTTGGCGAAATCAAGTTGAGCGGAGGAAGGGTTTCTGTTCTTCTGTGGGGCGACCCGAAATCAAGCGTGCCGGATGAGCAGAGAATCCACCACTTGATTAGGGCCGACGTGCTTTATCGTCATCCAGAGGGTGAACCGGCAGAAGCTGTCGAGTTTATGGCTTTCATAAGGACTCCCGGGGACAAGTGGTTTCTCGGGCCCGCCTACCACTGGCCTTGGCGATTACGCGAGCCCACAGCCGCGCCGCATCGTCAACGCTCGACCAGCGAAGAATTTGAATCCGAAACCGGATGGGTGTATCCGCAAAAGATCAACAAGGGGCTGCACGATATCGCTGCCCAGGCACTCAAGGAGGCTGACCCCACCTCGTTGAAGAACTTGCCGTATACGATCGCCGGCGTTGTCGTTCCCATCGGGGCGATGAAGCTGATAACCATGGACACCGGGGAACTCAGCGGCTTGGTTCGATTCGAGTGGCAGATCGATGAAGATCTCCTGGTCCAGGAAAGCGAATTAGATACAATCGGAACGCCGAGCGCAGCAAAGCCGGGACCGTCCGGGCCGACGTCGGCGCCGCGAAATACCCAGGTGGGCGACATCATCTCTACATCTAAAGGAACTCAGCGCGTCGTACAGATCGAACCGAGCAAACTCTTTACCGAGCCGTACGTCGAGCCTCAAGCAACCCAAACGGTGAGCCCACCACCAAAGGCAGCGCCAAGTGTCACCGAGACTGCTTCACCAAAGCAGGTCACCTCCTCTGCGGTGGACCCTGGAGCGGCCAAAGGGACGGCGCAGAAACAACTGCCGCCAGGATCAACGCCGCCCGCGCAGAAACAAGTGCAGCCACCGCCGAAGGCGACAACGCAACGTGAGATGGAAGAGGCTGCGGCCCAACAGAAGGCGATGGTTACCACCAAAGGGGAAACGCCGAGGAAAGGGTCTCAGACACCTAAGGGCAAACTTGAATTCGAGCGAGGCCGCCAAGAGCCAAGCGCGAATGAGATTAAGGAGGACCATCCAGTCTCTCAGAGCACATTGAGGAGTTGGCGGATGTTCCTACACCTCAAGAGAAGCTTACAACACGCCGTAAAGGCGAAAAGCCGCTCACAGAAAAAAGCATCAAAGCAGTCGCCGGGGGTCAAATGGAGAAGCAAGCAATCAAATGGTTGAAGCAAGAGTTAGATGGTCCTGCCGTCAAGGTCCTTGCGAATGAAGAATTTCCCCCCGAAATCAAGCGCGCCTTTAAAAAAGAGGGAGTGAAGGGCCCGGACGCGATTGTCGTTGACCGAAAGAATAAGACGCTATCCGTCGTGGACTCGACCACTAAGTCAGTCACAAAGCATGAGGCGAAGACAATGAGGGACAGGAATATTCTTGAACAAAACTTACCTAAGGAATACAGGGACGAAGGCTTTAGGGTAGGCCCCCCCAGCGAGATCGTGACTGATAGTAAGACGGGAGAGTTCGAGTTGAACCGCGGGAAGTGATCGTGTGGCGACAAATATCGATACCTAAGAGGAGTGGAACGATGGGAAAACTGGTCGAGGGCATAAGGTGCAAAAACCCGTAGGGTGTAAAAATATACTCTAAAAGGATATCAAGTGGGCAAATACATCCAAATTGAAGTCTGAACTATAATTTTAGAACTTGCGTTCTGGGCGTTCTTATGCTAAAATCCAATCGCTGATGATCCTACTTTATCTCGCCGGGCCCTAATTAATCGAAGACCGCCGGGCCAGGCAAAATCAGCAGCCCGTCGATCTGAAGTGTGCGGTGCAAGACTGGAACTCATAACCCGGAGAGCTACAGTTACCACCGCACGAGCAATTCGCGAAGAATATTATCCTAACAACTTAAAACACAGCAAATATCGCCGGGCCAATGAGAATCATTAAGCCGGGCGATTTGTAATTCAGAAGGAAATGGCAAGAGGGGGAAACACAAAGGATGAGATCAGCCAATAGAGGAATGTCGCTCATACAACGAGAGACATCAATTTTGGGTTATCTTAACCGCATTTCTCCTTGAAGTTCTTCTGGATGTAGTTTTTGCACCATACGCGAGTCCCCAACCATAATCTTGTTTACAAAATTACTCACAGTAATCTTTATTAGATACTACTTTATCTTGATGATGTGCGAGTTATAGATGCTTGAGCATGTTTTATTCCGGTTCTCTTTCCACATCAGGCATAGAATTGTTGTAATCATCTATGTAGTTAGAATTCTCTTTTGGTTTGGTATTAATTTGTTTTAGCAATAAATCTATGGTTTCTTGATTCAAATCATGTAAGTTAGGACTTGCTCTTCTTATTAGATGACCTTGAACGTAACATATTCCAAGCCTATACAACTCATAAATCGAGATGCTCGTAGCGCCATCAATACCCTCAACAATCACATTAGTTTGATGCGTATGCATCCTTTTTATCAAATCCTGAACATAACCTATCGTAATATGGGGATAACGATGATGGAGCACTTGCCGATCAATCTTTACATGATCAAGGTCAAGCCTAACAAATCGTTCTACAGAAGAGTATCCAATGCCATAGTCGTCAATCGCAAATGCGATACCAAGGTTTCTTGAGTATTCATATACTTTATCTTCTAGCAATTCAATTGAAGATTTAGTGACTTTTTCAAACATTGATTTTTTAATTGATCGTCGCTCAGAAATCTCAAGAACAAGTTCCTTTGGTTTTAATAGATCCTCATCTATAATTATCTTCTTTAGTTCTTCAAAATATTCTTCGTCATTTAGTGTGTCAGGATATAAATTAACAGATAACTGATCCTTTTTTTGATTTCCATGTTCTAATTTCCATAGTCGTAAATATTCTCCCACAGCTGTTTTTAAACAATACTTATCAAGTTCTGCTATGAAATCCTGGCCCCCATAGTTCTGCAGTACCAAACAGGGAGAATGGAGCTCGATTGGTTTCAGGATCTCTTGCTAAAGCCTCCCATGAGTCAATTTGTGGATTTTTCATTCCAAGATTAACTATTGGTTCAAAATACATCTGAATTTTGTTAAGCTCTTTGCAGAATGTTTGAAAGCGTCGATCATAAATAGTTATTGGGACATAGCCAAAATTTAATTTTTAAGCCATCTAGTATTCTATTCTCGATTTTTGTTATATTGATAGTATGAAATTCACCTGTAAATTCATAGAGAGATTTCACAACCGATCCAATAACTTGACCATATTCAACGCTTTTTTTATCTAATCCGCAAAGGACAAAGAATTCCCTCGGATAATCTGTCCAAAGTGGTAATATACAAATATTTTTTCGTAATCCTTTAATACCTTTAAGCAGTTTAATCACCCCAAATCGTGATCTAAGTATTTCATCATCAGTTGCAAATAAGAAGGGGGAAATTTCTTTTATTATTTCTTCTTTCGCTATTAAATTATTCTTTAAGAGCGTTATCAAATTTATCGTATACACGAAAATTTTTTTCACCTCTCACCACAAATGCAAATTCAGAGTTTAATGTCTTTCTCACTGCCTCAATAATTCTCTGACTCACGTCGATGCCTTGTGGATTATTTTCGAGATTACGCATGAGTAAGTCGATTATTGAAAGATGATTTTCCAAAGGATTAGACAGAGAATATATTTCCTTTGAACCAGGAAGGTCGATAGGCGTATTTATGGTGATAGATAATAAGTTCTTGTTAAATTGCCGATAATCCGATTCCTTAGGTGAAGTTAGAACCAACCGTTTACTGTGCCCATAATGAATAGGGGGCTGACTAGCTGGTGCCTTAGCCTCAACGTATGAGATAAGGCTTTCCATTGTAACTTCCCCACTAAAAGCTTCTACAGCTTTGCTCTTGAGACCTTCTAATAGATAATAAGTAAAAATACCATGTTGATGATCAGAACTTTCACGAGCCATTACCCCACGCGGGCAAGAGACAAATGCAATACGCCCCTCGGATTTGTAATATCGCTCATCCACAAGTGGAAGTTGATATATGTCCTCTTTACCCCTATAAGGACTTAATAGAAATGCACCACTATGACAACAGTCAATAATAAAAATAACATTTCCTGCCTGGCTTTCTAAAAACAAATCTTGTAAATACTGTATTTGTAAGCCTGCTAATGGATTCTCTAGGAGATGGGTAACATTTGTTTCGGGTGTACCCAAGTATGTTTTTTTAGGATCCCCTGCTATGAAGCCATGACCAGAATAATATACTAATACTGTGTCACTTTTCTTTCGTTTTTTTACAATTTGAATATTTAGTGCTCTTTGTATTCTATCATTCGTAACTTCACCGGTAAGAAGTTGTAAATTATCTTTTGGGTAATTTCCATATTTTGGATCGACAAGAGTGTTATAAAGTTCTTCTGCATCATGCTCAGCAAATTCTAAATTTGGAAAGTTTGTTGAATCATCATAGCGATTGAATCCCATTAACACCCCAAAGAAATTATTATTATTGCTCATGTTATTTTTCCAGTTATGAAAATAGAATTATTTAAACTTAACATTACATGTAAGTTCCCCCCCAAGCAATTAGAATAAACCCAATTATAACCAAGGCTAACCAAATAGGGGCTTTTATGAAGGCTTCAATTAACTCTTTAAGAGCTTTCATAAAATCTATTGTTATTTCTGGAGAAGGCAGGCCTTTAGGCTTATTTTTATCAACTAAGTCTTTCATCATTTTGACTATTCCACCGACAACCCCCGCAAAAGTTGAAATAATGCCTATTATGATCAATATCCATCCAAGAATCACGTTTCCCATATTTTCTCCTTGCAAGCGTTAGGTTATTATGAAATATTATACTCGAATTATATACAATCGCTTTATCCTGGAATGTCCTTAAAGCAGTAGTCATTTCTATGACCATTAGGGTTTTGAAGAAGAAATAGGAGTACAGCAATACCATTCTCCTATTACTTCGCACCGGCGTAAGACATTGTGCTCCATTAGGCGTCTAATAGCTCCAAAGCATGGGTGTCCTAGAAGGATATTCGCAGAGGGGTGGAATATATATACGAGTAAGACTCCGTGAGATGTAAAACTCCATCCGAAGGAATTTCAAGGAATTAATAATACCCGAGCTGAAGTCTGAAGGCTGGTTTAGAACTTGCGTTCTTTTATCTTTCGTGCTAAAATCCGGTCGCTGATGAACCCACTTTATCTCGCCGGGCCCTAAATAATCGAAAACCGCCGGGCCAGGCAGAATCAGCAGCCCGTCGGTCTGAAGTGTGCAGTGGAAGACTGGAACTCATAACCTGGAGGTCGCTGGTTCGAGTCCAGCCCCCGCAACTAGAAGGCAATCTTAGACCGCAAGGCTACCGAAAATCGGCCAGCCTTGCGGTCTTCGATTCAAGGAGTCTCCAACCAAGGAGACTTTTTCATGAACCACCGACCGCGAGTTTTGTATTCGACAAGTGCCTTAAAAGGCTTCCTGCAGTACAAATTAGCCGAAGGGTTATCGTCGGCGACGGTCTTCAACTACGAACGTGACTTGAAGCTGTGGCTGACGCATATGGGAGACAAAGATATTGGACGGATCACCTCCGCCGACCTGCTCGAGTTCCTGAACTATCTGCGCAGCGAGTACGTGCCGCGCCGCATCGCCGGCCAGGAAGAACGGAAACTTTCGGACAAAACGATCTATAACTTCTACGTCAGCCTGTCGGCTTTCTTCACCTGGGCGGGCATGGAATTCGAGATGGCCAACCCGATGAAGAAGGTCCCCCGGCCGCGCGTGGCCGAGGAAGCCCCGGTGGAGCCCTTCCGGCGGGAGGAGATCGAGCTGCTGATCAAGGCCTGCGACGCCTGCGTCGAAGCCGACACGCATGACCGGCGCAAGTTCACCATGGCGCGCCCGACTGGCAAGCGCGACAAAGCCATCCTGCTGACGCTGCTGGACACCGGCCTGCGGGCCAGCGAGTTGTGCGCCCTGCATATTGGGGACGTGGACATGAAGTCCGGCAAGATCACGATCCGGCCCGGCGTGGAGGGCAAGGCCAAGGGCAGAAAAGAGCGCACAGTCTACGTGGGGAAATCCGGCCGGCGCTTTCTGTGGCGCTACTTGGCCGAACGCGAGGATGGGGAGGACCCGGAAGAGCCGCTGTTCATCGGGAAGTTCAACCGTCCCA
Source organism: uncultured Chloroflexia bacterium (assembly GCA_963739255.1). Classification (GTDB taxonomy): domain Bacteria; phylum Chloroflexota; class Anaerolineae; order Anaerolineales; family Villigracilaceae; genus UBA877. Next base: position 43,154 of record CAVTZT010000009.1, read on the forward strand.
TGAACCGGGACGCACTGCGACAGCTTCTCGGCTCACTCGGGGAGAAGGCGCAGGTTAGAAAATGCCACCCGCATCGATTTCGTCATACTTTTGCTATTACATACCTGCGCTCTGGGGGCGATCTGTTTACCCTCAAGTCTTTGCTCGGTCACAGCACCCTGGAGATGGTTGAGCACTATGCCCGCATCGCCGAAGTGGACGTGGAGCAGGCGCACCGCAAGGCCAGCCCGGCGGATAACTGGAGATTGTAATCTCCAATTACCGTGTAAAGTCTCTTGGAAAAAGAAACGCCTGCGATGCGGAGTTCGCAGGCGTTAGCATTCTTTACCTTAGGGCGATGCTATTCGATATTTTGAATAGTAATCCGTTTCTCAGCACGCTCGCGATGGTCAGCATCGAATGTCACAAGCGGCAGGTCCGGCTGGTTGGCGAGGGCGACATATACGGAATCCGTTCCACCCAATCCCAATTCAGCCGCCAGACAGGCCGCATCGCTCATTAGTCTATTGTCCATCTCGACCAGCCGCAATCCCGGCAGATTTTCCGTTTCAACGAAAGCGCGCTTTTGAAAAAAGCCAAAACAAAATCGAGTTGACAGCTTGGGTATCGAATGATAGACTGAAAGTGCTTTCAGTCCCATCTCTTTAAGAAATACTATGGATAAAAAGAAAAAAAGTCCGACCATCTATGATGTTGCCAAACATGCCGGGGTAAGCATTACCACCGTCTCGCGAATGCTGAACGCCCCAAATAAGGTCAATTCCGAGACATGGGAAAGAGTAATTGCTTCCATCGATACATTAGGTTTTGTACCGAAAGCAGAAGCGCGAGCCCGGGCCATGCAAAAGAACGGTCGCATCGGTGTGATCACCCCCTTCTTCACGGCTCCATCTTTCGTACAACGACTCCGCGGTATTGCGGGCGCCTTATCCCCCATGAATTTTGAGCTGGTCATTTATACTGTTGATTCTACCAATCATCTGCAAAGATATCTTTCCACCTTGCCATTGACAGGCAATCTCGATGGGCTCATCGTGATTTCTTTGCCGGTCGGTGATACGGATGCACGCCGCTTGATAGACCATGGATTACCAACCGTGCTCATTGAGTATCCGCATCCCAAACTTAACTGTGTAGAGATTGACGATGTACAAGGCGGGCGTATGGCAGCCACCTATTTGCTCAAGAAAGGCCACCGCAGGATCGCCTTTTTGGGTGATACCGATTTGCCAGAATATTCCATTCACCCGGTAAGTTTACGTTTGAGCGGGTTTCGGCAGGCGCTAAAGGAATCCGGGATCGATCTCCCCGATACGTTTGTGTGTCTTGCCCCTTATTCCCAGGAACAAACCCGCCAGGTCGCCAGGGAATTGCTCAGCCTTTCCGAACCACCGACTGCCATTTTTGCGGCAACCGATTTCCAAGCTCTAGGGGTACTCAAGGCTGCTCGCCAATTGAATGTGGAGGTGCCGGAGAAACTGGCTGTCATCGGTTTCGATGATCTCGATATGGCCGAATATGCAGACCTGACGTCCATTTGCCAGCACCTGGATGAGTCGGGGAGGCTGGCAGTGGAAATATTACTTGCACAAATAAAATCGTCTTCCCAGTTGCCAAGACACGTCAAAATCCCCCTCAACATAATCGAACGAAAAACCGCATAAAAAAAGATATTTACTTTTACTTGGAAAAGATGTATATTGTATATGAAAGTGCTTTCATGTTACTACTTGCACTCATCGTACCCTTTCAAATAAATCAAGGAGGTGTGTTTTTCGCATATTCAAAAACCAAAACCCTGCCCCCTACGGCAAACCCTTAATTCAAAATCGAAAGGAGAATAAGAAATGAGCAAGAAGTTTGCGTTATATTCATTAGCAAGTCTGCTGGTCCTGACCTCACTGCTGCTTTCTGCCTGTGGGGCTCCAGCAACACCTGCTGCCCCTGCCGCAACACAGGCTCCCCCCGCCACAGCGGTTCCTACCGAAGCGCCCACGGCCGTCCCGACTGCTGCGGGTCCCTCGTGTGGGACCGATCCGGTGGTGATGAATGCCTACTTCGAGACTGGCTTTGAAACCATCACAAAGCTTACCGAAGAGTTCACGAAGCAGTTCCCGAACGTCACCTGGGATATCAAGCAGGACCAGTTCACGAACCTAATCAATGCAACCCCGCGCCTGCTCTCGGGTGACAATCCGCCGGACATCATCCGGCTGCCGACCTTTGTCACGTTTGCCAAGGATGGGTTGCTCATGAACCTTGACAAATACGCGACGGCATTCGGCTGGAACGATTGGCCGGTACCACTCCAATTTGCCCGGCTCGATGCGAGCGGCATCCGCGGCTCCGGCACGCTCTATGCCATGGGCCTCAACTACCAATTGACCGGTGTCTTCTACAACAAGAAGCTGGCGGCCCAGATCGGCATGAGCGAGCCGCCCAAGACGGTTGCTGAGCTCGACGACCTGCTGGCGAAAGCGAAGGCCGCTGGGCTCCAACCGATCATGGAGTGGGGCAGCGCCAAGAGCGGCATGGGGCTCGCTTTCCCGCTTCAGCAGCTGATGGCAGCCTATGGCCCAGTCGGTCCTATCAACGACTGGATCTTCAATAAACCCGGCGCGACGATCGATACGCCGACGAACCTCACCGCTGCCCAGCACCTTGAGCAGTGGATCAAGGCTGGCTACTTCCCGCCTGACATCAACGCCATCGAGTACACCGACGCCGCCACCCGCTTCGGCAAGGGTGAAGGGGTCTTCACGTTCAACGGTGACTGGCAGAACAAGGGGTATAACGATGCTATGCCTGGCAACGTCGGGTTCTTCGTGATGCCGCCCGCTGTGGCCGGCGGACAGCCTGCCGCCATGTCCGGTCCTCTGACCTACGGCATCGCCGCCAAGGCCAAGCACGCAGATTGCGCCGCCTTCTTCTTCAACTGGCTCGCCACGAACGCGACTGCCCGCCAGATCAACGTGGAATACGGCGGTTCCAACCCAGGTGGTCCTGCGGGCGCCTCGGTTCCGACAGTCCCGGAGGGCTCGGTCACGAAAGACACCCTCGCCGGCGGACCGAAGGTAGGCAGCAACGCGATGGACTTCATCGCCAATGCGACGAGCTCGATCTTCGCCCAGGGCTGGACGCCCGAACTCCAGAAGATGGTCGGCGGCCAGCAGGACGCTGCCGGCCTGCTCAAGGCCGTTCAGGCAGAATACGAGAGGGAATTGACTCAATAACGGTAAAGCCGTAGGGCGATGCCTGCGCCTATCAGATCAAAGATGACAACGATGATGACGTCAGATAATCGCCCGGCGGCTCTTGCGGTCTCCCGGCGGACCTACCTCAGCAAACGAGTCCGCCGGGAGACCTTTGTTGGCTGGCTGTTCGTCCTACCCGCGCTGCTCATGTACGCGGTCTTCGTGCTCGTGCCTTTCCTGTTGACCATCCTGTACTCGTTCTATCGCTGGAACGGTACCGGCCCTATGACCTGGGTGGGGTTGAAGAACTACGTGTCTGTCTTCCAGGTTCCCAACCTGATCGGGACAGTCTTCAACGCATTCTGGCTGGTCGTGTGGTTCAGCTTCATTCCGGTGGGCCTCGGTCTTGTCGTCGCGAGCGTGATCCACCGCGTTGCGACCGGGCGGTTCGGAGCGGTAGCCCGGACCGTTCTGTTCCTGCCCCAGGTCATAGCGCTCGTCGCTGCCGGCATCATCTGGGGCTGGCTGCTGGCCCTCCCGGGCTTGATCAACCAGATCCTCAAGGCCGTCGGGCTCGGCGCGATCGCCCGTGCCTGGCTCGGCGACTTCCACTGGGCGCTGCCGGCCGTCGGCGTCATCGGAATCTGGGTCTTGCTGGGATTCTGCATCGTCCTGCTCCAGACGGGCATGGCCAAGATCGACCCTGCCCTCTATGAGTCTGCGAGGCTCGACGGCGCAGGCTGGCTCCAGGAGTTCCTCGCAATCACCGTCCCGCTTCTCCGAAACGAGATCGGCGTGTGCCTGACCGTTACGGTGATCAACGCGCTGGCCGCATTCGACATCGTCTACGTCTCGACGGCCGGCGGGCCCGGCAACTCGACGGCAGTCCCGGGGCTCCAGATCTACATCCTTGCGTTCACCCAGCGAGCGGTGGGCCTGGCTTCTGCCCTGGCCGTCATACTCATGGTCCTGGTCATCGTGGTAATCCTCCCGATCCAGCGCCTGAGCCGGGAGGTCACGCGATGAAGGTTGGACGTTTCGAACTCTTTGCGGGACGGGCGCTCCTCCTGGCGCTGATGGCGTTCACGATCCTGCCCTTCATCAGCATCTTCTTGACCGCGCTGGCTCCGTCGAACACTCTGCCCAGGGGGTTCGAATGGCCAGCCCACCCGCAGTGGGGCAATTTCGTGGAGGCCTTCAAGGAGGCGGAGATGCCTGCTCTCCTCGCCTCGAGCACTTTCATCGTGCTGGCTGTAGTGCCGATCTCCCTCATAATCTCGACGATGGCAGGGTTCGCCATTGGCCTACTGCGTATCCCTGGCGCGAACGTGCTCCTTTTCTTGTTCGTGTTCGGGCTGACGCTCCCGTTCCCCGGAATCATCATCCCAATCTACTTCTTGGAGCGGGCGGTGCATATCTACAATACCCGGCTCGCCATCGTGCTGCCGCTGATCGCCTTGTACATGCCCTTTGCCGTGTTCTGGATGCGCGCCCACTTTGTCAATATGCCGGCTGAGATCACGGATGCGGCCCGTGTCGATGGCGCGACCACCTGGGACCTGTTCTGGGAAATCCACGTCCCGCTCGCGCGGGCGCCGATCGCTTCGCTCGGGATCCTCATGTCCATCTGGACGTGGAACCAGTTTCTCCTTGCGCTGGTGCTCGTCGAGGACCCGAGCCAGCGGACGATGGCCGGTGCGCTGGGAGCGTTCCAGGGCCACTACGCGAACAATGTCCCCCTGCTGTGCGCCGGCACGATCCTGATCCTGGTACCCACCCTCGTCCTCTTCGCCCTGTTCCAGCGCCAGATCATCTCGGCGCTGCTCCAAGGCTCGCTCAAGGGATGAGCAGCGGAGCCCGGAACAGCGATGTGCCGAGTGTCCGGATGGAGCTCGCGGACGGTCGGCGCATCCAGGGTTTCGTCGACGAACAGATTAATTAGTGATGCATCCCTGAACGCAGCCCTTTCAGGCTGTCGACAACACATTACAGCAGATATAAACGCCATGAAAAATAAAGTACAGCTCATTACTTATGCAGATCGCCTGAGCGGAAGCGATATAAAGGCTTTACATCGATTGCTAAAAGGACCGCTCGCCGGGCTGTTTGGTGGCGTTCATATTCTCCCATTCTATTATCCCATTCACGGCGCCGATGCCGGCTTTGACCCGATTGATCACACCAAGATCGATCCCTGCTTGGGAAGTTGGACAGATATCAAGGCACTGGGGCAGGATGTGGATCTGATGGCAGACTTAATCGTCAATCATGTATCCTCTTCCTCCCCGCAATTTCAAGATTATTCCGAAAAAGGCGATGCATCCATTTATAAAGATATGTTCCTGACCATGGGCAGCATCTTTCCGAATAGCGCTACCGAAGCCGACTTGTTAACCATCTATCGCCCACGGCCGGGCTTACCCTTTTCCTATGTTACGCTAAAAAACAACCAAAAACGCCTGTTGTGGACAACTTTTTCGAAACAACAGATCGACATAAATGTAACACATCCACAAGGGAAAGCCTACCTGCAATCTGTGTTGCAAACGCTGCATGAAAATGGCATCCGTATGGTGCGGCTGGATGCTATTGGATATGCCATCAAAAAACCTGGAACCAGTTGTTTCATGATCCCCGAAACTTTCACTTTTATAGAATACCTTACCAAGCAAGCAGCAGCCTTAGAAATCGAAGTACTCGTCGAAATTCATTCCCATTTCCTCAGACAGATCGAAATAGCTCGCCAGGTGGATCGCGTCTATGATTTCGCGTTGCCTCCCCTTGTAATACATGCCCTATTTCAACCATACCGCCCGTTATCTGAAACAATGGCTGGAAATCAGTCCGCGAAATGCCATCACTGTGCTGGACACGCACGATGGCATTGGCGTGATTGATATCGGCACTGACATTACCAATCCTGAAGATCGTCCCGGTTTAATTCCTTCAAAAGAACTGGATGCCTTGGTGGAAAAAATCCATACCAACAGTAATGGACAGAGCCGCATGGCCACTGGCGCAGCAGCCTCCAATCTCGATCTGTACCAGGTGAACTGCACATTTTACGATGCCCTTGGACGTAATGACAATGACTATTTGTTGGCACGCGCGATTCAATTCTTTGCTCCTGGTGTGCCACAGGTCTATTATGTGGGCTTGCTGGCAGGTGAGAACGATATGAACTTGCTCGCCAAAAGCGGTGTTGGTCGCGATATCAACCGACATTTTTATACGCCTGATGAGGTTGATCGAGCTATTCAGAACCCGGTAGTCCAATCGCTGTTCGAATTAATTCGCTTTCGTAATCGCCACCCCGCTTTTAATGGAGCGTTCAGTATGCCAGAAATCCCGCGACTCCGGAATTACCTTGCGCTGGGACAATGGAGGTGATTGGGCGATGCTGGAGGTGGACTTTGCTTCCGGTTCGTATTCCATATCCAACAGTCCTTTTGAGACACTGGGGTCTGCAGTAGCGGGATCGGCAATCCGATGACCAGCAGGTCGACGACATGTTCGCCAGCCGGCAGCAGATGGGAAACGGTCGCATAGAAGAGCGCCAGGCGCTGAGGGCTGGTCAGGTCGTTGAAGTCGAGCGTCGAAATCGTCTCGTCGCGCCTGGGATCGGGCGGAACCTACCGCGGACCGCGCGGAACTTACTGCCGGGGAGTGCATGGGATACAACCCATCAAAAACTTCGCGGCCTTACCCTGCCCTCCTAGGGGATGGTATCCGCGCTGCGGGCATGATATCGCCAGGACACAGTTGCAAAAAATCGCCCCGGAGGATTCCGGGGCTAAATGGAGCCTGCTCTAAAAACCAAGGCCTATTTCTTTAGTTTGAGACGATAAGCCCCCGCAGCTTCCTCGCCAGGTTCAATCGATAGCGATGATTCTGCGGCCGGTTTGACATTCTCTCCCTTGAACTGTTTGATGATGTCATACCAGAACGAGGAGCCCTGCGAAACGGCCACGGCGGTGATCAGCAGTCCCAGGATCTTCCAGACGATCCAGGTCCAGTCCGTACTTGCGGGTTTGGCATACCACTGGTAGTTGATCGCCTGCAGCTGTTCTAGCTGTGCCAGCAATTGCTGGACATTCGCATTATCAACGTTTTGCTGGTTGGGTGACCTCAGGATCAATGCAGCCTGCGTATCGGCGGTTGCGGAGACGGCGGCGTTGGTCCAGAAGTTCTTGACGAGATCGATGCTGTCCACGCCCAATAGCAACGTGACCACCAGGGATACTAACAAAACAATTTGCCTGGCGCGGGCCTTGAATTCCAGCGCCGCCTGGGCCATCAAGCCGGCCGACCAGGTCTCCACTTTCGAGCGCAGGGCGTCAATATCGTTAAATCCGCTCTTCACCAGCGTGGTGAGCTCTTTCTTGAGCGCGAACTCTTTATTACCTGGAGGTAGTGTATCGGGTAATAAAGCAATGAATTTTTGAACGTCATTTTCTGCCGTCTGCGTCGTTTTGGCCATATCGAAGAGGGCATCGACCAAATTCTTGGGCGGAATTTTTTCGACGAAATCCGCGATCTCTGTTTTGCCGGTGAAAAACCCGAGTCCTTTTTTTACATAGCGGACGGGTTTGAGGGTATCAAGCTGCGGCATGCTTTTTAGTTTTTCGATGCTGAGCGCTTTTCCTTCTCCTATGGCGCCAATCAGGTGATCTTTCAGGAAATTTTCGAGGCTCCTGCCTCTGGTTTCAAGAACCTCCAGGGCATATTTGGTAATTGCAGATACGATCAGCCCGAGCACATAATAGACCACCACCAGTGCCAGGGCTACGCTCACAACTTGTGAAAGTGCGATGGGCATGTCTCCTCCTTTGGAAGCTTTGCGGGTTAATGAAAAAGTGAACAATGTACGTGATTTCATTATAGTGAAATCGTATGAGAAATCAATATTGAGAATTGAGGTCGACATGAATTCGGACATTACCATCGGAAAGGATTTATCGAGACAAAAACTTGGCTTTTTTCTGCACCAAGCCGGTCTCTGACCGGCGTCGGCGGGTTTCCCCGAAGGGATGCTGTGCACTCCCATCACCAGCTTGCCATCCGGCTTCCTACTGCTCCTTGCAACTATTTCGAAACCGGAAAGATCGTGAGGCAGGAGAGAAAAGACGATTTGAGTTCGAATACTTACGCAGTACTGTGTAACGATGGACACGGCAGCCTCACTTGTAGAAGCCGGCTACGTTGGCTATCACCAGGTCAGCCGGCCAGTGGACCGCCGCGCCCTTGGCGGCCAGGGCCGAACGCAGCAATTCGCCGAGCACGACCGCGTCGAAGCTGCGCAGGCCTTCGTACCCGTTGGTGTAAGAAGTCATAGAACTGCCTTTCCTTGGTCAACTTTGCATGTACCAGTATCCTCGTCAAACTAACAATTTTCGAATAATCTCTTAATCAATGTTGCTTTTCGGAAAATTTCGTCCTATACTAAAAATGTGATCACCCACAAATGAGTTATCTATTACAGGCTTAATGCAAGATCAATTTAATTGTTTTCTTCATGCAGTTATACAGATGGACTTTTCTCATCTCTGGCAAGAACAAAAAGAACCTGTCCCGGTCATCGCTAGGACACAGGCAACCCTTGTTGTAATCCTGCCGGGAAAAAATGTGTTCCCCTGGTTTTTGTAAGGCTCTTGCCCTTTTTTTGGGGGTTCGAGGCTGGTCAGGCATTTTCCGGCTGGGATATTCGAGCGCCACTACTGGGGTGGCCCTGTGAAGAATGGCTATTCCTCAAAGGGCGCGGCATCCGCATCCAGCCGCCCATAGCAATGCACAAGTTTTCATATGCCACTATGCGGGACTGATATGGCGAAAGTCGTTCGCCTCTTCTTGAATCGCTATGTGGACGCCTCGTGTTATGCAGGCTGACCGCTTGCCCTTGGATAAATTCCAGCATAGGCGATATTGCAAAAACACTGTTTCTATATTGAGTAAGGAGGCTGACCTGCTATGGCACACTCTACCCGGTTGAGCAAACGAGAGGAAGAAGTGTATGGACTTCTTTTGCAAGGCAAAAGTAACAAGCAGATTGCCTTTGCTCTGGGTATTTCTGAGAGCACGGTTGAGTTTCATTTGAGAAATGTGTATTCCAAACTCCAGATAAGCTCCAGGGCGGAGGCATTTTCAAGACTAAGGGAATCCACAGGTATTAACACGGTCCAAAAACCAAGGAAACCCATAGTTGAAAAGACGAGTGAAAAAACCGACAATGAAGACGAGCCTGTTTTGCAGAGACCAGAAACATCGGCGATGACTCCAAAAATCAGCTCACAAGGTTGTGACAAGTTTATGAGAAAGTACATCATCTTAATCTCTGTAGGGGTATTGCTTGGAGTGATAATGCTTGCAGTAATATTGGTACGCTTATTTCCAGAGGAAACGCTGGCACCGACACCCCAACTGGGACAGAAATATGAGAGAGAATGTGAGAATCCTGATGCCAGTACAGTAGGCCAGATGATATGGCGGTCTAATGCTTCGGGTTCAAAGGTTCATGGTCAGTTTGGTACTACTTCTGCTGCCCCCTGGCCGGCGAAGTCCGGGTACGTGCAATTCACTAATATCAATCTTGTACCGACTGACCACCTGAGTTTGAAGCTAAGATACTCCAAGAACAGCCCGTCATCCGCCCCTATTCTGATTTACCTTGACAATGAGACAACTCCAAGAGCTACCATCTATCCTACAGACCAGGGAAATTGGGACCAGTTCGTTTGGACAGAGCCAATTTTTCTGGGAAGCATAGGAAGTGGTGTGCATTCCATCAAGTTCTCCACGCATGGACAACAATATGGTGTCGCCGATCTGGATTCGTTCGTTCTTTCAGGGGAATCACCGTAGTTGCCTTGTGTAGCAGCGCAAATCCCTAAAAGGAAAAGGGGATGCGTTGCCGAGAACGGAAAAGGTATCTTATGTTTTGGCACATGATAGAGCCCAGATCAGACAATTATTATGATGAGTTAGGCAGCAGCGCGGGTAAACCTCCCCTGAAGTGGTCTGATATTCTATTGTTTCCTGTTCGTTTTGTGTTAGTTATTTGTGGCATATTCATAATATCAATACTCCCAGAATTAGCTCTCATAGGGTATTTCCTAGCTGACATTTACTCAACCACAAAGAAAACACTCCAAAGTGGGAAGTTATCCTATCCGTTTCTCGCTTACTTGGGAATTTTGTTAGCAGCAGTTTTGGGTTTCATGTTTGCCACCCACCCTCATAACACGTGGGTGCCTCCCATTGGTTATCTTGTCTTGGCCATTAGCTTTATTGTTATATTCTCAGCACTCCCATTATTGGCTCTGATTTTGCATTCACTCGTCCAGATTTACTTGCGCATGAAAACAATGCTCAAAAGCGCGAAGTCATTACGCCTGCTTCTTGTTTTCTTGGGTGTATTGCTCATCTCAATTTCGGCCTCTCTGTTTTTGTACCTACAACCACAACCAATCCCCCTAACCAAAACCGAAACAGCCAGTTCACAAGCACGCACCAGCACACCTGTGCCAACCAGTGCAGCGCGCTCGATCGACATTCTAGTGGATGATTTCAGCCCCCAACCTTATCAAGGGGAATCCGTCTATTTCTTCAATCGCCTCGAAGGTGATCGTGGGGCAATCAACAACAGCATCTTGGACTGGGGTAACGGGCAGATAACAACCACAATTTCTCCGGGGAATTCCTGGGGAGGGGTATGGATGAGCCTGAATCATCCGATACGTGAAGGTCTGCCCATCAATTTTTCAGCAGTTTTGCCTCCGCAGATCTTGCCGGCTTATCAAAGCCGGATAACAGGATTGAGGGTTCTCATCGTGCGCGGGACAGCGAACAGAACCTTCAGGTTGGAGCTCAAAGAGGGTAACGAGTTGCGCTGGAAACAGGAAATCACCTTGGAGGGCGGACAACAAGTCTTAAGCTTTGATTTGCCTGCGTTGGGAAATATCAATCAACTTGTTTGGGTCCTTGACCATGCCTCCGCCGGGGATTACGTTGTTCTTGACAGTGTATCCTTCACTGCCACAACCCGGATTGCTAATACAGCAACCGCTGCATTTGTCTGGAGCTATGGAATGCTCTTGGACAACTGGAACCCGGCTACGGGGCTGGTACGGGACAAAGCTAAAGATGCCAGCGGTGAATTTGACGCAATCCAGGCCACAGGCTGTCTGGCGGCTGCGACTGCTATTGCTGAACAACTGGGTATTGTCGAACACGCCGAGGCTGTCCAGATTGTGGACAAAATTGGTGACGCATTGCTTCTTGAGCTCCCCCGTTTTCATGGTTTATGGCCCCATTGGGTCAAGACTTCCCCTGCCGGGGAAATCACTATTGTAGAAAACACAGAATGGTCTTCTGTCGACACAACGATTGCTGCCATCGGTCTCCTCGAGGCGCAAAGTGGCTTGGGAATGGATACATCGGGCACAGAGCTCATGCTTCGAGAAATTGAATGGAACAATTTGGTTACACCCCATGGAATCTCTCACGGATACACTTACTCGGGCGATCAGATCCCCTATGCCTGGGATGTTTTTGGTGGAGAAAGCTGGCTGGTTGAATTGGCTTACGCCGGAGCGACCGGTCAAGTTGCTGCGCTCACCTATCCTTCTCCACCCACAGCCAACGGATCAGGCTTCATTGACGAGCTGGCATGGTTATTTGTACCACCACCGTCCGGAAAGGATTATTGGGGAACAGACTGGACGTCATACCTGTCTACGGCAGCAGATAGTCAAATCTCGTATTACCCTGCGCATAATTCTACATCTTGTTTTGCCCAACTCGGTTTGTTCGGGTTATCGGCCGCAGAGGCGCCAGCACCATCGATGGTTGTTCAGAATGATATTTATCAAGCTTACGGTATCGGCGGCGCTTTTTCGCCCGCAAACGATGGATCAGCATTGGGTGCGTCAGTTGTAACCCCGCATTACTCCGCGATGATCGCGTCTCTCCGTCCGAAAGAAGCGATTGAGATGTGGGGCTGGCTGATCACTAACGGTTTATTTACTCCACTAAATAATGTCGAAAGTATGATGGTCCCCTTGAGTGGAAATTGTGATCCTACAACTATCGTGTGGAACCAATTAAAGGGGTCATGGAATCTTTCACTTCAAACATTGGGATGGGGACATTACCTGGCTGAACGAGACGGGCAAGCGCCCATTTTATGGCAGGCAACAAAGGCAAATCCGCTATTGCGCCAAGGGTATCTCCTGTTGGTGCCGAATGGGCTGTCGCCAATCCCGACTTCATCTTCGACGACGTGGACATACGAGAGAGAATGTGAATATCCTGATGAAAATACTGTAGGTCAAATGATCTGGCGATCTGAGGCATCAGATTTAAAGGTTCATGGACAGTTTGGTGGTGGATATGTGAAATACACTGATATTAATATTCCCCCGATTGACCATTTGTACCTTCAATTACGATATTCAAAATACAGCCCGTCATCTGTCCCGATTTTAGTCTATATTGACGATGAGCAAACCCCACGAGCCTCTTTCTATCCTATTAACCAGGGAAGCTGGAATGGCTTTGCCTGGTCAGAGCAGATCCCTCTGGGAAATATACAGAGCGGAGTTCACTCCATCAAGTTTTACGCTGATGGACAACAATATGGCGTCGCAGATCTGGATAAATTCATACTTGCAGCAGGGTCTACCTCAACTGAAAAATCGCCAACGCCGACCCCGACACCAACCTCGGTTTCGTCTTCAACGCCATGGACATACGAGCGAGAATGTGAATATCCTGATGAAAGTACCGTAGGTCAATTGATCTCGCGCTCGAATGCGTCAGGATCGAAGGTTCATGGACAGTTTGGTACCACCGCGGACTCTCCCTGGCCTGCTGCGTTTGGAGAAGTGAAATATACTAACATCAACATTCCAGCGATTGACAACCTGTACTTGAAATTACGATATTCAAAAAACAGTTCACCCTCTGTTCCTATTCTGGTTTACGTAGATGACGAGCAAACTCCAAGAGCCACTTTTTATCCTGCAGACCAGGGAAGTTGGGACCGGTTTGTCTGGACAGAGCCAATTCCACTGGGCAGCATAGGAAGTGGGATACACTCGATCAAGTTTTCTACCGATGGACAACAATATGGAGTTGCCGATCTGGACGAATTCGTTCTCACGGCAGAGCTGCCGCCAGTTGTTACGGCTCCCGTGTCCGTTATGCCAACAGCCGATCAGGATCTGCTTGTTTGGTATGATTTCGAAGGCGATTTCCTGACTTCTGGCATTATTGCAGATCGTTCTGGCAACGGGCACGATGCGCAGATTAATGGAACCGTTGATGTAGCCAAAGGTATCTCCGCTGGTCAGGCGATCTTCTTTTCCGGGAATGGATACATCCAGGCGCAGAGTAATCCAGTGGCCGGGAGAAATACCGTCTCCTTCTCACTGTGGTTTAAGGCCGATCATCCGGGGAATAATTATAAGTTGGTCAGTGCTGCCTGGATGCGGTAGGCGGTGCCGGGCGCACAGCTGGTGTAGTGGTGGTCGAAAGTCTTGAGAATGATCTCGTGGGTCAGGAGCCGGCCGAGCAGCTTCTCGCCGGTCAGCTCCTTGGCCTGCTCGAAGAACGTCCGCCCGGTGCGGAAATAGGTCTTGCGGGTGCCCTTGCCGATGATCTCGGGCAGCGGTTTGGTGGCGTCACCTCCAGGACGCAATGCCTGCTTGACCGAGCGACCTCCGAGCTCCGTTTTCAGGCGCTTGAGCTCGTCTTCATCCAGAGTGACCTGCTCCAGACAGCGATGGACCTGGTGTGCGATGGATGCCATAAAAAAGCCTCTTTAGTCCTTTTTTTCGCTTCTACCTGTTTCTAGATTAATTAAGCGTTCTTGCTGTTAAGTCATTCGCCGAAGATCGGCGCAATAGGGACAGGTTGCATCGCCAGGTGTCAGCGTCCCAGGCTCTCGCTCTGGACACGGGCGCAAGTTTCCTGCAGGTACGGGTTTCTGTGGAATTATAGGAGGGAGGCGAACGAGTTGGAGTGGAGATCGTTCTCCATTGCCCATAGGATTGGCTTTCTTCCTTGGGCGCTATTCTGTTGGCTGGGGGTGGGTGATTAAAAAACACGCGCCAGTCATTCACCCGCGCCAGTCTCTGTGGGGGCTGACCGGGTATCGCCAAATGCTAGTCGCGTGCAGGGGCCGGAATGATGATTCCGGTGAAACGAATGGGTTGTAAGGCGATCCACAATGGGTGCCTATTGTGAAACGGATTCTAGCACATAAGTTCTAAATATGTCAAGGAAAAACCTTATCGGATTTTTACTGGCCGTAGTTGACCAACTACTGGAAATCTCATATACTCTGTCGCAATTGTATGATATATAAGTTCCACTAAAAGAATCTTAGTTAGTTTTTGGTGCGAAACGAATATGACACAATTTGTGCCATCAATACTTTGAACTTTAACAATTGCATACACTTCCAATTACGCTCTGGCCATCACTCGCAGGTTGGCGGAGATCACACCCCAGCCTACCCAGCGTTCAAACCCGGTCAGCCCATGGTTCAGGCAGCGACCCAAAGCATGGGAACGTTTCAGGACACTGATCCGTCCTTCCACACCTGCATGCCAGTTACGCCCTTCCTGGAACCAATCCTGGGCTTCATATTGTTTGCGCTCTTTCGATCGGTAACCTGGTTTCGGTAAGATGACCTGTTTCACTCCCAACTGGAAGGCTTCGGTCTCGTTCGAGGCTGAGTATAAGCCGCGGTCACCACTGGCCAATTCCGGCGCCTGCCCGAATTGTTCACGATGGGAGTGCAAACTGGGCAGCCATTGGTCTTGGTCACTGGGATTGCCAGCCAGGATACGGTAATGACTGATCAGGCCGCCATCCACTTCATCGAGCCAGACCTTGTGGCCATATTCCACTGGGTGGTTTTCCTTGCCGCGTTTGATGATGTCGGTATGAGGTTCGAAGATACTGACGATCTTCTCCGCAGCAGGCACTTTCTCGTCTTTGAAAATACGGCGGGTGGCCTGGTCGATCACCTGCTCGGCGCGTGGCGCAAAGGTCTTCAAAGTGGCAACCAGTTTTTGCGCCTGGGCGCTGGCGTGTTCTTCAAGCAACGGCAGGACCTCTTGAGCATACTGAAGGGCTGTCCGAGTGATTTCGATCAACCGCCGATAAGCCTGTTTGCCAACTTGTTTGGCTTCATCGCTGCGTTTGCGCATGGCTTCGCTGATCTGATGGGACACGCCTTTGGCTTCCTGGTTCAAGTTCATAAAGTTTTGTTGGACCCACTGGCTGCTCTGGATCAAAACCTTCTTCGCCCGCTCCAGCGTGCGTACCACCACTCGCACACTGTCGGCTAGCATCTGGCTGTCACGGGGTGGATGGATGTTGGTCTCTACTACCGTCCCATCCGTCCGCAACTTACGCCCCTGGGTGACCTTCAGCTTCACTGCCATTTCGCTGATCCGTCGATTGAATTGCTCCAAGGTGCTCGCCTGCACCAGGTTCGCCCAACGGATGAGTGTGGTGTCATCCGGCACCGTGTTCAGGTACACCCGGCAAAATTGCCGCAAAACCAGGCTGTCACACACCGCCCGTTCAAGTTCCTCGTAGCTGTATCCGTACAGCTGCTTGACCACCAGCATACGCAGGATCACTTCCACCGGCGTGGAGTTCCGTCCAGTTCGCAAGGTCAGCGGATAACGCTTGGCCAGATCATGCCTCACCAGTTGAAAAAATACTTCCGCTTCCAAATACCGGTCGATCTTGGCCAGAACAGGATCCATCTTGGGCACCAGCACAACAATTTGCTCAAAAAGCTTGTCAATTGGATGGCTATCGCGTAACATTGGAAGTGCCTCCTTGGTAGATATTTGGCCTGAATCACCTTATATTTACCAAAGAGGCTTTTGTATTGTCAATTGTTAATGTACTCGTTTCTTTCGCACCAAAAACTAGTTAGGCCCTGGAACTACAGAGAGGAGAGCACGATGAGCAACGAACAGGTCGCACCTGAGACGAAAGGTGTTACGGTGAAGTTACTTGCAACGGTTGACCTTGGCCCTGAGATCGAGGGCATGGCAGGGCGCCAATTTCGAATGCGTATGGTGACCTTCGAGCCTGGAGGCGTCTTCGGCCCGATTCACGACCATAAAGACAGACCGGGCATCGTCTACATATTGCAAGGAACGATCACTGACCATCGAAATGGAGTCGCTACGGACTATGGGCCGGGAGTGGGTTGGCCCGAGGATAGGAACACCACACACTGGCTTGAGAACAGAGGAACAATTCCGGCGGTGGAGATCTCGGTCGATATAGTCAGGCAAGAGTAAGCTCAGGCCCGTCCAGGATTCAAGAAATTTGAGATTGTCCGGAACAAAGACTCAAAAGCCTGGGCCTAACAAAGCGTGGTGTGTCCTGAAAATCATCGTCTGCTCGCCGGTGCAAGTCCGGTCGTGGTAATTGACAGGAGGCCACGTAGCAGGCAACCGGTGCAGCCGGGTGACTGGCTGTGCCGAAGCGTTGTAACCCCCTGGGAAAGGGGAGCAAAACAGCAGCCCGCAACATAAAGTGAATCTTGCAGCGCCGAAATGTTAGCCTGAAAGGGAAAAAGAGGGAGCCGAGCTAGTCACGCATAGTGAAGGCCATGGAAGCGGTGAAGAACCTGAAAATGCAGCCGTGAAGGACCCTCCGGCGTAGGGAGAACGGGATGTTGTGAAAGTAGACGATGGAACAGGAGAGATCTCATCCGGTCGGTGGTTCACAGCCATCGTAACGAACGGTATAAACCGAAGAGGCGAAATCCAGGAGGAAGCCGGGTGAGAAGTCGGAGGAGGCCATAGTACTGATGACCATCGAGACAACAGAACTCGATGAGAGGGAAGGGCCTCTACTTCAACCAGCTTAGCGAGGAAGTAAGTGTCGATGCATGCCGAAAGGCCAACCCCATCACAAGACAAAACACGAGAACTCCAGCGCGAGCTATACTTGGCGGCCAAGAGGAGCAGGAACCGTCGGTTCCATGCGCTGTATGACCGCATCTTCCGGCCTGATGTTCTGTGGCGGGCGTGGGAAGAAGTACGCCGAAACGGTGGAAGCGCCGGAGTGGATGGCATGACCATCGAGGAGGTGGAACGGGAAGGAGTGGAACAGTTCCTGGGTCAGATCGAGCAAGACCTGAAAGCAGGGAATTATCGGCCGCAGCCGGTACGGCGGGTGTACATTCCGAAAGCAGATGGTCGACAAAGGCCGCTGGGAATTCCCGCGGTGAGAGACCGGGTAGTTCAGCAGGCGTGCAAGATTGTGATTGAGCCTATTTTTGAAGCCAATTTTCGGGATACCTCCTATGGGTTCCGTCCGAAGCGAAGCGCTCAACAAGCGGTGAAGGTGGTGAAGAAGGCCCTGATAAATGGTTGGCACGTGGTTGAAGCCGACATTCAGAGTTACTATGACACCATCGATCACGAAATGCTGATGACTTTGGTAAAGCGACGGATCAGTGACCGCCGGGTTTTGAAACTTATCCGGCAGTGGCTCAAGGCGGGTGTCTTGGAAAATGGGGGCTGGAGCGTATCTGAGCTTGGCTCACCTCAGGGCGGGGTAATCAGTCCTCTCCTTGCCAATATCTACTTGCATGTGCTGGATATGTATTGGGCGGAGCGATATGCATCCCTGGGAAAACTCGTGAGGTATGCGGATGATTTTGTGATCATCTGCCGAACTGATCGAGAAGCTCAGGAAGCCCTGCAGAAGGTCAGGCAAATCATGACCAGGCTGAAACTAACCCTTCATCCCTCCAAGACCCGTATTGTGGATATGGGACGAGAAGGCTTTGACTTTCTTGGATTTCATTTTCACAAGATAAGAGCTAAGAAGACCCATAAGGTGTTGCCTTACACATGGCCCAGTCAAAAAGCCATGAAAACCGTGCGGAAGAAGATTCATGTGATCACCGAACGGAAACGGTTGAGTAATCCTCTTGAAGAAGTCATAAAGTATCTCAATCTGGTTATCCGTGGGTGGCGGAACTACTTTCGCATCGGGAATAGCACGATGAAATTACAATGTCTAGATCGTTATGTGAGGCAACGATTAGAGCAATGGGTACGGTCACAAAAAGGATCAAGAGGGCATTGGAACGAGCGTGCCTTTGAGAGACTGATAGCTCAAAGCGGGTTGGAATACTTCTACCGAAGTGGAATATGCGTCAATCCTTGAAAACCGCAAGAAGAAGGTTGTCGGTGAGCCGGATGAGGGAAAACCTCATGTCCGGTTCGAGGTGGCAGGGGATGGAAACCAGACAAGGCGATGGTACTGAGGCACTCTTGCAGGAAACTGAGAGCAACGGGTCTGCCACACCTAAATCCAGGCGCCATCCCCTGACCCTACCACCCGACAAGTGGGAGTCGGGGCGATTTTCAGGCAGTTTTCTGGCTTCGAGTTTTTTCTGCTCCCAAACAGAGTCCACGCCTACCCACATACGGGTAACGCAACCCGGTTAGGCGGCAATAAAATGCAGTGTGCTAAGTTATCCCTTTGCAGTTGACGGATACGAAGTGGCATTATATGAATATTGGGAAGTGTTTGTATTAAACTAGAAAAAAAGGATGATATTATGGTTTCAAGTATTCAAAAAGAAAAAGCCGAACGGTTCTTGAAATATCATCATGATAAAGAAATTCTGGTTCTGTTAAACTCGTGGGACATCGGAAGTTCTAAATTAATAGAAGCAAGTGGCTATAAAGCAATCGCAACAACAAGTATGGGAATAGCTGCCTCTTTAGGGTATCCTGACTGCCAGATAATTCAATTGTCAGAAATGATTGAAGCTATAACGGGAATTGTAAATGGAGTACAAGCTCCGGTAACTGTGGATATAGAAGCCGGATATGGAAATAATTTACATGAAATAATTGATTCTGTTACAAAGATAATTGCAACAGGAATTGTTGGAATAAACATTGAAGACAGTATTGATTTAAATCCAATATTAATTGACGAGATGGAATTTTGTGAAAGAATATCAGCCATTCGTGCATTATCAGATTCACTGGGTTTTCATTTAGTAATTAATGCAAGAACGGATTCATTTTATACTTCGTCAGGTTCGCCACGAAAAAAATTATCTGAATCAATTAGGCGTGGCAATAAATACCGGGAAGCTGGTGCCGACTGTATATTTGTACAGCCTGTAGGGGAAAAAGAAACGATTTCAACATTGGTTAAGGAAATTAATGCCCCAATCAATATCCTTGCAAACCCCGGGATTGGGGGAGGAATACCACCATCCGTAAGTGAACTGCAGGATTTAGGTGTTG
Organism: uncultured Chloroflexia bacterium; assembly: GCA_963739255.1. Classification (GTDB taxonomy): domain Bacteria; phylum Chloroflexota; class Anaerolineae; order Anaerolineales; family Villigracilaceae; genus UBA877. The sequence continues at coordinate 62,664 of CAVTZT010000009.1, forward strand.
CCCGTTTAAGTCTTGGTTCAGGTTTGATGAAAGCTACTTTAGCTTTGATTAAGAAAGTTGCTGACGAACTGTCTGAAAAAGGGACTTACAATATTTTATTAGATACCTTAACACCGCTTCCCGACGCTGCAATGGCCTATAAAATGGCAATAGGGTTGAATAAATGAGGAATAGCCACTAATAGAGATTGGATTGATTGAACAAATAAACACAGAACTAAAAAGAGCAATCGGTGCATTCTTTCGTAAAGTGCCACTTAGTCATTCACTCAATCTGACGTGAAACAGCGCGGCGGTTTCAGTCGTGCAGGGAATCATCCTTGGCGGCGTGCTGGCTTTCATCACGGCCCAGATTATCATGAACGCCTATGTCACGACGGTCAACGGCTGGACCACTATTTTCGGATGCGTCGAGCCTGGCAATGGCATGTCGTTCAAAGCCGCGTGCGCCAACAAACTTCCTGCCGTAAACGTACCGCAAGAGGCGGTGTACTGGACGATGTCCGTAGATGGCGCAGGCCAAAAGCTCTCCGGCCAGCACGACTACATCATGCACTTTCCGGCAGGCGGGCTCCCGCCGAATAATGCATTCTGGTCGCTGACGATGGGCGATGCGCAAAATCACTTTGTGCCGAATCCGATCCATCGATACAGCATCAGCGATCGCTCCGACCTCGTTCCGAATGCCGACGGTTCCGTCGACATTTATATCCAGAACGCCGCTCCGCCAGGCCATGAATCCAACTGGCTGCCCGCGCCCTCGGACAAGTTCAACCTCTGGCTGCGCGTGTATGTGCCCGGAGCAGCCATTCTCGACGGCGAGTACAAGGTTCCGCCGGTTGTCGCAGTGAAATGACATCGCATATGAAGCACAAACATCTGCTCATATTTGGTCTGGTCATGCTTGTGGCATGGGCGCTCGGCACGTTCCTCTTCGTCTACTTTTGGCCGCATATCGTGTACAACCACTTCGAAAAAGCGATCTTGGATAAAGGGTTCGGCGACGGTCCCATCCCGGTCAATACGCTCTATACGGAACCCCAAACGCTCGTTGCAGATCCCCTCCACGTGCCCGCCTCGGGCTCAAATCTGATGACTACTGGAGTGAACCGCGACACGCTCCTTACGGTCGGCTGGCTCGATCTCTCCAAAGGCCCGCAAGTCTTGCACGTGCCGGACATGGCCGGTCGCTACTACAGCGTGCAGTTCATTGATCCGTCGGACGGTATTGATTTTGCCTACGTCGGCACGCGCACCACGGGCACGCAGGCGGGCGACTATCTCATTACGGGGCAGGGCTGGCAGGGAACAGTGCCGAGCGGCATGACGCAGATATCCTCGCCGAACAACTCGGTGCTCGTGATCGGCCGCGTACTTGTGTACAGTGACAGCGATCTCCCAACCGCTTACGGCCTTGCAAAGCAGATACAGCTCACGCCGCTAAACCCAAGGTGATATACTAAAAATATGAACAAAACATCCACTTACCTGGCGACACTCGTCGGGGCGATATGCGTCTTTTTCCTCGTCCGTTTGTTCGCCTTTCCCCGTCCAAGAATTGTGCGGAATGATGTGATCCAAGGCGTCCTCATCGGCGCAGGACTGGCGTTTGTCACGGCCCAAATTTACGCAAGGGTCAAGGCCTCGAAGGTCAACGGCTGGATCACCATGTTCGGATTGGGTGAGCCTGGCAACGGCATGCTGCTGCGATCCGCGCACGCCCAGTTATTTCCCGGCCCGGTGAACATACCAGAAGAGGCAATGTATTGGTGGACGAACTCAGATGGTGCGCACCATGCGCTCTCCGGAGAGCACGACTACATCATGCACTTTCCGGCAGGTGGGCTTCCGCCGAACAAGGCGTTCTGGTCGATTACGATGGGGGATGCGGGAAATCACTTTGTGGCGAATCCGATCAATCGGTACAGCGTCAGCGATCGTTCCGGCCTCGCGCAAAACCCCGACGGTTCGGTCGATATTTACATTCAGAACGCTGCTCCGGCGGGGCGCGAATCCAACTGGCTGCCCGCGCCCTCGGGCAAGTTTATCCTCTGGCTGCGCGTGTACATACCCGGCGAGGCCATTCTCCGTGGCGAGTATACGGTGCCGCCGGTTGCCGAAGTGAGATGATGCATATGAACCTCGAGCATTGGCTTATATTTGGTGCGTTCTCTGTCGCGGCATGGTGCTTGGTCACCTACTTCTGGCCGCGCATGCTGCTGTCCGTGTTCAAGAGAGGGATTCTCGTTAAAGGGTTCGGCGATGGCCCCATCCCGGTCAATACGCTCTATACGGAGTCCCAGGCACTTTTTGCGGATCCCCTCCACGCGCCCGCTTCGGCATCAAAATTGGCGACTACTGGTGTGAACCGCGACACGCTCATGACGGCTGGCTGGCTCGATCTCTCAAAAGGACCGCAAGTCTTGCATGTGCCGGACATGGCCGGCCGCTACTACAGCGTGCAGTTCACCGATCCGTCGAAGAACACCAATTTTGCCTACGTCGGCAAACGCACCACGGGAACCGAGGCCGGCGATTACCTGATCAGCGGTCCCGGCTGGAAAGGATCCGTGCCGCAGGGAATGGCACAGATTTCTTCGCCGAAAAATTCGGTGCTTGTTTTCGGCCGCACACTTGTCGAAAACGACAGCGACCTGCCGACTGCCTACGCTCTTTCGAAGCAGATACAACTAACACCACTAAGCGGCTGGCAACCCGGCCAGCCTGTGCCACCCGTGCCCTGAAAGGGTATAGCACATAAATACCGACATGAGTTTTTTAGTGCAAGGGTTCGGATGGCGTATAATACAGGGCTTTACGGCAAGTTGGTAAAGGTTGGTATAATCCATTCAAAGTGATCGCTGCGCAATGAAACCTCTTTATGTTTGGGATTACGATTTGGAAGAAGCCCAGTTCAAAGATATTTTGGCTGGGAAAAAAGTCGTGGGGAAACTCGATCAAGATTGGGCCGCCCGCAGATTGTTGGAATATGCCTCATATCAGGAGATCGTGCAGCAGATAGGGTTTACCCGATTGGTAAAATATTGGCCGCGCTGGAGAAAAGGCATTCGGTCAGTCAGCCGCAAGCGTGGATTGGATTTCCTGGTGCAATGGTTGCCTAAAAAACACCCGGAACTGTGCCATGAATAACCCTTCCTTTTTCTATGATCGCCTCTACCCCTTGCAAGATCAAGTTTTGGCGGTAATCCATCAGCTGGAAACAAGTCTTTACCTGTCCGGTGGTACGGCTGCCTCACGTGGCTATCTTAACCACCGCTTCTCCGACGATATCGACCTGTTCGCAGATGATGATAAGAACTTTGTCTTATGGGCCGAACGGGTGATCCATGCGATCTCATCTGCAAAGATGGGTGAATTGATTGTAGGGTTGCGCGAAGAACGATTCTTCCGGCTTACCCTTACCCATGAAGGTGTGGCGCTAAAGATCGAAATGATCAATGATGTGCCCAGTCGGGTTGGAATAATCCAGGATCATCCCATTCTGGGCCGGTTGGACAGCGCCGAGAATATTTTGGCGAACAAGATCACCGCTTTGCTCGACCGCGAGGAACCCAAAGACCTGGCCGATATTTGGGGCTTTTGCCACCTGAAGGGATTATCGTTGGAAGAGGCCATCTCAGGCGCTCAAGGAAAAGCTGCCGGGGTTTTTCCTGCTGACCTGGCGCGTTTGCTCTGTTCGGCGACCAAATCCGATTGGGAAGCGGTACGATGGATTCATTCACCAAAACGAGATGAATACCTGGCGGATTTGAATGCCCTGGGGGAAAAGCTTCTGCTGGCTTAATACATGCACCGCCCTGACCAAATTAAGTGAAAAGATTGAAAGTCAGCAGCTTGCTTGAACGGGCGATAACTTAAGCACTTTTGTAATTCCCTCAATTGATGGCTCAGATATTGGTCTTCGGTTCAGTTGTGAAGAAGACCTCCAGCTAGCGAAAGCCGATGATCTCTAGTGTAAATTGGTGAAAGCCACCATTTAAGATGACTTTTTAGATCGTCTATCGAGTACTAGTTTTTGTACTGAAGGGCTAACTGCCTTATCGGTGCGGTGAATACAGCCATACCAACAGCAAGGCCGGCGCATGCCCTCTTTGAGTTCCGTGCGCACCCTTTCAATGTGCTCCCTTCTGGTTTCTGGTTTTTTAACGGAGATCGCCCAGCATATCCATTCATTGCGCGCAAGAGGAGTAAGATCCTCCCATGCCGCTAGCGCCTCCGCGTCAGAAGCGAGGGTATCTCGTAAGTCTTCTGGCAATTCGTGGACAACACCACCGGAGATTTCATTTTTAGTCATAATCATAAGTCTATACTCACACCAAATAACCCTCTCTTGCAAGGCCAGGCGGGCCGCGTACAACTGCCCCGGTAAGGTGGTCGGCCAGACTGTTTGGTTGTGTTTGCCACGCATTTATTCAGGTCGTTTACCTCCAAACAATCCGGCCCGTAAGAGTTTGGCCTCATTCTCACCCATCAACTCATGTTTGACAGTTTACTGGTTCGATTTGTGATAGGGATAATGCTCTTGATTTTTTTGGGCCCTATGACTTTTGGAGTTTCCCGCGTTCCTGCTCCCATATTTTTGCATAGCTTTCAAAGAAGCCCGAAATCAATTGCAGTTCATCTTCTGAGTAATTTGAAATGAGCTGTTCTTGTGCTTTTCCCACTGGCGCATACCACGGGGCCACTCTGTCAGCTCCTGATTTCGCGAGAAGGATGAGTGTTCCGCGGCGGTCATCCGGATTGGGTCGGCGTTCGATAAACCCCCCTTTTTCGAGCCGATCGAGCATCGCGGTCGTCGCACCAGAACTGAGGCCAGTATATTTGGCAAGCTCGGTGGGGGTGGAAATGCGTTTGGATAATAAAAACCCAAGACATTCCATGTCGGTCCCATTGATGCCCAGTTTTTCGAAAATTATATTGCGATACAACGTCATCTGAATGCCATACTCCCTTGCCGCCATATTGGTACGAATCATCAGGTTAATCTTTTTGGGGTCTGCCATACCCATGCCTCTTGACAATATCTTAATTTTAGAGTATCTTTATTATATAACTAAATGGTAAAATTTACAAGTAAAGGAGTTTCACATGAACACAGGTACCAGCACAACAAAGAAGTCCACAGGATTCACAAACGAGGAAAAAGCTGCGATGAAGGCTCGTGCCCAAGAACTGAAGGCAGAAGTGCGCGCCTCCAAGGACAGGGAGGAAGGCGAAAAGGCCGTGCTAGCGGCGCTCGCCGCCTTGAAGGAACCGGACCGCTCCATGGCCGAGCGGCTGCATGTGATCATAAAAGCCAGCGCACCGACCCTCATGCCGAAAACCTGGTACGGCTTCCCCGCATACGCCAAGGACGGCAAGATCGTCTGTTTTTTCCAATACGCGGAAAAGTTCAACACGAGGTACGCAGAGCTCGGCTTCAATGATGCGGCGAACCTCGATGAAGGCGCCATGTGGCCGACCCGTTACGCGTTGAAGGAGTTGACCGCTACTGAGGAGGCAAGGATCCGCGATCTGGTGAAAAAAGCGGTGAGCTGAGGCTGCTTTCAACAGTCGTGGCTTTTCAGACACTTTTTAGGTTTAAAGGCTGAAATTCGGTCTTCGGTTCAAGTCGGTATTTCTGATGATCTCTTGAACCGAAGACCGCAATGTTTTTTTGACCTATGAAATGGGGTTATAATTTTCGAGTAAAACCGTCACCTGGAAGTGCTTTTTGGTCTTAAATCTGGCCTTCCAGGCACAAATCCGGTCTTCGATTGACCAATCGAAGACCGCCAGGCTCCTTGGAACCGAAGATCGTTAGGCTGCCTAAAATCGGGTCGCCTGGAGGTCTGCGGTGAGCGGTCTGAGATTGCCTCTCATAACCTGGCGGTCTATAGTAACCTCAGGAGTGAATCGGGAAGCGTCCAGCCCTAACAACTTAAATTAGAGTAAATACCGCCGGGCCAATGAATATTGGCTAGCCCGGCGGTTTGTAATTCAGAAGGACCTTGCAAGAGTAGAAACTCAACGGATGAGATCAACCAGCGCAGGAATGAGCGCTCATCCTAGGAGAGACATCAATTTAGGGCAGGCTTAACCGCATTTCTCCTTAAAATCCCTCAGGATGAAGTTTTTATACCCTTTTTGGACTGGAATTCCTGCAGGTTCTCGAATAAATCTATCTTTGATGAGGTTTTTGCACCCTACGCGCCATCTATGACACGCTGATTGGCGAAGCACGCTTTGCATCAACGTTTTGGGAATTTCCAGCATTTTCATCTTCCAGTTGTTCAAGAGTCGAGCGAGTATCCAATAGTTGGTTGTTGAAGATCCGAAGGGCAACATCAAGCAATTCAAAGACCTCTGGATCGCGAACCCGATAATAAACGGTCGTCCCAGCTTTGCGGCTCTCAACAATATTCTGATGACGCAACACGGACAGTTGCTGGGATACGCTGGAAGATTCAATCCCCAAGCGATCCTGCAGGTCAGTAACGCTCAACTCACCTGCCCGGAGCAGTTCTAGGATTTTGATCCTGGCAGGGTGAGATAAAGCCTTGAAGAATTCAGCTTTGAAATTGCGGAGCGAATCTTGCATAAAGTGAGTTCCTTGGTAAGGAGTAAAATTCTGTTTGAAATATGAATATCTTATTTAATTTGAATATTATAATCAAATTATATGATAAGATTACTATCCGTCAAGGGGTGTTCTTTGGGAATCTCTGTGAAATTTTGAAAGTTAATTTGGTCAGGAAACAAAATGGAGAACCGTTTACTGATTGAGGTGAAAGAAGAATATTCACCCATAGCCCGGCTGATCGAGTTGGGGCGGCAGAAGAAATACGTCACTATTGACGACATCCTGCACTTCTTCCCTGAATCCGAAAAGGATATCGAGCAATTGGAGGAGGCATTTTCGGCGCTCTTGAGCGCGGGTGTTGCTTTTGTTGAAGATACCCCCTCCAGTGAACCTCCAGAGAATGAATTAGTTGCTGTAGAAGAAACCGAGGCCAGGCCTGAGCCAGAACTTTCGCTGGATGATCGTCTCGCCAATATTGATGCCTCCGACACCATCGGGCTGTATCTAAAAGAAGTCAGCCAAGTCCCGCTGCTGACAGCGGCAGAAGAAGTCGAACTCGCCCAAGGCATAGAGCACGGACGGACGGCTCGCGAAGAGCTGGCGCGCGGCAAGGTCAGCCCCCGCCGCCGGGTCGAATTACGTCAATTCATCGAAGACGGTTGGTTGGCCCGCGAGCACCTTATTACAGCCAACTCTCGCCTGGTGATCAGCGTCGCCAAAAAATATATGGGACGCGGCGTACCTTTCCTTGACTTGATCCAGGAAGGCAATATCGGACTCATGCGTGCCACCATGAAATTCGACTACCTCCGTGGCAACAAATTCAGCACCTATGCCACCTGGTGGATCCGTCAAGCCGTGACGCGCGCAATTGCTGACCAGGGACGTACCATCCGCGTCCCGGTTCACATGGGCGATCAGATCAACAAGCTCCTGCGCGTCCAGCACCAGTTGACTCAGCGCCTGGGCCGCGAACCAACCGTCGAGGAGATGGCCGAAGCGCTGGAAGTGTCACCCGAAAGAATCGAGAACTTAATCCACGTTGCGCGCCGGCCGCTCTCGTTGGAAACGCCAACCGATGATGAAGAAGATTCGGTGCTCGGTGACTTTATCGAAGATGACGAAATTGCCCCGCCCGATGAAACCGCGACATATAATCTGCTGCGCGAAAATTTACGCGAACTCTTGAACGGATTACCGCCCCGCGAAGTGCGCATCCTGCAACTGCGCTATGGCTTGCTCGATGGGCAGGCCTACACGCTGGAGGAAGTTGGGCGCAAGATGGGCGTGACGCGTGAGCGCGTCCGCCAGATCGAAGCCCAAGCCTTAAACCGCCTGCGTCACCCGTCCATCCACCGCAAAATGCACGATTACCTGGGTGATTAACCGTTGTCTAAATTTCCATCATTATGAAAGTTCTGACCGTTTGAGAGGTAAAACAACGTGGTCGGAAAAATATTAGTAGGACGTAGGGTGCAAAAACTTCATCCGAAGGGATTTCAAGGCGATAATACTGTCCAAGTTGAGGACTGAACTACGGATTAGAACTTGCGTTCTAGGTGTTTCCGTGCTAAAATCCGGTCACTGATTAGCCTACTTTATCTCGCCGGGCCCTGATCTATTGAAAACCGCCGGGCCAGGCGGAATCAGCAGCCCGTCGATCTGAAGTGTGCGGTGTAAGACTGGAACTCATAACCCGGAGAGCTGTAGTTCCCTGAAAAGTGCCTCAAAAGGGAATCGCGAAGAGAACAAACCTATACCGCCGGGTCAATGGAAATTGACAAGCCCGGCGGTTTGTGATTTAGAAAGATTTGAAAGGAGGGAGATTTCAACGGATGATATCAGCTAGCAATGGATGAAGTGGAGTGGAAAGGACTTTCCTGTGCAAAATTAGGCAGGTAGTCCTCCTGACTTTCCAGTTTCTGAATAAAGGCATTCTCAAGACCAAGATCAAGTGCATATTCCGTGACCTCATCATATTCGTCTTCTGTCAGAGTCCGGTTTATCCCAGGATAATCACATGCCTTATATTGAGGAGAATATTGTGACATGATACTGACAAAAGTATCCGGAGATAAATCTGCCAGAGAGTGGAGACATCTTCGGCTGTTGTCCAGGTAATCGGGCAATACCAGATGCCGGACCAACAGTCCCCGTATCGCAATGCCCTCATCATCCAATTTCAGGTGGCCTACCTGATCCAGCATCTCTCGGAGAGCCCCGGGGACGATATCCGCATAATCGTCCGCCGCGGAAAACTGCTTTCCAAGTCCATTTTCCATATATTTGATGTCCGGAAGGTAAATGTCCACCAGACCCCGGATCTGCCGAAGCGCATCCACTGAATCATATCCGTTGGAGTTGTACACCACAGGAACAACAAGTCCCTTCCCCTTCGCCACCTTAATAGCATCGGCCATCTGAAAAATCATATGGGAAGGCGAAACAAAGTTGATATTATGGGCGCCTTCCTCCTGAAGGCGCAACATTTCAGATGCAAGCTCATCTGTAGTCAGAGTCCGGGTGTAGCCATGCTGAAACTCCTGGCTGATCTGGTAATTCTGACAAAACACACAGCGAAGATTGCATCCGGCGAAAAAAATGGCCCCTGAACCTTTTGTTCCTGAAATGGGGGGTTCTTCTCCAAAATGCAGACCGGCATGAGAAATCTGAATACTAGCACGGATCCTGCAAAACCCGACTTGCCCTTCAAGCCGGTTCACCCTGCATTTGCGCGGGCAACATTCACATCTTATCAGTCGATCTGTTAATGGCCCATTCATATCACTGCATCACCTGTTGTGCAATTGAACCTGGATCATTGGTCAATAGTTATATGGAGGTTGAGTAATTTGACTATACTCTGGAGTATGGGAAGTCCAACGGCTTGCGGCTAAACTGCCAGCCGGCCTGTTTCTAACTATCATTCTACACGAAAAGAAAAATCCGGATTTTTGATTAATTTTCGCCGCATCTTGGCTGGTCAGCTTGAGCCGCTGGTTGGGCCGCCGTGCTTTGAATAATTAACTGGGGTCTGGCGAAAACTGTGCAAAATAACTAAATTTTCCGGCACCTTTGTCCGGATTCTGGCAACACTCAAACAACCCAGATGATCTGAGTGTCTTTCGGCAAAAAAACTTACTATGACTGAGAATCATCTGCAACTTAAACTACATGTGCGGATAAACCTGCTTTTCGCAGGGATACAGACCTTTCGGCGATTGCCGGGGTGCGGTACTATAGGTTTGTGTGCTCGTACAAATTATCTTCTCACACTAAATTTTATCTCACGCTCCCCCGACCCAGCCGGACGCGGATTCCCCCATTAAACAGCTTAAGCGAAGTATCCAACTCCAGGCGCATCTGGCCGAGCAGGGCGGCGTCGCTGCACAGCACCGACAGGTCCCAGCCGGGACAGTGCTGGCGCAGTACGTTGCCGAATTGGGCGTACAGGTTACGCAGGTCCTTACCTCCACTGACCCGCAGTCCGTAGGGCGGGTTGGTGACCACCCAGCCTTTGCCGGAGGGCGGATCGATCGCCGAGACGGCCTGGCATTTGAATTCGATGGTTTCGGCAACGTCGGCTCTTTCCGCATTGGCCCGGGACATTTCGATGGCTCCGGCGTCGCGGTCGGAGGCAAGGATCGAAAAAGGCTGGACGAAGGATGAAGGATGGATATCCTTTATGGAAAGCCAGAGTTTCTCGTCGTAATTGGGCCAGTCCATGAAGGCAAAGCGGCGGTTGATACCCGGGGGTATCCCGCGTGCCATCAGGGCGGCTTCGATCGGGATGGTCCCGGAGCCGCAGAAGGGATCTAGCAGCGGCGAGGTTGTGTCCCAGCCGGAGGCCATCAGGAGTGCGGCTGCTAGGGTCTCGCGCAGCGGGGCCTTGGCCACGGCCTGCCGGTAACCGCGTTTGTGCAGCCGCACCCCGGACGAGTCCACGCTTACGGTGCACTTGTCTTCGGCCAGCCGGACGACGACCAGCTGCGGCGGGTCGCCAGACTCCTCGTCCGCGGCCTGGACCGGGGAGGGCTGTCCCATCCGTTCGGCGAGGGCGGCGGCCACCGCCCGGGCGACGGCGTCGGAGTGGTAAAGTTTCGACTTGTGGCAGGTGATTCTGAGCGAGATGGGCTGTCCGGGCTTTAGGAAACGTTCCCAGGGCAGGCGGGAGGGCGCGTTTTTGGAGTTCGGGGAAGGTGGTAGCAGAAAAGAAATTGCCTAGGCGGGCCAGAAGGCGGCTAGCGGTGCGCAGGTGAAGGTTGGCGCGGTAGAGGGCGGAGAGGTCGCCTTTGAAGGTCACGCCACCGGCGGATTGCGGACTAATAATGGAGGTTGAACCCTCAAGGGAGGAATCAGGATCGGTAACAGCTCCAGGAAGCAGACCGAGAGCGTACAGTTCCTGACCGGCGAAGGGTTCCAGTCCGGGGGCGGTGACGGCGAAATAGGAATCCAAAGTCAAACCTTTTCTCACCAACTTTGGACACTAAGGTACACAAAGGTTTTAAACCCACATTTGTGATACTTTGTGTCCTTCAAGTTAATCACTCTTACGAAAACTCCGTGGCGGCCTTGCGGGTGACGATGTCCTTCTGGTGCTTCTTGCGGCGCGGGTCCTTCTCCACGAAGAGCGGGCGGCGGGTGAACGGGTCGAGCTCGGTGTAGTACATCAGGCTGGAGTAGGTAGACGGGGTGGGGGTGAAGATCTGTACCTGCTCCGGATTGACGTGCAGCTTCTCGCTGGCAAAGCTCTTCAGCCTAAGCATGTCCTGGGAGGTAGAGCCGGGGTGGGCGGCGATCAAGTAATAGGTTAGGAACTGGGGTTTGCCAGCGGCCCGGGAGAAACGATCGAATTTATCTTTGAACTTCAGCAGCGACTCGCTCCCAGGCTTGCCCATCTTGTTGAGGATATGCTTTTCGGTGTGCTCGGGAGCCACCTTCAACTGCCCGGAGACGTGGTGGTCGACGATCTCACGCAGGTAATCTTCGCCGCAGACCTTATCGCCCAGGAGCATGTCGTAGCGGATGCCGGAGGCGACGAAGACTTTCTTGACGCCCTTCAACCGGCGGAGCTGGCGCAGCAGCTCGAGCTGCGGGCGGTGGTCCACTTCCAGCAGTGGGCAGATCTCCGGGAAGAGACAGCGCTTGGCCGGGCAGATGCCATTCTTAAGCTTCTTGTCGCACTCGAAGCCGTACATGTTGGCGGTCGGCCCGCCGACGTCCTGGATGTAACCCTTGAAGTCGGGGCGGCTGATCAGCTTTTCGGCCTCCTCCAAAATCGACTCCTGGCTGCGCCAGCGCACGGTGCGGCCTTCGTGGACGGCGATAGCGCAGAAGTTGCACTCGCCATAGCAGCCGCGGTGGGTAGAGATGGAAAAGCGGATGGTTTCCAGTGCCCGGACCGGCCCGCGGGCTTCATAATAAGGATGCTGGGCGCGCTCGTAGTCCAAGGCGTAGACCGCGTCCAGCTCGGCCTGGGTCTGGTACGGGGCGGGTGGGTTCTGGAACAGATAGCGGTCGCCGTGTTTCTGGGTAAGTCCTTTGGCCGTTATGGGTTCATTATTATTGTAAAAGGTGTGGAACATGTCGATGAAGGCCAGTTTGTCCTGGGCGACGGTTTCGTAATCCGGCAGCTCGAGGTATCCGGAACGTGGTTCTTTGGCGATGTAGCACAGGCCGCGGATCTCGCGCGGGTCCCGGCCTTCCCGCAGGGCCGCCACCAGGTCCAGGACGGCTTTCTCGGCCATGCCATACAGAATGTAATCGGCTTTGGCGTCGAACAGGACCGAGCGGCGGACCGAGTTGGTCCAAAAATCGTAATGGGCGACACGCCGCAAGCTGGCCTCGATCCCGCCCAGGACGATCGGACGGGCAGTCCCGCCGGGGCGGATGCGCTTCGAAAAGCGCCGGATCAGGTTGGTGTAGACGATGGTGGCGCGGTCGGGACGGCGGGTGTTCTCCCCGCCGGGGGTGTAATCGTCACTGAGGCGGGGTTTTTTCAGGGCGGTGTAGTTGGCGACTAGCGAGTCCACACTGCCGGCGGTAACGCCCCAGAACAAGCGCGGCTCACCCAGGCGGGAGATATCGTCGTCCGTCCTCGGGTCCGGCTGGGCGATCACGCCGACACGGTAGCCGGCCTTGACGAGAAGCTTCCCGATCACTGCGGTTCCGATAAAGGGACTGTCGATGTAGGAATCGCCGGTCACCAGGATGACATCCAGTCCATCCCAGCCCAGACGTTTTACCTCTTCCAAAGTTGTGGGGAGAAACATGGGGTGATTATAGTGCAAATAAAAATGTCCGGGCAGGCAACCCGGCGGCACCCGGAGACACCTCCTTACCGCTGCTTCCTTTCGGTCCTGACGAGGTTTGCAGGGCTTCGCCTTAAATCATGATGAAGTTTATTATCGCGTAGGGTGTAAAAACTTCATCCGAGGGGATTTCAAAGAGATAATCATGTTCGAGCGGATGCTTGAACTACAGTTTTATAACATATATTCTGAACGTCATGTTATAATTAGAACGTCTGTGCTTTCGGTCTAAAAGAATTTTCTGATTACTGCCTGTATCGTGAGAATGGGGAAGTGTTGGCGTTTGTGCGGCATTTCAACAAATATTTTTCGCAAGAAAGGATAAGCAGCCATGAGTGGTAGTGGAAAAAACGATAAAGGCAAAAAAGAACAGAAGAAAAAACCCGAGCATAATTTGAAGGAGAAACGAAAACTAAAAAACGAAAAGAAGCAGAAGGGTAAATTTTTGCCTGGTTGATGCATCCCGCACGGCGCTCGTAGGGTGTAAATACTTCATCCGAAAGGATTTCAAGTGGGCAATCACATCCAAATTGAGGTCTGAACTATAATTTTAGAACTTGCGTTCTGGGTGTATAGGTGCTAAAATCCAGTTGCTGATTCACCCACCTTATCTCGCCGGGCTCTGATTAATCGAAAACCGCCGGGCCAGGCAGAATCAGCAGCCCGTCGGTCTGAAGTGTGCGGTGCAAGACTGTAGCTCATAACCTGGAGGTCGCTGGTTCCCTAAAGGGTGCTTCGCGACAAGTCCAGCCCCCGCAACTGGAAAGACGCCCGAAAGGGCGTCTTTTAATTCAGGTTGCCGATTTCTTCAGGGGAGACGTTCCAGGAGTCCGGTCACCAAAAAAGACAGTTTGCATCGCCAGGTGTCAGCGTCCCAGGCTCTCGCTCTGGACACCGGCGCAAGTTTACCGCTGATACGGGTTTCTGTGGACTTTTAGGAGATCGACGAACGAGTCAGAGCGGAGATCGTTCGCCGATGCCCATAGGACTTGCTTTCATCCTTGGGCGTTATTCTGTTGGGCTGGGGTAGGGGATTTAAAAAACGTGCCAGCCATTCACCCGCGCCAGTATGTAGTTACTGACCGGGTATCGTAAAATGCTAGTCACGTGCAGGGGCCGGATTGGTTCCGGTTCAACGTATAGGGTGTAAGGCGATCGGCGAGCCGATGCCTATTGTAGGTCCCAATCGTAGCACTTAAATTCTAATGATGTCAAGGGAAAAATGAATCCAAGGAGTCCACCCATTATTGACTTTGTCGGGATTTCGACTATTAGGAATCCGGCTAGCATACCTTTCAGCTCATCATCCATATGTTCACACCCATAAAACAAAATTATCTCGGATTCGGTTTTCGATATCTTTACGAAATTCTCCTAATGGTACAGTTTCATCCCCTAAATATACTTCTGGAATTGGATCATCATCAGGGCTGATTTTTGGCAAGCCCGGCGGTTTGTAATCCAATAGGATCTGGAATAAATGGAATAACTACGGATGAGATCAATTAACCAGCCCAGGGATGAGCGCTCATCCTGGGAGAGACATAAATCTCGGGTTAGCTTAACTATATTTATTCTTGAAATCTTCTGGATGAAGTTTTTGCACCCTACAGGGCCGGGAAAGGGCGGATGTCATAGTTTTGTTATACCTTGACCAATTTCCCTTGACGTTCGTCAAGGAGTCAAGTATGCTGATCTTTAGCACTCGCAATGCTTGAGTGCTAAATTGCTGAACTATTTTGATCCAGGAGGCGAATATGGCACTTAATCTCAAACCCCTCGGCAGTCGTGTCGTGATCGAACCGATTGAGCAGGAAGATGTCACTGCGGGCGGCATTGTGCTCCCCGAAACGGCCAAGGAAAAACCCCAGCAAGGGATGGTCCTGTCGATCGGCCAGGGCGACCGCGACGAAGCGGGCAAACGCATCCCGATGGACGTGGCCGTCGGCGACAAAGTTTTGTTCGCCAAATATTCCGGCTCGGAAATCAAAATGGACACCAAGAAACTGCTCATCATGCGGGAGAGTGACATCCTTGCCATTGTTGAAAGCAAAAGCAAAAGCAAAAAATAAGCCCGAATTGGAGGAATGAATTATGGCAGCAAAACAGCTCATCTTTTCTGAAGAAGCCCGTCGTCGTCTACAGGCCGGCATTGACATCGTCGCCAACGCAGTCAGCACCACCCTCGGGCCAAAGGGGCGCAACGTCGCCCTGGACCGCAAGTTCGGTTCTCCGACTATCACACACGACGGGGTGACCGTTGCCAAAGAAATCGAGCTCGAGGATCCCTTTGCCAATATCGGTGCACAGCTTCTCAAAGAGGCCGCCACCAAGACCAACGACATCGCCGGTGACGGCACCACCACCTCAACCGTCCTGGCGCACGCCATTGTGACTGAAGGCTTGAAGACCCTGGCTGCCGGAGCCAACCCGATGCGTCTGAAACTTGGCATCGAACAGGCCACGGATACGGTGGTCGCTGCGCTGCGCAAGATGTCCCAGAAGATCGATACCAAGGAAGAGATCGCCTCGGTGGCGACCAACTCCGCGGCGGACCCCGAGATTGGCCAGCTGATCGCGGGCGTCATGGACAAGGTCGGCAAGGACGGCGTCATCACCGTAGAGGAGTCTAAGTCCCTGCAGTTCGAGACCGAATATGTGGAAGGGATGCAGTTCGACCGTGGCTACATCTCGGCCTACTTCATCACCGAAGCCGAGCACATGGAATCGGTCATCGCCGAACCCTACATCCTCATCTATGAAAAGAAAATCTCGGCGGCCGCGGATATCGTCCCGATCCTGGAGAAACTCGTTCAACTCGGCAAGCGCGAGCTGGTCATCATTGCCGAGGATATCGACGGCGAAGCGCTGGCCACCCTCGTCCTGAACAAACTGCGCGGCATGTTGAACGTGCTGGCGGTCAAGGCTCCGGGCTTCGGGGATCGCCGCAAGGCCATGCTGCAAGACATTGCAACGCTGACCGGCGGCCAGTTGATCTCAGAAGAGACTGGCCGTAAGCTGGAAACGGTCACGCTCCAGGACCTGGGCAAGGCAGAAAAGGTCGTCTCCGATAAGGACAACACCACCATTGTCGGTGGGAAGGGCAGTTCGAGTGAGATCAAGGGCCGCGTGGACCAGATCCGCATCGAGATCGACAAGTCCACTAGCGACTACGACAAAGAGAAACTCCAGGAGCGCCTGGCGAAACTGTCTGGCGGCGTGGCGATCATCCGGGTCGGCGCGGCGACCGAGACCGAGCTAAAGGAGAAGAAGCATCGGGTCGAGGATGCCCTCTCGGCGACCCGCGCGGCGATCGAAGAAGGTATCGTCCCGGGCGGTGAGATCGTCTTCATCAATGCCGTCTCGGCTCTGGACAAGGTCAAGATGGACGGCGAAGATGAGGCTATTGGTGTGAACATCGTCCGCAAGGCGCTCGAAGCCCCCATCCGCAAATTGGCCGTCAACGCCGGTGTGGATGGAGCGGTCATCATCGAGAACATCCGCCGGATCGCCAAAGAACAGTCCAATAAGCATATCGGCTACAATGTCATCACCGGTGAATATGGGGACATGCTCAAGGCCGGCATCATTGACCCGCTCAAGGTCGTGCGCGGGGCCCTCGAGAATGCGGCTTCCATCGCTGCCATGATCCTGACCACCGAAGCCCTGATCACGGATGTACCGGAAAAGGAAAGGCCCGCTCCTATGCCGCCTGGCGGTGGGATGGAATATTAAGACCAGAGCTTCCCGACCGACGAAAGAGAGAGAAAGGGGCTGTCTGGAGTTTCTTTCCAGACAGCCCTTATGTTTGACTCGTGCCCTCGCCTTGCGCGATAATCAAGCTGATCTTTAAGGGAAGGGAGATTCAAGATGCCTATCCTAAATTGGGCCTTGATTTGTGCAGATAACGCAGAAACGCCGGAGGGCTTACCCGTATTGATTGGCGTTGTAGATCATATGACCGCCGAGGCGCTTCCGGTCAGTATAGATCGCTTTGTTGTGGCATCTCAATGGGAGGGCGATAATGGAGAGGAATTCACTTACGACATTCGAATCCTGTCCCCTTCTGGCAAAGATATTATACAACCCATAGAAGATATCTTTAAGATTGAAAAAATTCACTGTTATATTGTGTCTTCCATAATTAATGTTTCCTTCTTTGAAGAGGGGAAACACTTGATTCGCCTGATAGCTAACCGCGAGCTAGTTCATTCGATCTCCTTTTACGTAGACATAGCCTAACATTGGGTTTGTCACAGGGACAATTCCGTTTCTAAATTGCTGTAATGGGGCTGTACCTTCGCCAAATCTGAAAACTTAGTGATGGATTCCTAAGCACTGGACGGAATCTCTGAAATTCTTAAACTTGGCCTTAATTTACCAGCTATTGGCCATGGCCTGATTATGGTATTGGCAATCAGGATACTCTTGATATTGATCCTATCGAAAATTCGATCTGCGGAGCTGCAGCGGATAGAGATAAGATATAATTAGAACATCTGTACTTTCGGGCAAAAGAGTTCTCTGATCGGCCAATCACAGTTCTTCGGGTCCATTTACATCACAGGTCCGAATGCAGGTTAATAACACGAGCTTGATGTGAAAAAGTGCGGAGACAGGACTGGGACTCATAAACTAGAAGTCGCTGGTTCCCCCTGGCGGGGATATTCCGCGAGTTCCAGACCCCCGCAACAGCGTAGTCCCACCAAGTGGGCAAAAGTCCCAATCGAAAAGATAGGGACTTTTTGGTTATCTGTGCAAAACGAACCAGGCAACATTTTGAGAGAGGTACCGCATACGCCACGTTTGCGCAGCATATCATACCCGAAGGGTACACCAATCGTAGCCGTTGACTCCAAGCCTCCCTGCCTTGGTGCCTGGCATTATTGAACCACTGGTTGGTCAGGTGCCATTGCGCTGAATTCCAGCTTTTCCTTTCCGCGTTCCACGTGGATGGTCTCGCCTTCATGGAACTCGCCACCCAGGATCTTGACCGCCAGCGGGTCCTGCAGCTCGCGCTGGATGGCCCGTTTGAGCGGACGGGCACCGTAATCGGCATCGTAGCCAACCTCTGCCAGGTAAGCGCGTGCCTCCGGGCTGATGACGAGCCGATAGCCGCGCTCCGCCAGCAGTGCGGAAACATGCCGGAGCTGGATTTCCACGACCTGGATCAGGTTGGCGCGGCTGAGTGAATGGAAGATGATGATCTCGTCGATGCGGTTCAGGAACTCGGGTCGGAAATGCTCCTGCAGGGCATGTGTGATCATGTCGCGGGTTACACGGTCTGCCTTTCCACCCAGCCACAGCTCACTGCCAAGGTTGGAGGTCATGATGACCAATGTGTTGCGAAAATCCACCGTGCGGCCCTGACCATCCGTCAAGCGGCCATCATCCAGCAATTGCAGCAGCACATTGAATACATCCGGGTGAGCCTTCTCGATTTCATCGAACAGGACCACGCTGTATGGACGGCGGCGAACCAATTCAGTCAATTGGCCGCCTTCCTCGTAGCCGACGTACCCCGGCGGCGCCCCAATCAGACGGCTGACGGTGTGTTTCTCCTGGTATTCGCTCATATCGATCCGGATCATGGCCCGTTCATCGTCAAACATGAATTCGGCCAGGGCACGTGCCAGTTCGGTCTTACCCACACCGGTCGGGCCCAGGAAGATGAATGAGCCAAGCGGCCGGTTCGAGTTTTGCAGACCGGCCCGAGCCCGGCGCAAGGCGTTCGAGACAGCCTGCAGGGCGTCCTCTTGTCCGACTACCCTTTCGCGCAGCCGATCTTCCATGTGCAGGAGTTTCTGGGTCTCGCCTTCCAGGAGCCTCGAGACCGGGATGTGGGTCCAGCGAGAAACGATCTGGGCGATCTCTTCGGCATCCACTTCCTCTTTTAGCAAGGCGCCTCCCTGGGCCTGCAGTTCCTTCATCTGGCGTTCCCCATCGGCTAGTTTCTTTTCCAACTCCCGCAGGGTCCCATAGCGCAGGCGGGCGACCTTTTCCAGGTCAGTCTGCCGTTCGGCGCGTTCGATCTCCTGGCGTGTCTGTTCGATCTTCTCTTTGGTCGTACGCATTTCGGCGATCGCCTGTTTCTCGGTCTGCCAACGCGCCTGGAGTTCGTGTGACTTTTCCTTCAGGTCCGCCAGTTCTTTTTCGATGTTCTCAAGCCGCTCCTTTGAGGCCTTGTCGCGCTCCTTTTTAAGCGCCTGTCGTTCGATCTCGAGTTGCATTATCTGCCGGTCAACCTCATCCAGCGCCTGCGGCTTGGAATCGATCTCGGTGCGCAGCCGCGCGGCAGCCTCGTCGATCAGGTCGATGGCCTTGTCGGGCAGGTAGCGATCGCTGATGTAACGCTGTGAAAGCGTTGCGGCAGCCAGCACCGCAGCATCGGTGATGCGCACACCGTGGTGGACTTCGTAGCGTTCCTTGAGGCCGCGCAGGATACTGACCGTGTCCTCCACGGACGGCTCTTCCACCATCACCGGCTGGAAACGGCGCTCCAGGGCGGGATCTTTCTCGATATATTTGTGGTACTCATCCAGCGTGGTCGCGCCAATCAGGTGCAGCTCGCCGCGCGCCAGCATGGGTTTTAGCATGTTACTGGCATCCATCGGCGCCCTCGGCCGCGCCGGCGCCAACAACCGTATGCATTTCATCCAGGAACAGGATGATTTCCCCTTCAGACTCGGTGATCTCGTTCAAGACGGCTTTCAAGCGTTCTTCGAACTCGCCGCGGTACTTTGCTCCTGCCACCAGAGCACCCATATCCAGCTGGACCAGGCGTTTGTGCTTGAGCCCCTCGGGGACATCCCCGTTAACAATTCGCTGGGCCAGCCCCTCGACGATGGCAGTCTTGCCGACGCCCGGTTCGCCGATCATAGCCGGGTTGTTCTTGGTGCGGCGGGACAGGATCTGTATCGTACGGCGGATCTCCTCATCGCGCCCAATGACCGGGTCGAGCTTGCCCTGGCGGGCCATGGCGGTCAGGTCCCGACCGTATTTTTCCAGCGACTGGAAGGTGCCTTCGGGATTCTGCGAGGTGACACGCTGGGTACCGCGCACCTGTTTTAAGGCAGCTAGGATGGCTTCCTTGGTCAGACCGAACTGAACCAGGCGTTTGTTTTCACTGCTGTCCGCCAGACCCAGCAGCAGGTGCTCGGTGGAGATATAATCGTCCTGCATGCCCTTGGCGTAGCGTTCGGCGGCAGCCAGGACTTCCGCCGTCTGAGGCGACAGGCCAACTTCCAGGTTAGCACCCTGGATCTTTGGCCTTTTTTCGAGCTCGTTGCTCAGTTCTTCCTGTATGGCCTGGGTCCCGCCGGATACTTTGGTGATGATAGCTCGGACGATCCCATCCTGCTGTTGAACGAGTGCCAGCAGCAAGTGGATGGGTTCGACGACCTGATGCTGGTAATCCTGTGCCAGGTGCTGGGCGGCGAGCAAGGCCTCTTGGGATTTTTGTGTGTACTTTTCGAGGTCCATCGAACCCTCCGTAAAACAGTAAATCGGAAGACTTTGGCAACCAGCTATGCAAAACTGGGGCTATTTCATTTTGACTTCATTCGCCTTCTTCTTCCTGGTCTAACTCATTGTCCTTCCTGGTCTGCCATCTTTTGTGGGCAGTATCGATCTCCCCGGCCGAGTGGGTATCGCAGGCCACCAGCGGCCGTTGTTCATCCGGCACGCATTGGCCACCGGGGCTTGTCACTGTACAATCCACCAGCCTGCCGTCCCGGGCATACACGGCCAGCACGTTGAATATTCGGCCACAGACGAGGCAGCCATGCAACTCGACCGCATTATTGTTTCCGGACCCGGTCATGGCTGGCCATCTCCCGTTCGGAGCCAGTGCTTCTGCTGCCAGGAATCCAGATACCTGGGTTCCGGCCAACATTCCCCGGGAACGAAGTCTGAACATTCCACGGGAAATATGCGCCCACCACGACCGGGTTGTGACCAGCCAAATTCGATCTCCCGATCGCAGCTTGCGCAATTCACATAAAACTCGTCACTTTCCGGGTTGTTCTCCGGCTCGAATATTTCGTACTCTTCCGGTTCAGAAGCAGAGTCATCTTCCTCAAACTTGCCGAAGTCCCCCTTCTCAACTTCATCGTCTGGATTTTCCTCCACCACTTCTTTAAACTCGTAATGCCAGTGATGATCAGCTTCAAGCAGTCCCCATTCCTGCCAGCGTTCACTGACGGGTCCAGCCAGGATGGTCCAAATGCGAGTGACGGTTAAGTTATGACCGCCACATGTTTTACAGGTGAACTCCCAGGGTTGATGATCGTTCATGGCTGTACTCCTTCTATCAATCATCCTAACCGGGTTGCATTCATCCATCGGCGGGAAGTCCCCGGGCAAGCTTGCAGGAGATCTCGTCCTGCCTGGCTTTGACTTCTTTATCCGTCCAGGGCGGGTAGCCAGCCCAACCGACCCCACCGATCAGGACCAGCGCATGTGCAACGGGAAGGTAGGCAGAGAATCAACCTGGTGCTTGTCGAGTTTCAGGAACATGGTATCGTCACGCATATCCCCCATGGCCGAAAGGGGGATGACCACATCCTTCTGGCCCCACAAAACCCCTTCGCGCACGATCATATGGGTAATACGTCTGTTCTCCGGGTTGACCACGAATTCGTCGACGTGGCCAACATAGCCATCTGTCGCCTTTACGCGAGTACCCCGGCGCACGCCGAGCTCCCCCGCCGGGATCTGAAGAAACTCAACCGGCACGTGCACGGTTCTCACAGAGCCGCTATAACGCCCGCTGTAGCTCGGCTCCATTCCGGGCCCATATCGACCGGTATAGGAGGGATAGCTATCCGACAACTTTTTTTCGACGAGGGTGGTTTTGACAAACGGGGCCATCTGCTCCAGCTCTGCCTTGCTGCAGCGCAGTCGAATCGTGTTGGCGATGGTCTCGGACAAGAGCTCAACCGGTACAAGGTACTCCGTGTTGGGCGATGAAGTCTTTCTCACCACCAGATGTGTCACCTGGTCAATCACCGGGTCTATCAATATATACACGGAATGACCACAGATACCATCCGTACACTCCACCTGAGCTTGTAAAGGAATTTCCATCTTGCGTCTCCAAACAAATTATCCGGATTTCAACGTTCCGACACCCGGTTGGTTCAGGCCAGAATGCCAGCCTTGAATTCATCATACAACGAACACCCCTCGGCCGCATCCATCGGCCGGGGAGTGTTTACCTCCCCCAGTTGGGGGGTGGGGAGGAATTGTGCGAAAGGCCTGCTGCCGGCAGCAAGGAGCCAGTTGAATTCGCCGGCAAGGGCCATCGTCGTCGGTGAATTTGGGGCACACAATTTCTGTCCAGGTGGGGTAGGGAATAAATCCGGACGGCGCACGGGGTCTGGGCATCGCAGGTCCGTCCAATATTCATGTTGGGGCAGGAGTGGATTGTTTTTATTGGAAAACAATTCGCCGGGACGGGAAAACCATCTCCTGACCTGTCCTCACGCACCGAATTTTCGATAGAACCAGGTCTTCACCAGCTGGGTCAGGATGACGTAACACACCAGCAGTCCCGCCAGCAGCAGCCAGTAGAGGGGCGGCAGGGCTACAAATCCGAGCGTTTCGGCCAGCGGTGAAACCGTCAGCCAGGCGCCCGCCGTAACGATGATCAGAGAGGTGGCGATCAGCGGCCAGCTGGCTCGGCTTTGGATGAACGGGATCTTGTTGGTGCGAATGACGTGGATGATCAGCGTCTGGGTAAAGAGCGACTCCACAAACCAGCCAGTATGGAAAAGCGCAGGATTATTCCAGGCATTGAAGACGTACAGCATAATGACGAATGTGGCGTAATCGAAGATCGAGCTGATCGGGCCGATGAACAGGATGAAGCGCTGGATCTCTCCGATCGTCCACTTGCGCGGCTTCGTCAGCCAGTCGGCATCCACCTCATCGCTGGGTATGGTGGTTTGGGAAAAGTCGTAGAGCAGGTTGTTGGTCAGAACCTGGATCGGCAGCATGGGCAGGAAAGGCAGGAACGCGCTAGCTCCCACCACGCTGAACATGTTGCCGAAGTTGGAACTGGCCGCCATCTTGATGTACTTGATGATGTTGCCGAACACGCGCCGGCCTTCCAGCACGCCCTGCTCCAGCACCAGCAGGCTGTTCTCCATCAGGATGATATCGGATGACTCCTTGGCGATGTCCACGGCGCCGTCCACGGAGATGCCCACGTCGGCGGCTTTCAGGGCCGGGGCGTCGTTAATGCCGTCGCCCATGAAAGCGACGACATGGCCCTTGCTCTGCAAGGCGTGGATGAGGTGTTCCTTTTGGGCTGGGGCCAGCTTGGCGAAAATGCTGGTTGCATCGGCTGCTTCAGCCAGTTCTGCCTCGCCCATTGTCTCGATTTGTGAGCCGAGCAGGATCTTATCCACCGGCATGCCCACCTGTTTGCAGATGTAGGCGGTGATGATTTCATTATCGCCGGTCAGGATTTTGACGTCCACGTTCAGGGCTTTCAGCCGCTTCAGGGCCTCCGTGGCGGTCTCCTTGGGCGGGTCCAGGAAGGCCAGGTAGCCAAGCAGGGTCATATCGGATTCGTCCTGCATCTCATAGTGCGGCTCATCATCGTCGCCGGGCATGATTTTGTAGGCTACGGCAACGACCCGAAAGCCCTGGGCGTTCAAATCCTGCACGAGCAGCTTGCGGTGGGCGTCGTGCTCCGGCGTTACCTCCAGCACCTCACCCTCGACTTCCACGCGCGTCGAAAGGCGCATGATCTCCTCCACCGCGCCCTTGCAGATCAAGAGGTGCTGGTTTTGGTTGTCCTCCACGATGACGGACATGCGCCGCCGCTGAAAATCGAAGGGGATTTCGTCTATTTTACGGTAATCCGTTTTTACCTTAAGGTCCTCCTCCAAGTGGCCGTGCTCGAGGATGGCCTCATCCAGCAGATTTTTCAGGCCGGTCTGGAAGTAGCTGTTCATATACCCATAATGCAGGACGCGCTCGCTCTCGTGGCCGTGAACGTCCAGATGTTTCTCCAGCACGATCTTGCCTTGGGTGAGGGTGCCGGTCTTGTCGGTGCACAGCACGTCTGCCGCGCCGAAGTTCTGGATGGCGTTCAGGCGTTTGACGATGACTTTCTTGCGCGCCATCTCCAGCGCACCCTTCGACAGGTTGACGGTCACGATCATGGGCAGCATCTCGGGTGTCAGCCCGACGGCCACTGCCATCGCAAACAGGAAGGCTTCCAGCCAGTGGTGCTTGGTCAACCCATTGATCAGGAAAACGGCCGGCACCATCACGGCAAGGAAACGGATCATCAGCCAGGTGAACTTGTTGACACCCTTGTCGAAGCTGGTCAGTTGACGCTGCCCGACGATGCTGGCGGCCAGTGCGCCAAAATAGGTGCGGTTCCCGGTGTGGACGACCACCCCCATCGCGGAGCCGCTCTCCACGCTGGAGCCCAGGAAGCAGATGTCCGGCAGATCCAGTGGATTTTGAACATCGGTGGAGGCCGGCGCGGCTTTCTTCTCTACCGGCAAAGATTCGCCGGTCAGGGCCGCCTGGTTCAAGAACAGGTCTTTAGCGCTTAACACGCGCACGTCAGCTGGAACCATGTCCCCGGCGGCCAGACGGACGATGTCCCCCGGAACCAATCGCTTAAGCGCCACTTCGGATTCCTTGCCATCCCGCACCAGGGTGGCGGTGGTGTTGACCATGGCTTTGAGCTTCTCTGCGGAGTTATCGGCACGCATCTCCTGGAAGAAGCGCAGCACCACACCCAGGATCACCATCACGAAAATGACGATGGTCGCCCGCAGGTCACCGGTCAGATACGATAGCACGCCCAGCGCCGTCAACAGGATCACCAGCGGATTCTTGACGTTATCCAGCAGGCGTCTCAATGGTGATGGGCGCTTTTCGCGGGCAATCTCGTTCAATCCATGGCGTTTGACCCGCGCCTCGGCTTCTGCCGCGCTCAGGCCGCTCAATTGCAACTCAAGATCCTTTAGAACGGCATCGGTTTCTTTGCGCGCTGTTTCCAGGAGTTGTTCGGAAACTTTGGGCTTGTTCGCGCCTATAAGATTCCCTACCTCTTTCAGCGTGTTGCCCTTAGGGGGTAAGCCCATTCATTCCTCCGCGAATAGCAATCCTGCCGCAGGATTGCAGGTCAGCGGCAGGTGTTCATATTTATTATATACCCCAATCTAGTGTGGAAAATGCTCCCGAACTTTCGCTGCGATCTGGCGATCGGTCATCTTGTCCACGGTTTCAATCGCAAGGACATGACCCTTGAGTCCTTCATGCTCAAGACGCTTTTCCAGCTCGCCTTTTGCCTCACCAGGGCCAAATATCTGGATGGTTTCTGCATCACGAATAGCCGCAATGACCTCGTCGTAGTATGTGTTGAGTATGTTCCCAAATTTTCGGTCCCTCTGGTCCTCTGAGGTGACCTCTTTAATCCTTCTGGAGTTATAGAATGTGAACTGCCAGAGTAATGGATATGTTTTCCACTCTTAGATTTTATGTATTTTGTTTCTTCTTCGTCGCCCATGAGAATTACGATTATCGCTTCCCTATGATCAATCCACAAACCAATTTCCTTTTTCATAGGGGTCTCCTTATCCATGTCTGGACGAACCGACTTTTTTGAAATCGATATATCCCCGTTCAACGTTTGTATCGATCAACTGCACGCGCATCCGGTGACCGACATCCATCCCCTCAAACCCCTGAACCAGCTTGCCTTCAACCGGAACATCGAGCAGCCGGACCCAGGTGCCTTTCTCGGAAGCGCCCGTGACGATCGCATCGAACAGTTCTCCGATTCTCAATTCGAGCAACAACGCAGCCGCGGATTTTCCAACCTGACGTTCGACCTTGTTGGCTGCATCTTCTGCTGCGGTGCAATGAGCTGCCAGAACATCCAGCTCATCCTTAGGATATGGCACCGACTGACCGTCCAGGGCCGCCTTCAATAGGCGCTGCGTCAGCAGGTCGGGATAGCGGCGGTTGGGAGCCGTCGAGTGGGCATAGTCCTTGACTGCCAGGCCAAAGTGTCCCGGGGCATTCCCTTCAGGAAGTTCGGCAATATATTCACCGTTTCCTAGAAGTTTGATAATTGCCAGGGATAAATCGGGAAAGCGCAGCGGATCCGCGGCTTTTTCCTTGACGAGAAACTCCTCCAGCGCTTTCGAATCTGGATTATCCGGGAGTCTGAATTTATGTTCCCCGGCGATTTCGACGATCCGGTCCCAGCGTTTGGGCGTGCGGACCACGCGGCGGATCGAAGGGAATTTCCTGGCGGAGAGATAGCGGGCGGTCACGCCGTTGGCCGCGATCATGAAATCCTCAATGATCTCTTTGGCACGGTTCTTTTCCTCTATTTCAAGCGATCGAATTTGATCGCCTTCGAATACCGGCTTGGCTTCAATGGTTTCCAGGCTCAGCGCCCCGTGGGTGTGACGGAGATTCTTCATCTTTTGAGCGGTCTTATCCTGCAGGCGCAGATTCTCAGCCAGTCCCTGGACAACTGCAATTGCTTCAGGGATAACTCCATTATTTTCCAACCAGGCTGCCACGCTGTTATAAGCAAGTTTAGCAAAATTATGTACCCAGGCTCTGTAAATCATGGAATCTTCAACCGATCCGTCTGCGCCGATCAGCATTTCAACAACAATAGCAAGGCGGTCCTCCTTGAAATTCAAGGATGTAACGTCGGTGGAAACCTCTTCCGGCAGCATGGGGAATATCTCGGCCGCGGTATAAACCGAGGTGGTGTTATGGCGCGCGTGTTCGTCAAGCGCCGACCCGTTTTTTATGGACGAGTCCACATCTGCAATGGCGACCAGAACTTTTACCCTGGCTGCGGGCATTGCCTCGGCAACGGTAAGCTGATCCAGGTCGCGCGAGTCATCGTTGTCGATGGAAGCCCACAAGAGGTTCCGCAGGTCGCGAATCCCAAGGGGGCCTTTGGCTGATCCGGCGTCTGTTATGGCAGGTACCCGAAGTCGTCCAAGCTCGGCGAGTGACTCGGTGGAAAAATCAGGCAGCAAGCCTCGCTCGAGCATGACCCGGTGGGCAATGCTCTGTAAAATGGCACGGTGGTGTGTTTCATTGATATTCATAAGGTGTCCTTGTTACATTTTTTACATTCATACTCCTTCAGAAAGCCGCCAATTACAGGGCCAGAGTAAGACTCCAGCATAGCCCTCCCACTTTTTCAGGTGAGAAGGCTGCTGTTATTGAAACGGTCGAAGTATACGGTTAAGCCCTTCTTCCACTCACCAGGCGTAAGATGATAATCAATATCACTGCGCCAACGAACGCAACCAGTATGGATTGCAGGTTGATGCCTGACATCATATTTCCCATGTGGAAGAAATAGGAAGCAATCCAGCCACCCAACAATCCTCCAATTACGCCGACGATGATGTCACCGATAATCCCGTAACCGCCCCCTTTTACGACCAACCCGGCCAAAAAGCCCGCGATCAAGCCGACGACAATCCAGGAAAGTATGCCCATTCTGATCTCCATTTCTTTTTGGGTGTTTTTGTGTTGTGAGCATGCGAGGGATCTTTGTCTTTCGCATGTTTGTAATAAAAAAAGTAGGCTTACTGCCCACGCAATTGCTGTTTTAGCCAATGACTATTTTTGTGCTGCCTTGCCTGCCTTCCAGATGTAAATACTTCTGCACTTGCAGGAAATATCTCAAACAGCTTCTTTTTTTGATCCGCTCCGTTCTTGGCAACGATAGCTTTGCGGTTTAGCAAGAGGAAGCCGTTACCAGCTTCGACAGACCCGGTTTGATCGTCGAAGCGCGAGAGTTTTACAACACGCCAAGGAGGTGCAAGACGACGAGGATGACGGCGATAACGATCAGAGCATGAATCCAACCGCCGGTGCGCGGAAATCTTGGACTGATGTTCCGTCCGAAAAAGCCGAGCAGCCACAGGATCACGAGAATCACGATGATGGTCCACAACATGAGATTTTTCCTTTTAAATGATCTACTAGAAGCCACCCGGTCAACCGGCCGGGTGGCAGTTGACCTAGCGGCCCAGTAGGATGAAGATGCCGGCGGCGATGGCGAGGATCGCCATAATCAAGGGCAGGCCCGCAAAGTTGAATTTGAGCAATGCGATCAGCCCGGTCAGGATGAGCCAGATGCTCACCAACAGCATGCCTATATTTCTGGTGATTTTCATGGTGGTACTCCTTTCGAAGGTGAGAGAGGGGCGGGCGTCGGGTCTCCTGCGACCCTTGTCACCCGCTAAGAGGGATGTGGATCCTGCGACGTTAGGCGGCCTCGACCGCCGTTTTCCCGGCGTCGAGAGCTGCGGAAACACGGTCCAGCTGTTTGACGATCTTATCCTGGCCAAGGTGCTTTAGTTGCCCTGCTTTCTCCCTAACGCCAGCTGTGATCCCGTGGGTATTGAAACGAACTTGCGCTAGTACATTTTTTACACTGGCGGTCGTCCGATCACGCAATTGGATACTTTTCAGCTGAATTTGGGCGCGCGTCCGTCTCCCCGATTGAGGTGCAAACAGCAGCATCGCTACCGCGCCGGCCAGGCCGCCGATCATCAGGCCGACTAGTACGTTCTTCGTTTTATTTATGTCGTACGCATGCTCGTGGTTATTATTTACCATTGTATCTTTGCCTCGCTTGCTGAACATTGTGAACAATCATTGCAGATTGCGAAAAGCATGAAGGCGGCTATCGGCGGAATAAGAAACACACAGGCCGGTTGTTCCGCACAACTCTGCAACAGGGCTGCGGTGGCGCGACCGGCCAATGTTTACGGAAATTTCCCGATCCTACCGTTAAGCCCTGCGGCCTCTACGGAAGAGATTGACGACGAAAAGCAGGATGACCGCGCCGCCCAGCGACACCAGCAGTGCCGGGATGCTGTAGGCTCCCTGGTTGATCGTACTGATATGGAAGATGGGGGTCAGCAAGTAACCTGCCACGAACGCGCCGACGATGCCCACAATGATGTTAATCAGCAGGTTCGAGCGATCATGCATGAGTGATGTGGCCACCCAGCCGATGATTGCCCCTACGAGGATCCAAACGATGAAACCGATCATTTTATATACTCCTTTGTGAATACTTCTAAACCTTGAGTTGTTTTGGTTGAAAGTAACCCATGGAAGTCAGTTGTCAGCCTGACGATTTATGGAACCGGTACATTGTTCTTCTGTCTGGCTTCATACTCCGCCACCCGTTTCCTGATTTCCTCCCAAGCACGCTGACGGGTGTAGCCGTATTTCACCTGCAGCATAACGACGTATTTGTCGCGTTTCACCGGCGCCTTGTCCACCTTGACAAGATCGTCCTCGCTGAACAAGCTCCACCACGTTTTGGACTGCGCCCGGATTTGTTCCCATTTCCCTTCGAAGACATCTTTGTTCATGACGGGACCCTCCTGATCCTTTGGAAAAGCTGTCCCAGTTTATGCCGGCGCTCAGGACAGCCTCATGCACCGGTCTTCAAACCGCTTCCCCATCCAGGCCCGCCTGAAAATCTAAATGTGTATGCTTTCGGCTGCGGCCTGCAGGCGTTCGGCCACACGCTCGGGCGTCTCACCTTTGCTGATAAATGCATCGGCTCCGGCGGAGAGGGCGGCCTGATGGCGGGCATCCAGATGACTGATGAGTACGACGACGATCGCGTTCGGACAGGCCAGGCGCAGTTGAGCCAGGGACTGCACTCCCATATCGGTTGGGAGCATGCCCCAATCGACCAGCAGCATATCCAAACCGGTCTTCGGGGCCTTGGCCAGGGTCGTCGACCAGTCGGCGCTTTCACCGACGATTTCCATCATGAGGTCGCGCAGCAACACACGCAGAGCTTTGCGCTCATCGGGTTGGGCATCGGCGAGAAATACGCGGGTCATGGATTCATAGTACAGCAAACACTCCCCGGCCACATCCAACGGGTGGGGAGTGTTCCTCTAGGCCACTTGGGGGAGGGGAGTAACAGACTGATCGGTCAGGCGTGAGGGTTGACGGCCGCCTTGCGGGCTTCCTGCTTCAGCCGCCTCACATGCGTGCGCTTCCCCTTGGATAATCGTTTGGGTTTCGTCTCGCTCGGCTTGCCTGTCTTGGTTGTCATGGGGATTAACTCCTTGTATCAGTCAATTAATCCACCGGCTGGATATAACCGGGTGATCCAATCATCCTACAACAATTCCTCCCCGGCTGCATCCATCTGCCGGGGAGTGTTTATCTAGGCCACTTGGGGGAGGAATCAAGCTTCATAGATTAATCATCTGAGTTGAGTTTTTCAAATTATCCTCGCGGAACGTCCCAGCGATGGTAATTCTAGTTTGCCATAACTAACCGGCCGCGCCCTTCACGCTTGGCACGATACAGCGCATCGTCGGCAGCTCTCAAGACGGCTGCACTGGTGGAACCATCCTCAGGGAAGACCGCAATGCCAAGTGAGAGTGTAACCGCCTCGAGGGATTGCCCTTCGAATTGGAGGTGTAAGTGATGGGCATGCTCGCGCAAAAGTTCGGCCCGCTCACGCGTCACTTCTCGCGAGGCATCGGGCAGGACAACTATGAATTCATCGCCACCATAGCGGGAAGGAATGTCCTCTCCGCGGACATGCGCGAGTAGCAAGTGGCCCAATTCACGCAATAGTGCATCACCCGCAGCATGGCCGTAGGTGTCGTTGAATCGCTTGAAATCATCCACATCCATCATTATGATGCCTAGTGAAAGTTGTTTACGCGAGGCTCGAAGCAGCTCGCGTTCCAGAGTCTCTTCCATATAACGCCGGTTGAATAAACCGGTCAGATGGTCCCGGACAGACTGCTCGCGCAGGAGTGCATCGTTCTTGAGCAGGGCATCCTGAGCTTGTTTACGCTCTGTGATGTCGCGGATATTGCATTGGATCACTTTTTCGTCGCCCACCAGGTAGACGTTACTGACGAATTCCACTTGAATCAACCGCCCGTCTTTCGCTTTAAGCGGCAAGTTTTCGTAGCGGATGTATTCATTCTCCCGCAATGCTTCGAAGGCATCCTGGCTGGCTTCAATATCTTCGAATGCACCCACTTCCCAGAGCTTCTTTTTTATAAATTCTTCGCGCGAGTATCCCAACATATTGATCAGGAAAGGGTTGACATCTGTAATCGCTCCTGTCTTTGCATCCAGAATTAAAATCCCATCCTGGGCCGCTTCAAACAGGCGGCGGTAACGAAGCTCCAAATCTTTCAATGGTCGCTTGATTAACGTCTTAACTTTCTTGGCTGTGCCTTTCATAGTGTGTCGGATGCCTTTCTTTTACTAATCAGTCAGGCGCCTCGAACGCGCATATAAACACACCGGCACTTAATCTCATAACAACCACTCCGCCACTTGGGGGAGGTACGGAGGGGGCTCTCAGGTGACCAGCCGGTTACGCAACGCCAGGGTGACGGCTTCGGTGCGGCTGGCGACGCCCAGCTTGGACAGGATGTTGCTGACGTGGGATTTGACGGTGGAGGGGCTGACGGTCAGCCTGGCGGCGATCTGCGTATTGTTCAAGCCCTCGACCATCAGGGCCAGCACGACACGCTCGCGCTCGGTCAGGTCGAAGCCGGGCGCCGGGGGTTGCGAGGCGGCATGAACCAGCGCCTGGGCGGCCTCGGGAGAGAGCGTGGCGCGGCCGGCATGCGCGGCGCGGATGGCCTGGGCCAGTTCGTCGGCCGAGACATCCTTGAGCAAATAGCCGATGGCTCCGGCCTGCAGTGCGCTCTGGACCAGGATCTCCTCTTTGAAGCTCGTCAGCGCAAGCACCTGGATCAAGGGCGACTGCTTGCGGATGAGCCGCGTCGCGGTGGCCCCATCCATGTCCGGCATGACCATGTCCATCAGGACGACATCCGGCTGGAGTTGGGCACAGAGTTGAATGGCTGCCTGCCCGCTGGCGGCCTCACCCGCCAGTTCCAGGTCATCGAAAACCTTCAGGAAGGTCGCCAACCCTCGGCGGACCATCGTATGATCGTCAACGACCAGGACACGGATACGTGGGGAGGAAGTCGTCGTCATCGGGCCTCCTGTTTCGGGGTTCCCGGCCAGCCCAGCGTGACTTCGGTCCCGTGACCCGGCCGGCTGGTGACTGTCAGCTGCGCTCCCACGGCTTCGGCACGCTCGCGCATCATGCCCAGCCCATAATGACCGGGAGATCGCGGTGCTGGTCAGTGTCGAAGCCGCTGGCCATCATCGCGAATACGCATTTCCACCGAGCTGACCACAATCTCCTGGGGCGCACCGGCGTCGTGCAAGGGACGAAGACGCCTGTGCCGTACCGGTATCATATTGCAGGTCGATCTCCACCTGGCTGGCCTCGGCATGTTTGGCGATATTGTTGAGCGCTTCCTGGCAGATCCGGTAGAACGCCACCTGGATTTCTGCGGAGAGAACATGTTCCCCGGCGATGGTCACGCTGGCCGGGACGTTCGTCCGGCCCGTGAAGGCGTTGGCCAGCTGGCGCAGCAGGTCGCCCAGGCTGCTGTCGGTCAGGACCGATGGCCGTAGTTCGGCCAGCAGCTCGCGCATCTCGGCCAGGGCACCGCGCGTCAGCCGGCGCAAGTCCTCCAGCGACTGCCGCGCCTCGACCGGGTCACGCTCCCACAGGCGCGGCAGGACTTCGGCGATCAGGCCGGCGGAAAAGAGCGATTGGTTGACGGCATCGTGCAGGTTCTGCGCCAGGCGCTGGCGTTCCTGCAGCGCGGCGAGCGCCCGGGCATGTTCGTACAGCTCCGCATTGACCATGGTGATCGCGACCTGGTCGGCCATCGACAGGGCCAGGGCGGCATGGTGGGCAGTGAAGTAATTCCGCCGGGCATGCGCGACGCCCAGGCCGCCGATAATCCGGCCTTTGACGGCCAGAGGCACCCACATCCACGCACGCACACCTTCCAACAGGACGGCTGCATCCCCGTTCAGGAGCGAGCGGAGAAATTCCGCCGCCGGGTCGGCGCTGCATACGTCGGCGATGCGGATCGGCCGGTGACCGTTGAACAGGGCTGCCAGAGTTGTGGGACCTTCCAGACGAACCTGGAAGTGGCGCGGCTTTTTCCAGCTGCTGCGGCCCGCGTACGGCCAGGGCGATCAGCGTCGAGCCAGTCAGCCCGAAAAACCCGGCGTGCGTGTATTCGATGATCCCGCGCAATTGTTCCAGGATCAGCCCTGGCTGGAGTTCCAGCGTGGAGGCCAGGGTGTGCGAGATCTCCAGCAGCGCGGCCTGCTCGCGCGTGCGGGCTTCCACACGCTGGTGGAGGCGCTGATCGGC
Organism: uncultured Chloroflexia bacterium; assembly: GCA_963739255.1. GTDB lineage: Bacteria > Chloroflexota > Anaerolineae > Anaerolineales > Villigracilaceae > UBA877. The sequence continues at coordinate 95,835 of CAVTZT010000009.1, forward strand.
CTGGATGTGCCGGCTGACGTCCCGGACGACGCCCAGGAGGCACGGCCGGTCCTGATAGGTGAATGCCGTCCCGCGCCACTCGGCGTGAAACGTCGAGCCGTCCCGGCGTACGTGCAGCACCCGTGTGTCGAAGGCGGCGCCGGATCGAAACGCCCGGAGGTAGCTCCTGAATATATTCTGGCTGACGGGGTGGATGAATGCCGCCGGGAGCAGTCCGATGAATTCTTCGCGGGTGCAGCCGTGCATCGCGCAGGCCGCCGGGTTGGCCTCGACCACGCGGCCGGTTTTCAAATCGGTGACGATCAACCCGTCGATGGCGTCGTCGAAGATGCTGCGATAATGACCTTCTTTTTCTTCAAACGACGGGTGCTTCCGGCTCGTGTTCAAGAGGGGTTCCTTCTGCCGAGTCCAATAGCTTGAAGTGATTCAAAATCCGCCTTCATTGCCGTTCCTCATCTTCTTCTTTCCGCAGGTTTTCGGCATCCGACCCCTGCAGCATTCCACAAGCCTCTTCAATGGCCGGTACAATCACTGTGTGCAGGCTTTTCTTATAAGGAATGAAGACCACTTTTTGGCCTGGCTTTATGTTGCATAGCTCACAGATTTTACGTGGGATGACCACCTGGAATTTGGACGAAATTGTTATCACTTCCATTTTTCCATTTCCTTATCGAACAATAAACGTTAGACAATTGTATTACAAATTATCTACCCGGGTTGTCTCACAGACTCCCCATTAGGCTGGGAACCGACGACCGCAAGGTTTTTTCGATAGTTACTTGTGTTGTATAATCCTAATCAGTATTTTAGAAGCCTGTGTCGGTTTACAGGCTGAAATTCGGTCGTCGTTAGGCGAACCGACCATCTATAGGCTCCTTTGATCCGAAAACCGCAAGGCTGCCCAAAATCGGGTGGCCTGGAGGTCGCTGGTTCCCTAAAGGGTGCTTCGCGACGAGTCCAGCCCCCGCAACTGGAAAGACGCCCGAAAGGGCGTCTTTTGATTCAGGTTGCCGATTTCTTCAGGGGAGACGTTCCAGGAGTCCAGTCACCAAAAAAGACAGTTTGCATCGCCAGGTGTCAGCGTCCCAGGCTCTCGCTCCGGACACCGCCGCAAGTTTCCCGAAGGTACGGGTTTCTGTGGAATTACAGGAGGGAGGCAAACGAGTTGGAGCGGGGATCGTTCGCCGTTGCCCATAGGACTGGCTTTATTCCTTGGGCGCTATTCTGGTGGCTGTGGTGGGGGATTAAAAAAGCACGTGCCAGCCATTCACCCGCGCCAGTATGCAGTTACTGACCGGGTATCGTAAAATGCTAGCAACGTGCACGGACCGGAATGTTACCGGTAGAACGGATGGGGTTTAAGACGATCAGCAATCTGATGCCTATTGTAGACCAGTATGATAGTACAGGAGTTCTACTGACGTCAAGGGAAATATGAATCCAAGGTTTCCACCCATTACAGACTTTGTTGAGGTTTTACACCCATCAGGAATCCGTCCAGCATTCCCTCGAGAGCGATTCGCGAGGTGTATAATTTTGTCAAATCAAGGATGGATTATTATGCCAAACTCTGAATTGGAAGTTGGTTCTCCTGCTCCCGATTTCAAACTCCCGTCAAATACAGGGGCCGAGATTGCTCTTTCCGATTATCGCGGCAAGAAAACCGTCCTGTTCTTCGTGCGCGAGCATATCTGAATGCAGTGCCGCGCGCACGTCGCCCAGTTGGGGCGGATGAACGATGAGTTTGTCAAAGCCGGTGCGCAGATCCTCGTAATTCTTGGGGACACGCCGGATCGTGCCCGCAGCTATGCGGAGACGCTCAAAACGCCGTTTCCCGTCCTGGCCGATCCTGAACGCGCAGTCTATCATCACTTCGAGCTCGAAAAGAACTTCATCGGGATCCAACGCACCGCTTCCGTAATCGTGGATCAAAACGGCGCGATTCAGTACCTCAAGCGCGCCACGAACCCGATGACGTGGCTGCAGGAAAGCAAGGAATTGTTGCGGGTCGTTCAGTCCCAGTAACGCCAGGAGTTCATCAATGGGGGAAGTGAATCGCTTTCGCTCGCCTTACAGGTTGCGGCTAAGTAAAATATTCGCATTCATGGAGTCGCGATTACTATCTTATCTTCTGCAGTTTTCATACAATCCATTAACAATTGAGACTTATAATCCAAAATGCGATAGAAATGGTAGGAATTTTCGCGCCTGCCCATCCAGGCATTGGTGGGCGCTGCCGCAGCAACGCTGATCGCGCGGGCTTGTACAAATTAATTACAAAAACCCGCAAAAGAAGTGGATGCCAAAATTAATGAACGAAAGACCTGCGCATGAGCGACTTTGATAAGTTTATTCAATAAGGAGAGCTGAAATGAATATTGCATTATGGATCGTTCAAGGACTAGTGGCGGTAATATTTGGGTATGGGGGCTTCCTGCATGGTTTCCAAATTGAAAAGGCAAGAGCTCAGTTGGCCTAGGCCAAAGATGCACCGGTGGCTTTGTTGCGGTTTGTCGGCATATCCGAAATCCTTGGGGCGTTCGCAATGATCTTGCCGATGGTGACACACATTTTACCGTGGCTGACGCCGGTAGCGGCAATTGGTCTTGCCACAATTCAGTTCCTGGCATTGTTCACCGTCCATATACCTCGCAAGGAATATTTTGCGATACCGATCAATGGGGTTTTCATGGCGCTGGCATTATTTGTGGCAATTGGGCGCTGGCCGTTGTTTAGATAGAAGTGGAACGAATTTAGTAATAGCTAGCCAATGGAGAATATTAGGATATGTCCCAAAAACCGCCAGACTTTGCAGTACCGGCCTCTGAAGCGACACTCGAACGGGTTGCCGATCGGATACGGGAACGAAACATCGAGGTGTTGATCGTAAACAACGGAGAAGAAGCGCGAAAGGTTGTGCTTGAGCGCCTCCCCAAAGGTGCAGAGCTACACTCCGGCAAGTCGAAAACACTCCAAGACTTCGGGTATTTTTGATGCCATCCAGGATCCGATTCAATATAACGCATTGCGCCACCAGGCCCTCAAAATGGATCGGAAGACCCAAGGGCGAGAAATTCGAAAATTGATCGCCGCCCCGGATTTCATGGTGGGAAGTGTTAATGCACTCACGGAGGATGGTGTCCTGGTGGTTGCTTCTGCCACCGCAAGTCAGATTGGTCCCTACGCCAACACGGCCGGCAAGGTGATTTTGGTGGTGGGCAGTCAAAAGATCGTGCCCGATCTCGAAACGGCGCTTCGGCGCATCCGTGAACACGTGATGCCCTGGGAGGAAGCCCAGGTGAGAAAAGCAGCCAATATGGGAACCTTCGTCGGCAAAATCCTGATCATCGAGCGCGAGTGGATCAACGAGCGAATGACCGTAATCCTGGTACGAGAACTGATCGGAATTTAGTAGAACCTAATTTACATCGGGTAAATGGCAGAGGGAATCAACCGTCTGCTTCCAAGGACTTTTTATGAGCGAACCATCAGGTGTAATCCCCTCAATCAAGACCGGTATGGAGATTGGGGTTATTACTTTGGGTGAATTTCTGAACGACCCGCAGAATGGTCGAAAAATCAGCGCCCAGCAGCGCATCCAGGAAATCGTAAAAGCGGCGCAATTGGCGGATGAAGCCGGGCTGGATGTCTTCGGCGTCGGCGAGCATCACAGCCTGGATTTCGTCGTTTCGGCGGTTCCTGTCGTCCTGGCATCGATCGCCCCGCTGACGAAGCGCATTCGTTTGACCAGTGCCGTCACCGTTCTAAGTACCGCGGACCCGGTGCGTGAGTTTGAGAATTTTGCCACGTTGGATTTACTGTCGGCCGGTCGCGCTGAAATGATCGTGGGCCGGGGTGCCTTTGTAGAGTCGTTCCCGCTGTTCGGTTACGATGTCAACGACTATGATCGTTTATTCCCCGAGAAACTCGACCTGCTGCTCAAGCTGAATGCTTCGGAGCATGTCACCTGGCAAGGTCATTTGCGTTCCCCTCTCGATAACGCCGAGATCGCTCCCCGACCGCTGCAAACCCAACTTCCGATCTGGGTTGGGGTCGGAGGCACACCACAAAGCGTGGTTCGCGCTGGAACGCTGGGCCTACCCATGATGCTGGGCATCATCGGCGGTGCTTCGGCCCGGTTTGCGCCGTTGATGGAACTATACAGAAGGTCAGGAGTCGATGCCAAACATACCTCGGCAGAACTCAAAACGGGCGTGACCAGTTATCTGCACATCGAGAAAACATCTCAAGAGGCGATCAATGAATTCTATCCATATCACACCCATTATTTTGAACAACTCGGGCGCAGTCGAGGGCGCATGATCCAGCTTTCCCGCAGCGAATATGAGCAGGCGGCCAGCCTGGAGGGAGCTTACTTCGTTGGAAGTCCGCAGCAGATCATCGACAAACTGCTCTACCAGCATGAGATGTTCGGGCACCAACGTTTCATGGCGCAGATCGATATCGGCGGCTTGCCGTTTCGCAAGATTGCTCAAACGATCGAGCTGCTGGCGACCGAGGTCGCCCCGATCGTCCGCCGCGAGACCGTGCCGACCGCCTTCGCACCAGGGAAGAGAGAATAACCAAAAAACTTCTCGAATTACTTTTATCCAAACTCCATATGATTTGATGAAATCCCTACGGATTCAAACTGATGAGCGGTGTGTCCGATAATAAAAAACTAGATCGGCTGATCGTCAACCTGAGTCGCTTATGGAAAGACCAGCAGGATCTTGCGCTGATAGCAAAGATCGTTCAGTCGCTCAATACTCGGTATGACTTGGGCCGGAAAATAACGCACGAGTCCGGGGTCGAAGAAATTATCAAGCAAATGTTTGGTAGGCTGGCTCATTCCTATCAGAAATTATCCAATATTCAAGACAAAAAGATCCTGGACATTGCCTGTGGCTCGAATACGAGCAAAGCGCCAGCATCACTCTATATAAACACGCCATTCGGTGAAATGTCATTTGGGCACGCCAGCCGAGGATATACTGCCCTTTTCGAGCCATGGTTCTGTCGCATCCTATTCGAGTTAGGCGCGATGCCGGTTGGAATTGATTTTGGCGATTTGGAGAACGAAGTCTTCGTACATTATCGAGTCGATCTTGGGAAAACGGGGGCTCTGGATTTTTTACCCGATCATTCGTTCGACGGTATTCAGGATAGCCGGCTCTTCGGTTCCCCTGAGTTCACTGCCCAATTTCCGCATCCGGCTGATCGTTTGAAAATCGCCCGGGAGATCATACGGCAGGAACAGCGATTGTTGAAGATCGAGGGGATCATGATCCATTCCGATGCGACTGCATTATTGGAGACATAGTAATATATTTCCAATTATGCGTGAGCAGTTATCCACTCCCCCTTCCGGGACATCCTATATTACCTGAGAATTCTCGTTCTTAGGTAATATTTTAATTCCATGTATATTCGCACCAATTTCGCTCTTTCTTGGCTGCAAACAGGAAGATTCAAAATGCATCTATTTCGGTTTGTTGAAAGTTTTAGGGTTCCATTACTGTCCGGAGAAAGCCATCACGTTGAAACGTATTTCACCAGCATATTGATCCTCATCATTTCTAGATGAGAGGGTGTCACCCATCAAGCCCGAGCGCCAGTGACCCGGACGACTTGCCGGATATCAAATTCAAGGTCCTGGTTGGCTTGTTAAAATCCGTTATGCGCCCTGCCTATGATGAAATCGTCGGTGTTGCCCGGTTGGTGCGCGAGTCGGATACCGATTGGACCATCGTGCGTGTGTCCATGCTGAACAACCAGCCCGGATCGGGGAAAATCAGGGCCGGTTATCTGGGCAAAAAACAAATGGGACAAACTTCTCCCGTGCAGATTTGGCGGCATTCCTACTCCGGCAGGTCCAGGATACAACCTACCTGCGGCAGGCGCCCGCGGTCAGCAATTGACGATCGCCCCAATGAAGATCACCATCCAGGCCCAAGAGTATAAAGAGCCAATCACTAAATTAGGCTGGAATCCGGTCGTCGGTTCGAAACAGCAAGCTGGGAACCGACGACCGCAATGTTTTTTTTGACCCCCGAAATTAGTTTATAATTTTCTCTCAGAAGTACAATTTCTGATCCAAGATTTCAATGCCTGCGAATGGTAGGAGGCTGAAATTCGGTCGTCGGTAGACGAACCGACCATCTATAGGTTCCTTTGATCCGAAGACCGCGAGGCTACCGAAAATCGGCCGGCCTTGCGGTCTTCGTTTCAGGGGGTCTCCAAAATAGGAGACTTTTTTATGAACCAACGACCGCGAGTCTTGAATTTCTCAAGAGCCCTAAACGGCTTCCTGCAGTACAAATTAGCTGAAGGGTTATCGCCGGCCACGGTGTTCAACTACGAACGCGACTTGAAGTTGTGGCTGGAGCACCTAGGGGACCGGGACGTGGGGCGGATCACCTCCGCCGACCTGCTCGAATTCCTGAACTGTCTGCGCAGCGAGTACGTGCCACGACGGATTGCCGGCAAGGAAGAGCGGAAGCTCTCCGACAAGACTATCAATAACTTCTATGTCAGCCTGTCGGCATTCTTCACCTGGGCTGGCACCGAGTTCGAGATAGCCAACCCGATGAAGAAGATCCCCCGGCCACGCGTGGCTGAGGAAACGCCGGTCGAGCCGTTCCGCCGCGAGGAGGTCGAGCTGCTAATCAAAGCCTGTGACGCCTGTGCCGAAGCAGCTACCCACGACCGGCGCAAGTTCACCATGGCGCGCCCGATTTCCTTTTTGGAATCTGTACCTCTCTTGACTGCCGTACAAAGAAGTGCTATTATGTACGGCAGGAGAGCAGCCATGCAAGAAACCAAATTGACCGTGCGCGTCCCGCGCGAATTACTGGAAAATGTCAAACGTTATGCGGCAGAGAACAATACCACCCTCACCGATCTCATCGAAGCCTATCTTCGTCGCATCCCAGCCGGGCAGTCGATGGAGAATGCTCCCATAGTTCGCAGGCTGAGCGGTACGCTGACGCCGGATGTGACGATCCAGGACTATAAGAAGCACCTGGAAGATAAATATGCCCGCTAAGCCGACGATATTGATCGATCTCAATATCCTATTGGATGTCCTGCAGAAACGCGAGCCCTTTTACGCGGCATCTGCAAGCCTCCTGGCGGCTGTCGAAGCTGGAAGGGTACAGGGATACGTGGCTGCTCACAGCATCACGACCTTGTTTTATCTGGTTCAGAAAGGGGAGTCCTCCGCCGGAGCCCGGGCGACGATCACCAACCTGCTTCAGTTCCTCAAGATCGCACCTGTCGACCAGGGCACCCTCGAGCAGGCACTTAACCTTGATTTTCGCGACTTCGAAGATGCCGTCCAGATGATCTCGGCCGTACAATGCAAGGTAGATTGCCTGGTTACGCGGAATGTCAAGGATTATCAGCCTGCCCTCCTGCCTGTCATGCAACCGGTGGATTTCCTCGGCACATTGTAATGTAGATAAAAGCTTCGCTTCACGATTTTTGCCAGTCCATGAAAAAGCGGACTATTCCCCTACTCAAAACAACATGGCTACCTGAGCAGATGCCATTTTTCGTTTGACGTTGGGATAAAATTAAATAAGTAACCGTAATCCAGCAATTTATAAGGTAAGGAGCTTTTCATGAACCAAGGTAGTACCACCAAGAAAGCCACGCAGAAGTCCGCTAATAGCATCACCGCCATCAACAAGAAGTCCAAGGAGTTCACGGACGAGGAACGAGCCGCGATGAAGGCTCGCGCCCAAGAGCTGAAGGCGGAAGCGCGCGCGAACGAGGAGAAGGCGGATGGGGAAAGCGCAGTGCTTGCGGCGATCGCCGCGATGAAGGAACCGGATCGCGCCATGGCCAGGCGGCTCCATGCAATCATCAAAGCCAGCGCACCAGCCCTCTCGCCGAAAACCTGGTACGGGATGCCCGCATATGCCAAGGACGGCAAGGTCGTCTGCCACTTCCAAAGCGCGCAGAAGTTCAACACGAGGTACGCGACGTTCGGCTTCAGCGACACGGCGAACCTCGACGAGGGCGCCTTGTGGCCGGTCGCCTTCGCACTGAAGGAGTTGACTGCCGCCGAAGAGGCAAGGATCGTCGCGCTCGTGAAGAAAGCGGTGAGCTGAGGACTGAGCTCGCCACTGGACCCTGCCCCAGGCGGGATCGCCGGTCGGGACGAGGCCTTCCCGCCTGACGGGAACGCACACCATCGTGCGCCGAACGGATCCCAGCCGCTCGATCCTCCGGAGAGGATAACCGAAGAAATGTTGCAAGAAACCGAGCTTGCGAGCGAGCCCCGAAGTGGTCGTGCCACGACCCGCAAGGATCGCCTCGTAGATGGTTCGGCTTTGACCAAGCTTCGCCAAGGCGCGCTGCCGCAGAGTCAGCACCGGTTGGTTGCCTCCGTGAAAAACGCCGACGGGAAGATCATTGGTTTGATCCAAGATGCCTGACGGATCGCGACCTCGAAAAAAGAAGACCAACGATACAAGAGGAATCGATCCGGGACATCTGGTCTCGCCACGAACCAGAAAAAACACCTGGTGACTTTCATACTCTGCAAATTTATAGTGCGATTTTTCATTGACCTACTGCTCATAATATTCACTATGTCACGTCAGGAGTTAACATACTATGACAAAAAGTGGAATCAATCCTAAGGTTGATTTCTTTTTTAGTAAAGCCAAAAAGTGGCAGGAAGAATTTGAGAAATTGAGAATGATCATTCTTGACTGTGGGCTGACCGAAGAATTGAAGTGGGGTGTTCCTTGTTACACGTTTGAGAAAAGAAACATCGTTTTAATCCATGGATTTAAAGAATACTGTGCGATTCTTTTTATCAAAGGTGCCTTGTTACAGGATGTCCATGGTCTTCTAATCCAACAAACGGAGAATGTGCAGGCGGCGCGCCAGATCCGGTTCACCAATGTTCGAGAAATAGTTGAGATGGAACCCATCTTGAAAGCCTATATTCATGAAGCCATTGAAGTGGAAAATGCCGGTTTGAAAGTAAATTATAAAAAGACTCCAGAATTCATCATTCCTGAAGAATTTATAAATAAATTAGAGGAAGTTCCTGGCCTGCAAGACGCTTTTGATGCATTGACACCAGGACGGCAAAGAGCATACATTCTTTATTTTTCTGCACCCAAACAATCCAAAACTCGGGAGTCAAGGATTGAAAAATGTATGCCGCAAATTCTCAATGGAAAGGGATTAAATGATTAGTCCATTCGACGAGGAAATTTATAGTGCGATTCTTCATTGACCAACTGCTCATATTATTCACTATGTCACGTCAACACTTTCTTATATGGATAAAGCCACTAGAAGTAAAGATTGTGGAAATTCCGCTCGAAATTGGAACGGTATCGCATGGGGGGAGAAGTTTCCGATCGTCAATGGCGTGATATTCTTGGTGTGATGAAAACAAAGGCGAGTGAACTTGATCTAGAATACCTTCGTCATTGGGCAAAGGAATTGAAGGTCAGCGACCTGCTTGAACACGGACTAACTCAATCAACTTTATGACTTTCTTAAATTTATAGGCGCATTCAGGTCTTTGGTTCACATGTGAAATTGCTTGGCGCACCCATGAACCGAAGACCGCAATGTTTTTTTGACCTATGAAATGGGGTTATAATTTTCGAGTAAAACTGTCACCTGGAAGCATTTCCGATCTCAAATCTAGTCTTCCAGGCTAAAATCCGGTCTTCGATTGACCAATCGAAGACCGCCAGACTCCTTGGAACCGAAGACCGCGAGGCTGCCTAAAATCGGGTGGCCTTGAGGTCCGCGGTGATGCGATCAGAGATTGCATCTCATAACCTGGGGGTTCGAGGTTAAAATCTTCGTTGTGGGGTATTGGCACTAAATATTCCTGCAACTCATAATCGCTTGGTCACAGGTCCCCTTTCGGGGATGATATCCGAATCCTGCCGGGCCCACCTAATTCTATATGCGTCTAAATGGTGGCATGTTGGGTTATTTTCCTACAGATACTCCTGCCGGGCTTAACATTCAGGGGAAAATTGATCTACGGAAATCAAGATCAAATTAAGGTTATGGATACTTACGAGCAAATTGAACAAAGCGGCCCAGTCAATTAGCGGTGCACTCAAGGTTGTCTCTTCGCCCGGGTCAATGATAGATCCAGCCCTTCGACCTAAATCTCATTATAGAAATGTTTGTTCATTGCCTAAATTCTACCCGTGAAGCCTCGAACGAATACTCCTAAGTCTCTGAGGCTGGGTTTCAGGCTCGCTTGCAGGCATGAGGTTGTTACTTCACGCTCGCATCATAACAAACCAACTCGACCAGATTGCCTTCCGGATCAGGCACGTACAGGGAGCGCCAATGTATCCATCCATGCTCTTGTGTTTCTACAACTAGACCAAGCTGTTCGAGCCGTTCTTTCTCGACCGCGAAGTCTACCAGACCGATCGCGAAAGCGATGTGATGAAGTGTGGTTTTTCCGACGTCCAGGCCTGTGAAGGCACGTGAACGATGGTTGGGTGCCTCCGTCTCGTCGAACAACCCCAGGACTTGGGTGTGGCCAGCAAAGCCTGGAGCAATCTTGAAAAACACGCTATTCTCAAACCGCTGCAGTATTTCCAGTCCAATAACGTTTTCGTAGAATTCCTGCATCGTCTGGAGGTTTTTTACCCGAAAGACGATTTCACCGAGTGCTTTAATGGGTCTTTCAAGTTTATCCATGATGTTCATGCCTTCCCTAATTTATATAGTTGTGTATGGAGTGGCCACAATGCTACAATTACATTCACTTACAAACCACCATTACTTCATCCGCATTACTTACTTTGTTCCTTATCAGCAGATTTCTGAAATAGTGTAATTTGCATACCATCGGGATCTTGGAGTCGCACATTATTATCGCCCCACGAGGTCATAATAGGTGGATGAACCAATATCGCGCCATGGGCGAGTAAGCGCTCCATCGCCACTTTCAAGTCAGGCACTTGAAGTGCAAACCGAATCTGCCCGCTAATGCGTTGTCCTACTTCGATTTGGTCAATCGTCTCTGCCTGGGCCTCGTCAAAAATCTCCAGGGTCGCAAAACCCATGTTAAGGACAAGCGCCTGACCTTGACCGTTGTTCCAAATCGCAGCAGGTTTAATTCCGAGTCCCTCGCAATAGAATTTCACCAATCGTTCATAATCACGGGTTGTGAGCGCGACGCGTAATTCATGGATAGGATAGTCTGGATTTGGCGTAGACATGTATGCAGGTGATCCTTTCGGTATTAATTTACCGTAATCCTTATAAATCTTTTGAATTAACCTTGTGTCAGCGCTCAACGGTTTGCGGCCCGTTTTTGATGTTCTCTCGAAGGTTTTCTTGGTGACCTCCCACAGACCTGTCCCGCGCGATCTTCAAGGAGGTCCGGTGCGCTTTGTTCGGTGGTTCTATGTAATAGTAGAAGTTGTTTGTCATAAAATACTCTGGCACTCGCTTAGGTATTTCTATCGTTGCTTCATTTGAGGAGAAGATTTCGCCCCAGCCAGATCGTCCAGATGGGATACAGGATATAGGTTCCGAGCCACCCAAAAAACGCAACATAGAGATACCACGGCATGGACTCCATGCTGTCAATACCAGCTAATATCCCTGGAATACCGAACAGACCAATTGCCATGAATGCTCCTACGACAATCCCGAAAATGACCAGGTTGTGAGGCAACGCCTCGCTGCGTAGTAATGAATAACAAAATGCCGCCAGCCATAAGCCGATCAGAGCATACCCGATGCCTGAATACCACCCAGCCAGGACAAAGTCTGTGAAGCCAAAAATGATCAGGATCGATCCAATAATGGTAAAGATCGCGCCGACCACCGCAAGAGCGAGCGCAATTTGACTCATCAACGGTGATTGCGCATGCTGTTCGGCATATAACATCCATGCCAGAACCAAGCTTGAGATACCAATAATGCTGTTGAATACATCATTGACCCTGCCAAAGGACTGATTTACTGTGTACATTAAGGTGAGGAATATTATCGCAAGGGTGGCTGAGACGCCTGTAGCGATTGCGATCCAGCCAGTTGTTGGGGTTGGGAAGTTGCTTGTTGTCATGGTTTTCTCCTTTTGTTCTAGTTTCTAATTGACTGGATTTCTTATATATTTATCCATCGATTCGCAAAATCTCCGGCTGTGCGAAATGTTGGATCTACAGCGATTTGCCATGTAATGTGATAAGGGTCAATAAATTCAAGTCTATCTGGTTGAAAGACTTCTATCTTTATATCAGTTTGAAGTCTAGCATGAATAGCTTGAATGTCTTTTTTGCTTGCGCTCAGGCCAATCGCAAATACCTGGCCTGGAGGTTTTATGCCTCTGAACAGTGCCAGTACAAATTTCCCTTTTTTTAACGCAGTCATATCCAGGACCAGCCCAGCGGCTTTTACATCCTCCCATCCTTTGTCGAACGGCAAGGTGTATCCCAAACCATCTTCCTTTTCTATCTCCCGTCCGATCAATTCCATTTCAAAAAGGTCTTGATAGAATCTTTCGGCTTCCTGTAAATCAGGAACGAAAATAGCAATATGTCCCAATAAGCTGCTCATTTTATGACCTTAGACTAAAAAACCGATTAATTAAAACAGCAACGCCAGTCCTATGGCGAGTGTCAACAGATAATATACTATAGGTGGCATGCCTTTGAGCTTTAGGAACAAACCCAGGATCAGCAATGCCCCCAAGAATAACCCGACGCCCAGCGCCCAGTGTTTTCCCTGCAGCCAAAAAGCAACCCCGAACCCCGCCAACCCTAACAGGGTGAGAATTGAAAACGATTTAAATAACCAGTCGGGGAATTCGTCTTTTGCTTGTCTCCAGGGTTCAACAATTCGCAATCCTACAATCCAAATCCAAAAAACTTGACCAAAAACAAATCCCACCGCACCTATCCCGGCGGCAAGAATACCCTTACTTTCTCTGAACAGGAGAAGAAGGAAACCTGTACCCGCCACTAGGACAAGGACACCCAAAATAAGGAGCAACTGGGAAAGTACCCAGCGCCGAGGTTGTGCTGTCAGCAGGTCCAACTTCTCCTGTACATTCTTTCCGGTATAAATGAGAGAAGGAAATGCACCAAAGCCGGTGGTTATTACTATGTTCCCAAGAATAAGCAGTAATGCAGTGATCTGAGTGATATTCATCAGGTTATATCCTTTGTTTTTTCTAAAATACCTGCGTTGTCAATTCAACGGGGGATGATCCCCAACTGCTGGAGAAGGTCAAACTGGTCTATCAGCATCCGATACCCCAGAATCTTTTCTTTCTCAAACCTGGCGAAGATGATACCCTGCGTCTGCATCTGCCTACCGCCAGGCGAGTTTCCCAGGAATAATCCTTTATGCGTACCGCACATCGTCCAGAGATATGCAAACTTATCATCCTCCCTGATTTCTTCCTCGACGGTACAGTGAAGATCTGGGAAGCCAAAGCGGTACATCGTGATCAACCACTTCAGATCCTGTGGGCCATTCGGAGCCCCGCCGAAGGCGTTGTGGACGAGATGGTCGGAAGCAAATACTTCGTCCAGAACAGCCAGCTTGCCCTGGTTGAAGGCCTCTTCAAAAATGCGGTGAATGGGGGAGCGGTATTGAGTGACTGACATTGGTTAATCTTGGATTATGACAAGACTGGTGTAACCTGGTTTTCGAGCAGGTCTTTCAGACCACGGAGGCTTGTCTCGGAGCCTCTTTTCATTTTTTGAAGGATAAGAATGATCCTGCCACAGCAGCCCAACGCCCGAGATCGGGCGCCGGGCTGCGCAACCGCGGGAGCGAGAGACTCACATATTTATGCCGAGACAGGTGCGACCCGGGTTTCGAGCATGTCCTTCAGATCACCGAAATTGGCATCCATCTCCCGCCTTACGCCTGAAGCGATCAGCGGTTCCGCCAAACCCATCAAGCCGGACGTTTGCAGTTCAAGCCGCGTGGTGAGTTGGGTGCCCTCAGCCGTAGACTCAAAGATGAATGATTGTTCAAACGGCGAAGTACCCGAGATGCTTTTAATGGCAATTTTTTTATTGGGTTCGTAAGTTACGAACTCAATGCCAGACTCCAACTTCCGACCCATGAATTTGCGTACAGACGTATATCGTGTGCCGATACCCAGCGGACCTTTAGTTGTGCGCCGCACTTCCAATAATCCGTTTTGCCATTGGGGTCCATTCTGGAGGTCGCTGACATACGCAAAGACTTCCTCAACGGGTCGATTGATCGTGATAATCTTTTCATTTTTTACCATTTTGATCTCTCCTTGTGAAAACGATTGTTTGATAAATTACGATGCCGCTATTATGACATTGTGGGTCATATTTGTCGTCAGTGTATACACGTAGATGCACACGTATCATTAATATCTGTGCTGATCCGTTGCAAATGGTCCGCCACACTCCCTGACCGAAAACGGAGCCGACAAACATTAAGCGACCACGCCTCGAGACGCGGTCGCTATTTTAAAAGGAAATATGGTTTGTGCTTAAGGAGGGGTTTGGCTCAATCCATGATCAATCGCCCAGCGAATGACCTGGGCGCGGCTGGATAATCCCAACTTGGACAGGATATGACTGACGTGCGTCTCAACCGTGCGCTTGCTCAATACCAGTTCTGTGGCAATCTCGCTGTTCGACTTGCCCTGGCCGATCAGCGCGGCGACTTCGCGCTCGCGCTCGGTTAGGCGATCCGGTGTTTTCTCAAGCGCCGGTGGAGTCTTCGGTTTGAGTAAGAGATTCTGGGCATAGTTAATGGCCTGCTCAAGGGACATGGCGCGCCCGGCCGCCTGCTCCGCCTGGAACTCACCATCTGTGAGTCTGGAGCGAGCGAGGTCAAGATAATGTTCAGTCTCCATCCGTGTCGCCAGCCATACAGATGCATGCCCGCTGATTACAGCGGCAGCGGCGAGTAAGTGAGCTCCGACTGCAGGCAATCCACCCATGACTGCGGTTGCCGCGAAGCCGGTAAGGCATTCTGTCATACCGGTCTTGTTCTCCTGGGCCGAGTGAATGGCCATGCTTTCACTGAATAAAGCTTTGGCTCTTTCGACATCCCCCAGGTGCAAACAGGCATATCCCAGATTGCATAATATTGAGGCCAAATCGTGCTGTGCATCAATTTCGCGCAGAAGCGCCGCGCTGTTTTCATAATCGCCTTGCGCCTCGGCGTAACTCTGCTTGCAACGAGCCAGATCTCCTAGTTTGTTGAGCACATGCGCGATGCGGAAGGAATCGCCATCCTTTCGTGCCAGGCCCAGGCTCTCGTCCAGCCTTTCACGGGCAGTTTCATAGTAACCCAACTGAATTGCTACATCTCCCTGTGCAAGCAAAGCCATGCCTAAATGGAACGAGTGCCCGGGTAAGTCACGTAACAGCTGGATCGCCCGCTCCCCGATGGTGAATGCAGTTTGATAGTCACCCGCCGCTCTCGCTCCTGATGCTAGGCCAGCCAGTGCGAAGGTGAGGATTGGATTGTCTTCACTTCTTACTTCCTCAGCTACTTCAACTGCTTCCCGGCCATAGGCCAGGGTTGCCGGAGCATTGCCAAGAAACATAGCCAGAAATGCCGCAGACACGAGGGCATTCACACGAACACTCGGAGATATTCTGTTGTCAGTCCGGGCGAGCAATCGCTCGGACCATCCCAAGCCTTCTTGAACATAGCCGCGGATCTCCCAAAATCGAACGAGCGCAGTGGCGATGCGTAGTCCCGCCTCGATATTGCCGCTTTCCAGCGACCAGGCCAGGGCGGCGCGCAGGTTGTCGTGCTCGCCTTCCAACCAGTTCAGCCAGAGCTGCTGGTACGCCTCGCCTAGTTTCGGCGCAGCTTCTTCTACCCGGGCGAGGAATAGATCCAGGTGACGGTCACGTAACTGCGCCGTTTCACCCGCCTCTTCTAGTTTTTCGAGTGCATATTCGCGGATCGTTTCGAGCAGGCGGTAGCGCGCTTGGGAGCGGCCAATTGTATCCGCCAAGACAAATGATTTACTTATCAATGAGGAGATTCGATCCAGGGTGTGCCCTTTGACGATCCCCTCTCCTGTGCAGATGGCTTCTACTGTATCGAGGGTACAGCCAGATTCGAAAACAGCCAGGCGCCGCAGCAAAATCTGCTCATCCTTCGCAAGCAGCACGTAACTCCAATCGATGGTCGCGCGCAGAGTGTGGTGCCGCGCGTCATGTCCGCTGTGTTGACCGGAGATAAGCAGAGCAAAACGGTCAGTAAGGCGTGCGGTAATTTCTTGAATAGTCAACACATTGACTCGTGCGCTGGCCAGTTCCAGCGCAAGGGGGAGTCCATCCAGCCGCCGGCAAATCTCGACGGTTGACAATGCATTTTCAGAGGTGAGGTTGAAATTGGGAGAGATGGCACGCGCCCGTTCAACAAATAGACGAACTGCGTCGTACCTCATTAATTCTTGAAATTCAAGGTGAACTTGCCCTTCTGGCTTAACCTCTTTATCAAAAACGGGCCAGGCAAGACCGGACACCTGATAGATGTTTTCGCCAGCAATTCCCAGCGCCACGCGGCTGGTCGCCAGAATTCGCAGGTCAGGCGCTTTGGAGAGTAATCCTTGGGCGAGCTGTGCGCAAGCTTCGCTAAGGTGCTCGCAATTATCCAGAAGGAGAAGCAATTGTTTAGACCGAACAAAACTCAGCAGTGTCTCCAGCAGGGGTTGGTCCGCAGTCAGGCGCAAGCCAAGCGCCAGTATGACGAGCTGCGGGACGAGTGCGGGCTCGTGAAGCGGAGCCAGGTCTACGAGCCAGACACCATCCGCAAAGTTTTCACTCACTGATTTGGAAATTTGGATCGCCAGCCGCGTCTTGCCGCTACCGCCCGCGCCCGTGAGCGTGATGAGGTGTGAGCTGAATAGCAGGCGCTTGACGTCAGCTATTTCCCGCTCGCGCCCGATGAAACTTGTCAACTGTAATGGAAAATTCGTTAAGCCCATTTCGACCTGCGAAAAACCAGTCGTTGGAGCAACTATCCACTCTATTTGATGTATATTCTAAACGATATCCTGCCAGTCAGCCTCATAATCCCTGGGTCATAATTTATGCTCTGAATTGGCGTTGGTGCATAAATCGGATGATAGGTATTGAGCAGGCATAGTACGACCCGAAAGAATAACTGGTCATGCGAGTTTGTAGCTGTGCGGCATACCCAAATGCGTCATGGTATTGAGAGCTGCGCAACGGATCATGGCCTGGCTTGTTTGAGTTTCGATCAGGCGCGTGGAAAGCTGGCCGCCGAAGATGGTTTTATAGCGGAACATGGCGGTTTCCGCCAGGGAACGGCCATGATAGCCGGAATCATTTTTCCAGGCGGCACGTCCGTA
This sequence comes from uncultured Chloroflexia bacterium, assembly GCA_963739255.1. Taxonomy (GTDB): domain Bacteria; phylum Chloroflexota; class Anaerolineae; order Anaerolineales; family Villigracilaceae; genus UBA877. The sequence continues at coordinate 113,191 of CAVTZT010000009.1, forward strand.
TTTGCGAATGTAGCGCAAGTTCTCATCTCGTTTGAGACGTTCTGTTTTTGAATTACCATGTTGCCAGATGCGCGCATTCCTGCGCGGTGGGATCAGCACTCTGGCTGAAGGTGCATATTGGTTGAGGCTCTTGTACATACGCCGTTTGTCGTAAATGCCATCTGCGGCAAGACTGTCAATGGGTTGTTCGATTTGCTTGAGCATGGCTTCCGCCATGGCCTCATCACTGACCCCAGCTTCGGTCAGTTCGGCGGCTTGAATTTCGCCGCTGTGGCGATCCACACTAAGATGGAGTTTGCGCCAGGTGCGCCGCTTCGATTTTCCGTGCGTTCGCACTTTCCATTCTCCTTCGCCGTAGATCTTGAGCCCGGTGCTGTCCATGACCAGATCCAGGTGCCCGTTGGCTCGCCTCGGTAGAGAAACCTTCAGTGTTTTCCCGCGTCGGGATAAAGTCGTATGATCTGGAATGGGCAGGTCAATCTCGAGCAATCCAAACAAGGAACACGCAAACCCTTCGGTCGCCCGGTTGGGCAGGTGAAATACATTTTTCAAGGTCAGCATGATCTCAATCGCCTGCGCACTGTAATCAAACTGACTGCCTCGTTGTGAAGAACCTTCGTAAAACCATGTCTTCTCAAATCCATCGGCTATCCAGACTGTCAATGAGCCGCGTTGTACCAGTGCACGGTCGTAATCCGACCAGTTCCGAACACGGTATAATTCCTTCCGGCGTGAGCGTGTATTTTTTGTGTTAGGCATAACCAAAGATTATACGTCTCACGCCACTTTCTATTCATGCACCAACGCCCTCTGAATTCATAACAAAGATCGCCCAGCTGTCACTGAGCGATCTCGGATGTAAAGAATACGCCGCGGGGGATGTGCCAGGTCTTTTGAAACAAATCGGGCACCTCTCCGAGTGAGCTTGATAACATTCGTGCGACACCCCCCAACCGACTTCGTAGTCGGTTTTTTTACGAGAAGGATCAATGCCTACCTTTCTTTCATGTTTTTAAGGTTTATAGGCTGGAATCCGGTCTTCGGTTCAGGACCAAAAAAATGGTTGGTTTCTCTGATTCCTCCTGAACCGAAGACCGCAATGTTTTTTCACACCCTGAAATTGGAGTACAATTTTCTCTGGTGTGTTGTCACCTGGAAGTGTTTTCGGATTTCAAATCTGGCCTTCCGGGCTCAAATCCGGTCTTCGATTGACCAATCGAAGACCGCCAGGCTCCTTGGAACCGAAGATCGTTAGGCTGCCTAAAATCGGGTGGCCTTGAGGTCCGCGGTGATGCGATCAGAGATTGCATCTCATAACCTGGAGGTCTGTAGTTTCTTCAAGAGTAATTTGAGAAGAGGACGACTCTAATATTTCATATTCGCGCGAATACCGCCGAGACCAATGAAAATTGGCAAGCCCGGCGGTTTGTGATTTTGCAGGACCCGGCAGAAGGATAAGATTTAATGTCCTGAAAAAAGAGTAATTTGTGATAAAATATACCCACAAAGGTATAATTACTTGCCCGTAGAGGGATTCGTCAAGACATTGGTTTCTTCCGAAGGTTGAATAATTTCTGTTTTTCCGGGATTATGACCGAAGGTAACAGTTACAAACTGTGCAATCGGTCGGGTTCGCTTGTAACAATGCCTATATTGCACTCTTCTTCATACCTTCATGATCTCGAATTGTTCCAAAATTGAAAGGAGTATCTCGATGGGCGAAAAAACTCAGGAAACATTAACCAGCGGATGCCAGACCACCAGTTCCACACCGCATCAACGCCTCAAGGGGAGTATTGATGTGAACTCGAACAAGACTCGGCATCTCCGTGCTGGTCATCGCCGCGTTGCTCTCCGCATGCAGCCCATCAACCAGCACTCCCACTCCGACATTCACCCCAGTGGCTTCGAGCGTGCCACAGCAGACGGCGACGCCGACGTCGCTTGACCCTTGCCTGCTGATCGACAGCCAGGAGGCGTCATCGCTGGCCGGCACCTCGTTCGAAGCGGGAGAGGAAGGAACCACCCCTGGCGGCGGCAAGACCTGCACCTACGGTTCCCAGACCTCGAATGTGTTCATGGTAGAGGTTGCCCAAGCGCCGGACGTGGCTACGGCGAAGTCGTACAAGGCGCAGTTCATCGCCGATCTTCAAGCGAATTTGCAACGGCTGACGAGTCACGGGCTTACCCCCACCGAGCTGCCCAACTTCGCAGATGGAGCCGTCATCGCCCAGGCGACGATCAACGCCGGGGGCAAAACCATCAACGGCAGCGCAATTGGCGTCCTGAAGGGCACGATCTTCTTTGGCTTCAGTGACGTTGTTATCGGGAAGGCAGCACCCAGCAGCGAGGCAATGCAGTCCGAGGCGAAGACCGTGCTTAGACGGCTACCCTGAGCCGTAAAATTAATTCATCAACCGTGAATAGAAGTATTACCATTCCTATGGCATCGATAAATCCTGTTATTTGCAGACACGGCCTGGGCAAATCTTCCCAGGCCGTGTCCGGAATCCAACCGCCCCGAACCTATTCGATCGGCTCGAACTTCAGCCCATACACGTCCTCGCCGAACTGGACGCGGACCGGCTCCCAGCTGGGTCTTACCTTCATTCCCACCTTCAAGCGATCGACCGAATCGGCCTTGATCTGGCCCATGGCTTTAACCTTGTTCTCGAATTCGGCCACCCCGATGATCAGGAAACGCTGGTCGAAGCCCCAGGGCAGGTTGAATATCGCCGAGTAGGTGAGCAGCCTGGCATTTCCCTGGGGCTTGATCGGCTCGAACTGGCGGCCTTTGCAATCCAGGCAGCGGTCATGATAGGGGTAATGGATCCGGCCGCACTTCTTGCACTTGAAAGCCGTGATAGGGATATCTTTTTTCATGACTGCACCCTCTTCAGCACGAAGGCCAGGACGTTGTTGCCAAAACCGCCGAAATTGACCGTCAAGCCGTGTCTGGCATTCTTCACCTGCCGGTTCTTGGGCAGCTCGTGGCGCAGCTGGAAGACGATATCCACGACCTGGGCCACGCCGGTGGCACCCACCGGATGGCCGCGCGCCTTCAAGCCGCCCGAGGTATTAATCGGAATTTGCCCACCCAGGCGGGTTTTGCCGGCTGCGGCGGCCTTGCCGCCCTCGCCCTTCTTGAAAAAGCCGACGTGCTCGCTCTCAGCGATCTCCAGGATGGTAAAGGCGTCGTGTAGCTCGGCCACATCGATGTCTCCCGGTTTGAGCTTGGCCATTGCAAAGGCCTGCTGGGCGGCCAGCGTGACGGCTTTCAGGTCGGTCGGGTCTTCGCGCTCCTGCAGGGTGTGGGTGTCGGTGGCCTGGCCGAAACCGGCGATCACGACCGGTGGCTTGGAGCTCTCGGTGGCCTTCTTGGAAGTCTTGATCATTTCCAAGGGGCAGAGCACCAGCGCCGCAGCCCCGTCGCTGACCGGGCAGAGGTCGTACAGATGCAGCGGATCGGCCGTGACCGGATTGTTGACCACGGCGTGCGGGCTGTCGTAGATGCCCTCCCGGTCCAGGGCCATCTCGACGTGGGCGTAGGGGTTCAAGGTGCCCATCTCCTGGTTCTTGAGCGAGACGGCCAGCAGGTGCTCGCGCGTCACGCCGTACTTTTCCATGTACAGGCGGGTGAACATGCCTGCCATGCCGGGCAGGGTGATCCCGTAGGGGTACTCGGCCTGCGGGTGGGTCATGGTCGCCACGAAGTCGGTGGCGCGCCAGCCGGTGACCTCGCGCATCTTTTCACCGCCCACCACCAGCACGGTGTCGTAATAGCCGGAAGCCACCGCCAGCAGGCCGTTCTTGACCGCCGAGGCGCCGGAGGCCGGGCCGTTCTCGACCGCGTCGGCGGCGGCGGGCAGCAGGCTGAGGCGGTCCACCAGCGCGCTGGCGATGGAGGTCTGGTGCTGGAGGATGCCCGCGCCCATGTTGCCCACGTAGACGGCATCCACGGATTTGTCCCCCAGGCCGGCATCGTCGAGCGCCTTCAGGGAGGCGTAGGCGAGCATGTCCATCAGGCTGTCTTCGTCCCGCCGCCCGAAGGGGATCATGCCGGCGCCGATGATGGCAACGTCTCTCATCGTTTCACCTGCCTTTCAGCCCGGCGATGCGCTCGCGAATGGTGTCGTCGTCGGCGAACTTGATCTCCGCCATAGCCTCGTCGAGCAGTTTCTGCGGCACCGGGCGGTCGCCCACTACCAGTCGGGGTTTGGCCGCGTTGTAGATGGCGCGCGTCAGGCGGTACGAGTCGCCGCCGCCCAGCTCGTGGGGGATGTTCGTTTTCTCCAACGGATACTCGATCATCCAGCGCCGGAAGCCGATCGGGCTTTCGGCCACGATCAGGACCTCCTCCTGCTTGAGGAAGTCCATGTGGTATTCCATCTTGGCGGCGAACAGGTGCGAGCCGATACGCAGGCCGCGGTCGATGGCCAGGGTATGGTAGCTCATGCCAACCTTCTCGTTCTCCAGGCGGCCGTTGACCACGCCCACCAGGTAGCCGTCCACCTGCCCGAGCAGGCAGTATTCGCTTTTCACGCGGTAGCGGTACCAGGCCAGCAGCTCACCATACAGCCGGGCGCTGACGATGTCGTAATAGTCCCGCTCGATGAACAGGCAGGGGTGGACGGACTTGAGGATCGCCGGCACGTCCTCGCGGGCGGCCTGGCGCACGACCATCTTCTTGCCGTTGGCCAGGATGATCACCTTGGGTGGGTAGGGGACCATCGGATATTGCATCGGCCGTAAGACGGCCTCGAGTTCCATATCGACCGGCATGGTGATCTCCTAGCCCAGATTCGCCTTGCTGAACTTGTTGATGCTCTCGACATGTCCTGGATCGTAGGCGTCACCGAATTTGGTCTTCGGCAGGTCGGCCTTTTTCTTCATCAGGGCGGCATAGTCCTTGTCCTCCAGAATGGCGACGCAGCGCCCGATGCACGATTCGCCGTCCACGAAGCGCCAGGGGAAGAAACCGATCGGGACGCGGCGGTTAAGCACCAGGTCGATCTCGCCGCCGATGCACTCGGCGTGGACGATGCCGTAGGGGAACATCTCCAGGTGCATGAGCTGGTACTTGCTGTCGTCGAAGAACTCCGCCAGCGGCATGCCGTATTTCTTCTTGAAGACGCGGTCGGCCTGGCGAGCCTGGCGCGGCATCCAGTCGCGGATGATCGTGTTCATGGGATGGTCGGCGCTGCCGCAGTCCACCCCGATCCAGCGCAGCTTCTTCTCCTTGGCCCATTCGGCAAACTCGCGGTCCGGGCCGGGGTGCATGACCATGTAGCGGATTTCGTTGGCGGTGGGCATGTCCCAGCCGAAGTGGTGGTAGCCGGTGTGGATGATGAGGATGTCGCCCTGGCGCACCTCGACGCGCTCCTCGACCATTTTGCTGGTGTACACGTCGTAGTCGCCGCAGACGTCGCTCAGGTCGACCACCGCGGCCTCGTGGACCAGGTAATCCATGTCCAGCGAGGCGATGTCCTTGCCGGGGGTGTGGAAATGGATCTCGCCGTCCAGGTGGGTGCCGAGGTGGTTGGAATGGGTGACCACCTGGCCGTTGGCCCCGTTGGGCGCCAGGCGCTTGAAATACTTGATCTGCAGCGGCTCATAGGTCGGCCAGGGCGGGGTAGCAATTCCCAGGGGGATGGTCAAATCGAGGAATTTCATGGCAGATTCTCCTTTCAGAAAATGATGATCGTTCGACAGTTGCATGCCGGCGGGTCAGATCTCATGACTGCCCGGCTAGATGTCCTTGAGACAGTCGAAGGCATCCTGGAAACACTTCTCCGGGGCGCGCAGGATCCCCGCCCCGACCATGCCCACGCCGGGGTCCTTGTGGGCGATGCCGGTGTTGATCTGCGGCAGGATGCCGGTCTCGATCACCTTGCGCACGTCGATGCCGAGCGGGGTGCCGCGGAAATTCAGGGCCGGGATGGTGAAATGCTCGTGCTCGCCGAAGGTGATCTCGTACATCTCGAGCGTGGTCTGGGTCGCCAGCTGCGGGCTGCCGCCGACGAACTTGACGATGGCGGGTGCGGCCGCCATGGCCATCCCGCCGTAACCGGCCGTCTCGGTGATGGTGCTGTCGCCGATGTCGGGGTTGGCGTCCTTCTCGCTGAACTGCGGGAAGTACAGCCCCTGGACCCTCCCGGCCGGCGCGGTGAACCAGCGCTCGGGCATGCTGGCCAGGCGGATGCCGAAATCGGTGCCGTTGCGCGCCATCACGGTGACGATGGTGCTGCCCGCCACTCCTTCCGCCGGTTCGAGCAGGGCCTTCCCGGCGGGCATGCTCAGGTTCAGGAAGAAGTGATCGTTGCGGTCGATGAACTCGATCACCCTGGCCAGGACCTCGTTGTCGCGGTTGGTGCGGGCCAGCGCCGGCCCGATGGCGCGCAGGAAGAGCGAGGTGGCGGCCCGGTTGCGGTTGTGGCACTCGTCGCCCATGTGCAGCGCCTGGGCGATCAGGCTCTTGACGTCGATCCCATTGGGCAGGGTCTGCAAGGCGCGGTCGAGGGCCGGGTAGAGGTCGGTCTCCATCCATTTCAGGCGGGCATAGACCTCCGGCCCCATCCCGCCGTAGCGCAGCACCTTCCCCAGGCCTTCGTTCTGGGTGCAGTAGGCCCGGTTGCCGAAGGCCTTGTTCTCGAGGATGAACACCGGCATGGACGGGGAGACGACGCCCGCCATCGGCCCGACGGCGTGGTGGTGGTGGCAGGGGGCAAACTCGACCCCGCCGGAGGCGGCCAGCCGGGCAGCTTCGGTCTCGTCCCCGGCCAGGCCCTCGTAGATCAGCGCGCCCATCACCGCGCCGCGCTGCGGACCGCACATGCGCTCCCAGGTGATCGGCGGCCCGGCGTGCAGGATCATGTGGTCGTGCATGCCCGGGATGACCTCCCGGGCGATCCCCATCCCCGCCAGGACGGCCTGGCCGTGCTTGATGCGCTCCACGACCTCCTGGTTGGCCGCCTCGATGTCAATCCCGGACTTCGTCTGCCGCAAGCGGGGTATGCCCTCCCTGGGAGGGCGCCAGTCCAGATCGACCACCTTTACCCCCTGGTCGCTGACCGACCTGGCCATGCCGGTCAGGCCGACGTTGAGCACGGTAAGCTCTTTTCCGAAGATGTCGTTGATCCTGCTCATGGCCATCCTCTCCGCTCAAGCGGAAACGATCATTCCCGTGAGCCGGGCCGCCGCCGAGTTGCTGTCGCACACGATCGCCCCGGCCGCTTCCAGGGCGGAGATGGTGCGGCTGAGGCTCTGCGGGTCGCCCTCGGTGCCGGTGACGGAGGCGACCACGGGCAGCTCGCGACCGGCTGGCGCGAGCAGTCTGGCGCGCCTGGCGGATCGCCGGACCGAGCTCGGCGGCCGGGTCCGGGTGCGCACCATAGCCGAGCACCACGTCCAGCATGATCACTGCAGTTTCGGTATCACGCGCCTCCTGGAGCAGGCGGCGGATGCGCAGGTCGTTGTCGATCATCGGGTGAGGCCGCCCGACGGTGAACTCCTCCTCGCCGAGGTCCACGGCGGTGTGCCCGAGGCTCCGGGTCGCATCGGGCAGGGCGGGACCGCCCGGCAGGGGGGCGTTGGAATGGACCGGCTCCTTCAGCATGTCCTTCCAGATCACCTGCGCCTCGTAGCACAATGTGCCGCCCGAGAACAGGCCGCGCAGGTAACGCTGCCGGTCGTTCAGTTTACCCTTGAGCCCCCTGGCCTTCCTTGCCAGCCTGGAGTTTTCCGCCTTGAGAAGCGCCTTCACCTCCCCGCATTCCTGCCGGACCAAACCGGCGGCCAGCAGGCTGCATTCGTACAGGGTGCGGGCCGGGATGGCGTTGGGGACCCGGGAAACCGCTCCCATCTCCCCGCCCAGGAAGCAGATCACGGCCGGCTTGCGACTGGCGGAGACCTGCTTGAGAATGACCTGGACCACTTCCTCTGCCGGCGGCTTGCTGATCAAGGCGAGGACTTCCGTGGCCGGATCCTCCTGCAAGGCCTTGAGCGCCTCCAGCATCATGATCCCGCCGACCTCTTTTTTGAGATCGCGGCCCCCGGTCCCGAGGCCCTGGCTGATGCCCACCCCGCCTCGGGCAAGCAGGGTGCTGACCTCCTGCAGGCCGGTACCGGCTGCCGAGACGATCCCCACCGGACCGGGCGGGAGGGCGTTGGCAAAACCGAGGGCGACGTCGTTGAGGATCGCCGTCCCGGCGCCGGGACCCATCAGGAGCAGGCCGCGCTGGCGGGCGTATTTTTTCAAGGCGATCTCGTCCTCCAGGGAGACGTTGTCGCTGAAGAGCAGCACGTGCAGGCCGCGCTGCAGGGCCTCCCAGGCCTCGTCGGCGGCGTAGCGACCAGCCACCGAGACGACCGCCACGTTGGCCTGCGGCCGCTCCGCCAGGGCGCTGCGGATGGTCTTCGGCCGGAGCTCGCCCGCGGCCTCCGCCCCGGTCTTTTTCTTCAACAGCTCTTCCGCTTGGACGAGGGCCCGCTCGGCCGTGGAGGCATCCGCGGCGCTGACCGCGATCGCCAGGTCGTTGGCGCCGGCGGCTTTGATCGCCTCGCTGAGCAGACCGGCGCCGGCCAGGATGGATTTATTCGCCTCGGTCGCCATCACCACCGCCGCGTCGCGCACGCCTTCCAGGCCGGCGAGCTCGCGCGCCACCAGCATCAGGCTGACCGAATCGTGATACTCGCTGGGCTTGACAATCGATCTTAAGTTCATGGCATTCACTTTACCATTCCGGCATCCAGCATGGCCAGGTATACTTTTTCGGCCGTGAAGGGTGGGCCTTCGAAGCGCAGGCCGATGGCATCGTAGAGGGCATTCGCAATGGCCGGGATGGTGGGCACCATCGAATGCTCGCCGATGCCGCGCGCCCCCCACGGCCCGTCGTCTTGCGGGACTTCGACGATGATGGATTGGATGGACCGAGGAAGGTCGGAGGAGGTGGCGATGCGATAATCCACGAAGCTGGGATTCTGCACGACGCCGTCTTTCAATTGCAGGCATTCGAACAACGCCGAGCTGATCCCCTGGACCAGGCCGCCTTCCATCTGGGCTTTCACCAGATCGGGGTTGATGGCCCTGCCGACGTCGAAGGCTGCCACACCCTTGAGGATCTCGATCTTCCCGGTGTCCAGGTCCACTTCCAGCTCGATCGCCTGGGCGCCGGTGGTGAAGTGGACGACCGCTTGCTCCCCCTGTCCGGTTTCCGGGTCCAGGCCGGTCACGTTGGAGGGCATGAAGTTGCCGCGCCCGATGATGGGGCCCCCCATCCAGCCTTTGCCGTCCGCTTTCGGCAGGCCGGCCACGGCCAGATTCTTGACCGGGATTTCCTTCTCGCTTTTGAATGAGACCACCACGCCGTTGACGATGTCCAGGTCCTCGGGGGTTTCGCCCCAGGCCTTGGCGACAAGGTCGAGGACCTGGCGACGGGCGTCGTGGGCGGCGCTGATGATGGCATTCCCGGTGCTCCAGGTGATGCGGCTGGCCACCGTCTGCCACTCGTAGGGGCTATAGCGCGTGTCCACCGGGGTTGCCAGGCGCACGCTTTCGTAGGGCACCCCGAAAGCCGCCGCAGCCATCTGGGCCGCGACGGTGAAGGCCCCCTGGCCGATGTCCTGGCAGCCGACGCCCAGCGTCAGCATGCCGTCTTCGGCCAGCTCGATCCAGGCGCTCGAACCGGCGTTGCCCGGCATGGCCGGGGCCTTCCACATCAGGGCCAGCCCCTTGCCGCGGCGTTTGTTGGGCGCGCTGGGCGGAGCCTTTTCTCCCCAGCCGATCGCCTCGGCCGCCTTGTCAAGGCACTCGGGTCAGGCCCGTCGGGTGCATCTTGCCGCCTGTCGCCAGGATGCTGTCCGTCTTCAGGCAATTCCGCCTGCGGAACTCGACCGCATCCATCCCGATCTGGAGCGCCAGCTCGTCGATGCACTGCTCCAGCCCGGCGTGCATCTCGGGCATGCCGAAGCCGCGCATCGGCCCGCCGACCGGGTGGTTGGTGTAGACGCAATAGCTGTCCGTCTTGACGTTGGGCACTTCGTAGGGACCGGTGCAGCTGTAGCCGGCGGCACGCGGTAATGTTCACGCCGTACTCCGTGTAGGCCCCGCCGTCCCAGTAAAACGTATTCTCCATTGCCAGCAGCTTGCCGTTCTTGTCGCAGCCCATCTTGAAGTAGGCACACCAGTCCCTGGCGCACGAAGGCCGTGTAAAACTCCTCTTCGCGCGTCAGGAGCAGCTTGACCGGATACCCCTTGACCTTGGTGGCGATGGCCACCGCCAGGGACTCCATGCTCACGCCGGCCTTGCCGCCGAAACCGCCCCCCACCAGCGGGGCGATCACCCGCATCTCGCTCTGGGAGATGCCCAGCGTTTCGGCGATCAGGTTGCGCTGCGCAAAGGGTGATTGCGAGCTGTCCCACAGCGTGACCTCGCCTGCCTCATCCACCTTGGCGATGGCCACGTGCGGTTCGATGGGCACGTGCTGGATGTGGGGGATGCGGTATTTACGCTCGATGACCGCCTTGCACTTCTTCCATGCGCCCTTCACATCCCCTTTGCGGATTTTGAAATGGTTGGAGATGTTCGTACCGGGCTTGGGCAGGATGAAGCTGGCCACGACGTACTGGCCGAGCTCCGGGTGGAGGACCGGTGCTTGGGGGCTGGCGCCAAACTCCGGGTCGAGGACCGGCTCGAGGACCTCGTACTCGACTTCGATCAGGCCGAGGGCCTGTTCGGCGATCTCCGGACTGATCGCCGCCACCCCGGCCACCGGATCGCCGACGTAGCGCACGCGGTCGCGGCAGAAGATGTGCCGGTCCTTCAAGTACAGCCCGATGTAACCGGGGAAATCCTCGCCGGTGACGACCGCTTTCACCCCCGGCAGGGCGCGCGCCTTGGCGACGTCGATTTTCTTGATCAGCGCATGCGGATGCGGGCTGCGTTTGACCCGCGCGTACAGCAATTTGTTGCCAAACTGGATATCGTCCGCATACAAGGCTGCGCCGGTGACCTTCTCGCGGGCGTCGATGCGGGGTTTGTTTTCACCGACCGGGCTGGGAATTTTATCGGGGTTGGCCTTTACCATAAGTTGCCTCCTCAGGGAGGTGCAGTCTGGATATAAACCTTCGTCTGAGAGCCGTGGTCCTCGACACCGGTCAGGTCCTCACGGCTTGCATCCTGGCGGCCGCCTTCACGCTCTCGATGATACGGAAATATCCGGTGCAGCGGCACAGATTGCCGACCAGCGCTTCGCCGATTTCCTCCTCGCTCGGATCCGGATTCCGGTCGAGGAGCGCCCGGGAGGCGATCAAAATTCCCGGCGTACAAAAGCCGCATTGGACGCCGCCGGCTTTGATCATGGCCTCCTGGATGGGACTGAGCTGTTTGTCCTCTGCCAGGCCTTCGACCGTGACGACTTCGGCCCCGTCGCATTCGACCGCCAGCACCATGCAGCTGTTCACCGGTTCCCCGTCCAACAGGACGGTGCAGGCGCCGCATTCGCCAGCCGAGCAGCCGTTCTTCGTGCCGGTCAACGCCAGGCTTTCGCGCAGCAGGCGCATGAGGGTCATGTTGGACGGCACGCTGACCCGTTCCGGCCCGCCGTTGACGGTGAGGGTTATTTCGTGGAAGGCCATACAATCCTCCGCATAAAGATGACAAACGATTGCATAGATTTTTACTCGGCTGATTTTTCCAATTTCTTCCACACTTCGGAGAGCGCTCTGTGGGTCAGGTTCCTGACCATCAGCGTGCGATAGCGGGCGCTGCCGCGTATATCGTCGATCGGGGCGCAGGCCTCGGAGGCCAGCCGGGCGGCATCGTCGATGGTTTCGGGGGTGATGGCGTGGTCCGCCAGATACTTTTCAGCCTCCGGGACGGTCAGCGGAACCGGAGCCACGGAAGCCAGGGCGAGGCGGAAGCGGAAACCCGAGCGGAGGCTGGCATCCGGGGCACCCAGCACGGTCACGCCCACGATGGACAAGTCGCTCAGCCGGTTGCGCCCCAGCTTGAGGTATGTGCCCGTGCAGCCCTTGGGCGGGAGCGGGAAGTGGATCGCCGTCACGATGTCGCCGGGTTTCAAGGAGGTCTTGCCGGGACCGAGGAAGAACGCGGCGAGGGGCTCTTGGCGTGGACCGCCCGTCCCGTGGATATGCAGTACCCCATCCAATACCAGGCAGGCTCCAATGGTATCTCCGGCGGGGGAGGCGTTGCAAATGTTGCCGACGACGGTCGCCCGCGTGCGCAGCTGGTAGCTGGCGACCGACCGGCAGGCCTCGGCCAGCAAGGAGTAGTGCCTGCACACGTCTGGGGAGGCGATCACCCGGTTCATGTTGACCGCCGCCCCGAGGCTCAGGCCTGCCTGCGGGTCGAAGCGCAGGTCGTTCGTCCCGTCCAGGTTTTTTACGTCCACGAGGAATTTGGGCGTCAGGAACCCATCCCGCATGCGGACAAAAACGTCCGTGCCTCCCAGGAAGGGGCGCGCCTCGGCAGGGTGCCGGGCCAGGAATTGGCTGGCTTCGGCCAGCGTCTCCGGCCGGATATAGTCAAATTCGGGGAGCGTGGGGTGAGAATTGATGGTCATAATTCTGCCCTGCAAGGTGCCTGGTTATCCCTACAGACGGAAGAACGGTGGAACGTTCAAACGAGAGGAGGCTTGAACGTTCCATCGTTGAGAACCGAACCCACCCGGCCGATGACATTGGCCAGGGGTCAGGGCTGCACTACAGGTTTATATTCTCGCGCTCTTCGACCCCGAAGAGCTTGGGTGGCAGCACCAGGAAGAGCGTGTTGACCAAGATGCCCAGGATGGCGGCAAAGACAATTGCCGGGATGCCATTGGGGAAAAGGATTGGCACATAGAAGGGGAATACACCATTGGGCAGAGCCAGATTACCGCCGATGCCACTTATCAGGATGATCGCGCCGACCGCGAGCTGTCTGGGGTCGAACAGGTTGACTTTTTCGGACTGGATGAGGGCAATACCCTGCATGCCGATCACGCCGAACAGGTAGATGCTCAGGCCGCCGACAACCGCCGCGGGCAGGGTATTGACCAGCGCCACCAGTTTGCCGAAGAAGCCGAGCAGAACGGCCATGCAGCCCGCCGTCATGAGCACTGCGGTGGAGTAGTTACGGGTGATGGCCATCAGGCTGTTGTTCTCGCCGTAGTTCGTCCCTGCACAACCGCCAAGCAAACCGACCACCAGGTCGTCCGAACCGTCAGCCACCAGGTTGAGTCCGATGAGCTTCTTGATCTCCATGGGGGTCTTCTTCAACTCTTTGGCCAGCGCATCGATGTACAGACTCATCTGGTAGAGGTGGGCGGTGCTCTCGGGGACTGTGGCAATGAAGATCAGCGCGATGCTCAAAGCCATGCCCCAGGCGTTGGGATTGGTGAACGCAGGGAAGGTGAACTTGGGAATTTCAAACCAGTTGGCATTGATCACATTCTCAAAGTGCACCAATCCAAAAGGAATGGCGACGAGGTACCCGACGATCGCACCCAGCAGGATGGGCAGCATCCCAATGAGACCCTTGCCCTGCAAGTAAACTGAGAAGGCAATGGTGATAACCAGGGTGATGAATGCCACTATCCAGGTTTTTGATGCCACTTCAGGTGCCGCCGAATTACCGGCGTTTCCCAGTGCTGCGCCAGCCAGAGCAATACCGATCACTATTGCCATCGAGCCGGTCACGACTGGAGGCAGGACACGATCCAGCGCGGCCTTGCCAATACGCATGACCAACAGGCCGACAAGAATTTCAAACACTGCTGTCAGGACGATGCCGACCTGAACGATCTTCACGCCATCGGGGCAATAGACTGCTGTGGAATTGAAGCAATCCGGTGCAAATTTGCTCATGACCGTGATGACGACAGCAATGTACGAAAACGATGAGCCGTAGTACATCGGAATCTTTCGTCTGGCGACCAGCAGAGCAACGATCGTGCCGAGACCGGAAGCCAGCAGAGTGATGCCCACGTCGAACTTGGTCAGAAGGGCGACCAGCACGGTGGCGGGGAACATGGTCAGGAACTGCTGGAAGCCCAGGCTGAGCATGGCTCCCCAGGGAGGCGTGTCATTCGGCAGATAGCCGATGGTCTTTGATTCTTTGTCTGGCATTGCTATTCCTCCATAATAGTTAGTGTAGTCCTTGGCGAAGGTGACCGAACCTTACTCCCCCTTTTTAAAAAAGAACGCGCGATGTGCGCGCATGATCATTGATTGATCATCACCTCCTCCCTCAATCATCCCCTTGTCAACAATTTGATGAAAGTATTCTTCCATGCGATTGTCGCCAGGGAAATTTTTAGTTATCTAGGTTTAGCCCACATTACCCGATTGGGATGCCAATACAGTAACACTATAGCAAATCGACCTGTCAATCAAATTGCAAATGTCACCATTATTTTGTTACGTTTGTCTCACAGGATAAGGGTGGGATATCTAAATGGTTAATTTCTGAAGGAGTTGAGTCTCCTGCGCTCGTCCCAGCGGACAGAATGCCAGGGCATATCCCGGCATCTTGTCTCCCTCATATGAAAGCTTGTGGAAGCTTGGGTGGGAAGAACACCTGCTCTTTTAAGAAGAGAAGAAAATATGGCCGCTGGGGCAATGAGGCAGGGAGTCAACCCGTTGTCGATGACCCATTCCAAATATCCTGCGCTGTTTTCTTTCATCCCCCATGGTACTCTGCTGCTGTAAAGGCGACCTTATATCAGCCATCGCCCTTGAAGCCTGGGAATATCGACAATTCCCGCAGGCGTGGGGCGCGGCTCTCCGGCCCGAATTCCGCGAAGTCTATTAGAAATTCATCCACTTCGATCATGACGCCCAGGCCATTCTACTTGCCAGCGTGGAAATGAACCTTACCTTTTCAGCCATTTTTTCGATGTCTGCGCGGTGTTCCTTATTGTGCCAGTCCATATTGGCGGCCACGCCGGTCCATAGCCGGCCCATCGGCCAGATATTGGCATAGACACTTTGCAGCTGGGCCTCGCTCAAGCCTTCCACCAGAGCCAGGGACTCCCGTTACGACCGGTGAAACTCCTCCAGCACGTTGGCCAGCTGCCGGTCCCTGTCGCGGGCGTGGGCCTCGGCGTTCATACGTTCCACATCCCAGGGCAGTGGCACATCGAGGGCCTCGCCACGCAGGTGGCTGCCGGGCCAGGCAGAATCATCAACCCGTCGATCTGAAGTGTGCGCTGGGAGATTGGGTCTTATCACCTGGAGGTCGCTGGTTCCCCTGGTGGGGACGATCCGCGAGTCCAGCCCCTGGAGGACCGGCTGAACCCCAAACAAAACCCGGACGGGAACCGTCCGGGTGAGACGTTATCTCTTCCTTCCGCCGGCAAATTTTCGGTGCAGGCCGCGGGAAAAAGTGGATGGCTGGGCTGGCCGACGGGCCGGGCTCCCGTGCGGGGTCGGGGCAGCCGGGGCACGTCGCGCCATGGGGCGGGTCGGCGCCGGCACCGTCCGCTCGGGTGCCGGGGCGTTGTAGTCGAACCCGTCCAGGATCCGGCGCGGCAGAGGGTTCCCGATGATTTTTTCCAGCGCCCGGATCATATCCCGGTCGTCCGGGGTGACCAAGGTGAAAGCGTCCCCGCTGCGTTCGGCGCGACCGGTGCGCCCGATGCGGTGGATGTAGTCGTCGGCCGTGGCGGGCATGTCGAAGTTGATCACGTGCGAGATGCCTTCCACGTCCAGGCCGCGTGCGGCGATATCAGTTGCGACCATGACCTGGTAATGACCGCTGCGAAAGCCGGTCAGCGCCGACTGGCGCTGACCCTGCGAGCGGTCGCTGTGCAGGCTGGTGGCACGGAAACCGGCCCGCGCAATCTGGCGAGAGAGCTTCTCGGCGCGGTGCTTGGTGCGGGTAAAGATCAGCATCGAGCCGGAATCGGTGCGCTTGAGCAGTTCCAGCAGCAGGGATGTCTTCAGGTGCTGGGGGACGGGGTAGAGGGCGTGGGCCACGGTGTGCGCCGGACGGCTCAGGCCGATGGCGATGCGTTTGGGGTTCCGCAGGGTGCGGGCGGCCAGCTGTTCGATCTCTGGTGGGAAGGTGGCCGAAAAGAGCATGGTCTGGCGTTTGGCCGGAATATGCTGCAGGATGCGTTTCACATCCGGCAGGAAGCCCATGTCGAGCATGCGGTCGGCCTCGTCCAGGACGAGGACCTCGATCCCATTCAGGCGGGCATGTCCCTGGCCGATGTGGTCGAGCAGGCGGCCCGGGCAGGCGACCAGGATCTCCACGCCCTCGCGCAGGGCGCGCACCTGCGGCGCGGCGCCCACGCCTCCGTAGAGCGTGGCGCTGCGCAGCCCGGTGCCGGTCCCCAGGTCGCGCACCGCTTCGTGGATCTGTTCGGCGAGCTCGCGGGTGGGGGTGACGATCAGGGCCCGGGCGCGGCGGCGCGGACCGCTGAGCAGTTTGTTCAGGATGGGCAGGACGAAAGCAGCCGTCTTGCCGGTGCCGGTCTGGGCGGTGCCGATCAGGTCCTCCCCGGCCAGGGCAGCGGGGATGGCTTTCATCTGGACGGGCGTCGGCGTGACATAGCCTAGGCGCTGGATCCCCGCCTGTAGGCGTGAATCCAGGTTGAACTGGTCAAAGTTCACAGGTTTTCCTTTTCTTCAGAAGTCAGGCAAGTGTTGGGGGGATCGAGCGGGGCTCAAAACAAACAACAGCAGCGACTGCTGAACAAGATAGATTAAGTGACTATAGGGTAACCGAGTATGGCAGGGATGTCAAGGTAAAGAAGACAGAGATCTGCACGACAATCTTCTCGTCGGAGAACTTGCCCGGTAAAAAAGCGATACACCGCAAAGACAGCAAAGGGCGTAAAGAAAAAACCTCCGCTCTCCCCCTCAGGGGGCTTACTCGGTCCGGGCTCTTTCCCGGAAGGACTGCGGAGCGTCCCCTTGGGACACCAGGACGCTGCGCGGTGAATTGTCTTTATACAATATTAATAATGCCGCGCTGGGCAGGTGGATCGGGCGTTGGCGGACATCGATGGTATAATTAATCTACGTATCCTAGGATCAGTTGGTCTCCATCGCCAGTCCTTATGAGGACTGGTTTTTTTCTTCCCGTTTTCCAATTTCCCGCTGGAAGGACGGGACCCTGAGGATCGGTAAGGCAGGCTTGGAAAGGAGGCGAGAATGGACTTCCGCGTGGGTGACCCTGTTATTCACTGGACCCATGGTTTTGGGGAGATCCTCCGAATGGAGGAAAGAAATTTACCCGGCCAGGCGGCCCACTATTATGTAGTCCAGGTCCGGGACTTAACCATCTGGGTCCCGGTGGACGAGGAACTGACAAACCGCCTGCGTGTGCCTACCCCGGAGAGCCAGTTTAAGAAGCTGTTCGACATCCTGGGCAGCCCAAGCGAAACGCTCTCGAAAGATCGGCTCGAGCGCAGGACGCATCTTTTGAACGAGTTGAAAGACGCAAGCGCCGAGGCAAACTGCCGGGTCATTCGCGACCTGAGCTCCCACCAGCAAATGTATCAGCTCAACGACCATGATGTGTTGGTCTTGAAACGGGCTCTGGATTCCCTTCTGGGTGAGTGGACGTTTTCCCTTTCTGTTCCACGGGCGCAGGCCGAGCTCGAGCTGCATCGCCTGTTGAAACATCAGCCTCGCCACAGCGGCATAAAATTGTAGTGAGGGCTTTTCGTGCAACAGGGAAAGCAGGCCGGACGGTATGGATCAACGAATTGGAAGCGGCATGGATGAAAAACAGATCGTCTTGAAGGTCGTCGAAGGATACGTACGGACCGGCAGTACGAAGGACGGCGACGTTAAGGTGATCTGCTTGCAAAATAATAAAACCTCTTACGTGGAACAGATCAATGGGGAGGGGCAGTCCGTGATGCTGGACGAGTTCAGCGTGGACGGGAAGGTGATCTGGGCGGGGTACAGTGCGCGCAGCAAGACGGTCTATGTCAGTTTAATCGGTGCCGGTTAGCCTCCCCCGGAATGGGCGAAGCGACCAGGATACAATAGGGTCCATTAAATAAAACAGGTGCGTCCAGGCAGGACGCGCCTGTTTTTGGCGCGGACGTGGGTGGGATGCGGAGTAAGGACTTTCCCAGGTGGGGAGCCGGTAAGCGTGCAATCGACTTTCCGTTGGGGGGGCTACAGCGTCACGCCTACCCCTTTTGCTGCCTGCGTTTCAACTGTTCTTCTTGTTCCAGCTGCTCCCTCTGGCGCTGTTTGCGCTTCTCTTCCAGCTGCTGCTCCAACTGCTGCTGCTCCAGCTGGCGTTGTTTGCGCTCCTGTTCCTGCTGCTGTTCCAGCTGCTGCTGTTCCTGCTGGCGCTCTATTCGTTCTTTTTCCTGTTCGCCCTGTTGGGTTTTTTGTCCTTCGCTCATCCTGTTCTCCTTCTTGAATACGGGACCGATCCGAATTCCTGGCGTATATATTTGAAATTATAATTATTTTACACCGCGGGACACAAGATCAGCCCTATCGTTTTTTGCCAACTTTTTTCCTCTTGATGTGAAGCGTGGACCCCATTAATACGCGGACCTCGTGTTGGTTTCCATCATCGCTCAGTGGAATCCGGTTGTCGGGCAAGGACATTCCGTTGAGCAGGATCTGCCGGATGCCGCGATTGAGACTCTCCGGGTTCTCGACACGGATCAGGTAGGGTGTCCGGCCGAACCGGTAGGTAAGCTGGAACCCCGGCCAACTCCCGGGAATGCAGGGGTCGATCTTCAATGTATCTCCCACTCGGGTGAGGCCCAGGATGGCTTCGATGCCCAGGCGGTACATCCATCCTGCGGAGCCGGTGTACCCGGTCCAGCCGCCTGTTCCGGTAAATGGGGGCTGGCTGTAGATATCGGCGGCAATCCCATAAGGCTCGACCATGTAGCGCCTCGCTTTTTCGGGTGTGTCGGCGTGATAGACGGGGTTCAGCAGGCGGAAGAGCGCCCCGGCGCGATCCCCCTGACCGAGCATGGCAAAAGCCCAGGCAACCCAGATGGCAGCATGGGTGTACTGCCCGCCGTTTTCGCGTACGCCCGGGGCATAGCCCTGGATGTAACCGGGATCGCGGCCCGTTTTGTCAAAGGGAGGCGCGAGCAAAAGGATCAATTGGTCGTCCTCCCGGACCAGGAGCTGGTCGACGGATTCCATCGCCCGGGTTGCCCGCTCCGGGTCAGCGGCTTTCGATAGAACCGCCCAGGATTGGGCAATCGAATCGATCCGGCATTCGTCGTCCTCGCTTGAACCCAGCCGGGCGCCGTCGTCGTAGAAGGCGCGCAAGTACCAGTTCCCGTCCCAGGCGTGCAGCTCCAGCGCTCGCGCCAGGCGGGCTGCCTGCTGGCGGTAGGGCTCCGGGTCGTCCTTCATCAGCAGGCAAAGCGAGCTGAAACGCGTCAATGCCGCGTGCAGAAACCAGCCCAGCCAGACGCTCTCGCCGCGCCCTTCCCGGCCCACCCGGTTCATGCCGTCGTTCCAATCGCCGGAGCCCATCAGCGGCAGCCCATGTGCACCGGTAGTCGAGCCCCTTTCCACTGCCCGGCGGCAATGTTCATAAAGTGAAAACCCCTCGGCCGCAGGTTCATATTGACCGTAACGTTCGGCTTCCTCCGGCTTGAGCGCTTCTCCCTTAAGAAAGGGGATTCTCTCGTCCAAGATGGAGGCATCCCCACTGGCGGCGATGTATTCCGTGGTGACGAAAGGCAGCCAGAGCAGGTCATCCGAAAAACGGGTGCGAACTCCCCAGCCGGATGGTGGGTGCCACCAATGCAGGACATCGCCCGCCTCGAACTGGCGGCGGGCGGCGTTCAAGATCTGCTCACGCGCCAGCCTCGGTTGGATGTGCAGCGCGGCCAGCACGTCCTGGAGCTGGTCCCGGAACCCGAAGGCACCGCCGGATTGGTACAGCGCCGACCTCGCCCACAGGCGGCAGCTGATCGTCTGGTAGAGCAGCCAGCGGTTGAGCATCAGGTCCATGCCTGGGTCGGGAGTCTGGACGGTGATTCCGGCCAGGAGGTCATCCCAAAGATGTCCGACGGCCTGCCAAGCCAGCTCAATTTGACCCTGAGCCTGGTATTTGGTAATCAGCGCCAAGCTCTCCTCCCGGCTGCTCCCCTCGCCGAGCAGGAAAAAGATCTCTTCCACCCCGCCGGGGGCCAGATCGACGTGCAGCTGGATTGCAGCGCAAGGATCCAGCCCGGCGCGTACTGTGCTCGCCAGCCCGATTCGCCCGAGGGCGGCCGGGGTGCGCAGGCTGCCCAGGCGGCCCAAGAACTCGCTGCGGTCCGCGGTCAGGCCGTGTGGTTTTTTGCTGGCAGCCAGAAAGGCGGCACGCTCGCCAAACTCGGTGTTGAAGCGGTTGCGCGCCAGCAGGGCGTGCCGGGCGGGGTCGAACTCCGGCACGACATAAGCCTGATTTGGTTCACGGGCGGTACCCAGCACCCATTCGGCGTAGAATGTCACGGTGATGCGCCGCGGCCGCTTCCACAAGTTTTCCAGGCGCAGGTGGGCAATTTTCACCGGTTCGTCGGCCGCGGCGAACAGCCGCAAGCGCTGGTTCAGGCCGTGACTCTGGCTCTCGAAGGTCGAAAAGCCCGCCCCGTGCCGGATTGTACAGGCGCTCTCCGCCCCGGCTGGCAGCGGGGTCGGCGACCAGACCAGCCCGGTCTCTTCGTCCCGCAGATACAGCGCCTCTCCCGGCAGGTCCGCCAGGGGGTCATTCCGCCAGGGTGTCAGCCGGTTCTCGCCACTGTTGCCAGCCCACGTGAAACCGGATCCGGCTTCGGAAACCAGGAAGCCAAACTGCGGGTTGGCGATCACGTTCACCCACGGGTGGGGCGTGCTCTGGCCGTGTTCGAGGTAGATGACATACTCCCGTCCGTCCTGGCTGAAGCCTCCCAGGCCATTGTCCATTCGCAAGCCGGTCGGCCGCCTCAGCGGGGGCGTCGGTTCGGGGTCCTGCGCAACGGCGAGAGACGGTGTGAAGGCCGGCAGGCGGATGGGGGCTGCGATCAGGCGCCTGGCATGTTCCGCCAGGCTCCCCTTTTTTTGATCCAGAATAACGCCGGCAACCGCCTCCAGCAAAATCCGGTCGTCTTTCGGCATCTGGTCGCTGCGCAACAGGAAGATACCGTCGCGCTGGTTCAGCCACGCATCCGCACCCATGAGGGCAATCTGGCGTTGGATTTGATTGTGCAAGTCCATCGCATAGCCCGTATCCTGCTCGTTCAGGATGACCAGGTTGACCTTGATCCGCCGGTTGCGCCAGTAGGTATATGCCTTCAATGCCTCCAACAAAAGCGGGCTGTCGCCATCGCGAACCCGCAAGAGCAAGATTGGATAATCACCCGAGATGCCGTAAGCCCATAAGCCGGACTGCCCTTTTACGTTTTTCTCCAGGACCTCCGGGGCCGCGCGCAGGGATTCGGACGGATAGAGCAAAGCGGACAGGAGCTGCTGAATATGCTCCACTGCAGCGGTATTCAGCCCTAGGTCGACCAGCTCCCTTTCGCCGTGAGCGCGCGCTTCGTCGAAGGCGCGGTTGATAGCCTGCATCGACTGGTAGCGGGTTACCAGCTCCAGCGCTTCCGCGCGGGAGGCTGCCGCCAGGGTGATGAAAGTGACTTGGGTCCGGGTGTGCGGCTTCAAGTTGATTTCTTGTGCCAGGGACATAATCGGGTCGAGTGTCCTGCCGACCGTTCCGGAAAGGTGGCTTTCCTTTCCCTGGAGGGAGGCAGGCGTCCTTGGCGTTCGTCCCCGCCCCAGGAAGCAGGCCCGGTCGCTCTCGTACTCGCCGGTGGCTTTTTGACCTGCTTCGACCACCAGGGCATGGGCCATGAAAACGGGCTTTTCATCTGTCGAGCGGAGACGGCGGTGGAACAGGAGCGCATTCCCCTCCGGAAGATATTCGCTCTCGATAAAGAGTTTGTTGAAGGCCGGATGGCGCCGGTCGTCGGCCTGCGGGGCGAGCACGACCTCGCCGTAGCTGGTCACCTTCAGCCGCCGTTGCCGGTCGCTGTCATTCAGGAGCGTCACCCGGCGGATCTCAACGTCGTCCGCCCCGACGGTGATCTCGGTGTGCAGGGAAACTCCTCGGTCCCAGCGACGGAACTCGACCTTATACGGGTAGAACAGGATTTCCTGGTTTTCAGATGGACATCCGGTCGGTTGGCATGCCGCCGACCAGAGCTCACCACTCTCCAGATCCTGGAGATAGATCCACGTTCCCCAGGCGTCCAGGGTCGCATCCGCCTGCCAGCGTGTCAGGGCCAGATCCTCCCACTGGCTGTATCCGCCTCCGGCATTGGTGATCAGGACGCCGTAGTGTCCCTGGGAAAGGAATTGAACCTGCGGAATGGGGCTGTCCGCCGGAACGCGCCAGGGGAGAAGCGCCACGGACCTTTGGCTTGCTCGCATTTCCACCGGTTCTTCCGGATGGGGATATTCGATGTGCGGATTTTGCGGGATCTTTTCCTGCAGGAGCAGTTCAACACTTTGGATGCGTTCATCGGCGTGGAAACGCCGGACCATGCCATCATTTGACAGGTAATTGCAGGCAGCCAACAGGATCATGCCCTGGTGATGGGCCATATAGGATTGGACGATGGCGTGCTGCTGGTCCGGCGCCAGGCGTGCCCTGGTGTAGTCGAGCGCTTCGTAAAAACCAAACCGGCCGAGCATTTTCAGATTTTCCAGGCGCGCCATATTGGCCAGCACGGCTTGCGGTTGCAGGGAGAGCCCGATCAGTGATGCATACGGGGCAACGACGACTTCCTCAGAGAGGTCGCGTTTGTAACCCAGATCAGGCACACCGAAGGCGCGGTATTGGTAGTTCAGGCTGGCATCGAAGGCGAAGTAGCCCGATTCGGACGCGCCCCAGGGAGTATGCTTTTGGTGAGCGTAATTCATTTGGGCATCGACGGCAGCCTGGCAGCTGTCGGACAGAAATGTCCCCTCGTAATTCCTGGTAAACAGCCCCGGCATGAGATACTCGAACATGGTGCCACTCCAGGAGAGCAACACCTGTTTCCCATCCACCCGCGTAACAGGCCGTCCCAGATGAAGCCAGTGGCTTTGGGGGACGTCGCCTTTTGCGATGGCGATCAGGCTGGCAATGCGCGCCTCGGAGGCGAGCAAATCATAATAACTGGTATCGAGCTTATCGGTCGTGGCGTTGTATCCGATGTGGAACACGCGGCGTTGTTCGTCAAACAGAAATTTGAAATCCATCGCCTCGATATAACGGTCTGCCTGCTTCGCCAAATCGTGATATCCGGCTAGGAGAGTTCTCTGTTCTTGACTTGGCGGACGTCAGGTCCTCGTCCAGCTTCCGACACCAGTCGCGCGTCTCCTGGACCAGGTCTGTAGAATCCGGACTGCCATCCAGTCGGCTTCCCAACCGGGCCAGGGCACTTTAATCGCCTCGTAGGTCCCTGCCGCTTCCCCGAGGGGCGGAAGGCTGGCAGGGAGACTCTCTAGAAAATCCTGCCAGGCATGCAGGGCTGGATGTCCCGCCTGGGCAAACAGCCTTGGCGGCTGATTCAAAGCACTCAACCAGGGTGCCAGTAATTTGATATTGCGCTGCATGCTGATCAATTGATGCAGCAGCCCATCCAGATAGAGCTGCAGATCGTTCAAAGTTTCCTGATCCAGATCGGGATGGTCGCCGCCAAGAAATTCCATCACGTGCCGGGATATCCGATACCGCCCATCGCTGATGAGCCAGGCGAGAAAGCTGGTCCACGCCACGGGATTATCCTGGACGGCGGTGATACGCCTGCAAATGCCCTGCAGCTCAACCTCGAAGGGTTCGAAGGCCGAGCCGGAGTTGTTGCTGTCCAGCTCCTTCAATATGTTGGAAAGGATATCCATGAGGTCGAGCAATCCCTGCCACTGCTGTGGGCCAACGATGGGTGCATCCGCCAGGGCAAGGCAGCCTTGTTTGAGCGCGATCAGGCAGGCGGCCAGGTTGCCGCTGTCGACCGTCGAGATATAACGGGGCGGCAGGGGGGCTAACGTCTGCGTGTCATACCAATTCAACAGGTGACCGCGGTAATGTTCCAGCACATCCATATTCTCGAAAGTGGAGCGCAATCGTACGGCCAGTTCGAGCAGGCCGAAATAACCCAGATCATAGGCTGAAAAAATGGACAACAAGAACAGGCCGATGTTGGTCGGGGTCGTATAATGGGCGACGTTGCCGCGCGGATTTTCCTGGAAATGATCCGGGGGCAACCAGTGATCATCCGGACCGGCAAATTGTTCGAAGAACGCCCAGGTACGCCTGGCCAGGCGCCGGACCTGATTGTGCTGGACATCGGATAGCGGCGCGGACGTGCGCCTGATGGGCTGGCTGATCCAGTAAGCGACCTGGGGGGATATGCCCCAGGCGAGCAGCAAGGGAGTCGCCACCCACAGCGCCAGTGGATGGACGATGGCGATGGCCAATCCCAGGAGTGCGCTGAAAGCCAAAGAAACCGCCATCTCCCACCAGACCTTTTGCCTGGTGTTTACTGCAAGTGAGCGGGCGATGTGCGCGGCCGTGGTCCACTGCAGCAAGTGTCTGCGCGCGACCAGCAGGCGGGCCAGGGTAATCCCGATCGCGGTCAGCGCCAGGAAGGCTTCATAGGGGAGAAAGATGACACTCAACGCCCAACGCATCAATGGGAGTCTGCTGGGATCGACCAGCTCTTTCAACCTAAGCCGTCCAAGATTCTTCTTTACACCCTGGATAGCCTGGGCGGCGATGGGCATGGCGGGCACCAGGAGTGCCAGCAACGTCCACAGCAGGGGTGAACCGGGCAGGACCAGCCAGCTTGCAGCAAAAAAGAATAGATAGGTCGGGGTCAGTAAGCTGCGCCGCAGGTTATCGAAAATCTTCCAGCGGTTGATGAGCGACAACCAATTGGGGGCAGAACCTCCTTCGGTCTGGACGACCGGGAAGAGCCAGGGCAGCAGCTGCCAGTCGCCGCGGATCCAGCGGTGCATGCGGCGGGCGTAGATCAGGTAACGCGCCGGATACTCCTCGTACAGGAGGATATCGGTGACCAGGGCGGCACGTCCGTAAATTCCCTCGAAGAGGTCATGGCTAAGCAGGGTATTTTCCCTGACCCGGCCTGCTAAGCTTCGCTCGAAAGCGGCTACGTCATAAATGCCCTTGCCGACGTAACTCCCCTCTCCGAACAGATCCTGATATACATCCGAAACTGCCAGACTGTACAGATCAAAACCGGTATTCCCGGCAAATATGCGTGAAAACAGACTGCGATTCGCGCTGGCTGGTTTGATTTCCACGCGAGGCTGCAGGATCGTGTACCCGGCACGAACCGAGTGGCCATCCGCAGTAAATTCCGCCCGGTTGAGGGGGTGGGCCAGGGTCGCGACCAGGCGGCCGGCGCTACCCTGGGGCAGGGAAGTATCTGCATCCAGGGTGATCACATATTTGATTGCGGGCAGGATCCTGAGTTCTCCGACCCGCGTGGTATAAGACGTCTGGCCGGCGTTCAACACCAGCCGGTTGAATTCAACCAGTTTGCCGCGCTTGCGTTCCCAGCCCATCCAGACCCCCTCGGATGGATTCCAGACCCGCTTACGGTGAAACAGGTAAAAGGGAGCATTGTCTGCATACTTGTGATTGAGGCTTTCGATCCCGGCGACTGCCTGGGAGAGCAGTTGTTCGTCCTCCGGCATCTGCTGCGCCGGGGCATCAATAAAATCAGTCAGGAGGGCGAATGTCAATTGGGGATCGGGGTTGCGCAGGAAGTGGAGCTCGAGCTCCTGCAATAGGGAATTTAGTTCGCTGGCGCTCACCAGCAGCGACGGTATGACAATCATCGTGCGATAACCTGCCGGGATGCCTTCCGAGTAGTCCATGCGCGGCAGGGTGCGCGGAGGAATTTGATGCGTGATAGTCCAATGGACCAGGTTAATGGACAGCGTCCAGGGCCAGCCCACACCCAAGCAAACCGGTGAGAACCAGTTGGGCGGGAGAGCCGCTTGAGACCCGGGCATAGGCCAGCAATCCTGCGACGATCAGCAAGGAGAGAACGCTGATGCTCCCCAGATAAGTTAATGTGGGGTGGGCGAGAGCCCATCGCCTCAGGCGTACGTCCAATTGCGGCCGATATCCGATGTTTCTTTCAAGCGCGGGAAGACCCGCATCGATCAGATAATAACCGACGTGGGTTTTTCGGTCCGGATTTTGGACGGAGGCCTGGGGCTTGTCTTGAGCCTGGCGGGCGTATTCGATCGCAGCCTGTGCGACGGCTTCTTCGTTCTGGCTGGAATTTCGCGCCAGCTCTTCCACAACACTGCGGTATCTGTTGCGGGTGTCAAAATCCATGCTTGGATAAATTCCTGCCGGATCATCCCGTAGAATCTGCTCGATGCGACTGGTTTGCTCGAAGAATGCTTTCCAATCCGTAGCAGATAAAAGTCGCAAACTGAGAAAACAATTGGCGACGATGGCTTCGGTTGGCTGTGCAGGAGGTATGGGCAGGATGGGCTGCGCGTTCGGGCCTTTCGGCTGATCGATCCCTGCAATGACGGCAACCGCTGCGGCCAGGTGCTCGAGTGTCCCGATGCGGAGCATGGTCGGAAAGGCCCACAGCTCTCCAACCGTCAATGGGGTAATCCTCTGATACTCCTGCACGAAGGAGATGGCTTGAGCCAGATCAAGCTGACCCTGGCAGTATCCGACCAATTCCCACGCCAGGGCAAAAATGCGCGGATAGCTTCTTAATGGGGTCGCATCCAGTTTGGGCAACTGGTTGTAATAACTATTGGGGAGATCTTCCTCGATCTGGTGGAATGTCTGTTCGACAATGTAAAAGTTGTCCAGCATCCATTCGCTGGCCCGGGAAAAAACCGGGTCTTTCACAGACGTGGCCCTGAAATGTTGATAGGCATCCAGTAAGGTCTGTTTCCAACCCGGCAGATGCTTTATTAATAGAGGCCTTTGTTGACGGCTTTTCGTCACACCCGGGTGATTTTCAGCCAGGTGGTGCGCAAGTAGTTCCAGATGTTCTCCTGGATCCGGGGCTGTCTGGTTGGCAGTTTGGATGGGGGTCACCTGCATAGGCTAAGGCTTTAGTGTTCGCGTGGGGTCATCTCGAGGACAGCCGGTTCTTCTTTGGCGGGCAGGTCTTGAACGATCAACAGCGGCACCTTGCTGTACAGGATAAAATTGTTGACCATGCTTCCATAAGGCCATTGGTTATTCCCCGAATAGCCGTGAGCGCTGAGCGCGACCATGTCGATGGTTTCCTTCTCTGCCAGCTCATGCAGGGCTGCGGCTGCGTTATTGCTGGTCAACAAGTGGGTTTGTACATCGATGCCGTCCAAGGGTGAATGCAGGCGCACCTGATCGAGATAGCGGATGGCTTCCTCCCGATTGCGGGATACAATCCGTTCGGATAATTCCACATCTTCGCGCGCCAGGGGCATCTGGCGCGCCATCTCCGGCGTTTTCACGACATGCACGATGTGTATCCGGGATTGGTGGAAGCGGGCCAGCAGCGTGACCATGGGCAGGACATTCTCCGCCCGCCGCGACCCATCCAGCGGAACCACGATTCGTTTGTATTGTCGTTCGATCGCCTCGCTGGCTGCCGGTTGGTGCGCCCGGATGATGAGCACGGAGGTGGGTGCACTAAAAATGATTTTTTGGGTGACGCTGCTGATTCCCCATTGACTTAACCCGCTGCGTCCATGGCTGCTCAGGATGATCAGTTTTATTCCCTGGCTTTGCGCATATTCGGTGATCGATTCCGCCACCAACCCCTCCAGAACGACGGTCTCGATCCGCAGGCTGGATTTTTGAAGCCGGGTGCAGATCTTTTCCAGGTACAGCTTCGCTCCGGTTTTATTGATCTGCCAGTTGACCAGGTCGAATAGTTGCGCCTTTTCACTCGCCTGGTTCTTATCCAGCACACGCAACAGGATCACTTTTGCATCGAAAGCGCGGGTGATTGCGACTACGTGCGGCAGGACGCATTCGGCGATCAGGGAACCGTCCAATGGGACAAGAATAGGATCGAACATGGTTCCTCCCTTCGGCGCCTTTAGCACCGAGTAATATCCTGTTGGATCAAGGATCAAAAATTTTCAGGTGGTGATGACCGGTTTTGATTGATATGGAGGGGATGGTCAGGTCGTCTCGCTGATTCGAGTGGAACCGGGCAAGGGCAGTGTATTTCAAACTGAAAGTGCTTTGTGATGCAACCGGCAAAAATGAGTTTCCAACCGGAGCCATTCAGTCTACAATATGTAGAAGTATACTCCACATTCTCGATTATTATTAAATCGATCCAACAAAACAACAAGGTGGATCAATTATCGGGTTGGGTGCCGGGTTTCACCTGACAGGTCCGCTTGGCTGGGAGACTGGTCGCAGGCCGGATTGGCCGGAGGTGATGCAGATCAAGACGGACATCGAGTCCGGTAAGCTCGTCCTGTTCACCGGCCCACTGGTGGACCAGGATGGCAAGGTCCGCATCGAGAAAGGCGCAGTGCTCACGGATGATGCCATGGGCTCGCTGGGTTGGTTCGTCAAGGGCGTGGTCGGCAGCCCGAAATAAGCGTTCTTGATTATGGGGCGCCGTTTTTCATGGCGGCGCCCCATCTTGGAATGGTGGCAGGTGCATAAATATGCAGGATTCCTCTCATGAAGTCAGGTTGATCGGCGAAGCCGCGCTTGACTGGCTCTCGAGCGGCCACGGCGGGAAGGTGCTGGCGAATGTCACCCATGCGGTTTACCTGATCAGCGAACAGGACGAGCTGCTCTGGTTGGCGCCGGAAACCAGTCCGATGCACCGCCGCTGCCTGAGGGTCCCGTCCCCGCTGCCGCCTCTAGAGGCAGGCACAGGTTATTGGATTAAGGACCATCACCTGATCGCGAGCTCGGGCGAGGCCCTGGATTTCGGCCGCTCGCCGGTCTGGATGCCGCCGGTTAGCCTGGACCGTAAATCTGTCCCTGTTACTTGGCTGGCGGGACTCGTGCCGTATGCTTATCATCGCTTGATCGCCGGGCAGGAGCCGCGCGGTTGGGGAGCCTTGATCCCGGCGATCCTGCAGGTAGCCGGGGGCCGACCCGAACCGGATGTGGCTGGCAACGGGATTATTCTCCCCGGAATTGTCTGGCCGGCAGTCAAATGGATCGTCCTGTCCTGCCTGGCACATGATTTTGGCCTCGTCTTGGAACACGCAGCCGGTCTGGTCGGTCTGGGTGAGGGCCTGACCCCCTCGGGGGACGATTTCTTGGGAGGACTATTTTTCTGCCTCGAACTCTTACGGAGCACTTATCCGGAGATCACGGATTTGCGGACCTGGAATTATTCTGATTTTGTCCTGGGTTGTAAATCGCAGACCAACCCGATCAGCTTGGCCCTCCTGAAAGATCATGCGGAGGGACATGCCCTCGAGCCTCTGCACCACTTCGCCGATGACTTGCTTGCCGGCCGGCCCGTCGAACAGTTCCTGCCCTTTGCCGGTGATCTGGCTGCCGTGGGTCATTCGACCGGCTGGGATGTGCTGACAGGCTTTCTGGCTGGGATGACTGTGAGCTTTCCTCGATAGCCCACCCTGTCGCCGGAAACGAAAGGAATGCTTATGGATATCAAACAGAAGATCGAAAAAGCCAACGCGGAGGCTACCGACCGCCTGAACCAGGGTGACCCGGTCCTGGTGGACATCGCCCCTGCCGGGGAGGTGATCCCCGGTCTGGCAGGGAAAATGATCCTCCATTCCGGACCGCCGATCGAATGGGCACGCATGTGCGGGGCACAAAGTGGCGCGCTCATCGGCCAGGTCATTTTCGAGGGATGGGCCGGGAGCGTGGAGGAGGGCAGGGCGATGCTGGAAAGAGGCGACATCCGCCTGGAGCCCAACCGTGCCCACCGGACGGTCGGGCCGATGGCCGGGACGATCTCGCCCTCCGCCCCTGTCTGGGCGGTCGCGAACCGGGCTTTCGGGAACCGCGCCTGCTGTCGGCAGGTGGAGGGGAACCAGCAGTTCGGCGATTACAACGAAGGAGCCCTGCAGGGTTTGCGCAAGTGGCGGGATGTCTGGGCGCCGACCCTGCGCAAGGCGCTGCAGACCGTCGGAGGGCTGGAGCTCAAGCCGATCATCACCAAGGCGCTGCAGATGGGCGATGAGCTGCACAACCGTCACAGCGCCTCCTCCAGCCTGTTCGCCAACGAAATGGCGATGGCGATGGCAAAAACCGAGCTGCCGAAGGAAGATCTGCTCAGTACGCTGGGGTATGTGACCCATCACGACCTGATCTTCCTTGGCTTGGCAATGGCATGCCGGGATCGGTTTTGCCAACTCGGTCCGCAGGGGGCCGATCGGGGCGATCGGGGCGGCCGGAACTGGGTTGCAGGAGTTCACCAGCCAGGCCCACAACGCCGGCTGCGGTATTTCGCACGCCATCGGCATGGGCAGCCACGACCTGACCGACAAAATCGGCGGTTTGACGACTTTCGCCGCCCTGGGCGGCCTGGAAGCGGACCCGAAGACGCAGGTCATCGCCTTGGTCTCCAAGCCGCCGGAGGCCGGCACCCTGGAACGACTCCTGAAAAGGATCGAGGCCTGCCCGAAACCGGTCATCGGCTGCTTCTTGGGAGTGGACCCCGAGCGGGTTGCCGACAATGCCAATTTCCAGTTCGCCCGCACCATCGATGATGCAGTGCAGCTGGCGGTGGCGGTCGTAAACGGGAAACCGGGATCGGCCCAGGCGGGTCTGGCCGGTGAAGACCAGGAGATGCTTGCGAAGGAAATGGCCGCCTGGTCCCCGCAACAGAAATACCTGCGCGGCATCCTGGCAGGAGGCACCTTCAGCTACCAGTCCCAGCAGATCCTCCGGGAGGCCGGTATCCGCGTCCACTCCAACAGTCCGTTGGAACCAAAGGACAGGCTCAAGCATCCGGACCAAAGCATCGAGCATACCATTGTGGACATGGGAGAGGATTTCTACATGGTGGGGAAGCCGCATCCGATGATCGACGGGACGATGCGAAGGCGCCGGATCCTGGCGGAAAGTCAGGATCCTCAAATGGCCGGCCTGTACCTTGATTTTGTGCTTGGCTATAATGCCTCGATGGACCCGGTCGGGGAACTGGTGGATGCCATCCGGGAGGCCAAACGGATTTCCAAGCAACGCGGCGGTAAGCTGACGGTCGTTGCATCGCTTTGTGGCACGGAAGCCGACCCTCAGGATTTGAAATTACAGGAGAATATGCTTTTGGAAGCTGGCGTATTGGTGTATCGCAGCAATGCCAGGGCGTCGGCCGCCTGTTGTCGTTTACTAGGGAAAGGGCAAGGGACGAGTGGAATTGAAAATTGAAGAACTGCTCACAGAGCCGATTGTTGTCGTCAACATTGGATTGGGTCAATTCGCCAGAAGCCTGGAAGAGCAGGGGGTGGAGGTGGTGCAGGTCGATTGGAAGCCTCCAGCCGGCGGTGATAAGGAGATGATGGCGCTCTTGGATAACTTGATGTAGGGTAGCTTTGATCCTCCGACCCCGACGTGGTCTGGAAAACTGATCCAGACGGCATCGCGAGGGTCTATCTCGATCAGTTTTTCAAACCCAATGACAGATCCGGGAGTCTTGATCCGTCGAATGGAGACCAGGCGCCGTATGAGATGAGATTGGATTGACCCATGTTATAAAATTCGAGTTCGTCTTGCCCATTTGTGATCCTGGTTGGGTTAAGCTTCCATAACAATAACTCGATTTATTGACAAATGTATTGTTTGTAGATAAAATTACTCCAATATCTTGAGACGCTCGCACAGATGTGGGGGCGAATTAGAAACCGGGGAGAGAAATATCGATAGAACCGGATCGAAAAAACCTGACCTCTCCCCTTGGCGCTCCCTGAGCCTCATAATAAGGAGAAAAAGATGCCTTTAATTTTTTGGGTCGTGCCGGCATCCGGGGTCATCGCGATCTTATTTGCTTTTTTCCTCGCCAGGAACGTCCTTAGCCAGCCCACCGGCAGCCCCAAAATGGTGGAAGTGGGAGATATCATCTACCAGGGAGCGCGAGCCTTCCTCCGCCGCCAGTATGGGACCATCGCGGTGATCTCCGCGGTGGCTGCCGTCGTCGTCGGGGTCCTGCTGGGTTTTCTCAGCAGGAATACCGGCATCCCCGGCATCGATTCTCTTGGCATCGCCTGGCGTACCGCCTTGGCCTTCCTGACCGGCGCCCTCTGCTCCGGCCTGACCGGCTTTATCGGCATGTATGTCGCAGTTCGCTCCAACGTGCGCTGCGCCAGCGCCTCCCAGCGCAGCCTGCGGGATGCGATGCTGGTGGCCCTGCACGGTGGAGCGGTCTCCGGGTTCCTGGTCGTAGCCCTCAGCCTGCTCGGAGTGACCGTCATCTACCTGGCATACGGTGGTTTCGCGCATCCTGATCTCGCCCCCCAGCTCATCGTCGGGTTCGGATTCGGCGCCAGCTTCGTAGCCCTCTTCGCTCAGCTGGGGGGTGGCATCTACACCAAGGCCGCCGACATGGGCGCTGACCTGGTGGGCAAGGTCGAGGCCGGCTTCCCCGAAGACGACCCGCGCAACGCCGCCGTGATCGCCGATCTGGTGGGTGACAACGTAGGTGACTGTGCCGGTCGCGGGGCCGACCTGTTCGAATCCACCGCCGCCGAGAGCATCGGCGCTATGATCCTGGCGACCGTCATCTACGCCGCCACCAAGAACGTCAACTGGATCCTTTTCCCCCTGGTTGTGCGCGCCTTCGGCTTGCTCGCCAGTATGGCCGGCATCCTCACGGTCAACCCCAAAAACGACGAAGACCCCATGATAACCCTCAACCGGGGCTACTACGTGGCCATCGGCCTCAGCATCGGCGGTCTGCTCCTGACCGTCCTGGTCATGCTGCGCAGCTGGCTTCTTTTTGGTGCGGGAATGGTAGGCATCGTGGCCAGCATTGTGGTCGTTTATACCACCCAGTATTACACCGAGGATCGCTTCAGGCCGGTCAAATCCATCATCACCGCTTCCCTGACCGGCTCGGCCACCAACATCGTCACCGGCACGGCGGTTGGTTTCGAAACCACCCTGGTGACTGCCACCACCATCGGCCTGGCTCTGCTGCTCTCCTATTTTCTAGGTGACCGCACCGGCCTCCCGGGCGGCGGCGTGTTCGGTACGGCGGTTGCCACCATGGGCATGTTGATGACCTGCCCATACATCCTCTCCGAGGACACCTTCGGGCCCATCACGGATAACGCCAACGGCATCAATCAGATGGCCGGAGCGGGTGCTGGCATCCGCCGGGTCACTGACCGATTGGATGCGGTCGGCAACACCACCAAGGCTCTCACCAAGGGTTATGCCCTGGTCTCTGCCGGCCTGGCGGCTTTCCTGCTGTTCCACGCCTACCTCGACCGGGTGGCCTTCTTGCGCGGTGCCCCCTTCGGCGATGTCAACCTGGACCGGGTCGAGGTCTTCGTGGGCGCCCTCTTCGCTGCCATGATGGTTTACCTGTTTGCCTCCCTGGCCATCCAGGCCGTGGGCGGAGCCGCCGCCAAGATCATCGGCGAGGTGCGCCGCCAGTTTGCAGAAAACCCCAAGATCCTCAGCGGCAAAGCCCTGCCCGATTATGCCAAGGCGGTCGATATCACCGCCAGGGCAGCCCTGCGCGGCATGGTCGTCCCCGGCCTGATCCCGGTCCTCGGCCCGGTGTTTATCGGCGTGGTCTTTCACTTTTACAAGCAGTACGACGCCGCCATGGCGGTGGCTGCCCTGCTCATGGTGGGCACCATCAGCGGCATCCTGCTGGCTTCCTACATGAACAACGGCGGTGGTGCCTGGGACAACGCCAAGAAATTTATCGAAGACGGCCAGCTGATCGACGAGGCAGGGACCGTGCACGGCAAGGGCTCGCCGGCTCATGCCGCGGCAGTCGTCGGTGACACCGTGGGGGATCCGCTCAAGGATACCGCCGGGCCTTCGCTGCACGTCTTCGTCAAGCTCCTGGCCACCGTCACGCTCGTCCTCGCGCCGCTGTTTGTCTGACCATTTCCGCCTTTCCTTCGCCATCTCCTTCAATCACCCCTCCCTGCACCTGACCTGCTGATCATTCGCGTTCCGACCAGTCGCATCCCCACTCATCCACGATGGACCGCCCCGGCTTTCGGGGCGGTTTTTTTGCAAGGTTGTGTTCGGAAAATCATGGCGGGTGAAGATTTGTGTTGAATTTCATAAAGTTCCGTGCTAAGATACATTCTGATTATCATCAGTATGGAACCAGGTCCGATCATTTCGAGATTTGTTTGCATCGATGTCTTGGAAAGCATACATGCAAGTCCGTGTTATTAAGGATTCGACCGCACACGGCGGGAGATACGTTCTGGTTGTGCTCCGTTGAGATTACCTCAGCAACGCGGAGTATCCACCATTGTCGATGAAAGGAGGCTATCTCAACCGATTCGGTCGTTCGTTTTTCTTTGTTTCCCATCCAACATCTCGTGAAGGGGAGAGGTTATGAATAAGAAAATCATACTTACGTTTGTCGTCATGGCTGCGCTGGCTGCCATGGCAGGGGTGGTATATGCTTCGACCGACAGTGGCGTCATCCATGCCTGTGTCAAAGACAACGGCCAGGTCCGCATTGTCAAACGAGCCTCGGATTGCAACTCCCACGAAATGCACATTCAATGGAATGTCGTCGGATCGCAAGGTCCCAAAGGGGACCAGGGAGCGGCTGGCCCGAAGGGCGATATCGGTCCGGCTGGTCCCCAGGGGCCTGCTGGTCCCAAGGGCGACACCGGCCTAACGGGTGTTACAGGCCCGCAGGGAGAGATTGGGCCGGCAGGGCAACAAGGGCCTGAGGGACCTAAGGGCGATGCTGGTGCGACAGGACCAATGGGTCCGCAAGGCGAGCAGGGTCCGCAGGGAGAGATTGGATCGGCGGGTCCCCAAGGGCCTGCAGGGCCCAAAGGCGATACCGGTTCACAAGGACCTGCCGGTCTTCCAGGATCCGGGTTAGCCTCAATCGATGGACTTGCAGGACTCCCATGCCAAGGTTCCGGAGATGCCGGCACGATTACGGTCGCCTATGCTTCAGATGGCGAGGTCCAACTCCTTTGTGTCACTGCGCCGACGCCCGAACCGACCCCGGAGGTCGATCAGGATGGTGATGGTTACACCGTCGCCGGTGGTGATTGCAACGATAACGATCCAAGCATCCATCCGGGCGCGGTCGACCTTCCGGACGCGGACTTTATCGATTCCAACTGCGACGGCCTCGATGGAGATGAGAGCCGGGCGGTGTTCGTAGCCACCGACGGGGATGACTCGGGTCCAGGCGCACGCCAGGCACCGCTGCGAACCATCACCGCAGCGCTCGCCCTTGCCCAACCGGGCGGTAGGGATCACGTCTACGTTCAGGCCGGCACGTACAACGAGCAGGTTATCTTGAAAGACGGGATCTCGATCTGGGGTGGCTATGTCAAACTTCCGGACGGAGGCTGGGACCGGAACGGTCTACTGCTGACGAGAATCACCTGGGCGACATCAAGCGCGGGCAAGGTCATTGCGGTTATGGGAGCGAACCTGGTTTCACCAACCATCCTCGGCGACCTTTCCATTTCTTCTGGTGATGGTCCGGCAGAAGGTGGTTCGTCATATGCCGTGTATTGCAACGGTTGCGGCGGGCTTGTACTCGAGCGGAACGCAATTCAGTCCGGCGCCGGGGGGGATGGAGTTGATGGGCAAAATGGCTACGATGGGGCATCCGGTAGCCCCGGCTATAACGGCACGCCGGGAGACGCCCATGACGACCAGCTGATGGCCTTGGGCGGTGTGGGTGGTGTAAACAATTGCGCGTATGTCTCGAGTATTGGCGGAACAGGAGGGAGAGGCGGGCGCGGATCGGAAGACGGGCAGCACGGCTCGAGCGGTGCACCTTCCGGCGGGTCAGGTGGCATCGGAGGCCTTTTCCCCTCTTGGTCCGGCGGAATTGGGAGCACCGGCGCAAACGGGGTGGAGGGGATGGACGGAGTAGGCGGCAGCGGAGGTTTCGCCGCCAGTGGATTCTGGATCGGGAGGGGTGGAGGGAACGGCTTTATGGGTGAAGCGGGCCGTGCCGGCGGTGGAGGGGGAGGTGGGGGCGGGATTCATCAGACCAGCGGGTACATTATCTCCGGGACAGGCAACGGCGGCGGTGGGGGCGGTTCGGGGGGATGCGGTGGGTATGAAGGGACAGGAGGAACCGCCGGCGGCGGTTCATTCGGGATCTTCCTGGTGAACTCGAACGGTGCCTTGCTGACGGGGAACACCATCACAACCGGCCTGGGTGGGAAGGGCGGGAGCGGTGGAACGGGTGGTTCGGGTGGTGACGGCGGAGCGGGTGGTTACGGCGGGACAACTGACTCCAATTGGGTCGGCGTCGGTGGGAACGGCGGTGCGGGCGGCCACGGAGCCAGGGGCGGTCATGGCGGTGGCGGCGCCGGCGGCGTTTCTTACGGCGTATATTCGGTGAATACTGCCGCCGTCCTCCAGGGGAACCATTTTCTGGTCGGTAACGGCGGAAACGGAGGTGGTTCAGTGGGCTATCCGGGAACGAAAGGCGCCAGCGGCAGCACGAACTGATCAGGTCAATTTGTAACATGCCAATCAGAGTAGGTCACGCTATAAGCGTGACCTACTTGGGTGTCCGTCAGCCCTTCGACCGGCGCGCACAGTGCTCCCACATCTCCACATAGTCGTGGGCGGAGCGGAAGAGTGGGGCGAGGTCCGCCGCGCTCAGGCCGATGTTCCTGACCTCTTGCAGGAAATCGAGCAGCATGCCGTAGTGGACCATGCCGTCCAGGTTGATGTCGAAGTCCCGGCGCGGACCGGCGGTCGAGCATATCGGCAAAGCCCCACAAGGGGGCAGCCGGGTCAGCTTCCCAATAATCGCCTCCGAGCGGCACGCGAGACGCGGTCGCGGGTCGTGTTTTCTTTGTGCTTATCTCATCTCCTCGGTTTCAATACCGCACTTCTGGGGATGAAAAGCACCTTTGAATGAGGCCGTATCTATTTTTTAGCATCTTAAACAATGCCGATGGAGATTCCCGTCTTCGCGGTTATCGTTCGTATGCCCCGATATCCGGATTGGCATCGCGTCGGCGGCCGGTGAAATCATCGCCGGGTGCTCGGTCGAGGGTGCCGGCGTTGATCGCCGGGCTGCCGGATTGGAGGTGAGCATCGAAGGTGTCAATGGCTGCGCTCTCAATCCCGGGAAAAACGTCGCACAGATTGTTCGGACCGGGGCAGGGGTTCACATTGCCGAAGCGCACACCGTAGATCAGCGAATTGTCCACGACGAAGGGATTGGCCGGCATCGGCGGCGAAGATTCGTCATCGTACCAAGCAAAGCAGGCGTCTTCCTCGGGATTGAAAAATACTTTCTGACCCTGAAAGAGAGTATTACGCACCAGCACCTGCTCATGACCGTTACAGGTCTGGTCAAGAGCGCATTCGGTGATCATCAGGCAGCCGCCCTGGCCGGTGATCGTGGAATTGACCACTGCAGCCTGGCCGCCAGGCTGCAAGGCGAAAACCAGGGCATCGCCGCCCGCGCGGCAATCATCATCGTTGTTCCAGCTCGACATGCCGTGGAAGAAACCGCAGTTGCTGACGGCGATGGTATTCTCGATGATTGCCCGAGCCGCGGTGATTTTAATCTGATTCCCATCGTTGCCCTCGGCAATCGTGCGGCGGATTTCGATGTTGGCGTCAGGCAGGCGGGCGTAGAGCATATCCAATCCATCGGAGGTGTTGTGCAGGAAAGCGGAATCCTCGATGATATAGTGCCCGCCGGTCGTACCTCCGAAACCTGCGCCGTCACCGTAACCGCCCGCCTCCTGTCCCCAGCAACCAAGGTGTTGCTGGTCAGGATAAGTCTCGCCGCAGCCGTTCCATTCCACCGTCCAGTGGCGGAAGAGGAACGTGCCGTGGTTCTCCGAGTTCGACCCATCCCCGACCAGGTCGCCGTTCCAACCAGCCAGACCGTTCCCTGCGATGCGCACATTCGTGACCGTCCAATCGGCGAGCCGTCCGGCCAGTACGCCTGTGTTTGCCAAGCCGTGAATATTGACATCCGTCAATTGGACATTGGCGGAATCCTCGGCATAGAGACCAATCGAGGCCCAGTCGCCATAAGGCGGCTTATCCCGCTGGCAAGTGTACTTCGAACCGCCGGTCGGGGCGAGGTGATCTTCGATGCAACTGGAATGGTCGGTGATCTCCAGGCAGGCGATTTGGATATTGCTGGAAGCGGTCATGTTGACGATGTAAGACGGCCGGCCTGTTCCCCATAGCTCGGGCGGGTGGGTACACCCCGCCTCCCATCCGGCGCCCAGGATCCGGGTTGGATGAGAGGCGTCCGGTCCGGAGGGGATAGCCGGCATGATGCAGTCGTATGATCCCTCATACTCGCAGTTCTCCGCCCCTGGCGCGCCGTAGCCCATCTGGTAAGAACCTGCCCCAATAACCAGTGTATCCCCGCCGATGATGCGCGGTGTGCCTCCAGGCGGAAGGGCCTGGAAGGGGTGATTCCAGGCGCAAGGTTGATTAGTGCCTGATCCGGGGTAGGCTGCGTCCACCAGACCGGTGCATTGTTCGGCGGTGCCGCCGTCGGGACGGATGTACAAAGTAGCCCCACCCGTATGGGATGGGAGCGGTGCAGCGGTTACGGAGGCCTCGGGTGGTCTTGCTCCTTGGCAGGCAGCCAGGGTGAGTAACCCCATCAGTGCTAGAAACGGGAGGAGGTTGGCAAGTCTTCTTCTCGTTTTCATTTATTCACCTGCATGGTTGCATGCGCCATGATAATGTCAGGTACGTCCCAACCCTTTTGGTCCATCAATTGCTTGAAGGCGCGGCGGTAAAGTAGGGTCACCTCGACCGTGATCGGGGTACCGGGAGGCGCGGCGAAGGTGTACGTGCTGACGTCGATGGCGAAGGCCGCCAGACGATTGTCGCTGACGATGCGCGTGAGGTTCCAGTAGGCACTGGTGGGGGTGATCTCTGTCCACAGCTCGGCGAGGATCTTGGCATAGATC
Organism: uncultured Chloroflexia bacterium; assembly: GCA_963739255.1. Lineage (GTDB taxonomy): Bacteria > Chloroflexota > Anaerolineae > Anaerolineales > Villigracilaceae > UBA877. Next base: position 152,234 of record CAVTZT010000009.1, read on the forward strand.
TTGCCAGGCAGGCCGGAAAAATACCCTTTGCTCTGATCGCCCACGCCGCCATAATCCGGGATCGTCGGGCCGTCCACCTGGGTCAATGGGCTGCCATCCGGGCCGCGTGCCTGCACGAGCAGGATCATCTGCCGCAGTGGCGAATCGGTCGGGACATCGTGGCCGGTCCTGTCGTTGACGATACTCACCTTGACAATCATCCGACCTCCGGTGCGCTGGCCAGACACCTTCATGAAGACAGCGTTCTGCAGAAGCTCCGTGCTGGAGGCGCCCGGGAAGGTATGGGCGGGGATGGTCGACGGGTCGCGTTCCACACCGCCCTTGCCGGGAGCGACGTTGGTGATCGGCTGTCCGTTCAACATGGTCGGCGCGGGCATGTGACACTGCTGGCAAGTCTTGCCTGTCTTGGGGTCGGAGTAGGGGCTGGCCAGCCACTCGCCGAACGAGTTATACACCAGCGTATCCCAGAAGACGCCGTAGTGGCAGGGCGCGCACCACTGGCTTTCCTTAAGCAGGGGCAGATAGGTGTCCTCCATCGGCACGTTGTCGTCGTCGAAGGTTCCGAAGAAGATCGAATAGCGATCCTTGTCTTCTGGGAAGGGACGGCGGATATCCTGTGAGAGCACGCCGGGCATGTTCGGGTCGGGCAGGCCGCTGGCCGCATCCAGCTTGACCCCGGCCACTTTGTGGCAGTAGTCGCAGTGGACGCCGGATTTGTTCACCCCGCTGACCGTGTTCGGATCTGTGCCATAGGGCGCGTCCACCGCTGCACCCGGGGTGTGGCAGGCAGCGCAGTTGCCGGTTGAGTCAGGAAAGTCCAGCTTGTAGCCGGGGCCGTAGTAGGGTTGCGTCAGATCGGGGCGAAGCGGGATGCGTCCGTAGTCACGGTTGTAGCCGTAGCGAGTGAGCGGGCTTTGCTTTCCATTCACGTCCGTCCCGTTGTACATGGTCAGGAAGCGAGGGTTTGTCGCCGACTTTCCGTGGGCGTCGTTGTCCAACCAGACCTGGGTCACGCCGGGCTTGCAGCTGTAACAGGAATTTTCGCCAGTAGGTGGAATCCACGGATAGTTGGGGTTGTCGTCCGTCTGGACCAGGCGCATGGTGAGCGTGATATGGCTGGAAGGAGGTGTCACCTTTTCGACATTGGCGCAGTAATAACCTTCCTTCCACGCGCTGACCGTGACCGGTACTCCGGCTTGCAGGCCGACCAGCGCGAAGCGGCCCTCATCGTCGGTTTTGGTTTCATTGACTGTCGCCTGGATGCGGACGGTCGCCTGTGGGAGCGGTACGCCCTGGGGATCGAGCACGGTGCCGGTGATGGCGATGCCGGAGGGAGGCATCACGGTCAGCGGCACGAATGAAACCGTCGGAGGCAGGGGTGTGTAGTCAACAGGCGGCCTGATCTGTGGGGTACAGGCAAATAATATCGATAGTAATAACAAACTCATGCCGGTAAGAAACAGGGAGTGTTTCATTTCCCGATCCTCTTTCTCGAAGCCCTCCAGCAGACCAGCCCAAGCACGGCCAGCGGCGCGGCCAGGGCGCTGCCGCACGGCAGGTTGAACAAGGGCTTTTTTCCGGAGACGGTGGTCGCCGTGGCACTCATGTAGACATAAGGGGTGGCCGTCCCTGTTTCCGGTGTGGGATTCGCATGGGGGGCTGCCTGCGGTGGCCGGCCGTTCAGGTCCAGCCGGAAAACGCCCATGCCTTCGCTGGCCGCGTACAGGTGCAAGCCATCACTTGAAATTGCCAGGGCGTTGAACGACCGCACCGTCAGACCATCATTAAGAGCCCGCCAGGTCTTGCCGCCATCCAACGAGCGATAGACGCCGCTGAATACCTCCGTCGTGTAAAGTACCTGCGGATTTACTGGGTCGAATTCGACGTCAGTGATCACGCCCTCGGCCGGCAGACCGGCGGCCACCTGCCTCCACGTCGCACCGCCATCCGTGCTGCGGTACAGACCACCCTGGTTGCGCCCAGCATAAATGATGTTACTGTCATGCGGGTCGATATCTACGGTGGTAATGGACTTGCCAGCAGGCAGGCCGCCGCGAACCTGGCTCCAGCTTTGACCGCCATCGCTGGAGCGGAAGAGCCCTTTGTAAAATGTGGCGGCATAGACGCTCCTGGCGTCCTGCGGGTCCACGGCCAGCTTGTCGACCGCCAGGTTTTGCATCTGTGGATCGGACGTCTGCTGCCAGTGTTCGCCACCGTCATGGGAGATGAAGACCCCCGCCCCGGGTTTCTGGATCGTGGCGTTGTAACCCGAGCTGGGCACGTCCGAGGTGAAATGGCCGCATGAGATGAAGCCGGCTGATCCGGCATAAACGATGCGGGAATCGGAAGAGGCAAAGGCGACATCCGCAAAGGCCTTCTGGGTGCCGCTGGGAAATTGTTCCGTCTGGTGCCAGCTCATACCGCCATCGCTGCTGTTCACCAGGTTACGCCAGCAGGTCATCCCGGCGATGAGGTGCTGCGGGTTAGCGGGGTCAATGGCGACCACGTGCCAGTCCGGAGAATAAAAGGGAGGAAAGGAAAGGCCCATCCAATCCTCGCCGCCTGTAAAGCTGGCAAAGATGCCGCTGCGCGCCGCAACAACCACCCGGCCGGGCTGGGTGGGATCCACGGCAATGTCACGGACGGCTGCGCCGGTGTAACCCTTGCTGGCCGATGTCCAGGTCCTGCCGCCGTCCAGGCTCAGAAAGTTGCCTCCACTGTACTGGTTGGAAAATATTCGGTCGGGGTTGCGCGGATCGACCTGGAAATCAAAGGGATGCCCGGCCATGACACCTGGAGAGCCCCAACCCTCTTCGTTTCCCGACACCAGGTTCCAGGTGAGTCCGCCATCCTCGCTGCGATAAATTGCCAGGAAGCCTCCGGCATAGGCGATCTGCGGGTTGGCCGTCGAGAACTCGACCAACTCGATCATCAACTCGACCGAAAGGGTCTGTCGCCAGGTTTGGCCTCCGTCGGTGGTCAGATAAACCCCTGCGCCCGGGCTGCCCCAGGCATTGCCTGTTCCCGCCAGCAGGATGTCGGGATTGTGCGGGTGCATGAAGAGTGATCCCACATAGAGGTTTCTGAGGCCATTGTTGATCTGCTGCCACGTCTTTCCGCCGTCGGTGCTCTTGATCACGCCCACCCCGCCATTTTGGCCTTTTGAGACATTCGAATTTGCAGCTTCGCGGTCGAAGATGCCGGTGGAAACGTAGACGACGTCCGTGTCGCGCGGGTCGATTATGACGTAGCGTGCCACGTTATCGCCCTTCCAAACCCTCTGCCAGTTTTTACCACCGTCCGTGGTTTTGTAAACAACTCCCTTGGTCAGGTCGAACTCGCGACCAGTGCGCTGCTCACCGGCCCACTCCCAGCTGGAAATTTCCCCAGCCGCGTAGACCACGTTGGAGTTATGCGGGTCCACACCGAATCCGCGGGTGGTCAGGCCGCGCTCGACGACGCCGTTGTCCATCTTTTTCCACGTCTCACCGGCGTCGGTGGATTTAAAGAAACCGCGCTGCCATTGGGTGCCGACCCAGATCGTGTCGTAATTGGTGGGATCAATCGTCAGGCAGAAAACCGGGATTTCGTCACTGGAGGTCCCCAGACGTGTGGTGATGCCATTATTTTTCGGGACCCAGGTATTGCCCCCGTCCGTGGATTTGAAGACGCCTGCCTTGGCATCGGTGACATACATGATGTCGGGATTGTCGGGGCGCATGCGGATGTCGTAGCCCAGGCCGCCCAGAGGCCCGCCGGTGCGCACCCAGGTCAGGTTGGCCGGGGTGGTGGGGGTAGCCTTGGCTGCGGTGGCAGCCCCGGCAGGTGCATGGGTGACCGTGGGGGCCGGACCCGCTCCGGTCTCGACGAGAATGTCGTCCACGTAAGCCTGCGAGTCGTCCAGGGTCTCGAAGGCGAACGAGCCCCCTGTCAACGCTTGCGGGTCGGTGTACGACCACTGCCGCACCCCATCCACCAGGAATTCGATGCGGCTGCCCTGGAATGCTATCGTGATCTGATACCAGCGGTTCAGGCTGTGGGCCGCGTCGAGGCCGGTCAGTCCGTTGTGGAATTCGTCGGGAAAGTACTGCTTGTTGAGGTCCGAGCCTTTGGTGTCGAAACCGATGAAATACCGGCTGGCATCGCTCAGCCGCACCACCAGGTGGATCCTGCCCTGCAGGAGCTTGACCCGGAACGACAGGCGCATGTCACCCTCAAAAGTCTGGTTCGAATGCGCCCAGGTGTGTCCCCGCCCGGCGAGGACATGATTGGCGCCGTCCATCATGACACTCCAGCCGGAATCGAGCTGCCAGCCATCGGCCTGCCCGCTCTCGAAGTCTTCCTGGTAGGAGGGCGTCTGCAGCGCCGCATTGGCCCGGGCGGGGAGGGCTGTGGTCAACAGCAGGAATAAAACGACGGTCAGCCGTCTTAGTCGCCAGGGGGTTGAAGGTGAGTTCATAGCAAATCCTTTCAGGACAAAAAGCGATTCCGATTGATCGGCAGGAGAACCGGCAAGTCGAATTCTTCTGCCTCAGGGCTCACCAAACCCCTTTGGTGGAAGGGTATCCTTGCAGGTATTAGGGTAAACGGAATAAGTGTAGCTGAGAGAGGACCTGGCTTCATCAAATATCGACCAACCGGTCCTTTGATCGATAGTGCACAGCGAATTAATCGAAGGATTCGTCCACCTCTCGCCCAGCTGTGGGACGTAAACGCCCAAAGGATGCTCGGCGAAGGAGGCGAACAGATCGTCGCTGCTCGCCTCGTCGGAATCCCAGAACCTGGCCTTGATCCAGATGGCGCTGATGTCTTCCCCTGGATAAAGAGGGATGGTGATCACATTCGGCTCGGGTCCATAAATTTGCGGGTAGTTCCCGCCAGTCATGTCCGAAAACAAGTGGCCCCCGCACTTCAAAGGGATGAAAAAGTTGCTATTCCAGAAAGATCTGCTTGTATCCCCGACCGAGATCTCAAAGTATGTATCCAGAGTGTCACATGCGTCGCCCGGAAAACCATCATCGGTTTTTGAGAGGTAAATATCATCAAAACGCACCCTCAGGTATGTCTGACAGGGCGGCAGGTCATATTGAAACGGGGCGCTCAGACTGGATATGGCCGTTCCGACCCTCGCGGCGACCTGCCAGCGGACCGGTTGACCGCATTCACCGGGGAGCATGACCGGGTACTCTTTATCTTTGATCGTCCCCAAGGTCTTCACAGATGGCTGTCCGTTCAGGAAGATCTCATAGCTATCGACCTTGTTTGGATTACCATCCCACTTCCAGCGTAATGTCCGGCCTAAAGGGTAAGAGGATTGAAGTCCGCTGGGCAGCGGTTCTTCGAGTACATCGTATGGCGCTGGCAATGTCGGATCGATGGATTCGACCCCAATCTCTCCTGTGCCCAGAACTGTAATTGGCTTGATGGTGATGCCGATCTGGAAATCATTCCCTTTCAACGTCTGCTTTTCGCCGTTCCAGGTATCTGGAGCCAGGGTAGCACTGAACACACCGATATTGCTCAAATCATTGCCTGACCACGCCCAACACTCTCCGCTCAGGTCGATTTTTCTGTCATTGGGAATGGTGATGGTGAAGGACCGGTTGATCGGCCCCTGGCTCTTGCCCTCCTGGAGCTGGATAAAATCATCTCCAAAAAGGGGGATGCGCTGCTCGGGAGTGTTTTCAAACGAGACGTAACAGTAAGCCTTGTCAAAGTTCCCCTGGACGTCCATGTCGAGAAAATTGATATTCAACTGATGAGCCACTGTGGCAGGGCATCCGGTAACATAGGGGATGAACACCCAGACGGTGTTGCTGGGTTGTGAGCTGTAGGAATTTGCCGCCTCCACCCAAATGCTGACAGCCCCTCCCACTTCCGGCTGGAATTCATACCACGCAGCCCCGGTTGAGGGGGAGGGTTTCAAAGTGGCAAAGGGCACTGCAAAACCGTGAAAGGTCACGGGCACCACATAGACGTAATAGTTTTCCTCGTTCTTGGCATTATCATTCCAGCGCAAAGTCACTTTACAGCTTTTCACTTCAGCTTGCAAATCGGAAGGCGCGGCTGGTGAATCAGGCGCTGAAGAGGCGTTGCCCGGGTTCGGCTCCGGTATGAATGGACCCAGCGGCAATAACCCGATCGATCTTTCCGAAGCAATCTGCATCATCTGGGTATTCGGTATCTGGACGGCGGTACTTCCAGACGGGGCAGGAGGCGGCGCGGCAGGCCCGGCTTCTGCACCCTCTTCGGGCGGGGCGGGCACCTTGACAAACGAGCCGGGAGCAGGAGGATTGCCCAGGCCAGGATTCAATTCCTTCAATAAAGGGGTTTGGACGCCCTGGGCAGCCACGATTTCATCCAGGGTCTGCCCTGCCAATACCTGGATTGCTTGGTAAGACTCGGAGGATTTGGGCACGCCGCTAAGGCTGACCGGCGGGCTTTGGCCGATCAATCCGGCGGCATCGACAGCCCTCACAAAAAGCATGTGAGCTCCCTCGGAAGGTATCAGCAGGCCGAAATCCGCGTAGAATGGCGTGACACCTTCAGAGCGCTCGCTTTTTAGCGTGTCCTGCAGCGTACCATCCATCCATAATTCGACACTGACGATCGGTCGCATACCCCTGGCTGTGGCTGAAACGACGATAAAAGTCCCCGAAGGTATTGAGGAGTCCGGAGCTGGTTGGTTGATACTGACCTCGGGCGGAGGGTATGGCCTCTGAACATTTCTCTGGCGGATGTAAAGATACGCAAGCCCCGTGAACACGGCGAATAATGCGCAACCAGCTACCAGAAAGGCCACCCATATCATTGCAGTCGGTTTTCGAGCTTTTTCCATTTGGACCTCCTTCTCCTGGGCAGACGATTTACTTGCCCGCTTTTTTGCTCATTGGATGCACATGATCTGGATGGTCCATGGCCCTGCATGAGAGCTATTGTTGGCCATATCTACAGCGCTTATGCGGACAGACCAACTGCCTGTGCTCCCGGAGATTGGTCCCACCGTTGCCTGGTAGGAATCTCCACCACCGGGCTGCAAATACCCGTCTCCGCCATCCATAGGGCCAGGTCCATGTAACTCATACGTCACATTCCCAATTCCGGAAGCGTCGGTCACGGTCGCGCTGATTGTGAACGTATCGGGAGAGCCGCACCCCTTTTGTTCAATAGAGGTGGGATTGATCGAAACGTTGGAAATAACAGGCGGGGTGGTATCTTGTGCTGGTTTCTGAACCGGCGGAGGAACAGTGATTTCAGATGCCGCCAGGATCGTGACTTTGTTCAGGTCGCCTTGAAGCACGACGCTCGCGATGGACACCCAACAATGGGTGGTAGCGGATGCGCGAATCCAAAACCAACTGTTTTCGGCATTTCTGCCTTCGACAGGTACGGTTTTCCCTTGAGGTAGCACGTCAACCGCGTCGTATGCCTTTCCCGGACCTGCCCGGCAGTTTGTGTTCAGGGTCGCAGTCAAAGACGGGCTCTTTGCCGCGGCTTGCGTCGGAGTCGTTGTTGGGGTCGTTATCGGAGTTAGTGTCCCTTGGGTGAGAGAAGGTGTTGCCGTGGGTTGAGACGCGCCTTTCACTACGATTGAGGAGGAAGCGTATGGACCGATATTCCCTTGAGTGTCAATGGCTCTTGCGCTGACGGTGTAGGCACCCGGGGCTGGCGGCGTCCATTCGAAACTCGCTTCCCCGAGGCGATGTCCGCCGATCATAATTTGCGCAACGAGACTGTTGGAGACATAAAACTCTATTTTAAAAATACCATCCGCATCGGAGGCGTGAGCCTGGATAATGAGCGGCGCTAGCGGAACACGATCTCCATCCAATGGGCGGTCCAGCCAGGTGCTGGGACCTTGGGTGGACGCGCCGCAGGCGCCAAGCACCAGGGCCAGAATCACAGTTACCACCTTAATGATGTTGCGTTTCATGAGCACCTCCAAAGCACGCAATCTGCGTGGGACAACTTTTACTACTTCCATCGGATTGTAGATGATTCTTTCAGGGTCTCTCCTTTCAGGGTGAAGGCGAATTTAAGTTTGCAGGGCGGATCGTGTTCAACGCCCAGAATCCTTTGATTGCATTGATCAATTTGTTTGAAGGGACATCCCTGAGATCATTCGCATCCGGTCCGAGGCGGAAATTGAACGAATTGTCGCCCTGCACTAATGGCGGCCAGCTGGCATACCATTGCCATAAGGCATAGTTCCAGCCGTGGGCTTCAAATAGCGTCATTTCGTCGCGCAGGAAGTCCGCTGCGCCGGGTTCCCAGCGCTCGAGGCCGAACTCGTTGACCGCCAGGGGCACAGCGTACTTTTCCTGGAAATCCACGACGTGGGAAAGCATGTTTCCCAGCCAGAGGCGGTTGACCTCGTCCGGCTGGCTGTCGTAGTTGGCGTCGAAATAGCCTGGGTAAGTCAGCGACAAGCCCAGCTGTGCTTCCTGGTGGGTGTAGGCATGAGGGTTATATTGGTGGAGAGTGTAAATGATGCGCGCCCCTTCCACGGATTGAAGGAAAGGGAGCCATTCCGGACTGCTGTAGCCGTTCCCGCCAATGAGGATGGGTGTTCCGGTATCTACTTCGCGAATGGCTGCGACGAGGCGCGGATAAAGCAGGTTCCAGTCTCGCAAGGTGCCACCGTATTGGGCGTAAAAATCCGCTGGATTCCAAATGTCGGGACGGGCATTGGAGTTCGGCTCACACATCAGGTCGTAACCGACTATATACGGGTCGTCACGGTAACGATCTGCGGTGTAACGCCACATGTCGGTCCAGGCATCCTGGGCAGCTCGATCCTGCCAAAGGGTTTCATTGAGATAGCTTTCGGGCGCCCAGTCTCCCGTCCCCAGGATGGAAAACTCGCTGCGCCCCGGCCCGGTGCGGAAAGTGATGACGGCGAACATGTCCGCCTCGGCAATCATCCTCAGCAGGTTGTCGAGATTGGCCTGGGCAGCCGGGTCCGGTATGTAGGGCGGCGTTTCTGTGAACAGGCCGGGATGGGATATGTTTACGTAGTTAGCTCCCATGGCGGCCAGGTGATCGAAATCTTGCTGGGTGTAAGGCGGTCCGAAGGGCCCCGGTCCCAGGAATTCCGTCCCGTCCAGTTCAGGATAGACCTTGCGCTGATAAATGTTCGCGCCACGCAAATGGGTGCCGCCGGTCCAGAGGGACCATTTGTCAAGTGAAGGGGTTGGAATGGCAGACTCAGAGGCATGCAAAGCCGGTGGCGTTTCCCGTACGGGCTGGCAGGAAGTCAATCCGCTGAGAAGTGACCAGCAGCAAAGGAAAATTACGAGCCCACCCGATCCTGACAAAGCCCCTCCCGAAAGAAGACTGCTTTGGCTATGTATCCATTATAGAAATTAAAAAGGGGAATTCAATAGGCTCTTTTGGCTAGTCTTGGTCGGACTGTTGCCGAAATAGGGTGAGCTAAACATGAAAATGCCCCCAAGATTATCGATGCAGGTCTGTTACCTGTCTGCGCTCTGAACCTCGAGACGCATTCGAGGGCTGGTCGTTTCAGCGCTGGATGCGGCCCGAGCTGCCGCCGGTCATGAGTGCCCTGACCTCTTCCACCGAGCAGAAGTTCATGTCGCCCGGGATGGAGTGTTTAAGGCAGGAGGCGGCCGCGGCGAACTCCAGCGCCTCCTGCTCCGTCATCTCATTGATCAGCCCATAGATCAGGCCGGCGGCGAAGGCGTCCCCGGTCCCCACCCGGTCGACGATGTCTGTCATCTCGTAGCGCGTGCTCATGTGGAACTGCTTGCCGTCGTGCAGGCAGGCGGCCCAACCGTTGCGATCGGCGTTGTAGCTCTCGCGCAGCGTGATGGCCTGGTATTTCAGGTTGGGAAAGGAAGACAGGACCTTTTCGCAAAGCAGCCGGTAATTCTCGGTGTCGATTTGCCCGCCCTCGATGTCCTTCTCTAGATCTCCTGACTCGACCGTGATCCCCAGGGCGCGCTGGCAGTCTTCCTCGTTGGCGATCCCGACGTCGGCGTAGCGCACCAGGCCGGTCATCACCTGCGGAGCAGCCTGCCCGTATTTCCACAAGTTCTTGCGATAATTGTAATCGCACGAAACCGTGATGCCCTTCTCGCTGGCGGTCCGTATGGCGATTTGCGAGATCTCCGCCGCGCTTGCGCTCAGTGCCGGGGTGATTCCGGTGATGTGGAACCAGGCCGCCCCGTCCAGGATTTTTTCCCAATCGAAGGCGGAGGGGGATACGTCCATAATGGCTGAGTGCACCCGGTCGTAGATCACCCGGGAGGGCTTCTGGTTGGCCCCCGCCTCGAAATAATACAGCCCCATGCGCTCGCCGCTCAGGAGGATATGGGAGGTGTCGACCCCCTTGCCCTTCAAGAAAGCCACGCAGGCCTCGCTGATCGGGTTGCGCGGCAGGGCGGTGACGTACACGACCTCCTGGCCGAACTGTGCCAGCGAAACGGCGACGTTTGCCTCGCCTCCGCCGAAGGTCGCCTCCAAGCTGGGCGACTGCAGCAGGCGCTCGAAGCCTGGCGCCTTCAGCCTGAGCATCACCTCTCCGAAAGTAACGATCCGACCACTCATTTTTTCTCCGGCTTCAATTGCACCGCGGTAATCGCCTTGCCTGCCTGGCGAAGATCTATCTGAAACCCCTCACCATGATCAGGCGGACTGCCTCCTCGTGAGGAACGACAGTTACTATTTTAGCATAGCACGGTTCTCATGCCATTAAAGTGGCCTTATCGAAATGCAGGCATGCCATAAGACTCCTTTAATAAATGCCGGCTATAATACAGCTTCAATCGGTAGGTTCGTCTGACCGCACATTTACTCGTAGGAGGTCACCATGGAACGCTATGCCAAACCGGCGGAAGCCGAGCTTCGGAAGAAGTTGTCCCCACTGCAGTACCAGGTCACCCAGCAGGAGGGGACCGAGCCGCCCTTCAACAATGAATACTGGGACAACAAGCACTCCGGTATTTACGTGGACGTAGTCTCAGGCGAGCCCCTGTTCAGCTCATTAGACAAATATGATTCGGGCACCGGCTGGCCGAGTTTCACCCGGCCTCTGGAGCCGGAAAACATCGTCACCCGCACGGACTTCAAGCTCTTCATGGCGCGCACCGAAGTGCGCTCGAAGCACGCCGGCTCCCATCTGGGACACGTCTTCGAGGATGGACCGGCTCCCACGGGGCAGCGCTATTGCATGAACTCAGCTGCGTTGCGCTTCGTTCCGCAGGAGCAGCTGGAGCAGCAGGGCTACGGCGAATATAGATCCCTTTTAACGACGGCACCGACGCGGCTAAGGAGTAGCCCTCGTGCTGCGTTCTTTTCTGATCTACCTCTCCAAAGCAGGCTGGGCCCAGCGTCTGGTCACGTCCCGGCGTTTTGCCTGGCGGGCGGCCAGCCGGTTCGTGGCGGGGAATGATATCCAGGACGCGATCCAGGCTGCAGCCGGGTTGGAGGTGAAAGGCATCCATGCCTCCTTGAACCATCTGGGGGAATTCATCGGCAGCGCAGATGAAGCCTTGAGGGCGACCGAGGCGATCCTCGAGCTGCTCGATCAGGTCGAGGCGCGCGGCAGCCGCGCCAACGTTTCCATCAAGCTGACCCAGATCGGCCTGGGCCTGGACGAAGATCTGTGCACGCAGAACCTGGAGCGCATCCTGTCCCGCGCCCGCCAGGATCACAATTTCGTGCGCATCGACATGGAAGATTCGCCGTATACCGACAAGACCATCCGCCAGTATCGCCGGATGCGCAGCAAAGGATTTGAGAACCTCGGCCTGGTGCTCCAGGCATATCTGTACCGCACCGAAAAGGACCTGCGTGAGCTGGTCTCGGAGGGGGCGCGCCTGCGCTTGGTCAAAGGCACATACAAGGAACCCCCGAACCTAGCTTTTCCGAAGAAAGCCGACGTGGATGCCAACTACGACCGGCTGGCGCAGATCATGATCGACGGCGCCCTGGCGGCCGGCGCCCCACGCCTGAGCGCCGACGGGCGCGTCCCGCCCCGCGTGGCGATCGCCTCGCACGACGAGAGGCGGCTCGCTTTTGCCCGGGGTTATGCGGCAAAGGTTGGCCTTCCTGCGGATGCGCTCGAATTCCAGATGATTTACGGGATTCGGAAGGGATCTGCAAGAAAAGTACCGGGAGGAAGGGTTTCCCCTGCGAGTTTATGTCCCTTATGGGATTCAATGGTATCCGTACTTCATGCGCCGGCTGGTGGAACGCCCGGCGAACCTGTGGTTTTTCCTTTCGAACTTATTTCGTAAATAAATGAGAGCTTATTCTGCGGGGGACATAGGTCGAGTGGTGATCTTTCCGAATATAATCCAATAAAAACAGAGATGTCCAGGCGGGCGTCTCTGTTTTTTAAATCCAGCGTCTGTTTTAAGGTGAGGGTTAACTTGTTGGACGATTGTTTTGGGTCATGGGTCAGCGGTTAGCAAAACCTATAGAGTTGGGCTAAGGGAGAACAAAAAAATCTCCAAAAGCCAGTAAGATATATGAGTATATCTTTTCTATGGTGTTCTTTATTCTCGAAAATAAAAACTAGCCATTAACCAATATGGTTTTACTCAATTCCTCCAGTGTCGAGCCAAAAATTATCAAAAATAAATTCACCCTGATCTCCCTTATTATCGAGCATAATGGTTATGCCGATAATTCCGGTTGGCAACCTCGAATCATCTATTTCGTTGACCAACTGATTGTTTATATAGAATTTAAAGTGAGATCCTTTTGCTTGTACTTGTAGACGGTTGCTTCTGTTCTGGAAGAGTGCGGAAGTTTTTGTCCAAGGAATGATAGCCTCAAAGTTTGAAGAAATACGAATCTTTACGGTGTAATCTGTTCTAGTCACCATAAATAGATATGTTTCATACGTATCCCTATTATCACGGAATGCAAGGCCAAATTCCGCAGTACTAGGCCCACTCAAAATAGTTCCATCCACGCGGAGATCAAAATCAGAAACACTGGCACCATTTGGAAGCCAGACTGATTGAGCAAAACCTGTTTTCGCCGTAGCACTCCAATCGTACACTCCGTTTTTCACCATGCAGGTGATGGTTGAATATTCGTCATCAATCTTTGTTGGCCAATTTGCCGCATTCGAATCAAATTTATCGAGCATGTTGGTTATCAATGTAGGTGAAGATGTCACATAACTATAGGGCGTTTGGGTGGGAGGAATGCTTGTGGAAGTGTCTGCGGGGATGTAAACGTATGTCGAGGTGGGAAAGGAGTAATTGATGGGGTAGGAAGGTTTAGGTTTTAGGGCCGATGCGATCCCGAAAATTATCAGCCCAACCACTACCGCTCCGCCGATTCCGACGAGTATCTTGACCGGCGTTTTGGAGAAAAAGCCCCTTTGCCTGGGCTTGGATGTCGTAATGACTTTTTGCTCGACTTTGTCCTCAACCTCCTTGCGGGAAGGTGGAACGGAGACCGGAGTGAGGACCACGGCTTCTTGCGTTTGCGCTTGCGGTTTGCGTGCGGGCTTTGGCTGAGGAACTCGGGTTACCTCTTTGATTTGTGGCGGCTGCGGTTTTGTTTTGGCATAATACTCGCTCAGAAGCTGACCGGCCAGGTTGGCGATCGAATGGCTGTCGTCAGTCTCGGCAACCTTTTTCAACGCCTGCTCGGCCGAAAGGGCTCTCCCCCGGTTGGACTCGTTGAGGATAATTCCCAGCTGCTGCACCACGGCCTTGCGTACATAGTCGGGTCGCGTGGCCTTCAGGTCTTCCACCAGGTTGCTATCCAGTGGCAGGGGTTTGATCGTCTCCGGTTTGACTTGCGTGGTTAATATGAGCTTGCCCTGCTCTCTGTACGTCCACTTCTGCGGGGTTTGCTTGCGATTTTGTTTTACGGTTTTTTCAAAAGCATAGGCATACAAATCGTCCACGTCAATAACGCTATCCCCGTCCCGGTCGGCTTCGCCTTCCAGTCCCTTGACCAGGTTTTGGGTAAACACGGATCCGCAGGGTTTGCCGGTGATTTTATCCCCCTCCCAGGCAAACTGAGTGGCATCCGTGGCGGTTAGGACCACGCGGCCGCACCCGGTGCCTTCGAAAGCGCTGCCGATTCCCATGTTGGCATCCTTCTCCGCTTTCGTTCCAGCTGCGAAGGCACCGCTGTTGCAGCAATCCAAGATGAGAACGTGCTGACTCGCATGGCTGTTGTTCATTGCCTGGGTGACGAAATCGGCAGGAATGGCGGTCGCGTTCAGGAGGGTATGGTCGGTGTCCTTGGTCGCCAAATACAAGCGTCCATGCTCATCCCGGATCCCATGTCCCGAGAAATACAGCAGCAGCAGGTCATCCGTATGTCTGTTTACGAAGAATTCCGCTATCGTTCGCCGGGTTTTGGGCTCGGTCTCGTTTATCAGAGTTTTTACCTCTTCGAACGCGGCAAGCTCGGGTGATTGAAGCACCCGGGCGAGGGCTTCGGCGTCGTTGGCCGGCGCGGCGAGTTTTGCCAGCTTCGGGTCTTTATACTCGGTGTTGGCGATGATTAAAGCGTATTTTGTGATCATTTCTTATTCTTCCCCAACCTATCTACGAGCTTTTGCAATTCCTCCGGAGGGCCTTCGAATTCGATTTGCTGTTTCCCAATTCTGCCCTTGAATTTAACCGTCCGGCCGCTGCCGCGGGCGATCCAGGCCTGCAGCATGTCAATGACTTTCGGCAAGACGGTCGGAATCACTGTTACGGCGATTGCCCCGACCGTCACCGGGTCGATCGCCTTTGTGCCGGTGGGTGCCGGGCCAGCCTCGACTAGCTCGGCCGATTCGACATCCGCTTCCCTTAATTCCGAAAGCACCTCCCGTGTGAGCTCATCGAGATCTTCGGTTGTAGCATCTTTGGAATTTATGGCGATTTGGAATTTGAATGCATCGGTTGTTCTCATGATCCCTCCACTTAGTTTCATGCCGTTTATATTATGTGCCAAAATTCACAACTTTTCAATAGCAGGTTTACATTTGTCGGTACCGTATCTACGAGAAACCTGTTCATTGATCTCGAGGTTGTTCTCGAACCTTCTTCATGAGAGCGTAACCTTTCCGAGGGTTTTACGACTGATAAACAATGGATGGAAGCTTTTTTTTATCCCTGCCCATCCATCGATTGGAGAATTTAACGATGAAATTGAAATCCCTCTTCCTTTCCGCGGGCCTGACAACTTTTATTCTTGTGGTGATTGCCGGGGTGATCAAGACCGGTGCCAACGGGTTCCTGTCGAGGGGAAATAGCGCCCAGGTCGCTGTCGCCCAGGCGCCCCAGGCAACCGACCCGCCTCAGCCGACCGATCCGCCCCAGGCGACGAATACGCTCCAGCCGACCGTCTCGCCCTTCATCTCTTCCCAGGAGGCCATCGCCCTCGCCTCAGCCCGGCTGGGGAGCAGCGACCTGTACAGCATCGAAACGACCAAGCTGGGCGGCTTGGACGTCTACAAAGTGACCTTCAGCTCGGGCAACATGGTATACGTCAGCCCCCAGGGGCATATCCTGTTGGTCACCTCCCTGGCCCAGATCCAGGAGCAGCTGACCGCGGCGGGAGGATCGTCAGGCGGGTCATCCCCTCCAAGGACTTCCTCATCCAGCAGCCATGGGGATGATTCCGGTGGCGGCGATGATTGATTGTCGGTGGACGATATGATGAATAAACCCAAAAAACGCTGGCTGGATGCCCAGGTCGTGATCGCCTCACTGGCGATGACCTTCACCCTTGCTTTGTGGAACCTTTTTGCCAGCGGCGGTCCCAAGGGCTCCGCCACCCAGAGCACGGTGCAAGACCCGCAGGTTCCCGAACCGACCTCCACGCCGGTTCCGGCTGCCACCGGCACGGCCGTTGTCCTTCCGTCCGGCCAGCTCGCGCCGATGAAGGTCCTGTTGGGCGGCAAGGCTCCGGTCGCTCCGGTGGTGGTGAGCAGCTTGGGGAGAGGCTCCTCAGGTTCCAGGTCCGCGTCCGCACCGGTGACCACGACCCGATCCTCCCATCCATGAAGCGCATCGAATTCCATGCCATGGGCAGCCGGATGATGGCAGCCGTGGATGCTGATTCCCGCGCCGCAGAAGAAGCCCTGCAGCGTGTCCCGAAGTGGTTCGAGGAATGGGAACAGGTCCTCAGCCGATTCCGCCCCGACAGCGAACTCAGCCGGCTGAATCGATCGACCGGGCGCCCGGTGGAGGTCAGCGAAACGCTGTGGGAAGTCTTTCATGCCGCCCGGGAGGCGGAACGTTTCACTGCCGGCCTGGTCACACCGACCGTGCTGGAAGCCCTGCTCCTGGCAGGTTATGACCATTCCTTCGAGCTGCTCCCGCCGGCCGTGTCGGGCGTTGGATGGACTCCGGTTGCCTCCCCGGACCTCAGCACCGCCGTCGGCTGGGAGGCGTCGACCCGCACCCTGATCCTGCCCGAGGTGGTCCGCCTGGATCTGGGCGGGGTTGCAAAAGGCTGGGCTGCCCAGCGGGCTGCCAAACGCCTCGCCCGATACGCCCCGGCCCTGGTGGATGCCGGCGGGGATATTGCCGTCAGCGGGCTGCGCAAGGGTGGTGTAAAGTGGTCGGTCGGGATCAGCGACCCCTTCCATCCCGAAGCGTATTTCGAAACCCTCGACTTGGGAGGCGGCGGCGTTACCACCTCGGGCACGGACTACCACCGCTGGCAGCGGGAGGGTGCCTGGATGCATCACATTATCGACCCGCGCAGCGGCTCCCCGGCCATGACGGATATCCTGACGGCAACGGTCGTCGCCCCGACTGTGCTCGCGGCGGAGGCCGCAGCCAAGGCGGCATTGATCCTGGGCAGCCAAGCGGGGCTGGATTGGATCGAAGCTCATACCGGGCTGGCCGGTGTGCTGGTACTGGAGGGCGGGGAAGCACTTTACAGTGCGCGCATGAAAAATTACCTCTGGAGGTCATCATGACGACGAATATCGCCGACCGAAACCCGGCCGCGCCCGCCGACTACGAATCCAGCCTGACGATCGAGGCCGTGCCGGTGTTCCTGCTGGCGATCGTCCTGGGCTTGATCGCCGGCATGGTCGTGCTGCCGTATTGGCTCCCCGGCCTGGCGCAGTCGCTCAGCGGTGCCAGTCCCAAGGTGTACTGGTACCTTTCGCGCGGCTCCGGGTTCGTCGGCATGGGATTGTTGTGGGGTTCGATGATGCTCGGCGTGGGCATCACCAACAAGATGGCGCGCCTCTGGCCGGGGGCTCCGGCGGCTTTTGCCATCCATGAGTACCTGAGCCTGCTCGGGCTGGCCTTTGCCTGTTTTCACGCCTTGATCCTGCTCGGCGACCAGTACAGCAAGTACCAGCTCGTCCAATTGCTGGTACCGTTCGGCTCGGTGCAGTACCGACCGGCCTGGGTCGGTCTCGGGCAGCTCGGGTTTTATGCCTGGGCCATCTTGACCGCGACCTTTTACGTGCGCAAGCAAATCGGGCAAAAGACCTGGCGGGTCATCCACTATGGCAGTTTCTTGTGTTACGTGATCGCCCTGATCCACGGTCTGACAAGCGGTACGGACGCCGGCTTGAGCTTGGCACAGGATTTCTACTGGGTCACCGGAGGGAGCTTCCTTTTCCTGCTGGTCTATCGCATCCTCACCAGCCGGAAAGTCGAACGCAACCCGACCAGGTCGTAACTTTATTCCGCGTTGGACGACTGTATGGTCACAGAATGTAACTCATTCCTTCTGTCAGGAAAGGTGAAAAATGACTCACGTGA
This sequence comes from uncultured Chloroflexia bacterium, assembly GCA_963739255.1. Classification (GTDB taxonomy): domain Bacteria; phylum Chloroflexota; class Anaerolineae; order Anaerolineales; family Villigracilaceae; genus UBA877. Next base: position 169,954 of record CAVTZT010000009.1, read on the forward strand.
TAACCAGTTTATGCCTGCGCGACAACGGCTGCTCCGACGTCTGTCCGGTGGAATGTATCAATCCGGGCGCCCCGTCTGAGAAGTGGCCGAATTATTACATCGACCCGGCGACCTGCATCGACTGCGGGGCTTGCATCCCCGAGTGCCCGTATACCGCCATCTTCCCCGAAGAGCGGGTCCCCTCCGCCTACAAGGCGAAGGGCGGCGAGTTCATCAACCGTGCAGGTTTGAAGGGTACCTATACCGGCACCAGCCATCGCGGCGTGGAAATCCATCTGGGGACGGTTCGAGCACTCGCCCCTGGCGAAGTGGTTGATCTGACCGATAGCATCCAAATGAACCGTGTTTTTTATGGACAATGAGCGAGCCGTCCTTCCCACCTCACCCGCCATATTCCCGGGCGGGTTTTTCATTTTATGGCACCTGGGTCCTTCTTCTGTGCAGGCGATCCCTGAAGTATAATTTCCGCCAAGTCCATGCAATCCATCCAAGAAGGAGAGGCCATGCGTCCGGATTGGGATTCATACTTTATGAAGATCGCCTACGCCGTTTCGGAGCGCAGCACCTGCGACCGTGCCTTCGTCGGCTGCGTGCTGGTCCTGGAAAAGCGCATCCTGACCACCGGGTTCAACGGCTCGCCTGCCGGGCAGGCGCACTGTGACGAGGTGGGCCACCTGATGGTGGACGGCCACTGCGTGCGCACCATCCATGCCGAGACCAATGCCATCATCCAGGCCGCCTTGCACGGCGTCTCCACCCGCGGCAGCACCTGCTACGTTACCCATCTGCCCTGCATCAACTGCACCAAGGCATTGATCAATGCCGGCATCACCCGCCTGGTCTACAACGTGGCTTACCGAACAGACGAGAACGCCATCAATTTCCTCCAGGCGGCAAACATCGAAATCGTCCAGAACGGCTACGTCCCCGAGGCGGTTCCAAAACCGTCAGAAAATGGAAGCTCCGCGTAGACGATCGTTGAAGAGCCTTCATGGAAAACCTCCGGGGCAGGTCTTGCCCCGGAGGTGCGCGTCTGGAGGTTGAAAGAGCCGGAGCACGGCTCAGGCGGTAGGAATCCACTGCCCGGCGACCATCACCCGTGCGGCCCGGAAATCGTTTTCGAAGAGCACCAGGTCGGCGTCCTTGCCCGTTTCCAGGCTGCCCTTGGACCGCTCCCTGCCGATCACCCGGGCTGGTGTCAGGCTGGCCATGCGCACCGCCTCGACCAGCGGGATGCCGGCTTCCCGGACCAGGATGGGGATCATCTGGTTGAGCAGCGTCGTGCTGCCCGCAAAGGCGGTCTGGTCCAACAGGATTGCCACGCCGTCCCGGACCTCGCACTCCATGCCGACCTCGCCGAAGCGCGTCCCCTCGGGCAGGCCGGCGGCCGAGCTGGCGTCGGAGACGACGCACAAGCGGTCGGCGCCCTTGCATTTGTAGGCCAGCTTCATCAGGGTCGGCGGCAGGTGGCGGTTGTCAGCGATCATCTCGGCGGTGAGTGAGTCGAAGGTCAGGGTGGCTTCGAGCAGGCCGGGTTTGCGCCAGGGTCCCTCCCGGATCACAGAGGACTGCGAGCTCCAGATGTGGACGGTGTGGTGCAGGCCGTGTTCGAATGCCGCCAGGACGTCGCTGTCACGCGCCGAGCTGTGCCCGGCGGCGGCGGCGATGCCCAGTTCCCGCAGCCGGTCGGTCAGGGCCAGCGCTCCGGGGATCTCGGGCGCGTAAGTCAGGATGACCAAGACGTCGGCGTAGGCCAGGAGTTCCTCCGCCGCGCCGCCCACCAGGGATTGGATGCTGCGCGGGTTTTGCGCCCCCTTCTGCCCCTCGCTGAGGAACGGGCCTTCCGAGTGCACCCCAAGAACCTGGCTCCCGGTCCGGGGAGTCTTTTTCCATTCCCTGGCAAACGCCAGGCAGGCGACCAGTTCTTCCATGGGCGCCGCACTCAGTGTCGCCAGGAGCGAGGTTACGCCGCGGCGCAGGTTCTCGGCTGTGATGGTCTGCCAGGCGGCCTCGTCAGGCTCGTTAAAGGAACGGCCCATCGCCCCGTGGGTGTGGATGTCGATCAGACCGGGTGCTACATACCGATCGCCGGCATCGAAGCACTCGTACTGCGTGCCGATCTGGTTTTCCGGGACGACACCCAGGATCTTGCCGTTCTCCACCAGCACAGCCTGGCTGGTGACGATCTCGGTCGGCAGGACCACGCGACCGTGTGTAATGGCCAGTGGAGATTGGGAGCGTGAGGAGGAGGTCATGATTCCAATCCTTCGCGGATATAATTCGGAGCAATGGGTTCAATGCGAATGTTCGTCGTGAACTAACTGTCACGCAGCGTCGGCTCGAATTCTAGCACAAATAATACTGAGCGCAGTATTCCCATAAAATCCGCGCAATCTGTGTTCATCTGGCGTCGATCTTTTTCAAAAAAAGGAATATAACCAATGTCTGATGTATATGGACACCTGGGGATTTATAGTGACCTGGTCAACGCCGCCCCGGCGATGCGGCCGAAGCCCCCGCTTGCCCGTCCTGGCAGGGCGACGCAGAAAAGAATCCTGGAGGTGATGAACTTCTCGATCGGCGAGGAGATACCTCAAGAGCCACGCGTGGAACGCCGCTGGGAGAAGGACGGCCTCCAGGGTGAGGAGATTTCCTGGTGGGTCGGATACGGCCCGCGTACGCATGCCTGGCTGTTCAAACCGGCTGGTGCCGCCGGCCGGCTGCCGGGAATCGTCGCCCTGCACGACCACGGGGCGTTCAAGTACTTCGGCAAGGAGAAGATCGCCGAGGGTCCGGAAGAAATGCCCGCCATCGTCAAAGTCCACCAGCATGAATACTACGGCGACCGGCCATACGCCAACGCGCTGGCCCGGGAAGGTTTTGTTGTCCTGGTGGCGGACACCTTTCTGTGGGGCAGCCGCCATATGCCGCTTGAGACCATCCCCGAGGAAACCCGCCAGATGGCGGCCACTTTCGAGCAGTGGTCCTTTCAGCCGGAGTATCCCGACCGGGAGGTGGTGGCCTACAACGCCGCGGCCATGCTCAGCGAGGACATGATCGAAAAATACTGCGCCCTGCTGGGCACCACCTTTGCCGGCGTGGTCAGCTACGAAGACCGGGTAATGGCCAACTACCTGGCCTCCCGCCCGGAGGTCGACCCGCAGCGCCTCGGCTGCATCGGCCTGTCCGGCGGCGGCTGCCGCTCTGCCATGCTGGGAGCCACCAGTGACCGCATCCGGGCCAGGGTCATTGTCGGGATGATGAGCACCTACGCCGGTCTGCTGGACCGGAACGTCGTCTCCCACACTTGGATGTTCTTCCCGACCGGCTGGCCGCGCCACGGGGACTGGACCGACCTGGCCGCGGCGCGCGCCCCGTCCCCGATGCTGGTGCAGTACGACCTTCAGGACGAGCTGTTCTCCGAGGCGGGCATGCGTGCCGCCGATAAACGCCTGGCGGAGCATTATCGTTCCGTCGGCGCAGCGCAGAACTATCGCGGCGATTTCTACCCCGGCAAGCACAAGTTCGACCTGGAGATGCAGACTTTTGCATTCCAGTGGCTGCGCGAGCAGCTCACCTGAGCACTTATCTTCAAAGGAATAACAAAAGGAACCGCGATCGCCGTCCGGCGTAGCGGTTCCTTTTGTTATAGTTACAGCATAATGCATCAATAGTGGACTTTCGTCACATTCCTTGCCCGGCCGATCTCCTTCGCCGTGATTTGACCGCCAGGAACACGATCACCGCGACCAGGATGGCGATGAGGAGGACCAGCGGGAGGTAGTCCAGGAAGGATGGATTGGAGGGATTCCTCTGCAGCGCGGCTGGTGTATTGATCGTGATGTGCACCGTGGCGGTCGCCGTCATGCCGCTGCTGTTCGAGGAGCTCAAAGTGATGGTGTGCTCGCCGACGGATAGATCCTGGGTAATGAGCGGGCTCCCGGTACCCAGGTTGCCGTCTTTATCCGATGACCATTGGAATTTGTCGCCGCTGATGGGTCCATCTTTGAGGTCGGTGCCGATCGCGCGCAAGATGACCGGAGCGCCGGCATCGAAGGACTGCCCCTCCTGGGGTGAGGCGATGGATAGCAGGGGTGCTTTGGAGTCCACCTTAAGCGGTTGCGAGACGACCTGGGTCGTATTGAGCCCGTCCGTTGCGATGACCCTCACCAGCCCCTGGGAGCTGCCAGGCAGGTACTGTGTATCCAGGACGAAAGAATCGCTGGTAAGATTGGCGGCGAGCACGTTCCAGGTTTTACCTCCGTCCGAACTGTACTGGAGCAGGAAACTGAGCGGATTGTCATCGGCGTCGCTGGCTTTCCAGGCAATGGTCTGCTGGCCCGAGGCCGCCCAATGCTCGCCGGCTGCGGGGGTGGTCAATGTCAAGGTTGGGGCGTGTGCACTGGCCGCAAGCTGCCCGATGACCTTGTCCTGGTATTTGAACACGACCCGGTAAGTGCCGTTTGCCCATGGAATGACCAGTTGGAATCCCCCCTGCTTCTGGGGTTCGTCGTTACTCATCTGCGCCAGGTCGAAGTGCTGGGAGTAAAGGACTTTCCCGTTCAGGTCATGCATTTCGATAGAATATGGACCTTTATCCGGCGTGACCGCACTGATCGAGTCCTTGTCCAGGAGGTAAAAACCCTGGGTCAGCTTGGCTGTCGTCGGGCTTAGATCTCCGGAACCGACCAGGAACTGCTGGGGTCCCAGTGCGATTGTGGAGATCGCGGCGAGCTTTCTTCCTCCTGGCAGGTAGGCGCCTTCCGGCAGCAGGCCGGCAATTTCGTTGTACGTGTAAACTGAAGTCCAGGTATTGCTGCCGCCGCCGCAGTAACCCATGAAATCGTAACTCCAGGACGGCGGATAGACCTGCAAAGCATACACATCCGTGCCGAATTCATCGAGAAGTCCATTCGGTTCCGGATAGTTCATATCTGGGCCGCCGGCCCCGCAGCCGGGCACATGGGGCAGACCCATCGTGTGTCCGATTTCCTGGGCAGCGGTCCTGCCATCCGTGGAAGTTCCGGCGAGCCCGGCGGCCTCCGGCCCCCCAATGACCCCGCATCCGGTCACGCCGCCGGACAGGGACTGGTAAGGGACTTCGCCGAAGGCGACCGGACCAGAGCCGCTGCGCATGTACCACAGGTCGTTGATCAGGTTGTGCCAGCCTTTCGGGCAGCCCCATGAATCGGGTGTTGTCCAGTCATAATTCTTGCTAAGCAGAGGAAAGCCCAGGGATGGATAGATTTCTCCGGTCGGATAGGTTTTGTTCAAGTAATCGGTGATCGTCGCCCATTCCATCGATGGCGTGAAGTAACCGTTATCCTGTACTGGATAGAATTTGACATACAGAGGTTCAGAGCTCTGGACCTGGTATTGTATGGTTTTGTAATTGTCCTTGTAATAACTTTCCGAGGGGAGGTCTTCAAAGTTGTAATTGGCGTATACGGTGAGCGTCTGGGTCACCGGGCTTTCGACATAGCTCATCGGCAGGATGAAATTCAGCGTGGTGCCGATCACCTGCCGCCCGTAACTCACCGGGTCTTTCACGTTTTCGACGAATATTTTTTGCACGGGACGGATCGGTTTCGGGCAGCCCCCGGCACCCGTGTTCCCATAGCAGAGCGCGCCGCCGATGGGATAGACAACGCTATCCGGTCCGGCGGTGAGTTGGACGTAGACCCGCACCAGGGTTGCCTTGCCTTGATACAGCGTTACCGAGTTGTCGGCGCAGTCCGGATTGTGCAGACATTGGACAGCCTGGGTGATTTCGATATCGGTTACCTTAATGTTATCCGGCGCCATCCAGGAGGGTAGCTGGGCAACCGTATCGATCGATGGATGCAGATAACCCACAACATGGGGAATGATTTTCACAATAGGCGGGATGGACTTGGGCGTCGGCGAGGGAATGGGTGTGCTGGTGGGGATAAGGGTGATGGTTGATGTTGACGTGGGCGTGATCGTCGGAGTGGGAGTGTTGGTGGGTGTGTGGGTCGGCAAAGGTATGGGGGTATCCGTGGCAGTGGGCCGTGATGGGGGTTTCTTGCACGGTAGCGTTCCGGGCAATCCACAAGGCTGGGTTTGAGCCTTGGCCGGTATTACGCTGCTTTGCTGGAGCAGCAGAAAGCCAGAGAGGGTAAGAAAAATCACCATGATTGGAAAGAGCATTGACTTAGAATGTTTAATACCCATGCCTGTCTCCTTGGTAGTTATAAGGTAAACCAGTGATTATAACCATTCTACCTTATAAGACCCTATTAGTAGGAATAGTACTTAAGGATGATCTTCCATGGTGAATCGCAATTGGCTGTGTACGGATAAACGCCTCCTAAAAAAACATCCCCGGAAGACCGGGGATGCTGAGGTTCGAAGTTGTCCACTATCCGGGTGGAGTAAATGGCGCCAGCTCAGGGAGCAGGTACTCGTCCTTAAAAGCCTGGATGAGCACCTCGAACTCTTCGCCGTTACTGTAATGACCGTAGAAACGCCAGGCGGGCTGAAGATAAGGATACCCGGCATTAGGGTCCGCAGCATAGCGCGGGTCGCTGACGAAGTAGACCAGCTCGACTTTTTCGATCGCGGCGGTTGGGGGAGAGGAGCTGACAGTTTCCACTGGCCCGGTTGTAACAAAGGGCTGGTTGGCCGTGATGGTGAGATCGGTAGGCTGCCCGGTTTTAGGATTGATCGCCATTTTTGAGCTGAACACCCGCAGGGCTGGATAACCGGCGTAAGTTTCCTCAGGAATGGCAAGCGCTTCGATCAGCACCGGATCGCCCGGTTTGCCGACCTGGCTCTGATCGGGATCCCCGTTGGGCATCTCCTGCACGAAGGATTTGCCATCCTCGGCTGTGAAGAGGGTGACCGGCTGGCCCTCCAATTGAACGATACTTTGCGTGCCCTTCAATATTCCAATTTCCAGGTCGGGGAAGGGAATTTCGTAGCGCTCGACCGTTACCACCGGGCTCCCATATTGGTCGTAACTGTCTACGCGGCCCCAGATGTCCACAGGGCGATTGTTATAAGGCAGCAAAGCCTGCAAATCACCCTCCATAACTAGGTAGGGAAATACACCTGTGTCGTTTTTTGATATCAGGGTATACACCGTCTGCATGCCATCCGTTTGTTTGTAGTATGTGATGTTAAGCAGGCCGCGCTGACCCTCGACCGGCTGGCCGACCGGCTTCTGCTCTGGTGGCAGGATGGTGGGCAGGGGGGTGGGTAAAGGCACGGGCGTACCACTCAGGTTGACTTTGTAAAAACCCTCGCCTCCGCCCCCGCCTCCGCCGCCGCGCAGGCTGCGGTCGTCGATGCTCGTCCATTCGAGCCTGTCCCCGAGCCTGACGCCGGTGACGAAGGCGTTTTCGAAAGGCAGGGGGAGATCGGCAGGCACATCCGGCAGCAGGAAGTTACCTTCCTGAGCGGATAGGACGACTTGCCCGTTCGTCCGCTGCAACGTCCCGAGCAGGCCATCCTTGGTCGATTCGGAAACCTTCCAGGAGGTGAGCGCGAATTTCCGGATCCCATTTTCGACGGTGAAATTGCCGGACGCTTCCACGAATGTGTTTTGGGGCAACCCGTCCATCCCGCCCGTGTCGCCACTCACGGTGTAACCATCGATCTGGATCAAAGGCGGCTGGCCGGCATCCACGGCGGCAAAAGAGGAGGCGTAGCCATAGATCGTGATGGATTGACCCAGGGGATAGGTCCGCTGCCAGATCCGGGTGGGACCGCTTGGAGAATACATCCATTCGAGCTTGCCGGTCTGGACATTCTTATCAAGCAGGGCTTTCCAGGCTTCTTCCGCCGAACGGATGCCAAATGTCCCGACCGGCTGGTAGCTCACCAGGTTGGCTTGCACAGAGGCGACCTGTCCGGAGTCATCCAGCGTGAACATCAGGCCCGAGGGGCGCAAATCTTCATGGTGTACGGTGTAACCGTCCGGAGTCAGAGGCGTAACGTAATACCTGCCCCACATGTCCGTGGGCTCCAGCCGGTATTCGAAGTCGAAGCCATGATCTTTGAGGAAGGCATCGATCCGGGCGCTGGCGTCCGGCGCGTTGATTTCGATCCCCGCCTGCTCGAGGGACTTGGGGTAGTCGGCATAATACGTGAAATATCTCTCCGAGCGCACGATCAGCCTCTGCCTGCCATCGGTAATCACGTAATCTGTCGTCCCGGGAAGCTCACCGGGAGTCCGGTAAACCTCACCCTGGATGCCAAAGCGACCTGCCAGTGCAATCGCTTCCTCTGGTGTAGCGTGCACGTCGGGTTGTAACAAATAGGCGTTTGCCTCGCCCGGTGAATCCGGGAGGGAAGCCCGGAGAAAGAGGCTGGTGCCGTTCCAATCGTAGCTGGGACCGCTGGGTGTTGGGGTTGGCTGGCTTTCCGTCTGCGTCGAGGTGACTTCCATCGGTGAGATCGCAGGTGTGGGGGTGTCGCCGGTGGCCAACCTGGGGGGCGACACCAGGGAGCGGATGACCCAATCCACGGCAAACGCCAGGACGATCAAGGCCAGAATCCAGGCCAGCACGGGGGCAAGTTTTCTCAAGGATGGCATCGATCTGGTTCCTTTCGATCTGTAGGCTGCCTTCAAGTGTTTTTCCAATTCGGCCTGGAAGAGGGGATCGATGTTCGTCTGCCCGGCAACTTTTTGCAGTGCTGCGCTGGCACGCTGGTCTTCGGGACCGAAGGGGTTCATGGCGGGTTTCGCCTGATCGTCTTTCATAATTCCGCCTCCAGGAGAAGGGAGGTTCGCTCCCGCAGGTCCCGCAGGCCGCGGGAGAGCAGCATCTTCACCGCTGCTTCGCTCTTGCTAGTCACCTGGCCCACCTCGAGACTGGTCAGGCCGCCGAAGAAGTACAGGATCAATGCCTCACCTCGGTCCGGTGTGAGCCGGCCCAGGGCGCGGGAAACGGATTCGAGCTGCAGACGCTGCAGCGCGGCTTTATCGGTCGACAGGCCCGGGGTCGGGACCTGCAGCGCGGCATCCAGCGGTACCTCGGGCTTACGACCGCGAAAGAACAGGGCCTTCTTCCGGACGGCGATGCCCATGATCCAGGCGGCAAAGGAGCCATCGCCGTGGAAGGAACGGATGCCTTCCAGGGCAGCCATGAACGTTTGGGAGGTCAGGTCCTCGGCGTCTTTGACATTGCCGGTGTGGGCCATGTGATAGCGATACACGCGGTTGACATGCCGTTTGTAGAGCTCGGCAAAGGCCTCCACGTCGATGCGCGCCTGGCGGGCAAGCCAGGTGTCATCCTTGGTCGGGCTTTGGATCTGTTCAGTCATGCCTGGGATTGCCAACCTCCTCCGGATTTCGGGCATTTATTAATAGGTTGCACGTGGGACCGAAAAGGTAACAGGGAAAATACCACGCGGTTTGTTTTTCGGGATTGATCTTGCTTTCTGCGGCCTGGCGAGCAGAAGGAGCAGGGAGTTCCCTGAAATTAAACCACAAATGCGCGCGCTTGAGCCAGCCCTCCTTTTGTGTTGGCATGATAGACAGAGTTGGGTGACTTAAGATGTAGTATAATGCCGATAATTCTGAGTTAATAAGTATTGATTGTGGGAAATGTGTCCGCAAATGCCATTGAATTGTGTCCTCCACACCGTGATCCTCGCCGATCGTGCCGACCAACTGCCTCGATTGAAGCCCGGGGCAGCTTATCGTGATTCAGATCTGGGGTGCAAATGAACGCCGCCTATGTGGTGGAATCGCTGAGGACGCCGTTTGGATCATTCGGCGGGTCGCTGGCTGAATTCGACGCTCCCCATTTGGGGGCGGCGGTGATGAAGACGCTCGTGGAACGTGCCCGCCTCAATCCGGCGGTGATGGACGAAGTGATCATCGGACAGGTGCTCACGGGCGGCGTCGGCCAGGCGCCGGCGAGGCAGGCAATGCGCTACGCCGGCTTTCCTGACAGTGTGCACGCCCTGACGATCAATAAAATGTGCGCAAGTGGGCTGAAGGCGATCATGCTTGGGGCTGGCTCGATCGCCCTGGGCAAGTCGCAGGTCGTGATTGCCGGTGGGATGGAGAGCATGTCGCAGGCGCCCTATATTCTCGCCCGGGCACGCAACGGCTATCGCATGGGGAATGGAGAAATCCTGGACCTGATGCTGCGCGACGGTCTGCACGATGCCTACAGCGGCCAACCCATGGGGGAGATCGCCGACTTGCGCGCCGAACGTCACGAACTCTCCCGGGAAATGCAGGATGCCTTCGCCATCCGCTCGTATGAGTTGGCCCAGAAGGCGGTCAAGCAAGGTGTTCTTAAAGACGAGATTGTCCCGGTGAAAAGGAACGGGAAGAATGGGCAAGACACGGTTTCGGCGGACGAAGAGCCCTTCAAGACGGACTTTGAAAAACTCAAGCGGCTCCACCCGGTGTTCCGGGAGGCCGGGACCATCACTGCGGCCAACGCCTCCAAAATCAGCGACGGCGCGGCGTTGACCCTGCTGGCTGGCGAGCCGGCGGTCAAGAAATACGATCTTAAACCGCTTGCCCGGCTGGTCGCCTCGGCCACCTCCGGCCTCTCCCCGGACCTTTTTCCAGACGCGCCGGTGGACGCCATCCAGGCAGCCTGCGACCGGGCGGGGATCAAGCTCGCGGACATCGACCTGTTCGAGATCAACGAGGCGTTCGCTGCCGTGCCATTGATCGCTGCAAAACAACTGGATTTGGACCTGGAGCGGGTGAATGTCAACGGTGGCGCGGTGGCGCTCGGCCACCCCATCGGTGCCAGCGGCGGGCGGCTGGTTGCAACCCTGGTCCGGGAAATGCAGCGGAGAGGGGTGCGCTACGGTCTGGCCACCCTGTGCATCGGCGGAGGGGAAGCCGTCGCAGCCATCTTTGAAAGAGTGTGAATCTTTCCGATCCATGGCATGGGTTTCGGGGACGGGAAGTCCGCGGGTTGAGGGATGATCATCAAATAGGATATGGAGGACGGTGTGGTAAAAGGCGTCGGAGTTGTTGGTGCGGGACAGATGGGCAGCGGCATCGCCCAGGTCTTTGCGCAGGCGGAGTATCCGGTTGCTCTGTACGACATTTCTGCTGCACAGTTGGATAAAGCCCTCCTGACTGTCAAACAAAATCTGGAACGACAGGTGAAAAAGGGGGTCCTCGATCCGGGCGCTGTAAAGGCCGTCGGGCAGCGGATCAAACCAGCCCGGAAATTCTCTGAACTTTCCGCATGTGAGCTGATCGTTGAGGCTGCCAGTGAGAACGAAGCCCTGAAATACGATTTGTTCCGCCAGCTGGACGAGAGTGTCAACGCCGACGCCATTCTGGCTACCAACACCTCCTCGATCTCCATCACGAAGATTGCCGCCGTCACCTGCCGGCCGGCCAAGGTGATCGGCATGCACTTCATGAACCCGGTGCCGGTCATGCAGCTGGTTGAGGTGATCCGGGGCCAGACGACGAGCGACGAGACCTTCCAGACAGTCGCCGGCCTGGTCGCCAAGCTGGGGAAGACGATGGCGGTCTCCCAGGATGCCCCCGGCTTTATCGTCAACCGCATCCTGATTCCCATGATCAACGAGGCCATCATCGTTCTCAACGAGGGTGTTGCCACGGCCGAAGACATCGACAAGGGCATGAAGCTCGGGATCAACCTGCCCATGGGACCGCTGGCCCTGGCGGATTTCATCGGTCTCGACACCGTGCTTGCCATCTGCAACGTTTTGTATGAAGGTTTCAAGGATCCGAAATACCGTCCCTGTCCATTGCTGGTGGATATGGTGGGTGCCGGTCGGCTGGGCAGGAAATCAGGGCATGGATTTTATACCTACTGAGGCTGGGAAAAATGATCCCAACCTTATCCCTTTTAGGGGTGAACCGGTCGATTTCGATGATCTTCTGATTATTCAACCAAGGAGGGCGCAGTGGAGTCAAAAGCAATCCTGATCGAAATCAAAGACGGCGTCGCCGTTTTGAAGATCAACCATCCCGAGAGTCTCGAATGCCTTGAGCAGCCCATTGCTGGACGAGCTGGGCAGGGCTTTGGACGGGCTGGAGCACGACCCGGCCGTCAAGGCGGTGCTGCTGACCAGCAGCACCGAGAAGGCTTTTGTCGCCGGAGGGGATCTCAAGGAGATGTCCGCCATGGACCCGGGTTCGGCGGAGGCATTCAGCCGTAAAGGACAGGAGCTGATGCTTTCCATGCAGGGGATGAAAAAACCGATCATTGCAGCGGTCAGCGGATATGCCCTTGGCGGAGGGTTCGAATTGGCCCTGGGGTGTGATTTCATCTACGCCTCCGAGGATGCCAAGTTTGGGTTGCCGGAGGTGTCGCTGGGGGTCATTCCCGGTTTCGGCGGGACTCAGAACCTGGTCCGCAGCATCGGCCCCCAAAAAGCCAAGGAGATGATCCTCTGTGGAAAGGTCCTTTCCGCCGCGCAGGCCAGGGAATGGGGGATCGTCAATGAGGTTTTGCCTGCAGCGGAACTGATGCCCAAAGCAATGGAACGCGCCAGGTTGATCGCCGGGTATGGGAGCCTGGCGGTGGCGGCTGCCAAGCGGGCCATCGCCGACGGCATGGAGATCACCCAGGAGGAGGGTCTCCGCCGCGAGCGGGCCCTTTTTGCCCTCCTGTTTGCAACCCATGATCAAAAGGAGGGCGTGCGGGCCTTCTTGGAGAAGCGCAAGCCGGATTTCAAGGACCGCTGAATGATTGAAAATTAGGCGCTCTGAGGCGCGCGCAATTATTCGATGAGTAATCCCGGAAGGAGAGACCGTCATGGATTTTGAGCTAGATCCGGATCACAAGGTATTGCAGAGCAGTGTGCGCAGCTTTGTGGAGAAGGAGATCAAACCAATCGCCGCCCAGATCGACGAGACGCACAGCATCCCGGAGAAGCTGATCGACAAGATGCGCCAGATGGGCATGCTGGGCAGCTACCTGCCGGAAGCCTACGGCGGTTCGGGGCTGGACATCTTGTCCTATGCCATCGTGGTGGAAGAGGTTTCCAAGGCCTGCGCCTCCAGCGGCATCCTGATCTCTGCCCATACCTCCCTGGCTTGCGACCCGATCCTCCAATTCGGCAGCCCGGCGCAGAAGGAAAAATTCCTGCCCCCACTGGCCAGCGGTGAGAAGATCGGCTGCATCCTGCTGACCGAGCCGGAGGCGGGAAGTGACCCGGCTGCCCTGGTAACCTCTTATAAAAAGGACGGCGATAGCTATATCATCAACGGCACCAAGATCTTCATTACCAACGGCGGCTACCGGGGGATCGGGATCCTATTCGCCACGCGGGACAGGAGCCTGAGGCACAAGGGCATCTCGGCCTTCATCGTCGACCTGTCATCGGAGGGGGTGGAGGTCTTACGAAACGAGTCCAAGCTCGGCATCCGCGGCAGCTATACAACCACCTTCGCCATCCGGGACCTGCGTGTACCCATTGATAACCTTCTTGGGACCGAAGGGCAGGGCTTCAAGATCGCCATGGAGACCTTGAACGGCGGGCGCATCGGCGTCGCCGCCCAGGCCCTGGGGATCGCCGAGGGCGCCTTCGAGCGTGCCCTGGCCTATTCCAAACAGCGCAAACAGTTCGACCGCCCGATCAGCGAGTTCCAGGCCATCCAGTTCAAGCTGGCGGACATGTATACCAGCATCGAGACCAGCCGGCTGCTGACCTATCGCGCCGCCTGGCTGAAGCAGACCGGAAAATCGTACGCCACCGAATCGGCCATGTGCAAGCTGCATGCCTCCGAGACCGCCACCTTCGTCACCAAGGAGGCAATCCAGATCCATGGCGGGTACGGGTACATCACCGAGTACGAGGTCGAGCGCATGTTCCGGGATGCCAAGATCACCGAAATCTACGAAGGCACCAGCGAGGTCCAGCGTCTGGTCATCTCCCGGGCTTTGCTCTCTTAGTTCGTCTATCCGGAAGGATGCAAATTTATTCATGCAGCTTTACAGTGTCTTGAGTAACATCTATAAACTGGACGGAGGCGCCATGTTCGGCAATGCACCCAAGGTGCTCTGGGAGCGCTGGATGCCGGCCGACGAGCAGAACCGCATCCGCCTGTCGACGCGCGGCATGCTGGCTTTCGCCGGGAAAGAGGTCATCGTGTTCGAAGCCGGCATCGGAGCCTACCTCGATCCCAAGTACCGCGAACGCTTTGGGGTGGACGAGCCCGAGCACATGCTGCTGAAATCACTGGCCGGGCGCGGCGTTTCCCCGCAGGCCGTGACGCGCATCTTTCTCACCCACCTGCACTTCGATCACGCCGGCGGGCTGCTCAGTGCCTGGCAGGAGGGCCAGCCGCCGGAACTGTTGTTCCCGAATGCCCGTTATTACGTGAGCGAGCAGGCCTGGGAACGCGCCACCCATCCCCACCTCCGGGACAGGGCTTCGTTCATCCCCCGCCTTCACCAATTGTTGGAAGCCAGCCGCCGCCTGGAGATCTTCCATGAAGACGACGTCTTTTCGTTCGACGGATTGGAAGTCCGCTTTTTCCTCAGCCAGGGCCATACCCCCGGCATGATGTGCTTCGACCTGCGCTTCGGCGGGGAGCGGCTTGTCTTCGCTTCGGACCTGATCCCCGGGCGGGCCTGGGTCCACCTGCCGATATCGATGGGCTACGACCGCTACCCCGAGCTGCTCATCGACGAGAAGAGCCGGCTGCTGGCCGATCTGGAAAAAGAGAAAGCCCGGTTATTTTACGTCCACGACCCGGAGATGGCCGTTTCCAGGGTCAGGTATGACCCTGAAAAACAGACCTACGAGGCAGTTGCGCCGCAGAGGGAATTAGTGATTGGCGAACGGTAAATCTTTATCGGAGACTGACATGTTTGATCAGAAATTCCTTTCCGACCTGCAAAAGAAGCTTTCCCAATGGGAAACCATAACGCTCTCGGAGACGCTGCGCCGCGCCCCCGAGCGGCAGGAGCAGTTCCTCACCGCCTCCTCGGACGAGGTCAACCGCCTCTACACCCCGCTCGACCAGCCGGATTTCGACTACTTCAGGGACCTGGGCTTGCCGGGCGAGTATCCCTTCACGCGCGGCATCCACGCCACCGGCCCGCGCGGCCGTTTATGGACGATGCGCATGTTCGCCGGTTTTGGCTCGGCTGAAGAGTCCAACCTGCGCTTCAAGTATCTGCTCGACCAGGGCGGGACCGGCCTCTCGGTCGCCTTCGATCTACCCACGCTGATGGGTTACGACACCGACGCGCCCGAGGCGGAGGGGGAGTTTGGCACCTGCGGTGTGGCGGTCAGCTCGCTCAAGGACATGGAGATCCTTTTCAACGGCATCCCGCTGGACAAGGTATCCACCTCGATGACGATCAACTCGCCGGCATCCATCCTGTGGGCTATGTATATTGCTGTGGCCGAGAAGCAGGGAGTGTCTTCGGGCAAATTGCGGGGCACCATCCAGAACGATATCCTGAAGGAGTACATTGCCCAGAAGGAGTACATCTTCCCGCCCGAACCTTCGATGCGCCTGGTGGTGGACACGATGGAGTACGGCTCGGAGGCCGTCCCGCAGTG
The DNA here is from genome assembly GCA_963739255.1 of uncultured Chloroflexia bacterium. Classification (GTDB taxonomy): domain Bacteria; phylum Chloroflexota; class Anaerolineae; order Anaerolineales; family Villigracilaceae; genus UBA877. Next base: position 185,458 of record CAVTZT010000009.1, read on the forward strand.
GAATACCATCTCCATCTCCGGCTACCACATCCGCGAGGCGGGCGGCACGGCAGCCCAGGAGCTGGCCTTCACGCTGGCGGACGGGATGGAGTACGTGCGCTGGGGCATGGCACGCGGCATGCAGGTGGACGAGTTCGCCCCGCGGCTGTCGTTTTTCTTCAACGCTCACAACGACTTCTTCGAGGAGATCGCCAAGTACCGGGCTGCCCGCCGGATTTGGGCCGGGGAGATGCGTCAGACGTTCGGGGCGCAGGTGCCGCGCTCCTGGCTGCTGCGCTTCCACACCCAAACCGCCGGGATGACCCTCACCGCCCAGCAGCCGGAGATCAATGTTGTGCGCGTAGCCATCCAGGCAATGGCGGCCGTTTTAGGCGGCACTCAATCGTTGCATACGAACTCGATGGATGAGGCCCTGGCGGTTCCATCGGAGCGGGCCGCCACGATTGCCCTGCGCACCCAGCAGATCATCGCCGCCGAATCGGGGACCGCCAACACCGTCGACCCGCTTGGGGGATCATACTTCGTCGAGGCGCTGACCGATCGCCTCGAAGCCCAGGCACGCCAGTACTTCCAGCGCATCGCCGACCTGGGCGGGGTACTGCCCGCCATCGCCAAGGGTTTCTTCCAGCAGGAGATCGCCGATGCGGCTTACACCTATCAAAGTGAGATCGACAGCCGCACCCGTACCATCGTAGGGGTCAACGAGTACGTGGACGATAAGCCGGTCACCATTCCGCTCGTGGAAATGGATCCCGTCGGTTATGCCCGCCAGGTGGAGCGCTTGAAGGCGCTGTGCCGGGAGCGCGACAACGGGCGCGTCGGCCAGAGCCTCGACCGCCTGCGCCTGGCCTGCCAGGGGACAGAGAATACGATGCCGTACATCCTGGACTGCGTCCGGGCGTATGCCACACTGGGTGAGATCGTCGGCGTGATGAGGGAGGTCTTCGGCGTGTACGTTGAACCGACTTGGATTTAAAACCACCTGTTTGGGTGCATAGGTGATTTGGTCATCACCAGGAAGGTGCTGAGGCTTTACAAAAGGTGTGCGTCGCACATTTATATCGGATCAGCCGGCGAACGCCCGTGAGTTGTTGGAACGTGCTGACTCATACGCCTGTTCCAGCCAGTTGAGCACATTCGCGTCGACCTGCCTGGGGTCCGTGATCCGCACCCGGTGGGTGACCATCGCATTCCAAGCACCGGCTGCTTCGAAGCGGTCGTCTTTTTTGGCTCCTTTGAGCTTGATGCCGATGTCCATGCGCTCCGAGGTGACCTGCACGACGGAAACGTCCGGCCCGAATTCCTTGACTTTGGCCAGGAGCGCGTCGTAAGGCTCGCGCCACCTGGCCTTGCCTCCGCTGAAATGCTTTGCGATGCTTTCGTCATTGGTCGTCTTGGGCTGGGTGGCATTTTTCAATGTCAGGACGATCGCCATGGCGTGCCCGTGACCTAAATAAAAATCCTGTTTCAGCCAGTCGACGATTTGCCCGGTCTTGACGCCCGGCTCGAGCAAGCCTTTCTTTTCCGCCAGAACCTTAAAGTCCTCGAGGGTCTTGCCAGTCTGGGCCTGGATATTATCGAGATAGGCTTTGAGTGTCATTTTTTGCGTCCGGAATAGCCCATTGGGTACCGATAAAGTTTATTGGGCAAAGAACTTCACCAGCTCCGGGGCTAAAACCTTCAGATCGACGTCGTGGCTCTGCCCTTCCAAGGTACGATGCTGCGCGTGGGGGATGGCCTTTGCCAGGGCCTGCGCCGTGGGGAGCATGAACGGGATAACCGTGCCGTTCATAACGAGGGCAGGCGCACTCACCTTGGCCGCCCGCTTGACGGGAACCGAGCGGTCTTCGCCCAGCTCGGCAGCGTCGTATGCCAGGGTCGGCGCCACGGCTTCGAACATCGGCCACACCGGCGCCTGGCGCATGCCTTCGATCTGCTCGGCGGGAGTGTCGACAAGTTTCATGAACAGGACCACGGCGTCTCCCCGGCGGCCGGCAGCCAGCGATTCTGCCAGCTGCTGCCGGTATTCCTTCCACGCCTGCCGGGCGGCTGGATCGGAGTTGTATGGTGCTTCGTACATGGCCAGCTTCCTGACTTTCTTGCCGAGCTTGATTGCCGCCTCCATGGCCAGGGCCGCGCCCGAGGACGTTCCGAAGACGAATGCCGACCCGCCGGCCGCGTCGATGAGCGCCTCGAGGTCTTCCACCTCGCGCTCGACCGCGAAAGGCTTGGAGTTGCTGCTCTCGCCGCGCCCGCGCCGGTCGTAGGTGTAGACCGTGAAGTGGGGGGCGAGCAGCTTGGCCAGCTCTCCCATGGGCCCGAAGGACCGGTAGCACAACGCGCCGTCCACGAGCATCAGCGCCGCCCCCGTGCCGCTGGTTTCACATGCAATTTCCGTACCGTCTTTCGAAATTACCTTGTTCATAATCTGCCTCTTTTCTAAAGTGTAGGATTCCCTTTTTACCGATAAGGGTGTCGGAGAGTTTTCTTTATAATCATTATCTTCGCTCCGGGTGATAGGTAAGTGTGAAGACTCCCGCCGGGCCGACCGGTTTGGCTTTCACCAGCTACAGGGGGTGCCGGCCGTCCCCGTTTCCGAAGAGGCGCTTCCCTGTTATTCCTCCCGGGTTGTCCCCCAGGCAGGCGAGTAATGTAATACGACAACGCCTGATTTGAAGGTCGTCGTGTCCATGAGTTTATGATCGAGCCTGCCGGTCACACCCTCGAACAGGCGTCTCCCTCTTCCCCAAATCACTGGCTGGACCAAAAGCCAAAATTCATCGATCAGCTTCAGTTTCATGAAGGTCTGGATGAGGCTGATCCCGCCGACTGCCAGGTTTCTGCCGGTTTCCTGTTTCATCCGCATAACATCCCCCACCATATCCTCTTTGACCAATCTCGTATTGTTCCAATCGACACCCTGAAGGGTTTTCGAAAAGACGATCTTTGGCATGGCATTGATCTTGTGGGCAAATTCGATCATGCTCTTGGTGGCGTTGGGATCCTCGGGCGCGTGCGGCCAATAGCTTTGGAAGAGCTGATAAGTCACCCGCCCAAACAGGATCATGTCTTCCATATCCAGTAGACTTGTAGCGAAATCATGCAATTCATCATCGGCAATCGCTACTTCGTGATCCGCAAAGCCGTCCAGGCTTACATTCATCGAAAAAACCAGTTTTCTCATTGGCTGCCTCACGAAGGCATTGGCGCCTCGAGGAAGGCATTCACCGCGCCCGCCAGCCAAGGCGAGGAGAGGATGTCGTAGTGCGTCGTTCCGGGCAGGATAGCCAGGCGGGAAGGGGACATGCCGGAGCGGTCCATCCCGGCTTCCCGTTGCCCGCCGCCGAGCAGCTCGAAGAACTGGACGGCGTGGGCGGGGCGGACAGCGTCGGCATCCCCGACCACGATCAGCGTGGGCGCCTGGATCGCAGCCACCTGCGCGGACCAATCGTAGTCCTGCCCGACCAGCGCACCCACCCCGGCAACCAAATCCGGCCAGTCGTCTGGATGCGGCGCGATGCCGGCATACGCCTGCTGCATCGGCGATCCGACCCATGCCTTGGCGATCTCCGCGTTCATGGAACGCATGCCTGCGAGCACTTCCGGGTACCATCCCGCGCTCATGCAGGGGGCGGAGACGGCGACCAGCTTGCGGACCGCCTGCGGATGGCGGACGGCAGCCTGTAGGGCGACACCTCCGCCCAGGGAATAACCCATGATGTCCGCCTGCCCGAGCCGGAGGGTGTGGATCAGGGCGGCAACGTCATCGGCCATCTGCTCGAAGCTCAACGGGCGGTCAATCAGGGCAGTGTGCCCGTGTCCCTCCAGCTCGACGCCGATGACCCGTCGCGTTTTGGCGAAGGCCGGCAGGAGTTCCCCGAACATACTGACATCCCCGAGGCCGTCGTGCATAAGGACGAGCGGCTGTCCGGTCCCGTGGATTTCGTAGTACAAATTGAGGCGATTTACTTTGACGTACTTGCCCGCAGTCATCTCAACCCCCTCGTTTTTCGGACTGATAGCAAAGCAAGACATTCCCCGAACGGAAAGCCCTGGCAGTCAGCAGCTTGAGGTCGAGCCGGTTCCCGCCCGGCTTGAAGAGCGGCCTTCCACCGCCCAACACGACCGGATTGACCATCAGCCGGTATTCGTCGATCAGGCCAAGCACCGTCAAACTTCCCGCCAAATTTGCGCTGCCGAAGATGATCAGGTCCTTGCCGGGCCGTGCCTTCATCTTCGAGAGCTCCTCGGCGGTATTTTCCCCGATCAGCCTGGTGTTGTTCCAATCCGTCTTTTTGAGCGTCCTTGAACAGACGATCTTGGATTTGGCGTTCATCTTTTTAGCGATGATGGGATCGTTCTTGATCGCCGTGGGAGTCGGCCAGTACTGCGCCATCAGCTGGTAGGTCACGCGCCCGAACAGCAGCATGTCAACCGAGTCGAGCTGTTCGGCGGCAAACTGGTTGAATTCCTCGTCCACGTGATGCCAGTCGATCTCCCCGTTCGGCCCTTCGAAGAAGCCGTCGAGGGTCACCATATTGAAGACGATTAATTTTCCCACAAAAAACTCCTTATTTGGTCATAATTGTTATATATTACTCCTTAAATGGGTTGCTATTAACTGCTCGATAACACACGTTCCGATCCCGATGGCTTGCGAGCGATGGGATTTTCTCTTCACCTCGGTGAGAATAGGTGCCATACAGGACCCATCCATCCCCACTGCGTTGCCGGGCAGATTGAATTGAACTGCCTGAGTGTTCTGTCTATCTAAGCAATATGTCGGCCGCTGCCCAGGGGGATAGCTCACGCCGGGACATCTGATCGATTGTTTCCTGGTAATACCTCTCGCTGACTTGCGCCCGAAACCGGCCGACGAGCCGTTCGGTGAGCAGCGTCTCGAGCTCGACCTCGAGCCGGGCGCGCTCGCGCCGGGCCCAGTCCCCGCTGTGACGCAGGTAGCGCGCATGCCGCTCGATGGCCGACGCCAGCCTGCCCACGCCCGTGCCATCCGTGGCAACGGTGCGCTCGACCGGCACGGTCCAGGATGGCACCTCATCCGTTCCGGCCTCGGGATCGGGCAGAGCCTGCCCATGACGCGGAAAGACCTTGCGGACCGGGTGGGCCAGGCCGAGCATGCTCTTGAGGGCGCGCTCGGTTTTTTCTGCCCCTGGCAGATCGGCTTTATTGACCACCAGGATGTCGGCGATTTCGAGGATTCCTGCCTTGATCGCCTGGACCTCGTCGCCCAGGCCGGGTGCTTCGACCACCAGGGTGGTGTGTGCCAGGCGGGCGATGTCGACTTCCGCCTGCCCCGCCCCGACGGTCTCGATCAGGATCAGCTCGTATCCGGCCGCGTCGAAAACCTGGGTCACGGCGGCGGTAGCCTGGGCCAGACCACCAAGCGAGCCGCGCGAGGCCATCGAGCGGATGAACACGCCCCGGTCACCGGCCAGGTCGCGCATCCGCACCCGGTCGCCGAGCACGGCTCCACCTGTAAATGGGCTGGAAGGGTCCACGGCGACGATAGCCACTCGCCTGGGTTTCCCCGGCTCGGGGTGGCGGTAGTGCAGAGCCAGGCGGTTGACCAGCGAGGATTTACCCGTCCCGGTACCGCCGGTCACGCCGATCAGGTGCGCCCTGCCGGTGTGTGGGAAGAGCTCGTCCAGGGCGAGGCGGCCCTCGGCGGTGTCGTTTTCCACCTCGGTGAGCAGGCGGGCCAGTGACCGCAGCTCGCCAGCCAGGACGGATTCAGCCAGGGACATGCGCCTGCCTCATCCTGCATTCTTGGTCAATTGTCGAATATCGCTGATGATCGCTTCGGTCAGGGCGCCTGGCCCGTAAACACCCGTCACCCCCATTTCCTTGAGGCGCGGGACATCTTCATCCGGGATGATCCCTCCGACGAAGACCCTGACGTGCTCCTGGCCGTTGGCTTTGAGAAGCTCCAGGACGCGGGGCACGAGGGTCATGTGCGCACCGGAGAGGATGGACAAGCCCACGACGTCCACGTCCTCCTGCAGGGCGGCTTCGGCGATCATCTCCGGCGTCTGGCGCAGACCGGTATAAATGACTTCCATGCCGGCATCGCGCAGGGCGCGGGCAACCACTTTGGCTCCCCGGTCGTGACCATCGAGGCCCGGTTTGGCAACCAGGACACGTATCTTGCGTTCAGGCATGCTTGCCTCCACTGGTGACAACCTGAAGATTATACTTCACCAGTCCAGTATAAAACGCCTTAATCTGGGGATCCTGCCTTGAATAAACGGGGGTGATTTCCTTCTGATTATAAAAATGCTTTTCGGTATGCACTGATGGCCGCGGTTGGAATATAATAGGATCACGATACTCAATCAGAACAGGAGGCTCGAATGTCAGGTGTGACGTACGATCATGTGACGAAGGAATTTGGGAACGTAGTGGCGGTGAACGATCTGGACTTGAAGATTGACGACAAGGAATTTCTGGTGTTTGTGGGGCCGTCGGGGTGTGGGAAGACGACGGCGCTGAGGTTGCTGGCGGGGCTGGAGGAGATCTCGAAGGGGACGATCAAGATTGGGGAGCGGGTGGTGAACGACGTGCCGCCGAAGGACCGGGACATCGCGATGGTGTTCCAGTCGTATGCGTTGTACCCGCACATGACGGTGTATGACAATCTGGCGTTTGGGCTGAAGCTGAGGAAGACGCCGAAGGACGAGATCAAGCGGCGGGTGAATGAAGCGGCGGAGATCTTGGGGATTGGGGAGTTTCTGGACCGGAAGCCGCGGCAGCTGTCGGGGGGTCAGAGGCAGCGGGTGGCGGTGGGGCGGGCGATCGTGCGGGAGCCGGAGGTGTTTTTGTTTGACGAGCCGCTGTCGAACCTGGATGCGAAGCTGAGGATTGCGATGCGTGCGGAGATCACCAAGCTGCACCTGCGGCTGCAGACGACGTTTATCTATGTGACGCACGATCAGATGGAAGCGATGACGATGGCGAGCCGGATTGCGGTGATCAACAAGGGCATGCTGCAGCAGTTGGACACGCCGCAGATGCTGTATGATCGGCCGGACAACATGTTTGTGGCGGGGTTCATTGGATCGCCGGCGATGAACTTCTTCAAGGCGCGGCTGAAGAAGGAGGATGGGAAGCTGATCGTGGATGCGGGGTCGTTCTCGGTGCCGGTGCCGCCGGACCGGAACAAGGCCTACCAGGCGTACGTGGACAAGCCGGTGGTGTTTGGGATCCGGCCGGAGGACATCTACAACCCGGTGTTCGTGCCGCCGGGGATCCATGCGGCGCTGGTGGACATGAAGGTGGACATGACGGAGTTGATGGGCAACGAAATCTTCCTGTATGTGGTGACGGGGGAGAACACGGTGCTGGCGCGGGTGGATCCGCGCACGGACTTCCACATCGGGGACAAGGCGCAGGTGGCGTTCAATATGGACAAGTGCCACCTGTTCGACATCGACACCGAGCTGGCCATCCGCTAGGCAGATGAGCATTCTCAACCGCCAGGTGCACGCCACCCTGGCGGTTTATTTTGTCAGGCTCTCCTGGCTGGACGAAATGGCAGATCAGGAAGGATCGCATGAAACCGATTTTGGAAACCAAGCAGGACGACCTGCCGATCAGTGTTTACCGCACCAATCAAGAGATGGGCACGGCCGCTGCGGAAGACGCCGCCTCTGTCATTCGGGCGGCGATCGAGTATCAGGGTTGGGCGAACATCATCATCGCCACCGGGAATTCCCAGCTGACCTTTCTGGAAGCCCTCAGCCACAAGAAGGGCATCGACTGGTCCAAGGTCAACGTCTTCCACATGGACGAATACGTGGGTCTCGCGCCCAACCATCCGGCCAGCTTCCCGCTGTTCCTGCGGCGGCATCTCATCGATATCGTCAGGCCCAAGAACTTCTTCCCGATCGTCGGTCAGGCGAGAGATCCCTGGAAGACTTGCGCGCAATACGAAAAGCTTTTACGCGAACACCCTGCCGACCTGTGCGCATTGGGCATCGGCGAGAACGGACACCTGGCGTTTAACGATCCGCCCCTGGCGCGTTTCGACGAGACGAAATGGGTGCACGTGGTCAAGCTGGCCGATTCCTGCAAGCGCCAGCAGGTGGGGGAGGGGCATTTCAAAAGCATCGCCGAAGTGCCCGATGAAGCCATCTCCCTGACCATCCCAGCGCTGCTGGCCGCCAAATGGGTGCTGGCCATCGTCCCGGAAGCGCGCAAGGCGGAGATCGTCTACCAGACCCTGAACGGGCCAGTCAGCCCGCTGTGCCCGGCTTCCATCCTGCGCCAGGCGCCTCACGCCCACCTTTATTTGGATGCCGACTCGGGTGCCAGGATCCGCAAGGGATAGCATTTTCCTAGGAGGTGAACATGATGCTGCGCATCGGCATGGTCGGAGCCGGTTGGGTGGCTGAGCAGCACCTGACCGGCTTGCATGGAATCAAAGAGGCCCGGGTGACGGCGATCTTCGACCCGAATCGGGACAAGGCTGAGACATTGGCTGCGCGCTGCGGAGCCCAGGTGTACGATTCCCCAACCCGGGTCATCCAGAATGTCGACGTTGTCTATGCTCTGGCCCCGCAGGATGTGCGCGTCGGGTGTGTCCTGGAAGCCGCCCGCCACAAGCGTCATTTGTTCATCGAGAAGCCCTTCGCCTTGACCCTGAGCGAGGCCGACCGACAGATCGAGGCCATCCAGGCAGCCGGGGTCAAGGCTCAGATCGGTTTCGTCATGCGCCGCTTCGCTCACTTCGAGCTCCTGCATGATACGTTCCACTCCGGTGAGCTGGGCGAGCTGGTGACCGTCTGGACCCGGCGCATGTGGTTTCGCACCTTTCCCCCGGATTACTATCAGGCTAGCCTGGCGCGCAGCGGCGGGCTGACCACCGAGCTGAACGTTCACGATTTCGACTGGCTGCGCACGATCGGCGGTGAGGTCCAGTCCGTCTACGGGTGCACCGCTCGGACGCGCCCCGACCGGGATGTGGAGGAAAACTCCTGGAGCCTGTTGAATTTCAAGCGCGGTTTCGGCTCGGTCGGCACCAGCTGGCTCTCGGCGCTGTCCGATACATCAGCCGGCATCATCGGGACGAAAGGCACTATCCTTTTGGACAATACCCGGGTGACGAAAAAGCTCATCGACGCCGAAGCCGAACAAACCTTTGCGTTTGAGGGGGATTTACAGGCAGAAGCCTATGTCAAGCAGGAGCGCGAGTTCATCGACTGCATCCTCCGGGATCGCCAGCCCTCGGCTTCCGTCCAGGATGGGCGCGCGGCCACGGCGATCGCAATGGCCGTGCTCGAATTCGGCGCGCACGAATACGGTGGTTGCGGTGATTTAAGCTGGGCTGGAACGAGAAAGCCAGGATCTATACGCTGGCTTCGAGCACGGCGTGGCGCGCGGCAGCTGGGATGCGGCTACCATAAAGGGAACTCAGCGGGTCAGTCTTTGGCGACTCCGCACCAGTCCAACGCCAGCAGGGCGATGGCTTTGGTTACTGTGACCAAGTCTTCGAGCTCCACGTACTCGTCCGCTGCATGGGCGCCGCCGCCGCGCGGACCGTAATGGATGCCTTGCAGGCCAAAATCGAGCTGCACGGAAAACAGATCCGAGGGTGCCGGTAGCGGGCGGACCTCCGCCGGTGAGCCGGTTACTCGTCTCACACAGCGGTTGAGGGCGGTGATGATCTCGGAGTTAGCTGGGATTTCGCTGGCAGGCATGTACCGCAGGGGGAAGGTCAGGGGAGGTCGACCGTTGAAGTCGTTGGGTTTGTCCGCCACCATCTCGTCCAGCCAGGCGTACAACTCCTCCTTGACCTGGGTCTCGCCCTCTCCCGGCATGAGCTGGTAGTACAGCTCCAGCCGGGCTTCGGCTGGGACGGTCAGGGGGACGTTCAACCCCCAACCGCCCGCGGCGACCTTGGTGACCCACACCGGGACCGGGTCGAACGGACCGCCCGCCCAGCCCGGGACCTTCGCCCGGCGGCGCTTTCGGAAGATGTCCACCCACTTAAGCAGATGGGCCAACATGCGCATCGCATGACCGGGCTCTTCATTACCGAAAATGATTCCCTCCGAGCCGGTGAGGGAAAAATGGACTACCATACCGCCGCGCACGCCGTTGTAAATCGCCAGGTTAGACGGCTCGGTAATGATCACCGCCTCGGCGTTGTCGCCGCGCAGCCGTCCGGCGAGGGTGCCGTTCACGCCGCCGAACTCTTCATCTACCACCGTCTCGGCCAGGAGGTCGCCGTTCAGGGTGACACCAAGTTCCTGTAACGTGCGCATGACCCCCAGCATGATCGCCACCCCGCATTTCATGTCATAGGCCCCCAGTCCATACAGGCGGCTTTCCTCGACAATCCCTTTGAACGGATCGTGCTTCCAAGCCTGGACGCCGAGCGGGACCGTGTCGATGTGACCGCTGAGCAGCAGTGATTTTCCACCACCTCGCCCCTTCCGCCTGGTGATGACGTTGGGCCGATGGGTATAGTCGCGGCCGGGCCAGTAACGTGGATGTTCCTTCAAGCCCGGGACAGTATCCAGTGCGTAAATTTCCGGCTCGAGTCCCATTTCGCGCCATTGACGGACGACCGCCATCTGACATTCATACTCGTCCCCGGTAGGGGGATGGTTCATGGATGGGATGCTGACCAGTTCATGCAAGCTTTTAAAGATGTAATCCCGCAGATCGTCGACCTTGTTGGAAACTCGTTGCTGAGTTGGTTTCATGGGCTCCTCGTCTTTCACTTCGAAATACCCGGAGGATCGGGTTGGAAACTCGCGATCAAATATTCTTTGGGTGATCAAGGAAAGGGTTGATTAGATCATCATTCGAGAGTTCACCGAATATCATCCTTGCATGCCTTTGAGCTGCTTAATGAACGATATTAATCACTATTGCATTATTTTTCACATTTTATGATCGAATTTGATAATCATGCTTGTAAAACTTGATTGTTTGTGATACTATCTTATCATAAAAATAAGTGAAGTTTGATCCAGGATTATGTCCGGAATGATCAAGGAAGAGCGGCTCCAAAGGATTCTTCAGATCATACAGAAAGACGGACACGCGACAGCGGGGGATCTTGCGCGGGATTTCTGTGTAAGCGAAATTACTATCCGCCGCGACCTGGGCGAGCTAGCCGAGCGAGGTTTCATCCATCGAGCCCACGGGGGCGCGATGATCAATACCCCGCAATCCCAGGAACCCCCCATCATCCAACGCCAGCTGCGCGAAAAAGAATGCAAGGAAGCCATCGCCCGGGAAGCTGCCGCCTTGATCCAGGATGGTGAATTGATCTATATTGGCTCGGGTTCGACGACAGCTTACGTGGCTCATTACCTGAACAACATAAAGCAATTGACCGTGATCACCAATGCCCTTAATATCAGCACTGATTTGGCCACAGATCCAAATGTGACCGTTGTGGTCCTGGGAGGGATGATGCGCAGGGAGGAGCTTTCCCTGATCGGACATATCGCCGAGCAATCCTTGCGCGAGGTGACCTTCGATAAAGTCATCATGGGCATTCCAGCAGTGGACCTCAAGGCCGGCTTGACCAACGATTACCTGCCTGAGGTAGTCACGGATCGCACTATTCTCAATCGGGCGAGGGAAGTGATCCTGGTGGCCGATCACACCAAGATTGGCAAAGTCGCCTCGGCTTTCGTGGCACCCCTGAACCGGGTGAACACTTTTATCACTGATTGGCAGACTCATGCGGAATTCCTGGATCAAATCCGGGCGCTAGGAGTCAAGGTCATCGTGGCCCAAAACGACCATGGTTGATCCTGCACCCGTCGAACGAATTATACGCTAGCTCTTTCCAGACACGGTTTATAAATTGGATTAGAAGGAGAGCACATGGCGGATGACCTGTTGTTGAAAGACTTCAAGCCGCGGACGGCCCTGGTCACCGAGGACAACACCCCCAAGCGCGCCCGTTTTCCGGTTGTCGACATTCATAACCACCTGGGTGAGTGGCCCGATGAATGGTTTCAGGGTCTGTATAACGGCGGCGGTTGGGTGATCAAGGATGTGGTCTCGACCGTGGCCTTGATGGACGAGATGAATGTGCGCGTGGTCAATAACCTGGACGGCGGCTGGGGCGACCAATTAAAAAAGAATTTGGAGCGCTATAAAGAACCGTATCCGGATCGCTTCACCGTTTTCGCCTGGACCGAATGGGGGGAGGTGGAGACACCCAACTTTGGAGAAAAGTGGGCTAAGGAGTTGGAGAAGTCCGTTCGCGCCGGCGCACAGGGTATGAAGGTGTTCAAGACCCTGGGCTTGAACTATCGTGATAAGGCGGGGAAGCTGCTTAAGATCGATGACCCCCGTTTCGACCCGGTGTGGGCGATGGCAGGAGAATTGGGCATTCCGGTGCTGATCCATTCCTCCGACCCCGTAGCCTTCTTCTGGCCCCTGGATGCGACCAACGAGCGTTGGGATGAGCTGCACGATCATCCCGACTGGCATTTCTACGGGAAGGATTACCCTCAGTTCATCGAACTGATCGAGGCCCAGCTGCGCGTCGTCGCCCGCCATCCGAAGACGAACTTCATCAGCGCCCACGTGCTCTCCTATGCAGAGAACCTGCGCTGGGTAACAGCAGCGTTAGACAAATATCCCAACCTGTATGTCGACATCGGGGAACGCATCGGCGAGCTGGGCCGCCAGCCATACACCGCTCGCGCGTCTTTAACCAAATATGCCGACCGGGTGCTGTTCGGCACCGATATTCCCTCCAACCGCGCGACCTATGAGATCTACTTCCGCTGCCTGGAGACGATGGACGAGTATTTTGACTACGGACGGAGTCAGGGACGTTACCGCATCTATGGACTGTATCTCCCGGATGACGTCCTGAAGAAGATTTACTATAAGAATGCCTGCAAGCTGGTACCTGGCCTGAAGGTCGAGTAAAGTGCCCGATGAGCGCTGTTTCCCCACAGCCTCTCCGGAATGCTTCTCACCATTCAGTGATTAGTTTAGTGCCAGATAACTGGATTCTCCTAGATTATGAAAGGAGGTGCCTCGTTTACCGAAATTTCCCAGATTCGTAACGGAAGTATCAATATCGTCAATACAGATTTTAAAGTAAGTGAGGAGAATTCCAATGAAAAAGCTTAGTTTGATTGTGTGCGTCGTGATGGTTGCGACCATGCTGCTTTCCGCCTGCGGTGGCGGCGGCGGTGGTGCTGCTGGCGGTGCCAAAGTCAACCTGGTCTTCTGGTCCATGTGGAACAAGACCGAACCCTCGGCCATCGCCCTGACCGAGATCATCCAGAAATTCGAGGCCGCCAATCCCAATATCACCATCACAGCCGTGTGGAATGGTCGCGAGAACCAGACCAAGGTCCGCACCGCTCTCGGTTCCAACACCCAGATCGACTTCGTCGATCAGGATGCCAGCCAGATCGCCGGCGGCTTGATGCAGGAAGGCCTGCTGCTGCCCCTGGACGACATATTGAAGACCACCGCCCTGGACGAGAACGTCCCCTTCTCGGACGTTTTCAACCCCGGCACGCTGGACCTGTATGTCAAAGACGGCGTCCACTATTTGATGCCTTACGACGACAGCCCGGTGATGTTCTGGTACAACAAGGATATCTTCACCAAGGCCGGCATCACTGCACCGCCCGCCACCTGGGATGAGTTCCTGACCGACCTGCAGAAGATCAAGGATGCGGGCTATGTGCCGCTGGCCATTGAATCCGATGGCGGTGACTACAATATTTTCTATTTCCAGTACATGGTCGAGCGCATCAAGGGCAAGGGTTTCCTGCTTCAGACCATCGAGGACAAAACCGGTCAGATGTGGAATGACCCGGTCTACACCCAGGTCCTGACCATGATCAAGGAACTTTGGGACAAGGGCTTCATTCCGCCGGAATCCCTTGGCTACATGTGGCCGGCAGCCCAGCAGACCCTGGCCACCGGCAAGTCCGCCATGGAACTGTGCGGCGGCTGGCTGCCCAATGAGCTGGCCCCGATGGCAGGCCCCGATTTTAAGTGGGGCGGCTTCAACTTCCCGGCTATCGCCGGTGGCGCTGGCAAGGTGACCGATCTGCAGCAGTGGCTGCTCGCCTTCGGCGTGCTTAAGGGCTCCGCCCATCCTCAGGAATTCATGGCGTTCCTGAAGTTCGTCATGACCAAAGACTCCCAGACCAGACTGACCCAGGCTCTCCAGGGTGCAGTCCGCAAGGGCGTCCAGTGGCCGGCTGCCATGGCTGATGGCGCCGCCGCCAGCACCACTACAACTGTTGTTCTGGACCAAGCGGATGGCGGCATGGCCCTGCAAGCCGAGTTCACCAAGAACGTGCTCTATGCGGATGTCCTGCCGGTGTTCCTTGGCCAGGCGACGATTGCCGATTTCCCGGCCAAGATTTCAGGCGATGCCAAGAACTACTGGGCATCTCACTAAAAGTTGTTTGAAGTTGTAATAAATGCTGTCGTTAAGGGAGGGGAGACTCTCCCCTCCCTTAACTGCCATGAACACATTCGCGGTCCTGGCACTGCTGTGGCGGGACCCGATCAGTTCGATCGAAATGGCTTGTTTGGAAGGAGTGTGCGATGAAAACACGAAAGAGGCTGATCGCTTTATTTATGTTGCCCGCCAGCCTGTTCTATCTAGTCTTTTTTATCGTACCGGCCGTCTGGGCTTTTTACTACAGCTTTTTCGATTGGTCGGGTTTCGGGAAAAATATGACGTTCGAGGGTCTGGGGAACTATATCGAATTGTTCCGTGACCCGATCTTCCTGTTGAGTTTAAAAAACACCCTCTTCATTCTGGTCGTGGGTGGCATCATCGTCTTTGCCCTGGCTTTCCTCTTGACCGTCCTGGTCAATTCGGGCATCAAAGGTAAGAAGTTCTTCCGGGCGATGATCTTCCTGCCCAACGTCATTGCCACCATTGCCTTGACGACCCTGTGGGCATTCATCTATAACCCCACCTTTGGCCTGTTCAATTCGTTCTTCAAGCTGATCGGCTGGAAGGCGGGGGCGGCATTCACCTTCACCAGCGTGGATCATATCTTTTATGCCATGTTGGTCGCCCTGATCTGGATCGAGGTCGGTTTCTACCTGGTCCTGTTGATGGCCGGGATGGACAAGATCCCGGCGGAGTACTATGAAGCTGCCAAGATCGAAGGTGCCAACCAGTGGCAGATGTTCACCGGCATAACCGTGCCGCTGTTGTGGGATGTCATCTCGGTGGGGACGGTGCTGTACACCATCTTCGCCCTGAAGGTGTTTGAGTTTCCGTACGCCTTCAACCAGATCGACCCTCCCAAAGAGATTTATACGGTGGGCATATACCTGTACATCGAGGGGTTCGGCAAACGCGTCCCGATCTACCGGTTGGGATATGCCACGGCCATCGGCGTGGTCCTGCTGCTGTGCGTGGTGGTCATCGTCTTATTGTTGCGCCGCCTCATGCGCCGGGAAGTCATTCAATATTAGGAGGCCAAGATGAGCGCTGAAACTGTTGCATCTCCCCAATCCCGCCTCCGGCAGCGCCGGAAGGACACGGTCAAGAAATGGGTCGGCCACATCCCCGCCTATCTCATCCTCGGGTTGTGGTCGCTGTTTACCTTGTTTATCATCCTATGGGTCATGATGAGCTCCTTGAAATCGAACAATGAGCTTTTCAAAAACGTCTGGGCACTCCCGGGCAACCTGCACTTTGAAAACTACGCGAAGGCATGGTTGGCAGTGGAACTGGACAAATATTTTCTGAACAGCCTGCTGGTGGTGCTGACCTCGGTGCTTGTGATCCTGATCCTCTCCGCCCCAGCCGCTTATATTCTGAGCCGCAAGCAATTCAAGGGCAGCAACCTGATCACCCTGGTCTTCATCGCCGGCATCGGCATCCCCCTGCCCCTGCTGTTCATCCCGCTCTTCGTCATCCTGACCAGCTTCAAGATCAACAACACTCTGATCGGCCTGGGCGTCCTGTTCATCGCCCTGTCGCTGCCTTTTACCGTCTACATGCTGACCGGTTTCTTCGGATCCCTGCCGGTGGAGCTGGAAGAGGCGGCGATCATCGACGGGGCCAGCGACTTCCAGGTTTTTTTCAAGGTGATGCTGCCTTTGGGCACCCCGGGTCTGATCACCGCGGCGATCTTTAACTTCATCGGCCTGTGGAACGAATATCAGCTGGCGCTGGTGTTCCTCAACGACCCGAACAAGAGCACTCTCTCGCTGGGCCTGTACAGCTTGTCGAACGGCATGGAGTACACCGGCGACTGGGTCGGCTTGCTGGCTGGCGTGGTAATCGTCATGATCCCGACCATCATCCTCTATATCGTCCTATCAGAGAAGATGATTTCCGGTATCACCATGGGAGCGGTCAAGGCCTAGAATAACATGCTTGTTCATCGGTGAGTCAAGTTTGTTTTGAGAAAGGTGAAACCTAAACGCTATGGCCAATGGAATCTATACCCGCGCCGAAATTGATCACCAATCTCAGGCATGGGCCTCGACGTTAAACAGTTTTGCCCGATTGAATAAAAAGCAGCTGAAGGAATTTTTGGATCCTGGATCGCGTACATGGCTGGTGACCGGCTGTGGGTCCACACATTATGCCTCCCTCAGTGCGGCGGCAGTGATGCGCCGGTTGGGTCTGGACGCCTGGGGATTTCCAGCTGCTGAGATTGTCTATTTCTCCGATATGCTTCCGCTGAAACAGGCCAACCTGGTGACCATTTCCCGTTCTGGAACCACGACGGAAACGTTGTGGGCGGTCGAGCGCTATCGCAAATTCAACCCCTCCGGAAAAGTGATCACCATCACAACCCAACCCGAATCGCCCCTGGCCAAATCCGCGGATTTCCTGCTGTCAGCGGATGGTGCGCAGGAACAATCCGTGGCCCAGACGCGCTCCTTCACCAGCATGTTTCTTCTTTCCCAATGTCTGGCGGGAATGCTGGGAGGCAATGAAGATCTGGTTTCACGCCTGCAGAAACTGCCGTCTGCCCTCGACCGGTTGATCGAGCGTAGCGGCGATCTGCCCCGGCAGCTGGGGGAGGATGAAACCTTGCAGCGTTTCTTTTTCCTGGGAGGCGGACCCAATTATGGCCTGGCCTGTGAAGCCATGCTCAAGACCAAGGAGATGACGCGTTCCTGGTCGGAGGCTTTCCATCCTCTCGAGTTTCGCCACGGCCCGATGTCGGTTGTCGACGATCACAGCCTGGTCGTTTGCCTGGTGTCGGACAGCGAGCAGGAAGCCGAGGCGCGCGTCCTCCACGATATGCAGAAGCTGGGCGCCCGCATCCTCGTCCTGACCGAGAATGCTTCCCAATTGGATTGGTCGAAGATGGAATATGTGGTTGAGCTCCGGAGCGGCTTGGAGGAGTGGGAACGGGGGGCGTTGTATCTGCCCTTCATCCATTGGATGGATTATTACCGCACTCTGGCGAAGGGATTAGATCCCGACCAACCGACGAACCTGACCGCAGTCGTCGAGCTTTAGGTGGCCGTTGATCTTTTATTGCATATTCGGAGGGGAAGATGGGGTTGATGGCCTGGTTTCATATGTCACAGGAGTTTGAGGATGGAAAAAAGAACCGTGGTGAAAATGGCGTTGGAGTGGAAAAACCCTCCGTACGTCCCCTGGAATATCAATTTCACCATACCAGCGGAAGAGAAGCTCCAGGCTCACTATCCTGGCCAGGACCTCGAAGAAGTAGTCCAAAACCATTTAGTCAATCTCGGCTATGATATTTACTTCTATCACGATATCGGCAATGACTGTGTGCAGGATATTTTTGGAGTAATCTGGAACCGGAGCATCGATAAGGATATTGGTGTCGTCAAGGGTCAAGTCCTGGCACAACCAACCTTGAAAGGCTACAGTTTCCCCGACCCTCTCGCCCCGCAGGTTTTTGCGGGAGTTCGACAAAAAAATAAAAAAATATGGAGATCGATTTCGTGTGTTTGGAATCGGCTTTTCGTTGTACGAACGCGCCTGGACCCTGCGCGGCTTGCAAACCTTGCTGATGGATTTTTACGACAACCCCCAATTTGTCCACGATCTCCTGAACAGCATTGCGGATTACAACATCGCCCAGATCAAGCAGAGCTTGAAGTACGACATCGATGCCGTCATGTTTGGGGATGATTGGGGCCAGCAGCATGGGTTGCAGATGGGACCCAAGCTGTGGCGCGAATTCATCTACCCGGTCTTGAAACGGATGTACGGTGTGGCCGTCGAGGCTGGCAAGAAGGTGTTCATCCATTCGTGCGGTGATGTCGATGAGCTGTTCGACGATCTGGTTGGGATCGGATTGAATTGTTTCAATCCCTTCCAGCCCGAGGTGATGGAAGTCGCGACCTTGATCCCTCAATACCGCGGTCGTCTGGCTTTCTACGGTGGAATGTCCACGCAAAAGACCCTTCCGTATGGTACGGTCGAGGACGTCGGTCGGGAGACCCGCAAGTTATTGGATTTGGGGAAGCCCGGTGGCTATATCTTTTCACCTGCCCACGATGTACCCAAGGATGTCCCGCTCGAGAATATGCTGGCGTTCATTGATGTGGTCCAGCATCAACCTGGATATCTCGATCAATCCTAGCTCAGGGTCGACCGGTCATTGCGACCCGACCGATAAGTTGTTCACATCTGCATCCGGCATGGGTAGAGCCGATGCCGGATAAAAAAAGAGTTCATGAGGAGAATTGAGTATGGAGCCAATATTGCAGGAGATCTACGACGGGATCATGAACGGGGACGCCAAGACCGTGGACGCTAGGGTCCAGGCGGCATTACAAAAGGGTATTAAACCGAAGGAAATCCTCGACCAGGGTATGGTGAGCGCCATGGCTGAAGTCGGGCGGCGCTTCGAAAACGGTGAGTACTTTGTGCCTGAAATGCTCATATCGGCGCGTGCCATGCAGGCCGGTATGATCGTGCTCAAGCCCCATTTGAAGGAGGCAAAAATCGCCTCGTCAGGCAAAGTCGCGATTGGCACCGTGAAGGGCGATTTGCATGACATCGGCAAGAACCTGGTCGGGATGATGCTGGAAGGAGCCGGATTTGAAATCATGGACCTGGGTACCGACGTTGACCCGGAGAAGTTCGCCTCCATCGCAGACCAGGTGGATGTCATAGCCCTCTCAGCCCTCCTGACCACGACCATGCCGAACATGAAGGTCACCGTTGAGGCATTACAGCGTAATGGAAAGCGCGTCAAGGTAAAGGTGATCATCGGCGGCGCGCCGGTCACGGAAGCCTACGCCCAACAAATCGGAGCGGACGGTTACGCACCCGACGCCAGCCGTGCCGTCACAGTCACAAAGGCATTGCTCGCTAAATAGTCCCCTCCCCGTATCGTCGTCGACCCTTCCTTTCGGCTCCGTTACCCGCGGCAGATAAACCCGGCAGCCCCGGATTTATCTGCCCGATTCTAAGTGAGCTCCGTGGGAGAAAGAATGAACGATAAAATCCGCATCGGCACATACCAGGGGCCAATCGTCGACAATGATTTTGATGCCAATTTGAGGAAGGCAGGAGAGGTCATTGACCGGACCCGGGACCTGCGGTTGGACTTCCTCTGCTTTCCGGAGACCTTCCTTTCCGGTTACTCACAGCAGGCGGTTCGGGAAAGCTCTGTTTTTATCAATGATCCCCGGCTGATGGATTTCATTAAACGTTCTTCGGCTCATGACACTGTCTTTTTAGTGGGCATGAGCGAGCGGCAGGATCAAAAGATATTCAACACCCAGATCGTCTTATACCAGGGCAACCTGTTGGGCAAATACCACAAGACCATGCTGACCGAGGAAGACAAGCTGGTCTTCGCCTCGGATCTGGACCTGCCGGTGTTCGAAGCCAAGGGCATCAAGTTCGGCGTGGTTATCTGCGCGGACACCTCTTACGTCGAGCCGGCGCTCTATCTGAGATGGCGGGGAGCGCGGCTGCTGTTCACCCCCCATTACAACGATATCCCTCCCGAGGGGATTGACACCCCCAATGGAAAAGTGACCTTCTGGGAGCACAGGACGATGGTGCTGAACAACCAGGCCGCCCTGGCGACCCTGCTCAAGATGGTCGTCGTGCGCTCGAATGTCGTCATTGCCCGGGAGGGTCACCTGGGCGCCGGGGACGCCAACATCTGGGACATGAACGGCGTGGTCGTTGCCAGCGGCACGCCCTTTACGGAGTGTGTGATCACGGCGGAATTCGACCGCTGGATCTTCGAGAAGGAAAACTGGATCAGTAGAAAAGAAATACCCGTCGAGCTGGTTGAACGCATTGCCCAGGCAGCCAGAGAGTATCGGTAGCAGTTGCGGATTGAATTAATCGTCCTACCAGGCACGCACCAGCGTAGTTTGAGGCACTTTTCTAGCATCAATATATCTCGATCATAAGGCACACTCATAGGAGTCCAATTGGATTTCCGCACCCGTATCAACGCCGTTTTGCACGGCGAGAGGCCCGACCAGGTCCCGTTTTCGCCGTATGACAATCTCGTTCCGCGCGGGGATTTTGAGCGCGGCTTGAGGAATCGCGGCATGGGGCTGTGTCTGCGCCGCCCCACGATTTGGGAGGAGACTCCACACGTTTCCGTCGAAACGAAAATTGAAGGTGATATCGAGGTTAGGGTTTATCACACCCCCAGGGGTGACCTGACCATGCGCAACAGGCTGCACATTGGTCGGATCAAGGACGACGACATGGACCTGGATCTCGAGGGGATGGTCAAGGGCATCGAGGATTACGAAGCCGCGATCTTTTGGCTGGACGACACACAACTGCACCTCGGGGAGGGCGCCTTCTTCGATGCCTACCGCGACATCGGCGTGGACGGCATCGTCAGGGATACCGGCCTTGAAGCGCCCTACGGAGCCACGCGCTATCTGTACGGCGGCGCCAGCGGACTGCCGCGCTGGGCTCAAGATCAGCACGATCACCCTGCCGAGTTCGAGCAGCTGGTCCAGGCGGTGATCCGGCGCGAGGAAAAACGCCTACAACTCATCGTCGACTTGCCCGCCGACTTCCTCAGCCTCGGTGACCTGGACGGGACCTGGGGCCCGGCGAAGATAAGGCAGTACGACCTCCCGCTTTACCACAAATGGGTGCCGGTCCTGAAATCGAAAGGCAAGATCTGTTCCATCCATGCCCATGCCGGCAATCTCAGCCGTTTCAAGGATCTCGTCGCAGAATTCGGTTGCCAGGTGGTGGAGGCCTTCACCCCGCCGCCGGTGGGGGACCTGTCCCTGGCGGATGCCAGGGCGGCCTGGGGGAAGGACACGATCATCTGGATCAATTTCCCCGAGACGGTGTTCTGGTCAGGAGTTGAGGCGACCCGGCGTTACGTCAAAGACCTGATTGAGAGCGACCCGCCCGGGGACAGGCTGATCGTCGGCTTTACCGAGATGGGCACCTGGGGAGCCGTCACGGAGGAAAGCGAACGCGTCTTTCGTGAGGGGACGCTGGCGATCATGGACGCCATCCAGGCGTGGAAGATTTGAGATGCAGATCCAGATTGCTCGCGGAAGCACCTGGCAGTCTATGCCAAAGATGAGGTTTTACATGCCTCCCGTACTCATGCGCACATCGAACTGAAGCACCGCAGGGTCTGACCGAGTTTTCTAGAAGGAGCTTTTGCCATGAACTTCAAAGATCGGATCAATGCCGTCCTCCATCACCAGAGTCCGGACCAGGTCCCCTTTGCGCCGTATATCGAATGCTTCCCCAGCGGTGAGTACGAGCGCCGGCTGCGCAACCGGGGCATGGGCTTGGTGGTGCGCAAGCCGACGGTCTGGTCGGCCACGCCTAACGTCCCCACCGAAAAAAGGACGGAAGGTGACATCTCGGTGACCATTTACCACACGCCCAAGGGCGATGTGCGTGCCGGTTACAAGCAGCACGCCGGCAGGTTGTACATCGACGAGGCCGGCATTTGCGTCGAAGGGTTGTTGAAGGGTCTCCAGGATTACGCTCCCTTGATGTACATGATCGAGGATACCGTTTTTCACGTGGATAACACCCTGTATTCCGACACCGTGCGTGACCTGGGAGCGGATGGGCTTTTTACCGAGTACGGTTGCGCGCTGACACCTTACGGTCACACCCGCTACATTTTCGGTGAGTCTTCCGGCTTCGACAAATGGGTCTTCGAGCAAGCCGACCATCCACAGGAGTTTGCCAGGCTGTTCGAGGTGATCGTCGCCCGCGAGGAGAAGCGCATGCAGCTGATAGCCGAATCGCCGGCCGAATATATCCGCTTCGGGGACGTCGACGGGAGCTGGAGCCCGGACCTCATCCGGCGCTATGATCTGCCGTTCATCAAGAAATGGGTCCCTTACCTGCAGTCCAGGGGGAAAATCTGCTGTGTGCACGCGCACGCCATCAATCTGGCATTTTTCAAAGACCTCATCGCCGAGATGGGTTTCGACGTCGTTGAGGCCTTCACCCCGCCTCCGGTGGGCACCCTGTCGATCCCGGAGGCACGCCGTGCCTGGGGGAAAAACACGATCATCTGGGTCAACTTTCCCGAGACCGTTTTCTACCAGGGACCGCAGGCGACGAAAGCCTACACCCGCGAGCTGCTCGAGAGCGACCCGCCTGGGGACCGGCTGGTGATCGGCTTTACTGAGATGGGCCTGTGGGGCGCCTCGGACGCCGAGACGGAACGTCTCTTCAAGGAGGGTATCCTCGCCATCGCGGATGCGATCGATGAGTTTGGCAAATACCCGATCAAGTCACGATCGAGAAAATAAGCCTAGCGAAGATGGAATTATAGAGTACTGTGTAAATAGCTAAACTAAAATCGTCATTTCCTCCTTCCTTGCTAAAAACCTGGTCGGAAAAGGCTGACCGTCCCTTATCATATGAGAGTTTTTCTTAAGTTAAAAATAAACACGGATGAACACAGATAGACCGTGACTTTAAGATAAAAGACCCAATGAAAAATGCTCGAAACCCCTTTACCTGTGGTCAAGTATTTCAAATCACTCTCTGAAATAACTCGAGGAGGAGTGCCAATGATCAAACCCAAAGTCGGTTTTGTGGTTTACGGGGTCCATAAGGACGGCCTTCAGGATCCCATGGGGCAGCCATTCATCGACGACGCCATCGTCGCCAAGGCCAAGAAGGCCCTCCTGGCAGCCGGCCTGGACCTGGTCGTGGAGGACCTGGTCATCGCCACCAAGCAGGAGGCCCAGGCGTGCTTCGCCAAATTCAAGAAGATGGACGACCTGGATGCCCTGGTGCTGTTCTCCGGGACCTGGGTCTGGGCGGCCCACCTCGTCCCGGCGCTGCGTGATTTCTCCTTCGCCGGCAAGGGGCTCCTGGTATGGACCAACCCCGGTTCGCAGGGCTGGCGCCCGGTCGGCGGGCTGGTCATGCACGGCGGCCTCAAGGAGGTCGGCATCCACCACCGTTTCGTCTACGGCGGCTACGACGACCCCCAGACGATTGAGCGCATCCTGGCTTATTGCCGTGCCAGCCACGAAGTGAACAGGCTGAACATGAGCACGGTCGGCGTGTTCGGCGGACGGGGCATGGGCCAGACCTGCGGCGTCGCCGATCCCTCCCAGTGGATGAAGGTCTTCGGCGTCGACATCGACTCGCGCGACACCACCTTGCTGCTCGAGGCCGCAAAAGCGATCACCAAGGACGAGCTAGTCGGGGCACGAAAGGCGATCCAGCCGCTCTTCTCCGTCCCCATCCCGGAAGGCGAGATGACCGACCGTTCCCTCCGCCTCTACCTGGCAATCAAGAAGGTCATCGCCCAGGAAAAATGGGACTTCTACACCATCCAATCGTTCCCCGGATTGGGCGACGACTACAGCGCCACCTGCTTCGCGCAGAGCATGATGCTGGACGAGCGCGTCGGCACCTCGACGCTATCGCGATTTCAACACCTTGATGACGGTCAAGCTCCTGACCGACCTGAGCGCCGAACCGGTCTACTACGGCGACCTGCAGCACATCGACAAATCCAACAACGAGATCAAGATCATCGGCGACGGCGCCTGCCCGCCCTCGCTGGCGGGCAAGCTCGGACCGGCCAGGTTTGCCGAGCACGGCATCCCCACCGAGGGCGAGGCGGGCGGCATCTCCGTCGACCTGGTGTGCAAACCGGGGAAGGTGTGCTGGCCCGCCTGGGCCGCACCGACGGCGAGTTCGAGATGGTCCTGACCCGCTGCACGGTCTTCGAGCCCCCGGCCGAACAGCTGGAGCAGCGCCGCCTGGAGTGCGGCATCCCGCTTCTGGCCGCACGCCTTCGTCACCGCCCACTGCGACATCGAGCGCTTGCTGGAGAGCTGGAACAACGAGTACGCCGTGCTGGGCTACGGAGCGCATCTGTACGAGGACCTGGTCGCCTTCTGCGAGCTGACCGGCATCCGCCTTATTGCTCTCTAGGCTGAGGAGGGAGGCCCAATGACGCACATCTATCAGCGCGACTGGAGCCGCCGGGACCTGGCGCGCTACACCGGCTCCATGGACCAGGTGGCGGGCATACGCCTGCTCGAAGCCGCCGACGGCCTCGAGCGCGGGGGGCGCCTGCTCCAGGTCTGGACAGGCAGCGGCCTGGTCTTCAACGTCCTCCCCGACCGGGCCATGGATATCTCAGCCTGTACGTATAAGGGGATGTCGCTCGCCTGGCGCTCGGCGACCGGAGACGCCCACCCGGCCTTCTACGAATCCGCCGGGACCGGCTGGCTGCGCACCTTCCAGGGCGGCATGCTGGTCACCTGCGGGCTGGACACCTTCGGCCCACCCGCCCGCGAAGGTACCGAAGAGCTCGGGCAGCATGGACGGATCAGCAGCCAGCCCGCCCGGGAGGTCAGCTACCACGCCGGCTGGGACGGCGATGCCTACCGGCTGGATGTCGGCGGGGAGGTGCGCCAGACGAAGGTCTTTGGCGAAAACATTACCCTGCGGCGACGGATCTCCACTTCCCTGGGTTCAAACAAAATCCGGCTCGAGGACACCGTGACGAATGAAGGATTCACCCCGCAGCCGCACATGCTCCTGTATCACGTCAACACGGGGTTTCCCTTGCTGAGTGAAGAGGCGCGCCTGAAGTTCGAGGTCAGTGAAACCCTGCCCGAGGACGAGGCATCCAAGAAAGCACTCGCCGATTGGAGGATTTTCCAACCTCCGACGCCGGGTTTCCTGGAGCAGAATTTCGTTCACACGCCGGTCCCCGACAGAGATGGCTGGGCATCTGCTGAGCTCGAGAATCCTGTCCTGAAGCTGGGATTGCGTCTGTGCTTCGACGCCCGCAGTCTACCCCACCTAAACGAGTGGAAGATGATGGGTGAAGGCCTGTACGTCCTGGCGATCGAACCGATGAATTGCAACCCGCTCGGCGGCCGCGCGGCCATGAAGGTCCGCAAGGCGCTGCCCTATCTGCAGCCTGGGGAAAGTCGCAGCTACGCGCTCGAGATCGAGGTCCTGGAATACGATTAGCCCAACCCGGAGAACCGGGCGGATGTCAGGAGATGCTGAACCATGAGCCTGCTTGGACTGGATGTCGGTACCACCGGCTGCAAGGCGGTGATCTTTTCCACGGAGGGCCGCATGTTGGCCTCCAGCTACGAAGAGTACGACACACGCGCCCCCGAGCCGGGCTGGGCGGAGCTGGATGCCTCTGCGATTTGGGAGGTGATCAAGCGCGTCATCGCCCGGGTCGTTTCCCAGGCCACCGCCGACCCGGTGACCGCCTTGACGGTCGCCTCGCTGGGTGAGGCGGTGGTGCCGGTCACCCGGGATCGTAAGGTGCTCGGCCCGTCCCTGCTCAACTTCGACGTGCGCGGGGCGGAATACCTGGAAAATCTGCGCGCCCGGCTGGACGATGAACGACTCTATCGTATTAATGGCAACACGCTTGGCAACCATTACAGCCTGACCAAGCTGATGTGGATCAAGGAGCACCAGCCGGAGCTCTACGCCCGAACCGATCTGTTCCTGCATTGGAGCAGCTTTGTGGCGTTCATGCTGGGTGCGGACCCGGTGCTGGATTACTCCCTGGCGAATCGGACCCTGCTCTTCGATCTCGATCGCGCCGCCTGGTCGCAGGAATTGCTCGAGGTCGCCGGGGTTGAACCGGACAAGCTGCCGCCCCTAGCCCCCTCGGGTACCGCCGTCGGGAAGATCTCCGCCCGGGAGGCCAAAGAGCTCGGGCTGTCCTCCAAGGTGACCATCGTCACCGGCGCCCACGACCAGTGCGCCAACGCCGTCGGCAGCGGGGCGATCGAGACCCGTCAGGCCTTCTACGGCATGGGCTCGTACCACTGCATCGCCCCGGTCGTCAGCGAACGGCGCGAGCCGGCTGCCATGGTGAGCCGCGGCCTGAACACCGAGCACCACGCCGTGCCCGGCCGCTACGTGAGTTTCATCTACAACCATGGCGGAACGCTGGTCAAGTGGTTCCGGGACACGTTCGCCGCCCCGGAGCATCGCCAGGCCAAATCCGAGGGCAGGGACATCTACTCGATTTTGATGGCCGAGATGCCCAAGCGGCCGAGCAGCGTGCTCATCCTGCCCAACTTCGCGCCGACCGGCCCGCCCGAGTTCCTGACCGACACCTGCGGGGTCGTCTTCGGGCTGCACCTGGACACCGCCCGCGGCGACATCCTCAAGGGCATCCTGGAAGGCATTGCCTTTTACTTGAGGGAGAGCGTCGATTCACTGCCCGCGGCCGGGATCGTCATCGACGATTACCGCGTGGTGGGCGGCGGCAGCAAATCGGACACCTGGGTACAGGTCTCGGCTGACATCCTGGGGCGCCCGTTCGCCCGCCCGGCGGTGACGGAAGCCGGCGCCCTCGGCTCGGCCATCATGGCCGGTGTGGGCAGCGGGATCTTCCCATCTTACCAGGCCGGTGTGGAAGCCATGGTCCGCCTGGACCGGGTCTTCGAGCCCGACCCGGCGATGCATGAACGCTACGCCGCCCGCTTCGAGGAGTACCGCCAGCTGTACGCACAGATGAAAGGTCCCCTGCAGGGTTTCCACCGGGTGGAACACATCAAGGCATAAAATCCAAAGTCACCCCGGCCCGAGGGAAGGAAGTCGAATAGGTGCCCGGGCGACCACAGGCGCAACCTCACGGGCTGGCAGAGGGGATGCCCCACACGCGCAGCGTGCCGTCGGCGCTCGTGGAGAGCAGGCGCGTACCGTCCGGTGAGAACGCCACGCCGGCCACCCAGTTCGTATGCCCCACCAGGCTCGCCAGCAGCTGCCCCGTGGAACTGTCCCACAGTTTGATCGAGCCGTCCTGGGCCCCGGAAGCCAGCAGGCTGCCGTCGGGAGAAAAAGCCAGACTGATCACCTTGCTGTCCGTAGGTAAGAGAGACACCTGCGTGCCCTCCGGCAGCTGCCACAGGCCTATGCTCCCGTTCCATGGTCCGGCTGCCAGCCGTCTCCCATCCGGTGCAATGGCGACGGCGTTAAGGAAATCAGCACTTCCCTGCAACAGGCGCAACTCCTGTCCGCGGGCCGTATCCAAAAGCTTGACCGCATATCCGCTCGCGTAGGCGAGCAGCTTCCCGTCGGGTGAAAATGCCAGGTTCGCACCGCGGTTAACGTGCCCATCGAAGGTGAAGAGAAGTGTCCCATCGCCCGCCTGCCAGAGGGAAACCACGCCCTTGTCGGTCGCCATGGCGAGCAGGCTGCCGTCGCGGGAAAAAGCCAGCCTGTCTACATTTCCACTGAAGTTCAAAGATTGCAACAATTCCCCGTTGGGCATACGCCGGATCAGGACTTCACCTGAGTCCGAGCGGACGGCCACCTTCGACCAGTCGCCGGGAAATGCGAAGCCGCACGACTTGGCGTAGATGAAAGGCACAGGGTTAAGGATGCTGCTCTCGTATTCAATCACCTCATCGGTTCCGGCGACAGCCAGCAGGTGGCCATCCGCCGACCAGTACCCCGGGCATGGCAGGACTCCGCCCCTGCGGCCCAATTCGGTCACCTGACCTGCCACCTCGTTCGTGATGGCCGCCGCGGGCAGGAGCGGTTGTGGGATCGGTGTCGGCCCGGCCAACTCGGGAGCCTGGTAGCGCCCGGCTTTGGGTTTTAGATCCAGCCACAGCCGGCCGCCGTCCGTCGTGTGGACCAGGGCGTAGGCATCCTGCTCACCGGTTACGATCGCCCAGCCCTCGCGGGTGTTGAGGAAGTCGAGGCGGACTTCCGGCCAGACGACACTCTTGACCGTCGTCCAGGTCAGACCGCCGTCCACGCTCTGCTGCAGCTGGTTCGTCTGGTTTCCGCCCATGAAGAGCATGCGCCAGCCGCTCCCGGTGTTGGCGAAATTCTCGCTGCCGGTAGCCAGCCAGACGTGCCAGGTCTGCCCGCTGTCGGCGGTTAGGTATTTGTAACGGAACGCCAGAGGCCTCGGGAGGTAATCTTCCAACAAACAATCCCAGTCGAAGGTGAAAGCTTTCTCGGAGATGAGTTCCAGGTTAATGATCCCGCAGAAAACGAACCCTTCGGCGTTGGTGATGGGATTGGTCAGTTCCGCAGGGAACTCTGTCGGCATGGGGACACGGTTGACCTTCCACGAGCGACCGCCGTCCTTTGTCTGGTAAAGACCGGGCGGGAACTTGCCGTTTACAAAATCCTGCCGCGGCTCCAGGCTGGTCACCCGTGGACAGTTGTTCCCGACCCAGCCTTGCCGGGCGTCGACGAAGAGCACATTGCTGGAGAGACAGAGCCCCTGCTGGGGGATTGCGCCAACGGTCCACGAAGCCCCGCCGTCGTCTGACAGGGCGAATCCCATCGCGATGCCGCCGGTATCGTGACCGGCGACATAGACGAGCCAGCCGATCCTCTCGGTGACGAACTGCACGCTGACCGGGTCGAATTCGGTTCCATTGGTGACGAGCGGCAGGTCGTAATGCCAGACCTTGCCCCCGTCGACTGTCCGCCAGACGATCGCCCCCTGGCACCAAGCAATTTCAGCCGGACTGCAGGTTGTCTGGATGCCATCCACCGCCCAAGCGTGCATCCCATCCAGGGCGAAGAAATTGGTCCCGTCATACCTGCCGTTGGGTGGCGTGACGTCCTGCCAGGTGCTGCCCCCATCCGTTGTGCGGACGATGTGCCCGGTGGTTTCGAGACCCCAGCCGGCGGTGCTATCCAGCATGTGCAGGCGGGCGAGCCTGACCGGCTGTCCCTGTTTAAGGCTTGAGTGGGTCAGCGGTTCCGGCCACTGAACATGCAAGGAGGGCGGGAGGGCAGTCGCCGAAAGCCCGGGGGGCGTGAAAGACGTGGCCGTCGTCCCTGCGAGAGGGGTAGTCGGCGACACATTCGGTGTAAGCGTTACGCCCGGTGTGATCGCTGGTGAGGATGTCGTCGCAGTTTGGTTGACCGGGTGGATAGCACAACTGACGGTCAATAGGCAGAGGAAAAGGGGAAGGAGTTTTTTCATAAGTGAATATCTCCTTGCATGTTCGGGCAAGGAATGTTGAGTAGCCCTTCGGTCAACAATCGCCCCCCTCCTTCGGGCCGGGTGCCGAGATTAGGCATGCAAGCCTCCGTTCGATTTCCCACCCCGAGCGAAGCCGCGCCTATCTTACGGCGTGGCCTCTCATCGCCGAGGATCAACGGTCCATTTTTACGGCACGGTTTATGGGGCAATCAGCGGATGGAGCTGTTCCCAGGACCCTCCTCCGTCGGTCGTCTTGACCAGGGCGATGGCGCCTTGGTTGGTGGCCACCGCCCAACCCTGCTGCGCGTCGATGAAGCTGAACTGCCCGTTCCAGCTGACCGTCAGCTTTTTCGTCCAGGTGCGGCCGCCGTCGCCGCTCCCCGAGATTGTGTGGCCGAGGGCCAATCCTTGCTGGCCGTAAAAAAGCAGATCACCGCCGGGGTAGGCGGCGGTTTGCCAGCTTTTTCCGGCGTCGCTCGTCCAGTAAAGATAGTCCTGCTCGACTTTCGAAGTGGCATTATCCACGCAACGCATTGGGAAAACGCCGGAGGCTGTGGAGGATAGGACTGGCGTGTACAGACCGCAAGCGTTGGTGCTGAACAGGTCGGGGACGCCGGCCGGGGCTGCCAGGTCGACGCGTTGCCAGGTCGTTCCGCCGTCGGAGGTGCGGAATAGATGAGGGAGCGGGTCGTTGCCGCGGCAATCCAGCGACAGCCAGCCGTTTTGGGGGTCGATGAAGGCCATGCCGGTTTTGGTGCACGAATGCAAGCCGGCGGCGTCATTGTTGGGATCGTTGGCGATCTTCCAAGTTGCACCGCCATCTTCGGTTCTGACGATGGCAACGAAATCGTAGTTCATTCCGCCGCCGAGATGAGCCAGAATCCAGCCGTGTTGGTCGTCGATGAAAAGCATGGTGGACGGGTCGAAATATTCCGGCAGGGCGGAGGTATCCAGGCTGCTGTACCGCCAGGTAGCCCCACCGTCATGAGTGGACCAAATGCGCACCGATTTCGGCACCGGAGCGCCCTTCCCGGGGGCATAGACGACCCAGCCGGTCGTGGCATCCTGAAAGTAACCGGTTCCCTGCGTTTGCCCGCCCGAGGAGGGCGCCGTCTCCAGTGGTGTGACGTCATGCCATGTTTCGCCGGCGTCCTGGTTGCGGAAGACGTGGTCGCTGGCCCCGGCTTGTCCGCCGATGCCCCAGCCCGCCATCCCGCTGACCATACGGATGTACGTAATGGATATTTTCTGCCCTACCGCAAAGTGAGAGAGTGCCGGGCCGGCCAGCGTTTCAGTCGGCACGGGGCTGCTGTGTATGGCAGGGCTCGTGGCTGCGGCTGTCGCCGTAACGGTCACTGGAACGCCGCCCAGCAGGCTGCATGACATCAATACCAGGGAAACAGCACCCATGACCGACCACATGAGCAATGATTTTCTCGGCTCCATTTTCTTACCTCCTTCGGTGGCACCACGTCGGCAAGACATAGATCACCAACAATCCAGAGGTTTTCAAACCTTCGAAAAAAGAGAAACCTCAGTTAAGAAAATAATAGCATAGAGAGGCGTGGACGAAAAGTAATTCGAGCTATGAACTTTGTCTCGGTGTGAAGAGGCAATTTCATGGCAGTGCAGCTACAAGGCGAGATTGTATTGAGACGATCAGCAGGTATAATCGACGCCGAGAGGTTCCTGGGATGCGGGTACGGTAAAAACTGAACCTGCATCTGTTGTCGATTCGATTGATCGGTACAGCGATTCTAATGGCGGTCGAAAGAATGACGGAGGCTGAGCACATGGATGAACAAAATGGCAGGAGCTTCGTCCTGATCCTGAAGGGCAGCCCGCGTGAGAAAGGCAACAGCGCGGCTCTCGCGGACCGGGTCGCGGCCGGCGCCCGGGAAGCAGGTGCGGAAGTCCGGAGCATTTCGATCCACAGCCTGGACGTCCGTCCGTGCGATGCCTGTGACCTGTGTCGCGAGAAAGGCGCGGGCTGCGTGATTGACGATGACATGCAATCGCTCTACCCTCAGCTGCTCGCCGCGGATGCCATCCTGATCGCCAGCCCGATTTACTACTTCACGATCAGCGCCCAGACCAAGCTGTGCATCGACCGCTGGTATGCCCTCGAATCGCCTCAGACCGGGAACGCCCTGCGCGGTAAAAAGTTCGGCATCGTTCTGACGTACGGCGACACCGACCTGTATACCTCCGGCGGGATCAACGCCATTCATACTTTCGAGTCGATCTTCCGCTACCTCCATGCGGAGATCGTCGGGATGGTGTACGGCACCGCCTCGGATCCCGGCGACGTCGAGAAACAACCTGCGCTGCTGGAGCAGGCTTTTCAGCTCGGTTTACGTATGGGAATGAAACCAGGCCAAGCCTGATCTGGCGCAAGAATAAACCGAAAATTTATGATATATATTATCTAAATTAGTGTTATAATCCGCCCTCGAATTTTGGAATAAGAACGCAAACGTAAGGAAAATAACCAATATAGACCCATCGAAATCTGCGGTTTCCAGGTGAAGGGCAGGCACCCTGATAAATGGGAGCCTGCTCTTGATTGTGTAAATCTGACCTTTCGAAATTCAATACAGGAAAAACCCAACTATGTCGACAGTTCAATCGCGCACCCTCCAGGGAAAGAAAATTCTGCCCCAAAAAAGCAAGATCCTGGTGGCGGTCATCTTTGGTATTTTCATGGTGATCCTGGATACCACCGTGGTGAATGTGGCTTTCCAAACTCTGCGGGCTGAATTTAACGCCAGCCTGAACGATTCACAATGGATCATCAGCATCTATGTGCTCTCGCTGGGCATCAGCACGCCTCTCTCGGCTTTTCTTGCCAACCGCTTTGGCATCAAGCGAATCTACCTGGCCGGTTTGACCATCTTCGTCCTCGGCTCTCTGCTGTGCGGGATGGCGCCAAGCCTGCTCTTCCTGATTGCCGCGCGCGCCCTGCAGGGTTTCGGCGGCGGGATTGCATTGCCGTTGGGCTCAGCCATCTTGTTGCGCTCATTCCCCCCCGAAGAGCAGGGCGTTGCCCTGGGTATTTTTGGGATCGCTACTCTTATTGCACCGGCCCTCGGTCCTATTTTGGGCGGATTTCTCGTCGACCACAACCTCTGGCGGTTTATTTTCTTCATCAATCCCCCGATCGGCATCCTGGGTGTCATCCTGGGTTCAAGGTTTTTGCCTGGTTTCCCAAGCCAACATAAGCCAGTCCTCGATGGGCTCGGGTTAATCAGTGAGGTGGTTGGATTCGGCTCGATTCTCTATGCTGCCTCGGTGGCGGCCAACAACGGCTGGTCCGCGCCGGGCGTCTGGACCTGGTTCATCGTCGGCGGGATCGGCCTGATCGCCTTCGCCCTCATCGAGCTGTTCGTGGCCAGGGATCCGTTACTCGATCTGCGTCTGTTCAAAAAACCTACGTTCCTTACTGCCAGCCTGCTTGGCTATGTCAGTGTGATTGCCCTTTTCGGCGCCGAGTTTCTGATGCCGATCTACCTGCAGTTCCTGCGCGGCAGGACCGCTTTCGAGACCGGTTTGATCCTCCTGCCGATGGCTGTCACCGGAGGCATCGCCACCATCCTCGCCGGGCGTTTGTACGACCGCCTCGGCCCCCGGCCGCTCCTGGTCTTCGGTTTTTCCATCCTGATGGTTAACACCTGGCAGCTCTCGCAGCTAAAAGCGGATACCCCGATCGGCTGGATCATGCTTCTGCTCGCGTTGCGCGGTCTGGCGTTTGGCAGCACCATCCAGACCACCTTCGTGACCGCCTTGTCCGTCGTGCCGCTGGCCAAAGTGGCCCAGGGCTCGTCCCTGACCAATGCCACCCGGCAGGTGGTGCAGTCCATTGGGGTTGCCATCCTGGCAACGGTGCTCGCCAGCAGCCTGTCCCCGCAGATATCGACGCTGCAGCAGCAGTTCCTGAACGCGCCTCCGATACCAGGCGCGGCGCCCCTCGCAGTCTGCCCGGCTGCCGCGGGTACGCCCGCTGTGGCCAGCCTCACCCCGGTGAATCCAGCGGTAAAGCTTCCACTCAATGTGATGCAATTGCTCGGAGAGGCTTGCAGGGAAAATATCGCCGGATTCGAACGCACCTACCGGATCACCTTTTTTGCCGCCATCGTCGCACTCGGCCTTGGACTGATGCTCCCGGGCTGGCCTTTCAAGTGGGCTGGCCGGCGCGCCGCGGATGCTCCCTCGCCGATCGGCGATTAATCGGACAGGCAAAATGCCTCGATATGGACCACCAGGATCACCTCGATCTGTTGCGTCCCGGTGTGACCATTCCCGGCGGGACCTGGGCCGACCTTGGGTCCGGCACAGGGGCGTTCACCCTGGCCCTGGCCGAGCTCGTCGGTCTGCAAGGGGTGATATATTCCGTCGATAAAAATCGCGCCGCGCTGGACGAACAGTCCCGGCTGATGCAGGCCCGCCTCCCGGGCGTTGCGTGCCACTATCTGGTAGCGGACTTCACCAAGCCGCTCGACCTGCCGAAACTGGACGGGATCGTGATGGCAAATTCGCTGCATTTCGTCGTCCCCCGGCAAAAGCTTGAAGTCGTCCGACAGCTGAAAAATTATCTCAAGCCGAAGGCGGGTCTGATCCTGGTGGAGTATAACGTCGACCGGGGAAATCCGTGGGTGCCGTATCCGCTTTCATGTTCTGTCTGGACGGCGCTCGCCCGTCAAGCCGGGTTTGCACACAGCCGTTCGCTGGGGAGGAAACCCAGCCGGTTTCTGAGCGAGTTTTATTCC
Source organism: uncultured Chloroflexia bacterium (assembly GCA_963739255.1). Classification (GTDB taxonomy): domain Bacteria; phylum Chloroflexota; class Anaerolineae; order Anaerolineales; family Villigracilaceae; genus UBA877. Next base: position 219,614 of record CAVTZT010000009.1, read on the forward strand.
GTGTTGAGCTGGTAAGTTGCGTATAGCCATGGATTTCAATATATCCAGTTTTTTGCCATAAATCAATCGTCCCCGGTCCTGGCAGGATCGGGGACGATTAATTCTTATTTCCCGCGGCTGATTTGATTGATCTCGTTCGCCGCCCGCAAGCCGGATTCGATCGCCCCCTGGATCCAGGCGTGATGCAGCGAGGTGTGCTCGCCGGCAAAATAGATGCGGCCTTCCGGGGCGATAATTTCGTCGTATAGGAGTGTCTGTTGGCCCGGGTCGAAGAGGGCGAAAGCTCCACCGGCGAATTCGTCATGGTGCCACATGTGCGAGGCGCCCACCTCGAATTCGTTCAGGATTTGTGGATGGATCTGGGCGATGTCCTCGAGCGCCTGCTCGATCCGGTCGGCGGGGGTGAGCGAGCCCCAGCGCTGGGCGTCCTCGGACCAGGTGTAGCTGGCCAGCATCACCCCGCGCCCGGTCTCGCGCCCGTGATCGGGATAATAGACGTTGCGCACCGGCAGATCGGTGATCGTGCCACCGCCGAAGATGCCGTCGTCCTGCTCCCAGAATCGCCGCCGGCACTGGAAGAGGATTTTGGCGGAAGCGTCGTAGTGCAGCTCGCGAATGGCGCGCTGCTTGCTGCGCTTGAAGGGTTTCAAAGCCTCGATGTGGCGCAGTACCGGGAAGGGCGCCGTGATGATGGCGTAATCGCCGCTTTCTTGAAACCGACCGGTGGGCGTCTGGAAGTGGATCGTGACCTCATCGGGGGACTGGTCCATGGCGATCATCTTGGCGCCGAAGTGTATATCCCCGGCCAGGAGGGGCAGGAAGGCGTGCGGCAGGTGGTCCATGCCGCCTTCGATTTCCACCATGTCGGTATAGAACCGGCCATAATCCTCGCGGAAGACCTCCAGGAAAGAAGAATTCATCAGCGCTTCCTGGTTTTCCAACAGCCCGTACATCTCAATCGCGCCTTCAGACCAGCCATGGTTCTCGAGAAATTCGCGCGTGGAAAATTCGTCATACTTTCCAACGATTACATCCCAGGCAGAATCGCCGTCCTTTTCGAGCTCGGCGACGAGTGGTTTGATCGTCTGCGCCCACAGCTGGCCGGCTGTTTTGCCGCGTTCGTGCTCCGCCACGTCGAAGCCAAGCAGGTCGGGGTTCGCATTGGCTTCGGCGGCGCGCAGCTTTTGACCGCCAATATAATAAAAAGCCTGCGGGTTGCCCATGGTGAAGTCGTTTGTTTTCAGACCGAACTTATTGATATAGGCCAGGGTCAGTTTGTGGCTGCGCGGGATGCGCATTGCCCCGACCTCGGCATACAGCCCGTCGCTGAAGGCTTCCCGCAGGGTATGGACACGGCCTCCAACGCGCTGTTGGGCTTCGAGCAGGATGACTTTGTGCCCGGCGTGCTTGAGCTCGGAAGCCGCCACCAGGCCCGCCATGCCCGCACCGACGACGATCACTTTTTTGGGGATCGAAGTATGTGGCAGCCCGCTGGCAATCAGCTTTTCGTAATCCGGTGAATTCGACATGTCAGCATTTTCCTTAGGATATATGATATATAAGACTAGATTAGTATATTTAGTATGGGTATATTTTACAATAGGTCTGACTTCCTACTTTAGGGAAAATAAAAACCCTCATTCGAGGGCCAGTTTTCCTCTTATTCAAGCCATGGAGATCCCCGACCAGCTTGTCACGACCCTCGAGCTGCGCCGCAACACCGGTGAGCGCGGCACACGCATCTTCACCGCCCTGCGCGGGGTGGTCTACGACGTTAGCGACTGCCCCAGGTGGCACACCGGTCTGCACGAGCAGCTGCACTTCGCCGGGCAGGACCTTTCCTCTGAATTCGGAGAGGCCCCACACAGCGACCTGGTATTCGGGCACCCGGGTGTTAAGATCGTCGGGAGGTTGATCGACGGAGGGCAGATCAGAGATCGCGCTTCTGGAAGACGCGCACTGTCAGGGTCAGGGCGGCAATTAGGTAGACGATAGCATATCCGATCATCAGCAGGCTGGGGACCGAGATCGTCCCGAACGGTGACATTCCAAGCGCGCCGGAGAGGGGCGACTGCATTTCGAAGGCTGCCCTGTGCCAGAGGGACTCGCTGGGAATGATCAGGCTGGTCAGGATGCCGACCTTGACGGCGGTCTGGTTCCGGATGAACGCGCCGAACTGCTCGACCCACCCGCCGATGAAAGCCATGCCGTACAGGCCGAAGATCACGCCGCCGGTTGCCAGCGCCGACAGGCGGCTGGAGAACAGCAGCGCAATGGTCATCACCAGCAGGCTTTCCAGGTAGATCAGCCCCAGCCCTGCGACCAGGTGCGGTGGAGTATAGCCGGACTGCACCCAGACGCTCATCACCGTCCCTCCAGCCATCAGGATCAGGTACAGGCCGAGCAGTCCGGCAAAGCCCAGCCACTTCCCATAGACCACGTCCGAGCGGCGGATGGGCTTGGTCACGACCGTCTGGATTGTGCCCGAGCTGATCTCGCTGGCCAGGGTGTCTGCCCCGAGCAGGGCCGCCATGGCGATGGACAGGAACGTGACCGCGTACAGCCCGGCCAGGAGCAGGGCATTGGACCTCTCTGTGTTGAGCACTCTCAAAACCCCCTGACCGCCTCCGGTCGCAGACGCCAGCGGCTGGAGCGAGGCGGCATTGATCATGTGGAACCCAAGCGAGAAGATGATCAGGAAGCAGACGCCGAGCAGCAGGCCGGTCAGCACGATGCGCCGGCGGATGGCCTGGCGGAAGGTCATGCGGGTCAGGATCAGGATCGGGTTCACAGGCCGCCCTCCTTGCCGATGGTTTCGATGAACAGCTCCTCGAGCGAAAGACGTTTGGGGGAAATCTCGTACACATCAACCCCGCGCGCGACCAGGTAACGGTTGATTTCCGGCAAGGAGGCCTCGCTGTGGGCAGTGAGCGTCAGGCGGCCATCCTGGTGGGTGATGTCCTCGGCCCAGGTCGAAAGCCCGGCGGCCGTCTCCGGGGTGAGGCCGGAGAGGCGGATGCCGACCGTGATCCGGCCGGTTTCCAGGGAGGCCAGCTCCAGGGTGCGGACCACCTCCCCGTGGCTGATGAACGCCACCCGGTCGCAGGTGACCTCGATCTCGCTGAGCAGGTGGGAGTTTAGGAAGACGCAGGTGCCCTCGGCACGCAGCTCGCGGATGATATCCCGCACCAGGATGCGGCCGACGGGGTCCAGGCCGGAGGTCGGCTCGTCCAGGAAGACCAGGGCCGGCCGGTTTAGCAAGGCCTGGGCCAGACCGATACGCTGCAGCATGCCTTTCGAAAAGGTGGCCAGCGGACGGTCCCGGAATTCAGACAGCCCGACCCGCTCGAGCAGCACATCCCTGCGCCCGGCCAGGTCGCGGGGCTGCATTCCATACAGGCGGCCATGCAATTCCAGGAACTCAGCAGCGGTCAGCCAGTCCTGGAAGCGGAAGTGCTCCGGGAGGAAACCGACACGCTCCAGCACCCTGCGGTTGCTGAGCGGCGATCCGATCAGGGAAGCCCGGCCGGAGGTGGGCGTGATCAGCCCCACCAGCATCTTGATCGAGGTGGTTTTACCGGCGCCGTTGGGTCCCAGGAAACCGAACACCTCACCCTGCTGGATTTGCAGGGTGAGGCCTTTGACCGCAACGTTATCGCCGAAGACTTTTCTCAGCCCTTCAGTTTCAACAGCAGGTACGGGTGACATGGATGCCTGTCATGGCAGGGAATTGGCCATCTGGAGTGCCTGCTGCGAATCGGTGCCCAGGCTGCTGATGGCATACAGGATTCCGTCCTTGACCCACAGCAGCGCATACTGCGGAGCGTCGTCGGCCGGGCGCTGGATGAGTGTGCCGGTCACGCCGTCAACCGTCACCTGCTCATACGTGGCCGCATTCTTGGGGATCGGGACGACGAGCGAGGAGGTCCAATCGACCGATTGGGTGAAGGCTGCCGCCTGGTCGGCGGTCATGCCGGTGAACTCCAGACCGATCTGGGCCAGCTGAGCGACGTCCACGCCTGCGGGGGCGGAGACGGTCGGGCTGGGGATCTCGGCCATGATGACGCAGTCGGGATATTTGCGCCCGGAGGTGCTGCCGAGATCCAGGCGGTTGTCCTGCGCGCCCGGCTCGGGGCAGGTTCCGTAAGCCCGCGCTGGCGCTGGCCGGGATGTTCACTGAAACGTCCGCCCCGTCGATCGAGTCGGGCAGCACCAGGTCGGAGCGTCCGGCCTCGTCCAGGAGAGCCTGTGCCTTGGCCCGGTCAATCTTGAAGGTAAAAGCGGCCGCGTTCTCGACGCTGATGCGCGTGGGGGTCATCCCCTGGGGCAGACGGACAGTGAAGCCCGCCAGCTGGCTGGCCTGATCCGCATCCGTGACGGTGGTCGGCTCCCCGGGCTTCTGGGAAACGGTGGTCGAGCTGGAGATCAGGTCGCTGATCTGCTTTCCAAAGGTGTCGTTTCCGGTCAATTGCTGTATGCCGGTGTAATCGATCGGCACCACCACCACCTGTTGGACACGGAACAGGTTGAGCAATTGGTCCGCCAGGGCGCGCGTGCTGGGGACGGCAAGCACGACGGCCAGGATCAGTACGATTGCCAGCCCGATTTGCAGGATGGGCGAGGCAAACAATTTTTTGAGCATGGAATTCTCCTTTTGGATTGTTTTGCGACGGATAAAATGTTCCAGGGCGCTCCCGGCGTCAGGCGTGCGCATCTGCGCGGAGGCGATCAGGAAAGACAGGCGTTCGGCGGCCGGTCGGACCTGCAAGCGGATCCGCTCCCGGCGCGCCTGGCAGGTTGGACAGGTATTCACGTGCTGCAGTTCGGCTTCCGCCAACTCTCCGTCGAGAGCGGCGCGTAATTGGCCGTCACTTAAATGTTGGCTCATATTTCCTCCCGGGATAGGGAACGGTAGATCTTGGCGAATTCGCGTTCGGCACGCAGCAGCAGGGGGCCGATGGAGGCAGGCGCCAGGCTCATGGCCCTGGCGATGTCCTTGTAAGCCATCCCCGAGTATCGCAAGCTGAGCAGCTGTGCCTGGCGTGGCTGCATGCGGCCGAGCGTCAGGCGGGCGAGGCGGTCCGACTCCCGGCTGTCCAGGATTTCTGCCGGCCGGTATTCCTGAGGATCTTCCAAGGCGTTTTTTCCGGCTGCCAGCTCGTAATGCCGGCGGCGCTGTCGACTGCGGATGGAGTGCAGACCCAGGTTGGTCGCCACCCGGAACAGCCAGCCTTTCAGGTTAAAGCCCTCCCCGGCCTCTGGCGGGCGCTCGTACAACCGGAAGAAAGTTTCCAAGGCCAGGTCTTCCGCCTCGTCCGGGTCGCCGAGCATGCGCACCAACAGCCGGTAGATCATGGCCCAGTGCTCGAGGAAGATCTCCTCAAAGGATTGGGAGGAAACGGCCGCAGCCGGGCCGGCCTGGCGGGCTTTCATCAGAGGGAAAGCCCTTTCGTGAGGAAGGGATTCATCCATCGGTCCTGTTGTCTTTCCTAGATATAAAACCCCGCTCGGGGTGATTATAAGACAAATTGCCCGACATAAATAGTTCAAGCTGGTTGTATGCACCAGCCTTTATGCTTGTATTTCCATTCCTGTCGCCCTATAATATCCCTGTATTGGTTTCCGAGTGACAACGAGAAATCGAGACCAATATCACCCCGTATTAGCAATCCAATCCAAAAACGCATTCGGGAGAGACACAGCATGGATCAAAAACTGACGCTCAGCACGAAATTCCGCTACGGTCTGGCCGATCTGGGCTTTGCCCTGATCACCTCTGCCATGCAGTTCTTCCTGCTCTTCTACTACACCGACGTGGCCGGCATCAACCCGGCCCTGGCCGGCCTGGCCCTGATGGTCGGCAAGCTGACCTGGGACGCCCTCAACGACCCGCTCTTCGGATACTGGTCCGACCGCACCCGCTCCCGGTTCGGCCGGCGGCGGATTTATATGATCATCGGAGCCGTACCGTTAGGATTCGCGGCCTGGATCATGTTCTCGCTGCCCAAAGGTCTGGCCGGCGCCCCCGCCTTCTTCGCCGTGTTGCTCAGCTTCTGGCTGGTGGACACCTTCCACACCATGACTACAACGCCTTACTACGCCCTGACCCCTGAGCTGACGCGCGACTACAACGAGCGCGCCAGCCTGACCTCCATCCGCATGGTCTTCAGCGTCTTCGGCTATATCCTGGGCGCAGCCTCCACCACGCTCCTGGCCGGCATCTTCAAAGGCGAAGGGTTGAACTTGCAGCAGGCCTGGTCTGCCACCGGGGCGGTCTTCGGCGTCATCGCTGTGGCCACCACCCTGGTCACCACCCTTTCGATCAAGGAGCGGCCCGAGCTGGCCGGGGAGCCATCCCAGCTGCCGGCGGCGAGGGCTGTCCTGACCTCCTTCAAGAACAAGCCGTTCATCATTTTGATGATTGCGTTCATCCTGAGCAGCTTCAGCTTCACCGTGCTGACCGCCCTGGTGCCCTATTTCATCCAGTACCAGCTCGATATGAAGGACCAGGTCTCGTTCGTGCTGCTGGTCATGCTGGTGACCATCGGGGTTTTCCTCATCCCGGCCAAGCTGATCTCCGACCGCATCAACAAAGGGCCGGCCTATGCCCTGGGCCTGTTCATTGCCTGCGTGGCTGTTATCACCAGCTTCTTCCTCCCGCGCGGTCCCTCGCCCCTGATCTACCTGGTGGCCGCCATCGCCGGCATGGGCTTTTCGGCCCAGTGGGTCTTCCCGTGGAGCATGCTGCCCGACGTGGTCGAGTACGACGAGAAGATGACCGGCGAGCGGCGTGAGGGCATCTACTATGGGTTGTGGGCTTTCCTGACCAAATTCACCAGTGCGCTGGGCGTGGCGGTCAGCGGTTGGGCGCTCCAGCTGTTCGGTTACGTGCCCAACGTTGAGCAGACGGTCCGGGCGCTGTTCGGCATCCGGCTGTTCTTTGCCGTCGTGCCGGCGATCGTCATCCTGGTCAGCCTGCCGTTCCTGATCTGGTACCCGATCACCCGCAAGAGTCACGCGGCCCTGGTGAAGGAACTGGCCGGGCGCAAGTCCGCCGGTCAGGCCACAACTGATTGAGATGCATGGAGGGCGACGTGAAAACCATCGTCATCGGTTCGGGCATGGCTGGTTTGACCGCCGGGGCGTATCTGGCCAAAGGCGGACACGCCGTGACGGTCTTCGAGCAGTTCCCGACCCCCGGGGGGGTGACTGCCACGCTGACTCAGAACGGTTACGGCTGGGATATCGGCCCGCTGCTGCTTGAAGGCTTTGCCCCTGGCGATAAGGGGCGCCTGATCCTCGAGGAGTTGGGCGTCAGCGACCAGGTCTCAGTGGTGCACGAGGACCGCGGCCTTTCCATGCCGGATTTTGCTCTTTGGCGGCCAAAGGAGTACGAAGGTCCCTACTGGCGCCGGGAAGGTCTGAAGAAGCTCTTCCCTGATGAGAGCCGGGCTCTGGACGACTATTACCGTTTCTACGATCGCATGATCGCGGTGATGTCGCTTGCCCGCCGGGCCGAGACTGCCCGGGGATTGGGAGCGCTGGCCCTTAAGATTCGGATGGCGCTCGCTTTCCAGCCCATTAAAAGATGGCCAGCTGGAACGGCCAGCAGCTGATGGATCACTACTTCAAGTCACCGGTCCTGAAGACCCTCTTCCTGGGCATCGTGGCCGACTTTGTCACCGCGCCGAGTGAGTTCCCCGGCCTGGGCGTGCCCAGCATCCACCTCGAGACGGCCTTCGACAAGCGCATCCCGACCTTCCCCGGGACGCGCAGCGCCCAGACGGCATACACCTACATTCTGGGCGGGTGCCAGACGCTGGTCAAGGTAGTGATGGGTGTGATCCTGGCGCATGGCGGCAAAGTGGTCACCGGCGCCACTGTCCGGCGCGTCCTGGTCGAAAAAGGTCGTGCCACGGGTGTGGAGCTGGCCGATGGCTCGGTCGAGTCCGCCGACCGGGTGCTGGCTTCAGGCGGGATGCGCGAGGTGTTCTTCGATCTGGTCGGCCGCCAGCACCTGCCGGATGAGCTGGTCGCCCAGATCGAGGCCAACCGCATGATGGAGTCGGTGCTGATGGTCCAGCTCGGCATCGACTTTGACCCCACTCCCTACCAACCGGCGGCGTTGTGTTATTATTACAACACCCTCGACCTGGAGGGCTCGGTCCAGCGCTTGCGCACCGGATTCTTTCATGAGGGCAGGGAGGGGCTGCTGATCTATGTGCCCTCACTGCACTCTCCGTCGCTGGCTCCAGCCGGCCAGCATGCCGTGACGATCTACACCGTCGCGCCGGATACGTTGGCCGAGGGAACCTGGACCGGGCGGCGCGAAGATCTGGCCGACAAGCTCGTGGCGGAGGCGGAGCGCCACGTCCCCGGTCTGAGGCAGCACACAAAGACCCGCATGATCCTGACCCCCGAAGACTTCCGCCGGCGCACCCACCAGAAGCATCACTCGTTCGGCGGGGTGCCCCCGGTCATCGGCAACAAGCCGCCGGCTCACAAGACGCCGGTCGAGGGACTGTGGTTCATCGGCGCCCAGAGCGAGAGCGGGGGTGGGGTCATGAATGTGATGACCGGGGCTCGGAAGGTGGCCAACCGGATTCTGGATGCTCAATAAACTCTATATTTTTCAGGAGAAATACCCATGAGTAAAGAAGATAATCTGCGCGAAAGCCTTATGAAAACTGCCCAAGAGATCGCCACGCATGATAACAACCCACGTGCCTGGCAGACGTGGCTGGTGTACCTGCTGGAACAGCTCGAGCAAAAATCCGTGGACGAGAATCCTTCCCATCAGGGCGCCTTCCGGGAAATGCTATCCGCACTGGAAGATAACATCCGTAATCGCTTGCGGACAGGGGGCTGGTAGCTTTTCCACCTTGATCGGCTGGTTGATGCAAGGCCGATAGATGGGTCTCTTTTTCAGGTTTTCGATCCGGATGTTTCCATCCGGACTTCTCACTTATTGGCGGCGCCGGTTATGGGCGCCGTTTTTTTTTTTTTTTCCGCGTTGCCTAAAATATTAGGATAATTATGGTATAATTTACCTAGAACATATATTCTGTCCATCATTGTATGGAGGTCGAGATGAGCAAAAAAGTGATGGTGTTCGTAGGCACGCGAAAAGGCGGTTTTATCTTCAACAGCAACACCAGCCGGAAACGTTGGCAGGTCAGTGATATTCAATTCAAGAGCTGGAATGTGATGCATATGCAGTTGGATCTGCGTGACGGGCGCCTGCATGCTGCAGTCGACCACTTTGTCTATGGTCCAACGACGCATTATTCCGATGATTTTGGCGCCACCTGGATCCAGGCACGCCAGGTGCCGGCCCTGTCCCGCCCGTCGAAATCCGGCCGTCCGTATAGCACACCCGAAGAGATGTTCCAGGCTTCTGGCGGGGAGGGGGATGCCAAGGCGTACCCTGAAAAACTGAACAAGGTCTGGAACATCACCCCGGCCGGTGAGACTGAGCCCGGCGTGGTGTACGCCGGTGCCCAGCCGGCCTCGCTGTTCGTCTCCCGCGACCGGGGCGAGATCTGGTCGCTCAACGAAAGCCTCTATGACCACCCTCAGCGCGGCAGCTGGAACCCGGGTGCCGGAGGGCTTTGTCTGCACACCATCCTGCCTGACCCGCAAAACCCCCGCCGCATGTACGTGGCCGTCTCCGCGGCCGGCTGCTATCGCACCGACGATGGCGGGGAAACCTGGGCGCCTTACAACAAGAATGTGCGCGCCGATTTCATGCCAAACAAATTTCCTGAATTCGGTCAGTGCGTGCACAAAATGGCCATGCATCCCTCCCGCCCGGAGACCATCTACCAGCAAAATCACTGTGGGGTATATCGCAGTGACAACAGCGCGGAGGATTGGGTCGATATTGGCGAAGACCAGCTGCCCAGCCGGTTTGGTTTTCCGATCGCTGTCCACCCGCACGACCCCGATACCGTCTACGTCGTCCTGGAGCAAAGCGACGAATACCGCATGAGCGTGGATGGGCATTTCTCGGTCTGGCGCAGTCGCGACCGTGGATCCTCATGGCAGCGGTTATCCGCAGGTTTGCCCGAGAAAGCGCATCTGGTGGTATTGCGGGACGCCATGGCGACGGACAACCTGGAAGACGCTGGCGTGTATGTCGGAACCGACACCGGCCAGTTATTCTACAGCCGGGATGCGGGCGACAGCTGGGAACTGATGGCGGATTATTTGCCCCCCATCCTGTCCGTCGAAACTGCTGTTATTTCGGATTGATCCCCTGCCTTTGATTTCAAGCACGCGCACTGCCATGATGGGAGAAATATTCAGCGCCGTTGTCGTCGGCTGCGTTCACGGCTGCGCCTTTCCCGCCCCGCGGCTGCCGGTTTGGCCGCCGGCTCGCCAGACGGTTGTGAGACGGGTGCGTGCAGAGTTTGCTGATAGTAATCGTCCAACAGCATGGTGATGATTGGCAGCTCGTCCTCGTTTTCTGCCAAGCTGCGGGCAAGCGGCGTGAAGCGGTGCGAGCGTTCGGTCTGCAGCTTGTCGCGGCCGCGCAGGCGGGCTTCAAGCAAGGCAGTCGTCCGTTCGGCAACCACGGCCGCCACGTCTGCATCGCTCGGGATCGTGCGTTCCTCGAAGGGAATGTTGTATTGCTTGGCGATGCGATTGAGCATGATCTTTTCGCCGGGGCTGACCAGCGAAATTGCCACGCCGCTGGCGCCGGCCCGGCCGGTCCTGCCGGCACGGTGGATGTAGGCCTCCAGCTCTTCGGGCAGCTCGTAGAGGATGACATGGGAAAGGTCCGGGATGTCCAGGCCGCGCGCCGCCACGTCGGTTGCCACCAGGAAGCGCAACGTGCCGCGGCGGACGCGCTCCAGCACCCGTTCGCGCCCTGCCTGAGGCAGGTCAGCGCTTAACTCGTCGGCGTCGTAGCCGAAGCGCTGCAGGACGACCGTTACGTAATTCACGCGCGCCTTGGTGTTACAGAAGATGAGCGCCGACGCCGGATTCTCGACCTCGATCAGACGCACCAGGCAGCGATCCTTGTCCATTCCGGGAACGATGTAGAAAATATGCTCCGTCTCCGTGACGTGGACGTGGTCGCTGCTCAGGTTGAGAAACTCCGCCTCATGGATGAATTCCTGTGCGGTGCGCATGACCGAATCGGGGAAGGTGGCCGAGAACATTCCGGCCTGGATGGGGTGCTTGGGCAGGTAGCGCTGCAAGTCCTTCATGTCGGGATAAAATCCCATCGAGAGCATCCGGTCGGCTTCGTCGTAGATCAACATCTTGAGGTGTTCGAGATTGAAGGTGCGCTTGAGCAAGTGATCGAGCACCCGGCCCGGCGTACCGATCACGATGTGGGCGCCCTGTTTAAGCGCCTCGTTCTGCGCTCCATAGCCCACGCCGCCGTAGACTGCCGCCGTACGCAGACCGGTCTCCCCGCACAGCTTTTCGGCCTCCTGCCAGACCTGGCGGGCAAGCTCACGCGTCGGGACCAGGATCAGCGCCTGGCATGCCTGGCGCGCCGGGTCGAGGCGGGCCAGCATGGGCAGGATAAAGACGCCGGTTTTTCCACTGCCGGTGCGCGCCTGGACGATCAGGTTGCGCCCGGCAAGCAGATATGGCAGACCGCGGGCCTGCACCGGCACCAGCGAGGTCCAGCCCGCACGGGCGGCTGCCAAGCGCAATTCCTCCGGCAACCGGTCAAGGGTCAGGTCTGCGGTCTGCTCTTGTTGAGCGTTTGATATTTTTGGGGTCGAGTCGTTCAATCAAGCCTCACTTCTTGTCTTTGCCCCTGGAATACTGGGTCGAATTGGGGTTCTTTCTATTTTACTCCTCCCGGAGTTGAGTGCCCGGAATTCCTTCTTGACGCAAGCCGTGAAAAAGCCGATAATCAAACTGGTCGTGACCACATGACGCCTCCGTCCAGAGATAGGAAAATCTATGCCTGAGCTTGTCGATCCAAACGATTATCTGCCCCGCTATTATCAGCTGGCCAATATCCTGCGCGAGCGCATCGCCGATGGCAAGGTGGAAGCCAACCAGCCGATCCCCTCCGAACGCGAGTTGGAAAAGATCTACAGTGTCAGCCGCACGACGATCCGGCAGGCGATCGACCTGCTGGTGCGTCAGGGTTTCCTTTATCGTGAACATGGCAAAGGCACCTTCGTCTCACCGCAAAAACTTCAAAAGGGCATTTCCGAGCTGACCAGCTTCACCGAGGACATGAAGCGGCGTGGCATCGTACCGGGACAGAAGATCCTGGATCTCGGGTTTATTAAACCACCTGAAAACGTGCGATTGCATTTGGAACTGCCGGGCGAAAGCAGCGAAATTCTTTATGTCGAGCGCCTGCGCTTGGGGGATGGTGTCCCCATGGGATTACAAACTTCTTATTACGTCTTACCTGAAGGGCAAACCATCACCCGGGAGGAGCTTGAACAATACGGCTCGATCTATACTCTTCTCCAGGAAAAGCTTCACCTGATCCCGACCGAAGCCGACGAGACTCTGGAGGTGACCCTGGCAACGCCGCGCGAAGCTTCCTTGTTACAGATCGAACCCGGCAGCCCTCTGCTGCTCAGCGAGCGCACGACCTACTCCCAGTACCGGCGCGTGATCGAGTTCGTGAAAATCCTCTATCGCGGCGACCGCTATCGCTATTCCGCCAAGTTGACCCGTTAGGGGGGCAGCGTTCCGCTCCCGGCCATAATGATATTTGCATCGGGGGACAAATAATTCCGTTGAATGAAATCCTGGTGAATTTAATCTAGGAATACCCGGTCAAGCGACCTCCGTCACTTGACTTTTTATATTTTGCGTGCTAAGATAGAGGTAGTTTGGTCATGTGGTCATTACCAGTTTATATGTTTCCTTGGGTGAATAAGGAAACCCAGTGTGACTCCAATCGATGACGCTGAAGTCCACCGCATTGTTCAGAAAGTGCTGAGCAAGCTCATGGGTTCAATCCCTGCCGCCGCGCCGGTTTCGGCTCAACCCGTTCAGATGGTTCCGGACAAGGCGGCTGCGCCTAAAAACGAACCGAAAACCGCGGATCGCAAGACAGTCGTCATCGGGGCGGATCATGGAGGTTTCGATTTGAAGGAGACCCTCAAGGCGTACATCACCGAGCTGGGTTTCGACGTGCGCGATGTAGGCGCGTACACGACGAACCCGGTGGATTACCCTGATTTTGCTCACGAAGTCGCCAGGCGGGTCAGTTCCGGTGCAGCATGGCGGGGGATCATGATCGACGGGGCCGGTATCGGCAGTTGCATCGTGGCAAACAAGGTTCCAGGCGTGCGCGCCGGGATGGCCTACGATTATTCCTCGGCGCTCAACAGCCGCGAGCATAATGACACGAACGTCCTGACTTTGGGCGCCGGGCTGATCGGCGTCAACCTTGCCAAGCAGATCGTCAAGACCTGGCTGACGACAGAGTTCGGCGGTGGACGCCATGCCCCGCGCGTGGACAAGATTATGGCCGTGGAAAAGCATTACTTGAAATAGAGGCAGATGATGGTTACGGATATCAAAACGGTTGAAAGCCTGGTCGAGATCATCACCCATGAAGTCCTGGCGGCGATGGTTGAGCAGCAGGAGAGCGCCAGATTGCCGGAGGGCGGTCAGTGCAAGTTTGAGTGCGCCGACAACCTGTGCGTGCGCACCTGCTTCGACCGCACCGGGCAGGTGGTGGACGCCGGTGCGGAACGCCTCTCCTCGACCCTGGGCGTGATTCCGGAAAACTTGGACTTGGCGAAGATGATCGACCACACTCTCCTTAAGCCGGACGCCACCCAGGAGCAGATCGCCCAGCTGTGCTTCGAGGCCCGCAAATACAGCTTCGCCTCGGTGTGCGTCAACCCCACCTGGGTGGAGCTGTGCGCCAAGCTGCTGGAGGGTTCAATCGTCAAAGTCTGCACGGTGATCGGTTTCCCGCTCGGAGCCACGCCTCCCGAGGTCAAAACCTTTGAGACCCAGAACGCCCTCGACCACGGTGCCACCGAGATCGACATGGTGATCAACATCGGCGCCCTGAAGGCGCGCGACCTGGAGATGGTGGCGCGTGACATCCGCGGGGTGGTGACCACTGCCCATGCCCGCGGCGCGATTGTCAAGGTTATCATCGAAGCCGTGCTGCTAAACGACGAAGAGAAAACCATCGCCTGCCTGCTCTCCAAGGAAGCCGGGGCGGACTTCGTCAAGACCTCCACAGGATTCGCCAGTGGAGGCGCCACTGTCCATGACGTGGCCCTGATGCGCAAGGCTGTTGGCCCGGAGATGGGCGTCAAAGCCGCAGGCGGGGTGCGGACTTTTGAGGACGCCGAGAAAATGATCCAGGCGGGTGCCACCCGCATCGGCGCCAGCGCCGGCGTCAAGATCCTGCAGGGACCCGGCGCGGCGCCCGCGGCGCAACCGGCTCTTGCAACCGTCGCACCGGCGAAGACTTATTAACCATTTCATTTCATCTCGTCGTCGCCCTTCGACAGGCTCAGGGCGACCAGCCTTGTGAAGGTTGTGCTGAGCTTGTCGAAGCACAACCAGAGATGGCAAGGACCTTGCAGAGGAAAGAAGGAGAACCACCATGTTGATCGCCAGAGTGGTCGGGACAACCGTTTCGACGGTCAAGGATGAGAAGCTGACCGGCCGCAAGCTGCTCATCGTACGCCAGACGGACGAGACTGGCAGCCCGGTCGGCAAGCCCTACGTGGCAGTCGACACGGTCGACGCCGGGGTCGGCGACCTGGTCCTGACCGCCGCCGGCTCCTCGGCCCGTCAGACGACCATCACCAAGGATACACCGGTGGACGCCGTGATCATGGCGGTCATCGATTCGCTCGAAGTGGAAGGCAAGGTCGTTTTTCGCAAGTCTTAATGAGGCAACCATCCTATGGACAACGATCTCGCTTCCATCCAAGAGGCGCGTGACCTGGTCGCCGCCGCCCACGAGGCCTGGCAGACCTGGGGCAAGGCAACCCAGGCTGAGGTGGACCGCGTCTGCGCTGCCATGGCTGAAGCCGGCTACCAGGCGTCCGAGCGGCTGGGGCGCATGGCCCAGGAGGAGACCGGCTACGGCGTCGCCGCCCACAAGAAGCTGAAGAACCAGTTCGGCTCGCGGTCCGTCTGGGAGAGCATCCGCGACGTCAAAACCGTGGGCGTCATCCGCCACGATCCGGCGCGCCGTCTGTACGAGATTGCCTGGCCGATGGGCGTTGTAGCTGCCCTGGTGCCGTCCACCAACCCGACCTCCACTTCTTTCTTCAAATGTCTGATCGCCGTCAAAGCTCGCAATGCGATCGTCGTTTCCCCGCACCCGTCGGCGGCGCGCTGCACCTTTGAGGCGGTCGAGGCCATGCGTCTGGCGGCCGAGGCCGCCGGTGCGCCAAAGGGTCTGATCAGCTGCCTGCAGCAGATCTCCCTGCCTGGCACCCAGGAGCTGATGACGCACCGCCATACTGCCGTCATCCTGGCCACCGGCGGGGCTGCCATGGTGCGGGCGGCACACTCCACCGGCAAGCCGGCTTACGGTGTCGGCCCGGGCAACGTGCCCGTCTACGTCGATCGCAGTGCGGATGTCGACAAGGCCGCCCGCTATGTCGTCGCCTCCAAGGCGTTCGACTATTCCACCATTTGCGCCACTGAGCAAGCCGTAATTGCCGACCGGCCGATCGCCGCCAGGCTGCTCGAGCGCATGCGTGCCGAGGGAGCCTACGTCACCGATCCGCATGAAACCGATGCCCTGCGCCGGGCGCTCTTCCATCCGGATGGGAGCATCAACACTGCCGTGGTGGGCAAGTCCGCCCAGTTCGTTGCCAGCTACGCCGGATTCGGTGTACCAGCCGACCGGCGCATCCTGCTCGCGCCGCTGGCGAAGGTCGGGAACGAAGAGCCGCTTTCCCATGAGAAGCTGACGACAGTCCTGGGTTGGTACGAGGCGGACGGTTGGGAACAAGGCTGCGAGCTGTCCATCGACATCATCAATACCGGCGGGCGCGGTCACACGCAAATCATCTATGCCAGTGACGAGAAGGTCATCATGGCCTTCGGTCTTGAGAAGCCCGTCTTCCGCATTCTGGTCAACACCATGGGCACCCTGGGTGCCATCGGCCTGACCGCCGGGGTGATGCCCTCCATGACCCTGGGCTCGGGCGGCGTCGGCGGCGCGATCACCGGCGATAACATCACCGCCACTCACCTGATCAACGTCAAGCGCCTGGCCTATGAGACGGTCGCCCCGCCGGAGGAGGCGTTCCTGCCCGGGGAGGTTCCAGCTGCCCCAAACCCGGACGATGTCGAGCGCCTGGTGCGCCAGGTTGTGAACGAAATCCTGGAAAGCAAGACGTGATATCCGGCAACGAGCCGCCGCCCGTTCTTGTAGGGGCGACCCGTGGGTCGCCCGCGGCGGCGACATCAAAACGCACACAACAGAAAGGAAGGAAAAAATGGCATTAGATACCTCATTGATCGCTCTCGGCATGGTCGAGACGAAAGGCTTGGTTGGCGCCATCGAAGCGGCTGATGCAATGGTCAAGGCTGCGAACGTGGTCCTGATCGGCTCCGAGTACGTCGGCGGCGGATTCGTGACCGTTATGGTGCGCGGCGACGTGGGCGCGGTCAAGGCCGCCACGGACGCCGGCGCGGCCGCAGCCAAGCGCGTCGGCGAGCTGGTCTCGGTCCACGTGATCCCTCGGCCGCACACCGACGTCGAGATGATCCTGCCGAAGTCCTCCAAGGGTGCCATCGGCGGGCGCTCTGCCGAAGCCGCCAAGTCGAAATAAGTCTACGGGGTAAACCGGTGTGAATTCAAACGGAGGACCGCCCGTTCGGGCGGACCTGGCCGATTTCCTGGCGCAGGCCGACCAGGTCATCCTGCCCCGACCGCTCTCGGAGTGCGCCGGACCAGTCGGCCTGGCCCCCGGGACCCGGCTGCGGGTCGGCGTGGACCTCGGAACGGCGACCCTGGTCCTGGTTGTACTGGATGAAACCGGCCGCCCGCTGGCTGGCGAGTGGCAGTTCGCCCAGGTGGTGCGCGACGGCCTGGTGGTCGACTTCGTCGGCGCAACGGACCTGCTGCGCGGCATGAAGGCCCGCGTTGAGCACCGCCTCGGCTGTGAGTTGACCCGGGCATCCAGCGCTTACCCACCCGGCGTCCCGCAAGTTGAGGTGCGCGCCACCGCTAACGTGGTGGAGGCCGCCGGCCTGGCTTGTACCGGCCTGGTCGACGAGCCCAGCGCCGCCAACCTGGTGCTCCAGTTACGGGATGGCGTCATCGTGGACGTGGGTGGTGGAACGACCGGCATCGCCGTCGTACGCGACGGCCAGGTGGTCTCCATCGCCGATGAGCCCACCGGCGGGACGCATTTCTCGCTGGTGGTGGAGGGTTCGCAAAACCTGAGCTTCGAAGAAGCCGAAGCGCTCAAGGTCCGGCCCGAGGAGCAGACACGTCTGTTTCCCCTCGTCCGTCCGGTGATGGAAAAGGTGGCCAGCATCGTCCTCCGTCACATCGACGGGTGGAACGTGCCGACGATCGTGCTGGTTGGCGGAAGCTCGGCCTTCGAAGGCATGGCCAGTGTGGTCGAGGAATACACCGGCATTCCGACCTGGGTACCCGAGGATCCCATGTTCGTCACCCCACTCGGCATTGCGATGAGCGACACGTCGGAATAAGAGGAAAAAGGACACTACCCATGGCAGATACATTTTCCCTGCGCTGCTACTGCTACCTGGACCGCATGCAGCCGCAATTCGCCGCCTTCATTGGCACGGTCACCCAGGGTGACCTGCCGATCGAGGGCATGGCAGCCTTGTACGTGGAGATGGCTCCCGGCAATGAAGTTTTCCGAGTGGTGGATATTGCGGTCAAAGCCACCGAGGCCCGTCCGGGCGCCCAGATTGTCGAGCGTGAGTTCGGCATGTTCGAGGTGCATTCGCCCAACCAGGCTGCCGTCCTAGAGGCCGGTGATGTGGTTCTGAAGCGGCTGGGCCTGGGCGTTGCCGATCGGATCAAGCCCCAGGTCGTCTCGACGCAGGTGATCACGCGCATCGACCCGTACCAGGCGCAATTGCTCAACCGATTCCGGCGCGGCAGCATGCTGGTGCCCGGTGAGACCATGCTGGTGCTGGAGTGCGCCCCGGCGGCGTATATCAACTATGCCTGCAACGAGGCTGAGAAGACAGCCAGCATCAAGCTGATCCATGTCTCCTCGGTCGGGCGTTTCGGCCGCATGTGGCTCTCCGGCACGGAAGCCGAGATCCTGACCGCCAAGGACGCCGCCATCCTGGCGCTAGAATCCCTGGAGGGCAAACTCGGCGCGTAAAAATTGCCAGATGCGTGTCGTTGCGAGCCCCGGAGGGGCGAAGCAATCTCCTTGTTATGAGATTGCTCACCTGCACTCCCTGGCACTCGCCCTGGCTGCTCGTGCCACACCGTCCCGGTGTCCTTCCGGGAGGGCAAGTGTGCAGCAGATGCAAGTGTCGTCGGGCTCCGCCCTCCTCGCAATGACACTTGAGTAAGGAGCACAGGATGCCAAAAGAGTTCTATACCGAGAAGGACATCGAAGACCTGGTCAAGCGCGGCGTGCTCTCGCTGGACGTCACCGAGAATGTCGTGCTGACTGAGCTCGCATACGAGAAGGCCAACCGGCTGGGGATGAAGCTGGTCCGCACTACGCCGGACAACCCGCCGGCTGCACCGGTCCGGCCGTATATTTCCCAGAAGCCGGCCCCGGGACCCGTGGCTGCAGCCATGTCCCCGGCGGCTCCACCCGCGGCGAATCGGGCTGCTGCTCCGGGCGGAGGGAGCGACTTGCAGGCGCGCATCCGCTCGGCGGTCATTTCCAAGCTGGGAAACCAGGTCGATCCAGCCTTGCTGGACGTCATCATCCAGCGCGTGCTGAAGAGCACGGGAGTCAAGTAGCGTCATGCTCTTCGGCAGGGTCAAAGGCAGTGCGATCTGCACGCTTAAATATCCAGGCACGCAGGGTTTGAAGCTGCTGGTCGTCCAGCCGCTTAATAAAAAGCTGCAGCCGGTGGGCGTGCTGCAGGTGGCTGCGGATGTGGTCGATGCCGGTCCCGGTGACTTGTGCGTGATGGTGCGCTCGCGCGAGGCAGCTCTGGCCATGCCAGACGTCAAGTTCGTGCCGGTCGACCTGGCCCTCGTCGGCATCGTCGACGATCTGGAGGTCCGCCCGGACGGCGAGTTCAATTTCACCCTGCGGAGGGGGTGGAGTCAATATAGTTAAAATGATTTACCACGAAGGGCACGAAGGACACAAAGTATTTCGTTCAGGTGATGCTATTTCATTTGGTTTTTATCTAACCATCTCTTTCATCTGTGTTCACACCTGCACTCCCTGACACTCGCCCTGGCTGCTCGTGCCACACCGTCCCGGTGTCCTTCCGGGAGGGCAAGTGTGCAGCAGGTGCAAGTGTCTGTGGTTGATTTCTTGAGAGGCATGCATGATCTTGGGCAAAGTGGTCGGAACCGTGGTAACAACGATCAGCCACCGGGATTACAAGAACCGGCGCCTGCTGGTCGTGCAGCCGCTGGGGCTGGATGGCGAAACCCCGGACGAGGATTTCCTCGCCTTGGACAGCACCCACGCCGGCATCGGGGATACCGTTTTGGTCAATCGCGAAGGCAACGGCGCCCGCCAGGTGCTCAAGAACCCGGACGCCTGCGTCATTTCGGTCATCGTGGGGATTGTGGATTCGACGTATCTCGAGCAATAAATCCCGGCACAAATCTATCTTTTTCAGCGTGAAGAGCGCCAACAAAAAAAGCCAGTTGTCTTGATCACCCTCTACCCGACAAACTGACGGACCACCCGGGGGCAAGCTCGTTCCAACCCACCACGGTAAGTTGCCAATTACGCCATCCGGATGTATAGTGAATCGTCACCGATCTGGAGAGGAAGATCACCGTGAAGAAACTAGCCTCCGTCCTGTTGCTGTTGGCTGTTCTTCAAAGTGCCTGCGGCATACTCGAACCCATGCCCACCCTGATGCCGACCCTGCCGCCGGACGGCACGACCAGCACGGAGAAGCAAGGAGGATAACCCTCCTAGCCCCAGCCCGTATGCGCCTCCCCAAATCCTGGTACACAAATGGGGAATGCTCATCCGATCAAGACACCCGCCATGGGCACATCTTTGCTATAATTTCTTCAGGGAGGGGCAATGCCGGTTGAGTCCACTCAGGTGGAGGACGTATGACCGACGAATTTCTGGAACTTGGGGTCGAAGCGGCTCGGGCGGGGGACTATGAAAAAGCCCGGTCTTATTTCATCGAAGTCGTTCAAACCGATCCAAAATCCGAGTTGGGCTGGTTATACCTGGGGAAATGCCTGGGCGATCCGGATAAGAAGAAATATTGTTTCCAGAAGGTCCTCGAAATTAACCCCTCCAACCCGCAGGCAAAGGCGGCCTTGGAAGGCCTGGTCAAGCCCGGAGAGCCTGCCCAAATGCAGTCAGCTGTGGTCCAGCCCGCATCGCCGCCGGCTCCCGAGGCGAAAACCGGTCCGGGAAAGAAGCGTCCTTCCAGGCCCCTGTGGATCTTCATCGGCGGGACGGTCGGGCTCGTTATTTGCGCGGGTGCATTTTTCGTTTTTGCATTATTCAGCGGATTATTCGGTCGAGCGTCTTCCAAATCACCGGCCGATATATTTCCTGTACCCAGTGTAACCCGTATGGGATCCTTGAAGGTAGCTGCATCCATTACCCCAACAAGGACACCTCGCCCCACATGGTCCCCCATGTATACGGCTACAGCTTTCCCTTCCTTTACCCCCGAGGGTGATGGATCGAAGGAATATTGGAATGAAGTCGAACTCGATAATTTGAATCAGGTTATTGAGCAGGATCCTAATAACGCCGGCGCGTATTTCGAGAGAGCTAAACTTACGTATGAATCCGCCGCCAAGATCGGCAGCCTGGATGTTTATATATCTAAGCTCGACACGGCCCTTCGGGATGTCGACAAAGCCATTTCCCTGCGTTCGGATAATGGGGATTATTATTCATTGCGCCAAAGCATCTACTACGATAGGGCGATGGTGGAGGAGAATAGCGTTGACAATCGCTACCTGGTTGGCATGGCGCTCGACAATGGGTATAAAGCCTATGAACTTGGAACTACGACTGCATATCCCGACCGGCTTATTATCGTCGATTTGATCTACACTGACCAGTGCCAGAAAGCGCTCGCTGAGGTTCAGAAGCTGATTGTCCAACTGCCGGCCGGGGAATCTTCGCTGGGGGGCTTGCTGCACATACGATCGAGTGCGTATGCATGCCTTGGCAGGCCGGAGGAGGCGCTCCAGTCGGTCAAAGATTCGATGTTCAATAATGAGAATATGGCATATAAAAAAGATCTGCAAATCCAGTATTTGATTCTGCTTGGGCGGTACGACGAGGCGCTGCCGTTGCTTGATGAGCAGATTTGTGATTGCGGCTTGGGTGGCTGGCGCTATTACCTGCGGGCGATGATCTATTACTACACGGGAAAAAAAGACCTGGTGCAGGGTGAGTTGGTAGAAGGCATGCCGATGACCTGGGGGCGGGCGGGTATACTTTCGTATGTGGAAGCCCAGCTGGCCCTCGATGATGGCAGGAAAGAGGACGCGATCCAGCTTTTACAAATTGCTGAGGCGACGCTGGACCCAACTTATAATCCATTGCGCTGGCGGATTCAAAGGCAGCTCGCTTCACTGGGAGCCGTGCCATTGAAGCTCACGCCCTCCGTGCCTTATCAAGCCACCCCAATCCCTTAGGTCAGGGCTCAGGGCATGGTCGAGCAGCAGCGGTGAAAATCGATGCGTCGAGTTCGTGGTAAGTGCTAGCAAGGTTCATAAAAAAATCCATCTCTTCGCGTTATTTTTTCCAGCCGCCGGAGATTACAGGCAACCGGATTTCCCATTGTGACGCCTTGAACAAAACGGGAAGATACCATATAATGGGGAATTAGGACTAAAATGGTATTATTCCCCAGGAGGAAATGGCTACGACAACACCTGCCCTGAACGCGGTGGTGGCCGCGATCACCGAGCTTTCGCCGCGCCTGATGATCATCCGCGTGGTCCCCGACGGCTGGCAGCTGCCCGAGTTCGACCCCGGTCAGTTCGCCGTGCTGGGCTTGCCTGGCTTCGCGCCGCGCTGCATCTGGTCCGACCCGGAGCCGACACCCGCCGACCCGGACAAGCTGATCCGCCGAGCCTACTCGATTTCCTCCTCCTCGAGGACACGCGAGTACATGGAGTTTTACGTCAGCCTGGTGGCCACTGGCGGGCTGACCCCGCGCCTGTTCGCCTTGAAAATCGGCGATCACATCTTCCTGGGCCCCAAGGTGACCGGTATGTTCACCCTCGACCAGGTCCCGGAGGGCATGCACGTGGCCCTGGTCGCCACCGGGACCGGATTGGCACCCTACATGTCCATGTTGAGTACCGAGATGCGTTGCGGCGGGCCGCGGCGCTTTGCCGTACTCCACGGTGCTTATCATTCTTGGGACCTGGGTTATCGCTCCGAGCTGCTCAACCTGCAGCACCTGTGTAATAATCTCACTTACGTCGCTACCATCGACCGCCCGGAGGACGAGCCCGTGCCATGGACCGGGCAGACGGGCTGGGTGCAGCACCTGTGGAAAAAAGGCGTCATCGCCGACGCCTGGGGTTTCGAGCCCACGCCGGAGAACACCCACGTCTTCCTGTGCGGCATCAGTGCCATGATCGACGAAATGGTCGGGATACTGGAGAGGGAAGGATTCCGGGAGCACTCTCGTAAGGCGCCTGGTCAAATTCATGTCGAACGATATTAGTTTTTTCTGCGATCAAGTTTCAAGAACTTATCCTTCTTCATAATGATGTAGGGAGAGAGATGGACAAATCCTTCAGCCGCTGGCGACCTCATCCCTGGCATGGCCTGGAGACCGGACCGGAGCCGCCCAGGTGTGTTAATGCCTTCATCGAGATCACGCCGTATGACCTGGTCAAATACGAAATCGACAAGCAGAGCGGTTACTTGCGCGTCGACCGTCCGCAGCGCACTTCCTCCCAGCCGCCGGTGCTGTACGGTTTCATTCCCCGCACCCTGTGCGGCGACCTGTTCGGCGCCCTTTCCCCGCATGCCAAACGCGGGGACGGGGACCCGTTGGACATCTGCGTGGTCAGCGAGCGTCCGATCACGAAATCCGAGATCGTCCTGGTGGCCAAGGTGGTCGGCGGCATCCAGATGATCGATGACGACGAGGCCGACGACAAGATCGTTGCCGTCCTGCGCAACGATTACGTCTGGGGACACATCGAGGACATCAAGGACCTGCCGCCGGTGCTCATCGAAAGGCTGGAGCATTACTTCTCCACCTATAAGCTGGTCACCGGGGAACGCTCGAGGATCGAGCTCCGCAAGACCTACGGCCAGGCGCACGCGCTGCGCGTGGTCAAGGCCGCCATGCAGGACTACCAGCAGGCGTTCGGGAAAGAGGCGGGGAAGTAGGCCTTTGACCCGAGGATGGCCTAGAAGGAATGGTTAGCAGGTCTTAAATCAGATTCGCGAGATATTTCGTCTTTTCGTGGCATTCGTGTTCCCGCTCTTGAGAAGATTGCGCGAGTAAACAATTACTTTAGGGTCTGTATGCAAATTCGATAGAATGGTCTCGACACCTGCACTCCCTGGCACTCGCCCTGGCTGCTCGTGCCACACCGTCCCGGTGTCCTTCCGGGAGGGCAAGTGTGCAGCAGGTGCAAGTGTACGGGCGTTGCGATGATCGAGTAGGCCGTTTTCTGCCGTATCGAGACCCGCAACGCCCTACTCGACCAACTCTTTTTCCATTTTGCATACACACCCTAGGAATTCCCTGTGGGCTTTATTCGGCTGCGTGCCAACGAAGGGATTTAGGCTATACTCCAGGTGCTGCGCAAGCACCTGGAGTTATTTATGTCCTCTCCAACCATCGAAATTGATGTCCTGTGCGTCGGACATGCCTGCTATGACCTGACGTTTGCCGTCCCGCATCATCCGGCCGCGGATGAAAAAGCTGTCGCCGAAGCGCTGGTCGGTAGCGGAGGAGGGCCGGCGGCTAATGCCGCGGTGACCGTCGCCCGCCTGGGGCTGCGGGCGGCCTTTTCCGGTTACCTGGGGAATGATCCCTGGGGGGAGCTTCATTTCCAAGAATTGCGTAGCGCAGGCGTCTCCACCAGGTTCGTCGTCCGGGGATCCGCGCCGACACCGCTCTCCGCCATCCTGGTCAAGCCGGATGGGAAGCGCACGGTGATTAACTACCACGGTCGGACCGATTTCCTGGCGGAAGGCAGCCTGGACCTCTCTGCCGTTTGCCCGCGAGTGATCCTCTTCGACGGGCACGAGCCGCACCTCTCGCTTCCGCTGGTCCGCAAGGCACGGCAGGCGGGCATCCCGAGTGTCCTGGATGCCGGTTCCGTCCACCTGGGGACACGGACGCTGGCGGATAAGGTTGATTACCTGATCTGCTCGGAGAAGTTTGCGCGCGAGTTCACCGGGCTGGAGAACCCGGAGCAGGCCGCGCTCGAACTCCACACCATAGCGCCGAATGTGGTTGTCACACTCGGCAAGGCCGGACTGGTGTGGGCGAATGGCGGGAAACCGCAGCGGCTGCCCGCATTCGAGGTCCGCGCCGTGGACAGCACCGGAGCCGGGGACGCCTTCCACGGTTCCCTGGCGGCCTGTCTTGCCGAAGGCCGGGAATGGGAGACGGCCTTGCGATTTGCCAGCGCTTCCGCAGCCCTGACCTGCACCCACCTGGGGGCGCGACCCGGACTCCCGACCCGGACCGAGGTGGAGGAATTCCTGTCGGACCTTCCGACTGAAGCCTGATCTTTACCCATGAAGCGTTGGACTGCACCGGCTGATCGGCGCAGTCCAAATTCGCCAAATCCTTGACAGGTGTGCCGTTCGTTGCTACCATAGTACTGCAAGCCCCCAGATGGCGCAGGTCCGCCGACAAGTCAGATAAAATCAATACGCATGTCCTGTGAGACGTCCATGGAAATCGCGCCCAATGTCCACCTAGTCCCCGGGATCACGGCCAATCCGTTTCTGATCGTCGATTCCGATGGCGTGACCCTGATCGACGCCGGCCTGCCCGGCAGCGACCGGAAGATCCTGCGCGCTATCGCCGACCTGGGGCTTGCACCGCAAGCGCTCAAGCGCATCCTCATCACCCACGCCGATTTCGACCACGTGGGCGGGCTGGCAGCGCTTAAAGCCGCCTCGGGGGCGCGCGTCTATGCCAGCCGGATCGAGGCCGATGCCATCGTCTCCGGGCACTCCTCCCGCCCGCTCAAGCCTTCCAACTTTCTACTCAAAATGATCTTTGCCGTTTCAGCCTTGCTGGTCAAGCCCAAGCCCGTCAGGGTGGACGAGATCCTGAGCGACGGCCAGGTCCTGCCGGTCCTGGGCGGATTGCGCGTTATCGAGACGGTCGGTCACACTCCGGGCCACGTCTCGTTTTTCGCCCCATCCGCCGGAGTCCTGTTCGTGGGCGACTCACTCGTCTCCGAAGAAAGCGGCCTGCGCGGCTCACGCGGAGCCAACACCTGGAACCAGGTCAAGGCGGACCAGGCAGTGCGCAAGCAGGCCGCGTTGGGGGCGCGCCTGATCTGCCCGGGTCACGGCGAAGTGGTCGACGAGGCGGTTGGAAAGTTCCCGAGGATATAAACTCGAGCCGCTGCCGTGTGATATGCCCTCGGCCGAGGAAGCGATCGTTGCTCCATTTCAACACACATCGTAAAAGGAGAGAATGCAATGTCAAGTGAGCTGTTTCAGAAGATGGCCCAATCCATTATCGACGGCGAGTCGGACGCCGCGGTCGCCCTGGCCAAACAGTCGATCGACGACGGCCTCGACCCGTTGGAAGCGATCACCAATGGTTTCGTGGTCGGGGTCAACAAAGTCGGCGAGGCCTTTGCGTCCGGAGATGCATTCCTCCCTGAGCTGGTCATGGCTGGTGAGGCGATGAAGGCAGCCGTCTCCACTCTGGAGCCGGAGATGCAGCGCCGCGGCACGGAGCGGGTTGTGCTCGGCAAGGTCGTCCTGGCGACGGTCGAGGGTGACATCCACGAGATCGGCAAGTCGCTGGTCGGGACGATGCTCTCGGCCTCCGGGTTTCAAGTCTATGACTTGGGCGTGGACGTCCCGGCTGCAAAAATCCTGGCCAAAGTCAAGGAAGTGGACGCCGACCTGGTTGGCCTGAGCGCCCTGCTGACCACCACCATGGTCAAGCAGAAGGAAGTCATCGACGTCCTGGACAAGGAAGGCTTGCGCAAGAAGGTCAAGGTCATGGTCGGCGGGGCGCCCGTAACCCGCGATTGGGTGCAAAAGATCGAGGCCGACGGCTACTCCGAGGACGCCATCGGCGCGGTCAATGTGGCCAAGCAGCTCGTCGGCAAGTGATGGACGGGGGCCATGTCCAAAGGTATTAAATCGATTACCAACCCAAAACTGCGGATGGAGGTACTAACGCCCCAGGAGGTGCAGCGCATCCACGACGCCACGCTGCACATCATCGAGCACGTCGGTGTGCGCTTCCCGTCTGAGCGGGCCCTGGAGGTCTGGGCCTCCCACGGGGCGGCGGTCAACCGGGAGAAGATGATCGTGCGCGCCCGGCCTGAACTGATCGAATCCGCTCTCAAGACCTGCCCACCCGCCTATCCGCTGGCCGCACGGGACCCAAACCAGGACCTGCCCCTGGACGGCAACCACGTCTTCGTCGGCACCGACGGCTGCGGGGTGGAGGTGCTGGACTTGCATACCGGCGCACGGCGCACCTCCTGCCTGCAGGACATGATCGACATCGCCCGCCTGGCAGACGCCACCGAAGAGGTGGCCTTCCACTGGGTGCCGGTCTCGGCGCAGGACACGCCGCCCGAAACGCGCGGCCTGCACGAGATCAAGGCCATCTGGGAGAACTCCACCAAGCACGTCCAGACCGAGAGCATCTACAACGCCCGCGAAGCCAAGGCGGCGATTGAAATGGCCGCCGCCATCGTCGGCGGGAAGAAGGAGCTGCGCAAGCGCCCGGTGCTTTCGCTGATGCAGTGCTCGGCGCCGCCGCTCGGTCACGACGGCGGCAGCCTGGACGCTGCCCTGCTGGCCGCCGAGGCCGGCATCCCGACCGGCTTCATGACCATGGCCGCCTGCCTGACCACCGGTCCGGCTACCACGGCCGGGACCCTGGCGGTGGGCAACGCCGAGGTCATCGCCGGGACGGCGCTGCTGCAGCTGGCCTACCCGGGCGCGCCGGTCTTTTACGCCGCAGCGCAGACCGCCTCCGATCTGCGCAGCGGCGCCTACACCGGCGGTGGTCCGGAGGATTTCCTGTTCGGTGCGGCCACAAACCTGCTGTCCGATTTCTACAATATCCCGCTTTCGATGGGCTCGTTCGCCACCGGCGCCAAGGAGCCCAACTGGCAGTCCGGGCTGGAGAACAGCCTCTCGACCTTCATGGCTTCCGTGGTCATGTCCGACATGCTGCTGGGTGTCGGTTTGCTGCACGGCAGCCGCATCTGGTCCTATGCCCAGATGATGATGGATTGCGAAATTTTCTCCATCATTCATAAGGTCATGCAGGGTATCGTGGTCGACGACGAGACCCTAGCGCTGGAGACCATCGCGGCAGTCGGGCCGGGTGGAAACTTCCTGTCCCAGAAACACACCCTCAAGCACATGCGTGAGGTGTTCCTGCCGCAGTTCATGGATCGCCGCCCGTACAACGAATGGGAAGAGAAAAAGGAAAATGCCCAGGACTGGGCGCTCGAGAAGGCGCGCAAGGTCCTGGCGGGACATCAGCCCGACCCGCTCGACCCAAAGCTTTCGGCCGAGATGGCGAAGATCATCGCCGCGCTGGAGAAATAATATTTGACCTAACCCCCGCTCCCCCTTCCCTAAAGGGAAGGGGGCTGGGGGGGATAGGTCCAAAAGGCCTCATGCAGCCCAAACTCGAACTGCTCACACCCGACTTGATCACCCGCATCCTGGACGAAGCCTTCCAGCTGATGCTCCAGCCGGGGATCAAGGTCCAATCGGCCGAGGCGCGCACCTTGCTGCTTGAGGCCGGGGCGGACGCCGACGAGGAAATCGTGCACATCCCGGAGAAGGTCGTGCGCAAGGCACTGGAGACCGTCCCCGGCACCTTCCATCTCTTCGACCGCAACGGCCAGCCGGCGGTGACCTACGGCGGCAACCTGGTCCACTTCGATCCGGGGTCGTCCGGAGTGCACGTGCTCGATCCGGAGACGCTCGAACACAGGCCCTCCTACTCGCCCGATTTGGTCCGGGTGGTCAAGGTGGCCGAGATGCTGCCGCAGTACGATGCCCAGTCCACGGCGATCGTGTGCAACGAGGTTCCCAAGGCCATCGGCGATCTGTACCGGTTATACGTTGTACTGCTTTACTCGATCAAACCGATCGTCACCGGCGCCTTCTCCGTCCAGACCCTGGGGGCGATGATCGACATGCTGGCGATCTTTGCCGGTGGGCGCAAGGTGCTGGCCGACTGGCCGCAGGCCGTCTTCGATGTGTGTCCCTCGCCGCCACTGATCTGGAGCGAGTTCGGGGCTCAGAACCTGATCGAGCTGGCGCGGGCGCGCATCCCGGCCCAGCTCATCTCCATGCCGCTGGCAGGGGCCGCCGGCCCGGTGACCCTGCTGGGCTGCGTCGTGCAGCACGCTGCCGAGAGCCTGAGCGGGATCGCCATCCACCAGTTGGCTGGACCGGGTGCACCGATCGTATGGGGCGGCGCGCCGGCCATTTTTGACATGCGCAAGGGCACCACCCCGATGGGCGCGGTGGAGACGGCCATGATCGATGCCGCCTATGCCCAGGTCGGCAAATCGCTCAACCTGCCCACGCACGCCTACATGGGTGCCAGTGACGCCAAGCTGGTCGACGCCCAGGCCGGGCTGGAGAGCGGCATTACGACGCTGATCGGCGCCCTGGCCGGGATCAATATGATCTCCGGAGCAGGGATGCTGGACTTCCTCGCCTGCCAGAGCCCGGAGAAACTGGTGGTGGACGCCGAGGGGATCGCCATGGCCCGACGCCTGCTCGCCGGCCTGGAGGTCCGCACCGAGACGCTGGCGACCGGCCTCTTCGAAGGGATCAACTTCAAGGGCGATTTCCTCAAGCAAAAGATCACCCGCGAGCTGTTTGCCAGGGAGCAGTACCTGCCCTCGGCGGTCATCGACCGCGACTCGATCCGAGGCTGGCAGGCGGCCGGCAGCCCGGACACTTTTGCCCGAGCCAAAGCCCGCACGCGGCAGCTGCTGGAAGAATACCACCGTCCGCAGATCGAACCGGCAAAAGAAAAGGAGCTGCGGGTAATGGTAGAAAATCTTGGGAAAGGCGCCGTTATGGATCGTCTACCAGACTTGGATATTTAACCGGGTGATTCCAATACCGTTAAATGTGATATATATAATATATAGTAATCCATCCGGGGAGGAGGCTGCCTATCGAATGAAATAAGCTTTATTTGCTTAATCTTGATCCCTTTCATAATCTAAAAGGAGAAGACACCTATGCGTGCTATCAAGTTTATCCTGCCGCTCGTCATAGCCGTCTCATTGGTGTTGAGCGCCTGCGGCGCGGTCGGAGCCGGGGGTCAAAAGACATCCAAAGTGGCGACGTTGATCTTCACGCAAGAACCCGATAACCTGAATTACATGTACTCAAACATGTATTTCTCCCTGATCCTGCATCAAGTCTGGGACGTGTGGGCCTGGCAGTATGATGACCAGAACAACCCCTATCCCGTCCTGGTGACGGAGCTGCCAAGCGTGGAGAATGGTGGAGTTTCGACGGATGGCAAGACGATCACGATGCACCTGCGCAAGGACATCGTTTGGTCGGACGGCCAGCCGATCACCTCGGCGGATTTCAAGTTCACCTACGATATGTATGCCACAACGAAAAACACGGTTGTCACCACCTATCCCTACGACCAGATCGCCAGCCTCGAAACGCCGGATGCGCGCACGGTCGTGATGAAGTTCAACCAGCCGTTCGCACCCTGGCTGTCCTTCTGGAAAAGCATTCTTCCGGAACACATCCTGAAACCCGTGTTCGACAAGGACGGCACGCTGGATAACGCCGCCTGGAACAAGGCGCCGACCGTCGGTGCGGGACCCTTCGTGTTCAAGGAATGGCAGACCGGCTCGTTCCTGCGATTTGTGCGCAACGACAAGTACTGGGGCAAGAAGGCCGCCCTGGATGAGATCTTCGTCCGCATCGTCCCGGATGATGCCTCGCAGGTGGCAGCTCTCAAAGCAGGTGACGGGGACCTCGGCATCTTCATCGCTTATCCCGATATCCCGCCGCTCGAACAGTCGGGCGTGAAAATCGTCAGCGTAAACTCAGGATACAGCGAAGGCTGGTATTTCAACCTGGGAGACAAGGGCCACCCTGCGCTCAAGGACGTGCGCGTCCGGCAGGCGCTGGCCTACGCCATCGACCGCGAGAAGATCGCCAAGGACCTGCTGCTCGGCAAGACCCAACCGGGTGCCTCGTTATGGGACAAAATGCCTTACGTGGACCCGTCCCTGAAGCCGTATCCGTACGATCCGAACAAGGCCAAGCAGTTGTTGGACGCGGCGGGCTGGACGGTCGGGTCGGACGGTGTGCGCGAGAAGGATGGCGTCAAGCTCGACCTGCGCTACGGTACTACGACCAAGGAAGTCCGCCAGAGCGCGCAGGCGATCATTCAGCAGATGCTGGCGAGCGTTGGCGTAAAGGTGGAGCTGTTGAACTACGATAGCGACATCTTCTTCGCCAGCTACGGGGATAAAGGGCCAACCTATTCCGGCGAGCTTGACATCTATGAGTGGTCGGATGTGCCCACCGCTTTCCCCGATCCCGACATCGGGTACTGGTTGTGCAGCCAGATCCCGAGCGATGAAAACCCGCAGGGCCTGAACGCCCAGTTCCTCTGCGACAAGGAGCTGGACGGGCTCTTCCAGCTGCAGACCACCCAGGTCGACTTCAACCAGCGCGTTGCGACTTTCCACAAGATCACCAAGCTGATGTACGACCAGGTCTACTGGTTGAGCCTGTGGCTCGATCCGGACATCTGGGCAATTAGCAAGCGCCTGGAGAACGTCAAACTTTCGGGTGCAACACCCTTCTACAACGTCGAAGAATGGACCGTGAAGTAAACACGGGCTGTCTGCTCCTCAAGCACGGGATGTTGCAGGCTCAACGCGAGCCTGCAACATCCTCACCCTACCAGGCGGTCTTCCCATGACCCGATATATCATCCGACGCCTCTTGCAAGGAATCCCGCTGGTCTTCATCGTCAGCATTCTCCTATTCATCATGATGCAGAACATGGGCGACCCGCTTGCCACGATGGGCGGGCGTTCGCTGACCCGCAAGGAAGACCGCGAACGGCTGGCCCGCCAGCTGGGACTGGACAAACCCATTATCGTACAATACGTTTATTGGCTGGTTGGCAACGACTGGACCAGAGTGGATATGGATGGAGACGGGATCGCCGAGACGCCCGGTACGCGCAGGGGAGCGCTGCGCGGCGACTTTGGGAATTCGCTCGTCGCACGGCAGCCCGCCATGCAGGTGATCCTCGAGCGCCTGCCCAACACCCTGCTGCTCATGCTGGTGTCCGAACTGGTGGTCGTCATCGGGGCGCTGGTCATCGGCGTGTATTCTGCCCTGCGGCAATACTCGCTGCTCGACAATCTGGTGACCACTTTTTCGTTCATCGGCTATTCCATGCCGATCTTCTTCCTGGCCCTGGCCGCCATGTATATCTTTGCGGTCAACTTCAAGCGCTGGGGTTTGCCTTATCTGCCAACGGTAGGGATGTTCGATCCGCAAGTCGGCCAGACGCCCGCGCAGCTCCTGGTGCACATGATCCTGCCGGTGACCGTGATCTCGGTCAACAGCTTTTCGGCTTACAGCCGGTATATCCGCAGCACGATGCTGGAAGCGATGAATCAAGACTATATCCGTACGGCGCGCGCCAAGGGGCTGCCGAGGCGTGAAATCATTTTTATCCATGCCCTGAAGAATGCCTCTCTTCCGATCGTCACCGTCGTCGGCCTCGACCTGCCCTTCCTGCTGGGCGGCGCGCTGGTCACCGAGCGCATCTTCGCCTGGCCGGGCATGGGACGCCTGTTCCTCGACCACGTCTCGCGCGGCGACACGCCCGTGGTGATGGGCATTATGATGCTGATCGCCATCGCGGTGGTCGTCTTCCAGATCATCACCGATGTTGTTTACGCCTGGCTGGATCCCCGCATTCGCTTCGAGTAAAGCCACCATGACCGCCTCATCCGCCCCATTGAACAAGCCATTGACGAAGCTAACCACTTTGGATCAGCTGGAAGCTCCGCCGCTTTCGTTGGGCAAAATGGCCTGGCTGAAATTCAGACGCCACAAAATGGCCCTCGTTGGTGTGGGCATTCTGGTGATGTTGATCCTCTATTGTACGCTGGGCGCGTTCGTCTTCAGCGAAAAATATGCCAACTTTAACGACACGAGCATCGCCATGCAACCGCCTTCGCTGGTGCACCCCTTCGGCACCGACGTGATCGGGCGCGACATCCTGGCACGCACCATCTACGGCGGGCAGATCTCCCTGCTGATCGGCCTCATCGCGGTCATGCTCGAGACGAGCGTGGGGATCTTGATCGGCGCAACATCCGGCTACTTTGGGGGACTGGTGGATAGCCTGTTGATGCGCTTCACTGAGGCCATTCTCATCATCCCGCAAATTTTCCTGCTGCTGGTCATGGCGAAATTCTTCGCCGGCGACATCCCCGACATCAACTTCCTCGGACGCGAGTTCAGCGGCAGCGTGATCGTCATCATCGTCATCATCGGCCTGACCTCGTGGCCGTACCTGGCTCGCATCGTGCGCGCCGAGTTCCTCTCGCTCAAGGAGAATGAATTCGTCCTGGCGGCGCGCGCCACCGGCACTTCCACCTTTGAAATCATCTTCCGCCACATCCTGCCCAACAGCATCGCCCCCATCGTCGTCTCGGCCACGCTGGGCGTCGCCAATGCCATCACGCTGGAAGCCTACATCAGCTTTCTCGGGCTGGGCGTCCGCCCGCCGACCGCCACGTGGGGCAACATGCTCGAAGGCGCCTACAACTACATCGAAAATGCCTACTGGTTGTGGCTCTTTCCCGGGCTGCTGATCCTGCTCATCGTCCTGAGCATCAACTTCGTCGGCGACGGCTTGCGCGACGCGCTCGACCCGCGCAGCCGTACCGTGTGAGGTCTTTATGGATGAATTACTTGCTGTAAGGGACCTCAAAACCCGTTTTCGCACTCCGGAGGGGACCGTCTACGCCGTCAATCGCGTCTCGTTCAGCTTGAACGAAGGCGGGACGCTGGCCGTGGTCGGGGAGAGCGGCTGCGGTAAATCGGTGACGATGCTGTCGATCCTGCGCCTCATCCCCATACCGCCGGGGGAGATCGTCAGCGGGAGCGTCACCTACCGGGGCATGGATCTGCTCAAGCTGAGCGAGGATGTCATGCAAAGCGATATCCGCGGCAAGGAGATCGCCATGGTCTTCCAGGACCCGATGACCTCCCTCAACCCGGTCCTGACCATCGGCCGTCAATTGACCGAACCCCTGCGCGTCCACCTCGACTTCGACTCCGAGAAGGCGCGCAATCGGGCCATCGAACTGCTCGAAATGGTCGGCATCCCCGATCCCAAAAACCGCCTCGACAACTACCCGCACCAGTTCTCGGGGGGCATGCGCCAGCGCGTGATGATCGCCATGGCACTGGCCTGTAATCCCAGCCTGCTGATCGCGGATGAGCCGACCACAGCTCTCGACGTGACCATCCAGGCTCAGATCATCGAACTGGTCAAGGACTTGCGCGACCGGATCGGCCTGGGCATCGTCTGGATCACGCATGATCTGGGTGTGGTGGCGGGACTGGCGCGAGCGCGTCATGGTCATGTACGCCGGCTACATCGTGGAGGAAGCAGACGTGGACAGCCTCTACGAGAATCCCCGCCACCCCTACACGCTTGCCCTGATGACCGCCCTGCCGCACGCCGAGCGCCGCCGCGAGGGCCGCCTGAAGTCCATCCCCGGCGCGCCGCCCAACCTGTTGGTTGAGCCTGTCGGCTGCCCGTTCGCGCCGCGCTGTGACTTCGTCATGGAAAGATGCAGAACGGATAACCCGCCCTTCGAATCCATCGGGAAGGATCATTCCATCGCCTGTTGGGTGGACGTCAGGACCGGGGGGCCGCGATGACCAGACTCCCGGACGATCGTCGAGGTCAGCAATCTGGTCAAGCACTTTCCTGTCCTGCGCGGCATCGTCATCCAGCGCCAGGTGGGAACCGTGCGCGCCGTCGACGGTATCTCCTTCTCCATCGATCATGGCGAGACCCTTGGGCTGGTCGGC
The DNA here is from genome assembly GCA_963739255.1 of uncultured Chloroflexia bacterium. Classification (GTDB taxonomy): domain Bacteria; phylum Chloroflexota; class Anaerolineae; order Anaerolineales; family Villigracilaceae; genus UBA877. The sequence continues at coordinate 254,017 of CAVTZT010000009.1, forward strand.
GAAAGCGGATGCGGCAAGACGACCGCCGGGCGGACGTTGCTCGGTCTCTATCCGCCCACAAGCGGTCGGATCACCATCGACGGCCATGATCTGCGCAAGGCGCGCGGTGCCGAAATGATGGCCATCCGTCGCGAAGCTCAGATCATCTTCCAGGACCCCTACGCCTCACTCAACCCGCGCTGGACGATCAGCGCCATCATCAGCGAGCCGCTGCACGTGCACCGCCTGCTGCCGACCGAGAGCGACCGCACCGAGCGCGTCCGTGAACTCCTGCGCCTGGTCGGCCTTAGCCCCTCGCACCTCAACCGCTTCCCGCACGAGTTCTCCGGCGGACAGCGTCAGCGCATCGGGGTGGCGCGTGCCCTGGCATCCGATCCCAAGTTCATTGTCTGCGACGAGCCGATCTCCGCGCTGGATGTGTCCATTCAGGCGCAGGTGGTCAACCTGCTGGAGGATTTGCAGGACCAGTTTGGCCTGACTTATCTTTTCATCGCCCATGACCTGAGCATGGTGCGCCACATCTGCGACCGCGTCGCCGTGATGTATCTAGGCATCATCGTGGAATTGGCCGGCCGCGACGAGCTTTACGAGAACCCACTGCACCCTTACACCCAGGCCTTGCTCACCGCGGTACCGATCCCCAACCCGAAGAAGGACCGCGCCCGCAAGCGGACAGTCTTACAGGGCGAGATCCCCAGTCCACTCAACCCGCCTTCCGGCTGCCGCTTCCACCCGCGCTGTCCGATCGCCGAGGCGCGCTGCAGCCAGGAAGTCCCTGAATGGCGCCAGGCCGTGCCCGGCCATTGGGTGGCATGTCATAAAGTCTGAGGCAGGGCGGAATGATAAACCTCGAACGCCTACTCCGGGTTCCATACGTTGATCCGGAGAACGGTTACGATATTTCCTTCGACGGCGAACGCGTCGCCTTCTCCTGGAATCTCAACGGAAGCTGGGAAATCTACGAGTTGGACCTGCGCAGCGGGCGCGACGTTTCCCCTGGCCGCCCGGTGCCGAGCCCGAGACGCATTTCCAGCGGCCCGGGCGCAAAAACGGCGCCGCTTTATTCCCCCGATGGCACACGTCTGGTTTGTGGAGTGGATTTGGACGGCAGCGAAAACCTCCACATCCTGGTCCGCGACCTGGCCAGTGATTCGCAGATCGATCTGACGCCGGATTCGCGCGCCGCCATCCTGCCCTATTTCGTTTGGTCGCCCGACAGCCGGGAGATCGCCTTCATCTCGGATGCCTCCGGCCACTTCTGCACTTACGCCATGCCTGCCGCAGGCGGTACGCCGCGTCTCATCCTGGATGAGGTGGATCCGGCACGCGCCTTACACTGGTCACCGAACGGGCGTTGGCTCTCGGTCAGCGTGGAGGCGCGCGGTCAGGATTACCACACCTTTATCGCTCCGGCGCAGGGAGGGCGGGCTCACTCGATTTCCGGCCCGCACGGCGCGCTTAACGTGCGTCACACGGCGTGGTCGGTGGACGGAGAACGCCTGGTCTTTTCCGCCGTACGCCGCGACTGGTACGATGTCGGCATCTACGAAATCGAGCCGCGCCGCGTGACTTGGCTGACCGAGGGTCAGGGCGATAAAATCTATCCGGACCTGAGCCCGGATGGCAAGCGCCTGGCTTACATCCTGAGCCTGGGCGCAGATACCCGGCTGGTCGTTCAGGAGTTGGGTGGGTTGCTGCGCTTCTTCAAGGTGGAACCGGGGGTGCATTATGCCCCCATTTTCACGCCCGACACTAGGAACGTCATTTTTACTTTCGATAACCCGCGCCATCCGACCGACCTTTGGCTGCTCTCGCTCAAGGGAAATAAGCCCACCCAGCTGACCCATTCCCTGCCGGACGACCTGGCCGACGCGGACATCCCGCTGCCCGAGGAGGTCTGGTATCCGGGGATGGACGGTGTTCCGGTCCCGTCGCTGCTATTCCGCCCGCACCATGAATCAGGTGCCGCGGTGGTGCTGATTCACGGCGGCCCGACCTGGTTGTTCCAGATCACCTGGTACCCACTCATCATCCACATGGTCAGCCGCGGCTGGACGGTGCTCACGCCCGGCTTTCGCGGCTCCACCGGTTACGGTCATCCCTGGCAGGTGTCCAGCCGCTTCGACCTGGGCGGTGTCGATGCGCGCGACTGCGCCGCCGGGGCCGTTTATCTTGCCCGCCAGGGGCTGGCCGACCCGAAGCGCATCGCCGTTTCGGGGCGCAGCCACGGCGGCTTCCTGACCATGGCATGCATGGTCCAATTCCCGGAGCTGTGGGTGGGCGGCTCGGCAGTGGTCCCGTTCATGAACTGGTTCACCTCGCACGAACATCTGCGGGAGGATTTCCAACATTGGGATATCGAGAACATGGGCGACCCGCTGGAGAACCATGACCGCTGGCACGCCAACTCACCATACTTCTTCCTCGACCGCCTGCGCGCCCCGGTTCAGCTGATCTGTGCCGAGAATGACCCGCGCTGCCCGGTGGAGGATTCCAAGGAAACGTACGAGAAGTTGAGATCGCTGGGCAAGGAAGTGGATTTTGTCCTTTATCAAAACGAGGGACATGCATTCCTCAAAATGGAAAACCTGGTCGATTCCGAAACGCGCCGCATCGCGTTTCTGGCGCGGCTGCTGGAAGGAAAAGCCCAGGGAGGGGATCTCTGAGATGCAGCCTTTGATGGTTCTTTCTTCTGAGGACGTTGAATCCATTCATCAGGCCACCCTGCGCGTCCTGGACGAGACGGGAGTATTCCTGACAGAGCCGAAGTCCTGTGCCCTGCTGGCAGACTCCGGCGCGCGTCTGCAGGAGGGGCGTGTCCACCTGCCGGCGGAGCTGGTCGAGCAGTGCCTCGCCCGCGCCGGCAAACGCACCACCATTCGTGGCCGGGGCGGGACGGTCAAGACGCTAGGCGATGGAAATTTATATTTCCACAACCTGGGCGGCGCCCCGAACATCCTTGACAATTCCTCGGGGAAGCGCCGCCGGGCGACCGTCCAGGATGTGCGCGATTCGACCCGCCTGTTGGACGCCCTGGTGAACTGCCACACCATCACCCCGTTCTTCACTCCGACCGAGGTCCCCGGCGGGGTCATGTCGCTGGCCATGTACCGCCATGCCCTGCCCTTCACGACCAAGCCGCTGCAGGGACCGGGAGTGCAGTACGCCGCCGAGGCGCACTTTGCCGTGCGCATGGCGGAGGTGATCGGCAAGCCCGCCGAGGTCCTGACCCTTTCGCTCTCGCCAGTCAGCCCGCTACGCATCCCCGATCACGAGGCCGAGGCGATTCTCGAAATTGCCGGGCTGGGCATCCCCTTCGGCCCGTTACCCTGTCCCACCGGCGGGACAACGGCTCCGTTCTCGATCGCCGGGGCGATCGTCCAGCAGAATGCCGAGAACCTGGCAGTGCTAGTTCTGGCGCAGCTGGTCCACCCGGGCTTGCCGATGATCTATTGCGGCCGGCTGGCGATGATGGAGCCGCGCACCGGCCTTTCGATCTGGGGCGGGCTGGAGCTCGGGCTGGCCTCCGCCGGGACGGTCCAGATCGGCCATCGCTACGGTCTGCCGGTCAACGTCTACGGCTTCTCGACCAACGCACACGGCCTGGACGTTCAGAACGGTTTTGAGCGCGCCCTGAATGCGGTCATCCCGGCCCTGGCCGGTGCGGACGAGCTCTCCGGGATCGGTGAGATGGAAGCCGGTGTGCTGGGCTCCTTCGCCCAGATGGTCGCTGACGACGAGTTTGCGGCCTCGATTCAACGTGCCCGGCGCGGCTTTTCCGCCGATTCTGACGCCCTGGCTGTGGAGGTCATCGCCGCAGCGATGAACGGGACGCATAACTTCCTCGGTCAGAAACACACCACTCGCTATCTGAAGTCGGGGGAAGTCCTGCTCACCCGCCTGGCCGAGCGCGCCAGCTGGGAGGCATGGGTACAGGGCGGGTGCAAGGGTCTGGCCGAGCGCGCCCAGGCTGAAGCGGAGAGGATCCTCCACGAGCACCAGGTCCCACCGTTGGAGCCGGCCCAGGAACATGAGTTGGATGGTATCATGGCATCTGCGGAACGCGAATTGATCAAGTGATTCACCACGAAGGGCACAAAGGACGCGAAGATATTCCTTCGTGCCCGTCGTGTCTGTTGTGGTAAAAGGAGAGTGCATGCTCGAGAAAGCTCAAAAGATCGCCGAACAATTGACCGCCTGGCGGCGTGACTTCCACATGCACCCGGAGCTTGGTTTCAACGAAAACCGCACTGCCGGTATTGTTGCCGAGACACTTGAGCAGCTGGGTTGCCGCGTCCGGCGGGGTGTCGGGCGGACGGGAGTAGTAGCCGATCTGGGTGAAGGCAAGCCGCTTATCGCCCTGCGAGCCGACATAGACGCCCTGCCTCTCGATGAAGCGAACCAGGTTCCTTATGCTTCTCAAATCCCCGGTGTGATGCATGCCTGCGGGCACGACGCGCATACCGCCATGGCGCTGGGCGCGGCGACACTCCTGGCCCAGGAGAAATTCCGGGGAACGGTGCGCTTCCTCTTCCAGCCCTCTGAGGAAGTTGCCGATGGGGAGGGGTTGAGTGGGGCGCCGCGCATGATCGCCGATGGTGCCCTGGAGGGCGTGGATATGGTTGTTGCCCAGCACGTCGACCCGGGCACGCCCGTCGGGCGGATCCGCGTCGGCACCGGCCCGGCTTCAGGAGGGGTGGATTCCTGGTTCGGGTCGGTCATCGGCAAGGGCGGCCACGGTGCTCGGCCTAATGACTCCATCGACCCGTTCTACCTGACCGCCCACGTAATCCTGGCCTTGAACGCCATCGTCTCCCGGCGGCTGGATCCGTTCGACCCGGCGGTAGTCAGCCTCGGCTCGCTGCACGGCGGACAAACGGAGAACGTCATCCCCGAGCGGGTCGAGCTGAGCGGCACGCTACGCTACACCCAGGCGCGCGTCCAGAAACAGATCCACTCCGAGATCGAGCGGGCCTTCCAGGTGGTGTGTCCGCTGGGTGGCGATTACCGCCTGCGTTTCGAGATCGGCACACCGCCGATGCACAACCACCCAACTGCAGTCGAGATGATCGAATCCGCGGCGGCCGGGCTTCTGGGCCAGGATTGCGTGCTGCCGATGGAAAATGATTTGGGCGCCGAGGATTTCGGCTGCTTCTCGGAACGCGTGCCCGGGGCCATGTTTCTACTCGGGACCCGCCTCGACGACGAGCGCTTCGGTCATAACCCGCATTTCGACATCGACGAGCGCGCCCTGCCGATCGGAACGGCGTTGTTGGCGGAAATTGCGCTGAGATTTTTTCGGCAGCATTAGGCGAAAGTAAAACGTAAAAAGTAAAACGTAAAAAAGAAGACATGGATTTCAATCATCCATCATAAAGCGTTTTGCGGAGGAGTTATGCATACTGTTTTGAAGAGCGCCACGAAGGAAGTCGTCATCGGGATCGACCGGCCGTTCGTCATGATCGGTGAGAAGATCAACCCGACCGGCAACAAGAAGCTGGCCGCGGCGCTGACCGAGGGCAACCTGGATTTCGCCCGCGCCCTTGCCGAGCGTCAGGTGGCCTGGGGGGCGGACGTGCTGGACGTCAACGTCGGCGTGCCCGGCCTGGACGAAGTTGCGGCGGTCAAGAAGATCGTCGAGCTCGTCGCTGCAGCCGTCGCCGTGCCGCTGTGCCTGGATTCGGGCAACCCGGAGGTGCTGGCTGCCGGCCTGGCTGCCGCCCCGGGGAAACCGCTGGTCAACTCGGTCAGCGGGGAGGAGAAGAGGCTGGCGGGCGTGCTGCCGCTGGTCAGGGAGCGCGGCGCGGCCGTGATCGGTCTGACCATGGACGACAACGGCATCCCCAAGACGGCCGAGGAGCGCGTTGCCGTGGCCGAGAAGATCATCGAGCGGGCTGCCAAGTTGGGCATCCCGGCCGAGGACGTCGTCATCGATCCGCTGGTGTTGACCGTCGGCTCGGACAGCCAGGCGGCGCTGGTCACGCTGCAGACCATCGAGCTAGTGCGCAAGGAGTTCGGAGTCAACATCAACCTGGGCGCCAGCAACGTTTCATTCGGCCTGCCGGACCGGCTGTCTGTCAACCAGACCTTCCTGGCGCTGGCCATCCAGATGGGCGCCACCTGCTCGATCACCGATCCGATGAAGCTGGGCGCGACGGTCAAGGCAGCCGACCTGCTGCTGGGGAGGGACGAGAACTCGCTGCGCTACATCAAGTACTTCCGCGCCGCGGAGAAGCTGCGCGAGGAAGAACAAGCCAAGACGGCCTAGAACCATTCGTATCACTCAAACGGAATCCCCTTCTGCGGCCTGCAGGAGGGGATTTTCATCCTGGAATGCACGGACAAACGGCTCTATCCGTTCTGGCGGTCCGATGCGAAAATGGGTGGGATGATCCTCGAATCGCATGCCGGTGCTAACCACCGTTTGTCGCGAGGGCTACTTTCAAACTCGAAATCAGGATGAACAGAGGATGGCCCATTCGATATGGAATTCACGGCAGGATTTCTGGAATAAGGCACGTGCGTTCGCCGTGCCCGCCCTCTTTGCCGCTTATCCTGCCTTGGCCATGTACTCCGCCTCCGTCGACGAAGTCCGTTTTTCCCAGGTGGGACGGGCACTGCTTTTTTCGATCCTGCTTGCCCTCGGACTGACGCTGCTGTTGATGACGGTGCTGCATCATCGACAAAAGGCGAGCCTGATCGCGACCTGCTGGTTGATCGTGTTCTTCGCCTACGGCCATGTGCACGATGTCTTGTTTAACTTGCTGGGACCTCAGGTTGGGCGCCACATGGTGCTCCTGCCGGTTGCCGCAGTGTTGATCCTGGTTTCGGCGTTCTGGATCTGGAAAAGCAACGCCGATCTGTCCAGGCTGCATACCTATTTTGGCTTGATGGCCCTCATCCTGGCAGCCATGGTTTCATTCTCACTGGCAAGCTATTTCCTATTCCCGATAAGCCGCCCTGGTTCGCCATCGAATCAGGCTGCCGCCCCATCCACCGCGAATGCCGTCCGGAAACCCGACATCTATTACATCATCCTGGACGGATACGGCCGGCAGGATATCCTCCGGGAGCTGTATGGATACGACAATTCGGAATTCATCAATTTCCTCGGGCAACATGGGTTTTACGTTGCCAACTCCAGCCACAGCAACTACGCCCAGACAAGGCTTTCCATGTCCTCGTCGCTTAACATGGAGTACCTCGATACGATCGGCCTGCCTACCAAAGACCCTCAGGTTGGGCGGACCTGGCTGGCCGATAAAATCATCCACAGCCGTGTCCGCCAACTCCTGGCGGACCAGGGCTATCAGCTGGTTTTATTCAGCCACACCCTTACGGTCCCCCAACCAGATGCAGATATATTTTTTGATTTCGGCACGACCGCGCAAGCAGTTGCCATAAAGGACCAGTTGCGTATCAATCAATTCGAAGAAATGTTCCTCTCCTCCACGCTAGGGCAGGTGGCGGTCGACCTGGGCTGGCTTTCGTTTCTAAACAGCGGGCAGCTTTACAGGTATCATTACGCCCAGACCCGGTACATTTTCGAAAAGTTGGGCGAGATACCCTCCATGCCGGGCAGCTACTTCGTATATGCCCACATCATCGCCCCCCATCCTCCCTTCGTTTTCGACGCGCAGGGGGGATTTATCGAAAACAAACGCATCTATTCCGAGGGGGATGGTTCGAGTTTTATTGGCAGCGTGGATGAGTACGTCAGTCGTTACCGCGATCAGGTCGCGTACGTTGATCGCGCCATGGAAACCTTGCTGGAGACCATCCTGGCCGAATCCGATCCCGCGCCCATGATCATCATTCAGGGTGACCATGGGCCTGGGGCCTATCTTGAGTGGGAATCTGCCGACGGCTCCAACCTGGACGAGCGCTTGAGCATCCTGAACGCTTATTATTTCCCCGGCGATCACTCAGGCGCCCTGTATCCATCCATCTCCCCGGTCAATTCCTTCCGGGTCTTGTTCGACGAATATTTCGGCATGAATTTTCCCCTTCTCGACGATAGGAGTTACTTCTCCACCTGGAGCCACCCGTTTGATTATATCGACGTAACGGATAAGTTGAAGAAATGAGCGTAGTGCATGGGATCAATCCATGCGCCCCCCGGCTGGTGACGCTAGCTCGATCATCGACCCGGTAAAGCTGGGCTCGATTGTGGAGGCGGCCGACCTCTCATGGAACGGGACGAAATTCGCTGCGCACCATTAAGTATTTCCGCGCCGTGGAAGCTGCGCGAGGAGGAGAAAGCCAAGGCGGGGTAATAAAACCAAAAAAGTAAAACGTAAAAAATAAAGAAACTTCCCTGCGGCGAGGGATGCCGAGGGAAGTTCTGTCTACCTTTGTTATTTTTTTGAAATTAATTGCTTTGGCTGGTATGTTTATTTTTTCTTGAGCAAAAGTCTGCCATATAGCCAGGAAGCACCGAAGGCCAGCAACAGTCCGGCGAGCAGATCGGCCAGGTAGTGTTGCTTGATCAGTACCGTCGAGGCCACGATCAGGGCAGTCCAGACGGCGATCACGATTCCTAAACGGCGGTCGAGGCGGTACCAATGGACAGCCAGGATGGTGGATAGGGAAGTGTGCAGGCTGGGGAAGTCGTTGAAGGGTTGATCCCCGGCGTAGACATTCTGGATCATGCGCGTGAGTGCGTCGGAACCAATCAGGACCGGGCGGACCACCTCGGTCTGAAGGAAATAATAAAAGCCGTAGCTTACGAACCACGCCGTGATCATTGCCAGGCAGGTGGATTGGAACAGACGCGTGCGGAAAAGCAGAAAAATGATCAGCGTGGTGTAGATGAAAGGTCTCAGGGAGTTGTACGGGATGACGAAGATCGGGATAAGGGGCAAGGCTCTATCCAGTGGAGTTTGCAGATTCAATACCGCCGGCCCGTGATTCAACAGGTCGTAAATCAGGTTGGTCAGATAGACCGTCACGGCTAGCGCAATGCTGAGGATGGCATTTTTCCAGCCCGTGCCGAACAGTCCCTGGCTGAAAAGGCGTTTCAGCTTATGTTTCATTGCAATCTCCTTTTTTGCTCGTCGTTCTGATCGTGCGCTGGCAATTTTACCCGATAGAACCCTTTTTGTTTCATCCTCTCCAGAATTTCTATTTTCCAATGCCGGAGACCTGGCCATGATTGCTTGGCCGGCCTCCGCTAAGGATTTGTTTTTACAGCATAGATGCGCAGCTCGTTCAATCCGCCGCCATTCTTGTAAAACCCATCCACATAGAAACGGACATATCGTGCGCTGGCTGGTTTCGGCAATTCAATTTTTTCAAACCCGGGAGCGCTTTCGATTTTCATCCGCCCCGTGTAAATGGTTTTTTCTTCTCCAGCAAACTCTCCTGTATTGGAGATAGAAATATGAAATCTTGTTGTCGCCCGGTCCATGCAGTCGCCATTATGCGTGTTGAGCCATTCCACTTTGACAATTTGATATTCCTGGAGCAAGTCGATCTCCACCCAACCCTTGCTTTTCTCTGGGAGAAGCCAGTAGGAATTTCCTCGCGGTACCCCGATCATGCAATTCAGTTCCTGGGTTTTTCTATCCGCAATTGCAGGCGGCGGAAAGTTTTCCTCCGCATCGTGATACCAATATCCGGAAGAGGAGGTCGGTTTTCCGGCGGCCACCTCGATGGATTGAACCGGGGTCGGGGTGATGTTTAGGGTATTAACGGTTACATTCACACTACAAGCGATCGTTGCTAAAACCAGCACCAACACCAACATCGCTTTCTTAACCATGAGCCCTCCAGTTCGTTGTCCCTTAATCCTCCCGCACCCTCTCCGGCTTGATCCGGATGGCAAGGGAATACTCGCCTGCCATGCTTTCGGGTGTCATCCCGATGTCGGCGATCCCCTGCCGGTATTTTTCCAGATAAGCTTTGACCTGGTCGGCCGGTGGGACATCCACTGCGAGTTCGGCCTTGCCCCAGAAGACGGCGACCATCCCGCCTTCCTCGTCGGTGTTGAAGTTGATCGCCACCTGCGGGTTTTCCCGGATGTTGCGGACCTTGCGCGCCTCCGGTTGGCTGTAGATCAGGAAGGATTCTCCATCCCACAGGAACCAGACCGGAGCCGGCTGCGGCGTACCGTCCTGGCGGACAGTCGTCAGCCAGGCGATGGTTTCGTGGTGCAGACGTTGGCGAAGCTGATCGCTGATTTTGATGGGCATCATCACTGACTCCAATCTCTTATATTATGCGGACGCGCCGGAATAGCGGCGCAGGCCGAGACGCAGGATCAGTCGCGCCAGGGTAAACATCACCAGCGCGGCGGCCAACGACCCGAGCAAGGTGCCCGCGCCCAGACGCCCGGTCAGCGCCTCAGCCGGGATGGTGGTGGCAAAGGCCACCGGCACGACGAAGGTCAGGGCGAAGCGCAGCCAGCCAGGGTACAGACTGACCGGCCAGCGTCCCGCCTCGTACATGCTGCGGAAGATCTCGAGCAGGTTCTCGACGCGCACAAACCAGAACGACAGGCTGGCCAGGATCAGCCAGAAGCTGTAGACGATGACGCTCCCGGCGATCAGCATGCCGACAAAACCGGCCGCCTGCCACCCGCCGATCTTCTCACCAAGCCGGACCAGGGCGATGACCAACACGGCCAGGCCCATCAGCAGGTCGATCAGGCTCCAGACGGCCACGTGCTGGATGCTGACCAGCAGCTGCGCGTCCTCCGGCTTGGTCAGGGTGAAGTCGAGTGTCCCGTCGCGGACCGCGTCGATCAAGGCGCTCATTCCCGGTTGGATGACCAGGCTGATGATTCCGCCGACCAGGAAGAAGACACCCACCAGCGCCAGCATCTCGTCCGGCTTCCAACCGCCCAGGGCGGTGGTGTACGAGAAGATCACCGCCAGCCCGGCCAGGGCGGTGCCCAGCTCGAGCACGGACTGGAACAGCTGCACGAAGAAGTTCATCCGGTAGGCGGCTTCGTTGAGCACGCTGATGCGGAAAAACACTGCGAACAACCGCAGGATCCTCATGCGCCCACCGCCGAATAGACACGCACCCCGGCCCGCCACACCAGGCGGACCAGGAGCAGGCTGAGGACGAGCCAGGCTGCCTGCGCGCCCAGTCCCCCCAAGGTCTGAAGGGGGCTCAGCCGGCCCAGCAGCAGCTCGACCGGGAAGCTTAGCATCCAGCGGAAAGGCAGAATTGCGGCGATGATCTGCAGCCAGGACGGGAATAGGCCCAGCGGGGCGATCTGCCCGGAGAGGAACAGCATCAGTACGAAGTAGACCTGGTTGAGGGCACTCACCCGCGTCGTCCAGAAGGCCGCCAGCGCCAGGGTCCATTCGATCAGGAAGCGCACCAGGAAGGCCAGGAGCAGCGACGGAATAAAAGCCAGCAGCGCCCAGGCATGCAGGCTGGCGGACGGGTGGAAAAGCAGCGCCAGGACGGCGGCCACGATCAGCACCAGCGGCAACGTGATCAGCTTGGACGACAGGTTGTCGGCGATGTCGGCGTGGATCGGGTGGACCGGGCGCAGCAGGGCAAACGACAGGTAGCCCTTGCGGACGCGGTATTCATACTCGTACATGATCCAGGTGTAGGTAGCCTGGTTCACGATCATAAAGACGATGTAGTAGGCGGCAAAGCCCTGGGCGGTGTAGCTTCCGACGCTTCCCCCCGATCCGTTCGAGACCGTCGACCAGACGATCAGATAGACTAGCGGCTCGAGCACCGCCGAGATCGTCCAGATGACCAGCGAGGCGCGGTACTGCACCATGCTGGCGAAGGTGGTCTTGAACTGCTGGGCGTACAGGTTCAGCAGGTGCCTGAGAAAGCCCGGGCGTTTCATGCCGCTACTCCGGAATGATTAACCACCAAGGGCACAAAGTGCACGAAGGTTATTGCTCTATTCATACCCCTTCGTGTCCTTAGTGTCCTTCGTGGTTGAATCTTTTTCCGCCTCCTGTGAGAAGACCCGGTCGATGACTTCCTCGATAGGTGGGTCTTCGACCAGCAGGTCGATGACCGGCAGGTCGGCCAGCAGGCGCCCGGTGACCTGGGCGGTCTCGGCCTTCGGGACCCGCAGGGTGAAGCGCCCGTCGGCGCAGTCGATCAGCTCCCCGTAGGCATGCAGGTCGGCTGCGCAATCCCCGAGCTGGACGACGATGGTCTTGTGGGCGGTGAACTGCTGCACAAGGTCCGCCAGGTCGCCGTCGAAGAGCAGCCGCCCATGATGGATGACGATCACACGCTTGCACAGGGCTTCAACGTCGGCCATGTAGTGGCTGGTCAGCAGGATGGTTGCGCCATAGCGGTGGTTGTATTCGGCGATGAAAGCCCGGATGCGGCGCTGCATGGTCACGTCCAGACCGATGGTGGGCTCGTCGAGGAATACCACCTGTGGGCGGTGGAGCAGGGCGGCGGCGATCTCGCACTTCATGCGCTCGCCCAGCGACAGGTTGCGCACCGGGACTTTGAGCAGCGGACCCAGCTCGAGCAGCCCGGTCAGCTCGTCGAGCATACGGCGGTAGTCGGCGGACGTCAGCCGGTAGATGGCCCGGTTCAGTTCGAACGAGTCCGCCGCCGGGATGTCCCAGACCAGCTGGTTGCGCTGGCCCATTACCAGCGTGATCTGGCGCAGGAAGTCGCGCTCGCGCTTCCAGGGGACGTGGCCGAGCACGCGGCACTCGCCCCTGGTGGGGTGCAGCAGGCCGGCGAGCATCTTCAGCGTGGTGGTCTTGCCCGCGCCGTTGGGACCCAGGAATCCGACGATCTCGCCAGGCGCCAGGTCGAAGTTCAAGCCGTCCACGGCGTTGACCGCTCGCATACGGCGGCGGAACAGACTGCGCAGCGCCGCGGCTACGCCGGGCTCACGTTCGGGTACCAGGTAGGTCTTGCACAGGTTGTGGAGCTGGATGGCTGGTTCGGGCATGACGGCAATTATAGGCTTAATTTATAAAAGTAGGTCCCGCTGCTAGTGGGATCGCTAACAAGAGTTGGCAATGCCCTGTTAATGGCATATTTGTAATTGAAAAACGGCTGCCCTCCCGGCAGGATCCCGGGATGGTGTGAGCTTGTCGAAGGGCAAATTAAAGCGTAAGACTGCGTAAGCGGTTCGGGCTTCGACACCGTTCGTGCCGTGAACACCGGTAGCTCTCCGGTGCGAGACGGCAACCTCAGCCCGACCTTAAATCACTAAAGCACTAGCAAACGTTTTATCCGTGACCTGCTCCAGAATAGTGGAGGATCAGGAGGCTCCGGAAGGTCAGGTCGTATTCCCGGCGCCAGGGCGCGCGCCAGTCCGCCTCCAGCCTCAGGCCGGTGTACGCCCCCCAGGTGTTGAAATAGGGGTGGACAAGCTTTTTAGCGAAGCGGCCGCCCCCCGCTGCCAGCATTCGTTCCAGCGCCTCCGCCTGCCTTGCCAGCTCCGGCACCTCCCGGACGACGCCCAGGCGCGCCACGAGCTCCATGCGCTGGAACCACATCATCCAGTGCGCCGCGTCCATGGTCTGCAGGTCCGGGTTAAAATCGTGCATGCAGAAAGAGGCCGGGGAGATCAGCTGGGACTTGTACCGCACCCGGATGTCGGGTATGGGCGACAGCTCGACCAGCTTGCACATCGCCGCGGCGATCAAGGCACGCCTTGCCGGAGTCCGCCAGTCGCGGGTGAAGGCCAGCAGGCGCAGGTGGTAGATGCTCGGCCAGCGTACCCCTTGTCGGAAAACAGCCTTCCCCCGGTATTCCTCCACCATATCCTTTATCGAGTTCACCTCGAGCAAAGCCTTGAAACCGGCCAGGGCGACTTCAATCTGCTCTTTAACGAATGGCTTGTCTTCGATCCCGGCATAGGCGCACACCGTCGCACGGATCATTTGGCCGCCGCCCAGCCCCGCCTCGTCGAGCATGCCGCCGACCCTGCCCAGGCCGCGCTCGAGCCGCTCCGGGTGCCCTTCTACTGCCGCCAGTGCCCGCCTGACCACCGGGTTCCGCGGGTCGACACCCTTTTCGCACATTATGCGGATGCCGGTCTCGGTGCCTTTCGCGCCGTGGAAATCCCATCCCAGCCATCCGTCGGGTCCCTGCCAGGCGACGACCTCCCTGACCAGGCCATCCTCCAGGATTTGCGCTTGGAGGTCTTGCATCTCAGGAATGGAGGCCGGGTGGCCCAGGATCTCAGTCTTGATCCGGTACTTGATCGAGGCGCATGCCCCTTCCAGCAGCACACCAATGGACAGATCGATATCTATTTTCACACCCGCGTGAAGTATATTCGATTTTTTCCCGAGCAGGTCACGCTCGAGGTGTGACCTGCTCCATTAAGCCGTTCCACATCTACCGGTAGTATAATCCGCCCTCATGCGCAAGAAAATTCTGATCGTCATTTCAGGCCTGGCGGTGCTGCTGGTCGCAGCCGTTGGCCTGTATTCCCTGCCTCCCATCCGCAGCCGCCTGGCCCCGCGCCTGGACCTGCTGCGCATCGGCATTATCTACGCCGTTCACCCGCCGCAAGACGTGGTCTTCGTGCCCACCCAGCAGGCGATGCTGACGACGGTGCCGACCGCCACCGTCCAGCCGGCCAGCTCGCCGACACCCACCGCGCTGCCGGTCGACATCGCCACCCCGACACCTTCCGCCACGCCTTTGCCCTCCTCCAACATCCTTTCCAACGTCCCCTACGTGGACCAGTGCAACCGCTGGAATTACTGCGGCCCGGCCAACCTGGCCATGGCGCTCAAGTATTGGGGCTGGAACGGGACGCGCGACGACATCGCCGCGGCGATCAAGCCCGGGGAGGACGATCCCAACCTGGACTTCATCCAGCGCGGCCATTCGGATGTCAACGTCATGCCCTACGAGATGGTGGACTATGTCAACGACAACACCTCCTTGAAGGCCTACTATGCTTATGGCGGCGATTTGACCCTCTTGAAGCGTCTGATCTCGGCCGGCTTTCCGGTCATCACCGAGAACGGGCTGGTCAGCCGCGACAGCGCCGGCCATACCGCTTGGTCTGGACACTTCGCGTTTGCCACGGGTTATGACGATGCCATGCAGACCATCACCTGGCAGGATTCATACCCCAACCTCTGCCAGGGCAACACCTACCAGCACGGCCATAATGTCCCGGCCAAGTACAGCGACTATGTTGGCCTGTGGCGCGACTTCGACTACGTCTTCATCATCATCTACCCGGCGGACAAGGAGACGGAGGTGACTGCCGCCCTGGGTCCCTGGTCGGACCCTAACTGGGCTGCCCAGCACGCCCTGGACATGGCGAACCAGGACATCCAGACGCTTTCCGGCGATGACCTTTTCTTCGCTTATTTCAACAAAGGCACCAGCCTGGCAGCCCTCTTCCGCTACGGTGAAGCAGCCCAGGCTTACGATTACGCCTACGGCAGCCTCTATCCCAGCCTCCCCAAAGACAAGTACCTCCCATACCGGATCATGTGGTACCAGACGGGTCCCTATTGGGCTTATTACTACACCAGCCGCTACCAGGATGTCATCAATTTGGCGGATACCAACCTGACCAACCAGATCTTCCCGCCCGAGACGCTCGAAGAGAGTCTGTACTGGCGCGCCCTGGCCGAATCCCAAATGGGTGAGTATGGCGCAGCCATCGACGACATCAAAAAAGCCCATTATTACAACAAGAACCTGCAGGTCGTCCTGCAAGTCATGCAAGAATGGGGTGTTTCACCTTAGGGTTGATTGTGTCGCAAATGGCCTGATGAAAAAGACTTCCCTCCCGCGAGCGGCGGTCGAGGGAAGTCAATGTTTATAGGCGCACTTGACTGGTGCGGCTGGGAGCGTCACCCCTCCAGCTGCCAGAAGGCGATCCCGCCGGCATCTTCCATGATGATTAACAATATTCCATCCGGCGAGAAGGCTGGAAAACCACCGGGCAGCGTGCCAAGCCAGCGATCATCTTTCAGACTCCACAACCCGACGACCGATTTGCCGTCCACAGTGCTCTGGATGGCGGCCAGGTCCAGATTGGGGGAAATGACGTATGGGTTGGAGCTGGCCTTCGGCGGTCCTTG
Source organism: uncultured Chloroflexia bacterium (assembly GCA_963739255.1). Lineage (GTDB taxonomy): Bacteria > Chloroflexota > Anaerolineae > Anaerolineales > Villigracilaceae > UBA877. The sequence continues at coordinate 270,036 of CAVTZT010000009.1, forward strand.
AATTGTAGAAATGACATTGACCAGACCTGCGCGGGCGGCGATCACGCGGTCTTGTTTGTCCTCCCCGACTGCCACCCAGCCCAGGGATTGGTTCCATCCGGCTTTCCCGGCCTCGACGACGATCAGGGAATCCGGCTTGAGCGTGCCGGTCTGGGTGAAATCAATCTCCTGACTTCCCAGATTTAATCCGGCAATCCCGACCTCCATTTCGCTGTCCCCCCCATGTTCGGTGAAGACCACCAGGTCTGTTCCATCGGGAGAATACGCCAGCCAGTCCGTTCCGGAGACGTCGGCGTCCTCGACATATTCGGCTGTCCCATCCTTTTTCACCTGCCATAGTTGAGGAAAAGAATCGTATTCGATCGTGGTCTGGATGGCCAACTGGCGGCCGTCAGGGGAATAGGCTAGGCTGCCAGCACAGGCATATTGGCCTGGAACCGAGGCCAGGTCCAGTTTTTGCACAACGCTGCCGCTATCGACGCGCCAGATCTGTGCCCAGTCATCGCAGCCTTCATACATATTAGCCATTGTGGCTGCCAGGTAAATCCCATCCGGTGAGAACGCCATTTTCTTTACAGCACCTCCGCTAGTCTGGAGGGTGCGTATTTCCCGGCGCGTTTGCAGGTTGAATAGATGGATATCACTTGAGACCACGGCCAGGGTCGAGCCGTCGGGGCTGAATGTCGCACCCCAATATGGACCAGAGAAGCCGGTGAGCTGCGAGCTGCGAGCGCCAGAGGGAAGATCGGTGAAATAGATCGTCCCGTGGTAGGCAGCCGCAGCGTGAGAACCATCCGGGCTGAAAATGACCTCGCCGCCGCCTGGTACGAGGGGTGATTGGCTGGCCGCCTTGAGCTGGCCGCCGATGAATTTCCAGCCCTGGGTTTTGTAGAGGTAAAGCCCGCCGTTGTTAATCACGACGATTACCCGCCCGTCCGGTGAAAATGATACGTGCGAGGGCCGGTTTTTTTGTTCGTCCAACGTGGCGACAAGTTTTCCGCTGCCCACCTCCCAAACGCGCACCTTGCTGTCCGGCCCGCCGGTGGCCAGCAGGGCGTTGTCCGGCGAGAGGCTCAGGCCGAGGCCGTAATCCCCGTTGCCGGGCCAGTAATTATAATTATTATATTGATCTACCTCGGCGGCTAGCCACAGTGTGAAGATCGGAATCAACTTGCCTGATGCGGCATATAATACGTTGACCTTCCCTCCGTAGCTGTATCCGGTGCAGAAGACTAGGTGCTTGGAATCCTGGGCGAAGACGAAACTGGGATCATGCGCGCCGGGGATCGTGTTCTGATCTTCGCGTTGGATATCCCAGGTTGCTACCTGTGTACCGTCGCTGATCTTCCATAATTCTAATTGTTTATTCGGGTTATTATTGATCGCCAGCAGGGCACCATCCGGCGAGATCTGGTAGGCATAATCGTCATACTTCGACGACCAGGACGAACCAGTGATTTGCTGGAGAGGCTGCAGGCCGTCGGTGGTGACGGACCAGATGGTCAGGACGGGCGTCTGACCTTCTTTCGTCCTGGATTGCCAGGAGCCTGCCAGGAGCTGTCCGTCGGCGCGGTAAAATATGCGCCCGATACCCTCGACAGGGATGAAGGCTTGTTGCGCCAGCAAGTCCGCTGCATACAGGTAAATACCCACTTTACTCAGCACGGCTACGGTAGCCCCGTCAGGCGACCAGGCGAAGGATATGAAAATGCCCTTGCCTACGCGGTCCAGCAATGTAGCGGGCGGAGGGAGGGCAGCGGTCGCAGTCGGGGTTAGTGTCGGCGCTTCTGTTGGGGCGGCGGGTGACTGTTGCGTGGGCGAAGCTTCGGAAATGGTCGCGACCTGCGTCGCCGTTGGCGGAGGTGTGACCGGTCCGCCGCACGCGGCCAGGATCACGATCGTCAAAAGGGTGCAGGCCGACCGGATCAATCTGAACATGGACTCGCCTCCATTTTTCGATAAAAGCTCAAGGGGATAACGTGAAATCACAGGCGGCCGGTCTCGCACTTCCTGTAATTATCGAATCCCAGTATATTCCCAAGTATAGAGGAGGTCATCCTGTGAGGACGAGATGCGAACCTTTACAAATATGTTGGCTGAGAGGAAAGTGGGTGAGCGATCGCGCAGGCTGACTTCCGGCGAGGTGCTTCAGCCACGCTGACGGCGGCTTCTGCGCAGCTGGTGTCGCAGCTCCCTGCGCTCGGCGCGGGCCTGTTGCCGATTCTCCTTGATCCTGGCCTTGATCGCCTCGGGATCGTCTGGCACGGGCGGGTTTATGGGCGCGGGGACCGGGGTTTTTGTCGACGACGGCCTTTCCGGGCGCAGTTCCTCCGGCACGATCACCACGTTGGAGCAAAAGGGACACTGGACAGTCAGCTTCTCGCCGCCGTCGTAATCCAGCGGAGCGCCGCAGCTGGGACATTTGAAAGTTTTTGTCATAACAGCCTTCCTTTCCAGGATATTCCTGTCAATAGTATACGGCGAATGGGTTTGGGCAGAAGCTATCGCATCGCCCTGACCGAGCTTGCCAAATGTAGATTAGCAAGTCTTTACCGAGCGGATTTTCAAGGCGAATATCGTCTAGAGCGAATTACTTTAATTGTTGATTGAATTTCTGCCCTTGGCAAAGAAAATCTGCGGCTTGTCTCCAAAACCCATAAGGATGGTTCACACGCCGAACAAAATCAGGAACGGAAGATAGGCTTTAGCAACGCCGTCATCGCCCTGACGCGCCGGTTATTCTAGAGACCGGATGCCAGGCATCTATTCTAATATGAGTTATGGATAAGTTATTTTGTGTCGTTGCGAGGTGGGCGACACTTGCGCCTGCTGCACACTTGCCCTCCCGGAAGGACACCGGGACGGTCTGGCACGAGCAGCCAGGGCGAGTGCCAGGGAGTGCAGGTGTCGCTGCACACCGTCCTGGCGGTCGGTGCCAGGGCAGAACACGGCTCGCAACGACACGAATCTGTTTTTTTGCTTATCCATAATTGCCGTTATTTTAACGCCAGGGTGTTAATGTAAGCGAACAGCTCGCCGTTCTTGTAAAGGGCGATCTGCAGAAATGGTGGCATGAAAGTATTGCCGTTCGTTCCCAAGGACCAGGAGAAGAAGTAATTATCTCCCTTGTTCCCTTCCTCGTATTTCAACTGACCGGCGAGGGCGTTGAAGTCGGGCGCCGTTGCGGTTGCGAATTTTTTTGCCTCGTTCCTCAACTCGATCAGCGGCAGGGCGGAGGCATCCATGGGGATCTTAGACAGCCGGGCACGGGCGTCGATCTCGATCACCTGCCGCAGAGCTGGATCGTATGAATAGATACGCCCTTCACTATCTTGATAATTGATCACCGCCTCATTCCCGCTCGGCGAATTGATCATTGTCGCGCTGCCGATGTCTTCCAGAGGAAGCTGCGGTAGGTTCAGCTGCGAGCGGATCTGGCGGATGACCGCCGTGGGTGTATCCACGGAGCCGGAAGCGGGCGAGCAGGCGGTCAGGGAGGTCACCAGCAGGGCCAATGGCATGCCTGCATAGAATAAAAAGCGAACCGGTTTCATTATTTTCTCCAATTTGATCAGGCATTCGAATGAAACTCGTCGAAGGACAGGTATTTCATGAACAAGGGGGTGAAGCTCGTATCCCCGGTCAGTTCGACGTAGCCCAGGCGGCGCGCCAAACCTTCCGCCTCGCTGCGCTGCGCGGTGGAGATCAACATACGCTTGGCCCCCACGCCGGCCGCGTTGCCGACCTGCTGGAAGCGCTCCAGGGGCAGGGGCGGGAACATGCCCACGTGTACGGCAGAGGTCAGGTCGAGGTAGGTGCCAAATGCTCCGGCGACGATGAACTCGTCGATGTCGGCGTATGCCAGCCCGGCGTTTTCCAGTAAGACCTCCACCCCGGCACGGATGGCGGATTTGGCCAGTTGGATCTCGTGGATATCCTTGCGCGTAACCACCAGATCCCGCCCGGTGCCGCTCAGCGCGGCTGGTGCGAGCACGTACTCGGATCCGGGGCCGGCATGCAAAGCCCCGGTCGGTTTGACCAGGCCGCCGTCCAGCAGTGCCGCCACCACGTCCAGGATGCCCGAGCCGCAGATGCCGACCGGGGGCTGGTTGTCGATGGTCTGCCAGAGGATATGGCCTTCGGACCAGCGGGCGCGTTCGACCGCGCCCGGCGCGGCCCGCATCCCTTCGTGAATGTGAGCGCCCTCGAATGCCGGCCCGGAGGCACACGAGCAACAGGTCACCTTGCCGCCCGCCACCAGGCTGATTTCCGTGTTGGTGCCGATGTCGAGGGCGATCACCGTCCGCGGGGATTTCCAGACCTCGGTTGACAGGAGCATGGCGACATGGTCCGCGCCAACGTACCCGGCAATGACCGGCGGCAGGTAGACGTTCGCGCCCGCAGCCAGCTGCAATCCTAGCTCGGCGGCGGGGATGGTCAACGGCTGGGTGGTGGCAGGAGTGTAGGGAGCGCGCCCGAGCTGTTCGACGGGCAGGCCGGCGAACAGGTGGTGCATGGCCGTGTTGCCGACCAGCACCGCATCCTGCACCTGCTCGGCAGAGACCCCGGCCTCGGCGCGCATCTCCGCCAGCATCCGGTTCAGGGTCTCCACCAGGACGGATTGCAACGTGCGGGCACCCTCTTTCTCCCGCCCGGCATAGGCGATGCGGCTGATGACGTCCTCTCCATAGGCCACCTGCGGGTTCATTGCCCCGGTGCGGGCGGCCGTGGCGCCGCTACCCAGGTCCACCAGATAGGCGGCCAGCTTGGTGGTGCCGATGTCCACGGCCAGGCCGTGTGCGCCGGGGGCAGTGACGGCCGGCTCGGGTTTGACCGCCATCTCCCGGCCTTCCAGCTGCAGGCGCTGGGCGGTGGTCAGGGAATCCGGCGGAATGTCCAGCTTGACATCGCTGAGCGGTTCGGCCTGGCAGGCCAGCCGGAATCCGGCCTCCAGCTCGCTTTTGCTGAAGACCGCCTGCTCGACCAGGGTTGGGGGAGTGAGCCTGCCGGTGACCAGTCGGAGGCGGCATTCCTCGCACGTCCCGACGCCGCCGCACACCGAGGCCAGCTGGACGCCGGCGGCCTGGGCGGCGGCCAGAAGGGTGGTGCCGGGACGGGCTTCGCCGCGCCGTCCGAGGGGCTCGAAGTCGATGCGATAGTGTTCAGCCATGTCGGTACCGGCAGATTTCCTTCAGACTGCACAGCTCGCAGGGTTCGGCCTGGCTGACCCCCGTGCCGATCCCGACCACGAAGGAGATCGATTTTTGCGGATACATCATCCCGCCCGCCGTGATCTGGATGCCGGCCTGGTTTGCCTCGAGCAGGGAAAATATTTGAGGCTGCCCGACCTCGACGGGCCATGCGGGGCTGCCCGGGCTGAGCGGGGTGGAGGTCTGCAGGCCTTTGGCCCCCGCCCAGCTTCCGATCCGGCTGCAAACTTCCTGTCCGATCAGCTCCACGGCGGCGTTGCCCAACCCATCGAGCGCCAGGGCCAGCACGGGGTTTTCGCCCATCCTGCGCGTCACCTCGATCTCCAGGGGAAAGCCGATAGTGCAAAGTGCGGCGGCGATGCGTACGGACCCACCCAGGTGTCGGGCCACCAGCGGGCCGGTCAGGGCCGAGCCGTCGGCGAGGATCAGGCGCTCATGGCGCAGCTCGACCACGTCGAGCTCACGAACCAGCGCGGCAGGTCGAAGCCTGGGTCCCCCCTCGGCCAGCGCCTGCTCGGCAGCCTGGATCAGAGCTGGTCGCCGGGCGCGCACAGTTTCCGGGTCCGCACCCTGGCCGCGCAGTACTTCATTCACTTCAATGTTGAGATCGAAATCCTGCCAGAAGTCGCCTGTCAATGCCAGCTCCAACATAACCCGGGGATGAAACTCGGGAGCAAACCGATTTCCTCGTCCGCTAGATTTTACACGAGAATTCATGCTCTGCCCATCCGGAATTGGATTGGCAACCCATCAGCCTGGGTCGTTGTATCCTTGTGGATTATGTCCTATACTAAAACCGAATCGAGCCCGATCACCCTCCAATTGGAACCCGGATCCGCCATGATAGACTTTCTGATCCATTTCTACAAAATTGGCGAACGACCTTTCAGGAGTTTATCCGCCCTTTCCGATTGGGACGCAGTGAAGATCATGCAGACCCTGTATGTCGAGGGGTCTGTCTTTTGGGAGAGGTTTAAAGACCCGGCGCTTTACCTGCAGCAGCGCAGACAGATTGAAGAGTGGCTGCGTAGGGATTTCATCGTCAAGGGCGGTAAACCGGTCGAACCTTACCCGATCTACATGATGCTGGGGAGATCCAGGTGGGTGCTTGAAGCACCCGACCCGGTTACGTTGGCCACAACGGCCGAAATTATGGTGCCCCTGTCCATTTTCAAGGAGTATGAAGTCAGTTTCACGTATCCGGATAGCATGGTCTCGGCGATGCTGGCCTATGAAAAAGACCCGAAGATCTATCTTCCGGAGTATCACGGCAAAGTCTTCACGCTTTCCGAGATCCGCTCCATCGTTGAAGCCAAAGGATTGCCCGGGGAAAAATGGGGGACGGATTTGCCCTCCGATCTTGCCAATTATATCGAGGCGCAGGTTTGGAATCGACGGCCGCTGCTGGAATACCTGGAATGCATGTAACCGGTTCGTTTGCAGCCAGCTAAGGTGTGATCTGCGAAGGTGAGAGCGGCTGGCGAGGTGGAACCAATCCCGAATCGACCGAGGTGAAGGCCGCCATATCTTGTATATAATCATGGCGGATTGTTTTTCACGTCGGGTCGCTCTGCACTCAATCCGACGTATAATCACCACGCATCCTTTCCTCGCGGAGTTGACGGCTTGAAACCTTTTCAGTTGATTTTTACCTATGCGCGCAAATACACCTTTGTTTTGTCAGTAACCGCCATCAGCATGCTGGCCCTGGTGGGCGTACAGCTGCTGATCCCCTGGATCGTCAAGCTGCTGGTGGCCGCTGTCACTGCCCCGGGCGTAACACCGGACGTGATGGATTTCGTCACCCGGCTGACGGTCATTGTGTTGATCGTCTACCTGGCGCGCGCCGGTCTGCAATTCCTGCGCTCCTACATGGCGCACATCGCCGGTTGGGGTGTGGTGGCTGACGTACGACAATACATTTACGAACACATGCAACGCCTCTCGCTGCGATATTATGAAGACAAACAGGTGGGAACCCTGATGTCGAATGTGGTCAATGACACCGACCTGTTCGAGCAGCTCATCGCCCATGCCATCCCCGACGTGGTGGTGAATGTCATCACCTTCATCGCCGTAACCGCTGTGCTGCTCGGCCTGAACTGGAAACTGACCCTGCTCAGCACTCTGCCGGTCCCGCTGGTGGCCCTTTCACTTCGGGTCTACGCCAAGTACGTGCGCCCGGCCTTCCGCAATCGCCAGGTGGAGCTGGGCAACCTGAATGCCATTCTCAACGACAATCTCTCCGGCATCCGGGAGATCAAGGCCTTTACGCGTGAATTGCAGGAGGCCAGCCGCATCCGCCGGCACATCGACAACTATCGCAAATCGTTGATGAATGCCCTCAAGCTGATGGCGATTTTCCAGCCCTTTGTGGACTTCACCTCCTCGCTGGGAATGCTGGTGGTCATCTTCTTCGGCGGGCGCCTGGCGCTGCAGGGGGTCCTGCCGGTCTCGGATCTGGTGGCCTTCTTCCTGTACCTGGACATGTTCTACACTCCGGTGCGCAACTTGAGCAGCGCCTGGGAGGCGGTCCAGGGATCGCTGGCGGGTGCGGACCGGGTGGCGGGGTTGATGGTCGAGGAGGAGGAGCCGCACAACGTCCCTGGTGCGGTCACCATGCCTGGGCGCGTCCGGGGCGAGATCCGCTTTGAAAAGGCTGGCTTCGAGTACACCTCGGGCAGCCCGGTGCTGGAGGATATCAACCTGGACATCCCTGCCCACCAGGCAGTCGCCCTGGTCGGGCCGACCGGCGTGGGCAAATCGACGCTGGTCAGCCTGATCCCGCGTTTCCACGACGTGACCAGCGGGCGGATCCTGCTCGACGGGCGCGACCTGCGCGAGTACACCCTCGAGAGCTTGCGCCGGCAGATCAGCATTGTCCTGCAGGACGTATTCCTGTTCTACGGAACGGTGCGCGAGAACATCCTCTTCGGACGACCCGGCGCAAGCGAATCCGATATCGTCACCGCGGCCAAGGCTGCCAACGCCCACGAATTCATCGAGCAGCTGCAGGACGGGTACGACACGTTGATCGGCGAGCGCGGCGTCAAGCTCTCCGGTGGGCAAAAGCAGCGCTTGTCCATCGCCCGTGCCGTACTCAAGGATGCTCCCATCCTGATCCTGGACGAGGCCACCTCGTCCGTGGACACCGAGACCGAGCTGCTCATCCAGGAAGCGCTCGAGCGGCTGATGCAAGGGCGCACGACGGTCGTCATCGCTCACCGCCTGTCCACCGTGCACAATGCCAACCTGATCGTCGTGCTGGAGGACAAGTCGATCCGCGAGATGGGCACGCATGACGAGTTGATGCGCCTGAAGGACGGCCTGTACCGCCGCCTGTCCACTGTCCAGCGCGCCCTCGAGCCGGTGGAGGAATAAACCATGGACTGCCGGAGCGTGCTCCTGCAAGATGAAACGATAACCCCATGCAATCAATGACAATACGGTGAAACGATGAATAACCTGCTCGAATTCGAGACCCGTCTTTCCGCCGCCCAGCGCAGTGTTTGGGGAGGGCTGGATAGGCCGTTCGCCATCCAGGTCTACCTGGACAGCATTCCCTATGTGGCTGAGGAGCGTGACCGCTCCCCGCTGGCAGTGATGCAGGATTGCCAGGCCCATTGCCTGGATGGGGGTATCTTCGCCGCGCTGGCCCTGCGCCGTCTCGGCCACCGCCCTTTGATCCTCGATCTGGTTCCCGAGCCGGGCAAGGATGACGATCACGTCCTGGCGCTCTTCCAACTCAAAGGCGCCTGGGGCGCCATCGCCAAGTCCAACTATGTCGGCCTTCGATTCCGCGAGCCGGTTTATCGCAGCTTGCGCGAGCTGATCATGACCTACTTTGAATGGTACACCAGCTTTGAGAAGTTGAAAACGCTGCGCGCCTACACCCGTCCGCTCGACCTTTCCCGCCTCGACCGGTTTAATTGGATGTGGGATGAGGACGGCATCCGCCGGGTCAGCCGGCACCTCTACCGGCTCAAGCCGATCCCACTGGTCGGAGCGGAGAGCATCGAAATCCTGTCGATGCCGGACGACCGTTCCTACATCGCCAATACCCTGGGGACGAACTTAGACTGGGTTTATGGGATGCGGTCGAACCAATGACCGAACCGTTCGATCTCATCCGTTCCCGGCGCCGGACGATCGCCCTGATCGTCCAGACCGACGGCCGACTGGTGGTGCGCGCACCGCTGCGGGCTCCAGAAAAAATGATCCGGGACTTCGTCGAGAGCAAGGCGGACTGGATCCGTAAAAAGCTGGCCCAGGCGCGCACCGAACACCTGCCACCCAGGCAATTCGCGGAGGGGGAGCGGTTCCTTTATGTGGGAAAACCCTACCCGCTGAAGTTCGTCCCACCGCAGCGACCCGCCCTGCAGCTTGGGAGCGCCTTCCGCCTTTCCCGCTCTGCCCGACCGCGAGCCAAAGCCGCCTTCATCCGCTGGTACAGAGCCCGGGCGGTGGAGGTGATCGGCGGGAGGGTGGACCGGTTCGCCCGGCAGTGCGGCTTTGCCTACGAGCGCATCCGCATCACCTCGGCGCGGGCGCGCTGGGGCTCATGCAGCAGCCGGGGTACGCTCAGCTTCACTTACCGGCTGGTCATGGCACCCCTGGAAATCATCGACTACGTCGTCGTTCACGAGCTGGTCCACCTGAAGGTCAAAAACCACTCGAAGCGCTTCTGGTCGCAGGTGGCGGCGATCCTGCCGGAGTACAAGCGCCATATCGCCTGGCTCAGGAACAACGGGCGCGCCCTGACCCTGGAATAAGTTCCGGTTAATCAGAAGGCTGGTTTGACAGCCGCGTCGAACGGATATACACTGATCCTTGGATTGGAGGCTCCATGCAAACCGAACTCACCCGACCCGGTCCGCTGCTCGAGCCCGACGGCCGCCTGGCACAGATCGGCTGGTCGCGCCAACCCCTGCTGGATTGCAACCTGGAAAACGCCCGTTTCTATGCGCTGCGCTCCTTCCAGCGCCTGCGCATCAAACGCTGGGATTATTACGCCGTCTTCACCCCGCGCAGCTTCTTCTCCGCCACCATCGCCGACCTCGGCTACGCCGGCAACATCTTCGTCTATGCCATGGACTTGGTCAGCGGCGGCCTGCACGAGGAAGGGCTGGTCATCCCCTTTGCCAAGGGCGTCCACCTGCCGCGCAATAGCTCCGAGGGTAACAGCCACTTCGAAAACGACAAGGCGCGCCTTGATTTCCAGGTGCAGCCGGATTGTCGGTCCATATCTGTCTCCTGGCCGGCCTTCCATGGCGGCCGCGGCATACAGGCGGACCTGACACTGAGCTGCCCGCCGGGATACGAGTTGATGACCATCGTCATCCCGATCGGGGAGCGGCGTTTTTACTACAACCGCAAGATCAACTGTCTGCCCGCCTCCGGTGTGCATGCAGTATGGTGAAATCCATGAACAGCTCGATCCCAAGACCTGCATCGGATCGTTGGACTGGGGCCGTGGCGTCTGGGAGTACCGCAGTCCTTTTGGAATTGGGCCAGCAGCCTCGGGCTTTCTCCCGGACGGGCGTACGGTCGGCTTGAACCTGGGCTGCGGCTTTGGCGACCTCTCCGCCGCCGGAGAAAACGCCCTCATCCTCGGCAATCGCATCCACAAGCTGGAGCCCGGTCAAGTTCGATTACACCTCCGGGGACTACATGCAGCCCTGGAAGTTCACCGATGACCAGGGCCGCCTCGACCTGATCTTCACGCCCTTCAAGGAGCGCCTGGCGCAGACGAACCTGGGCATCATCTTCAGCGAGGTGCACCAGATGTTCGGGCGCTACTCCGGCCGCGCCGTGGCGGATGACGGTGAGGGCATCCAGATCCAGGATCAGATTGGTTTCGCCGAGGAGCATCACGCCCGCTGGTAGCCGGCGGGCAATTCCCGAGCGTTTATAATTCGCTTATGTCTGAGCTGCGTGGCGCAAGCCTACATATTACCGGTATCGTGCAGGGTGTCGGATTTCGACCGTTCATCTACGGCCTGGCTACCCGTTACCAATTGAGCGGCTGGGTGCGCAACACCTCCGCCGGGGTGGACATCGAGGTGGACGGGAGACCTGAAAGCCTGAAATCCTTCCTCCAATCCTTGAAAAATGAGTTGCCTCCGCTGGCGCGCATGGACAGCCTGGACGTGTCCTACGGAGACCCGCGCGGCTTCGTCGGTTTCGAGATCCTCGCCTCCGAAGCCGTGGCCGGTGCCTTCCAACCCATCTCTCCGGACGTGAGCATCTGCCCGGACTGTCTGGGCGAGCTCTTCGACCCGCACGACCGGCGCTACCGCTACCCGTTCATCAATTGCACCAACTGCGGGCCGCGTTTCACCATCATCACCGACATCCCCTACGACCGGCCGAAGACCACCATGGCGCCGTTCGACATGTGCCCGGACTGCGCCGCCGAGTATCGCGACCCTCTCGACCGGCGCTTCCATGCCCAGCCGGTGGCCTGCCCGGCCTGCGGGCCGCAAGTCTGGCTGGAAGATCGAGCTGGTGAAAGGCTTGCTGAAAGGGACGAAGCCGACTTTAACCGCTCAAAAACTGCTTGCCGAAGGGAAAATCCTGGCGATCAAGGGCCTGGGCGGCTTCCACCTGGCCTGCGAGGCGGCGAACGCCGCCGCGGTGGAGGAGCTGCGCCGGCGCAAACTGCGCGTCGACAAGCCCTTCGCCCTGATGATGGCCGACCAGACGGTCGTGGAGCGGCACTGTTTCCTCTCTCAAGCCGAGCGCGAGCTGATCACCTCCCGGCCGCGGCCGATCGTGGTGTTGCGCCGTCGGCCGGAGTCCGCCATCGCTGCCGAGGTCGCCCCCATGCAGGATACACTGGGGGTGATGCTGCCGTATACCCCGCTTCATTACCTTCTGTTTGCGCAGGAGACATCGCCCGTGACCTTCCGGGATTGGGCGTTGGTGATGACCAGCGGCAACTTGAGCGAGGAGCCCATCGCCACAGGCAACGATGAAGCCCGCCACCGCCTGTCCGGCCTGGCTGATGCCTTCCTGATGCACGACCGCGAGATCCACACGCGCTGCGACGATTCGGTGGTGCGAGTCTTCGAATCTCACGACGATCGCCAATCTCCTCCGCCTCGCTCCAGGGAAGCTTCGCAGTCCTCAATCGTAAATCGTCAATATCTTTTACGTCGCGCCCGCGGCTACGCTCCGGACCCGCTGTCGCTGCCTATGGAAGTCCCGCCGCTGCTGGCGTCCGGCCCGGAGTTGAAGAACACCTTCTGTCTGACCCGCCAGCGCTACGCTTTTATGTCCCATCACATCGGGGACCTGGAGAACTACGCGACCCTGCGTTCCTTCGAAGACGGGGTTGCGCACTTCGAAAACCTGTTCCGCATCCAGCCCAAGGCCATCGCCTACGACCTGCATCCCAATTACATGTCTACCCGTTACGCCCTGGAACGCAGCGGGCGCCAGGGCCTGCCGGCCATCGGCGTCCAGCATCACCACGCACACATCGCCGCCTGCATGGCCGATAACAGCTTGAGCGGCGACCGGCCTGTGATCGGCGTGTCGTTCGACGGGACGGGCTATGGTGAGGACGGGGCCATTTGGGGCGGCGAGTTCCTGGTGGCGGATTATGCTGCATACCAGCGTCCTTTCCATCTGGCTTATTTTCCCCTCCCTGGCGGGGACGCCGCCATCCGCCGGCCGGCGCGCATCGCCCTGGCGCTGCTCTGGTCTCTGGACATGGACTGGGACGAGGTCCTGCCGCCGGCCACGGAGCTGTGCTTCGAGGATCGCCAGGCGCTGCGCATCCAGCTCGAGCACAAGCTGAACACCGTCCAGACCTCCAGCCTGGGCCGCCTGTTCGACGCCGTAGCCGCCCTGGCCGGCGTCCGGCAAAAGGTGAACTACGAAGCCCAGGCGGCGATCGAGCTCGAGGCGGCCATCGACCCGGGCGAGGCGGGGACGTACCCGTTCGGGATCGAGGCGGGGATTGTCGACCCGCGTCCGGCCCTCCAGGCTCTGATCGGCGACATTCACAAGGGCGTTTCCGTGCCGCGCCTCTCCGCCCGCTTCCACAACGGCGTGGCCGAGATGGTGCGCAAGGTCTGCGGCGAGATCCGCCGCCAGACCGGCCTGCAGGAGGTCGCCCTGAGCGGCGGCGTCTGGCAGAATATGGCTTTGCTGGGACGGACCGTGAGGGGCTTGCAGGCGGACGGCTTTAAGGTTTATCTTCACCACCAGGTTCCGGCCAATGACGGCGGGATCGCCCTCGGGCAGGCGCTGGTTGCGGCATACAGGCTGCAATCCGGAGGTGCAAGGTGAGGCTCCGGAACTCCGTCTTCTTGGGTATCCTGGCCGCCCTGTTTGCCGGGTTCTTCCTGGCCCTCTTCCTGCTGATCCGCTTCTTCCGGTCGACCCCCGCGGCGGTACCCACGCCGGTCATTCCTCCCGCGGCAACCGTCACGCCGTCCCCGACGCTCACGCCGGCGGTGAGTTCTTCTCCCAGCCCAACGCCCGGTCCGACCGGCAAGATCGTCTATGTGTGCCAGGTATCGGCCCAGGCAAACCGCGACCAGATCTGCCTCATGAACGCCGACCGCTCGGGCTTCCGGCGACTGACGTTCGATGACAATTTTGAGAACTATTACCCTTCGTTTTCCCCGGATGGGAATAGTGTGGTCTACTCCTCCAACCGCACCGGGAGCTATGAGCTTTACGAGCTGGACCTGGCCTCGGGCCACCTGGTCCAGCTGACGCACGGCCTCGGTGAGGTCGCCGCCCCTGCGATCTCGCCGGATGGGAGGTTGATCGTCTTCGCCGATAACATCGGCCAGTTCAGCCGCATCTGGCTGATGAACCGCGACGGCTCCGATCCGCATCAGATCTATGCCCTTTCCGGCGTCGACTCGCTCGACCCAACCTGGTCCCCGGACGGGACCAGGATCCTCTTCGCCTCCGGCTTGGGCACGGACAAGCTGCTTTATACGATCAACCTGGATGGCAGCGGGCTGCAGCCGGTCGGCACGGAATTCCGCACGCGCGGTCGCACCGATTGGTCGCGCGATGGTTCCCGGATCGCCTCCTACGCCGGAAGTCCCTGGAACTGGAACATGTACCTGATGAATGCGGACGGCACCGGCCTGCACCAACTCCAGGTGGGCGGGGTTGCCCTGGCTCCGGCCTTTTCGCCCGACGGCCAGTGGATCGTCTTCACCGGATACCTGGACCATCCCGGAGATCCCAACGGCTGCGAAATATATCTCATGCAGTTGCAAGACACCCGGATTACACGATTGACGTATAATAATTATTGTGACTGGCAACCCCGCTGGGGACCTTGAAAGCAATTATGGATAAAATATTACTTGTCGAAGACAACTCGCTCTTGCTTGATGTGATGACCAACATCCTCGAGGCCGAGGGGTTCAAGATTTTTCCGGCTGCCAACGGCAAACAAGCCCTGGAACTTTTCAAGACCATCCACCCGGATGTCGTGGTGTCTGACATCATGATGCCGGTGATGGATGGCTACGAGATGCTCGAGCAGGTGCGCCTGCTGCCGTCGGGTCAAACCGTGCCGTTCCTCTTCCTGAGCGCGCGCACCGAGCGCTCGGACGTCAGCCGGGCGCGCGCCTTGGGGGTGGACGATTATCTGTTCAAGCCCTTCGACGCACCAGAGCTGGTCAATGCGGTCCGGTCGCGTCTCGAGCGGCGCCGGGTTGTCGAGTTGTTCGACACGCGTGCTGCCCACCTGCAAACGGTCATCATGCTGGCCAACGTGATCGAGACCCGCGATCCCTACACGGCCGGTCACCTGGAACGCGTCCGCCGCCTGGCCCTCAGCCTGGCCTTTGCCCTGAATTGGAAGATCGAAGATATTGCCATCCTGGAATTTGGGGCAATTTTGCACGACGTCGGCAAGATCATCGTGCCGAGCAAGGTATTGAAGAAGACCGGACCGCTGAACGAAGACGAGTGGAAGTTGATGCGTAAACACCCGGAAGCGGGTGCAAAGATGCTGGAGGGCGTCGACCATCTCAAGTCGGCCATCCCGTTCGTCTTGTACCATCACGAGAGATGGAACGGAACCGGTTACCCATTCGGTATGAAAGGGGAGGACATCCCGCGGGAGGGCCGCCTGCTGGCCATCGTGGATGCTTTTGACGCCATGACCACCAACCGGCCTTATCATGCCAGCATGTCCGCCAAAGAGGCTCTGGCGGACGTGACCCGCAACAGCGGCACCTTTTATGATCCCCAAATGGCGTCGGTCTTTATCCAATCCTATAAATAAAAGGGCATTGTCTAAATTGAAATGGCCGGGGCAGACTTTCGTCCCGGCTTTTTAATGCTTCTTGCATAAATCTCTGAAATTTATTGTCTCGAATCACTCGCAAATTACAGGACCTTGGTTTAAATATTTACGCAGTACTCTGTAATTTCAGGGTGGATGGCTTGTTTTCCAGTGGGTTGGTTTCTTGTGCCGGGGAAATTTCCGGGATCAACCCTCGCGGTGTTGCTCGCGCTCCCCTTCGCGTTGGGCGTCCCGGCGGGCGATGGATTCACGCTTGTCGTGCAGCTTTTTGCCTTTGGCTACGGCAATTTCGAGCTTGGCACGGCCGTCCTTGAGGTAGACCCGCGTGGGCACGACGGTGACACCTTTGATGCGCACGGCATCCCAAAGCTCACGGATTTCCCTCTGGTGGAGCAACAGCCGGCGGGCACGCTTGGGATCGTGATTGAAGCGGTTGGCCTGGACATAGGGGGCGATGTGCGCGTCCATCAGCCAGGCGCCGCGTTCATCAACGCGCACGTACGCTTCCTTCAGGCTGATCTGTCCGGCGCGAATGGACTTGATTTCGCTGCCCTGCAGGGACATGCCTGCCTCGAAGCGTTCGAAGAGGAAGTATTCGAATCCGGCTTTCCGGTTGGTGGCGACTACTTTGACGTTCACGCTTGGGATTGTAACATGAATGGGAGGCGGCAGAAACAGATCCCTAGCCGGTCGGATCCTCTTGGCTCCTGATGCGGATGCCGCGGCCCCATTTCAGCACAGCAACCCCCGCCAGGAGACGACAGCCCCCGAACAGGAGCAGAGCAATGCCGAGGCCGATGAAACGGGCGATCAGCGGTCCGAGCAGCGAGCCGATCAGGATGGAGGCATTCAGGATGATGTTGTACCAGGCCAGGTGCGCCGGGCGATCATGGGCGGGGATATTTTCCAGGAGGTAGTTGGCATATGCGCCGCCGGTCATCGACCAGGCAAAACCCCCGATGGCAGAGACCAGGTAATAGGCGGGGGCATTCCGGGACAGGCCCATCAAAAACGGATACAGGCTCATGACCATCATTCCCATGCCAGTCACCTTATAGTTGCCCTGCCGGCGCACCAGATGGTGGAGCTGGGTCGATCCCATTAGGACGGTAAAGTAGAAGAGCGCCATTCCCAAGCCGATTTCATTGTCGGTCAGATGCATTACATGAACTGTATAGAGCGGGAAGATTGGGATCGCCAGGTATTGTGCCAAGTGCAGTCCGAACAATACCAGCAGGATGACGGCAAAAGGTGTCCGCCAGAGATCGGTGCGAAAGGCGGTGTGCCAGGCGCGGCGACCTCCGATCTCGCGAGGAACGGGATCAGGCTCCACGCTGGAGGGAGGCGTGCCAGCGGGTGATGTCGATAGCGGGCGGATGAAGAACAGGTGGAGGCAGCTCAACAACGCGCTGAGCCCTCCGATGCCGAAGACCACCTGGTAACCGGCTGGAAACGGTATGTGTTCCAGTAGCCAGCCACAGCCGAGAGAGGAGAACATGAAAGTTACCGAGAAGATGATATTGCGGATGCCTGCCATATACGCACGCCAGTCGTTGGGTACGGCGAGGGCAAACAAGGTGTTGAAACCCACGGTAAAGATGGTGAGCGGGATGCCCATCAGCAGCGCCAAGATGATCAGCGTCCAGATTTGCCCCTGGGCGCCGAAGATCCAGGGCAGCGGGATCCACAGCAAATATCCCACGCGGAAGATGACCGAGTTTAAGAAGACGGTTTTACCAACGGGCTGTTTTTCCAGGACCTGGCTGGCGGGGATGGCAAAGAGCAGGTTGGCGATTGCGGACGTTGCACCGAGCAGGCCAATTTGGAACCCGGTTGCGCCCAAACGGGTGGCATAGATATTCAGGAAATTTAACGCGCTCCCGCTTAAAACCCCGAACCAGGCCATGTCGAAATACAGGTGGACGAAATTCGAGCGACACTCCTGGGGGATCGTCGGGTTATGGAATAACCTGCGGATAAAAATCACGCGCCTGATTATAACGGTATTACCTTCTTTATATTTGCCCGGGTCGTCCCCGAATAGATGTTACCCATCGTTGTCACCTAAGAGCTAACGACGAGGTGATCGTTATGACAAGTGACGAGGTCCGTGGAATTCACAAGCTGAGGCTTATCCGGAAAATAACTGCCGGCGGATAGGTACAATCCAGAGGAGGTTGACGTAGCTACGCAGGTGAAAAACCTCTTTTTATTTGCCACCCCTCTCCAGGATACTTCCAGCCAGCGTCAGAGAGGATTTAGTGTAGTCAATGCCTGGACCTGGCGACCTTGCCTGACTGAAAGGTCGGGATCATCCTACCTTCTAGGTCTGGATGTGATAGATTGGGGATATGTCTTAAGGGTTGGAGACGACGGAATCAATGACCGGCAGGTATACGGTCTGGTAGAGGGCATCATGCTCGTCCTTGTGACAGAACAGGAGCACGACCAACGCCTCCCCGTTTGGATCGTCCGCCATGGCCAGGTCGACCGGTCGTCCATACGACGTGGTCTTGTAAAGCGCCCAGGTCAGCCCGTTGGCTTGGCGCGTTCCAATCTCGACTGGTGCCGCATCGAAGCCTTGGTAGCCGTACAGCTTGGAAGAGAGCGAGTCCAGTAATTCTGTGGAATTGTACCTCGTCTGCAGGATCGCCAATTGGGTGATGTCCAGGGGGGAGTTATCGCGGTAGTAGATGCCAAAGCCGAGGCTTTTCCAGCTTACTGGCGCTTTAGAGGTGAAGCCATATCCATTCTGGGTGCTCAGTTCCAGAGGCGGGTCTCCGGTGTATGGGACGAGGAACGACACGCCGTTTATTTTGGCCAGGCAGGTGAGATCCGGGATTTTTGTTGGGTGGTCGAAAAAGGAAAGCATCGTTCCAAAGGCGCAGTTGCTTTGATCCGTTGCAGTCGGAGTGTGACCCTGGTTGGGAAACTCCATATAATAGCTGTTCTTCAGATGGGCGGCGACCTGCCGGCCGAAGATCGGCGGAGTGGCCGGATCGTATTTCCCCTCGATGATCAGGGTGGGAATGTCGCTCACCACTGGTTCAATTTCGCTGGCCAGTGGAGATTGTGATCCCCACACCCTGCAGGTGTTGAACAGGTCTTCAGCTTTACCGAAGAACGGTAGGCGAAAATACCTGCCGATGTCGTGCTGGGGATCGATCGAGGCTTGCAGATCCTGTGGCGTGGTGGCGAGGATGTGCTCATGGCACATCACGGAGATATACAGACCGATGTCGATGCCTTCGAATTCATAGGGCAGCGACGATTGGATGGCCACAAAGGTCGAGTAATCGCCGGCTTTGATGCGATAGATGGATTCCGGCACGGTAGAGATCAGCGAGGAGGATTTCAGCAACGCCACCGTCACGCCGATCAGGTCGGAGCCGTTCACAGTCTCGGTGATCGTCCCGCCGGTCAGGAGTGGCGCGGTGACCGAGACGGGCTTGGCGTCCAACTGGTCGACGAGCGCCCAGAAGTCCGCTTTCAGGTTTGGATACACGGTATTGCATCCCGGATCGGCAGCGCAGCCATCGAACATGGCGTGCAACGAGGAGCCGTAGCGGATGGGATCGCTGTCGTATAGCTTGGACTCCACCGGAACCACGGAATCGAGCACGACGCTGCGCACGATCTCCGGGTGGGCCCGCATCGTCAACAGGGCCAGCCGGGTGCCGTAGGAAGCGCCGTACAAGTTGACCTGTTTGTACTTCAGAACGGTTGCGATATCCTTGATATCCTCGGCACTTTCGGCAGTGGTATAGCCGTTCAGATCGATCCCGCCGATGCTCATCGATCCGTGGCAGGAGCGGAAGTCGTTGGTATAGATCATGTCCCGGCTGGAGGCGGGCAGCTGTCCGTGGATGTCGCGTTGTAATCCGTGGCCAACTCTTCACAGCCGAGGGCGGGTTTTGAAAGGCCGGTGCCGCGCTGGTCGAAAGCGATATAGTCCCGTTTTGACAGGAATGGCTCGACCAGAAGACGGTAGGCATCCGCGCTAAGCATGACCGCCTGGCTTCCCGGTCCCCCCTGCAGGAAGATGACCGGGTCGGGGGTGGGGTTGGAGGCGGAGCTGTGGAAAACGACGACCGCCAGCTTGATAGTGCGCGTATGCGGATCCGTGCGGACCTCGGGAACGCTGACATAACCGCAGGTCACGACCACCCCCTCCGGGCTTGGAAAGTTGCAGGGCGAGTTTTCCC